>NZ_CP032084.1:0-1247310 GCF_003600685.1 Achromobacter sp. B7
ATGAAAGAATTCTGGCAGACCTGCGTCAGTCGTCTTGAGCAGGAACTCCCCCCCCAACAAATCAGCGCGTGGATACGACCGCTGGTCCCGCTTGCGTACGACGAAACGCAGGCGGTGCTGCGCGTTGCCGCGCCCAACCGCTTCAAGCTGGATTGGGTGCGCAAGAATTTTTCCCACCAGATCGAAGCGTTGGCCGCGGAGTGGTTCAAGCGACCGGTACAGGTCTTGTTCGAGTTGCCTTCTCATGGAGCCGCCCCGCGCATGCCGGTCGCGCCCGTGCGTGCACCGCAGCCCGATCAATCGCACCTGTCCGCTGCACAGCCCGCGGGCGGCGCGCCGCCCATGCAGGCCCCGGCTACGGCCGCCCCTCCCCCCCCCGCCACCACGGTGGCTGCGCAAGCGGTCAACGCCGATGCAGCCAATATCGTGTACGAGCGTTCGCGCCTGAATACGGATCTCACCTTCGAGAACTTCGTGACGGGTAAGGCGAACCAGCTTGCGCGCGCCGCGGCGTTGCAGGTGGCCGAGAACCCCGGCACGTCCTATAACCCGCTGTTCCTGTATGGCGGCGTGGGCCTGGGCAAGACGCACTTGATCCACGCCATCGGCAACGCGATGGTCGCTGCCGGTACCGGCGTGCGGGTGCGCTATGTGCATGCCGACCAATACGTGTCCGACGTGGTGAAGGCGTACCAGCGCAAGGCGTTCGATGACTTCAAGCGCTACTACCATTCGCTGGACTTGCTGCTGATCGATGACATCCAGTTCTTCTCCGGCAAGAACCGCACGCAGGAAGAATTCTTCTACGCGTTCGAAGCAATGGTCGCGCAGCGCAAGCAGATCATCATCACCAGCGATACGTACCCCAAGGAACTGTCGGGCATCGACAGCCGCCTGATCTCGCGCTTTGACTCCGGCCTGACGGTGGCGATCGAGCCGCCGGAGCTGGAAATGCGCGTGGCGATTCTGCTGCGCAAGGCCGAGTCCGAAGGCGTGCCCATGCCCGAGGAAGTGGCGTTCTTCATTGCCAAGCATCTGCGCAGCAACGTGCGCGAGCTGGAAGGCGCGCTGCGCAAGGTTCTGGCCTACGCCCGCTTCCACGGCCGCGACGTGCTGACGGTGGATGTCTGCAAGGAAGCCCTGAAGGACCTGCTGTCCGTGTCCAACGGCCAGATCACGGTGGAAAACATCCAGAAGACGGTGGCGGATTTCTACAAGATCAAGGTCGCGGACATGTACTCGAAACGCCGGCCCGCCAATATCGCCTTGCCGCGTCAGGTTGCGATGTACCTGGCCAAGGAGCTGACGCAGAAAAGCCTGCCGGAAATCGGTGATCTGTTCGGGGGGCGCGATCACACCACCGTACTGCATGCCGTACGCAAGATTTCCGACGCCCGCGCAAAACAAGCGGAGCTCAACCATACCCTGCACGTGTTGGAACAAACTCTAAAAGGATGAACATGCAACTCGTACAAACCACACGCGATGCATTGCTGAAACCGCTGTCGACTGTGGCGGGCATCGTCGAAAGACGCCATACCCTGCCCATTCTTGCGAACATCCTGATGCGCAAGGAAGGCAACAAGGTTGCCTTCATTGCGACCGACCTGGAAGTACAGATCACCACGCACGCCGACTTCGGCGTGGGCCAGGACAACGAGTCCACCACGGTTGCCGCGCGCAAGTTGCTCGACATCCTGAAAGCGCTGCCGGATACCGGCGACGTGCGCCTGGCGCTGGCCAGCAACAAGCTGTCGGTGCAGTCGGCCAAGAGCCGCTTCGCGCTGCAGACGCTGGCCGCCAGCGAGTTCCCCACCGTGGCTCAGCCCGAGCAATGGGACGTCTCGCTGACGATGCCGCAACGCACGCTGCGCCATCTGTTCAACATGGTGCACTTCGCCATGGCGCAACAAGACATCCGTTACTACCTGAACGGCATGCTGCTGGTGTTTGAACCGGGTCGTGTGCGCGCCGTCGCCACCGATGGCCACCGCCTGGCGCATTGCTCGACGGAAGCCGACGGCATCGCCGAACGCCACGAAGTGATCGTGCCGCGCAAGACCGTGCTGGAAATGCAGCGCCTGCTGGAAGACTCCGACGAAGTGGTCTCCATTGATGTGGCGCCGGGCCAGATCCGCTTTCGCTTCGGCGACGTGGAACTGGTGTCCAAGCTGGTCGAAGGCAAGTTCCCCGATTTCACGCGTGTGATTCCCACGAACTACACGCGCCACTTCATGGTGGGCCGCGAAGCGCTTCAGGGCAGCCTGCAGCGTGCCGCCATCCTGACCACCGACAAGTTCAAGGGCGTGCGCCTGCAACTTGCGCAGAACCAGATGAAGATCTCGTCTTCCAACGCCGAGCAGGAAGAAGCGCAGGAAGAAATCGACATCGACTACGGCCATGAAGCATTGGACGTGGGCTTTAACGTGGGCTATTTGCTTGATGTGCTGGCCAACGTGAAAGTCGACAACATCCAGTGGTCGGTCATGCCCGATGCCAATGCATCGGCGCTCATCACCCTGCCCGAAGACGACCAGTTCAAGTACGTCGTCATGCCCATGCGGATTTGATCCGCACCCCTCTTGTGGGTTTGTGCCGCTTGCGGGCCTGAGGGCTCGCGGGCGGTCCGGCCGCCAGGCCGTTCTTTAAAGCGTTATCGAACCAGACATGTCAGATCAGCAGAACACCACTCCCGAGACCAGCGGCTACGGCGCTGACTCGATCAAGATGCTCAAGGGGCTGGAGGCCGTGCGCAAGCGCCCCGGCATGTATATCGGCGACACGTCCGACGGCACCGGCCTGCACCATATGGTGTTCGAGGTGGTGGACAACGCCATCGACGAAGCCCTGGCCGGCCATTGCGACGACATCGTCGTCACGATCCACACCGACAACTCGATCTCGGTCACGGACAACGGCCGCGGCATCCCGACGGACATCCACAAGGACGACGAATTCCACCGCAGCGCGGCCGAAATCGTCATGACCGAGCTGCACGCCGGCGGCAAGTTCGACCAGAACTCGTACAAGGTGTCCGGCGGCCTGCACGGCGTGGGCGTGTCTTGCGTGAACGCTCTGTCCGAGTGGCTGCGCCTGACCATCCGCCGCAACGGTCAGGTCCACCAGATGGAATTCCGCCAAGGCGCGCGGGTCGCGCCCCTGGCCGTGACGGGCACGACGGACATGCGCGGCACGGAAGTGCGCTTCCTGGCCGACCCGGTCATCTTCAACAACATCGAATACCACTACGAGATCCTTTCCAAGCGCCTGCGCGAGCTCTCGTTCCTGAACAACGGCGTGAAGATCCGCCTGGTGGATCAGCGCCAGGGCAAGGAAGAGAACTTTGCGTTCTCGGGCGGCGTGAAGGGCTTTGTTGAATACATCAACCGCGCCAAGACCGTACTGCACCCGAACGTGTTTTCGGTCAGCACCGAGTCGGCCGCCGGCGGCGTGTCGGTGGGCGTGGAAGTGGCGATGCAGTGGAACGACAGCTACAGCGAAAGCGTGCTGTGCTTCACCAACAACATCCCGCAGCGCGACGGCGGTTCGCACCTGACCGGCCTGCGCGCGGCAATGACCCGCATCATCAACAAGTACATTGCCGACAACGAGCTGGCCAAGAAAGCCAAGGTTGAAACGTCCGGCGACGACATGCGCGAAGGCCTGGCCTGCGTGCTGTCGGTGAAGGTGCCCGAGCCCAAGTTCAGCAGCCAGACCAAGGACAAGCTGGTCTCCAGCGAAGTGCGTCCAGCCGTTGAAGAAGCCGTGGCCCGCACGCTGGAATCCTGGCTGCTTGAAAACCCGAACGACGCCAAGGCGCTGTGCAACAAGATCGTCGAAGCCGCCCGCGCGCGTGAAGCCGCGCGCAAGGCGCGCGAAATGACGCGTCGCAAGAGCGTGCTGGAAGGCGCGGGCCTGCCCGGCAAGCTGGCGGACTGCCAGGAAAAAGATCCGGCGCTGTGCGAGCTGTACATCGTCGAGGGTGACTCCGCAGGCGGTTCGGCCAAGCAAGGCCGCGACCGCAAGTTCCAGGCCATCCTGCCGCTGCGCGGCAAGGTGCTGAACGTGGAAAAGGCGCGCTTTGACCGCCTGATCGCCAGCGAACAGATCGCGACGCTGATCACGGCGCTGGGCACCAGCATCGGCCCAGATTTCAACGTGGAAAAGCTGCGCTACCACCGCCTCATCATCATGACTGACGCGGACGTTGACGGCGCGCACATCCGCACCCTGCTGCTGACGCTGCTGTATCGCCAGATGCCCGAGCTGGTGCAGCGCGGCTATGTGTATATCGCCCAACCGCCGCTGTACAAGGTGAAGGTTGGCCGCGAAGAACGCTATCTGAAGGACGACCAGGAAGAAGCGCAGTTCATGCTGCAACTGGCGTTGAAGGATGCGGAGATCATCTCGGGCGGCAACATCATCCGTGGCGACGAGCTCACCGACCTGGCCAGCCAGTACGTGGCGGCCGACGGCGTTATCGCGCGTTTGTCGAAGGTGTTCGACGTGGGCGCGCTGTCGGCCATGGCCGAAGGCGTGGAGATCAACCTGGAAACGGCCGAATCCACCGCCGATTCCGCCAAGCGCCTGGCCGACGCCATGCGCGACCCGGTCAGCGGCAACGGCGTGGAAGTGGTGCCGCAATTTGACGAAGCCACCGAACGCCATCGCCTGTCGGTGCAGCGCATGCACCACGGCAACGTGCGCGTCAGCATCATCGACGCTGACTTCATCAACGGCTCGGACTACGCCATCCTGTCCAAGGCCGCCAAGAGCTTCCTGGGCAAGGTCGGTTCGCGTTCGCTGGCCGCGCGCGGTGAAGGCGACAAGCGCAAGGAACAGACCGTGTCTGACTTCCGCGAAGCCATGCAATGGCTGCGCAGCGAAGCCGACCGCAGCATCTCGAAGCAGCGCTACAAGGGTCTGGGCGAAATGAACCCGGAACAGCTGTGGGAAACCACGATGGACCCGAAGGTGCGCCGCCTGTTGCGCGTGCAGATCGAAGACGCCATCGCGGCGGACGAGGTCTTCACGACCCTGATGGGCGACGACGTGGAACCGCGCCGCGCGTTCATCGAACGCAACGCGCTGTCGGCGGGCAACATCGACGCGTAAGCGTTTGCCAGCGGCAGTCCAAGGCCAGCCTGAAAGGGCTGGCCTTTCTTTTTGACGGGTCGCGCGCGGACGGTGCGCGGCCGATGTGCTTGAAGGATGCAGGTATGGGTAATCGCGCGTGGTTGTCGTTGCAGGCGGACCGGGATGGTCGCACGGTGTCATCGGAAGCGCTTGCCGGTGCTAACGGCAGTCTGCCCACCTTGTGGCAGGTGTTGCTGGCCGAGGGCACCTTGCGGGCCGCCGATGCGTCCCAGCGCGTGTTTGGCGATGCGGGCACGGCGGCGTTGGCGGCCCCCGCGCAGGCCGGGCTTGATCGCTTGCGCCTGGTGGCGGACTTCGTGCGGGGCCACGCGGCAAGCGGCGATGTGCCCCATTGTGTGCAGCTGGATGCGGCGGTGGCGTACCTGGTCGAACGGATCGATGCGCGGCTTGCCAAGGAGGTCCGGGCTGCCGGGGCCGCGCCGGGCGACGTGGCCGGCTTGTGGATAAGCGCCAATCTTGATGAGCTGGCATGGCTGCATGCGGATGGCGCGGATGCGTACCTGGCGCACGCGCGGACGTTGTGCGCGGATCATTGGCAGGCTTTGCAGGACGGCATGCGGGCGGACGATATCGCGGCAGTGTTGCGCTTGCTGGGCGTAACGGGCGCCGACGATGAATCCGGATGGGCCTGGCGTGTCGGCTTGGGCGGCTTGGCGCATCCCTACTTCGACCTGCAAGAGCCCGCCCGGCGGGTGCGCTATGAAGATTTCGATGAGGATGGGGACGAGGACGAGGACGAGGGCGCGGACGACGACGGCGACGATGAAGCCTGCGCTAGTGACGAACACGATCCCGACGACAACGGCAACGACAACGACAACGACAACGACAACGACAACAACAACAACGACAAAGAGGCCGTCAATGGCTCCCCGGCCAAGCGGCATGACACCCACCTTGGCGATGGCCTGCATCGCTTTGCTGTGGACAACTTATGGGGCGTGCGTGAAGGACGCGGCGAGAACGGGCGCGTGGTGGTGCCACCGCAATTCGATTCCATCTGGCGTTTTGAAGACGGCGTTGCCGCCGTTCTCAAGGACGACAAGCTGGGTCTGATCGACACTAGCGGCCGCCTGTTGATGCCGTGCCAGCTGGACGAGGTATGGAGTTATTCACAGGGCTTGGCGATGGCGCGGATAGGCGAGCAGATCGGCTTTGTGGATAGGTCGGGGGCGTGGGCGATACCCGCCGCTTTCGGATCAGCCGGCGACTTTTCCCCAGGCGGTCTGGCGCCGGCCTTTCAAGCCGAATGCTGGGGCCTGATCGACCGGCGCGGGGCCTGGGCCAGCCCGCCCGTGTGGGACGACATCAACTGGGACGACGCGCTGCACGCCTATGTGACGCAACGCGGCGACCTGTGCGGTCTGATCGACGCCCAAGGCCGCCTGGTGCTGGATGCCCAGTACGCCGGGTTGGCGCCCGTGGATACGGAGTCCGATCCTGCCGGCTTGTGGATAAGCGGCAAGATGCGCATACGCGTCCTGACCGATGACGATCGTCGCGGCGTCGTGGACGGCCAGGGCGATGTCGTCGTTCCCGTGGCGTATACCGATCTGGCCGACATCATCTGGCTGCCCGCGCCCGACCCCGCCGACATCACGCCACCCCCCGCAGGCCAGGTCGGCCGCTATGTACGCGTGCTGCGGTGCGTGGATCACGGCGAATGGAATGAATGGTTCCAGGGCGTTTACGACACGGCCGAGCGGCGCGAGACACTGCCCTGCACGCAGCAGATGCTGTTCGGCCTGATGTGGAACGGCACCTACGGCTGGCTGTGCGCCGTAGCGCCGGAACACACCTGCGAACACGCCAACGAACACGCCAACGAACAAGCCAACGAACAAGCCAACGAACAAGCCAACGACCACGCCAACGAACTCGCCAGCGAGCACAGCCCGGATGGCCTGCACATCGGCATCGCCGACGCGAACGGTGCGTGGCTGCATGAACCGGTGTATGCGTGGATCGGCGTGCCGGCGGCCCTGCATACGGGGGACGGCGTGCATGGCGTGCCATCCGCGATTGCGCAATGCTGGAGCCAGGGTCAGGCCGTGCCTGCCATGCATGCCGACGGTACGATGCGTTATCTGCACGCGGACGGTCGAGTCCAAGCAGCGCCGCGGTAGCACTCATTCGCCCACCGCGCGTCCCCGCGCGTCCCCCATGCAGCCGCACGCGGCCGCATGCCGCACGCTGCACGCCGCTAGTGGCGCGCCGCTAGCCGCACTCCGCTAGCCGCGCGCTGCTAGCCGCGCGCTGCTAGCCGCACGCGTCGCTCCACAGCCCCTACTACCGCGCCGGCCGCGCCTTCAGATCCGCCATCTCTTCCTGCATCAACTGATGCGCATACCGTGAGAACACGCTGACCAGCCGCGTTCGCGTGTGATACGGCGGGTACAGCAGCGCCACCGTCACCGGCACCGACGGGCTGAATGGGCGCACTTCCACGCCGTTGGCCTCGTACTCTTCGCGCGCGGCCAAAGGGTTGATCAGCGCCACGCCCAGCCCCGCGCCCACCAGCGCGCATACCGACGAGCCCAGCCCCGCTTCGGCCACGGTCTGCCGTTCCACCTTCGCTGCCTTGAAGACGGCGTCGATCTTCTCGCGCAGCGGCGTGGCGCTGGGAAAGGCGATGAAGGGCTCGCCCGCGAAGTCGGCGGGTTTCAGCTTTTTCAGCTTGGTCAGCCGGTGCCCCTTGGGCAGCACCGCCACGCAGCTCATGGTCAGCACGGGTTCGACCTGGATGCCCGGGCTGTCGCCCGACAGCATCGCCAGCCCCGTGTCGCAAAAGCCCGAGCTGATCCAGTTGTGCACCGCGCTGGCGCTTCCCGAATGGATGGACACCATCACTTCCGGGTACTCGGTCTTGAAGGCGGCGACGATGCGCGCCAGCATGCCGCCGGCCAGCCGGGGCATGGCCGCCACGCTCAGGCGGCTGGCGCTGAACGAGCGGATGCTGGCTGCCGCCGACTCCAGCCCGGCCAGGCCGATAAAGGTTTTTTCGACCTCCTGAAAGAAGCGCGAGCCGTCTTGCGTAGGGCTCAGGCGGCTGCCATTGCGGTCGAACAAGGGAAACTGGGTGATCGCTTCCAATTGCGCTATTAAGCGGCTAACGTGCGGCTGCGAGGTGTGCACGCGCCGTGCCGCGGCCGTCATCGAGCCGGTCATCATGACGGCTCGGAAGGCCTCGATGTGTCTTAAGCCCATCCGTGGAATGGCCATATCAAATCCGTATAGAGGAATACCTGATTGGAACTGGATAAAACCATACTGCTAGTTGATACTTTTTGCCAGCCGCGGGGCTCATCGCGGGACGTGGCGGACGCCGGCCAAACCGGTGCCGCCGATCGTGAATACAAATACGCGCCGATTGCACGGCGCCAAGGGAATCAGATGAAAGCATTTGCCGCGATCTCCGTCGCTGCCGCCCTGTTGGGCAGCGCGGCCACCGCCCACGCCGAAGGCCCCAGCCGCCTGGACAAGATCCGCGAAACCGGCGTGATCACCCTGGGGCACCCCGAGACCTCGGTGCCGTTTGCGTATCTGGACGGCAACCAGAAGCCGATCGGCTACACGGTGGAGATCTGCCAGGAAGTGGCCAAGCATATCCAGGCCGCGTTGAAGCTGCCCAAGCTGGACGTGCGCTACAACCCGACGACCTCGGCCACGCGCATCCCGCTGCTGGCCAACGGCACCATCGACCTGGAATGCGGCAACACCACCAACAACCTGGACCGCCACAAGCTGGTGTCGTTCGCGCCCACGACCTTCGTGGCGCAGGTGGTGCTGGTGGCGCGCAAGGATGGCGGCGTCGATCCCAACAACCTGGAATCGTTTCGCGGCAAGACCATCGCCGCCCAGGCCGGCGGCCAGACCTTCCGCCTGATCTCCGGGTTGAACGCCAAGGGCAATCTGGGCATCACGATGGCGCCCACCAAGGACACCGCCGAAACCATCCTGATGGTGGAATCGGGCCGTGCCGCGGGTTCTGCCAACGATGACGGCATCGCGTACGGCGCCGTGGCTTCGTCCAAGAACCCCGACGCGTTCGTGATCGGCAAGAAGGGCCTGGAAATGGCGCCCTACGGCATCATGGAACCCAAGGATGACCCCGCCTTCAAGAAGGTGGTGGACGATGCCGTTCTCGACCTGATCAAGACCGGCAAGGTCGCCGCCATCTACGACAAGTACTTCAATTCGCCGATTCCCCCGAAGCAGATCAACCTGAAGTACCCGATGAGCGACGCGCTCAAGCGCGCGCTGGCCAACCCGACCGATTCGGGTGACCCCAAGGCGTACGAGTAAACAGCAGGTAGTCCGCGGGACGCCCAGGCGTCCCGCGGCGGTTTTGGGGCAAGGCGCCGTGGCCGGCGCCGCCATCTAGGGCACGGGCATGAACTACAACTGGAGTTGGAGCGTCTTCCTGGAGATGTCGCCGGACGGCGTGCACACCTTCCTGGAAACCATCCTGATCGGGGTGGGCTGGACGCTGGCGCTGGCGCTGACGGCGTGGGTCTTTTCGCTGTTGCTGGGGTCTTGGCTGGGCGTGATGCGCACGGCGCAATCGCGCGTGATGAATGTGTTGGGCGCGACCTACGTCGAGCTGTTTCGCAACGTGCCGCTGCTGGTGCAGATGTTCCTGTGGTACTTCGTGCTGCCTGAATTGCTGCCGCATGCCTGGGGCTTGGCGATCAAGCAGATGCCGCAACCCTGGGGGCAATTTGTGCCCGCCGTGCTGTGCCTGGGTTTCTATGGGTCGGCTCGCGTGGCCGAGCAGCTGCGCGCCGGCATCCAGTCGTTGCCGCGCGGCCAGTTCCAGGCGGGTACCGCGCTGGGGCTGACCGAGGTGCAGGTGTACCGCTACATCATCCTGCCCGAGGCGTTCCGTATCGTGCTGCCGCCGTTGACCTCGGAATTCATGGGCACCATCAAGTATTCGTCGGTGGCCTTGACCATCGGCCTGCTGGAGCTGACCGGCCAGGCGCGGTCCATGCAGGAATTCACCTTCCACATCTTCGAGGCGTTTTCCGCCGCGACGGTGATCTACCTGATCCTCAACGGCATGGTCGTGCTGGGCATGCGCCAGCTTGAGCGGCATATCGCGGTGCCCGGATTGATCGGCGCGGCCAGCAAGAGCGGCCCGGTCGCCGTCAATACCGCCGGCCTGGGTCGGTAGGGGATCGCGATGGGAAAATTTGATTTCGACGTCATCGGGACCGCACTGCCCTACCTGTTCCAGACGGGCATGACGTTCACCTTGACGCTGACGGCGCTGGCCGCCGTGATGGGCCTGGCGCTGGGCACGGTGCTGGCGATGATGCGGCTGTCGCGCTTCAAGCTGCTGTCGGTACCGGCGGGCATCTACGTCAATGTGATGCGTTCCATCCCGCTCTTGCTGGTGATCTTCTGGTTCTATTTCCTGGTGCCGTACATGGCGGCGTGGGTGGTCGGGTCGCCGACGCCGCTGCGCGTGGGGGCGTTCAATTCCGCGGTCATCACATTCACGATGTTCGAGGCCGCGTACTTCTGCGAAATCATGCGCGCGGGCATCCAGTCCATTGCGCGTGGCCAGGTGTCGGCCAGCATGGCCATCGGACTTACGCCGTGGCAAGGCATGCGTTATGTGGTGCTGCCGCAGGCGTTTCGCAACATGGTGCCGGCGCTGCTGACCCGCGTGATCATCCTGTTCCAGGACACCTCGCTGGTCTACGTGCTGTCGCTGACCGACTTCCTGGGCGCGGCCTCCAAGATCGGCCAGCGCGATGGCCGCCTGGTCGAGCTCTACCTATTCGTGGCGGTGGTGTATTTCGTGATCTGCTTCACGGCGTCCCGCCTGGTCAAACTGCTGGAAAAGCGCACCCGCGTGCTGCGATAGGGTTTAACGATGCAACTGTTTCCGAATACCCCGATGATCGAGATCAACCAGGTCAGCAAGTGGTACGGCTCCTTTCAGGTGCTGGATGAATGCACGACGAAAGTCGGCAAGGGCGAGGTCGTGGTGGTGTGCGGGCCGTCCGGTTCGGGCAAGTCCACGCTGATCAAGACCGTGAACGCGCTTGAACCCTTTCAAAAGGGCGACATCGTGGTCAACGGCATTTCGGTGGGCGACCCGCGCACCAACCTGCCCAAGCTGCGTTCGGTGGCCGGCATGGTGTTCCAGCACTTTGAGTTGTTCCCGCATCTGTCGGTGACCGAAAACCTGTGCCTGGGCCAGACCAAGGTGCTGGGGCGCGGCAAGCAAGAGGCCCGCGCGCGGGCGCTGACGCTGCTGGAACGCGTGGGCCTGTCGGCGCACAAGGACAAGCATCCCGGCGAACTGTCGGGCGGCCAGCAACAACGGGTGGCGATTGCGCGTGCGTTGTCGATGGACCCGGTCGTCATGTTGTTCGACGAACCCACCTCGGCGCTGGACCCCGAGATGGTCAACGAAGTGTTGGACGTCATGACGGACCTGGCCAGCGAAGGCATGACGATGATGGTGGTGACCCACGAAATGGGGTTTGCCCGCCGCGTTGCCGACCGTGTGATTTTCATGGACGGCGGCAAGATTGTCGAAGACTGCGTCAAGGACGAATTCTTCGGCAATGTCGAGGAGCGTGCTCCGCGCACGCGCCAATTTCTTTCCAAAATTTTGCAGCATTGATTCCCATGACCCAGCGGACTCCCGCCGACAATCAGACCGTGCCTGTCGACCTGCGCAGCGACACCGTCACCCACCCCACCGCGGCTATGTACGAGCGCATGCGTACCGCGCCGATTGGCGATGACGGCCTGGATGGCGACCCGTCGGTGCGCGCGCTGGAAGCGCACGTAGCGGCACTCCTGGGCAAGGAGGCCGGGCTGTTCGTGCCCAGCTGCACCATGGCCAACCTGCTGGCGGTGCTGGCGCAAACCCAGCGCAACGAACAGGTGGTGCTGGAATCGTCGGCCCACATGTACACGTCGGAGCGCGGCGCCGCCACCTTCACCGGCTTGTTCTATCAAGGCGTGTCCGGCACGGACGGCGCGATGGACCTGAACCGGCTGGAAGAGGCGCTGCTGTCGGGCGGCCACCGCTTGAAGACGTCGTTGGTGGCGATGGAAACATCGCACAACAACGCCGGCGGCACGGTGCTGCCGCTGGACCATATGCGCACGGTGCACGGCATGGCGCAGGCGGGCGGTATCCCCGTGCACCTGGACGGCGCGCGCCTGTTCAATGCGTCCGTGGCGCTGGGCGTTCCCGCCGACGAGATCACGCAGTACGCTGACACGGTGTCGCTGTGCCTGTCCAAGGGTCTGAGCGCGCCGGTGGGCGCGGTGCTGGCGGGCAGCAAGGCTGTGATCGCCAAATCGCGCACGCTGCGCCGCATGCTGGGCGGCACGCAGCGCCAGTCGGGCATCATGGCGGCGGCCGGCCTGGAAGGGGTGCAGACGATGACGGGGCGGCTGGTTGAAGACCACGTGCGCGCGCGCCGCTTGAGCGACGGCATCAACCGCCTGGCGCCGGCCCTGTCGGCTACGGTGCCGCAAACCAACATCGTGCAGGTCGAGACGGCAGATTCCGGCATGACCAATACGCAGTGGGTCGCCGCCTTGCAGGCCGAAGGGCTGCTGACGCGCCCGTGGGGCCGCACGCGGCTGCGTTGCGTGACGCATCGCCACATCGAGGACGAGGACATCGACACCGCGGTGCAAGCCTTTGCGGCAGTGCTGAAAAAACGCTGAAAAGGCGCTGAAAAAACCCCACGGTCCGGCGCTGAAAATTGCGCTGGAAAACTCGTGTTTATCGACGCCGCCGGCACCTTCCGGCGGTGCGATAATGCCGCATGTCCACGACTCATCTCACCCGAAAAGACTATTTCTGCGCACTGGCGGTCGTGGTCATCTGGGGTCTTAATTTTGTTGTCATGAAGGTCGGCATGCGGGGCTTGTCCCCCATGATGCTGGGCGCGCTTCGGTTCGCGCTGGCCGCCTTCCCCCTGGTCCTTTTCGTGCGCCGGCCACAGCTGCCGTGGCACTGGATCGCCGCCTACGGGCTGGTGCAGGGGCTGGGCCAATTCGGCCTGTTGTTCACCGCGCTGAAATTCGGCATGCCGGCCGGCATGGCTTCGCTGGTCATCCAGACGCAGGCGTTCTTCACCTTGCTGCTGGCTGCGCCCGTGCTGGGCGAGCGGGCGCGGCGGCATCACTGGATCGGGTTGGGCGTGGCCGCGTTGGGGCTGGCCGTGATCGCCGGCGGGCGCGGCGAGGGGCCGGGCCAGATGACGATGCTGGGCTTTGCGCTGACGCTGGGGGGCGCGTTCATGTGGGCGGCGTCCAACATGATCGTGCGGCTGGCCAGCCGCAAGGCGCCCGGCTACGACCCCTTTGCGTTCATCGCCTGGAGCAGCGCCGCGCCGGTGCTGCCGTTCCTGTTGCTGGCCGTGCTGATCGACGGCTGGGAGCCGGTGGTGGGCATGATTACCGGCATGGGCTGGGGCGAGGCGCTGTCGGTGCTGTACCTGGCCGTGCTGGCCACGCTGGTGGCCTACACGCTGTGGACCCGCCTTCTGACCCGCCACCCCGCCGCCAAGATCGCGCCATTTTCGCTGCTGGTGCCCGTAGTGGGCCTGTGGGCGGCGTCGATGGCCTTTGGCGAGCAGTTGCAGCCGTTGCAATGGCTGGGGGCGGCCGGCGTGCTGGCCGGGCTGATCATTAACCAGGTGGGCGGGCGCTGGCTGCGGAACCGTTGATCGAAACCCGTGACCGGAACGGGTCACAGCCCCGCCCCTCCGGCCTGCCAAACCCGGTAATGCAACACTCATCCCTCGGCCGGCCGGACTAGCCCTTCACGGCGACCCGGATTTGTTGCCTACACCTGCTCAAAACGGATGTAACGCTTGTCGGTGTACTCGCGGCGCGTCGTGATTTCTTCTACCGAGGCGCCCGGCGGGCCGCGCCGCAGCCACTCAAGCATGTGGTCCACCTGGTCGGGCGTGCCCTGCACCAGGGCTTCGACCGTGCCGTCCAGCAGGTTCTGCACCCAGCCCGTCACACCCAGCATATGAGCGCGCCGCACGGTCGCGTGGCGATACCCCACGCCTTGCACCGTGCCGCTGACTGACACAAGAACGGTTTCGATATGGGGGTCGGTTTTAGGGTCTTGCATGGATTTTCCTTCGGATGATGCGCCGCCAATGGGATGAATAGGCGGATATGGCTACAGCGGATGGTCTATAGGCCCCATGGGCATCGAAGCGATACGTTAGTGCTCATGTCAAAACGTGCCAACGGGAACACCCGCTACCAGAGCTTGGAGAAGCCATTATGGAAGAGACCAGTTTGTTGTCGGAAGCTGAGACAGCGCGCTACAGGGATCAGGGTTACCTGGCCCTGAAGGACATGTGTCCGCAGGACGAGGTGGGCTATATCCGCCGCACCCTGCTGGACCTGTTCGCCAACAAGACGGGATACAACGAGGGTGCGCAGTACGACTTTGTGAGCCGGGACGACCCGTCCAAGCCCGCCAAGTTTCCCAGCCTGCACGATCCGCGTCATTATGCCCCCGGTCTGCTCAAGACGACTTACCACGAGCGCACGCTGGACCTGGCGCGGCAACTGCTGGGCGAAGAGGCGGCGCTGTATGGCGAGCACGCCCTGCTCAAGCCCGGCCCGTTCGGCCCCGAGACGCCGTGGCACCAGGACGAGGCGTTCCGTTCGCCCGACTTTGTCTACAACGAACTGAGCATCTGGCTGGCGCTGCAACCGGCAACCGTGGAAAACGGCTGCATGCAGTTCATTCCCGGATCGAACAAATGGGATGTGCTGGAACACCGCTCGCCCGGGGGCGACAAGAGCCTGCATCCGCTGGAATGCTGCGGCGACTTTCGCCGCGACCAGGCCGTGGCCGAACCGCTGGACCCGGGCGGCATCACCGTGCATGACGCGCGCACCTTGCATTTCACGGGGCCCAATACGTCGCCGTCGCCGCGCCTGGCGTACATCCTGATCTACAACACGCCGCCGGTCTACAAGCCGGGGCGCCGTGAATTTCCGTGGCTGGAAGGCCGCTGGACCGACAGCCAGACGCGTAAAAAGCAATGGCACAAGCGCGGCGGTCTGGCCGTGGATGTGATGCGCCGGCTGCCGGGCGCGCGGCTGACCAGCCCGCGTTGGGTGGCGTGGGCAACGATCCGCGCGGTCAGCAAGGTCTGGCCGCGATAGCTTGGGTGGACAGGGGGCCGAAAGAGCCCCGGTCAGAGGGGGGGCGAACGGGGCCGGCAAGCAGCGCTTGCCGGCCTCGGCGCGTATACTGGGCGGCGCCGCAGGTCCTGTTACCCAGGCGTTGCGGCGAGGCCGCCCGCAGCCGGCGGCTCCAGATTCTAAAAATACGAAACGCAGCTGGCGCACCTCTATCACTCCTCAGACCTCTCATGACCGCTAACCTTTCTACGATCACCTGCATCGAAGATTTGCGCGCCATTGCGCAACAGCGCGTGCCGCGCATGTTCTACGACTACGCCGATTCCGGCGCCTGGACCGAAGGCACCTACCGCGCCAATGAAAGCGATTTTCACAAGATCAAGCTGCGCCAGCGCGTAGCGGTGAACATGGAAGGCCGGTCGTTGCGCACCACGATGGTGGGCCATGACGTGGTGATGCCGCTGGCAATTTCGCCCACCGGCCTGACCGGCATGCAGCATGCCGACGGCGAGATCCTGGCGGCCAAGGCGGCGGCGGATTTCGGCGTGCCGTTCACCTTGTCCACGATGAGCATCTGCTCGCTGGAAGACGTGGCAGAAGCCACCAAAAAGCCGTTCTGGTTCCAGCTGTACGTGATGCGCGACCGCGAATTCGTGGCCAACCTGATCGACCGCGCCAAGGCCGCCGGCTGCACCGCGCTGGTGCTGACGCTGGACTTGCAGATCCTGGGCCAGCGCCACAAGGACATCAAGAATGGCCTGTCGACGCCGCCCAAGCCCACGCTG
Organism: Achromobacter sp. B7; assembly: GCF_003600685.1. Lineage (NCBI taxonomy): Bacteria > Pseudomonadati > Pseudomonadota > Betaproteobacteria > Burkholderiales > Alcaligenaceae > Achromobacter > Achromobacter sp. B7. The sequence goes on from NZ_CP032084.1 coordinate 16,107, forward strand.
CGCAACCTGATCAACCTGGCGACCAAACCGCGCTGGTGCATGGGCATGCTGGGCACCAAGCGCCGCACGTTCGGCAACATCGTCGGCCACGCCAAGGGCGTCAGCGACCTGTCGTCGCTGTCCTCCTGGACGGCCGAGCAATTCGACCCGCGCCTGAGCTGGGACGATGTGGAATGGATCAAGCAGCGCTGGGGCGGCAAGCTCATCATCAAGGGCATCCTGGATGTGGAAGATGCGCACCTGGCCGCCAATAGCGGGGCCGATGCGCTGATCGTCAGCAACCACGGCGGGCGCCAGCTGGACGGCGCCATGTCGTCGATCGCGGCGTTGCCGTCGATTGCCGATGCGGTGGGCTCGAAGATCGAAGTCTGGATGGACGGCGGCATCCGTTCCGGCCAGGACATCCTGAAGGCGGTGGCGCTGGGCGCGCGCGGCACGATGATCGGCCGCGCCTTCCTGTACGGCCTGGGCGCGTACGGCCAGGCGGGCGTGACCCGCGTGCTGGAGCTGCTTTACAAGGAAATGGATACGACGATGGCGCTGTGCGGCCGCCGTAATCTTGAAGTGGGCGACCGCAGCATCCTGCTGCCCGGCACGTACCCGACCTGAGGCGGGGCGCCTGTGCGCGCCATGCGATGTGATTGAACCGCCGTTCGCGGCGGCCCCCTTCGTACATACCGCGCACCTCGCGCACCATGCGCAGCGCGCGGACTATGCCCCGTTGCCGGCGCCCAGGTACTGGCTGGGCCGCCGCAACGCCGGGTCGAAAGGATTGATCTGCGCGCCCACTGCGTCGGCCTCCCGGCGCAGCATTTCAACGATTAGCGGCAGGCGCTCGTCGTTGATGCGTTCGATGGGAGCGGCCACGCTCAGCGCCGCCACCGTGACGCCGTTGCGGTCTTGGACCGGCACCGCCAGCCCCGCGATATTCGGAAACACGCCCTGCCCCTGGCTGCGCGCGTACTGCAATTGCTGGCATTCCTGGATGCGTACCCGCATCGAGATTTCATCGACGAAACCCAGATGGTGCAGCCGGGGAATGTTGAAGCGGATGACCTCTTCGCGTTCCGCCTCCGGCAAGCTGGCCAGCAGCACCAGGCCGCCCTGGCCCATGCCCAGCGGCACGCGCCCGCCGATGTCGCCGGTATGCGAACGCACCGGAAAAGCCCCGTCCACCCGGTCCACGCAGACCGCGTCAAAGCCGCTGCGCACCAGCAGAAAAATGGTGTCGTTCAGCATGCCCGACAGCCGCAGCATGGCCGGGCGGTACAGCGTGCGCAAGCTGGATTGATGCGTGCCCGCGGCCGCTGCCAGCGCAAAGAAAGCCACGCTCAGCTGATAGCCCTTGCTTTGCGCGGGTTGCTCCACCACCCCTTCCTGCATCAAGCCTTGCAGCACGCGATGCACCGTGGCCTGCGCCTGGCCGGTACGCGCGGCGATGTCGGTCAGCCGCAGCTTTTCGCCCTTGGCATCGGCCAACACGCGCAGCACCGCAAACGCCCGTTGCAAGACCCCCTGGCCGCTGGAATCGTCCGCTGTCTCAGTTTTCTTCATTATTGAATTCCGACAAACAAAATATCCAGCATCATTTGTAGCAGTAAATTCTTCTGGGCGGAAATCGCAGCCGATAAATTCGATTGTTCGGAAAACCCTAATTGACCACGTATTTTGGCAACTCCTAGACTGGCCCCATCGATAAGCCGCTAACGCGCCGGGCAACCGGGCCAACACGCGGCACAACGCCCGCATCGGGCGACGGGGTTTGGAAAATGTCATTTCTGCGGCTGGACAACGTCTCGAAGAACTACGGCGACTTGCGCGTCGTTTCCGACCTGAACCTGACCGTTGAAAAGGGCGAGTTCGTCTCACTGCTCGGCCCCTCGGGTTGCGGCAAGACCACCACCTTGCAGATGATCGCCGGCTTTGCCGACGTGACCCAGGGCGTCATCACGCTGGATGGGCGCGACATCACCCATGCCAAACCCAACACGCGCGGCCTGGGCATCGTGTTCCAAAGCTACGCCCTGTTTCCGCACCTGACCGTGGCCGACAACGTGGCCTTCGGCTTGAAGATGCGCAAAGTGGAACGCGCCGAGCGCGCGGAACGCGTGCGCGAGGCGCTGGCGCTGGTCAAGCTGGACAAGCACGCCGACCGCTATCCGCGCGAGCTTTCGGGCGGCCAACGCCAGCGCGTGGCGCTGTCCCGCGCGCTGGTCATCCGCCCGCCCGTGTTGCTGCTGGACGAGCCGCTGTCCAACCTGGATGCCAAGCTGCGCGAAGACATGCAGTTTGAATTGCGCGGCATCCAGAAGAAGATCGGCACCACCACCGTGATGGTCACGCACGACCAGGCCGAAGCCCTGTCCATCAGCGATCGCGTCGTGGTCATGCAGGACGGCCGTGCCACACAGGTGGACGCGCCGTTTCGCATGTACGAACATCCGCAAACCGAATTCATTTCGCGCTTTGTCGGCAAGACCAACCTGTTGCCTGGCCGCGTCACGCGTTGCGGCGCGCAAGCCGAAATCGAAACCGGCGCGCTGCGCGTGCTGGTCGACGGCGAAGGCCTGCGCCACGGCGACAACGTGCAGCTATCGCTGCGCCCCGAAAAACTGGTGCCGGTGCCCGCCGGCCAGGGCAAGCTGGCCTGTGTGGTCAGCACGCGCTACTTCCTGGGCAGCCAGTGGATGTACGACCTGGATTCGCCGGTGGGGGCGCTGACCGTGCTGACGCCCAACGACGGCCGCCGCCCGCATGACGATGGCGAGGCCATCGGGCTGGACTGGGCCGAGGGCGTGCTGCGCGTGTTGCGCGCGCCTGCCGTGGAAAAGGCCGCCTGACATGGCGACGCTGACTCAAGCCGCCACCGGCCCCAAGCCGCGCAATGATGGCCTGCTGGCCATTCTGGGCTCCATCCCGCTGGCCATTGTTTTTCTGACACTGGTGCTGACGCCGCTGGCGCTGACCTTCGTGCTGTCGTTTCGGCCGTTCGACTACGGCGCGGGCATCTTGCCCGGCCACACGTTCGAACACTATCTGGCCGTGGTCACCGACAGCTACTTCCTGGAGATCTTCTGGCGCACCTTCTGGATCGCCGGCGTCACCACGCTGATCTGCGTGCTGATCGGCGCGCCCGAAGCCTACATCCTGTCCCGCATGGGCAAGCCGTGGCGGTCCATCTTTTTGCTGGTCGTGCTGTCGCCCCTGTTGATATCGCTGGTGGTGCGGGCGTTCGGCTGGAGCATGCTGTTGGGACCAGGCGGCGCCATCGGTCGCGCGGCCGCCGCCCTGGGCATGGGGCCGCTGCTGTACACGCCCACCGCCGTCATCATCGGCCTGGTGCACGTGATGCTGCCCTTCATGGTCATCCCCGTGTGGACGTCGCTGCAAAAGCTGGACCCCACCGTCGAGCACGCCGCGCTGTCGCTGAACGCATCGCGTTTTCAGACGCTGACGCGCATCGTGCTGCCGCAAGCCATGCCCGGCATCCTGTCGGGCAGCCTGATCGTGTTTGGCCTGTCGGCCAGCTCGTTCGCCATCCCCGCGCTGCTGGGCGGACGACGGCTGAAGATGGTCGCCACCGTCGTGTACGACGAATTCCTGACCGAGCTGAACTGGCCGCTGGGCGCGGCCATCGCCATCGTGCTCCTGGTGCTCAACGTCATCATCATGATGGCGTACAACCGCGTTGTCGAACGCTCTTACCGACGCAGCCTGGGCTAGCCGACAAGGAACCAACATGCAGAAAAACGGCCCTTTCGCGCTGGCGTTCAACTTCCTGGTGGTGGCCTTCGTGCTGGCGCCGCTGGTCATCGTGTGCCTGGTGGCGTTCACGCCCGACTCCACGCTGACAGTGCCCACCACGCAATTTTCGCTGCGCTGGTTCCGGGCGGTGTTCGAACATCCCAACTTCATGCAGGCGTTTCAGAACAGCCTGTGGCTGGCCTTTCTGTCGGCCACCATCGCCGTGTGCCTGGCCGTGCCGGCCGCCATCGCCATTACGCGTTACCGCTTCCCGGGCCGCGATGTGCTGAACGGCCTGTTCCTGTCGCCGCTGATGATTCCGCACCTGGTGCTGGGCGTGGCGCTGCTGCGCTTTTTCGCGCTGATGGGCATGGCCGGCAGTTTTTCGTGGCTGGTCGCCGCGCACGTCGTCGTCATCACGCCGTACGTGATGCGGCTGGTGATCGGCGCGCTGGTCGGCTTTGACCGCTCCATCGAACACGCCGCGCTGTCGCTGGGCGCCAGCCGCGCCACCGTGTTCTTCCAGATGACCCTGCCGCTGATCATTCCCGGCGTGTCCGGCGGCTGGCTGCTGGCCTTCATCAACAGCTTCGATGAACTGACCATGTCCGTCTTCATCACCGCGCCGTCCACCATCACGCTGCCCGTGCGCATGTACATGTACGCCACGGAATCCATCGACCCGATGATGGCCGCCGTGTCGGCGCTGGTCATCCTGTTGACCGCCGTCACCATGCTGTTGCTGGACCGCGTGTACGGCCTGGACCGCGTGCTGGTGGGGCAGAAATGAAACGCTTGCCGTTGGCGAAAAGAGAGGCGCCGGCATCATGGCAATACTGAAACGCCTGGCGGAATCGGGCCGGCCCGCCGTCCCGTTCACCTTGAACGGGCAAGCCTGTACCGCGCTGGCCGGCGACACCGTCTTGACCGCCGTGCTGACCCAGGCCGACTGCGTGCGCCATTCCGAATTCAGCGGCAGCCCACGCGCCGGCTTCTGCATGATGGGCGCCTGCCAGGACTGCTGGATGCAGCTTGAAGACGGCTCGCGCCTGCGCGCCTGCTCAACGTTTGTCGAACCCGGCATGCGTCTTTTAAGTCTGCCCATGGCGCCCGCTGCCGTGCCCGGCACGCTGGCGGCGGCACCCTGGCCCGAGGACGACATCGCATGAGCATCGTGATGCCCGTCATCGTAGGCGCCGGCCCGGCCGGCGTGCGCGCCGCTCAGGCGCTGGTCGCGCACGGCCTGCGGCCCGTCATCCTGGACGAAGCGCTGCGCGCCGGTGGGCAGATCTACCGCCAGCCGCCACCCGGATTCCAACGCCCGAAGTCCGCGCTGTACGGCTTTGAACATCGCAAGGCCGATGCCGTGCATCGCGCCATGGCCGCCTTGCAGCCGCACGCCGACTATCGACCCGGCAGCCTGGTGTGGAACGTGGAAGGCAAGACGCTGGACGTGATGCAAGACGGCGTCAGCACCGCCGTGCCCTACACCCACCTGATCCTTGCCACCGGCGCCACCGACCGCGTGCTGCCCTTTCCCGGCTGGCTGACGCCCGGCGTCTACACCTTGGGCGGATCGCAGGTCGCGCTGAAATTCCAGGGCTGCGCCATCGGATCGCGCGTAGTCTTCATGGGTACCGGGCCGCTGCTTTACCTGGTGGCCTATCAATACGCCAAGGCCGGCGCGCAAGTGGCTGCCGTGCTCGACACCGCGCGCTTTACCGACCACCTGGCCGCGCTGCCCGGCATGCTGCGCGCGCCCGGGCTGCTGGCCAAGGGGATGTACACCATGGCCTGGCTGCGCGCGCATGGCGTGCCGCTGCATCGCGGCGTGCGGCCCGTCGCCGTGCATGGCAAGGACCGCGTATCGGGCCTGACCTATCGCCAGGGCAACCGCGACCACACCGTGTCCTGCGACGCCGTGGCCTACGGCCTGGCGCTGCGATCCGAAACCCAACTGGCCAGCCTGGTCGGCTGCGAATTCGAATTCAATGCGCGCGATAGAAGCTGGACGCCACGCCGCGATACCGCCGGACGCGGCAGCGTGCCCGGCGTCTATGTCGCCGGTGACGGCGCCGCCATCGCCGGCGCCGACGCCGCCGAACTTGCGGGTGAACGCGCCGCGTTGGCGCTGCTGCAAGACATCGGCCAACCCGTCGACACCGCGCGTGCCCGCCTGCTGGAAACGCGCCTGGACGCCAACAGCCGAGTGCGCTCCGCGCTGGAACGCGCCTTTCCCTTTCCCGAGGACTGGGCCGCAACCATCGCCGACGACACCGTCATCTGCCGCTGCGAAGACGTGACGGCTGGCACGGTGCGACGCGCCGTCACCGACACGGGGGCGCAAGAACTGAACCGCCTCAAAGCGCTGACACGCGTCGGCATGGGCCGCTGCCAGGGCCGCATGTGCGGCGCGGCGGCAGCCGAGGTCCTGGCGCAAGCCTGCGGCCGCACGCCCGCCGACGTGGGCCGCTTGCGTAACCAGCCGCCCGTCAAACCGGTACCCGTGCGCGTGGTGTGCCTGGAACGTCAGGACAAGGTGTCGACATGACGCGGCGCATCGACACCGAAGTGGCCATCATCGGCGGCGGCATCGTCGGTGGCAGCGCCGCGCTGTTCCTGCGGCGCGCCGGCGTACCCGTCGTCTTGCTGGAAGCCGCCTTGTGCGGCGCGCGCGCCAGCGGCGTCAACTATGGCGGTGTGCGGCGGCAAGGGCGCGGGCTGGAACAGATGCCCCTGGCCCGACGCGCACATGAACTGTGGGGCCAGCTGCCGTCACTGATCGGCATCGATGGCGAATACGTGCGCTCTGGTCATTTGAAGCTGGCCGCGTCCAACGCCGACATGGTGCAGTTGGAAGCGTATCGCCAGCGCACGCGCGGCTTCGGCATGCACCTGCAAATGCTGGACCGCCGCGAGCTGGCGCGCCGCTTCGGCTGGCTGGGCCAGGACGTCGCGGGCGGATCCTTCTGCCCCGAAGACGGCCACGCCAACCCCCGGCTGGTGTCACCGGCTTTCGCGCGCGCGGCGGCGGCGCTGGGCGCCGACGTGCGCGAAGGCGTGAAGGTTACCCAGGCCGATCACGACGGCACGCACTTCATCGTGCGCGCCGACGGCCTGGAAGTGCGCTCCCGCGTCCTGCTCAATTGCGCGGGCGCCTGGGCGGGCCGCTTTGCAGAGCACTTTGGCGAAGCCGTACCCGAAACGTCCATCCACCCTTTGATGATGGTCACCGAGCCGCTGCCCGTCTTCATGGACGTCAGCCTGGGCATACAAGGCGGTGGCATCTACGCACGACAGGTCGCGCGCGGCAATTGCGTCATCGGCGGTGGCCGTGGCGTGTCCACCGACCCCGACTACGCACGGCCTGGCCGCGCCGGCCTGGGCGCGCTGATGGCCAACGCTACCCGGCTGCTGCCCGTGCTGCGCGGCGCGCAGGTCGTCCGCTTCTGGACCGGCGTGGAAGGCAACATGCCCGACCACAATCCCGTGCTGGGCCCCAGCGCCCGAGTCCCCGGCCTGTTCCACGCCTTCGGCCTGTCCGGCGCCGGTTTCCAGATCGGCCCCGCCGTGGGCGAAGTGCTTTCCGAACTGGTCCTGCGCGGCCAGTCCTCGATTCCTATCGATGCCTTTTGCATTGAACGATACGCGGCCGCCGCTCACGGCGCCGTGGCTCGGCCTGAACGTGTTCGTGAGCAAACGCAGGAGTCACCATGATGGATAAGAAACAGGGCGCATCGCGCCTGAGCAAGGGGAAGCGGCTGCTGGGCGCGGCAACGTTGGCGTTGCTGTCCGCAGGGGCCATGGCGCAGCAAAAGACCTTGTACGTCGGCATGAACGGCGGCGACATGGAACGCGCCTTCACGCAATACGTGTTCCCCGATTTCGAGAAAGCCAACAACGTGAAAATCGTCGTCGTGCCCGGCACGTCGACCGACGTACTGGCCAAGGCGCAAGCCTATAAAGACAACCCGCAGATGCACGTCATGTTCCTGGACGACGGCATCATGGCACGCGCCATCTCCATGAGCCTGTGCCAACAGCTTAATGACGACCCCGTCCTGAAAGAGCTGTACCCCACCGCCGTGATGAAAGACCGCATGGCCGCCGGCATCGACATCGGCATGACCGGCCTGGGCTACAACACCAAGATGTTCGCCGACAAAGGCTGGGCACCGCCCACCTCCTGGATGGACCTGGCCGACCCCAAGTACAAAGGCAAGGTCGTATTCCAGTCCGCCGCCGGCAGCACCTTTGGCCTGCACGGCTTCCTGATGTTCAACCGCATCCAGGGCGGCGACGACAAGAACTATGAACCCGGCTTCAAGAAGTGGCCCGACACCATCGGCCCCAACGTGCTGGAATACATCCCCAACTCGGCCAAGCTGGCCGAAATGATCCAGTCCAACGAAGCCGCCATCTTCCCGCTGACCCCCACCGCCATCGCCCGCCTGAAAAAGCGCGACATCCCGGTGGAATACGCCCAGCCCAAGGAAGGCTCCGTCATCCTGATGGTGGCTGAATGCGTCATCGCCAAGAACAGCGAACCCGAACTCTCGCAAAAATTGGCGCTGTACCTCTTGTCCGCCAGCGCGCAGGCCAAGGCACTGGAAATGGGTGGCCACTTCCCATCCAACAAAAACGTCAAGGCGTCCGCCGCCAGCGCCGACGCGCTCAAGCGCTTCCAGGGCTACATGGAAAACGCCAAGATCCTGGATTGGGACCAGATCAACACTGCGCGCCCCGCCTTCAACGCCCGCTGGAACCGCACCGTCGAACGTTGATAAGATCTTGCAGCGCGCCTGTGGATAAACCGCAAGCGCGCTCGCAAGCAAGCGCCTGCCAGCGTGCGGCCGGTACGCGCGTAGCAGACGCGCGTCTGCTAACACGTCTGCTAACACGCGTCTGCTAACGCGCGTCTGCTACGCCCGTCCGCCAACAAGGAACCTTTGCATGCGGCTCATCATCAATTCCGGCGGCCCCGCCGCCATCGACGCATGGCGCGCACAGTTCCACGCCTTCGCGCCGCAGTTGGACGTGGTCGGGTGGCATGAAGACGTCGCGCCCGACAGCGTCGATTACGCGTTGGTCTGGGCGCCCGACGCCGGCCGCCTCGCCACGTTCCCCAACCTGAAACTGATCATCAGCGCGGGCGCCGGCGTCGACCACATCCTGGCCGACCCCCAGCTACCCCGGCACTTGCGCATCGCCCGCATGGTCACCGCCCGCACCCAAACCGAAATGGCCGAATTCGTGCTGACGTCCGCGCTGATGCTCACCCGCGACATCAAGCGCGTGGTGAATAACCAGGCACGCCAACATTGGGAACTGTTCGACTCCCTGCGCGTTGCCGCGGACGTCCGCGTCGGCATCATGGGCCTGGGCCACCTGGGCATCGCCGCCGCGCAACTGCTGTCACGCGTCGGCTTCCCCGTCAGCGGCTGGTCACGCGGCGCCAGCCAACTCGACGGCCTGCCCTGCTACGCGGGCCAAGCGGAATTCGGCCAATTCCTGGCCAACACCGACCTGCTGGTCTGCCTGCTGCCCGCCACCGAGGCCACCAAAGGCATCCTCAACGCCACCACGCTATCGCAGCTGCCGCGCGGCGCCAGCCTGATCAACGCCGGCCGTGGCACGCATATGGTCACGCAAGACGTCATCGCAGCGCTGGACAGCGGCCAGTTGCACCAAGCGGTGCTGGACGTTTTCGAACAAGAGCCGCTACCGGCGGACTCCCCCTTGTGGACGCACCCGCAGATCATCATCACGCCCCATTGCGCGGCGATCCCCGACCGCAAGGAACGCGCCCGTCACACCGCATGGCTGATCGAGGCCAACGAGCGCGGCGATGCGCTACCCAACATCTACGATCCGCTACGCGGATATTGAGCACACTACCAAGAGGCGTCTATCCCCGCCGGCAGGAATGAACATCAACGCCTAGCATTGGCACTGGCGCCAGCAGCGGCAGCACCAGCACCCGCACCCGCACCAGCACCCGCACCAGCATCAGCACCAGCACCCGCACCAGCATCAGCATCAGCATCAGCATCAGCAACAGCATCAGCAACAGCAACGGCAACAGCACCAGCATCAGCATCAAGCAGCAACAGCAGGCACTAAGCACGGAGCAGCACCAAGCACCCAGCACGCCACACCAATCAAGACGGCCCGGCACCAATCAAGACGACCCCGCACCAACGCGCGTAAGCCCCAAAAGGCCGCCCGCGCGGCCGGCCTGGGGCGGGCCCCGCAAGATCTTCCAGCCCACCACCACCCTCGCAAAAAAACGCCAAGCACTCCACCCTCCCCCCCTGACGTCAGCGCAAACTGACCGAGCATGGTGTGGCGGTGGCTGGTGGGAGGCGGGGAGTCGATAAGCCCGAGGGAATCCGAAGGCAGTCGCCGCAGGCGACAACGAGGATGACGACGGGGCAGTCCGGAGCGAAGGCTCCGGACCGCAATCGTTGACCCGCCTCCCACCAGCCGCCGCCACGCCGTGCGTCAAAAGAACCCTCCCCAACAAAAAAACCGCAAAATCCGCAAATCCCCCAAAGCTACATTGCCCTCCAAGGAGCAAGCATGAAGCCCGAAACCCGATCCCTCTACACCGACCGCCTGGACCCCGTCCTGCGCTGGCTCGCCGCCCACCCTGACGCCGACCCTGATCTGCACCAGCTGGCCGACCTGGCTTGCCTGTCGCCGTATCACTTTCACCGGGTCTACCGCGCCATGATGGGCGAAACGGTCAACGCCACCGTCCAACGCATCCGCATGCATCGCGCCGCCGCTGCCTTGGCCGATTCCCAGGCGCCGTTAAGAGCCATTGCACAACGCGCCGGTTACGACTCCGACGCCGCCTTCAATCGGGCATTCGGCAACTTCTTCGGCACCCCGCCCGGCCGCTACCGCGCCGCGCGTTCCCAACCCTTAGCCCTTCAGGAGCCTGCCGTGTACCCCATCGCCATCGAACACTTCCCCGGCGCCACCCTCGCCGTCCTGCCCCACCAAGGCAGCTACCAAGACATCGGCCCCGTCTTTACCCGCGCCTTCATGCTTGCCTACGGCCGTGGCATCGCCGACCCCGCAACGCCAGGCTTCGGCGTCTACTTCGACGACCCCGAACAAGTCCCCGAAAACAAGCTGCGATCCCTGGCCGGCATGGCCGTCAACGTTGACGCCGACTTGGGCGAAGAACTGCAACGCCACATCATTCCCGCCTGCCGCTGCGCCATCCTGACCTACACCGGCCCCTACAACGAAATGGCCAAACCCTACCAATGGATGTTCTCTGAATGGCTACCCGCCAGCGGCCACCTGCCCGCCGACATCCCCATGTTCGAGCAATACCTGAACGACCCCCGCAACACCCCGCCCGCCCAACTGCAAACCCGCATCTGCCTGCCCTTGAAATAAGGCCCGGCACGGCGCCACCCGCTACCCCAGCACGCCGGCCAGGTACTGCCTGAGCCACGCGTGCGCCGGGTCGTCCTGATAGCGCTCGTGCCAGTACAACGACACCGTAATCTGCGGCAACGTCAACGGCACCTTCTGCGTCACGATCCGCGCCGCGCCCGACATCGCGCGTGCAACGCTTACCGGCATCGTCGCAATCAAATCAGACCCTTCCACAATGAACGGGCACACCAGATAACTGGACAACGTCGCCACGATCTTGCGGCTGCGGTTCTGCCCCATCAAGATGCGATCAATCGCCGTGCTGAAATACCGCGTGTGCGCCGCCAGATCCAGATGCCCATAGCTCAGGTACGCGTCCAGGTTCCAACGCTTGCGCAAACACGGATGCCCCTCGCGCACGATGCACACCGCCGGCTCCTGGTACAGAAAGCGTGTGCGCAGATCCGGCGCCGGGTCAGGAAAATAACCCGCGATCAACTCCACATGGTTCGTGTCCAGCATGCTCAAGCCATGTTGTGGCCGGGCCGGCACAATCTGCAATTGGAAGTGCGGCGCATCCACCGCCAGCCGCGGAATCAACTTCGGCAGCAACGTGTATTGCACATAGTCCGTTGCGTACAACGACAACGTGCGCGATGAATGCGCCGGGTCGAACGCCTCGCGGGTGCGAGTCGCGCGATGCCAGCTTTCCAGCAAGGGCTTGAAGTTCTGATGCAACTCCATCGCGCGCAACGTCGGCTGCCACGCACCGCCCTCGCGCACCAGCAACGGGTCGCCGAACAGCTGACGCAGCCGATTCATCGCCGCGCTCATCGCCGGCTGGCTGATGTTCATCGCCTCGGCCGCGCGCGACACGTTGCGGCACGCCATCAGCGCGTCAAAATGCAAAAGCAGATTCAGGTCCGGATTCTTCACGGCCATGCACCTATAAATAGCGTTTATACAAATATAAGCCCGCAGGGCTGCTGCCCTTGAAGCCAGAAGCCTAGGATGACCCTGTTGTTGCAGCGAACCAGGACCGGACACGCATGATCCGGCCACAAGGAAGTTCTATCAACAAGGGGAAACCAAGCCATGAACCAAGGGCTGATACGTCGTTGCTGTCGCATTGCCGCCGGACTCGTGATCTTCGCCACCGCCAGCGCCGCGCAAGCGGCCTGGCCAGACAAAGTCATCCGCATCGTCGTGCCGTTCGCGGCGGGCGGGTCCACCGATTTGATCGCGCGCAAAATCGCCGAAGGACTCGGCCAGCGCCTTTCCGCCAACGTCATTGTTGAAAACCGGCCCGGCGCGGGCGGCACCGTCGGCACCGAATACGTCGCCCGCCAGCCGGCCGACGGCTACACCATCCTGATGGGATCGGTCAGCACGCACGGCAGCGCGCCCTGCGTGTATTCCAAGCTGCCGTACGACGCCGTCAAGGACTTCACGCCACTGACCGTGATCGCCACGATTCCGAATGTGATGTCGGTCAACCAGTCAGTGCCCGCCAACAACCTGCAAGAGTTCGTCGCGCTATTGAAGAAGGAACCCGAGAAGTATTCCTTCGCGTCCAACGGCCAGGGCACCTCCAACCACCTGGCTGCCGAACTCTTCAAGTCCACCGCCGGCGTCTCCATGGTGCACGTGCCGTATCGCGGCTCGGGTCCCGCGCTGATCGACCTGGTGGGCGGCCAGATCAACATGATGATGGACGTGGTGATGACGTCCTACCCCTACATCAAGGACGGCAAGATCAAGGCGCTGGCCGTCACCTCGCCACAGCGCTCCACGCTGCTGCCCGATGTGCCCACCGTCGCGGAATCCGGCTACCCCGGCTACGAAGCCATGGTGTGGTTCGGCATGTTGGCGCCTGCCAACCTGCCCGAGCCGCTGCGCCAGAAACTTACCGACGGCCTGGTGCAGACGCTGCACGCGCCCGCCATGAAAACGTACCTGGAACAACAGGGCGCACAGGTGTCCGACGTGGCCGGCCCCGCCTTCGCCACGATGATCAAAAGCGAGATCAACAAATGGTGCGGCGTCGTCAAGCAAGCCGGCATTCGCCTGGACTGATCTTGCGCGCCTAGTCCTTTCTTTGGAATCAACGATATGTATCGCATAGGGATAGACGTCGGGGGCACGTTCACCGACTTCACGATGATCGACGAGGACGCGGGCGTCGTGCACTTTCACAAAGTGCCGTCCACCCCGCACGACCCGTCCGAGGCCATTGCCACGGGCATCGGCCAGATGTTGGCGGACCATGGCGTGCCGCCCTCGCTGGTGTCGCACGTGGGGCACGGCACCACGGTTGCCACCAACCTCATCATCGAACGCAAGGGCGCGCGCGTCGGCCTCATCACCACGCGCGGCTTTCGTGACGTGCTGGAAATCGGCCGCCAGACCCGCCCGCACCTGTACGACTACAGCGTCGGCAAACCGCCCGTGGCGGTGCCGCGCGAGTTTCGCATTGAAGTCAGCGAACGCGTGAGCGCATCGGGCGACGTGCTGACCCCGCTGGACGAGGACCAGGTGCTGGCGGCCGCGCGGCAGTTCGCCGCCGCCGGCATCGAGGCCGTCACCGTCTGCTTTCTGCATGCGTACCGCAATCCCGAGCATGAACGCCGCGCTGCAAAAATCGTGGCCGAGGCCATGCCGGGCGCCTACATCAGCCTGTCGTCCGACGTGCTGCCTGAATTCCGTGAATACGAACGCCTGTCCACCACCGTGCTGAACGCCGCCGTCGGCCCCAAGATGGCGCGCTACCTGGAACGCTTCATGCAGCGCGTGCGCGATCTGGACATCGGCCACGAGCCGCACACCATCCATTCCAACGGCGGCCTGATGTCGATCGGCACCGTGCGCCAGTACCCCGTGCGCACCTGCCTGTCCGGCCCGGCGGCGGGTGTGGTGGGCGCAGCGGCCGTGGGCCGCGCCATCGGCAGCCTGAACCTGGTTACGTTCGACGTCGGCGGCACCAGCACCGACGTGTCGCTGGTGTGCGAAGGCCGGCCGCTGTTCACCTCGCATCGGCATGTGGCCGGCTACCCCGTCAAGACCCCCATGGTCGATATTCACGTCATCGGCGCGGGCGGCGGCAGTATCGCGTGGCTGGACGATGCCGGCGCCCTGAAGGTGGGGCCGCACAGCGCGGGCGCGGTGCCTGGCCCGGTCGGCTACGGCCGTGGCGGCCAGGAGCCCACCATCACCGACGCCGAGATCGCGCTACAGCGCCTGAACCCCGTCGCCCTGCTGCGTGGCCGCATGCCCGTACACGCCGACGCCGCGCGCGATGTGATCGCGCAGCGCGTGGCGCAGCCGCTGGGCATGGACCTGGAAGCGGCGGCCGAAGGCATCCTGCGCATCGCGGCGGCCAACATGAGCCGCGCCATCCGCGCCGTGTCCACCGAGCGCGGCTACGACCTGTCCAATTTTGCGCTGTACGCCTACGGCGGCGCCGGGCCGCTGCACGCGGTCGAGGTCGCCGAGGAATGCGGCATCCCCGTCGTGATCGTGCCGCAGGAACCCGGCACCATGTGCGCGCGCGGCATCCTGCTCAGCGACATCTCGTTTGACTTCGTGCAAAGCGAAATCTCGTTGGCCAGCGAAGCCGGCTGGCCCGCCATTACCGCCATCTTCAATGGCTTGCGCGAGCAGGCCGAACGCTGGCTGGAACAAGAACGCGTGGACCCCGCGCTGCGCGTCTGCCACAGCGCCATCGACGCCCGCTACGAAGGGCAGAACTTTGAAGTGCAGGTCAGCGTCGACGGCATGGGCGCGGGCGGCTACGCCGAATTCGCGCGCCGCTTTGCCGACGCGCACGAACGCGAATACGGCTACACGGTCGATGACCGCAAGGTGCAGATCATCAACTGCCGCATGCAGGCCGTGGGCCAGGTGGTGAAAGCGCCATTGGCGCCGCGTCACATCGGCGGCGCGTTGCAAGACGCCAGCCTGGGACGGCGCAAAGCCTACTTCGGCCCGGTGCACGGCTGGCTGGAAACACCCGTCTACGACCGCGACCTGGTGCCGACCGGCGCGCGCTTCACCGGCCCCGCCCTGCTTGAGGAAATGAGCTCGACCACGGTGGTGGGCGTGGGCCATGAGGCCAGCGTGGACGACTACGGCAACCTGATCATTCGTTTGCAAGGAGGCTTGCATGGCTAAGCCCGACAATTCCAAGCCCAACAATCCCGAGCCCGACAATTTCGACGCCGGCATTGCGCTGGCCGACCCGATCGGCATGGAGGTATTTTGCAACCGCCTGCTGTCCATCACCGAGGACATGAACAATACGCTGGTGCGCGCGTCGTTCTCCACCAACATCAAGGAACGCAAGGACTGCTCGGTGGCGCTGTTCGACGCCGCCGGGCGGCTGGTGGCGCAGGGCACGCAGATTCCGCTGCACCTGGGCTCGCTGGACGGCGCCATGGGCGCCATCCTGCGCGCGTATCCGGTGAACGAGATTCGTGAAGGCGACGTGTTCATCTGCAACGATCCTTACCTGGCCGACGGCAGCCACCTGCCCGACATCAACATCGTGACGCCCGTGTTCTGGGACGGCGTGCTGCGATTTTTCGCCGCCAACATCGCGCACCATTCCGACGTGGGCGGCGCGGTGCCGGGGTCCATCGCGGGCGGCTTGAAGTCCATCTTCGAAGAAGGCATACGCATCCCCGCCTGCCGCCTCGCCCGGCACGGGCAGACGGACGAAGACCTGCTGCGCCTGATCTGCGCCAACACCCGCGACCCCGAAGAACGCGTGCTGGACCTGCGCGTGCAGATGGCCACCAACCGCCGGGGCGCCGCCGCGGTGCAAGGCCTGATCCGCCAGATGGGGCTGGAGGCCGTGCTGCGTTCCGTGGATGACGTCATCACGTACACGCGCCGTCGCCTGCTCAACCGCATCGCCGAATTGCAGGAAGGCAGCTACACCTTCCGCAGCGATCTGGACGACGATGGCATGGGCGGCGATCCGGTGCCGATTCAGGTGACGCTGACCGTGCGGCGCGACAAGCTGCATTTCGATTTCGAAGGGTCCGGCAAACAGGCGCGAGGCGCGATGAACCTGCCGTTCAACGCGTTGCGCGCCTGCGTCTACTACGCCGTAAAGGCGTTGCTGGACCCTGACCTTGCGCCCAACGCGGGCCTGTTCGACCCCATCACCTTGTCGGCGCCCGTGGGCACCATCACCAACCCCGAGCATCCCGCCGCCGTCGGTGCGCGATCGATTACCGCGCAGAAGGTCGCGGGCGCGATATTCGGCGCGTTCCGAGGCCTGCTGCCGCCGCAGAAAACCATGGCGTCCAGCAACGATTGCTGCCCGGCCATTGTGTTTTCCGGCCGCTGGCGCGAGCGCGCCGGCCACTTCGTCTATCTGGAAACGCTGGGCGGCGGCGCGGGTGCGCGCTTTGATACCGATGGCATGGATGCCGTGCACGTGCACATGACCAACACGTCGAACCTGCCCGTGGAAGCGCTGGAAAACGAGTACCCGCTGTTGATGGACGAGTACGCGATGATTCCGGATTCGGGTGGCGCGGGCCGCACGCGCGGCGGCATGGCAATTGCCAAACAGATACGCGCCGTGGGGCCGGGCATCGTGTTCTCGGCGCGGTCCGACAGCCACACGGTGGGCGTGGCGGCCGGCGTGGATGGCGGCGGCGACGGACGCCGCGCGCGGCTGGTGCGCAACTTCGGCACGCCGCAAGAGGAAGAACTGTTTTCCAAGACCGCCAATATCGCGCTGGCGTCCGGCGAAAGCGTGCGCATCGAAACGCCGGGCGGCGGCGGCTACGGGCCGCCCGCCGAACGGCCGCAGGCCCGCATCGAGCAGGACCTGGCCGACGGCAAGATCACGGCCGACGCAGCGCGCACGGCCTATGGCGCGCGTGGCGCCAAGGCCGTCATCGCCACTAGCCAGCCTACGCCACGTTGAGCGTCATCGAGTACTTCATCTTGTCGTGCGGGAAGGTGGTGATGGTGGCCAGCAGCAACAGGCCGCCCTCACCGTAATAGCGGCGGGTAATGACAAAGCCCGCCGTCTTGGGCTCGACCTTGAGTTGCCTGGCCACCGTTGCATTGATGGGCGTGGCCGAGAACTCCTGGTTGACCTCGGTAATGCGGTCGCCGAAGTGATCTTCGATCAGCCGCAGCAGCGAGATGCGGGACTTGACCTCGACCTGCACGTTCGAATGTTCGGGATCGGCGTAGATCAGCGTGGTGGCGGCTGCCGTGTCGGCGTCGTCCAGCGTCTTGATGGAGTTGATATGCAGCCAGGTTTTATCGGCCGCGCAGCCCAGCGCTTCGGCCAGCCGCTTGGGCAGCTTGATGGTGCGCACGTCCTGCACCAGCAGCGCAGCGTTGCGGGCGTATTGCAGCAGGTCTGGAAACTGCGAGATGCGCTGCGTGAAGCGGGTGCTGGCGCGGGCGGTCTCAACGCGGGTGCCCACCCCCGGGCGGCGCGACACCATGCCCGCCACCGTCAACATGCGGATGGCTTCGCGAATCGTGTGGCGGCTGGCGTTGAACTGGTCGCACAGCTCGTGCTCGGTGGGCAGCAGCGTCATGACGGGGTAGCGGCCGGTGCTGATGTCGTGCGACAGCGCCTGAAAAATGCTCTTGTAGCGGGGGCCGCCGGCATCGCCCCCGGAGGCGGGCGATTCGGGTTTGCCACGCGCCTGCCGGGCTCCGGCGGGGCCGGCCGCGCGCTCGGAGGATCGGGTCATGGGGGGTGCTCCTTGAATTTTTATATGGGGTTTGTACGGACAATAACCGATTGACAACGATGTCTAGTCGGATTCATTATTTGTCCGGACATTCATGTACGGACAAAGTGTACCAACAATCGGGGGTTCTCATGGGCAAGGTACTTGCAGTGATCGCGGCGACGACGGTAGCCGTCGGACTCAGCGCAAACGCAGCAGCGCAGCAGAAGTTGGTGGTGGCCGGCTACGGCGGCTCGTTCGAAGACATCATGCGCAAGGACATCTTTCCGCCCTTCGCCAAGCAGCACGGTATTGAGCTGGACTACGTGGCCGGCAACTCCACCAACACGGTGGCGCGCTTGCAGGCGCAAAAGAGCAACCAGCAGATCGACGTGGCCATCATCGATGACGGCCCCATGTACCAGGCCATCGCGCTGGGCTTTTGCGAACCCATCAAGGGCCTGCCCACCGACGACATCTACAGCACCGCGCGCTACAAGGACGACAAGGCCGTGGCTATCGGCATCGTGGCCACCGGCATCATGTACAACAAGAAGGTCTTCGACGAAAAGAAGTGGGCCGCGCCCACGTCGTGGAAAGACCTGAAGGACCCCAAGTACAAGAAGCAGCTGGTGGTGCCACCGCTGAACAATACCTACGGCCTGCACGCGCTGGTGGAATATGCGCGTGAAGGCGGCGGCGGCGAAAAGAAGATCGACGCGGGCTTTACCACCTTCAAGAATGAGGTCGGCCCGAACGTGCTGGTGTACGAGCCCTCGCCGGGCAAGATGACGGAACTGTTCTCGTCAGGCCAGGCCGTGATTTCCGTGTGGGGCAGCGGCCGCGCCAAATCGTTTGCCGACACCGGCTTCCCGGTGGGCTTCGTGTATCCGCAGGAAGGCGCCTATGCGCTGCTGTCCTCGGTATGCCCGGTCGCCAAGCCGAAGACCAATCCCATGGCGCAGGCGTTTGTGCAGTATCTGGTGACGCCCGAAGTGCAGGAAAAGCTGGCCAACGCTTACGGCTACGGGCCGGTCAACAAGAAGGCCAAGGTCACCGATGACCCGCGCGTGCCGCTGCCTATCGGCAAGCGCGCCGCCGACCTGATCGTGATCGACTGGGACACGGTGAACCAGAACCGAGACGATTGGAACAAGCGCTGGACGCGGGAAATCGAGCGCTGACACGCATCGCCGATCGTGCAATACGGGGCGGCGCGGCGCGTCGCCCACGGGAGCCTTCATGAGTTATCTAGTGCTGAACCGCCTGTGCAAGCGCTATGGCGAAACGACCGCCGTGGAAGAACTGAGCCTGTCCGTCAATCGTGGCGAGTTCATTTCCCTGCTGGGGCCTTCGGGTTGCGGCAAGACCACCACGCTGCAAATGATCGCGGGCTTTGTCGAACCCACCAGCGGCAGCATTGTGCTGGACGGGCGCGACGTCAGCCGCGTCCCGGCCAACAAGCGCGGGCTGGGGCTGGTGTTCCAGAACTATGCCCTGTTCCCGCACATGACCGCGTTTGAAAACGTGTCGTTCGGCCTGGAGATGCAGCGGGTCAAGAAGGAAGAACGCGAAGCGCGCGTGGCCGATGCCTTGAAGCTGGTCGGGCTGGCGCATCTGGCGGACCGGCATCCGGCTCGCATGTCGGGCGGGCAGCAGCAGCGCGTCGCCTTGGCGCGCGCGCTGGTGATCCGGCCCAGCGTGCTGCTGCTGGACGAGCCACTGTCGAACCTGGACGCCAAGCTGCGCGAGGAAATGCAGCTGGAACTGCGCAGCATCCAGCGCACGATCGGCACCACCACCATTCTGGTCACCCACGATCAGTCGGAGGCGCTGGCGCTGTCGGATCGCATCGTGGTGATGAACCAGGGCCGGGTCGAACAAGTGGCCGAGCCCTTTCAAGCCTACGAAGGGCCGGCCAGCCACTTCGTCGGCGGCTTCCTGGGCAAGGCGAATGTGTTCACGCCCACGGCCGAACAATACGAAAACGAGACGCGTGCGCGCATCGGCGAAGCGCATATCCCCATGGCCGGCGCACCCGTGCCGCAAGGCGCGGTGATCGTCCGCCCCGAAAAAATCCTGTTCTCGGAACCTGCCGCCTGTGCGTTGCCCGGACGCATGAAAACGCGCGTATTCCAGGGCAACCATTGGCTGTGCCAGGTCGACACATCGGTGGGCGAAGTGATGGTGATCCGGCAGAACGACGGCGTGGCCGTGCCCGCCGAGGGCGAGCCCGTGCACTTGCGCTGGCGCGCGCAGGACATGTGCGAAGTCGCGGCCGCGCCCAAGGGCCTGGCGTCATGAGCGCGCGCGCCAACCCATGGATGTTGAGCGCGCCGGCGCTGGTGGTCTACGCCACGTTCCTGGTGGTGCCGATGGCGCTGGTGTTCCTGATCAGCTTCTTCGATTTCCAGTTCTATGGCGGCATGCAGGTGACCTTCACCTGGAAGAACTACGTCGAGATTTTCAGCGACGGCTACTACTACGAAATCTACGCGCGCACCTTCGGCGTGGCGGCGGCCGTGACCGTTGCTTGCCTGGTGCTGGGCACCGCCGAGGCCTACGTGCTGTCGCGCATGGCCAACCCATGGAAAGGCTTGTTCCTGATGGTGGTGCTGGGCCCTTTGTTGATTTCGGTAGTGGTGCGCACGCTGGGCTGGGCGCTGCTGTTCGGGTCCACCGGACTAATCAACAAGGCGCTGATGGGCATCGGGCTGATCAGCACGCCCGTGGACCTGATGTACAGCAATCTGGGCGTGGGCATCGCGCTGACGCACGTGCTGGTGCCCTTCATGGTGATCTCGGTGTGGGCGTCGTTGCAACGGATCAATCCCGCCACCGAAGCGGCCGCCCTGTCGTTGGGCGCGTCCCAGTTCACGGTGATCCGGCGCGTGATCGTGCCGCAGGTGATGCCCGGCATTTTGTCGGGCGCGATCATGGTGTTCGCGATGGCGGCCAGCTCGTTCGCCACGCCGGCCATCATTGGCGGCCGGCGCTTGAAGAACGTGGCCACGGCGGCCTACGACGAATTCCTGAACACATTGAACTGGCCGCTGGGCGCGGCGCTGGCCGTGGTGCTGTTGCTGGCCACCGTCGTCGTGCTGTTGTCCGCCAACCGGATCATTGAACGCAAGTACGGTGCCGTCTTCAACCAGGCAGGGGGCTGACATGCAATTCCGTAACGGCCCCATCGGCCTGGTCTTTCACACGATCTTCATCCTGTTCATCCTGGCGCCCATCGTCATGGTGTGCGCGGTGGCGTTCACGTCCGAGGGCTTTATTTCTTTGCCCACGGGCGGGCTGTCGTTGCGCTGGTTCCGCGCCATCCTGGACAACCCGCGTTTTATCGAGGCGTTCTGGTTCAGCCTTGGCCTGGGCACCCTGTCCGCCACGCTGGCCATCGGGCTGGCCGTGCCCACCGCGCTGGCCCTGGCCCGCAACCGCTTTCGTGGCCGCGAGGCGTTGGTGGCGTTCTTCCTGTCGCCGCTGATGATTCCGCATGTGGTGCTTGGCCTGGCATTCCTGAAGTTCTTCACCACCGTGGATCTGGCCGGCACCTATGTGGGCCTGGTGGTGGCGCACGTCATCCTGGTGATGCCCTACGCGCTGCGCCTGGTGCTGGCGTCGGCCACCGGTATCGACCCCGCGCTGGAGCGCGCCGCGCAATCGCTGGGCGCGTCCAACTGGACGGCATTCCGGCGCGTGGTGCTGCCGCTGCTGCTGCCGGGCGTGGTCAGCGGCTGGGTCATCGCTTTCATTACCAGCTTTGACGAACTGACCATGTCGATCTTCATCGCCTCGCCGTCCACGACGACGCTGCCGGTGCGCATCTTCCTGCATATCGAAGACACCATCGATCCGCTCGTGACCGCCGTGTCGGCCGTGCTGATCTACGTGACGATCATCGCCATTTTCATTCTGGACCGCGTGGTCGGCCTGGAAAAGCTGTTTGTAGGAAAGGGACGCTAATGACGGACGAGAAAGAACTGGCGCCCCGCGCGCCCGTGCATCGCGGCATTTATGACGCCGCGGTGATCGGCGGCGGGCTGGTGGGATCAGCCATCGCCTATGGCTTGCGGCGCGAGCTGGACCATGTGGCCGTGCTGGACGAAGGCGACGTGGCCTACCGCGCGTCGCGCGGCAACTTCGGGCTGGTGTGGGTGCAAAGCAAGGGCATGGGCCTGCCGCGCTACGGCGTGTGGACGATGACGTCCGCGTCCGGCTGGCCGCGTCTGGCCGCGCAACTGCTGGATGAAACCGGCGTGGACGTGCACCTGGAACAGCGCGGTGGGCTGCATGCGCTGCTAAGCGACGAAGAGGTGGAAGCGCGCGGCACGTTCATGAAGACCTTGCTGGCGCAGCCGGGCATGGCGCAATACGACTGGAAGCTGCTGGACCGCGCCGAAGTGGCCGACCTGGTGCCGGGCATCGGCCCCGATGTGCGCGGCGCGACGTGGACGCCGGTCGATGGCATTGCCAACCCGCTCAAGCTGCTGCGCGCCTTGCATGCGAGTTTTGCACAGCGGGTTGTGGATTACCTGCCGCGCCGTCCGGCGCAAAGCATCAAGCAGCGCGACGGCGTGTTTGAGATCGCGACGCCCTCGGGCACGGTGCGCGCGCGCAAGGTGGTGCTGGCATCGGGCTTGTCCAACAAGGACCTGGGTGCGCAGGTGGGTCTGGATGTGCCGGTGCGCCCGCAACGCGGCCAGATCGTGGTGCTGGAACGCACGCGCCGCCTGTTGGAAACACCGTTGTCCACCTTGCGCCAAACCGATGAAGGCACGTGGCTGATCGGCGATTCGCAGGAAGAAGCCGGCTATGTGGATAACCTGGTGGGGCTGCCGATCCTGGGCACGCTGGCCGACCGCGCCGTACGCACGCTGCCTGCATTGCGCGACGTGCGCGTGGTGCGTAGCTGGGCGGCGCTGCGCGTGATGTCCAAGGACGGCTTTCCGATCTATCAGCAATCCGAAACGTGCCCGGGCGCCTTTGTCGCGACCTGTCATAGCGGCGTGACGCTGGCCGCCGCGCACGCCCTCAATCTGGCGCCCATGATCGTGGCCGGCAAGCTTGCCGACGACATGGCGCCCTTCTCGACCCGGAGGTTTCATGTTCAAGAGGCTTGATGAGGCGCAGCGCCAGGCGCAAGGCGCGCCCGTGCGCGTGACGGTCAACGGGGCCGAGCTGCAATGCCGCCAGGGCGACAGCGTGGCGGCCGCCTTGTTCGCGGGCGGTGTGTCGGCCTGTCGCGACACCGCCGTGAACGAAGTGCCGCGCGGGCCCTATTGCATGATGGGCGTGTGCTACGACTGCCTGGTCACCATTGACGGCCAGGCGAACCAGCAGGGCTGCATGACGGCCGTGCGCGAAGGCATGAAGATCGAGCGCCAGCTGGGCGCGCGCAAGGTGCAGGCATGATCGAAACAACGCAATGCGATTTGCTGGTGGTGGGCGCGGGTCCGGCCGGGTTGGCGGCGGCGACGGTGGCGGCCGGGCTGGGCGTGGATACCGTGCTGCTGGATGAACAGCCGGCGCCGGGCGGACAGATCTATCGCGCCATCACGACCACGCCGGTGACCGACCGCGGCATCCTGGGCGAAGACTACTGGCATGGTGCATCCCTGATTGCGCCCTTCAAGCAATCGGGCGCGCGCTACGTGCCGGGCGCCACGGTGTGGGCGGTGGCCGAGCGCACCGCGCCGCATCCCGAAAAGGGCTTTGAAGTGGCGTATTCCGTGGCGGGTGAAGCGCGCATCATCCATGCGCGCCGCTTGCTGCTGGCAACGGGCGCGCAAGAGCGTCCCTTCCCCATTCCGGGCTGGACGCTGCCGGGCGTGATCACGGCGGGTGCCGCGCAGATTCTGCTGAAGTCGGCCGGTGTGGTGCCGGCGGATCGCACGGTGCTGGCGGGCAGCGGCCCGCTGCTGTATCTGGTGGCGTGGCAATACCTGAACGCGGGCGTGAAGATCGACGCGCTCTTGGAAACCACGCCGCCCGGACGCATGGGCCAGGCGTTGCCCAAGGTCTGGGGCTTTCTGCGGTCGCCGTATCTGGGCAAGGGCTTGAAGCTGCTGCGCGCGGTCAAGGCCGCGGTGCCGATCACACGCGGCGTGACCGCGTTGGAGGCCGTTGGCGACGGCAAGCTGCAAAGCGTGCGCTACACGGCGGGCGGCGTCACCAAGACCTTGCCGGCCGAACAACTGATGCTGCATCAGGGCGTGGTGCCCAACGTGAACCTGTCACGCGCCGTGGGTGCCGAGCATCGTTGGAACGACGCCCTGGACTGTTGGGAGCCGCAGGTCGACGAGTGGGGCCTGACGACGGTGGACGGCATCGGCATGGCCGGTGACGGCGCGGGTATCGCGGGTGCGTTGGCGGCGGAACACCGGGGCCGGCTGGCCGCGCTGCAAGCCGCGCATCTGTTGGGCCGTATCGACGCCGCCAAGCGCGATAGACAGGCCGTGGCGCCGCGCGAGGCGCTTGCCCGTGCCGTGAGAGGCCGCGAGTTCTTCGACACGCTCTACAAGGCGCCTGATGCGTTCCGGCGGCCCACCGGCGACACCATCGTGTGCCGCTGCGAGGAAGTCACCGCCGCGCAGGTGCGCGAAACGGTCAAGCTCGGGTGCAGCGGACCTAACCAGATGAAGGCGTTTCTTCGCTGCGGCATGGGGCCGTGCCAGGGGCGCTTCTGCGGGTTGACGGTGGCCGAGATCATCGCCGAAGAGCGCGGCGTGCCAACGCAGGAAGTGGGCTATTACCGGCTGCGCTTTCCGACCAAGCCGCTGACGCTGGGCGAGCTGGCGTCGCTGCCGCAGACGGACGATTCCCGCCAAGCCGTTGTCCGCCTGAAAAAGTAATGCCATGACCGGTTCAACGCGGTCGGCGGCGGTCATCATCATTGGCGGGGGCCTGCACGGCAGCTCGGCCGCGCTGCATCTGGCGCGTGCGGGCGTGCCCGCCCTGGTGATCGAAAAGAATTACGTGGGTCGGCACGCGTCGGGCGTGAACGCGGGCGGCGTGCGGACCTTGTCGCGGCATCTGGCCGAAGTGCCGCTGGCGCTGGCCTCGCGCGAACTTTGGGTTCGCATCGGCGACCTGGTGGACGACGATTGTGGTTTCGAGCAGCACGGGCAGGTGCGCGTGGCCGAGAACGCCGCCGACGCCGACACGTTGCGGCAGCGCCTGCGCACGATGACGGACCACGGCTACACGCACGAAGCATGGATCAGCGCCGAGGACCTGCGCGACATGATCCCCGCCATCGCGCCAACCATCCAGGGCGGGCTGATGGCGCGCGAGGACGGCGCGGCCGACCCGTATCGCACAACGCTGGCGTTTCGTACCAAGGCCGCGAGCCTGGGTGCGCGTTTTCTGGAAGGCGTGCGCGTGCATGGCGTGACGCACGACGGCACGCAGTGGCGCGTGGACACTGATGCCGGCGCCTACACCGCGCCGCAAGTGTTGAACTGCGCGGGCGCCTGGGCCGACCGTATCGCGGCGCAGTGGGGTGAGCCGGTGCCGCTCCTGGCCATCAGCCCGATGATGTTGGTGACGTTGCGCATGGATCACTTTCTGGACCCCGTCGTGCTGGGCACCGGGCGCGCGCTATCGTTCAAGCAGCGCGGCAACGGCACGGTGCTGATCGGCGGCGGGCGGCGGGCCTGGGTGGATCGCGACGCCGAATGGACCGAGCTGGATTTCCGCTCGTTGGCGGAAGGCGCGCGTACGGTCTGCGACTTATTCCCCCACATGCGCCACGCCATCGTGAACCGGGGTTGGGCGGGCATCGAAGCGGCCATGCCGGACGAGATCCCCGTGATCGGTCGCAGCAGCCGCCACGAGACCGCGTTCCATGCGTTCGGCTTTTCGGCGCATGGCTTTGAACTGGGCCCCATCGTGGGCCGCATCATGGCCGATTTGATTACCACCGGCGCGACGGACATGCCGATTGCGCCCTTCCGGATTGACCGTTTTTCGGACGCGGCGAAGGCGTCCACCCCATCAGAAAAGGAGCAAGACGAATGAACGACGACATCGTGCGCAAGCAAACCAACCAGCGCCTGAGCCGCATCGTGATCCATGGCGATACGGTCTATGTGGCGGGCGTGACGTCAGCGGCCGAAGGCGGCATCGTGGCGCAGACGCGCGACGCGCTGGCCAAGATCGACGGCTATCTGGCCGAGGCCGGCACCGACAAGTCGCGACTGCTGTCGGTGCAGATCTGGCTGAAGGATATCGACCGCGATTTCGCGGGCATGAACAGCGTGTGGGCCGAGTGGGCGCTGCCCGACGCGATGCCCACCCGCGCCACCTGCGAGGCCAAGCTGGCCGCGCCGGAGCTGCTGGTGGAGATTATCGTGACGGCCGCCAAGCGGCCGCCGTATGTCAGCGGGCCGGTGTCTGAAAGCTGACCTGACCCGGGCGGCCCGGCAGATTCAAGGTGGCGGTAGCGGGCGGCGTGGTGGCAATCACCTGCCCCGCGCGCAGCACCATCAGGCGGGTCGCGCGCAGGCGTAGCGCTTCGACGGGATCGCGCGCTTGCAACAACACCAGGTCGGCACGCTTGCCGACCGCGATGCCCGTGTCGTCCAGCCCCAGGATCTTGGCGGGCGTGGCCGTCACGGCCTCGAAACAGGCGCGCATGGCGTCCTGGCCCGTCATCTGGGCCACGTGCAGACCCATGTGCGCCACTTCCAGCATGTCGCCCGAGCCCAGGCTGTACCAGGGGTCCATCACGCAGTCATGGCCGAAGGCCACCGGCACGCCGGCCGCCAGCAGTTCGGGCACCCGGGTCATGCCACGGCGCTTGGGATAGGTGTCGTGGCGGCCTTGCAGCGTGATGTTGATCAGCGGGTTGGCAATTGCCGCGACACCGGCTTCGCGCATCAGCGGGATCAGCTTGGACACGTAGTAGTTGTCCATGGAATGCATGGACGTCAGGTGCGAACCGGTGACGCGGCCATGCAGACCCAGGCGTTGGGTGTGGTACGCCAGCGTTTCGATGTGGCGCGACAAGGGGTCGTCGCTTTCGTCGCAATGCATGTCCACGCGCAGGCCGCGTTCGGCGGCCAGTTCGCACAGGATGCGCACGGATTCGGCGCCGTCCTGCATGGTGCGTTCAAAGTGCGGAATGCCGCCGACCACGTCCACGCCCATATCGAGCGCGCGCTTCAGGTTGTCCAGCGCACCGGGCGCGCGCAGCACGCCGTCTTGCGGGAAGGCGACCAGTTGCAGGTCCAGATAGGGTTTGACCTTTTCGCGCACGTGCAGCAGCGCTTCGGTGGCGAGCAGGCGCGGGTCACAGACGTCTACGTGCGAGCGGATGGCCAGCAGGCCGCGGGCAACGGCCCAGTCGCAATACGCCAACGCGCGTTCCACCAGCGCTTCCTGCGTCAACAGCGGCTTGAGTTCCCCCCACAGCGCGATGCCTTCCAGCAAGGTGCCGGACTGGTTCACGCGCGGCAGCCCGAAGGACAGCGTGGAATCCATGTGAAAGTGCGCGTCCACAAAGGGCGACGACACGAGCTGGCCGGCGGCATCGATCACCTGCCCGGCCTCGGCTTTCAGCGCGGGCTCCACCGCCGTGATGCGACCCTGCGCCACGCCGATGTCGACGTTCGTGCGCCCATCGGGCAGCGTGCAATTCTTGATAATCAGATCGAGCATGGGGTGATCCTAATGGAAGTTCAGTATTTCACAATGCCGCGAAAGTACCCCAACCTGGGGGTCGCGCGGAGCCGGCTCCGCCGGTCCGTCGCGATGCTCCCTTGAGGGGGAAGCGCGCAGCGCTTCGGGGCTGGATCCCCGCTAGCGTTCGCCTTTGCGGTACGGCTTCATCAGCGCTTGGGGGTAGGCGGCGCGGCGCGCCATGACTACCAGGGCGAGGATGGACAGGATGTAGGGCAGCATCAGGTACACCTGATACGGTAGCTCGGGCAGGCCGGGCAAGGCCGCGCCGCCTTGTTGCAGGCGCAGTTGCAGCGCGTCGAAGAAGGCGAAGATCAGCGCGCCCAGCAGCGCCTTGCCGGGCCGCCACGATGCAAACACCACCAGCGCCACGCATACCCAGCCGCGGCCGTTGACCATGTTGAAAAAGAACGCGTTGAACGCCGCCAGCGTCAGGAAGCTGCCGGCCACGCCCATCAGTGCCGACCCGGCCACAATCGCGCCGATGCGCAGTCGCGTGACGGACAGGCCCTGCCCTTCGGCGGCCGCGGGGTTTTCGCCCACCATGCGGATCGCCAACCCGACCGGGGTGCGGTTCAGCACCCAGGCAAGAATGGGCACGGCGGCCAGCGCGATCAGTGTCATGGGCGTCTGCCCCGCCAGCACCGGGCCGATCAGCGGAATGCCGTCCAGGAATTTCATCTCGGCAAACGGCGTGATCGTGGGCGGCGTGTTCACGCTGGGAAACGTCACCCGGTAAGCAAAGTACGACAGGCTGGTGGCAAGCAGCGTCACGCCCAATCCCGACACGTGTTGCGACAGGCCCAGCGGCACCGTCAGCACGGCATGCAGCAAACCGAACACGGCACCGGCAAAGGCCGCCGCCAACACGCCTACATACAGCGGCGCGCCCAGGTACACGACCAGCCAGCCGGTAAATGCCCCGGCGGCCATGATGCCTTCGATGCCCAGATTCAACACCCCCGCGCGCTCGCACAGCAGTACGCCCAAGGTGCCCAGAATCAACGGCGTCGCCAGACGCAGCACGGCGACCCAGAAGGCCGAGGAACTCAACAGATCCATCCATTCCATGGCGTGCTCCTCAAGCCCGGTTGCGGCGCAGGCGGTACTGCGCAAATAGCGTCGCGACCAGCATGGCAAGCAACGAGGTGGCGACGATGACGTCGGCGATGTAGTTCGGCACCGCGATGGCGCGGCTCATGCTGTCCGCGCCGACCAGCATGCCGGCGACAAAGATGCTGGCCAGGATCACGCCCAGCGGATGCAGCCCGGCCAGCATGGCGACGACCACGCCGGTGTAGCCATAGCCCGGCGACATATCCAGCGTGACGTAGCCGGTGCGGCCCGCCACTTCGATGGCGCCCGCCAGACCGGCCAGCGCGCCGGACAACATCGCGGTGCCGAGCATCACGCGGTTGACCGGCAGGCCCAGGAAACGCGAGGCGTGCGCGTTGGCGCCCACGGCGCGCATCTGGAAGCCGAAGACCGTGTAGCGATTCAACAGCCACAAGCCCAGCGCCAGGCCCGCGGCCCACAGCAGCCCGGTGTGGGCGCGCGTGCGCTCGATCAGCTTGCCCAACTCCAGGTCGCCGTTAAGCGCCACGGACTGCGGCCAGCCCATCGCCATCGGGTCCTTCATGGGGCCGTCCAGCATCATGGACGCGAACAGCAGCACGATGAAGTTGCCCAGCAAGGTGGTTACCACTTCGTCCACGCCCAGGCGGGTCTTGAGCAGCGCGGGAATCAGCAGCAGCAAGGCGCCGGCCAGCGCGGCCGCCAGCATCATGCCGCCGAACAGCACGGGCACGGGCAGGTCGAACCCCGTGCCGTCGTGCAGCCCGCCGATGGCGACTGCCGCCAGCGCGCCCAGATACAGCTGGCCTTCGGCGCCGATGTTGTAGAAGCGCGCGCGAAACGCCACGGCACAGGCCAGGCCCGTCAGCATCAAGGGCGTGGCGCGGGTCAGCGTTTCGGACAGCGCGAAGCGCGAGCCGAACGCGCCTTCGAACAGCAGCGCGTAGGTGCGGCCCACGGGCGCGCCGGCCCAGGCGACCAGCAAAGTGCAGACCGCCAGGGTAAAGAGGATGGCCGCGATGGGGGCCAAGGCCAGCGCCAGGCGGCTGGGCTCGGGGCGGCGTTCCAGGATCAGTTTCATGCGAGTAAGGCTCGGTAAAGGGGGGCGCGGCAGGCGCGGCGCGCGACGGTACGAGTCGTCACGCGCGCGTTCCCGTCATGGCCAGGCCGACGGTGGCGGGCGTCCATTCGGCCACCGGTTTGACGGCCACCAGCTTGCCGCCGCACAGCACGGCGATGCGGTCGGCCAGCGCAAAGATTTCTTCCAGGTCTTCGGACACCAGCAGCACGCCGGCGCCGCGCGCGCGGGCGGCCAGCAGCTGCTCGCGCACATAGGCCACGGCGCCGATGTCCAGGCCCCAGGTGGGCTGGTCGGCCACGATGAAGCGCGGTTCGCGCGCCAGCGTGCGGCCCAGGATCAGCTTTTGCATATTGCCGCCCGACAGGCTGCGCGTGCGCACATCCAGCGAGGCCGCGCGCACATCGAACTGCTTGGCCAGTGACGCGGCGTAGGCGCGGCCGGCGCGTGCGCGGATCAAACCGTAGCGCGCGAAGCGCTTGTCTTTGAGGTCTTCAACGATGGCGTTTTCCCAAAGCGGGCTGTCGCCGATCATGCCTTCGCCGTGGCGGTCTTCGGGGATGCGGCCGACGCGGGCAGCGGTCCAGCCGGCGGGCGTGGTGGGCGCGGGCGCGTGTTCCGCGCCCAGCCGGATGGTGCCGTCGCTGGGGTGGCGCAGGCCGGTCAGCACCGATACCAACGCCTGCTGGCCGTTGCCGGCCACGCCCGCGATCGCCACGATTTCATGTTTGTGGACGGTCAGGTCCAGGCTGTCCAGGCGCAGCGCGCCATCGCGGCCGTCGCGCACGGTCACTTGCGACAAGGTCACGACCGGCGCGGCCTGTTCGGCGGCGGCCACCGCCTCGGCGCGCGGCATGACGACCTTGCGGCCCACCATCAGTTCCGCAAGCTCGGCGGGGCTGGTGCCGGCGGTGTCGCGTTCGGCCACCAGTTTGCCCTGGCGCAGCACGGCCACGCGGCGCGATACGGCCATCACTTCGTCCAGCTTGTGCGAAATGAAGATGACGGCCAGGCCGTCGTCGACAAAGCCGCGCAAGGTGGCGAACAGATCCTGTACTTCTTGCGGCGTGAGCACCGCGGTGGGCTCATCCAGGATCAGCACGCGCGCGCCGCGATACAGCGCCTTCAGGATTTCAACGCGCTGTTTTTCGCCGACGGACAAGCCGCCCACGCGCGCGTCCGGGTCCACGCCCAGGCCGAAGCGCTGGCCCAGTTCAACCAGGCGGCGGCGTGCCTTGGCGCGGCCCGAGGCCAGCTTCCACAGCGATTCCGTGCCGACCATGATGTTGTCCAGCACGCTCAGGTTGTCGGCCAGGGTGAAGTGCTGATGCACCATGCCCACGCCCGCCGCCAGCGCGGCGTCGGGCCGGCCGGGCGGCAGGGGCTTGCCGAACACCTCAATGCTGCCGGCATCGGCCACATAGTGGCCGAACAGAATCGACACCAGCGTCGATTTGCCGGCGCCGTTCTCGCCCAGCAAGGCCAAGACCTCGCCCTGCCGTAGCGTCAGCGAGATATCGTCGTTGGCCGTCAGGCTGCCGAACCGTTTGGTGATCCCTGTCAGTTGCAGGGCGAGAGGCGCTTGGTTCATCGTGCCGAGGACTTGGGTTCTTTGTCGTTGACCTTGACGGCGAAGCTGCCATCCAGGATGGCCTTCTGCTTGGCGTCGACCTTGGCGATGAGATCGGCCGGGATCTTCTTTTCGAAGGTGCCCAGCGGCGCGAGAGACGAGCCCTTGTGCTTCATCAGCGAATACTGGCCGTAGTCTTCAGCCTTGAACGTGCCGGCCTTGACCTGCTTGAGGGCTTCGTCGATGGTCGGTTCCATGCTCCACAACGCGGATGCCACGACGGTTTCGGGGTACTGCGGCTGCGTGTCGATCACGTTGCCGATAGCCAGCTTGCCGCGTTCCTTGGCGGCGTCCGACACGCCGAAACGCTCGGCGTACAGCACGTCCGCGCCCTTGTCGATCATGGCGAAGGCGGCTTCCTTGGCCTTCGGGGGATCGAACCACGAACCGATGAAGGTCACGGTGAATTCGGCCTTCGGGTTCACTTCCTTGGCGCCTTCAATGAAGGCTTGCATCAGGCGGTTCACTTCGGGGATGGGGTAGCCGCCCACCAGGCCGATCTTGCCCGTCTGGCTCATGCCGCCGGCGATCATGCCGGTCAGGTACGCGGGTTCCTGGATGTAGTTGTCGAACACCGAGAAGTTGGGCTGCTGCGGCTTGCCCGACGAGCCCATCAGGAAGGCGGTCTGCGGATAGTCCTTGGCCACCTTGCGCGCGGCGGCTTCCACGGCAAAGGCTTCACCCACGACCAGCTTGTTGCCCTGCTCGGCGTACTGGCGCATCACGCGCTCGTAGTCGGCGTTGGTGACGTTTTCCGAGAAGGTGTAGTCGATCTCGCCACGGTCGCGCGCGGCGGTCAGCGCCTTGTGGATGCGCGACACCCATTGCTGCTCGACCGGCACCGTGTAGATGGCGGCAACCTTGGTCTTGGCGGGGGCTTGGGCTTGCGCCGCGCCCGAGAACAGCAGCACGCCGGTGGCGGCGGCCGCGGCCAGCTTGAGCAGGCCACGGCGGGCAATGCCGCCTGCGGACGAGGGGGACAGGGATTTCATGCGGGTGACTCCTTCGCGGGGGATGGAAACGTGATGGGATGGCAGCGATGCGGCGGCGGCACGGTGTGTGCCGGACAGCGCCGGGCACGGCCGGCAATGCGGGTGTCGCGCGGAATCGCGGTCCAACGTGCCACGGTCCCGGCCACCGGCGGACAAGCCGGGGCAATCGGACGAAAACGTGGGCGTGGGATCGGTCATCGGATGGGGACGCCGGAAGGCGCGTCCCATCCACATGGTCGGGTTCGCTGCCAGTCCTGGCGAAGCAAGTTGTATGCCATGCGCTTGCCCTGCACTAGTCGGGGAAACCTGATGGCCGGGCGGAATTATAGGCACCCTGGCAGGGAAACGTGGCACCAATTTGGTGCCTGCCGTCCCAAGGGATGGACACGGCGCGTGGAAAACCGCGTTTTGGTGCGCGGGCGCGTTCGCCAAGCGCCGCGCGGGCGGCAGGCCCATTAAAATCGCCGCTTCGGCCGTGCGTGGCGCGGCAAGCTGGAAGATCCATGCAAGACATTCAATTGCTGCTCGAGCAATACGGCGGGTGGCTGGTGTTCGCCAACGTCCTGGTCGAACAGGCGGGCCTGCCCGTGCCCGCCTACCCCATGTTGATCGCTGCCGGTGCGTTGGGCGGCGCGGCGGGTTGGCTCGCGCCGTGGCTGGCCGCGACCGTTGCCTGCCTGTTGGCCGACACGCTTTGGTATGTGGCCGGCCGCCGATATGGCGCGCGGCTGTTGGGCGTGGTTTGCAAGATGTCCTTGTCGCAGGATTCCTGCATACGCCAGACGCAGCGCCTGTACCTGCGCATTGGCGTGCGCGCCTTGCTGGTGTGCAAGTTCCTGCCCGGCGCGGGCGCGCTGTCCACCGTCATGGCCGGGCTGACCGGCACGGCGTATCGGCGCTTCCTGGTCTACGACCTGGTCGGCGCGATGATCTGGGCGGGTTCCGCGCTGCTGCTGGGCGGGCTGTTCCACAGCGTCATCAACGACGTGCTGGATGTGCTGGGCACCTACGGCCCGATGGGTTTGGGTGTGCTGGCGGCGGTGCTGGCGCTGTACATACTGGCGCGCTTTTTGCGCCGCAAGATCCTGCTGCGCAGCCTGCGCGTCATCCCGCGCGTGTCGGTCGACGAGCTGATGCAATGGCGTCAGGACGGCCGCAACACGCTGGTCTTTGACGTGCGGCCCGACGCGCAAGGCGACGGCGCGCGCATTCCCGGCGCCATCGCCGTGGACCTGAAGGCGCCCCTGCCCAAGCTGGACGCGCAGGCGCTGGATTCCGACATCGTGGTCTATTGCGCCTGCCCGAACGAGGTCTCGGCCGCACTGCTCGCCTCGCGCCTGCGCGCTGCGGGATACCCCAAGACGTGGGCGCTGCGCGGCGGCTACGAAGCGTGGATGGAGCGCAATCAAGAGGCTTGATCGAAAGCGGGCGACACGTGAGACCGGTGACCCGTGGCACCCGGTTGCCCGGTCTGGTCCCTGGCCAACCGTCTTGCGCGATGTCGGAATTCGGCTCCCCCTGATACGCGCTATCAGACTCCTCCTATAGACCTGCCCCGCGTCTATTGCGCAAGATCTTGGCTTCGGGTTGAGGTCCAGGGCGCCGTGCCTCTTGCATGCCGGCCTGGTTCCCGTCGACAAGGAGGTCTTGCATGGCAGCCCCTGTTGTCGGTGCGCTTATCTGGGGATATCGCGCCTACCGTGCTTACGCCGCCTACGAAACGGCGCAAACCGCCATCGAAACGGCCGAGACGCTGGCGCAGATCGGCCAGCGCAAGAAAGAGGTCCAGACCATCCTGAAAGATGCCATCAGCGGCATGAAGAAAGAGATCGACATCAAGAGCTCGACGTTCGTGCGCACTGGCGGCAACGTCACGGTGTCGCGCGGCCGCCGTGAAAACGTGACGTACCGGCAGTACATCGAACGCAAGATCCCATTCCGGCCGGTAATCAGCATGGTGTGCCAGTGGGCGCTGAAGTCACCGCTGGTCGTGCCCAGACGGATACGCAAGAAGATCCCGGGCGAGGTCATCGAAACCACGATCGATATCGCGCTCAAGCAGACCACGGCGTCGCTGGTGTTTGAAGCGGTGG
This sequence comes from Achromobacter sp. B7, assembly GCF_003600685.1. Lineage (NCBI taxonomy): Bacteria > Pseudomonadati > Pseudomonadota > Betaproteobacteria > Burkholderiales > Alcaligenaceae > Achromobacter > Achromobacter sp. B7. Next base: position 50,513 of record NZ_CP032084.1, read on the forward strand.
ATGACCTGCTGGCGTGGCAAAGCCCTTTGAAAGCGGAACCTAACTACAACGCCGCGTCGCGCGCGGCGATGCTGGGCGACCCGGCGACGCGACCCCTGCGCATCAGTGAATATTTCCCCTTCTGGCCAAGGCCGAAAGGCAGCCTGGCGCCGGATTTGGTCATCGTGGAATACCGCCAGCAGCCGTTTGAGGTCGACAACGTGTTCGCGGCGGTGGAGATCAAGTTTCCGAACGACTGGGTCAGGGATGTGCAGATAAGCGACTACCTTGAACTGATGGGCCGGGATCCCCAAAAAGTTGCACTCTTGCGGGTGCCGGAGGATTGCACCGGCTATCGGCCAGAGAAGGCTGGCGATAGCGATCGAAAGCCAAGGAGAGGACGATGAGCAGCAGTCACCCTTTGATCGACGACGACGATCTGTTCGGCATGGTCACCGACCTGAAAAAATGGCCTCACACCGCCGTCGACCACGGCGCGTTCGAATTATCGACAACCCTGTTTTCGACGTTCTACTTCACCTACGAGCCCACGCATTACCTTCAGACAACGCTCGCGATGATCGATGTGAAGGAGGCATTCGAGAATCTGGTTGGTCATCCGTTCACGGTCGCGACGCATCCCGACTCCGAACGCCCGCATCCCTACGGCTCGAAGCGGCTTGGCGATATACGCGAGTGGGCGAGGCGAAAGCCTCTGGAAAATGTTTTCGTCGTAAAGTTCTCAGACGAAAAGAACTACCAAAGTTCGCCAACCCATTCCGCGTATCTGTGGCGGCACAATCTGCGGGGCGATCGTGAACAAAACTATTCATCAATCCAGTTTTATTACCGCTGGCAATGGTGGCTGGAGAACAAGGACGCGTGGCGGCGGTTCGTGCTGGATGCGATCGGCCGCCTGAAGCCGGCCCAGGTCTACAGCGGCTTTTCAATGGGAAACCCGCTGGAATTCGGCATGCGTGCCGAAACAGCGGTATGGGATCGCGCGTTGGCGCCACATTTTTATGGGCTGGATACCGATTACCCATTCGGCATGTCGCTCACGCCGCAGCTGCCTTCCGGCATCCGTCCACCCACCTGGGGTTTCTTCCTGTCCGACATCTGGCGCAATAAGGCGTCTCTTTCCAGCGAAGACGTGATCGCGCAACTTGCCGATCCGCGTATCCGTATCGACGCCCTGAGTGGCGGTCATTGGATCGAGCTGGGGCCGCAACCCGAGCTCTATCCGGTGGAAGACGGCGTGCCCGCGCTTCCCGTTTTGCTCAACCGGCTGCTGCGCAGAATTCGCCACCCGCAGCTGGATCTGGTCGGCTTTGGCGAATGGGACGGCGACCCGAACGAACGCTTCAACCGTCGCGACACTCAGCGTTGGCTGGCGCGGTTCGACGATGACAGCGATTGGCCCACGCCGGACATTCGTGGTCATGAACCAGGGGCGCCGGCGGTCGATCCCGTACCCACCCACGTCGTCGCGGGCAGCACGATTCCGTCTGAGGGCTGGTGGTACACGCTGGCGCAAGACCAGTCACGCCGCTACTTCAAGGCCGACGACGTCGCGCCACCCATCTCCCAGGACACCTCGCGCGGGCGCGTCATCTGGCAACGCGATATCGACCAGGGAGTGCCTGAACCTGAACCGGCGCGCGGCGCCGAAACGGGCCAGCTTGCCCCTCGCGCCGGTCAGTGGCGCGCGCACGAAGTGGCCGACGTCTGGTGCGTCGTGGCCAAACATGAGCCCTTGCCGGCGTACCAAGGGCGGCCAATAACGTGGCGGTGGATGCACGAAGCCGTGGCCGCGCCCGCGGGCGCCGCGCACGGTCGGTCAGGCCAGGCCTGCCCCTACCCCGGCACATGGACGTGCCAGGAATTTGCCACGGGCCCCCAGACCTTCATGCATCAGACGATCTTCCCGAAGATCAATGGGCAGGACGTCACCTGGGTACTGGTGACATTCATGAAATAACCGGCCCAGGCTGGTGATCGGCCCTGCGACGCGTTGTGGCCGCGCGGGCTCGTTTGGATGCACGCCGGGGTGGGCGAGGCTTGTTGCCAAGCGCATAATTCCAGTTCAGCCCGCAATACAGGTGGGCGGCTACAGGAGAGACGAATGCGGTTGTTGTTTTTGGGTGCCGGCGGCACGGGCGGATATTTCGGCGGGCGCGCCGCGCAGGCGGGCGCGGATGTGACCTTTCTGGTGCGCGAACCGCGCGCCGCGCGCTTGCGCGAACAAGGCTTGCGCATCAAGAGCCCGCTCGGTGATGCCACCTTGCATCCGAAGCTGGCCACGCAGCAGACGCTGCAAGGCACCTATGACGTGGTTGTGCTCAGCTGCAAGGCGTACGACCTGGCCAGCGCCATCGACGCCATCCGCCCCGCTGTCGGTCCGGACACCGCCGTGCTGCCCATCATGAACGGCGTGCTGCAATACGACGTGCTGGACCGCGAATTTGAACCGCATCGCGTGTTGGGCGGGCTGTGCCAGATCAACGCCACGCTGGGCCCGGACGGCGAAGTGGTGCACCTGGGCAAGCACGCGAATATCGTCTTCGGCGAACGCGCGGGCCCGGCGCGCAGCGAGCGTTGCGTGGCGCTGGAACAGGCTCTGGCCGGCGGTGAGTATGTCAGCCGCCTTAGCGAAGACATCCACCAGGACATGTGGGAAAAGTACGTGATGCTGACCACGCTGGCCGCCGCCACGTGCCTGATGCGCGGCTCGATCGGCCAGATTGCGTCCACCGACGACGGCATCGATATCCTGAAAAGCCTGCTGCAAGAATCGCAGGCCGTGGCCGCCGCTTCCGGCCATGCGGTGCGTCCGGAGGCCGATGCGTTTGTGCAGAACTTGATCAGCGACCGCACGCAACCCATGACGGCGTCCATGTTCCGCGACCTGCGCCAGGGCCTGCCGGTGGAAGCGGACCACATTGTGGGCGACATGGTGCATCGCGCCCATACGCTGGGCGTGGACGCGACCTATCTGCGCGTGGCCTATTCGCATTTGCAGGTGTATCAGGCGCAGCGCGCGGCCGCTGCCGGTTGATTGGTCCGGGTGGGTCTATGGGTTCATGATCCATTGATTCATGATCCATTGATGCATGGATTGCAAAAAACTCGTCCCTTTTGATGGGTTTGTTGTTCGGAATTGACCGAATAGTATGGATTGCCAGATTCGGGGCGACAGGCGGCGCATCGTGCACCGCCTGCCGCCCCGCCCCTTTCCCAGGAGCAAGACCATGAAAATCGCATTGATCGGAATCACGGGCCGTGTGGGCTCGCGCGTGGCGGACGAACTGCTCAAGCGCGGCCACCAGGTAACGGGCATCGCCCGCAACCCAGCCGACGTCAACGCCCAGCCCGGCCTGACCATCCAGCAGGGCGACGCCACCGACCCCGCCACCTTGACCCCCCTGCTGGCCGGCCACGACGCCGTGGTCAGCGCCACACGCTTCGTGTCGACCGACGCCAAGCCCCTGATCGCCGCCGTGAAGAACGCGGGCGTGCCGCGCCTGCTGGTGGTCGGCGGCGCGGGCAGCCTGCTGGTGGCGCCCGGCACGCTGCTGATCGACACCCCCGAATTTCCGGATGCCTACAAACCCGAGGCGCGCGCCGGCGTCGTGTTCCTGGACACGCTGCGCCAGGAAAAAGTGCTGAACTGGACGTTCCTGTCGCCCTCGGCAATGTTTGAGCCGGGCGAGCGCACCGGCCAGTTCCGCCTGGGCGAAGACCACCTGCTGGCCGATGACGAAGGCAAGAGCTGGATTTCGATGGAGGACTACGCGATTGCGCTGGCCGACGAAATCGAAACCCCGCAGCATGCGCGCCGCCGCTACACGGTGGGCTACTGAAGCCGCCGCCGGCCCCTGCCGCCAAGGTCCCTGGGAGCCCGTCAAGGGCTCCTTTTTCTATTGTGCAAGCCTGCCGGAACCCGCCTTTTTGTTTGTAAACTGGCAGGCCGCCAGCCGGCGTATCCAGAAGTTGTCCGTATGCGTATGAAGTGCAAATCCTTGGCCGCCTGTGTGCTGCTTGCGTCCCAAAGCCTGGCCTGCGCGCCCGCGCTGGCGGCCGCGCCGCAGTCGAACAAGGAGATCGTCGTTGCGTTTTTTCGCATGATGTTCCAGGACCGCGACGTCGATGAGGCCGTGCGCCTGTACGTCAGCCCCAACTATGTGCAGCACAACCCTTACATGCGTGATGGCGTCAGCCCCATGGTTGATTTCTTCCCGCCTTATTTCGGCCAGCATCCGCAAGCCATCGTCGACATCAAGCGTGTGATCGCCGAGGGCGATCTGGTGGTGATCCACAATCAATGGCGTGATTCGCCTGAAGATCGGGGTCAGGCCATCGTCGACATCTTTCGGGTCGACAAAGGAAAGATCGTCGAACACTGGGACGTCAGCCAGGAAATTCCCGAGAACCCCGCCAATCAGAATGGCATGTTCTAACAAGGCCGCCATGTCACGCATCGAAGCCGTAGAGTTGCCCCGGTCCTACCTGCTGTTGAACCACGGCCCCACCGTGCTGGTCACCAGCGCCCATGGCGCATCGCGCAACGTGATGGCGGCCGCGTGGGCGATGCCGCTGGATTTCAATCCGGCCAAGATGCTGGTGGTGGTGGACAAGAACACCTACACGCGCGAACTCATCGAAGCATCGGGCGAATTCGCGCTGTGCATACCGTCGCGCGCGCAGGCTGCCGCCACCTTGAAGGTGGGCTCGGAAACGGGCCGGGGCGTGGACAAGTTCGAACACTGCGGGCTGACCACGTTTGCCGCCAGCAAGATCGGCGCGCCGCTGGTCAGCGACTGCCTGGGCTGGCTGGAATGCAAGGTCGTGCCCGAACCGCACAACCAGCAGGCTTATGATCTGTTCATCGGCGAAGTCGTGGCCGCGTGGGCCGCGCCCGATGTGTTCTCGCAAAACCGCTGGCACTTCCCCCAAGACGAGCGCCGTTCGATTCACTATGTGGCGGGCGGTTCGTTCTTTACCACCGGCCAGCCCTTCAACGTTTCAGAACCGGAGTAGCCCCTATGCGCAGCGTGTATCTTGCGGGGTTCGACGTCTTCCTGCCCGATGCCGTGGCGCATGGCCAGCGGCTCAAGGCCTTGTGCGCGACGTACGGATTCGAGGGGCTTTTTCCCTTGGACAATACGGCGCCGCAAGACCTGTCGGGCGCGGCACTGGCGCAGTGGATCTATCGCGAGAACGTCGCGCTGATCCGGCGTGCCGACATGGTGATGGCCAACTTGAATGCGTTCCGGGGTACCGAGCCGGATTCGGGCACGGCCTTCGAGGTGGGCTACGCCATCGCCTGCGGCAAACCGGTATGGGGCTATACCAGCCAGGCGGGATCGCTGATCGATCAGGTGGCGGTGGGGGCGGCGGCCGACGACGGCGCCGCGCGCATGGTCGACGCCGATGGCTACACGGTGGAAGACTTCGGCTTGAATCTGAACCTGATGCTGGCGTGCAGTGCGCGCGTTGTGGTGGGCAAGGCTTCCGATTGCCTGGCCCGCATGGCGCAGGACGCCGGCGGGAGCCGGTAATAGCGCCAGTCGCCGCCGCTGACTTCGTCGCCGCTTACGTTGCCGCCGCTCACTTCGCCACCACTTACTTCGCCACCACTTACTTCGCCGCCTTCTTGCGCGTGGCCTTCTTCGCCACCGGCGTACCCAGATACCCCATCACCGCATCCACCACGGCCTCTTCCAGCTGCTCGGTGGAAAAGCCCGCGGGCGGCTCCAACGCCGCCGCGTGCACCAGCGATTCCATGATGCGCAGCACCACATAGGTCGCCAGATCGCGATCCTGCTGCGCGATCTCGGCCCGGTGCAGTTCCAGCAGATGCCGCATGCGGCGGTGGATGTCCTGGTCAGCCATGCTGTGTTCGCGCGGCGTGTCGAACAAGGGGAATTCCCGTTCCAGCACGCGGTGCAGCGCGGGTTCCAGCAGGTGTGCGTGCAACATGGCCTGCACGATGGCGGCCACGCGCTCTTGCAGCGTCGCGGCGGGATTGCTGTTCAGCACATCGTCGATGACATCCAGCATCTGGTTGTCATGGCGCTGGTGCAGCGCCGCGATCAGCGCGTTCTTGTTCGGAAAGTACTGGTACAGCGACCCGACGCTGACCCCCGCCGTTTCAGCGATCAGATTGGTGTTGGTGCCCGCGTAGCCGTGCGAGGCCAGAACGTGAGCCGTCGCTTGCAAGATCGTATCGACGGTGTGCTGGGAACGGAGCTGGCGCGGCGATTTTCGGGGCTGGGGAATGGCGGTCATGGATGCGTTGAAAGGCGAGTATCAAACCTGAGCAATGGCTCATGGAATTTACGGCAGGCAATCTGATTTTTTACCCGCAAGCGCGGATTATGCCATCGACGAATTCTGTCGCGATGGTGTCAGATCGCCACGCCCTTTTCACGCACGCATTTCTCAATGCCCGACGTCAGACCGTGGCGGCCATTTCCAGCACTTCGTCGTCCACGGGCTGCGTCTGGCCGTCTTTCAGCTGTTGCAGGTGGTCGGCCAGTTCGGCGATGGTCAGGGCGACCAGGCCGTGCTGGGCGGCGTAGCGTTCAAGCGAGGCGCCGCGCATCATGGTGCCGTCGGGGTTCATCAGTTCGCACAGCACGCCGGCCGGGCGCAGGCCGGCCAGCACGGCCAGGTCGACCGAGCCTTCGGTGTGACCGCGTCGCGTCAGCACGCCACCGGGCTGCGCGCGCAGCGGGAAGACGTGGCCGGGGCTCACGATGTCTTCGCTTTGCGCGGTCGGCGAAATCGCCGCGCGGATGGTGGTGACGCGGTCCACGGCGGACACGCCGGTGCTGACGCCGTCGCGCGCCTCGATCGACACGGTGAATGCGGTGGCGAAGCGGCTTTGGTTGCGCGTGACCATGGGCGGAAGTTCCAGGCGGTCCAGCGTTTCGCCGGGCAGGCACAGGCAGACGATGCCGCTGCCGTCGCGGATCAGTTGCGCCATGACGGGCACGGTCAGCTTGTCGGCGGCGACGATAAGGTCAGCTTCGTTCTCGCGATCGAAGTCGTCCATGAGGATGACGGGACGGCCCAGGCGCAGATGATGCAGCGCGCGCTGCAAACGGGCGGCGAACGGTTGCGAAGCCAGGCTGGGGAGGGACTGCGGGGTATTGAGGTTGGACATTGAAACGCTCTCGCAAAATGAAGGGGGCGAAAAACGTTTCAGGGCTAATCGACAGCCAAGCGCAATACGACGTTCCAGGCGCAAGTGCGCCTGGGTGACGGGTGTTGTGCCGGCACATCTTCTCTCATCCGGACTATGACCGTCGGCTCTGGCATCTCACCAGATCTGCTGACCCCGATGTCCGTGAAGGACGCCGGGCGCTCGCGGGCTCGCCACATTGCATGGCATACCGCCGGTGGGGAATTGCACCCCGCCCTGAAGACGTACTGCATGTCGTGTTAACGACATCGGCGATTGTACGCCTGTCCGCGCGGATGGTGGGACAGGCGGGGCGGGGGTGCGTACGCCGAGTTTCAGGGGACGGATTTGTCGGCCGGGGCCGCCTGGGTCGGGGCCTTTTTCGTTGCTGCCCGCTTCGTTGCTGCCCGCTTCGTTGCTGCCCGCTTCGTTGCTGCATTCTTCGGTGCTGCCTTACTCGGTGCAGCCTTCTTCGTCGCTGCGTTCTTCGTTGCAGCCTCCTTCGGTGCAGCCTCCTTCGGTGCAGCCTCCTTCGGTGCTGCCTTCTTCGCTGCGGCCTTCGTCCGCGGCTCCGCCACCTTCTCCGCCTTCTCCGTCACCGCTTCCGCCGCTTCCTTCGATGCCTTCTTATCCGTCTTCTTCTTCGGCAGCGCCAGCATCGTGCCTCGGCACGGCGGGGTGCCGCACAGGCAGCGGTAGCCTTCTTTCAGCGCCTTGGTGATGCGGCCGTCCAGCACCAGCCCGTAGTCGTACGACAGCTCGGTGCCGCGCGGGATGTCCTGCAAGGCCACGATGTAGACGCGCTTGCCGTGCTTGCCTTCCTGCGCTTCGCAATTGGGCTGACAGGAATGGTTGATCCAGCGCGCGTCATTGCCTTGGTCGCCACCGTCGATCACGCGGCCGGAACTGAGCGCGAAGAAGAACGTGTGGAACGGATCGTCCGGGTTGGTCGGATGGCGCCGGTCGGCTTCCTTGGCGCTGATGCGCGCGCCGCCGTACTCGATGATGCGTGTGCCCGCGGGGATCTTGCGGGCGGCGAAGACGCCATTGCCATGCAACTTCGAGCGGCGAACGACGTGCCAGGGCTTGATCGGGGTGGCTTCGGTGGTCATGGAGGCGTGGGGCGAGACGGTGGGGGAATGAGACGAAACAGAATTATATCGACGCGCTTGTGACACGGATGACAGGCGTATAGTGAGCGCCGCCTTGTCTTTACTTGATATTCATCATGATCGTCCGTCCGCGGCCTTCCGCGTTGGGTTTGTTCTTTGTGTTGCGCGGTTCCATCATCCCGCGCATTCTCAGCAGGATCCTCGTCATCACGCTGTTGTCCTGCGTGGTGGTGTGGATGTACCACCGCCAGTGGTTCTCGCCCGCGCACCTGACGGCGGTGCCGTTTTCGCTGTTCGGGCTGGCGCTGTCGGTGTTCATGGGGTTTCGCAACAACGTCTGCTATGACCGTTGGTGGGAAGCCCGCAAGCAATGGGGCGACCTGATCGTGCAGGCGCGCAGCCTGGCGCGCGAAAGCGCTGTGCTGCTGGCCGCCAGCACCGCCAACCCGATCCAGGAACGGCTGGTGCGGCGCTGCATCGGTTTCGGTTATGGCCTGGCGGCGCGGCTGCGCGGGCAGGACATGGTCGATGCGGTGCGCCCCTGGGTGCAGCAAGACGAACTGGACACGCTGGCCGGTTGCCGCAACGTGCCCGACGCCCTGCTCATGGCCATCAACCGCGATCTGGCCGGCTGCCTGCGGCGCGGCGAACTCAGCGACATTCTTTACCAGGGCCTGACCCAACGCGTGGCCCAGTGCGCCGCCATCCAGGCCGCCTGCGAACGCATCAAGTTCACGCCCTGTCCGTTCGCGTATTCCTTGCTGCTGCATCGCACGGCATGGCTGTTCTGCCTGCTGCTGCCGTTTGGCCTGGTGGGCACGCTGGAATATCTGACGCCCGTGGCGGTCATCATCATTGCCTACACCTTCTTTGGGCTGGACGCGTTGGGTGACGAGCTTGAGGACCCCTTCGGCCTGGAAGAAAACGACCTGCCCCTGTCGGCGCTGGCCCGCGTCATCGAGATCGATTTGCTGGAAGGCCTGGGCGTGCGCCCGCTACCGGAACCGGCCGTGCCGCAGGACTACATCCTGCGCTGAGCGCCGCTTCAGGCCACCGGGCCGGTCAGCGGCAGCATGGTCTCCTTCAGCCGACGCAGCACAAAGCAGGACTTGCTGTGGCGGATGCCGGGGATGCGGTACAGCTGCTCGCGCAGCAGCCGTTCGTAGTCGCGCGTGTCGCGCACGGCGATGCGGATGTAGTAGTCGTAATCGCCCGACACCAGAAACGCTTCCAGCACTTCGGGGATGGCCGCCAGCGCGCGGCCGAACTCGTACAAGGTTTCTTCGCTGTGGCTTTCCAGTGTCACGTGCACGATGACCGTGTCCATGAAGCCCAGGCTGGCCGGGTCGATGTCCACGGTGTAGCCCCGGATGACGCCGGCGCCCTCCATCCGCTTGATGCGATTCCAGCACGGGGTAGACGACAGCCCCACCGCCGCGCCGATCTCATTCAAGCTGGCGCGCGCGTTCTCTTGCAGCACCTTCAAAATGGCGAGGTCAAACTTGTCCAGGTTCATTTTCTTTGATTCCTCCAAATCAAAGATGAATTTACTCCGGCTCACCCGTATTCGTGGAAAAGAAGATAAAAATTCTGCGCGCCTACGAATAAGATAGATAGCATGAACGATCGCCTGCACCCCACCGCCGCCGCCGCGCTAGCCGCCACCGAAGCCCCTCCTGCCAACGGGGCCAAGATTCTGCTCGATACGCTGATTGCGAACGGGGTCGATACCGTGTTCGGCTACCCGGGGGGCGCGGTCCTGCCGCTGTACGACGCCTTGTACGCCGAGCCGCGCCTGCGCCACGTGCTGGTGCGCCACGAGCAGGCCGCCGTGCACGCCGCCGAGGGCTATGCCCGCAGCACCGGCCGCACGGGCGTGGTGTTCGTGACCTCCGGCCCCGGCATGGCCAACACCACCTCCGGCCTGCTGGACGCGATGTGCGATTCGATTCCGGTGCTGTGCATCAGCGGCCAGGTCGCTACCGCCGCGATCGGCACCGACGCCTTTCAGGAATGCGATGCCATTGGCATCTCGCGTTCCGTCACCAAGTGGAATACCCAGATCCGCGCCGTGGACGACGTGGCCAACGTGGTGGGGCGCGCATTTGAACTGACCCGCCAGGGCCGGCCCGGCCCGGTGCTGGTGGACTTTCCGAAAGACGTCCAGCTGGCCGTCCCGCGCGACGCGGATGACGATGTGCCGGGCCTGCCGTCGCAGCAAAAGCTGGCCGCGCTGCGAGCGCGCCGGCAGTCGGGCAAGCTGGCGGCCAAGTTGCCGCAATCAGCCGTGCGCCGTGCTGCCGCGTTGATCGCACAGGCCAAGCGCCCCATCTTCTACGGCGGTGGCGGCCTGGTGAATGCCGGCCCCGAGGCCTGCCAGGCCTTTACGGATCTGGTGCGCCACACCGGCGCGCCGTGCACGTTGACGCTGATGGGCCTGGGCGCTTTCCCCGCATCCGACCCGCGGTTTGTCGGCATGCTGGGCATGCACGGCACCGTTGAAGCCAACCTGGCCATGCACAACGCCGATCTGGTCGTGTGCATCGGCGCCCGGTTCGACGACCGCATCACCGGCAAGCTGTCCGAGTTTTGCCCGCACGCCCGCAAGATCCATATCGACATCGACCCCGCCTCCATCAACAAGGTGGTGCGCGTGGACGTGGCGTTGGTGGGCGACTGCCTGCCGCTGGTGCGCGCGCTGCGCGCCGAACTGGGCGACGCACCGCTGGAGCCCGCGCGCCTGGCGCCGTGGTTCAAGCGCATCGAGGCCTGGCGCGCGCAGGACTGCTTGGGCTTCACGCCTGCCGCCGACGCCATCTTGCCGCAGCACCTGATGTCCAGCCTGAACGCCGCGCTGGCCGATCGCGACGCCATCGTGTCCACCGACGTGGGCCAGCACCAGATGTGGGCCGCGCAATACCTGCGTTTCGACAAGCCGAACCACTGGTTGACGTCGGGCGGCGCCGGCACGATGGGCTATGGCGTGCCCGCCGCCATCGGCGCGCAGGTGGCGCATCCCGACAAGACCGTGGTGTGCGTCAGCGGCGATGCATCGGTGCTGATGAACATCCAGGAACTGTCCACCGCCATGCAACACCAGACGCCCGTGAAGGTCGTGCTGTGCAACAACGGCTACATGGGCATGGTGCGCCAATGGCAGGAACTGATCCACGGCGGCCGCTACAGCCACAGCTATAACGCGTCGCTGCCTGACTTCGTGGCGCTGGCGCGCGCGTTCGGCTGGGGCGCGGCGCGCGTGGATGATCCGGCCACGCTGGACGCCGCGCTGGCCGAATGCCTGGCGCATGACGGGCCGTACTTTCTTGACGTGGCGGTGACCGCGCAAGAGAACTGCTTTCCGATGATGCCGGCGGGCCATGGCCACCAGAAGATGATGCTGGCCGAAGGCGTCTGGTACCAGGACGAGACGACCTGATCGCCTAGAACTGGATCGACAGGCCGCCGTCCACCACCAGCACGTGCCCGTTCACGTAGGACGCGGCCGGTGACGCCAGGAACACCGCCGCGCCGGCGATTTCCTCCGGCTCGCCCCACCGGCCCGTTGGATTGCGCGCGGCGATGCGCGGGCCGAAGTTCGGGTCCGCCACCATGGCCGCATTGGTTTCCGTGGCGAACGTGCCCGGCGCGATGGCGTTGCTGGTGATGTGCTGGCCGCCAAATTCTGCCGCCAGCGCGCGCACCATGCCCGTCAAACCCTGCTTGGCGGCGGGATAGACCGCGTCGCCCGCCCTCGCCAATTCCCCCACCACCGACGTGATCGCGATCAGGCGCCCGCCGCCCTGGCGCACCATGCGTTCGGCCGCGAACTTGGCCAGCAGCATGCCGGCCACCAGATCGGTATCGATCAACTCGCGGATTTCGGCCGGCGTCGTGTCGCGCAGCGTCTTGCGGTTGCGTGCGCCCACGTTGTTGACCAGCACGTCCAGCCGGCCATGCTCGTCGTCGATGCGTTGAAAGGCGCGCGCCATGTCGGCGTCGTTGCTGACGTCGAACGGCAAGGCATGCGCGTCCAGGCCCGCATCGGCCAGCTCGGCCACGGCGGCGTCCACCGACGCGCTGTTGCGGCCGTTGATCAACACGCGCGCGCCGCAGCCGGCCAACGCGCGCGCAATGCAAAAGCCCAGCCCGCGCGCGGACCCGGTTATCAGCGCCACCTGGCCCGTCAGGTCGAAGTTACGCAAATAGGGAAGAGTGCTCATCAATGCTGTCCCGAATGTTCCATGGTCATTCCCTGAATTCCGGCGCCCAATGCAGCAGCCGCCGTTCCAGCCAGGTCACACAATAAACCAGCGCGATACCGACGATGGACAGCAGCGTTACGGCCGCGAACATGTCGGTGGCGTTCAAGGTGGCCAGCGCGGTGATCATCAGGTAGCCCATGCCCGTGGTCGACCCGACGAATTCGGCCAGCACCACGCCAATCAACGCGAAGCTGATGGCGTTGGGCAAGGCGGCGAACGTCCAGGCCGCGGCGGTAGGTATGCGCACCCGCCACAGGATCTGGCGCGGCGAGCCGCCCAGCGTGCGGCAGAAGTCCACCAGTTCACGCTCGACGCTGCGCCCGCCCTTGTAGGTGTTGAAGAACACCAGGAAGAACACCACGAACCACGATGTCACCACCTTGGAAGCCAGCCCCAGGCCGAAGAACATGGTGATGAGCGGCACGAAGGCGATGCGCGGCATCGAGTTGAACGCCACGATGAACGGGTTGAAGACGTCGGCCAGGAAGCGGCTGCGGCTAAGCGTCATGCCGACGATAAAGCCGCTGCCCACCCCCACCACCAGCCCCACCATCGTGGCTTGCAAGGTCAGCCAAAGATGCGGCCACACCGAGCGCGGGCCGGGTTGCAGCCATTCCCACAAACGCACCGCCACGCGGGACGGCTGGCTGATGAAGAACGGGTCGAACAACGTGTTCTGCGTGAACCACGGAATGCGCGTCAGCGTTTCCCATGACCCAAGAATGACGGCAAGAATCAGCACCTGCCACAACGTGATGCGGACTCGGCGCTTGATGCCGGCGCGGCGGTCCAGCCGTAGCTGGTCTTGCAAGGAATTTGAGGTTTCAGTCGGAATCATGGGGCAGGAAGAATCAGGCGGCGGCGCGGAACTGCTGGCCCAGCACACTCCAGAGGCTTTGCACATGGGCGACGAACTGCGGCGTTTCGCGCAGCGTGAACACGTCGCGCGGATGCGGGATGCGGATGCGTTCATCGAGCAGCACGCGGCTGGGCGGGCCGGACAGCACCACCACGCGGTCCGACAGCAGGATGGCTTCGTCCAGGTCGTGCGTGACCATCACGATGGTCTGGCCCAGCTTGCGCCAGATCTCCATCAGCTCGCGATGCAGGTGCGTCTTGGTGTGCGTGTCCAGCGCGCCGAAGGGCTCGTCCAACAGCAGGATGCGCGGCTCGACTGCCAGGCTCATCAACAGCGCCACGCGCCGCCGCATGCCGCCCGACAGCTGGTGCGGATAGGCGTCGGCGAAGTCGGTCAGGTGGCCAAGCTCAAGCAGTTCGGCCACGCGCTGCGCGATCTTGTCGGCGGCCACGCCGTGAAACTTCAGCCCCAGCGCCACGTTCTTCTTGACGCTGAACCACGGCAGCAAGGTGTCTTTCTGAAAGATGTAGCCCAGCGCAGGAGGCACCTGCCCGTCCACTTGCCGGCCGTCCACGTGGATGCTGCCGGTGGTGGGCCGCAAAAAGCCGGCGATCATGTTCAGCAGCGTGCTCTTGCCGCAGCCCGAGGGGCCGACGATGGAGACGAATTCACCCGCTTCGATGGTCAGGCTGACGTCGCCCACCGCATGCGTCGTGCCCTGGCGTGACTGGTACGCCTTGCCGACCTTGTCCAGCGTAATCATCAAAGGCCCCGCGCTTTGCGCACGAAGCTCATGTTCACGCATTTGGCATAGGGGACGGTCTTGATTTCGTCATTGGAAAACTGGCGGCCGTCGCCCATGATGGCCGTCATGCGGTTGTATGCGTCTTCGGTGATGATGTTGTCTTTCAAGAACACCGTGTCTTTGTAGACGCCCAGCGTTTTCTCGATGGCGGCGCGCGGGAACGCGCTGAGGTAGTCGTCGTAGATGACGTCGGCGATGCCCGAGGCCGGGGTGGCGGTGATGAAGTCCTGCGCCTTGACCATTGCGCTGACGAAGGCCTGCACCACTTCCGGGCGCTTCTGGATGGTGTCTTGCAGCGTCAACGCGGCAATGCCGGGCACGTCGCCGCCCATGAATTCGTTCCACGAGGCTTCGGTGGTGGCGTCGAAAATTGGCACGCCCCAGCCTTCCTGGCGAGCCTGTTCCATCATCGACATGGTGGCCATGCTGGCGGATACCGAGCCGGTCTTGAGCGCGCCCAGCATCGTGGCCAGATCGCCCAGGGGCCGGATGTCGACCTTGTCGGCCACGCCGGCTTTCTGCATCAGGTACAGCGCCATCAGCCAGGTGCTGGACTGCGGTTGCGTGGCGCCGACGCGCTTGCCGGCCAGGTCTTTCAACGACTTGATCTTGCCGCTTTCGAAGTCTTCGCGGCGCACGATGATGTTGGCGTACGTCAGCTTGCGGTCAAAGCCGAACACCAGCGTGGCGGCCTTGCCGGCAATGGTCAGCGCGGGGGCGGCCGTGGCGGCGGTGGCGCCGAACACGATCTGGCCGGCCGCCAGCAGCTGGTTGGTGCGCGGGCCGCTTTGCGAATTCAGGTATTCAACGTCCAGGCCGCCTTCGTTGAAGTAGCCCTTCTTGAGCGCCACGTAGCCGGCCGCGAAAAAGGGATCGATGCTGCCTTGTCCGTAGACGACGCGGCCCAGCTTGGGCTGGGCAAAGGCAACGCGCCCGTCAAGCAAGGCGACACCGGCCAGGGCGCCGGCGGCGGTCAGGATGCGGCGGCGCGTGGTGAAGCGGGGGCTGTGGGTCATGTCGTCCTCGAATTGATTTTTGGTTGGCGCTTTGGGTGGCGCTGTTTGGCGTAAACAATACCCCAGCGTGTGCGGCCCAACAATGGAAAACGCCCGGGTTGTCCGGGCGTGGGTCGGCAAATGGCAGCCGGGTACGGGATCAGGCGTGATCAGGGGCGAGTGGCTCCGCCCTTTTCGTCGCGCCTGGATTCCCGTTACGAAGCGGTTTTCTTCGGCGCGGCCTTTTTGACAGCCTTCTTGGCGGCGGTCTTGGTGGCCGTCTTGGTGGCTGTCTTAGTTGCGGTTTTCTTCACCGCCGCTTTCTTGGCCGGCGCTTTTTTCGCTGCCGTCTTCGCTGCGGTCTTCGTCGCCGTCTTCGAGGCGGTCTTGGACGGCGCGCGACCCGGTTTTTCAGGACGCGGCTCGAACTCGAAGCCGATCTTGCCGTCGGGCTGACGCACCAGGAATGCCTTGAACTTGCGGTTCGTGCGGCTGGACACAAAGCCGTCCAAGAGGTCGGTGCGGCCCGTGGTCAGCAGCTTGCCCATCTGTTCGGCCGAGATCTCCTGTTGCAGGATGACCTTGCCCGAGCGGAAGTCGCAGGTCTTCTCAGGCCCGACCGACTTTTCGCAAACGTAGCTCATGCCGTGCTCGAACACGCGCGACTGGCACTTGGGGCAGGGGCCGACCGGCGTGTGGCCGGAGAAGTCCACCGCTTCGGTGTCGTCTTCGTCGTTCTGGCCGAAGTCGAACTCCAGCTTGTACTCGTCGCTGATACGCAGAATGGCGGCAAACGGACGGCCCATCTTGCTGATGAAGCCTTGCAGCGGACCGATTTCGCGCTTGGCCAGCAGCTCTTCGACTTCCGGCAGTTCGAACGTGCGGCCGCCCGGATGCTTGCCGATCGAGAAATCGCAGGCGGTGCAGGCAAAGCGGCGATAGTTTTCCTTGACCACCGCGCCGCACTTGGGGCACGGCGTTTGCAAGGTGGCGTAGTCGCCGGGCACCGTGTCGCGCTCGTATTCCTTGGCGCGCTTGACGATCACCTGGGTCATCTGCGCGATTTCGCGCATGAAGGCCTCGCGGCCCAGGCCGCCCTGCTCGATCTGCTTGAGCTTGTGTTCCCATTCGCCCGTCAGTTCGGGCGAGGTCAGTTCGGTCACATCCAGGCCGGACAGCAGCGTCATCAGCTGGCGCGCCTTGGCGGTGGGCACCAGGTCGCGGCCTTCGCGGCGCAGGTACACCTCGTTGAGCAGGCCTTCGATGATGGCGGCGCGTGTGGCCGGCGTACCGAGGCCGCGTTCGGACATGGCTTCGCGCAGTTCTTCGTCGTCCACCAGCTTGCCGGCGCCTTCCATGGCGGACAACAAGGTGCCTTCGTTAAAGCGGGCGGGCGGTTTGGTCGAGAGGCCCACGGCTTCGACGTCTTCCGTGCGCACCGTTTCGCCATCGGCAACCGGCACCAGGTTGGCGTCTTCGCCTTGGGCTTCCTTGCCGTACACGGCCAGCCAGCCCGGGGTGACCAGCACCTTGCCGTCGGTGCGGAAGCGATGCCCCTGCACTTCGGTCAGGCGCGTGGTGACGCGGTATTCGGCCGCCGGGAAGAACACGGCCAGGAAGCGCTTGAGCACCAGGTCGTACAGCTTGGCCTCGGCTTCGCTCAGGTCGTGCGGGATTTGCAGCGTGGGGATGATGGCAAAGTGATCCGACACCTTCTTGTTGTCGAAGATGCGGCGGTTGGGCTTCACCCACTGCTGGCTGACGACGGTGCCCGCGTGGCGCGACAGGCCGCCCACGGCGTTCGAGCCGCCCGTGGCCAGCGCGCGCATCGTTTCCTGCACCGTGGTGATGTAGTCCTCGGGCAGGTAGCGGGAGTCGGTACGCGGATAGGTCAGCGCCTTGTGGCGTTCGTACAGGGTCTGGGCCAGCGACAGCGTGGTCTTGGCCGAAAAGCCGAACCGGCCGTTGGCCTCGCGCTGCAACGACGTCAGGTCGTACAGGGCCGGCGACATCTGGGTCGACGGCTTGGATTCTTCGGTGACGTTGCCCGGCTGGTCGCGGCAGGCTGCCACCACGCTTTGCGCGGCGGCGGCGGACCACAGGCGCGATTCACGCTTTTCCGGGTCGCGGTCGTCTTTCTTGAATTGGGGGTCGATCCAGCGGCCTTCGTACAAGCCGGCGGCGGCGATGAAGGTGGCGCGCACTTCCCAGTAGTCGCGGGGCACGAAGCGGCGGATGCGCTCTTCGCGCTCGGCCACGATGGCCAGCGTGGGCGTTTGCACCCGGCCCACCGGCGTCTTGAAGAAGCCGCCGTCCTTGCTGTTGAAGGCGGTCATGGCGCGCGTGCCGTTGATGCCGACCAGCCAGTCGGCTTCAGCGCGCGAGCGGGCGGCCGCTTCCAGCGGCTTGAGCTGCACGTCGTCGCGCAGGTTGGCGAAGGCTTCGCGGATGGCGGCCTGCGTCATCGATTGCAGCCAGAGGCGCTGAATCGGCTTTTTCACACCCGCATACTGAATGATGTAGCGGAAGATCAGTTCGCCCTCGCGTCCCGCGTCACAGGCGTTGATGATCGAATCCACGTCCTTGCGCTTGGCCAGGCGGACCAGCAGCTTCAGGCGTTCCGCCGACTTCTTGTCGGTGGGGCCGAGTTCGAATTCCGGCGGAATCACGGGCAGGTGCGCGAAGCTCCACTTTCCCTTGACCGGATCATTGGGCGCGACCAAGCTCAGCAAATGGCCGATGCTGGATGCGAGTACGTAACGTTCGCTTTCAAAATAGTCGCCCTCGCGCGCAAAGCCTCCCAAGGCGCGTGATATATCAAGGGCCACCGAGGGCTTCTCGGCAATAATCAGCGTTTTATTCATGTGTATCCAGTGGCGGTAGTCCCGCCTTAGTAGCGCGGATAATAAGATCGGAGATTCGCCAGATGCAAGTCGGCACTGAAAGGCAAGCGGGATCCGAACTGCACGCTTGGCGTCAATTCTTGGCGCGAAGCACCTTGTGGCTAGGCGTTTTGCTGCTGGGCAGCGCTGCGATTTGCTGGGTTGCCGCCAACTGGCAAGACATGACAAAAGTGCAACGCTTTGCCGGCACGCAGGGTTTGCTGGCGATCTCGGCGTTGGCGGCGGCCTGGGCCGGTTTGCGCCTTCGGGCCTCGCCTGGCGTGCGGCGCAGCGTCCCCGGCGCGCTTCTGGCATTGGCCGGCATCTTGCTGGGCGCCTTGCTCGCGTTATTGGGTCAAACTTACCAGACTGGCGCCGATACCTGGGAATTGTTCGCCTGGTGGGCGGTTCTGCTGCTGCCCTGGGCGCTGGCTTCGGCCAGCCAGGCGGTGTGGCTGTTGTGGGCGCTGGTGCTGAATGTGGCGGCCGCATTGTGGCTGGGCGAACGCGTCTTCACCTGGTATGCCCTCTATGACGGCTCGGGCCTGCCCAACCTCATCATGGCCGCGCTAAACCTGACGCTGCTGTTGGGCTGGGAACTGGCGGCGCGCCGCTGGCGGGCCAGCACGCTGATCGGGCCGCGCGTCTTGGCCTTCATCGCCATCAGCGCCCTGGTGCTGTCCCTGATGTTCGGGGACTTCATCCTGCGCGGGGTGGGCTCGCTTAACGGCATCGCCTGGCTGGCCGCGACGCTGGGGCTGGGCTTTTACTATCAGCGCGGCCGGCGCGACCTGGTCATTCTGGCCATGCTGGCGGCGGGCGTCATCTGCGTGTCCCTGCGGGTGGTGGGCGAATGGCTGTTGCGGCTGGAGCCCGGCGTATGGGCTGCGCTGCCCCTGGCCGCCCTGCTCATGGCCGAGGCCGTGCTGGCCGCGCGCTGGTTGCGCAAGCTGGCCGCCGAACCCGACGCCGCCTTGGTCACCGCCGATGCCGAACCGGCCGCCGCGTCGGCGGGCAACGCGGTCGAATCCGGCGATGCCGGCACCCCCGTCGTGCAACTGGCCCCTGCCGCCATGCCGCATGCCGAACCGCCCTGGTATGTGCAATGCCTGCTGGGCCTGAGCGCCTGGCTGGCCACTTTGCTGCTTCTGGTGTTCGTGGCGTTCTCGGGCATCGTGACGTCGGAAGAAGGCGCGCTGGTGGCCGGGCTGGTTTTGTGCGGCGCGGGCGTGGCGGTGCTGCGCAGCGACGCCGGACCATTCTGGCGCCAATGCGGCACCGCGATGGCCTTCACGGGCCAGATCCTCATCATCTACGGGCTCTCCAGTTCCACATCGTTCACCAGCGCCTGCTTATTTGTATTGCTGCTGGCGGCGGTGGTCTACGCGCTGGGGCCGGATGTGATCCTGCGTTTTCTGTCGGGCCTGTTGGTCGCGGCGGCGGGCGCCGCCCTGATCTGGCGCGGCCTGTCCCCGGAGTTGATGCGCGACGACCTGCTGGACGCCTGGCTGTACTTCGACGCGGGCCGCGCCGGCTTCGTCTGGCTGCCGATTGCCGTGATCGGCGCCTGGGCCACGGCCGTCATCCTGACCTGGAGCCATCGTGTGGGCGGCAAGCGCGGCCACGCGATGGAGCCGCTGGCCTGGGCCTTCCTGCTGTCCGTGCAAGGCATGGTCTGGCTGGCGGGCGGCATCTCGGCCCTGCACCTGCCGGCCATGTGGAAGTTGAATCCCCAGGGCGCGTTGCTGGTCGTGGCCGGGGCGCTGCTGCCGGCCGCCGCCGCGCTGGCGGTGCTATGGCCGCGCCGCCACGTGCTGACGGGTGGCGTGACCTGGGGCGTGCCCATCGCCTTGCTGGCCCTGGCGCTTTTCTGGCTGCCCAGCCCGGGCGTGGGCTTTGCGCTGGCCTGGCTGTTGCTGGGCTTTGGCCTGAACCAGCTACGGCTGGTGATCTTCGGCGTGCTCAGCCTGCTGGCTTATCTGGGCGTCTATTACTACCAGCTGGATGTGCCCTTGCTGCAAAAGGCGCTGTGGCTGGGCGGCGGCGCCTTGCTGTTGTTCGTGCTGCGCGGCCTGGTCTGGCTGGTGCCCCGACTCATGCGTACGCAGGCGCCCGACCGGCGCGCGCCGCTACCGCCGGTGTCCGGCCCGCTGCGCTGGCGCACGCTGGCCATTCTGGGCGGTCTGGCGCTGGTGCTGGTGGTGGCCAATGGCGGCATCTGGCAGCGCGAAAAGCTGCTGGCTACCGGCAAGGTGGTGATTCTGGAACTGGCGCCGGTCGATCCCCGTTCGTTGATGCAGGGCGACTACATGGCGCTGAATTTCGCCGCCAGCCGCGACATCACCCGCTTGCGGCTGGGGGGCGATCGCCTGGCGGACGAGGATTCGCTGATGGGGTTCGAACCCGACGGCTATGTGATGCTGCAAGCCGATTCGCGCGGCGTGGCCACGCCGTTGCGCATCCAGCCGGACGCGCAGCCGCATGCACCGACCGAGGTGCCGTTGCGATACCGCGTCCGCGATCGCGGTGTGCGTATCGTCACCAACGCCTGGTTCTTCCAGGAGGGCGAGGCCAAGCGCTTTGAAGTGGCGCGGTATGGCGAACTGCGCGTGGCGGAAAACGGCGAAGCCTTGCTGGTGCGGATGCTGGGCGAAGACCTGCAACCGCTGTAGCGGCACACTAATTTGTAGTGGATGACAGCGGAAAGCGCCGCGCCCAGTGCGCGGTGGCCGCCGACAGGAAGCCTTCCCGGTCGGTTGCCGCGATGGGCGCAAAACCCAAACCGCGCCACGCTTCTTGCAGCGCGGCCAGCGGTGCGCCGGTGTCGATGGGGGGCGCGCCGTTCTGCTTGGACAGCTTCAAGCCGCTGCCCGCATCCAGAATCAGCGGCACGTGCAGATAGCGCAGCGGCGGCAAGCCCAGCAGGCGGCCCAGCACGCGCTGGCGCGCCGTGGAGCTGAGCAGATCCGCGCCGCGCACCACGTCGGTCACGCCCTGCTCCGCGTCGTCCACCACCACCGCCAATTGATACGCCCACAAGCCGTCGGCGCGCCGCAAGGCAAAGTCGCCCACGGCGGTAGCCACGTCCTGCTCTTGCGGACCCAGCCAGCGGTCTTCGAAATGTTCAACGCCGTCGGGCACCCGCAAGCGCCAAGCACGCGCCTGGCGCCCAGGCGGCAGGCCGTGGCGGCAGGTGCCCGGGTAGGGGCGTTCGCCGTCGGCGCCAGGCACGGTCGGGCCCCGCAATGCGGAATCGGCGATTTCACGGCGCGTGCAGCCGCAGCCGTAGATCAGGCCACGGGCGTCAAGCGAGTCAAACGCGGATTGATAGGCGGCGTTGCGCTGGGACTGCCACAGGACGTCGCCGTCCCAGTGCAAGCCCAATGCGCGCAGTTGCGCCATGATCGTGTCGGCGGCCCCCGCCACGGTACGCGGCGTGTCCACGTCTTCGATGCGCAGCAGCCAGCGCCCGCCGTGGGCGCGCGCATCCAGCCAACTGGCCAGCGCGGCCACCAGCGAACCCGCGTGCAGCGGGCCGCTAGGGCTGGGGGCGAATCGGCCTACGTACGGCATCGCAACCGGTCACAGCAACCGCAAAGAGCCTGCGCCGCGTCAATGCAACAACCGCACGCCCTCTTCGTCCAGCAGCTCTTCCAGGACCAGGTTGTCGATCTCGGCTTCCTGGCTCCAGAGAACCATGAGGGCGATGATCTTGATCTTGGATAGCGGCACGGGCGTTTCGGGCGAAGCCAGGCCTCGGTCGATGACGATCTCACGCAGGGGCGCCGGCAGCACGCCGGCCGATTCCAAGAAGGCGATGAAGCCGATGGATTCGGAGCCGAGCTGGCTGTATTCGTTGTCGGTGTAGATCCGGGTTCCGGTGTTGGGCGCCTGAGCGAGGTCGACACATCGTTCGGTGGTCTCGGCAAGGCCATACAGCCAACCGAGCGCGTCGTCGATGTCTTCGTGCTCGAAACCGGCGGCGGCTAGCCGCTTTGCGAGCACATCGGCCGCAGGACAGGCTTGCGGCGTGTAGTAATTCTCGAACAGATAAACCAGGATATCGAACATATGGCGCAGTGTTGTGCCTGTTTGCACAGTCGGCCCGCATATCGGCAGACCAGCAAACATGAATTTTACTTTACGCTGATTTATTTAGCCGGGCAACCGGCGAAAAGGCGGAATGTTGTATGGCGTCACCCTGTCGTGGACGGCCCCCATTCTGCCCGTATTTGCTGCCAAAATGCGCGATTGTGCAAAAGAAAACAGGGGCGGACACTCAGGTCCGCCCCTGTTTTTTCTGCCTGGCCGGGTCGCCCCGGCAAGGCGGCGCTCAGGCTGCCTTGGCCGCGTTCTCCAGCTTCAGTCCGGCAAGCTGGCGGATGAAGACCGGAATGCAGATGGCCAGCCCGATCACGCCGCTGGTCACGCCCGGCACGATGGTCAGCAACGCGCCCAGCGTGCACAGCCACCGTTCCCAACTTTTCATGCCGACCAGCATGTAACGCGAGAACGCCGCCGACAGCAGCACCAGGCCCACCATGCAGCCCACCAGCGTGACGAAGAAGTCGTACCAGGTAAAGCCCTGCACCGAAATCAGCAGCGACGGCGAAAACACGAACACGAACGGCACGATCAGCTTGGTGATGCCCAGCCTGAATGCCGTGTTGCCGGTCTTGAACGGGTCACTGCCCGCCATGCCCGCCGCCGCGTAGGCCGCCAGCGCCACCGGTGGCGTAATGTCCGCCAGGATGCCGAAATAGAACACGAAGAAGTGCGCCGCAATCGGCTGCACGCCCAGTTGCACCAGGGTGGGAGCGGCCACCGCCACCATGATCAGGTAGTTGGCCGTGGTGGGAATGCCGCAGCCCATCAGGATGCAGACGATGCCCGTCATGATCAACGCCGCCACCAAGGTCAGCGACTGCGTGTTCGCGATGGCTTCCGGAATCACCACCGAGGCCACGCCGGCGATGGACTGCGCCGCCGAGATCACGATGTACGACACCTTGAAGCCCACGCCGGTCAGCGTCACCACACCGATCACGATACCCACCGTGCCGGCGGCGGCGCCCACGGCCAGCGCGTACTTGGCGCCGGTCTCGAAGGCTTCGTACAGGTCACGCCAACGCAAGCGCTGATACGGATTCAGCAGCCCCACCAGGATGCAGCCGGTGATGCCCGCGAACGCCGCCAGGTACGGTGTGCGGCCGCTGGCCAGCACGCCGATCAGCAGGAACAGCGGGATCAAGGTCGGCCAGCGCATCTTGATCGATTGCTTCAGCTTGGGCATTTCCTCGGCCGTCAGGCCGCGCAGCCCCTCGCGCTTGGCCTCGAAGTGCACCTGCATGAACAGGCCGAAGAAGTACAGGAAGGCCGGGAAAATGCCGGCGATGGCGATCTGCTGGTACGGGATGCCCAAAAATTCGATCATCAGGAACGCGGCCGCGCCCATGATGGGCGGCGTGATCTGCCCGCCCGTGCTGCTGGCGGCTTCGACCCCGGCCGCGAAGTGGCGCGGATAGCCCACGCGGATCATCGCGGGAATGGTCAGCGACCCCACCGTGACCGCGTTGGCCACCGATGATCCGGACAACATGCCGAACATGGCCGAGCCAAACACCGACACCTTGGCCGGGCCGCCCGCATAGCGGCCGGCAATGGTCGAGGCCACGTCCAGGAATAACTGGCCCAGGCCGATGCGGGTAGCCAGCACGCCGAACAGCACGAAGTGAAACACGTAGGTCGCCACCACGCCCACCGCCACGCCGTACACGCCCTGGCTCGTCAGGTACATGTGGTTGACGATCTGGGACCAGGTGTTGCCCGCGTGTTGCAGCAGCCCGGGGAAATACGGTCCGAACATGGCGTAGGCCATGAACACCAGGGCGATGATCGGCAGCGGCCAGCCCATGGCGCGGCGCGTGGCTTCCAGCAGGCCGATCAGCAGGATGGACCCCATGAACACGTCGATGGGCAGCGGATTGCCCACGCGGAACGCCAGGTCTTCGAAGATGTACGGGATGTACATGACCGACAGCGCCAGCGCCACGGCGATGATCCAGTCATACAGCGGGATGCCGCCGGGGGCGTACCAGGTGGACTTCGGCTCGCGCTGATAGTGCGACTTTGAAAAGCCGAACACCAGGAAAATCAGGCTGAGCACAAACGCCAGGTGCACGCCGCGATGCGTGGCCTCGCGCAGCAGGCCAAAGCCCGCGGTGTAGTAATGAAAGATCGAGAGCGTGACCAGCAGGCCCGAGACGATCCAGGTGGCGGTCTTGTCCAGTGGCCGGAAGCGGATTTCGGAATCGTACTTTTCCGCCAGTTGCTGGGTCTTTTCGTGGTCTATTTCCATCGACGTATTTCTCAGGTGAATCCGCAAACAGGGCCGCACGAGGCGGCCCTGCGCAATGCCGGCGCAACACCGGGGGGTACCCGGCGCGCCGGCGTATCGCCGTCGCGAGTACGGCTTGGGCTTACTTCAACAAGCCGATTTCCTTGTAGAACTTCTCGGCGCCCGGGTGGAACGGGATGCCGGCGCCCTTGATGGCGTTTTCGCGCGTGATCAGCTTGCCCTTGGCGTGGCCGTTGTCCAGCGTCTTGCGCGTGGCGTCGCTGTACAGCGCCTTGGTGACGTCATACACGACCTGTTCCGGCAGCTTGGCCGACGTGACCATTTGCGCATTGACCGAAATGGTCTTGACCTCGCCCACGTTCTGATACGTGTTGGCGGCGATGGTGTCGGGCGTGAAGAACTCCTGCTTGGCGCGCAGCGCGTCGATTTCCGGGCCGACCAGCGGCACGATTTCGATGCCCGCGCCGCTGGAGGCCAGTTCGGCGATGGCGCCGGCCGGCGCACCGCCCACGAAGAAGAACGCGTCCAGCCCGCCGTCCTTGAGCTTGTCGCCCGCCTGGTTCGGCTTCAAGTATTCGGCCTTGATGTCCTTGTCGGTCATGCCGTAGGCGCCCAGGATCAGGCGCACGTCAACCAGCGTGCCCGAGCCCGGTTCGTCCATCGACACGCGCTTGCCCTTCAGGTCAGCCACGCTCTTGATGCCCGCGCCCTTGCGCGTCACCAGGTGGATGCTTTCGGGATACAGCGTGGCGATCAGGCGCAGGTCTTGCGCCTTGGGCTTGCCTTCGAACGTGCCCGTGCCGCTATAGGCCCAGAACGCCACGTCCGACTGCGTGAAGCCGGCTTCGAACGAGCCGCCCAGAATGCCGTTGATGTTGGCCACCGACCCGTTGGACGCCACGGCCGTGGCAACTAGCTTGCCCGGCTGCGACACGGCGTTGGCGATGATGCCGCCGATGGGGTAGTACGTGCCGGCCGTGCCGCCCGTGCCGATGCGGAAGAACTGCTGGGCCTGTGCGGAACCCACGGCGCCGACGGCGGCAACCGCGACGGTCAGGGCGGTGATCCAGTGTTTGAGTTTCATGCGAGCTTCTCCGGTGTTGTCAGGTAGGGTTCTTGTGACGGAAATCGTCTTGTCATTCCTGTGGCGGACGGTTCAATGAAAGCGCCGTCCGGGCACAAAAATGGGCCTCCCCTTGGGGGCCGTTTTCATGTTGAAATTCTGGCATGCGGGGCATCCGTAGCCAATGGTTACGGAGCTATCGTTTACCTGGGGGTGAATAAGCCTTGGGGTTATGGAAGGTCGTGCTTTAGTTATGGTGTCGCCGCTGGCGGTTACATCCCACGCGCTGTAGATCACGGAGTTACCTCGATGTCCCAGGAAGTCATACGCGGCATAGCGCTGCCCCCGCCCGCGCAACCGGGCGACCCGTTGGCCCGCGTCGACACGCCCAGCCTGGTGCTGGACCTTGGCCCCTTCGAGGCCAACCTGCGCGCCATGCAGGCCTGGGCGGACCGCCACGAAGTCGCCCTGCGCCCGCACGCCAAGGCGCACAAATGTCCCGAGATCGCGCGGCGCCAGCTGGCACTGGGCGCGCGCGGCATCTGCTGCCAGAAGGTCAGCGAAGCGCTGCCTTTCGTGGCGGCCGGCATCCACGACATCCACATCAGTAACGAAGTCGTCGGGCCGGCCAAGCTGGCCCTGCTGGGCCAGCTGGCGCGCGTGGCCAAGCTGAGCGTCTGCGTGGATAACGCGAAAAACCTGGCGGACATTTCCCAAGCCATGGTGCAAGCCGGCGCCCAGATCGATGTGCTGGTCGAAGTGGACGTCGGACAAGGTCGTTGCGGCGTCTCGGACGACGCCCTGGTGCTGGCGCTGGCGCAACAGGCGCGCGATCTGCCGGGTGTGGACTTCGTGGGCCTTCAGGCCTATCACGGCTCGGTGCAGCACGCCCGTACGCGCGAAGAACGCGCGCGGATCTGCCGCAAGGCCGCGCGCATCGCCGCGTCTTACGCCCAGCTGCTGCGCGAAAGCGGCATCGCGTGCGACATCATCACCGGCGGCGGCACGGGCAGCGCGGAATTCGATGCGGCAAGCGGCGTCTACACCGAACTGCAAGCGGGCTCGTACGCGTTCATGGATGGCGATTACGGCGCCAACGATTGGGACGGCGCGCTTACGTTCCAGAACAGCCTGTTCGTGCTGTCCACCGTCATGAGCGTGCCCGCGCCCGAGCGCGTCATCCTGGACGCGGGTCTGAAATCGACCACCGCCGAATGCGGCCCGCCAGCCGTCTTCGACGCGCCGGGCCTGACCTACGTCGCCATCAATGATGAACATGGCGTGGTGCGTGTCGCGCCCGGCGCCACCGCGCCAGCGCTGGGCGACGTGCTGCGCCTGGTGCCCTCGCACGTGGACCCTACATTCAATCTGCATGACGGCCTGGTCGTGGTGCGCGATGGCGTGGTGCAAGACATTTGGGAAATCGCCGCGCGCGGCTTTTCGCGCTGATCGCGCTTCCCGTCACATCGCCAGGTTCGTCATCCCCAGGAATTGCCGCAGTTCGGGGGTGGCGGGCGATGCGAACAACTCCTCGGGCGGCCCGATCTCATGCACGCGGCCCTGGTGCATGAAGACGACGCGGTCGCAGACCTCGCGCGCAAAGCGCATCTCGTGCGTGACCATCAGCAGCGTCATGCCGTCGGCCGCCAGCTCGCGCACCACCGCCAGCACTTCATTGACCAGCTCCGGGTCCAGCGCCGATGTGATTTCGTCGCACAGCAGCGCCAGCGGCTGCATCGCCAACGCGCGCGCAATCGCCACGCGCTGTTGCTGACCGCCGGACAGTTCCTCGGGCCACGCATCGAACTTGTGCGCCAGCCCCACGCGCGTCAGCATGGCGCGCGCCATGTCGGCCGCGTCCGCTTCCGGCATGCGCTTGGCCACCATGGGCGACAGCATCACGTTGCGCCCCACCGTCAGGTGCGGAAACAGGTTGAACTGCTGGAAGATCATGCCAACCTTGAGCCGCAGCGCGCGCAGCCGCAGCTCGTCGTCGCCCAACTGCGCGTCGGCCACCATGATGGCGCCGCCGTCAATCTGCTCCAACCCGTTCACGCAGCGCAGCAGCGTGCTCTTGCCCGAGCCGCTCTTGCCGATGATGGCGATGACCTCGCCGGGTTCAACGCGCAGCGTCACCCCCTTCAGGACTTCGTTGTCGCCGAATTTCTTGCGGACGTCTTCAAGGGCGATGAGGGGCATGCAACTTCCTTTCCAGCCGGAGGCTAAGGCGCGACAGGGGCCAGCACAGCGCGAAGTAGATCAGCGCGGCGCAGGCGTAGACGGTGAAGGGACTGAACGTGGCGTTGGTGATCACCGTGCTGGCCTTGGACAGCTCGGTGAACCCGATGATGGAGGTCAGCGCCGTACTCTTGACGATCTGCACGGCGAAGCCGACGGTGGGCGCAATGGCGATGCGCAGCGCCTGCGGCAGCACCACGTAGCGCATCTGCTGCACGTAGCCCAGCGCCAGGCTGGCGGACGCTTCCCATTGGCCTTTTGGAATGGCTTCCACGCAGCCACGCCAGATCTCGGCCAGGAACGCGCCCGACCACAGCGTCAGCGCGGCGCCCGCTGCCAGCCAGGGCGGCACTTCCAGCCCCAGCAGCGACAGCCCGAAGAACGCCAGGAACAGCTGCATCAACAGCGGCGTGCCCTGGAACAGTTCGATATACGCCCAGCTGGCGCGGCGCATCAGCGCCACGCGCGACGTGCGCATCATCAGCGCCAGCATGCCCATCAGCGCGCCGCCCACGAACGCCACCAGCGACAGCACCACCGTCCAGCGCGCGGCCAGCAGCAGGTTGCGGACGATGTCCCACATTGAAAATTCAATCATCGCGCCGCCTTGCGAAACAGTCGCCAGCCCGCCAGGCGCAGCAACTGGCGCAGGACAATGGCCAGCACCAGGTAGATGCCGGTGGTGACCAGGTACACCTCAAACGCGCGGAAATTGCGCGACTGGATGAAGTTGGCGGCAAAGGTCAGGTCTTCGGCCGCAATCTGCGAGCACACCGCCGAGCCCAGCATCACTATCACGATCTGCGACGACAGCGCCGGCCAGATGCGTTTCAAGGCGGGCTTCAGCACCACGTGCCGGAACACCTGAAAGCGCGTCATCGCCAGGCTGGCGCCCGCCTCGTACTGCCCTTTGGGCGTGGCGTCGATGCCGGCGCGGATGATCTCGGCGCTGTAGGCGCCCAGGTTCAGCGCCATCGCCAGGCACGCCGCCTGCATCTCGCCCAGCTGCACGCCCAGCGATGGCAGGCCGAAGAACACGAAGAACAGCTGGATCAGGAACGGCGTGTTGCGTATCACCTCGACATAGGCGGCCACGGGCGCGCGCAGCCCGCGCGGCCCCTGCGTGCGGACCCAGGCGCAGGCGATGCCCAGCGCCACGCCCGCCACCGCGCCGAAGGCGATCAGTTCCACCGTCACGCCGATGCCTTTCAACAGCACCGGCGTGTAGTCGAATACCGACGCGAAGTCGTATTGGTAAGCCATGATGGCCGCCGTCGGAACTTACAGGTCCTTGGGCAGCTCGGCCCCCAGCCACTTCTGCGATATCGCCGACAACGAGCCGTCACGCTTGGCGGCGGCCAGAATGTCGTTGACCTTGGCGCGCAGCTTGGGCTCGTCCTTGTTCATGCCGATGTAGCACGGCGAATTCTTGATCAGGAATTTCGTCTCGGGCTTCTTGGCCGGCTTGCGCGCCAGGATGGCGGCCGCCACCACGTTGCCCGTGGCAATCATCGGCACCTGGCCCGACAGGAAGGCGGTGATGGTGCCGTTGTTGTCTTCATAGCGCTTCAGGGTGGCCGAGGCCGGTGCGATCTTCGACAGCTCGATGTCTTCCACCGCGCCACGCGTGACGCCGATGGTCTTGCCGGCCAGGTCCGCCGCCGACGACACCTTCAAATCCGCCGGGCCGAACACGCCATTGAAGAACGGCGCGTAAGCGTCGGAAAAGTCGATGGCTTTCTCGCGTTCCGCATTCTTGCCCAGGCTGGAGATCACCAGGTCCACCTTGCGGGTCTGCAAGTAAGGCACCCGGTTGGCGCTGGTGACGGGCACCAGTTCCAGCTTCACGCCCAATTGCTTGGCGATCAGCGCGGCCGTATCGATGTCATAGCCCAGCGGCTTCATGTCGGCGCCCACCGAGCCGAACGGCGGGAAGTCCTGCGGCACGGCGATCTTGATGGTGCCGGCTTTGACGATGTCATCCAACGTGTCGGCGTGCGTCAGCGGCGCGGCCAGCAGGCTGGCGGCGGTGCAAAGGGACAACAACAGGGTTCTACGGTTCATGAGGAACTCTCCAGGGCGCGCGTCGCCCGGGACGGGTCGACGCGTTGCACACCGATTCGGTATACAAAGCTGGAAAAGCAAGTTCCGTGCCATTGCGCATGGCGCGCGGTGGCGCTGTGGATGCGTTGCTCGGCCGCCGCGCGCCGCCCCGTTTTGGTGCGGCGGGTGCGCCGGCGGCGAGCGCGTTTCGCACCGCTTTGGCTCGCCCGGCAAGCGCGGCATGGGCGGCATGCGCGGGTTTCAGGCCTCCAGATGGGGCCGCATCAGCGATTCAAACCAATCCTGGAACACGGTCAGGCGCCGCGTGCGCTGGCGTCGATGCGGGTAGATCAGCGACACCGGCATCGGCGCTGCGCGAAACGCCGGCATCACTTCCACCAGCTCGCCGGCATCCAGCAGATGCTGCACGTCAAAGCGCGGTATCTGGATCAGGCCCATCCCCGCCAGACAGCAGGCGATGTAGTTTTCGGCGTTGTCCACGATCACGCGGCTGCGCGGTTGCGCGATGTGCCCGTCGTCGGCATGAAATTCCCAAGGCAGCTCGCGGCGCGTCTTCGGGGAGGCATAGCCCACCGTCCAGTGCCCTTCCGACAGGTCGGCGGGTTTGCGCGGCTCGCCGTGTTCGCGCAGGTAGCCGGGGCTGGCGCAGTTGATCAGGGCGATTCGACCCAGCGGCCGCACCACCAGGCTGCTATCGGCCAGCGCGCCGATCCGTACGGCGCAATCCACGCCTTCCTGCACCAGGTCGATGGCGCGGTCGGTCGAGGTCAACGCCAACACCAGGCGGGGATGGCGGCGCAGCAGGCTGGGCAACGCGGGCGCGATCAGGCGGCGCGCCACCCGGCTGGGCACGTCGATGCTTAATCTGCCCGAGGCCTGCAACTGGCTGGCATGGAACAACTGGTCGATGTCTTCCACGTCCGCCAGCAGCGGCTGCACGCGCGCCAGCAATTGTTCGCCGTCGGCCGTCAGCCGCACCTGCCGCGTCGTGCGGTGCAGCAGGCGTACGCCAAGTTGGGCCTCCAGTTGCTGGATGGCCGCGGACACCGACGCGCGAGGTGCGTTCAGCGCGTTGGCGGCCTTGATGAAGCTGCCCATCTCGGCGACTTGGGCGAATACGCGGTACTGGTCGAATCGGTCCATGCCCGACAGATTAGCGGCTACTTACTTGGTGGTGTAGCCGCCGTTGATCAAAATAGTCTGGCCCGTGATCCACCAGCCGTCGCTGACCAGGTGGCGAATGAAGGGCACGACGTCTTCAATGTCGGTCAAGCCCGTCTTGCTGAACGGCGACAGCGCGGCCGCGGTCTTGTGATATGCCACCGCGTCCTCGCCTTCGGCCGGGTAGAAGAACGGCGTGTCCATGGGGCCGGGGCCCACCGCCGTGACCGAGATCCCGCGCGCGCCGAACTCCTTGGACGCGGCGCGGGTGTAATGCTCGACCGGCGCCTTGGTGCCGGCGTACGCGGCATAGAACGGCGTGAACGCGCCCAGCAGCGACGTCACCAGCGTGCATACCTTGCCGTTGTCGTTGACGTGCCGGCCCGCTTCGCGCAGGAAGAAAAAGGCCGTCTTGGAATTGACCGCCGTCATCTCGTCGTACTCGGCCTCGCTGATTTCGGTGAACGGTTTTTTCAGCACCTTGCCGACGGTGTTGATCGCAATATCCGGTTTGCCCACGGCGGCTACCGCATCGGCAAACAGCTTCTCGACAGCGCCCGCGGTTGTTAGGTCGGCTTGCAAGGCCACGGCTTTGGCGCCGGCCGCTTCGACGGCGGCTACCGTTGCGTCCGCCGCTGCCTTGGACGCCGCGCTGTTGTAGTGGATCGCGATGGCGCGGGCGCCGTGCGCGGCCAGATCGCGCGCAATCAAGCCGCCCAGGTTCTTTGCGCCGCCGGCAATCAGCACGACTTTGCCCTTGATGGAATGGTCTGCCATGGAAAACCCCTTCATGAATCGATGGAGTTTCGAGCTTAGGCAAGCGCAACCCACCGATAAACCGGCTGCGGCAAGATGCACTATCCAGAAAAACCACCCAAAGCGGCGGCATTGGGCAAGGTGGCGTCCATAAAAAAGCCGTCCCGTGCAAAACAGGGACGGCTTTGGCGGAAGGAGGAACGCTTAGTCCACCTGCGCGCCGGACTGCTTGACCGCGCGGCCCCACTTGTCCACTTCGCTGGCAATGAACTTGCCCGTGGCCTCGGGGCTGAGCGGCATCGGTTCGGCGCCCCGGTCACGCAGGAACTTCTGCATCTCCGGCGTATTCAGCGCCACGCCGATCTGACGGCTCAGGTAGGTGGTGACGTCGGCCGGCGTATCGCGCGGGGCCAGCACGGCGGCCCAGCCGATGGCCTCGAAACCCGGATAACCCGATTCGGCCACCGTCGGCACGTCCGGCAGTTGCGGCAGGCGCTTGGCGGTGGTCACGGCCAGCGCCACGGCTTTTTTGCTCTGCACGTGCGGCAGGCCCGCGGTCACGGAATCCACCATCAGCGGCACCTGGTGCCCCAGGAAATCCGCCTGCGCCGGGCCACTGCCCTTGTACGGAATGTGGCGGATATCGATGTTGGCCGCCGCCTTGAACATCTCGGCCGACAGATGCTGCGTGCCGCCGATGCCGGCGCTGGCGTAAGCCAGTTCACCCGGATTGGCGCGCGCCTGCGTCACCAGCTGCTTCAGGGACGTGATGCCCGAGGCCGGCGTGGCCAGGAACATCAGCGGCACCGAGAACACGCCCGACACCGGCGCGAAATCCTTGGTCAGGCTGTAGTTGATGGTCTTGTACAGCGTCTGGTTGACGGCGGCGGCGCTACCCGCGATGACCAGCGTGTAGCCATCGGCCGGGGCGCGCATGGCTTGTTCCATGCCGATATTGCTGCCCGCGCCGGCGCGGTTTTCCACCACGATGGGCTGCTTGACGGCGGCGCCCAGCTTTTCAGCCAGCGCGCGGGCAAAGATGTCGGTGGCCTGCCCGGGCGGGAACGGCACGATCAGGCGGATGGCGCGTTCAGGATATTCGGCGTGCACCGGCGCGCCGGCCGCCGCCAGCGCCAGGCCGGCGGCAAGACTGGAAAGAATACGTTTCATGATTGGTCAGTAAAAAGCGACAAGGGCTGCGCGCGAGGGGCGCGCCACTTCTCATAAAATAGAGCGCCCGAACGGCGGCCCTTGTGAGGCGGCCCGGGGCGATTCGGCGGGGGGTGCGTCACGATAGCATCCCTCTGTCGGTGCTACATTTGCCTTTTCGCGCTTAGCCCGCGAAGTTTTTCCTTCACCGCTGTCCTTACCCCGCAGGAACCGCCATGGAATTCAGCCAGTTCAACGTCAACACCCTCATGGACATCACTTCCCGCCCGGACCTCGTGTTCGTCAGCGGCAAGGGCTCCTGGCTGGAGGATCATGCGGGCAAGCGATACCTGGACTTCGTGCAGGGCTGGGCGGTGAACACGCTGGGCCATTCGGCTCCGGAAATGCAGCGCGCGCTGGTCGAACAGTCGCAAAAGCTGATGAACCCGTCGCCGGCGTTCTACAACATTCCCTCGATCGAGCTGGCCCAACGCCTGACCGGCGCGTCCTGCTTTGACCGCGTCTTCTTCGCCAACAGCGGCGGCGAAGCCAACGAAGGCGCCATCAAGCTGGCGCGCAAGTGGGGCCAGGTCAAGAAGAACGGCGCCTACAAGATCATCACGATGAACCACGGCTTCCACGGCCGCACGCTGGCCACGATGTCCGCATCGGGCAAGCCGGGCTGGGACAAGATGTTCGCCCCGCAAGTCGAAGGCTTCCCCAAGGCAGAATTGAACGACCTGGAATCCGTGAAGAAGCTGATCGACGACAAGACCGTCGCCATCATGCTGGAGCCGGTGCAAGGCGAAGGCGGCGTCATCCCCGCCACCAAGGAGTTCATGCAAGGCCTGCGCAAGCTGGCCGACGAGAACCAGCTGCTGCTGATCGTGGACGAAGTCCAGACCGGCATGGGCCGCACCGGCAAGATGTTCGCCTACCAGCATTCCGACGTCACGCCGGACATCATGACGCTGGCCAAGGGCATCGGCGGCGGCGTGCCGCTGGCCGCGCTGCTGGCCCGCCAGGACGCCTGCGTGTTCTCGCACGGCGACCAGGGCGGTACGTATAACGGCAACCCGCTGACCACCGCCGTGGGCGTGGCCGTGTTCGACGCCCTGGCCGCCCCGGGCTTCATGGACGCCGTCAACGCGCGCGCCAAGCAACTGTCCGAAGGCCTGCTGGCCCTGTCGGCCAAGTACGGCATGAAGGGCGAACGCGGCCAAGGCCTGCTGCGCGCCCTGATCATGGACCGCGACGACGGCCCCGCCATCGTCGAAGCCGCCCGCAACCAGAACCCGCAAGGCCTGCTGCTGAACGCCCCGCGCCCCAACCTGCTGCGCTTCATGCCCGCGCTGAACGTCACGGCCGAAGAAATCGACCTGATGCTGACGCAACTGGACGCGCTGATCGGGCAGGTGCGCAAGGCTTGATTGATTCAGGCTGGCAAGAGTGAGCAAGGGCCGCGGATTCGCGGCCCTTTTTCTTGCGCGGACAGGCGTTAGGGGGCGCGGGGGACGGGGACCGCACCCTTCATCATTAGCCTATAGTGCAGCAATCACGCAAAGTCTGTTGCACTATAGGCTAATAAAATCTGCCGTTTTGCTGCGCTATAGGCTAATATTTTCCTAACTTATGACCGCGTACAGGCTAGAAAATGTCCCCCGAACTCAACCAACTTCGCTTGGAACAACTGCAGGCCGCGCTCTCTGCTTACGCAAACCTGCTGGGGCGAAAACCGCCTGCTAGCGGTTGGTTGAAGCTGATCCGGGAGTCACTTGGCTTGACTCAGCGGCAGCAAGCCGAACGCTTGGGAATTTCGGCACCCACGCTTCATAAATCAGAACAAGCGGAAGCGGACGAACGCATCTCGCTCAGGCAACTGCGCAAGCTGGCGGACGGACTTGATTGCGAACTTGTTTATGCCTTGGTGCCTCGCAAGCCGCTCACGGATAGGGTTCAAGAGCGCGCCCGCGCTGTCGCGCTGGAAGAGGTCGGAGGCGTTGCGCACACCATGGGCCTCGAAGACCAGCGCCCAACAGAGGACCGACTCCGTAAACAAGTAGAGCGCAGAATCGATGAACTGCTACGGGGCCGATGGTCCGAGCTATGGCGCTAGATCTTGACTATCAAGACGGCCAGACACCACTGGACCCCGATGAACGGGCGGGCCTCATCCCCGAGCACCTGAGCACCAAGGGCGACTTGAATGATTGGGAGCAGGAAAACCTGTTGCGTGCGGTGCGCTGGTTGAAAAGGGCTCGTTCGCCAGATGTTCTAAGCGAAGGATTCTGCCGAACGCTCCATTCCAAAATGTTTGACCAGACGTGGAGCTGGGCAGGGACCTTCCGGCGGTCAGACAAGAATATCGGTTGTGACTGGACGCAGGTCAGCACACGTCTATCGCAACTGCTTGCCAACACCCGTTGGGGAATCGAGCGTGGCGCCTATCCACCCGACGAAATCGCTGCCCGCTTTCACCGCGACCTGGTCTGGATTCACCCATTCCCAAACGGCAACGGGCGGCATTCCCGAATGATGGCTGACGCTCTTCTACGTAGCCTGGGGCAAGCGCAGTTTTCCTGGGGGGGCGCGGGAAATCTTGTGAACGCCTCCAACGCTCGGACTCGCTATCTCAACGCGCTACGCGCCGCGGACCAGGGCGAATATCACTTGCTGCTTGCGTTTGTTCGCAGCTAAAAGCGCCTTGCCCAGCGGGCCTGTCTATCGCGGCACCCCGGACAAGCGGTAGCCCCCGACCTCAGTGCGACGACACATAGGTGGCGTCGGCAAACGACGCAGGAATCGCGAAGCTTTCGCGCATGCGTCTCGCCTCGGCCGCCGGCGTCAAGCCGAAAAGCCGCTTGAACTCTCGGCTGAATTGCGATGTGCTTGTGTAGCCTACGGCGTGGCCCGCCGCTTCAGCGGTCAAGTCCTGGCGCACCATTAACAGCCTTGCCTGATGAAGCCGCGTCGATTTCACGTACTGCATCGGGGACACTTGCGTGACCGCCTTGAAATGGCTGTGGAAGCTGGGAACGCTCATGCCCGCCTTCTGCGCAAGCTGCGTCACATCAAGCGGTTCGGCGTACGCGGCATGAATATGCCGTAGCGACATCCCTATCCTGCCAAACTGCCCTCGCATCGCCAGTGCCTCGCGCATCGCCCCGCCTTGTGGCCCGGTCAACACGCGGAAGTACAGTTCGCGCAGCAGGCCCGGGCCCAGCACGGCGGCTTCGATTGGCTGGTGCATGGCTTCAAGAAAGCGCAGAACGCAGGTGTGCATCCTGTGGTCCATCCGAGTCGACATCATGCTCTTGGGCACCTCCGCCCCATCGCCCGCGCTTGCGTTGCCGATCTGCGCGGCCAGCTCGGCAGCCACCGTGAAATCAAGGTGCAGATAAAGCGCCAGCAATGGGCGTTCCGGTGTTGCATCGGTTTCCATGCTGAAAGGAACCGGCACCGAGACGGCAAGATAATGATCCTCGTCGTACTGATACATCTGCCCGCCAAAGTACCCCCGCTTGCGCCCTTGGCACACGATCACAATGCCGGGGTCATACAAAACGGGGGTGCGTGAAAGCGCTCGGTCGGAACGCAGGATGCGCACGCTGGGCAGCGCGGTCAGGTTATAGCCTTCGGCGGGCGCCAAGGCGCGCAGTAGCGCGACCGTGCGCTTGGGCGTATCGGAATGCGTGGCCGAACATTGAGTCAAGGCGGCGTTTAGGCTCATAGCTTTATGCAAGAAATTCAGCGAATTCGGGCTGATAAGTGGTCTATGGCAAGAATAGTATGCAGTCTCCTCTTTGCATTTTGGAGACGCAACATGGCGTTGAACAAGATATTCCTGATCTCCGGAGTCAGCAGCGGATTCGGCCGCGCGCTGGCGCAAGAAGCGCTGGCCGCCGGGCACACGGTGGTGGGCACGGTAAGAAGCGCAGACGCGAAGCGCGATTTCGAATCGCTGTCCGATGCGGCCTATGGGCGCGTGCTGGACGTCACCCAGTTCGACCGCATTGACGACGTCGTATCGGAAATCGAAACCAGCGTGGGACCTATCGACGTCCTGGTCAACAACGCCGGGTATGGGCACGAGGGCGTACTGGAAGAATCGCCGCTATCGGAGATGCGCAGGCAGTTCGACGTGAACGTGTTCGGCGCCGTCGCCATGATGAAGGCAGTGCTGCCCTACCTGCGCGCGCGACGACGCGGTCATATCCTGAATATCACGTCGATGGGCGGACACATAACGATGCCGGGAATCGCCTACTACTGCGGCAGCAAATTCGCGCTGGAAGGCATTTCGGAAAGCCTGGGCAAAGAGGTCAAGCCCTTGGGCATTGCCGTCACCGCGGTCGCGCCCGGCTCTTTCCGAACCGACTGGGCCGGCCGCTCAATGACAAGAACCCCACGTTCCATCCCGGACTACGATGTCATCTTCGACCCGATCCGGCAGGCGCGTGAAGAGAAAAGCGGCAAGCAGCTTGGCGACCCGGTCAAGGCTGCCCGCGCGATGCTTGCCGCGATCGAGGCCGACAATCCTCCGGCGCATCTATTGCTGGGCCGCGATGCGTTGATGCTGGTGCGAGCCAAGCTTGCTGCGTTGGATGACGAGTTTAGAGCGTGGGAGGCGACTACGGTGTCGACGGATGCCTGATACGCTGTAATCAACACATGCCTTCATAGGAACAACCAGGAGAACCGCCGATGAGCCGACCGGAATTCATCAAGCACTGGACCGAACTTGAAGCGCCCGACGCGCATTCCTACCAGGGCGATACCGAACCCATGGGGCTGGACGCGCCGCCATGGAATAAAAGGGGCGTAACGAAGCGTGCCTTGCGATTGCAGCGGTCTTCTCCGAATAGTGCATCCGATTGCGCCTCCTGAATGCTATTTCGACCAAAGAAGATGCCCTCACCCGCCGATAACGTTATCGCCATCTATCAAGACCACGCAGCAGCGTTTGAAGCGCTGCGCGGGACGGGGCTTGTCGAACTCGGCTGGTTGACGAAGTTCTTGTCTTTGATGCCCGTCCAGAATGCGCAAGTGCTCGACATCGGTTGCGGCAACGGTGTCCCAATCGCGCGTCATTTGATCGAAAACGGGTGCTTGGTGACGGGCATCGATACGTCGTTGCCCTTGTTATCGCGGGCGAAATCCACTTTCCCTGACCATCAATGGATCGCCGCTGATATGCGGCGGTTGCCGTTCACCCAGAGCTTTCACGGCTTGATCGCCTGGCATAGCTTCTTTCATCTGAGCCCCGAGGACCAGCGTCCCATGTTCAGCACTTTTCGTCGTCTGGCGGCGCCCGGGGCGGTGTTGATGTTCACCAGCGGGACGTCGCTGGGAGAAGCCATTGGCCAGTTCGAAACCAAGCCGCTTTATCACGGCAGTTTGGACCCCAATGAGTACCGGCAACTGCTCAACGCCAATGGGTTTTCCGTGAAGCAGCATATGGAAAAGGATCCGGCTTGCGGTGGCGCGACGGTATGGCTGGCGCAACGGGACGCTGCCGAGTCCTGAGCCATAACCATCCCGCGGCGCCATTCGCTACCCCGCCTCTTGCGCCACAATCCCCAGTTCCGCCGCATACCCCGCCAACTGCGCGCCCACGTGCAGCTTCAACGCGTCCACGAACAACTTGATCTTTGCATCCACGAATTGTCGTGATGGGTACAGCGCATACACGTTGCGCTGGTTCGTGTAATAGCCGGGCAGCACCCGCACCAGCGTGCCCCGGCGCAGATCCTCGATTGCCGAGAAGCCGGCAAGCAGGCCGATGCCCGCGCCATCGCGCAGGGCCGTCGCCATGGCGTCCATATCGTTCACGCCGAAATGCGCGCCGGGCGGGCAGTGGGTGAACGTGCCATCCGCGCTTTCCAGATGCCATTCGTCCGGGGCGTAGTCCACGGTGCTGAGCAGCACGCAGTCATGCCGGGCAAGGTCTTCGGGGGTTTGCACGGGCGGATGCTGCTTCAGGTAGGCGGGCGATGCGGCCAGGATGCAGTGGCTGACGCCGATTTTCTGGCTGACGTAGGTGGAGTCGGGCAAGGCGCGCGCGATCACGATCCCGACGTCAAGCTGCTCTTCCAGCAGGTTCGGCATGCGCTGCGAAAGCAGCAGGTCAACGGAAACATCGGGGTATTCCTGTCTGTAAGCCATCGCCGCGCGGGTGACCAGAGTGCGACCCAGGCCAGGCACCGCGTGAACGCGCAAGACGCCACGTGGCGAGATCGTTGCACGGCCTGCTTCGGCTTCCGCCCGTTCGACATCGCCCAGGATCGCCACACAGCGGTCATAGAACCGATGCCCCACGTCGGTCACAACCAGGCGGCGGGTGGATCGCTGGATCAGCCGGGCGTTCAGCCCTTCTTCCAGCGTCGTGACCGCGCGTGAAATGTTGCCGACCGTGGTGGAAAGGTGGTTGGCGACGGCAGTGAAGCTGCCCATTTCGACCACCTTCGCAAACACCGACATGTTGTAAAGCTTGTCCATCGTGGGTCCATTGTGGGGGGGGCGACTTTTCCTCTGGCAGAGAAAGTCATTCCTTCGCCGGGGGCTAAATCCGCGCCCGTCTCGCGCCTAGACTTCGTTCCATGGTCAGGTCCTGGCCCGGCAGGAAACGAACAATCTTATCGGAGTTTGCAGCCATGAACGGCAACTATGATCCGCTTTACCTCTTCATCAACGGCGAATGGATAGGCGCTGGCGACCGCGACACCGCCGCCGTCATCAACCCGGCCACGCACCAGGAACTGGGCCGCGTGCCGCTTGCGACGCCCGCCGACCTGGAGCGCGCGCTTGACGTGACGCAGCAGGCGTTCAATGCATGGCGCACCGCGTTTCCCAACGAGCGTGCCCGGGTGCTCAAGCGCGGTGCGGAATTGATGCGCGAGCGGGCCGAGCACATTGCCACGCTGATGACGCTTGAAGAAGGCAAGCCGCTGGTTGAAAGCCGTGATGAAGTGTTGCGCGCGGCCGATTACTTCGACTGGTTTGCCGAAGAAGCCAAACGCATAGACGGCCGCGTGGTGCCCGCCAACCGCCCCGGCGTGCAGCAGCTGGTCAAGCGGCAAGCAATCGGGCCGGTGGCCGCTTTCACGCCCTGGAACTTTCCGGCCATCACGCCGGCACGCAAGCTTGCCGCCGCGCTTGCCGCCGGGTGCAGCGTCATCATCAAGCCGGGCGAAGAAAGCCCCGCCACCGCGCTGGCACTGGCACGTGCCCTGGACGATGCCGGCCTGCCCAAAGGCGTGCTGCAAGTGGTCTTTGGCGTGCCCGACGACGTCTCGCGGCAGTTGATTGCGTCTCCGGTGATCCGCAAGGTGACGTTCACCGGGTCGGTGCCGATTGGCAGGTTGTTGTCGGCACGCGCCGCCGAAGGGGTGAAGCCCATCACGCTGGAGCTGGGCGGGCACGGGCCGGTTCTGGTGTTCAACGATGCCGACGTCGCACGCGCCGCGGTCGAAGGCGCCGCCAACCGGTTTCGTGGTACGGGC
Organism: Achromobacter sp. B7; assembly: GCF_003600685.1. Classification (NCBI taxonomy): domain Bacteria; kingdom Pseudomonadati; phylum Pseudomonadota; class Betaproteobacteria; order Burkholderiales; family Alcaligenaceae; genus Achromobacter; species Achromobacter sp. B7. The sequence goes on from NZ_CP032084.1 coordinate 90,887, forward strand.
CAGGTCTGCATTTCGTCGACACGCTTTCTGGTGCAGCGCGGTGTCTATGACGAATTCCGCGAACATTTCGTCAAGGCCACGCGCGCCCTGAAAGTGGGCAACGGGCTTGATCCCGCCACGCAGGTCGGGCCGCTGGCGAACCCGCGCCAACTTGAGAAGATGCAGGCCTTGATCGCGGATGCGGTGGCGTGCGGGGCCACGGTGCTGACTGGCGGCAAAGCCATCGAAGGGGAAGGCTATTTCTTCGAACCGACAGTGCTGGCCGATGTACCGATGCAAGCCAGGATCATGCACGAAGAGCCCTTTGGCCCCATCGCGGTGCTGATGGCCTTTGATGAGCTTGCGGACGGTTTGCAGGAAGCCAACCGCTTGCCCTACGGCTTGTCCGCCTACGCGTTCACCCGCGATGCGCGCACGGCGATCGACGTGGCCGATGGGCTGGAAGCCGGCATGATCGGCATCAACCAATATCGCATCGTCGCGACCGAGCTGCCGTTCGGGGGCATGAAGGAAAGCGGACACGGTTCGGAAGGCGGCGTTGAAGGTATCGAGTACTACCTCACGCACAAGTTCATCAGTCAGGCTTGAACAGGGAAAGCACATGTCCAACATCGATTTCAGCCAGCCGCGTGAGGCCGCGCGCGCCTTTACGCCCACGCTGTCGGCCTTCGTCGACAACACGCTTTACCCCGACGTGTGGGGCGACCCCGCGCTGGGGCTCCGAGACCGCAGCCTGGTCACCGTGGCCGCGCTGATTGCCGCTGGCCACACGGACGAACTGCCTGCCCATTTGCGTCGCGCCGTCGGCAACGGTGTGACGCGTGAAGAACTGGCGGCGGCGATCACGCACCTGGCGTTCTACGTCGGCTTTCCCGCAGCAATTACCGCATCGGCGATTGCACAACACACACTTGCCGCAACACCCGAAATCGGCGCGAAGGACAAGCAATGAAAGCGATTATTTTTGAACAGTTTGGCGAGGCCGACGTGCTTGAAGTGGCCGATGTTCCCCCGCCCGAAATGCGCCCGGACGACCTTATCGTCCGCGTGCATGCCGCTGGCGTGAATCGCGCCGACCTGACGCACCGCCGGGGTGGCTACGGCCGCCCGAATTTTGGCGATTCCACCATCATGGGCCTGGAGATTGCCGGCGTAGTGCTGCAAGCAGGAAGCGCCGTGCGTGGATTCAAGGTGGGCGACCGCGTGATGGGTGTGGTGGGCGGCGGCGCCTACGCGGAAGTTGCGCGCTTGGACTGGCGCATGGCCTTGCCCGTTCCCGACGCGCTGGATTACGTCCATGCCGCCGCGATCCCCGAAGTGTTCGTCACCGCGCACGAAGCCATGCTGCACCTTGGGCGCTTGCGTGCCGGAGATTCCGTGCTGATCCACGCGGCGGCCGGCGGCGTGGGTTCCGCGGCGGTGCAGCTTGCCAGAGCGACGGGCGCCACCGTGTACGCCACGGCCGAGGCCAGCAAGCTGGCACAGGTGCAGCAACTGGGCGCCGATTGCGTCATCGACTATCGCACGCAGGACTACGCGCGGGTCGTGGCCGAACACACGTCCAAGCGGGGCGTGGACGTAGTCATCGACTTCATCGGCGCGCCCAACTTCGCACGCAACATCGCGTCGCTGGCCAACGGCGGGCGGCTGGTTCAGGTGGGTATCCTGGGCGGCGGCGGCCAGGTCAACATCGCGCTTGAAGACATCCTCTATCGCCATCTGCAAATTTTTGGCACCGTCATGAAATCGCGTCCACAAGCCGAAAAACACGCAATGGTGCAGCGCTTTCGCGAGCATTGGCTGGACCGCTTTTCCAGCGGCGCCGGGCTGGTTCCCGTCGTCGACAGCACCTATACGCTTGAACGCGCATCGGACGCGCACCGCCGAATGGAATCGTCCCAGAACGTGGGGAAGATCATTTTGACGATGGGGGCGTAGGGGAACCAGGGCAGCGCGCGCGGGTGCCTGGGGCGCCAATCAGTTGTATCCTTTTGCCCGTCGTCATCATTCACGAGAGAGCGCGCGTGCATTGTCAAACTTGTGGGGCGGCGCATCGCGGTCGTGGCCGGCTTTGCGACGAGTGCAGCAAAACCTTGTCCGGCTTGTCCGACGCCAAGCAGGCGCCGCCACCGCTGGGTGGCTTCGATGTGGAAAAGGAGCCGGCTGCTCCGACGTATAAAGAACCGCTCTCCAAGGAGGGCGGCTGGCATCGGCCGCAGCTCGTGCGCATGGACGTCATACCCATCGCGCTGGCGGGCCGTTCGCTACAGCGGGGATGGCTTACCGCGTTCGGCGCGGCGGGGCTGGCCGTCACCATTGGCGAAGTGGCTTTCAAGTGGGGCGTGTGGTGGTTCTGGTTTGTTGTGCCCAGCGCGATTGCGTTTCTGATCGGCCATGGTTTGATGAAGAAGCGGTTTGTACGGCTTGCCGGCTTGTTCAACTTCGAAGCCGATAAGTCGGGGCGGGTCTACCTCACCACGATGGGTGGGAGCTGCCCCGTCTGCAATGCGGAAATCAAGCTGAAAGATATCGGGCCGCAGAAGCGCAGCAAGACGGTCATTCAGTGTGCGGATAACAGGACGCATCAATGGGCGTTCGACCCCAAGCAGCTGGAGTCGCTGTAGCCGGGTGGTTCATTCATCCACCGAACGCATATCGCAGGTCGTCTCGGCGGACGCGCAGAGGCCCCGAAACCACGCGCGGCCCCGCGCACGATCCTTCGGGGCAAGGCGTTCGAATTTCTCGTTGTTGCGCATCTCGTAATCAAGCAGCAGCCAGTCGCCTTCGCATGCCACGATGCCTTGCAGCGTGGCGCGTTCGGTCAGCCAGTCGTGGCCCAGGTCCAGCAGCCGTTCGGTGGCGATGTCCGGGCGCGCGTAACCCCGCGCCGATTGGATGCCGACTTGCGCATCCGCCGCTTCGATCCAGCCTTCGCCGCGATACACGGGCCGGGGCTGGCTGACGTCGCCACCCGTCATGTCGTCGCTGGCATTCTTGATCTTGAGCCAGCCGTCGCGCGCCTCGGTGACATCGAACGTGACGCTGTAGTAATCGATATCCGGATCGGGGCCATCGCCCAGCGTAGTGGGCAGGCTGCCCAGCACGTCGGACGTGGCGGACGCCTCGGCGCGCACCAGAATTTCGGACTTCTGGTTGGTGGTCCACCCTGAAAAGGCGCATGCCGTCGGGCCTGGCGGCGTCCAGGCGGCGACGCTGGACGGGGCTTGCGCGCCCACAAGGGGCGGCAGCGTCAGCGCGGCAAGCAGCACAAGCGTACGTTGAACGGTCATTGGGAATTACCGCTGAAGGCAGCTGCTGATGTCCGAAGCGAGCCGGGCCATTTCCTTGTCCACGCCCAGGTCCGTGCAATAAGCGCCCGCGCCACGCAAAGACAGCTTCAAGGTAGACGTCTTCTTTGAGACCTCGGCCCGCAGACGGAAGCCGCCGGTGTTGGGCGTGCTGTAATTTTTTGACTCCAGCACGCCGGATTGCGTGTCGCGGATGGCGTAGCCGCTGTCGAACAGCGAACCATGGTCTTTGCTGGAGACGCTTGCCTGATCGATGCAGGCGAACACCGCATCAACCGATGCGTTTTGCGGCACCGCGATCGACGCGCTTTTGCTGGGACCGAATGCGTCGCACATGCCGGAAGACATAGAACAAGCGCCCAGCAATGCGGCAATACCCAACGTCAATGCCAGGCGGCCCGATCGCTGCCAGCTTGCCCACGCCTTGCGATTGCAGTGCATATCCTTGATCTCCTGAAACGCCTTGAAGTGCCATGAAGTGGCACCGTGGTTACCGTGTCGCAGCGATATTCGCGCGCCGCAACGAGGCGCGCAACGTGTGTTCCAGCTGGCCCAGACCCACATTGCCGCAGCCAACCAAGGTCAGTTCCTGCAAGCGTCGCAACGTTGCCAGCACGCTGATATCCGCAATGCGCGCGCAGTACTGGATGTTCAGAAATTCCAACTCGGCAAGGGTCGCAATCGAGCCGATCGTATCCAGCAAGGGTAGGTTCTTCAGACGCAGCGAACGCAGGCCGGGCAGCTGTTCAATGCCGGATAGCGTTGTCAGGGTCCGCCCACCCAACAGGCCAAGCGCGACCAGCGGCAGCGGCGCCAGGCGATTGAACAGCGACGAATCGAACGGCACGTTCCACAGGTTCAGTTCTTTCAACGCCAGCTGCAACGCGCTATCCACCAACGCGCCGCGCCGATCGGGAATGGCCGATAGCGATATCAACGCGGGGAAGTCCTGTGGGTCCAAGCGCAGCGTTGCGCCGACGGTCAGGGATTCCAGGCGGGGCATCGGACCCGCCTGCCAGGTATAGGTGCCCGATTGGGGATGCATGGACAAGTGGCGCAGGCTGGCGGGCAGCATATCGGCGCGCAGCCCCTTTACGACGCTGGGCAGGATGACGCCCGGTCCAATCGACAAATGGACCAGCGAGGGCAGCCGGGCGATGAGCTCGGGCAGGACTTGCAGGGGATCTTCGTGCGGCGCCCACAGGTGCACGTCTGTGATCTGGGCCAGCGTGGCCTCGTCCGGTGGCGCATCGTAGAACACGAGGCGCGCATCGTCGCCGGGAAAGTGCGCGGACTGGCGGCTATGCATGAAGCGCCAAGTCTGATCCCGGCCGGGCAGGGGCGTCGAAAACGGGATGGGCGACATGCGGTTTTCCAAAGGAATTTGGATCGCCAGTTTACGACGCGGATCAAGACCGCGATCACCCATGTGTAGCGCGGCCCGGGCTCTTTGGGCCTTATGGGGCCGACCTGTCAAAAACGTGAACGACGCGGAAGCGCTCACACACCAGCATCATGTCCGGCGAGTAACCGCCATTGCGTTCGAAGTAGGCAATGTGTTCGTCGCGCCAGACCGGGTACGGGCCTTCGCCTTCGGCGACGGCGAACGCTTCGTCGACCTGGTCAAAGCGCTGGATCAATACGCCGGTCGTCTCGATGACGCAGGCGGGGCGGCCCTGGCCGTCCAGCACGACATCGCGCCGGCCCGCTTGGGGTACGGGCTCTTCGTCGCCGAAGTGGTGCAGCGCCCCGCAAGTGGCGGTCTTGGTTCCGGCCAGCACAAGGGCCAGCAAGGCGTCGGCAAGTTCCGGCGAATCGCCGAATTGAAACGTCACGGCGTCTTCGAAGGGGGCGGGTGGTTTCATGGTTGGCATGGGTGCTGCACCTGATTCGGGTCGGGGATGGACGTTGTGCGGTCCACGGCCAGGCGCCTCTTTTCAGCGCGGGCCGAGTACAAGACAGAAACGTGATGATGGCATTCTAGTGACTTTGATGCGGGCGAGCCGTGACCCCGCCGGCATGCCCATTACGTGCCACCGCCCAGCCCCTACGCGCCTGCCGCCGCGCGCGCGTGCGACCGTGACGTCAGGGTGGCCAGCATCGCCGCCACCAGCAGCACCACGGCGCTGACTGCAAAGGTGCTTCGATACCCGCTGTGGTCGAACAGCAGCCCCCCTATCGTCGACCCCAGCGCAATGGACAGCTGGATCACCGCCACCATCAAGCCGCCTGCGGCTTCGGCGGATCGGGGCATGGCTTGCGCCACCCAACTCCACCAGCCGACGGGCGCGGCAGTGGCCAGCAGCCCCCACAAGCCCAACAGCATCGCGACCACGGTCAGCGAGGCGCCGAATGGGATCAGCGCCAGGGCGATGACCGCCATCAACACGGGGATGACGATCAGGGGCGGATACAGGCCTTTTTTGAGGACCGTGCCAATCAGGCCGGTGCTCACGACGCCCGCCACGCCAATGGCCAGCAAGACCAGCGACAACGCCGACACGCCCACGTGCGTGACGGTTTCCAGGAAAGGCCGCAAATAGGTGAACAGCGCGAATTGCCCCATGAAGAACGCACCGCAAGCGGCCATGGCCAGCGCAACGAAGGGGCGCTTGAGCAGCGTGACTGCGTTGCCCGACGCTCGCGTAGGCGGCTCGGCTTGCATGGCGGGCAGGCTGACCCATTGCCACGCCAGCGCCAGTGCCGCCACCGGCACCAGGCACAGGAAGGCGCCGCGCCACCCTATCGCCGCCGCCAGGTAGCTGCCCAGCGGCGGCGCCACGACGGTGGCCAGCGCATTGCCGCCATTGAAGACGGCCAAGGCGCGTGGCACCTGAAGCGGCGGTACCAGCCGCATGGCGGTCGCCGCCGACATCGACCAGAAACCGCCGATGACCACGCCGATCAGCGCGCGGCCCACCATGTACACCGGGTAATTCGGCGCCAGCGCCACGGTGGCGCCAGAGACGGCCATCAGCGCCGTCAATCCCAGCAACAGCGACTTGCGGTTCATGCTGCCGGCCAGTCTGCCGATGGACAGGCTGGTCAGTACGGCGAACGCGCCCGAAATGGCAATGCCCTGCCCCGCCAGCCCTTCGCTGACCTGGAGGTCCGTGGCGATCAGGGTCAGCAGGCTGACCGGCATGAATTCCGAGGCGATCAGCGCAAAGACGCACAACGTCATCGCGAAGACGCCACCCCAATGGGCCGGCGCATCGGGGCTGACGTGCCCAGCGCCGGGTGCGTCGTGATCCGGCGTGCCGGCCGCCGTGGCCTGCTGCGTGGATGTGGTCATGACGCCTCCACGCGCCCCAGATGCTTGTCGAAGAATGCGTTCAACGTCGCCCACGGAATCAACGTGACGCGGTCGTAGAGGTCGACATGGCCGGCACCGGGAACGATGTACAGGGTCTTGGGCTCGGCCGCCCGGCGATAGGCGTCTTCGCTGAACTCGCGCGAATGCGCCTGATCGCCCGCGATCAACAGCAGCGGGCGGGGCGAAATCGTTTCAATGTCGTTGAACGGATAGAAGTTCATGAACTTGACGTTGCTGGTCAGCGTGGGGTGCGTCGTCAATGCGGGTGAGGAGCCGGCAGGCGTGAATTGCCCGCGCGGCGTGCGGTAGAAGTCGTAGAACTCGCGGTCCACAGGCGTCGATTCGGCGGTCAGCTGATGCACGCTGCCGCTGGTGTACTTTCGTTCGCCACCGGCGAATTCCACATCGCGTTGCTGCGCGGCGTCGGCAATGATGGCCTGGCGTTGCGCAGGCGTCAGCGCGCGGTTCAACGCGTGGCGGTTGGCGGCGCCCATGTCGTACATGCTGACCGTGGCAATGGCCTTGATGCGTGGGTCGATCTTGGCCGCGCTGATGACGAAGCTGCCGCTTCCGCAAACGCCGATGGCGCCGACGTTGTCCCGATCAACCATGGGCTGCGCCCGCAGGAAGTCCACGGCCGCGCTGAAGTCTTCGGCGTAGATGTCCGGCGATACGGCGTTGCGCGGCTGGCCGGCGCTTGCGCCCCAGAACGACAGGTCCAAAGACAACGTGACGAAGCCCTGCTCGGCCATCTTGGTGGCATACAGGTTTGCGCTTTGTTCCTTGACGGCGCCCATGGGGTGGCCGACCACAATCGCGGGCGTTTTTTTGCGGCGGTCCAGATCCTTGGGGGTGAACAGGTTGCCGGCCACCTCCATCTGGTATTGGTTCTTGAACGTCACCTTCTGGACCGTGACGCGGTCGCTGGTGTAGAAGTTATCGGCGCCTTCGGGCGTTGCGCCTGCCGGTTGCGCGGCAGCGGCCAATGCGGCGGTGCCCGTGGACGACAGCCCGCTTAGCGCTGCCATGCCGGTGCCGATGCCGGCGGCCTTTAACAAGGTGCGGCGGTTGGCATCGGGTTGATGGGCCGGGTCGACAGCGGCGGTTTCAAGGGGGTTGGACGCTTGCATGGCGGCTTCCTTCACGGGAATTGACGGGATGGTCTCCATTTTGAAGATGAGCGATAAGCTAGACTAGATAATGAATCCTTAATTGCCCTATTAGCCCAGCTAATAAATAAGACGAGCCGCGCGCATGGCGAAACGCAACCTGAACGATCTGCTGGCCTTTGTTACCGTGGCGCGGGAACGCAGCTTCACGCGTGCGGCGGGCACGCTGGGCGTGACGCAATCGGCGTTAAGCCAGGCGGTGCGCGGCCTGGAAGAACGGCTGCAAATCCGGCTGCTGACGCGCACCACGCGCAGCGTGTCGCCCACGCCCGCCGGCGAGCGGCTGATGCAGGCCATCGGCCACCGCTTTGACGAGATCGAAGCGGAGCTGGATGCGCTGACCGAACTGCGCGACAAGCCCGCCGGCACCGTGCGCATCACCTGCGGCGATCACATCCTGCGGTCCGTGCTGTTGCCCCGGCTGGCGCCGGTACTGCGCGACTACCCCGAAATCAATGTCGAGTTCGACGTCAGCTATGGGCTGCGCGATATCGTCGCCGACCGCTTCGATGCAGGCGTGCGCCTGGGTAACACCATCGACAAAGACATGATCGCCGTGCCGATCGGGCCGGTGCTGCGCATGGCGGTGGTGGGCTCGCCCGACTACTTTTCCCGGCATCCCATACCGTTGACGCCCGACGACCTGACCGCGCATCAATGCATCAATCAGCGCATGCCGACGTCTGGCGGCTTGTATGTGTGGGACTTTGAACGCCGGGGCCGGCAGGTGAATGTGCGCGTGGATGGGCAGCTGATCTTCAACACCGCACCGCCGCAGGTGGACGCGGCGCTGGCGGGGCTGGGCTTGGCCCTGCTGCCCGAAGATGAACTGATGCCGCACATCGAAGCCGGCGCACTGGTGCGCGTACTGGAAGACTGGTGCCCGACGTTCACCGGCTATCACCTTTACTATCCCAGCCGCCGCCAGCCCTCGCCGGCGTTTTCCATCGTGTTGAAGGCGCTGCGACGCGGGTGATGTGTGATCGGCGCTGCGTTATCGATGTTGCGTTATCGATGTTGCTTTATCGACGTTGCGTTATCGGATCCACGCGCTTGGCGCGCTCGGATCAGCGCACGTCCGTCGCCAGCTTCACGCTCAGGCCGATCAACGCCAACCCGGCCAGCCGCCTCGCCACAGTCCGGGCGCCCGGCAATGCCGAGCAGCGCCGCGCCACCCGGTGGCCGATCGACACCAAGGCGGTTTGGTAAAGCAGGCTTAGCACCGTCACGTGCAGCATCATCGCCAACAGCGTTGCAGGGCTGGCTTGCGGCTTCAGGAACAAGGGAAAGAACGCAACAAAGAACAGCATGACCTTGGGGTTGGTCAGGCTGACCAGGAACGCGCGGCGAAAGGCGGCCCGCGCCGACACGCGCCTGGCAGGCGCCCCGCCATCCATCGCGCCCTGTTTGCGCAATAGCTGCACGCCCAGCCACAACAAGTACGCCACGCCGGACCATTGCAGCGCCCGGAAGATCAGCGGGTGCGCCTGCATGATGGCGGCCAGGCCCGCCACGGCCGCCACCATGAACAGCAGGTCGCCCACCAGCGTGCCCATCACCGCGGCCATGCCCGCGCGCTTGCCGTTGCGCGCGGTGGCGTCCAGAATGGCGATCGTGCCCGCGCCGGGCACCGCCTGGAATATCAGGATGGCAACGATGAAACTGCCGTAGTGCTGGATATCGAGCATGCTGTTTTGGTTCAGCCGTCTACGTTGAGGAACCCAAATTATCGAGTTCACCCCAGGCTTCGATACAGTACATTCTTCTTCTGAAAAACGATTTTCCTGTCGTTTTTTCTTGTGAAAACGGGGCTGCGCAAGAATGGATAAAAATGATCTGGATGACATCGCGTGGCGTCTGTTGCGCGCGCTGCAAGAGGATGCGCGCGCGCCGTTGAAGACCTTGGCCCAAGCGGCCGGTTTGTCGGTGGCGGCCACGGCGGAAAGACTTAAGCGCTTGCAGGACGCGGGCATCGCGCAGCGTTTTTCGGTTGAGGTGGACGCCGCAAAAGCGGGATACCCGGTAAAGGCCATCGTTGGCATCACGGCGACGCAGCCGGGCAAGAAGGCGCTTCTGGATCGCTTGCGCCAGGCGCCCGAAGTGCTGGAGTGCCATCACGTCGCCGGCGCGGATTCCTACATGATGACGGTGGTGGCCACTGGCCTGGCGGATCTGGAACGCTTTATCGGCACGATCAACGGCTATGGCGAAACCCGAACATCCATCGTTTTCTCCACGCCGATTGAGCGCCGGGGCGTGGTGCCGCCCGCCGTTGGCAAGCGAACCTAGCGCCCGGCCGGTGCCGCCTGCGCGCGCGGCATGGGCTTCTGGTCGAACGCCCGTTCCTCTGGCAAACTTCCCGCCATGCTACGCATCGACAACCTCAGCAAGCGCTACGGCGACTACCTTGTATTCCAAGGCCTGACTCATACGTTCGAGCCCGGCTGCATGGCGCTGTGCGAAGAAGACAGCACCGGAAAATCCAGCTTGCTGGGCATCATCGCGGGCGTGATCCCGCCTGACGGCGGAGACGTCTGGATAGACGGGCATTCCCTTGAGCAAGCACCGCAGCTAGCCCGGTCGCGCGTGGCCTATGTGCCGGACAACTGCCTGGAATTTCCGACGCAGACCGGGCGCGACTTCCTGTTGAAAGCGGCGGCGGAAAAAAACGTCAGCCTGGATGACAGCGTGCTGGATCTGGCATCGCGCCTGGGGTTGGAACCGCATCTGGACAAGCGCTTTGAGCAGATGTCCACGGGCACGCGCCGCAAGGTGTACCTGACCGCCGCCGCGCTGGGCGAGCCGGCCGTCGTGGTTGCCGACGGTGCCAGCAACGGGCTGGACGCGCAGGCGCGCGCCGTGCTGGCCGACGTGTTCAAGACCTGGGCGCGCGACCGCGTCGTGCTGTTTGCCAGCCACGACCCCGAACTGGTGCAAGCCTGCAACGCGCGCATGCTTAACGTGGCCGATCTGCGCCAGGCAGCGGGGCCAGCTAGCCGCTAGCCGCTGGATTTTGACTGTTCACCGCCAGCCGAAGCCGCAAGCCGTTAGCCGATAGCCGTTAGCCGATAGCCGTTATCCCACAGCCCCCCACGCCTGGAAACACATCAGCGCTTGGACGCCTGCAAGACCTCGATGAACGCCTTGCTGAATGCGGGGATGTCGTCGGGTTTGCGGCTGGATACCAGCGTGCCGTCCACCACCACTTCCTGATCCACCCAGTTGGCGCCGGCGTTGCGCAGGTCGTCCTGTAGCGACGGCCAGCTCGTCATGGTGCGGCCGCGCACGACGTTCGCGGACACCAGCAGCCACGGCCCGTGGCAGATAACGGCAACGGGCTTGCCCGCGTCCAACATGGCACGAACAAAGTCCTGCGCCTTGGGATGCATGCGGATTTCGTCCCCGTTCATTACGCCGCCGGGCAACAGCAGCCCGTCGAATACCGAGGGTTCCGCTTCGGCCTGCGTGAACGTCAGGTCCACGGGAAAGCGGTCGCCGGGTTTGTCGTGATGCATGCCTTGAATCGGCTCGCTGCGCGCCGATATCAACACGGTGCGGGCGCCTTCCGCTTGCAGACGGTCGCGCGGACCGGTCAGTTCTACCTGTTCGAAACCATCCACGGCCAGAATCGCGATGGTCATGTCGTTAAGAGTTGCCATGATTGCTCCCTGTGCGGGGCCCCGTGCGAGCGACACGCGGCGGGCCGGGGCCGTGCCCGCCGAGTCGTTGGCGCAGCAAGTGCCATGCCGACAGCGCGCGCGGGCTAGGGAATATCTGGCGCGGACCGCTCAGGCCACGTTGGCGAAACGCTGGTCCAGATACGCAATGATCTCGCTGGATTCATACATCCAGCGCGTGCCGGCGGCCTCGTCGATACGCAGGCAAGGCACCTTGATCTTGCCGCCGCCGGCCAGCAGCTGTTCACGCGCCTGGGGGTCGTTCTTGGCGTCGTGCAGCGTTACGGGCACGTTCAGGCGGTGCATGGCCCGACGCGTTTTCACGCAGAACGGGCAGGCCTTGAATTGGTAGAGCGACAGCGCGGCGGCTTCCGCGTTGACGCTGGCCTGGCCTTGGGCCGATCGCTGTTGCGGGCGCGGACGAGTCAGCGCGTCGCCAATGACGATCAGTTGACCCAGGCCGACACGCAGGGCTTTGACTAGCATGGAGAATGGACTCAAAACAAAGGAAAGAGGCGGTCAGTCTACTCTTTCGCCGCGCCCCGCCCTCAGGTCTGCGCCGACTCGTGGCCGTGCAGCGTCTTCAGCCTTCGCAATTCCGGAAACCACCGCATCCACAGCCCGGCGACCGCAATCGTGCCCATGCCGCCCAGCACCACGGCCGGCACCGCGCCGAACAGCGCGGCCGTCAAACCGGATTCAAATTCGCCCAGCTGGTTCGACGCGCCGATAAACAAGGTGTTCACCGCGCTGACACGGCCCAGCATGTGGTCGGGCGTGTTCAGCTGCACCAGCGAGGACCGCACCACGACACTGACCGCGTCGGCCGCGCCCAGCACGACCAGGGCCGCCACTGACAACGGAATTGACGTGGACAAACCAAATACGGTCGTCGCCAACCCGAACACGATCAGCGAACCGAACAGCAGCCGCCCGACGTTGTCGCCCAGGCTTAAGCGCGCCAGCGTCAACGACATCAAGGCCGCGCCGCACGCGGGCGCCGCACGCAAGGCGCCCAAGGCCCATGGCCCGGCATTAAGGATGTCTTTGGCGAACAGCGGCAGCAAGGCCGTGGCGCCGCCCAGCAGCACCGCGAATAGATCCAGCGACAAGGTGCCCAGCAGCAGCCGGCGTTGGAAGATGAAGGTGATGCCCGCGAACAGCGTGCGCCAGGTTGTGGGTTCCTTGCGCGGCGGCGCGCGTTCGATGACCAGGGTGGCAATGGACGCGAATGCCGTCAGGTACAACGCGGCTGCCACGCAATAGATCCAGCCGGCGCCCAGGCTGTAGCCGATGCCGCCCAGCGCGGGTCCGGCGATCTGGGCGACCTGCCCGCCCGATGATGACAGTGCCGTGGCGCGTGGCAGCCATGCGCGCGGCACCACGGCGGGGATGAGCGTGGACAAGGTGGGCGCTTCGAACGCGCGCGCCGAACTCATGATGATGATGGTGGCGTAGATCAGCGTCTTGCCGCCCACGCCATGCAGCGCGGCAATGGCCAGCACCAGCGTCGCCAGCGTTTCCATCGCCATGCACACGGCGACGATCTTGCGGCGGTCGTAGCGGTCGGCCACGTGGCCCACCACCAGCGTAAGCGCGGCCATGGGCAGGAACTGGGCCAGGCCGATCAAGCCCAGGTCCATGGCGCTGCCGGACAGCGCGTAGATCTGCCAGCCGACCGCTACCGAGACGATCTGGAAGGCCAGTGACGCGCTGACGCGGGCGAACAGGAAGTGCAGGAAAGGTGGGCGGGTAAGCGGACTGGGGGAATCGGGGGCGGGCATGAGAGCGTGCGCGGCAGGCGCGCGGGCGGCGCCGGAAGGCACATTCTAGTGACAGCCGGCTGACGCGAAACTAAAGCGACAGCCGGCGGCGCAATGCGCAGCGGTCAAGGCGGCAGAGCGCGCCTCGCAGGCCATGCCGCCGAGGGCGCCGCCAGCCCTTGCCGCCAGCCCGTGCCACCCCTCCGCGCCACCCCTCCGCGACCGTGTGCGGCGATTCTCGCTTACGCCCCGATCGACACCAGCTCGGCGCCTTCGGTGACCTGGTCGCCCACGCCGTAGAACACCTCTTCGACCTTCCCGTCGCCCGGCGCGGAAATGGTGTGCTCCATTTTCATGGCTTCCATCACCAGAAGCGGTTGGCCCTTTTCGACCGTGTCGCCCGCCTTGACCGAGATCGAGATGATCTTGCCCGGCATCGGCGCGGTCAGGCCGCCGGCATGCTCGCCCTGCGTGTCCTGCGCGTGCGCCAGCGGGTCGTACAGTTCCAGCACGTGTACGCCGTTGTCGCCAAAGACGTGGGCGCGGTCGGCGTGCAGCACGACGGTGCCGGCGTTTTCATGGCCGGCCAGCGTAATGCGCAGGCCATAGGCCAGGTTGGGATTCGCGCTGGCATGCGCGCGCCACAGGAACGGCTGCGGACCCGCGCCGGTGTCCAGCGTCCACGCGCCGCCTTGGCGCGCAACGGTGACGCGGCGCGTCTCGCCGTTGTCCACCCATTGCAGGTGGCGCTGATACTGGCCGCCCAAGCGCCAGCCGTCGCGTGCGTCCCAAGGGTCGGCGGGGCCTTTGCCGGCAGACGTTGCGTTCGGCTGGGCCAGGCCCTGGCGCACCAGCACGGCGGCCGATGCCAGCGCCAGCGTGGCGGCGTCGGCGGGCTGCGGTTCGGGCAGCAGCGTGGCGCGCTGGCGTTCGATCAGGCCGGTGTCCAGGTCGGCCGCGGCAAACGCGGTGTCTTTCATCAGCCGCGACAGGAAGGCCACGTTGGTCTGCACGCCCACGGCCTGCGTTTGCGCCAACGCCTGCAACATGCGCTGGCGGGCCTGGTCGCGGTCGGCGCCATGCACGATCAGCTTGGCGATCATGGGGTCATAGAACGGCGTGATCGTGTCGCCCGTGCGCACGCCACCATCGACGCGGATGTCGGCGTTGGCGAACGCGGTGTGCGGCGGCAGGCCCAGGTAGGCCAGGGTGCCGATCGACGGCAGGAATCCCTTTTCTGGGTTCTCGGCGTAGATGCGGGCCTCGATGGCATGGCCGTTGATGCGCAGGTCTTCCTGGCGCGCCGGCAGCGGCTGGCCGGCGGCCACGCGCAGCTGCCATTCCACCAGGTCGTGGCCGGTGATCATTTCCGTGACCGGGTGTTCGACTTGCAGCCGCGTATTCATTTCCATGAAGTAAAAGCGGCCGTCGGGCTCGGCGATGAATTCCACCGTGCCCGCGCCCACATAGCCCACGGCGCGCGCGGCGGCCACGGCGGCTTCGCCCATGGCGCGGCGGCGCTCTTCGGTCATGCCGGGGGCGGGGGCTTCTTCGATGACTTTCTGGTGGCGGCGCTGCACCGAGCAATCGCGTTCAAACAGGTAGACGCAATTGCCCTGCGTGTCCGCGAACACCTGGATTTCAATGTGGCGTGGCTTTTGCAGATAGCGTTCGATCAGCACGCGGTCATCGCCAAAGCTGGATGCCGCTTCGCGTTGGCAAGAGGCCAGCGCGTCCAGGAATGCACCGGACGATTCCACGACGCGCATGCCCTTGCCGCCGCCGCCCGCGCTGGCCTTGATCAGCACGGGGTAGCCGATGCCGTCCGCCTGCGTCTTCAGGAATTGCGGGTCCTGGTTGTCGCCGTGATAGCCGGGCACCAGCGGCACGCCGGCTTTTTCCATCAGCGATTTGGCGGCCGACTTGCTGCCCATGGCGGCAATGGCGGATGCCGGCGGGCCCACGAACGCGATGCCGGCCTTTTCAGCGGCTTGCGCGAACGCTTCGTTTTCCGACAAGAAGCCATACCCCGGGTGGATGGCGCCCGCGCCGGTGTCGCGCGCGGCTTGCAGGATGGCGTCGGCGCGCAGATAGCTGGCGCGCGGTTCCGATCCGCCGATGTACACGGCTTGATCGCAAGCGGCCACGTGGCGCGCGTTGGCGTCCGCATCCGAATAGACGGCGACGGTGCGGATGCCCATGCGGCGGGCAGTGGCGGCGACGCGGCAGGCGATCTCGCCGCGATTGGCAATCAGCAAAGTGTCGAACATGAATGTCATCCTGGCTGTAATTCTTCTTGAACTGCAAGCGCTGCGGTAAGGGGCGCGATGGGGCCGATGCCCTACATGCGGAAGACGCCGAACCGCGTGTCTTCGATGGGCGCGTTCAGCGCGGCCGACAGCGCCAGCCCCAGCACGCGGCGCGTGTCGGCGGGCGCGATGATGCCGTCGTCCCACAGCCGCGCGGTGGCGTAGTACGGATGGCCTTCGTGTTCGTACTGTTCGCGGATGGGCGCCTTGAACGCGGCTTCTTCGTCGGCCGACCACTGGCCGCCGCGTGCTTCGATGCCGTCGCGCTTGACGGTGGCCAGCACGCTGGCGGCCTGCTCGCCGCCCATGACGGAGATGCGGGCGTTGGGCCACATGAACAGCATGCGCGGTGAATAGGCGCGACCGCACATGCCGTAGTTGCCGGCGCCGAACGAGCCGCCGATCAGCACGGTGAACTTGGGCACGGCGGCGGTGGCCACCGCCGTCACCATCTTGGCGCCGTGGCGCGCGATGCCTTCGTTTTCGTACTTGCGGCCGACCATGAAGCCGGTGATGTTCTGCAGGAACACCAGCGGAATCTTGCGCTGCGCGCACAGTTCGATAAAGTGCGCGCCCTTTTGCGCCGACTCTGAAAACAGGATGCCGTTGTTGGCGACGATGCCCACGGGAATGCCCTGGATATGCGCAAAGCCGGTCACCAGCGTGGGGCCGAAGCGCGCCTTGAATTCATCGAACTCCGAGCCGTCCACGATGCGCGCGATGACTTCGCGCACGTCATAGGGCTTGCGCGTGTCGGCGGGAATGATGCCGTTCAGTTCGCTGGGGTCGTAGCGCGGTTCGCGCGGCGCGATGGTGGCCAGTTGCGCGGGCTTCTTGCGATTGAGCCGCGCGACGGCGTTGCGCGCCAGTTGCAGCGCGTGCATGTCGTTGGCGGCCAGGTGGTCCACCACGCCGGACAGGCGCGTGTGCACGTCGCCGCCGCCCAGGTCCTCGGCGCTGACTTCTTCGCCCGTGGCCGCCTTTACCAGCGGTGGGCCGCCCAGGAAGATGGTGCCCTGGTTCTTCACGATGATGGATTCATCGCTCATGGCGGGCACGTAGGCGCCGCCGGCGGTGCACGAGCCCATCACCACGGCGATCTGCGAAATGCCCTGCGCGGACATCTGCGCCTGGTTGTAGAAGATGCGGCCGAAGTGTTCGCGGTCGGGGAACACTTCGTCTTGCTGCGGCAAGTTGGCGCCGCCCGAATCCACCAGGTAGACGCAGGGCAGATGGTTTTGCGCCGCGATTTCCTGTGCACGCAGGTGCTTCTTGACGGTCATCGGGTAGTACGTGCCGCCCTTGACGGTGGCGTCGTTGCAGACGATGACGCATTCGGTGCCCGACACACGCCCGATGCCGGTGATGACGCCCGCGCCGGGCGCCTCTCCGTCGTACATGCCGTGCGCCGCCATGGGCGACAGTTCCAGGAACGGGGTGCCCGGATCGATCAGGTTTTCGACGCGGTCGCGTGGCAGCAGCTTGCCGCGCGCCACGTGCTTGGCGCGCGCGGCTTCACTGCCGCCCAGCGCGGTCTGCGCCAGTTTCTGATTCAGATCGTCCAGCTGCGCCTGCATGGCGCGCGCGTTATCGGTGTAGTCCTGCGACCGCGGATTGATGCGGGATTCGATGATGGGCATGGGGTTCCACCCGTCCTGCGTGATTGGAATTTGAAGGCGCTCTGGTCGAGCGGTTTGTCTCTGCTTCCCGGTGGGCCGGGCATTCTTGTCGAATGGGTTTTCGTTGCGGCTTTCCCGGCATGACCCGCGACTCGTGGTCGCGTCCGGAAGACATACAAGAAAGGCGCGGCGAAAAACCAATCGGGAGACGGAGATGATTCCGTCTCCCTGGTCGTGGTTCAGGCCGTGATTTAGGCCATGACTTAGGCCACGTACTTAGACCATTTCGATAGCCATCGCCACGGCTTCACCGCCGCCGATGCACAGCGTGGCAACGCCGCGCTTGCCGCCGGTCTTGCGCAATGCGCCGACCAGCGTGGCCATCAGGCGCGCGCCCGATGCCCCGATGGGGTGGCCCAGGGCGGTGGCGCCGCCATGCACGTTGACCTTGTCGTGCGGCAGCTTGAAGTCGTTCATGGCGGCCATGGTGACCACCGCGAAGGCTTCGTTGATTTCGTACAGGTCCACGTCCTCGGCCTTCCAGCCGGTCTTGGCGAACAGGTTTTTCAGCGCGCCAACCGGCGCGGTGGTGAACCAGCCCGGCTCTTGCGAATGCTGGCTGTGGCCGACGATGCGGGCCAGCGGCTTGACGCCGAGTTTTTCGGCGGTAGACGCGCGCATCAGCACCATCGCGGCGGCGCCGTCGGAAATCGACGACGAGTTGGCGGCGGTGATGGTGCCGTCTTTCTTGAAGGCGGGCTTGAGCGTGGGAATCTTTTCCGGCATGGCCTTGGTGGGGGCTTCGTCGGTGTCGATCACCGTGTCGCCCTTGCGGCCGGCAACGGTAACGGGCGCGATTTCCCACTTGAAGCTGCCGTCTTCGGTGGCGGCGCGGGCGCGGCGCAGCGATTCCAGCGAGAAAGCATCCTGCTGTTCACGCGTGAATTCGTACTTCGCGGCGCAGTCTTCGGCGAACACGCCCATGGCCTTGCCCTTGTCGTAGGCATCTTCCAGGCCGTCCAGCGCCATGTGGTCATACACGGTGTTGTGGCCGAAGCGGTAGCCCTGGCGTGCCTTGAGCAGCAAGTACGGCGCGTTGCTCATGCTTTCCTGGCCACCCGCCACCACCACCTGCGCGCTGCCGGCAGCCAGCAGGTCGTGGCCGAACATGGCTGCCTTCAGGCCTGAACCGCACACCTTGTGGATCGTGGTGCATGCCACGCCCAGCGGCAGGCCGGCACCCAGCGCCGCCTGGCGCGCGGGCGCCTGGCCCTGGCCGGCTTGCAGCACGTTGCCCATGATGACTTCGTCGACCTGGTCCGGCTTGATGCCGGCGCGTTCGATGGCGGCCTTGATGGCCACCGAACCCAGCTCATGCGCGGCCAGGCCGGACAGGCTGCCCAGCATGCCGCCCATGGGGGTGCGGGCGATGGAAACGATAACGATGGGATCTGACATGACTAACTCCTGTGGGGGTCGGGACAGCGTCTGGGTGTCGGCGCTGCGCGGTCGCCAGAAAGGCGTGCCGGACGCAGGCGTCTGTCCGTATCGTAAGGGAAAAATTCTTCAATACGGCCCTGCGCCACTTGGGCGCGGCAGGCTTGCCACCAGTCCGGTTCCAGCAGGTCGGCATGGTGACGCATGAAGGCGCCGCGCACGCGCGCGTCGCCCAGCAGGAAGCGGCCGAATTCTTCGGGAAATACGTCGTTCGGTCCGATGGCGTACCAGGGTTCGGACGCCATTTCCGCTTCTTCGTTGGGAGCCGGCGGAATGCGCCGGAAATTCATCTCGGTCATGCGCTGGATTTCGTCGTAGTCATAAAAGACGACGCGGCCCAGGCGCGTCACGCCGAAGTTCTTGTAAAGCATGTCGCCGGGGAAGATATTGGCGGCGGCCAACTGGCGGATGGCGTCGCCGTATTCACGCACGGCGGGGTCCAGCAAGGCGTCGGAGGCCTGGCGCAGATAGATATTGAGCGGCGTCATCCGCCGTTCGATGTAGACGTGGCGGATGACGACCGTGTCGGCCGTTTCTTCGATCAGGCTGGGCACCAGGCGGCGCAGTTCGTCCAGCAAGGCGGGCGCGAAGCGGCTGCGCGGCAACGCCACCTGCGAATACTCCCAGGTATCGGCCATGCGGCCCACACGGTCATGCAGCTTGACCATCTGGTACTTGCGCCGCACGGTGGCGTGATCCATGCCGTCTTTGTCGATGCGGTCCTTGATGAGCTTGAACACATAGGGATAGGACGGCAACGTGAACACGCACATCACCATGCCCTTGATGCCGGGCGCAATGTCGAAGGCGTCGCGCGAATGGGCCAGGTGATGCAGGAAGTCGCGGTAGAACAGCGTCTTGCCCTGCTTTTGCAGGCCGATCATGGTGTAGAGCTCGGCCTTGGGCTTGCGCGGCAACAGGCTGGCCAGGAAGTTCACCACGGCGGCCGGCGTTTCCATGTCGACCAGGAAATAGGCGCGTGTGAAGCTGAACAGCGTGCTCAGGTCGTCGGCGCCCAGCAGCAGCGCGTCCAGCGTGACCTGGCCCGCCGGGTTGCGCGTCAGCGCCACGGCAAAGGGGTAGACGGTGGTCTGGTTGATCAGGCGGCCGACGATGTAGGCGCCCTTGTTGCGAAAGAACAGCGAGCCCAGCGCATGGATCTGGCAATCGCTGGCGATTCGCCGGCCCACGTGGCGCGGCAGCAGCGTGCGCAATTGCGCGACGGCGGCGCGCGCCAGCATGCGCGTATCGCGCGGCAGGTCTTCGAAAGGCAGCGCCAGGCCGAAGTCGGCCACCATGCGGATCAGGCTTTTTTCCAGGCCGTCGGTTGCCGGGTAATACACCCGGTACGACGGCGTGCTGCTGTCCAGATAGTCGGTGGCAACGGCGGGCCGAACGAACAGGAAATCGTTGTGGAAATAGTCGCGGTGCAACAGGCGGCACGAGACCGAATTGAAGAAGGTCTCGGCGCATTCTGGCTGCTTGTGCTCGCCCAGCAGGCCCACGAATTCCTGCTTGATCTGTTGCCAGTAGGCGGTCTGGGCGCCGGTCAGGGCGGGTACGGCCGCGCCGTTGCCGTTGGCGTTGCCGTTGTGGCCCGGGATGTCGTCCAGCGCGCCTTCCGGGCGGCCGCGCAGCACCGCTTCCAGCTGCGTGGCGCATTCGCGCACACGCATGTCGTAGTACTCGATGCGTTCGCGCGACAGGTGCTGGATGCCGTGCCAGTCGCCCGATTCGAACAGCGCCTTGGCCCGCTGCGCGCTGTAGCGAAACAGCGCGTAGTGGCGGTCAAACCCGGCCAGGATGATCCGCGCCACGTCCAGCGCCGAGGGCCCCGGGGCGGGGGCCTGCTCGATATGCTGGACATCGGACATGCGGATCATGGTGGGGCGCTCGGCCGGCGTGTCAGGCGGTTTCGTTGAACAGTTCGCGGCCGATCAGCATGCGGCGGATTTCGCTGGTGCCCGCGCCAATTTCATACAGCTTGGCGTCGCGCCACAGGCGCCCCACCGGGTATTCGTTGATGTAGCCGTTGCCGCCCAGGATCTGCACGCCTTCGCCCGCCATCCACGTGGCCTTCTCGGCCGTGTACAGGATCAATGCGGCGCAGTCCTTGCGCACCTGGCGCACGTGTTCGGCGCCCAGTTTGTCCAGGTTCTTGCCGACCTGGTAGCAGAAGGCGCGGCTGGCTTGCAGCGTGGTGTACAGGTCGGCGACCTTGCCCTGGATCAGCTGGAATTCGCCGATGGCCTGGCCAAACTGCTTGCGGTCATGGATGTAGGGCACGACCACGTCCATCACGGCCTGCATGATGCCCAGCGGGCCGCCGGACAAGACGGCGCGTTCGTAGTCCAGCCCGCTCATCAGCACCTTGACGCCGCCGTTGACCTGGCCCAGCACGTTTTCTTCGGGGATTTCGCAGTCCTGGAACACGAGTTCACCCGTGTGGCTGCCGCGCATGCCCAGCTTGTCCAGCTTTTGCGCCACCGAAAAGCCCTTGAAGCCTTTTTCGACCAGGAAGGCGGTGATGCCGCGCTGGTGGGCCTCGGGGTCGGTCTTGGCGTAGACCACCAGTGTGTCGGCGTCGGGGCCGTTGGTGATCCACATCTTGGTGCCGTTCAGCACGTAGCGGTCGCCCTTCTTGTCGGCGCGCAGTTTCATGCTGACCACGTCCGAGCCGGCGCCCGGTTCGCTCATGGCCAAGGCGCCCACGTGTTCGCCGGAGATCAGCTTGGGCAGGTACTTGGCCTTTTGTGCGGCCGTGCCGTTGCGGTTGATCTGGTTCACGCACAGGTTCGAGTGCGCGCCGTATGACAGGCCGACCGAGGCGCTGGCGCGCGAGATTTCTTCCATCACCACCATATGGGCCAGGTAGCCCATGTTGGCGCCGCCGTATTCTTCGTCGGCCGTCATGCCCAGCACGCCAAGCTCACCGAATTTGCGCCAAAGGTCCATCGGGAACTGGTCGCTGCGATCCACCTCGGCAGCGCGCGGAGCGATCTCGGCCTGCGCAAAATTGCGCACGGCGTCGCGCAGCATGTCCAGGTCTTCGCCCAGGTCGAAGTTCAGGCCGGGAAGGTTCATCGATGTCTCCGTGATAGTGGGTGCTTACATTCTTATGGGCGCCTGTGGCCAGCGCCGTGCCGCCATCGTGTGGCTCATCATGCGCCGATCCGGTGTCGCCGCGCAATGATGCACCGCAAATATTACGTTTACGTAAACGTAAATTGGAGTCGGGTTATCCCTAGGAATTTGCCGCTTTCATGGGGAAGAACGCTGTTTACTATGCCTGCCTGTCCCCCGAATTTGCCTGACCGAAGCGGAGTGTGCCGTGCTTGAACTATCCAATCTGGACGAAATTGTGGCGCTGCGGCGCGATATCCATATGCACCCGGAGCTGTGCTACGAAGAGCACCGAACCGCCAAAGTGGTGGCGGACACGCTGCGCGGCTGGGGCATCGAGACGCATACGGGCATCGCCAAGACCGGTGTGGTGGGCGTGATCAAGCGTGGCACGTCGGACCGGGCCATCATGTTGCGCGCCGACATGGACGCCCTGCCCATGCAGGAAGAAAACCAGTTTGAACACCGCTCGCGCCATGACGGCAAGATGCACGGTTGCGGCCACGACGGCCACACCGCCATGCTGCTGGCGGCGGCGCGGCACTTGCAGACGGCCGGCGGCTTTGATGGCACCGTCTACCTGTGTTTCCAGCCTGCCGAGGAAGGCGGCGCCGGCGGCCGCGCCATGATCCAGGACGGCCTGTTCACGCGCTTTCCCTGTGAAGCCGTATTTGGCATGCACAACTGGCCGGGCCTGCCGGCCGGTGCGTTCGGCGTATGCGCCGGCCCGATGATGGCGGCGGCCAATGGCTTCAAGATCACCGTCAAGGGCAAGGGTGGCCACGCCGCCGCGCCGCAGGATTGCAACGACCCGGTGCCCGCGCTGTTCGCCATCGGCCAGGCGCTGCAAACCATCCTGACCCGCAGCAAGCGTCCGCTGGACGCGGCGGTGCTGTCGATCACGCAGGTGCAGGCCGGCGGCAGCGTCATCAACGTCATTCCGAACACGGCGTGGCTGGGCGGCTCGGTGCGGGCGTATCGCACCGAGGTCGTCGACCTGATCGAACGCCGCATGAACGAAATAGCCGGCAACATCGCCGCCGCGCATGGCTGCGAGGCCGACGTGTTCTTCGAACGCCGCTACCCGGCGCTGGTCAACACCGTGGCCGAAACGGAATTCTGCATGCAGGTCATGCGCGATGTGGTCGGCGACGAACGCGCGCTGACGATCGAACCCGCCATGGCATCGGAAGACTTCGCGTTCCTGTTGCAGGAAAAGCCGGGTTGCTATGTCTTCCTGGGCAACGGCGATGGCGAACACCGCCTGGCCGGCCACGGGCTGGGTCCGTGCATGTTGCACAACGCCAGCTATGACTTCAATGATTCCTTGATTCCGGCGGGCGCGTCGTACTGGGTTCGCCTGGCGCAACGCTATCTGACGGCCTGACGGGCCTGTTCGCCCGACGCTTTACCTCACGCAGTGCTACGCAACATCACCAGGACAATATGAAAAAGAAGACTTTGCTGATCAAGGCCGCGGGGGCGGCTCTGGCAATCGTGGCAAGCGGCGCCATGGCCCAAGGCTGGCCCGCCAAACCCATCACGCTGGTGGTGCCGTACACGGCGGGCGGTAGCGCGGACGCCATCGGTCGCCGTTTGGGCGACGTGCTGCGCAAGGAAGCCAACGTTACGGTCATCGTTGAAAACAAGCCGGGCGCGGGCGCTTCGGTGGGCACTGACTTCGTCGCGCGTTCGCAGCCGGACGGCACGACGCTGCTGCTGGCGTCGACCAGCCCGCTGACGATCTTCCCGCATCTGGCCAAGACCAACTACGACCCGATGAAGGACCTGACGCCGGTGGCCAGCGTGGCCGTCGCGCCGGTGGCCATCGTTGCCACCAAGGCCCTGCCGGTCAAGGACTTTGCGGGCTTGATCGACTACGCCAAGTCGCATCCGGAAGGCGTGCGTTACGGCACGCCGGGCCAGGGCACCGTGGCGCATATCGGCATGGCCGCCGTCACCAGGCAGACCGGCACGCAGATGCTGCACGTGCCCTATCGGGGCAACAGTCAGGCGCTGACCGACGGGCTGGGCGGCGTGGTGGAATTGCTGGTGGTCAATAGCGACGTGGTGCTGCCGCACGTGGCAAACGGCGCGTTAAAGCCGCTGGCGGTGATGGCGCCGCAACGCCTGGCCGCATGGCCCGACGTGCCGACGATGGCCGAACTGAAACTGCCGCAGGCGCAGTACTACTCGAACTTCGGCGTGTTTGCGCCCGCCAACTTGCCGCCCACCGTGTCCCAGCCGCTGCTGGCGGCGCTGACGCGCGCGGTGGCCAGCGCTGATTTCCAGGACCTGCTGGCCAAGTCGTATCTGCAACCGGGCACCGCGACCGGCGAGGCGTTTGCCAAGCAGGTGCAGGCGGAATTCACCAACAACGCCCGCCTGATCAAAGAAGGCAATATCAAGGCCGATTAAGCCTGGGCTTGTGGGGCAGCCCGCGGTCATCCACCGGCAGCCCCATGACCCGATAACGCATGGCGGCCAACGATTTGGCATTGGTGATGCGGGCCATGTGGGCGCACTGCGCGCACCAATGGCCCGCGCGAATCGACGCGAACGGCGCATGCCAATCGTGACCGCGATGACACAGCCAGTGCATTTTTCGGGTGGTGTTCAAGTACATGGACGTCAGGCATTCGCCACCGCGATCGCGGGCCGCCTGATGCGCGGCCTCGATGCCCAGCCGCTTGTTCAAGTTGGCGCAAACGCCGCACCAACTGCCCAGCAGAATTTTGCCGCCGGTGGTCAGCCATTCGTGGCCGTCGGCGCAGCGGAATCGATACCGCACGCCCAGCCCGCGATACGCGTCCGACAGGCACAGGCCGCCCCGCTCTTTGGCCTTGCGTTGCAGGCGGGCCAGGCCGTCGGGATGCCGATAGCCTTCGACCTTGCGCAGGCGCGCGCATTCCGGGCACCAGGTTCGACGCAGCACATCCGCACCCGCCGCTTCCCATTCGTGCCCCGCGCCGCAGCGGAACTGAAAGCTCTTTTGCCCGCGCGGGCTGGCGGTATCCAGGCACTGCCCGCCGCGCGCGATGGCGGTCTTCTGGATACGCACCAGCAGGTCGTCGCGCCGGCGCCGGTAGCCCGCGTCACGGCCACACACGGCGCA
The DNA here is from genome assembly GCF_003600685.1 of Achromobacter sp. B7. NCBI lineage: Bacteria > Pseudomonadati > Pseudomonadota > Betaproteobacteria > Burkholderiales > Alcaligenaceae > Achromobacter > Achromobacter sp. B7. Next base: position 115,783 of record NZ_CP032084.1, read on the forward strand.
ACCGATACGTTGCAGCGCCTTGTTGCCCTTGCGGTTCCAGGCGTGGCCGGCGTCGCATTGAAAGCGATGCGGTACATCCCAGCCCAGCCAGTGCGGCTCCAGGCAGGTGACCCCGTTCTTCTGCGCCAGTTCGCCCAGGCGTGTGAAGTTGGCCTCGGCCGCGCATAACGGGCATTTGACTTGCAGCGCGCGGCCGAACGTTTGCAGCGTGCGCTGGAATTGGTGCCCTGCGGTGCATTGGAAACGGTACATCGCCGACAAGCCCCGCCAATGCGTATCCAGGCATTCAAAGCCGGCCGCGTCGGCGGCGATGCGCAATTGCGGTTGGCGGTCGAGGATGGGGTGTTGGGGCTTCGTGTGCATGAGGAATCCTGTTGCCAGAGACACCGCCATTGACCACCGTGCGCCGCCGCAAGAACCCGGCAAGACAGAAGCAAAGCCGAAGGAAGGCGCGCAAGGGCTTCGGGCAATCACGGCCGCGATGCAGCGGGGATGGCGATTGCCGATCTTGCCTTCCTGTCGGACGCAAAGATATTGGATAAGTCTTATTTTTGATCGGAACTTTCTGAGGCGCAGACGGGGGAGGTCGGGCCGCGCAGGCCGCGCCGCGTCAGGTCGGGCGGGGTCCGAACATGATCACAAGCATGCCGGCCAGGCACAGGCCCACGCCCAGCCAGTCGCTTGCGCTGGGCCGCACGCCGTCAACCGCCCACAACCACATCAACGCCATGCCGATGTACACGCCGCCGTAAGCGGCGTAGACGCGGCCGGAGGCGGCGGGGTGCAGCGTCAGCAGCCACGCGAAAAGCGCCAGGCTGGCCCCCGCCGGGGCAAGTAGCCAGATGGAATGGCCCTTGCGCAACCACAGGTATGGAAGGTAGCAGCCGATGATTTCGGCCAGCGCCGTCAGGACGAACAGCGCAAGGGTTTGCAGGGCCGCCACGTGCGCGCCCTCAGGGTTTTTGCGCCAGCAGCGCGCGGCATTCGCGTTCCTGCTGCGCAATTTCCTGCAAGGTGTCTTCGATGTCGCGGCGCTGTTGTTCCAGCGTGTCGCGGTGCTGCTCCAGCACGCTGAGGTACTGGCGCAATTGCACTTCGGTATCGCCGGGGCCGTCGTACATGTCGATCAGCGTCAGGATTTCAGACAGCTGCAAGCCCAGGCGTTTGCCGCGTAGCGCCAGTTTCAGGCGCGTGCGGTCGCGCGGGCCAAAGATGCGGTTGCGGCCCTCGCGCGCCGGGCTGACGATACCCTGGTCTTCATAGAAGCGGATCGTGCGGGGCGTAACGTCGAACTCGCGGGCGAGCTCAGAGATGGTCCAGGTTGACGAGGGCATGCGGCGTGTGGCAGTTTACGTAAACGTAAATTATGATGACTTGACGTCAACGTCAAGCGTGGAGCAAGAGGCAATGAACCCCAACGAACAGAAATTGCAGTACCCCTGGGCGGACTTCCAGCCCGAAGCCGGCCGGGCCCATGTGGTGGCGGAAGGCGTCAAGTGGATCCGGATGCCGCTGCCGTTCGCGCTGGATCATATCAACCTCTGGCTGCTGCGCGACCGCATCGACGGCCAGGACGGCTGGACCATCGTTGACTGTGGCATCTCGCGCGACGAGGTCAAGGCCTTGTGGGAAGACGTCTTCAAGAACGAACTTGAAGGCCTGCCCGTGCTGCGCGTCCTGGTCACGCATATGCACCCCGACCACATCGGCCTGGCGCATTGGCTGTGCGAACGCTGGGACGCGCGGCTGTGGATGACGATGACGGACTTCATGGTGGCCTCGTTGTGGTCGTCGCGCCGTAACGAAGCGGGCGGCGGCCCGGGCGGCCAATCCGCCGTCGAACACTTTGCGCGCCATGGCCTGACGGACCTGGGCGCGCAAGAGCAGATCCGCCAGCGCGCCAACTACTACCCCAACCTGGTGCCGGCGGTGCCCGCCCGCTACACGCGCATCATGCACGGCGATCAGGTGCGCATCGGTGACCACGACTGGCGCGTGATCGTGGGTTACGGCCACGCGCCGGAACACGCCTCGCTATACAGCGCCGACCTGAACGTGCTGATCTCGGGCGACATGGTGCTGCCGCGCATTTCCACCAACATCAGCGTGTTCGATTACGAGCCCGACGCCAACCCCTTGCCGCTGTACCTGCGGTCGCTGGACGGCTACGCCGGCCTGCCCCGCGACGCGCTGGTGCTGCCCTCGCACGGGCGGCCGTTCAAGGGCCTGCACGAGCGCATTGCGCAGCAGCACGAACACCACCGCGATCGTCTGGCCGAAGTGCTTGAGGCATGCGCCGCGCAGCCGCAGTCAACGACGGACATCTTGCCGGTGCTGTTCAAGCGCAAGCTGGACCTGCATCAGCTGACCTTCGCCATGGGTGAAGCGCTGGCGCACCTGCATGCGCTGTATTTCGAGGGCAAGCTGCGTCGTGCCACCGGCGACGACGGCATTGTGCGGTTCACGGCTGCGTGATCGACAAGCGCGGCGGGTTCATGACCGGACCCGTCAGCGTGTCGCCGTGGCCAGCCTGACGGCAAGGCCCACGAACACCAGGGCGGCGATGCGATTGAGCCAACGCTTGGCCGTGACCGAGCGTTGCAGCAGTTCGCCGAACGCGCCGGAAAAGAACGCGATGGCGCCGAACACCAGCAACGTCGACACCATGAACACGGCGCCCAGCTGCATGACCTGCAAGCCGACCGGGCCCAGCGCGGGCGTGGTGAATTGCGGCAGGAAGGCGAAGAAGAACAGCAGCACCTTGGGGTTGGTCAGGTTCATGACGATGCCGCGCCGGTACAGCGCGCCGGGCTTGAGCGGTTCGGGCCGTTTGCCGTCTTCCGATTCCACGGGGGCGCGCAGGATCTGCCACGCCAGGTATGTCAGGTACGCCGCACCCGCCAGCTTAAGCGCCGTGAACGCCATGGGCGAGGCCGCGAACACGGCGGCAAGCCCGAGGGCGACGGCGGCCGTGTGGCCCAGCAGACCGGTGCACAGCCCCAGCACCACCAGCATGCCCGCCTTGCGTCCCCAGATAGCGGACTGCATCAGCACGAACACATTGTCCGGCCCGGGCGTCAGCGCCAGCAGCACGGCAATGCCGAAAAAAGCGATCAGGGTGTCGAAGGGCAGCATGGGACGTGGCCTGGTGGAGGTGGGCGCCGGGTAGCCCGGAGAATGGCATCATAAGGGCAAATTCCCCGCAGTTCAGCGCTGCCACGGAACCCCAAGGACAGAGAGAGACACGCCATGACGACAAACGCCGCGCAGGCATCGCAAGCATCGCAAGCGCCAGAAACATCGCAAGCGTCCCAAGCATCGCAAGCCGCCCCGGCCCGACATGCCTCCCACGCTGGCCCCGGCCTCGACACCGCAGCCGGCCCCGACGCCGCGCTGCACGCCCTGCTGCTGGCCCGGCACAGCTGCCGTGCCTTCCTGCCCGCGCCCGTGCCGCGCGACGTCATCGAACGCATCCTGACGCTGGCCCAGCGCACGGCGTCATGGTGCAACTGCCAGCCCTGGCGGGTCGCGGTGACCGAAGGCGCGGGTACCGAGCGCTTGCGCGCCGCGCTGCTGGCGCGCGCGCAACAAGCCGATGCGGCGTCAGGCTTTACCCCCGACTTCCCCTTCCCCCGCGAATACCGCAACGAATACCTGGCGCGCCGCCGCGAATCGGGCTTTCAGCTGTACGGCGCGGTGGGCGTGGCGCGCGGTGATCGCGACGCCTATCGCAGGCAAGAGTTGCGCAACTTCCAGCTGTTTGATGCGCCGCACGTAGCCATCATCACCACCGACGAGGCGCTGGGCGAATACGGCGCGATGGATTGCGGCGGCTACGTCGCCAACTTCCTGCTGGCGGCGCAGGCCAACGGCGTGGCCACGGTGGCCCAGGCGTCGCTGGCGATGTACCCCGAGGTGTTGCGCGACGTGCTGGGCATCGACGCCGACCGGCGCGTGGTCTGCGGCATCTCGTTCGGCTATGCCGACGCCGATCATCCGGCCAACAGCTACCGCACGCGCCGTGCCGACCTGCCCGAAACGGTCAGTTGGGTCACCGCCTAGGGACAGGCGCCGCCACGCCTGATATGGTTCACCCTGTTCGCCCCGAGTCCGGCCCTGTTCATTTCTCCAGCGTTCCTTCGAAGATGACCTCCAAACACATCGATACGGTTTTGCAGCACGCGGGCACCGCCCCGTTCGACCCCCAGACCGGTACCGCGCCCGTGCCGCTGCCGCCGATGCGCGCCAGCACCGTGCGGTTCCAGAACCTGGCCGCGCTGGAACAGGCGCAGCGCAGCAAGGCCGAAGGCGGTCGCGCCACCACCTATGGCCGCATGGGCATGGACACCCACGCCGCGCTGGAACAGGTCTTTACGCAGCTGGAAGGCGGCACGCATTGCTACCTGGCGCCCTCGGGCTTGTCCGCGATGACGATGGTGATGATGGCGCTGTGCTCGGCCGGCGACCATGCTCTGATCTCCGATTGCGTCTACGGCCCGATGCGGGAACTGGACGACGCCGTGCTCAAGCGCATGAACATCGACATCACCTACTTCGCGGCCGACGACGACCTGGACGCGCTGGTGCAGCCCAACACGAAACTGCTGTACGTGGAATCGCCCGGCTCGCTGCTGTTTGAAATGCTGGACATGGGCGCCATGGCCGCCTTCGCCAAGCGCCACGGGTTGGTGCTGGCCACCGATAACACCTGGGGCTCGGGCTACATCTACCGTCCGTTGACGCTGGGGGCGCAGGTGTCGATCATTGCCGGCACGAAGTACGTGGGCGGGCACTCGGACCTGATGCTGGGCGCGGTGGTGACCAACGACGAAGGCATTGCCAAAAAGCTGAACCGCACGCAGTACGCGATGGGTTATTCCATCAGCGCCGACGACGCCTGGCTGGCGCTGCGCGGGGTGCGCACGATGCCGATCCGCATGGCGCAGCACGCGCGCCATGCCTTGCAGGTGTGCGAATTCTTCAAGAGTCGCCCCGAAACCGTGCGCCTTTTCCACCCGGCGTTGCCCGAAGATCCCGGCCACGCGTTGTGGCAGCGCGATTGCTCCGGGTCCAACGGCATGCTGTCGGTTGAGTTGCGCTTGTCGCCCGCCGCCGCGCGCGCGTTCGTGGATGCCCTGACGTTGTTCGGCATCGGCTTTTCGTGGGGCGGCTACGAAAGCCTGGTGCAGCTGGTGTCGCCCAAGGATTTGTCCAAGCACCGCTATTGGGGCGAAGGCGAGAACGCGGTGGTGCGCTTGCACATCGGCCTGGAAGCGCCCGAGGACATCATCGCTGACCTGACCCAGGCGCTGGAAAAAGCGGCGGCGGTCAGCGCATAGCGCCGCCGGCTTATGTGACGCCGCCGCGGATCCACGCGCCGATGCGGGCGGCGATGTCGTCGCTGTTGTCGTCCATCATCGGCATGTGCGAATTGCCGGCGATACCCATGTCGGCCAGCCGCCACGTGTCTACCCGGGCGCCGTGGCGTGCCAACGATTCTGCATAGTCCCGCCCGCTTGCGCACAGGCGTTGCCATAGCGGCGTGGCGTCCAGATAGTCGCCATAGACGAACAGGAACGGCTTGTTCGCCACGGCGGCGGCCGTGACGTCGGCGGAGTAGCCCGACGGTTCGATGCCGATCACACCACGCACCAGATCGGGCCGCGCATGAAGCGCCCGGTAAGCGACCTCGCCGCCATGGCTGTGCGCCACGACCACGCAGGGTCCGATGCGATCCAGCGCCGCGCAAAAACCGTGCAACGCCGCCTCGTTGTTGCTCAGCCAGCGCGGCACCGCGTGCCGGATGAAATCGTCGAACGCACCCACCGGAAAGCGCTGCCCCGCGAAGGGGCGGCGCATCCCGAAATCCTCGGCGCGGCCCAGACGGAACAACGACCAGCTTTCTTCGGCGGTACGCATGATGGGCGCCTCGGGCCACACCTGCTCAAACGGCGCCCAGCCGGCGCGGCCGCGTTCGACGTTGTCCACCACATACACCGCGTGGCCCTGGCGCAGAAAGTGCTGCATCCAGCCCGCGCGACCGTCCGGCGTCTGTTCCCACATCGCGCCCGTCATGCCGCCGCCGTGCAGCAGCACGATGGGCAGCGGATGCGCCAAGCGCGCCGGGATGAAGTACTGCACATACGCCTGCTCGAAGTGGTACAGGCCGTTCGGGTCATACGCCAGCGACGCGCTTTTTGTGAAAGCAATCTCGCGCTGCGGCAGCCCGGCCACGCGCACCGGCCTGCCGCCCGCGTAGAAGCTGCCGAAGTCGGCCAGCGTGACGGCATCGCCCCGGGGCTGCGCGCGCGGGGCAGCCCCGGCGTCAGGCTTGGGCCGCGTCATCGCTTGACCAGCGGGCATTGGCTGTCCGACAGCGGCCAGGCCAGCGTGTCGCCGGGAATGCTGCGCACGATGTTGTAGTAGTCCCACGGGGCCTTGGACTGCGCGGGGGTCTTCACTTGCGCCAGCATCATGTCGCGCACCACCAGGCCGTCTTCGCGGATGCGTGCGTTCATGCTGAACGGGTCATCGATAGGCAGCGATTTCATCTTGGCCATCACTGCGTCCGAGTCCGCCGTGCCGGCCGCCTTCACCGCTTGCAGGTAGTGCCGCACCTGGCCGTACACACCGGCTTGCAGGAAGGTGGGCGGGCGGCCGACGCGCGCCTCGAACTTCTTGGTGAAGGCGCGCGTGCCCTCGTTCATGTCCCAGTACGACGGCACCGTCAGGTAGGTTTTCTGCGCCGCTTGCAGCCCCAGGCTGTGCACGTCCGTGATCAGCAGCAGCATCGCCGCCAGCTGTTGTGCGCCGCCAATGCCGAATTCCGCCGCCTGCTTGATAGCCGAAATCGTGTCGCCGCCCGCATTCGCAATGGCAATGATCTGCGCCTTTGACCCCTGCGCCTGCAACAGGAACGACGCAAAGTCCGACGCGTTCAGGGGGTGGAACACGGTGCCTGCGACTTCGCCGCCATTGGTTTTCACGACGGTTTCCGTGTCCGCCGCCAGCTGTTTGCCGAAGGCGTAGTCCGACGCCAGGATGAACCAGCGCTTGTTGCCTTCGTTCACCACGGCGGTGGCGGTGCCGCGCGACAAGGCGTAGGTGGTGTACGTCCACTGCACGCCGTAAGGCGAGCACTGCGCCTGCGACAGCGCCGTGGTGCCGGGGCTGGAGAACAGCACCAGTTTTTTCTTTTCACGCGCGATGCCCTGCACCGCCAGCGCGACCGAGGAATTGGGCACGTCCACCACAACGTCCACGCCGTCGGTGTCGTACCACTTGCGGACCATGCTGCTGCCGATGTCGGGGCGGTGTTGGTGGTCGCCCGAGACCAGCGAGATGGGTTTGCCCAGCACCGTGCCGCCCATTTCTTCGATAGCCAGTCGGGCGGCTTCCACCGAGCCCTTGCCGGTGGCGTCGGCGGTAACGCCCGCCATGTCCGTCAGTACGCCGATCTTCACGCCGTCCGCCGTGTTGGCGTGCGTGGCGATGGCGGTCAATGCCAGGCACAGGCCAAGCGCTTGTGCCGCGCGTTTACGCAGGAATTGCTGCTTCATTTGTCTTCCACCCTTTTGATGCCGTCGTCGCGGCGAATTCTTGTGGCAAAAGTGTAGCCCCGGCAAATCAGAAAGAGGGAAGACTTTCTCAACGATTTCCCAAAGAAAAACGCCCCGGCCATGTGGCCGAGGCGTTTTGCACGATGAAGCGAAGGGGGGCGCGTGACTTACTTGTTGCGCGCCATCGGGACCAGCTTGTCGACTTCCTTCAGGGCGCCTTCATAGCTGTTGCCGGCCATGACCGGCGAGGTCATGAACTTGCCGCCGACGGCAAACGACGGGGTGCCGTCGATGCGGTAGGCGTCGGCCAGCTGCGTGGCACGCTGCACTTGGGTTTGCACGCTGAACGAGTCAAACACGGAATCGAACTTGGCGCGGTCCACGCCTTGCGAGGCGGCCCATTCGCCCATCGACTTCTTGTCGAACAGGCGCTTGTTTTCGCCGTGGATGGCGGTGAAGAACTTGGCGTGCAGGTCGGGGCGTTCCAGGGCCATGAACGTGTAGTAAACCTGTTGCAGCGGTTTCATGCCGGCATTGAAGGCGATGGGCACTTGCTTGAGGACGACGTCCGACGGCGCGGTCTTGGCCCAGGCTTCAACCATGGGTTCCATGGCGGCGCAGTGCGGGCAGGTGTAGGCGAAGAATTCCAGCACTTCCACTTTGCCCGGGGTATCGGAGGGCAGCGGCGGGTTGATGGCCACGTAGGCTTGGGTGCCTTGGGCGTGGCTAACCGGGCTGAAGAACGCGGAGGCGGTCAGCGCGGCCGCGGCCATGATGCGAACGATCTTGGGGGACAACATGGATGAGAGGTTCCTGAGTAAAAAGTTACAGACAGGCCCGGGGCCGGATTAGTTCAATGAAAAAAATGGCGCCGCATCGCGCTACTGGCGCACCACGGCGGTTTCGATCTTGTTTTCGCCCAGGCGGCCGCGCGCCCGGTTCATGTCGTCCAGCCGCGCAAACGGGCCGACGCGCACGCGGTTCAGCGGCTTGCCGTTCACTTCGGCCTTTTGCACGGCAACCGGCAAGCCCAGCAGAATAATGCGGGCCTTGAGCGATTCCGCGTCGTTTTCGCCTCGGAATGCGCCGGCTTGCAGGTAGTACGTGCCGGTTGCGGCCGGCGCGGCGGCCTTGGCGGCAGGAGCCGGCGTGGGCGCTGGCGCGGGCTTGGACAAAGGCGTGGGCGCGGTGCCGGGGGTGCTGGCCGCAGGCGCGGCGGCTTGCGGTTTGGCGGTGGACGGTAGCGTGGCGATCAGCGCGCCCAGATCGTCCAGCCGGGACGGGGTCTCGTCAGGCTTGGACGCGGCGCCCGATCCCGTGCCGGCGCCCGGTAGCGGCGCCGGAGCGGTGGCGGTGGGGCCGGTGGGTGGCGCGCCCGCCGCGCCGTCGCGCCCGTACAGGCCCGCGTTGGGGTCCGGTGCCTGACGCGGATCGGGCAGCTTGCCGGGGTCGCCCTGGCGAGTGGCCCGGTCCACGAAGGGGATCGGCGCCTTGGTGACGTAGAAGGCCACGACGGCGGCCACGATCAGACCGATGAGCAGGCCGGCGAGCGCCCCGTAAAGGGTGCTGCCGCTTTCGCCGGAGGAACGGCGGGTGGTTTTGCGCTTTGTTGCCATGAACCGATGTTACATCCGCTCGGGCGCGGATACGCCCATCAGTTCCAGGCCGTTGGCCAGGACCTGACGCGTGGTGGCGGCCAGGCGCAGGCGGGCCAGCTTCAGGGCCACGTCGTCAACCAGCACGCGTTCGGCGCTGTACCAGGCGTGGAAGTCCGAGGCGCAGTCGCGCAGCCAGAACGCGATGTGGTGCGGCGACAGGTCTTGCGCCGCCAACGCCACCACGTTGGGGAATTCGGCCAGGCGTTGCATCAGCGCGAATTCGGACGGCGCGGTCAGCAAGGACGTATCGGCGGCGGCCACGTCAGCGGCGGGCATGCCGGCGTTGTTGATCATCGTGCAGATGCGAGCGTGCGCGTACTGGATGTAATAGACGGGGTTCTCGTCGCTTTTCGACAAGGCCAGGTCCACGTCAAATACAAATTCGGTGTCGGCGCGGCGCTGGATCAGGAAGTAGCGCACGGCGTCGCGCCCGACCCAGTCGATCAGGTCGCGCATGGTGACGTAGCTGCCGGCGCGCTTGGAGATCTTGACCTCTTCGCCCCCGCGCATCACCTTGACCATCTTGTGCAGCACGTACGACGGGTAATCCTTGGGGATGCCCTCTTCCAGCGCCTGCAAGCCGGCGCGCACGCGGGCCACGGTGCCGTGGTGGTCGCTGCCCTGGATGTTCACGGCGCGGTGAAAGCCGCGTTCCCATTTGGCCTTGTGATACGCCACGTCCGGCACGAAGTAGGTGTAGCCGCCTTCGCTTTTGCGCATGACGCGGTCTTTGTCGTCGCCCGTGCCCAGTTCGGTGGTGCGCAGCCACAGCGCGCCGCCTTCTTCATAGGTATGACCGCCGGCAACCAGCGCCTTGACGGTGGCTTCGACGCGGCCCGACGTGTACAGCGAGCTTTCCAGGTAGTAGTTGTCGAACGCCAGGCCGAACGCCTGCAAGTCCAGGTCTTGTTCGCGGCGCAGGTACGCTACGGCGAAAACGCGGATGTCGTCCAGGTTGTCGATGTTGCCGGTGGCGGTGACGGGTTCGCCGTCGGACGGCTGGATGGTCTTGCCGGCCTGGAAGTCGCGCGCGATGTCGGCGATGTAGTCGCCCTTGTAGCCGTCTTCCGGCCAGTCGGGGGATTCCGTCGTCAGGCCACGGGCACGCGCCTGCACGCTGATGGCCAGGTTGTGGATCTGGTTGCCGGCGTCGTTGTAGTAGAACTCGCGGGTGACGTCCCAGCCGATGGCGTCGTACAGGCGGCACAGGGCGTCGCCCAGCGCGGCTTGGCGCGCGTGGCCCACGTGCAGCGGGCCGGTGGGGTTGGCCGACACGAATTCAACCAGGATCTTCTCGCCGCTGCGCGGGGCGCGGCCAAAGCTTGCGCCCTGCTCGGCCACGGCGGCGATGACGGCCTGGCGCGCGGCGGCGGTGATACGCAGGTTGATGAAGCCAGGGCCGGCGATTTCAGCGCTGTCGACCAGATCTCGGGCACCGGGGGCGGCCATCAGCGCGTCCACGATGGCCTGGGCCAGTTCGCGCGGGTTGCGGCGGGCCGGCTTGGCCAGCTGCATGGCTACGTTGGTGGCGACGTCGCCGTGGGCGGCGACCTTGGGGCGCTCAAGCAGCACATTGGCCTGGGCGTCGGGAAGGCTCTGCGCAACGGCGGCCTGGATCAGGGAGATAAGCTGTTTTTGTTGCTCGGGGAGCATGGGCGTCTGAAGAAGTTCTGGGTGAGTGACCAAGGCGGGAATCAAACGGACGGTGTCCGGGCCGGCAGTGTCACGGGAATCATCCGGAATGATAGTTGATTTGGCGGCCCAATCGGGCGGATCGGGCGTGCAAACCGTCCGGCAAGCGTTCGCGCGGCGGGCGGAACTCTGAACAAAATCAAATGCCTAGCCAGCGGCGCGGGTGCCCGGTGTCCGGGCCGTGTCGCGCGCGCGAGGGCGCCAGTTGGCATCCCTGGGGCGTTGCGGTAGTGTATGTAACGTATTCAATAAGGGAGACCGCAATATGCTGATTACCTTTCACTCCAAGGTCGTGGCCGAGGTCCTGATGCTGTCCGACCACGCCGGCCCCATTCTGCAGGCAGCGGGCAAACCCATCGGCGACAAGATCCCCGAACGCGGCGTTTTCACGGTGGAGCAACTGGGCCCCGCCATCGCCGGCATCGAACACGCCATCGAGGTCGCCGAGCGCCCGCTTGACGACGAAGACGACGAAGACAAGGCGCCCCGTGCGGCCATGGCGCGCACGGTGGGCCTGAAGGAACGCGCGTTTCCGCTGCTGGACATGCTGCGGCAATCGCAGGCAGCGGGCGTCGAAGTCACCTGGGAAGCCTCGCGCGGGTGGTAAGCAATGTCGCCGGGCGGACAATCCGACCGGTGTTTTTTGCCTTACCCTTGCGGCCTGACGCCCTTTCAAGGAAACCCTTATGCGCAGCGACATCACCATTGTTTTCGACCCCCGCCGGTCGCTGGACCTGACCGCCACGGTAGAGCCGTCCCCGCAGCGCCAGAGCGACGCGCGCGATTGGTTCGACGGCGCCTGGGAAACCCTGGGCTGCGAACCCTTGCGGCCCAGCGGCAAAGTGTTGTTGCTGGATAAGGTGCTGGGCGTGGCCGATGCCCTGGGCTACGACACCCTGTCCACCGACACCAAGGAAGCCCGCGAGTTCGCCGAGCACCTGGCGCTGGCGCTGGAACGCCCACGCATCACGGTGGACCTGCCGGGGCTGACCGTCGGCTACTGATGGCGCGGCTCTCGGCAAGCGCTAAAAAAACAAATCCCCGCTCAAGGCGGGGATTTTTTCGGGTGCGCGGCGCCAGCCGCACAGACCGCAGACCACAGACCGCAGGCCACAAACCCCAGGCTAGCGGATCCCCGCCCGCATGAACGACTGCACGAATTGCCGTTGGAACAGCAGGAAGGCAATCAGCAGCGGCGCCGCCGACATCAGCGTGGCGGCGGTAATGACCGACCAGTCGATGCCCTGGTCCGTGGACGAGAACACCTGCAAGCCCACCGTCAGCGGCCGGGATTCCACCGAGTTGGTGATGATGAGCGGCCACAGGAAATTGTTCCAGTGGTGGCTGACCGACACCAGCCCGTACGCCACGTAGATCGGTTTGGCCAACGGCACATACACCTTCCACAGAATCTGCATGGGGCCCGCGCCTTCCATGCGCGCCGCCTCTTCCAGTTCGCGCGGCACCGTCTTGAAGGTCTGGCGCAACAGGAAAATGCCGAACGCCGACGCGAAGTACGGCAGGCCGATGGCGAACACGGTGTCGCGGACGCCCAGCTGGCTCATGGACCGGTAGTTCTCTACCAGCAGCACGTCGGGCATGATCATCAGCTGTAGCAGCACCAGCATGAAGACGAAATCGCGGCCCCGGAATTCGAATCGCGCGAACGCGTAGCCCGCCAGCGTGGACAGCACCAACTGCGCTGCCAACACCATCGTCACCAGCAGGAAGGTGTTCAGGAAATAGCGCGGAAACGGCGCCGCGTGCCAGGCACGCACGAAGTTATCCAGCGTCAACGGCGCGAACAGCTCGAAGCGGGTTGCGTAGGCGGGCGGGTGGAAAGCCGCCCACATCGCGTAGGCCAGCGGCAGGATCCACAACAGGCCAAGCGCCCAGGCGCCCAGGGTATCTAGCTTGTCTTTCATTGATAGTGCGTCCTGCGATCCAGCCAGCGGAACTTGAACAGCGCGGTCAGCGCCAGTACCACCAGCAACACGACGGTCAGCGTGGCGGCGTAAGCCGTGTCCCAGAAACTGAAACCCACCTGGTAGATGTAGTACAGCAGCAGGGTGCTGGCGTTATCCGGCCCGCCGCGCGTCATGACGACCACATGGTCCACCAGGCGGAAGGCGTTGATCAGCGCATTGATCAGCACGAACAGCGTGGTGGGCATCAACAGCGGCCACAGGATGCGGCGGAAATACTGCCAGCGCGAGGCGCCTTCCAGCATCGCGGCCTCGCGCAGCGACGGCGACACGGTCTGCAAGGCGGCCAGGTAGAAGATCATGAAGAAGCCGGATTCTTTCCACACCGTGACCAGCATCAGCGCGGGCAAGGCAGTTTCGCGGTTGCCCAGCCAGTTCGGGCCGGGCGAACCGAACCACCCCATCACCTGCGCGATCAGCCCGTACTGCGGCGTGTAGAAGAACAGCCAGATGTTGGCCACCGCCACCATCGGCAGCACGGTGGGCGTGAAGTACGCCATGCGCAAAAAGCCGCGGCCGCTCAGGTTGCGGTTCACCCACAACGCCATGATCAGCGCGATGCCGATGGACGTGGGGATCGTGCCCAGCGCAAACCACAGGTTGTTCCACAGCGACTGCCAGAACACCGGGTCGTCACGCATGACGGCGTAGTTCTCCAGGCCCACGAAACGCGCCGGACGCGCGCCCTTGGGCGTGGAAAAAAAGCTGTGCCAAAGCGTCGCCACCGCCGGGTAATGCGTGAAGGCGGCGAGCAGCACGATGGCTGGCAGCAACAGCAGCCAGCCATAAAGCGCATGTAAAGAGCGGCTCATCGTGCTTGTCGGTTTATTTGTAGGAACGCAGGATGCGGTCGGCCTCGCGCTGTGCGTCGGTCAGCGCCTGCTGCGGCGTCTTCGAACCCGTCAACGCCGCTTGCAGCGCGTCGTTCAGGGTCTTGGTGACGCGCTGGTTTTCATGCGTGGAAAACTCCGCCACGCTGACTTCCAGCTGGTCGCGCGCGACCGTGGCGGCCGGCACTTCCTGCGCGTACTTCTTCATCTTTTCGGTTTGCCAGGCGGCCGGCGTCACGGCCACGTAGCCCGTGGCGATGCTCCAGTCGGCCGCGCGTTCCGGCGTGGTGACCCACTGCGCGAACTTCAGCGCGGCCTGCTGCTGCGCCGGCGTGCCGCTTTTGAAGATATAGAAGTTGCCGCCGCCCGTGGGGCTGCCGCCGCGCTTTTGCTGCGGCATCATCGCCACGCCGAACGGGAAGTCGGCGTTCTTGCGGATGTTGGTCAGGTTGCCGGTGGTGGTCCAGACCATGGCGGCCTTCTTTTCCAGGAAGTCCTTGGGCGTGGTGCCCCAGTCAATGGTGCCGGTGGGCATGATCTTGTGCTTGGCCGACAGGTCGCGCCAGAACTGCGCGGCTTCCACCACCGCCGGCTTGTCCAGGTAGACCTCGTTACCGGCTTCGTTCATCAGGATCGCGCCGTTCGGCGTGGTCAGCGCCTGGAACAGCCAGTACGCAAACGCGCCGCCCGACGGGATCTCGATGCCCCACTGCGTGGTGTTGCCCGAGGCGTCCTGCTTGGTCAGCTTCTTGCCGTAATCGACCAGCTCGGCCCAGGTGGCGGGCGCGCGTTCGGGGTCCAGGCCCGCTGCCTTGAACAGGTCCTTGTTGTAGTACATCACGATGGTCGAACGCTGGAACGGCACGCCCCAGGTGTGGCCGCCCGAGCGGCTGTTCTGCATGAACGCGTCGTAGAAGCTGCCCAGCCACTTCTTGTCGGCGTCGCTTTTCGCCAGCGAATCGATCGGCACGATGGCGTCTTCATCAATCAGCGTGAACATGTCGGTGGACAGCAGCACGGCCAGTTGCGGCGGCGTGCCGCCCTTGAGCGCCGTCAGCGCCTTGGCGATCGAATCCTGATACGAGCCGGCGTAGATCGGCTTGATCTTGATGTCGGGATTTTCCTTCTGGAAGTCCGCGACCATGTCGTCGACGATCTTGGTGATCGGGCCGCCGACGGCAACCGGGTAATAGAACTCGACCTCGACGGGTTTGTTTTGCGCCTGTGCCGGCAGGGACAGGCAAGCGGCGGCCAGGCTGGCGGCCAGGGTCTTCAGTACGATGCGTCGCATGGTGGCGTTTCCTTTCCTGTGCAATGGGCGTCTTCTAGCGCCCGACGGTGTTGATCACCGCCGAATCGGCGGCAAAGAAATGCTGTTGCCCGTCCTGCCAGGACAGGTTCAGGGCCTCGCCGGCGCGGGCGCGCAAATGGCCGCCCACTCGTACGGCCACGCCGCTGGTGTCGCCTACCCGGCACACCACGATGGAATCCGCGCCGAAGTATTCAACGCTTTCGACAATGGCCGGTATGCCGGTGCTGTCGATCCGGATGTGTTCCGGGCGCACGCCCAGCTTGATGGCGCCGGCCGGTGCGTTGGCGATCACGGGGCCTTGCGTGCCGGCGATAACGGCGGCGCCGTTCGCGGCGGCAAGCCCGATCAGATTCATGGGCGGCGTGCCGATGAAACGCGCGGCGAACTCGGTGGCCGGCCGTGCGTACAGGCCGTCGGGCGTGTCGTGTTGTTCGATCTGACCGCCGCGCAACAGCACCACCTGATCGGCCATGCTCATCGCCTCGGTCTGGTCGTGCGTGACGTACACCATCGTGATGCCCAGGTCCTGCTGCAAGGCGCGGATCTCGCGGCGCATCTCGTGGCGCAGCTGCGCATCCAGATTGGATAGCGGCTCGTCCATCAGGCACACCGGCGCTTCGGAAATCACCGCGCGCCCCAGCGCCACGCGCTGCTGCTGGCCGCCCGACAACTGCGACGGCTTGCGGTCCAGCAGATGCTCCAGGCCCAGCAGCCCGGCCACACGCTGCAAGCGGCGGTCGAAGTCGCGCGCGGGTTCCTTGCGGACCTTGAGGCCGAACAGGATGTTCTCGCGCACCGACAAATGCGGGAACAGCGCGTATGACTGGAACACCATGGATATGCGGCGCTTGGCCGGCGGCAGTTGCGTAACGTCGCGATCGCCGATGCGGATGGTGCCCGATGTGGGCGTGTCCAGGCCGGCGATCATGCGCAGGGTGGTCGACTTGCCGCAGCCGGACGGGCCCAGCAGCACCGTGAAGCTGCCCGCCGGCACCGTGAAGCTGACGCCGTGGATGGCGGCGGCGCCGCCGTACTGTTTGGTGAGGTTATCCAGAACGATGGATGACATGCTGTCTCGACGATCTAATTGTTAGATCCGCATTGTTGCCTGTTATGAAAACCTTTTCATTGTGCAGCGCAAACATGACGGATTCGTGGCAAGCCAAACGGCTACAAGCAACGCTGCGCGCCCCTTCGGCGCAGCGCTCAGGCAAACGGATAAGGCCCGGGATATTCCCCAAGCACCGCGTGGTGCGTAACCAGGTTCGTGCCTTGCCACCAATGCAGCTGGTAGCCCGGCGGTTCCATGATGTATTGCAGCGTGGGACGCGGCCCCAGCTCCAGCGCCAACTGGTGTGCCGTGCCCGGGCAGGTTGACGCGATCGTGCCGCCGAAGCGCTGGAAGATGGTGCGATGCAAATGCCCGCACAGCACCCGTTCTACATTGGGAAAGCGCGACACCACGCGTTCCAGCTCTGGCGCGCCGGCCAGAAGGCCGATGGCGTCCATGTGTTCGATGCCGGTCAGGAACGGCGGGTGGTGCATCAACACCAGCGTCGGCCGGTCTGGCTGTTCGGCCAGGCGCGCGGCCAGCCAGTCCAGGCGGTCCTGGCAAAGTTCGCCATGGCTTTTCATCGGCACCACCGTGTCCAGCGCCAACAGGCGCAGCGGATAGGTTTCGATGGCGTACTGAATGAACGGCCCGCCGCCTTGCAGGTAATCGTGGTCGGGAAAGGCGGCGCGCAGTTGCGCGCGGTCGTCATGGTTGCCGGGCAGCAGAAAGTACGGAATCTCCAGCGCTTGCAGATGGTCGCGCAGCACCTGGTATTCGTGCGGGCGGCCCAGGTCGGTCAAGTCGCCTGTGATCAGTACGCAGTCGGGGCGCGGCGTCAGCGCGTTCAGCGCGCGCACGGCCGGCGCCAGGAATGCGGCCGGGTCGATGATGCCGTAGGCCTTGTCGCCCGGGGTGCGCATGTGCAGGTCGGTGATTTGGGCAATGAGCATGATGCGTGCGTTGTCGTAATTGAAGAGATCAGCGGCGTACGGACGCCGCGGTACCGCCTACCACGATGCAATGCGGCAAGCGGTTCGATTGGGCAGGTTGGCCATGGATCTGCGCCAGCAGGTTCGAGCACGCCGTCTGGCCGATGCCGTCGCTGGGTTGCGCCACGGTCGTCAGCGGCGGCGTCAGCAAGGCGCCGAAGCGCATGCCGTCAAAGCCGCACACCGAAATGTCGGTGGGTACGCGCAGGCCCAGCGCCACCAGATCGGCGATGACGGCAGTGGCCAGCAGGTCGTTCGAGCAGAACAGGGCGGTAGGCGCCTGTTTGCCGCGCAGCGCGGCCTTTAGCACGTCGGCATCGCTGCCGGTGTGCGAGCTCATGGCGATGTGCTGCACGGTGTCCAGGTTCAGCTTCTTGGCGCAGGCGCGGGCGCCGGTCAAACGGCGGCGGGCGCGATCCGAGGCGGTCAGCGGCCCGGTCACCAGCGCAATGCGGCGGTGCCCCAGCGCGGCCAGATGCGCGACCATGTCGCTGGCAGCGGCGCGGTTGTCCACCGACGCAAACGGGTGCGTGGACGACTCGTTGTAGACCAGCACATATGGCATGCCGGCGCTGTCCAGATCGTCCAGCGTGGCGCTTTTGTTGACGTCGGCCACGGTCAGGATCAGGCCGTCGACTTGATGGTCGATCAGGCCTTGGACCGCGGCGGATTCAACGGCGGGGTCATACCCGGTGGCGGTCAACATGACGCTGTAGCCCGATTCGCGCGCACGGCGCTCGGCGCCTTCAAAGCACTCGGCGAACACGGGATTGGACAGGGTGGGCAGGATCAACCCGATGGTGCGGGTGCTGCCGGAGCGCAGGCTGCGGCCAACGCGGTTCGGCCGGAACCCCGCGCGCTTGGCCACGTTGCGGATGTGCGCCAACGTGTCGGGATGGACGATCTCGGGTTGATTGAATGCGCGCGAAACCGTCGCCGGCGATACGCCTGCCTTGCGGGCCACTTCAATGATGGAAAAGCGGGGCGACGGGCGCGTAGCCATACCGGGATTGCTGTCTGTTTGCTGAAAACGTTTTCATCTTACAAGACAAATATGACCTTTGTGTTGCACGGGTTTGCGCTATGCTGGTGTGAACGCAACAACATAAAGCCTAGGCGCGTTGCAGTCGTTTTACCCGGGAAAACACGGTGTTTTTGGTGTTTTTCCTAATTGACGCGGCGCGCACAATGGCAGGGATCGGTCCGCATAGCCCCACGGCGCAACAACGCCGCCGGCAACGCCAGGGCAGACCCCTCGGTCAAGGGGACCGGGTGCGTAATCAGCTGCCACGCCTTGCGCGGCGCCGGTAAAGAGGAAAGGAAAATGTCTACTGCCTTAAACAGCCTTGGCGCGGTTCAAGCCGCGCGCAAGCTGCAACGGCGCGAG
The DNA here is from genome assembly GCF_003600685.1 of Achromobacter sp. B7. Taxonomy (NCBI): domain Bacteria; kingdom Pseudomonadati; phylum Pseudomonadota; class Betaproteobacteria; order Burkholderiales; family Alcaligenaceae; genus Achromobacter; species Achromobacter sp. B7. The sequence continues at coordinate 134,249 of NZ_CP032084.1, forward strand.
TTAACCGCGGTGCAATTGGTACGAGCCTGTTTTGCCCGTATCGAGCAGCGCGAAAATACCATCCACGCCTGGACCGCCCTGCAAAAACAGGCGGCGCTGGACGTTGCACAGGCCCTGGACGATGGCCCTTTGCAGGGTCCGCTGCATGGCCTGCCGATCGGCGTGAAAGACCTGTTCGACACCGTCGATCTCCCTACCCGCTACGGCTCGCCTATTTATGAACGCCACCGCCCCGGCCTGGACGCCGCCGCCGTGGCGCTTTGCCGTGGCGCGGGCGCCATCGTGGTGGGCAAGACGGTCACCACTGAATTTGCGACCTATCAAGCCGGCCCGACCCGCAATCCGCGCAACGAGGCCTACACGCCTGGGGGCTCCTCCAGTGGCTCGGCCGCCGCGGTCGCGGACGACATGGTGCCCTTCGCATTGGGCTCGCAAACGGCGGGTTCCATCATCCGCCCGGCGTCTTATTGCGGCATCGTCGGCTTCAAGCCCACGTTCGGCGCCATTCCCCGCGCGGGCGTAAAAAGCCTGGCCGAATCGCTGGACACGGTGGGCGGCTTTGCCCGTTCGGTGCCCGACGTGGCCTTGTTTGCGTCCGTGATGATGCGCGATGCCCGCATGCAGGACCTGTCCTACGACGCCAAGCCGCGCGTGGGCATGTGCCGCACGTTGCAGTGGCGGCACGCGCAGGCCGAAACGAAGGAAGCGTTCGCCCAGGCGGCGGCGACCTTGTCGCGCGCGGGCGCCACCGTGAAAGAGGTGCCGCTGCCGTCGCAGGATTGCATGCTGGTGCAGCTGCACGCCGACATCATGGCGTACGAGGCGTCGCAGTCGCTGGCTTTCGAGCGCCTGCAACACGCCGGCCAACTTAGCCCGAAGATCCAGGCGGTGCTGGAAGCGGGCGCGCAGATATCGGCCGAGCAACACATCAAGAACCTGGCGCGCGCCGAAGAGTCGCGCATTCGGGTGAACAGCTGGTTTGACGACTGCGACGTGTTGCTGGCGCCCAGCGCCGCCGGCGAGGCGCCATTCGCCGACCTGGGCACGGGCGATCCGCAGTTCTCGCGGCCCTGGACGCTGTTCGGCCTGCCCTGCCTGAACCTGCCCTTCGCCACGGGCCCGCAAGGGCTGCCCGTGGGGTTGCAGCTGATCGGGCAGCGCTATGACGACTACCGCACGCTGGCGATTGGGGCGTGGGTGCATGAGCGCCTGCTTGAGGCCAATGCGCCGGATATCGGTGCGTCGGACATGTGGCCGCGAGGCTGAACGCGGCGCGCGTTCAATCAAATGCAGAAAGCAGAAAGCAGAAAGCAGAAAGCCCGCCGATAAGGCGGGCTTTTTTGTGCCGGTCGCGCCAGGAAGAGGTGTGTTCCTGGTTGTTGGCCGGCCCATGTTTCGGGCCGGCTTCGGGCGTTCAGTTCAGAAGGAGAGCGCGGATCACGCGGCCTCGGCGGCTTCTTGCTCGGCGGACGCCACGGCGCCCGCGTTGATGTGGCGGTTCACGGCGCTAAGGACGGCCTGGAACGAGGCCGTCACGATGTCGCGGTCGATGCCTACGCCAAAGCCCGTGGAGGACTCGCCCACGCGCAGTTCGACATAGGAGGCGGCGCGCGTGTCGGTGCCGGTGCCGATGGCGTGCTCGTGGTAGTCCATGATGCGCACGGGCACGTCCAGCGCCGCCACGAATGCCGAGATGGCGCCATCGCCCTTGCCCGTCACGATGCGGCGTTCGCCGTTGTATTCGAGTTCGGCTTCGATGCTGAAATGCTGGCCTTCGCCGGCCGACGGGTTGCCGTCGATGCGGTGGCGGATCAACTTCCAGGGCGCCTTTTGTTCCAGGTATTCGCGATTGAAGATGGTGTGCACGTCGTCGGCGGTGACTTCGCTGCCCGTCTCGTCCGTCACGCGCTGGATGGCGCGGCTGAATTCGATTTGCAGGCGGCGCGGCAAGACCAGGCCGTGTTCCTGCTCAAGCAGGTACGACACGCCGCCCTTGCCCGACTGGCTGTTCACGCGGATCACGGCGTCGTAGCTGCGGCCCAGGTCGGCCGGGTCGATCGGCAAGTACGGCACTTCCCAGACGGCGTCGGCCTGTTGCAGCGCGAAGCCCTTCTTGATGGCGTCCTGGTGCGAGCCGGAGAACGCGGTGAAGACGAGGTCGCCGGCATACGGATGGCGCGGGTGCACCGGCAACTGGTTGCAGTATTCCGCGCAGCGGCGCACTTCGTCGATGTCGGAGAAGTCCAAACCGGGATGCACGCCTTGCGTGTACAGGTTCAAGGCAAGCGTGACGAGGTCGACGTTGCCGGTGCGTTCGCCGCTGCCGAACAGGCAGCCTTCGATACGGTCGGCGCCGGCCATCACGGCAAATTCAGCGGCGGCCACGGCGGTGCCGCGATCGTTATGCGGGTGCACGCTAAGCACGATGCTGTCGCGGCGCGCCAGGTTCTTGTGCATCCATTCGATCTGGTCGGCGTACAGGTTGGGGCTGGTGGCCTCGATCGTGGCGGGCAGGTTCAACACCATCTTGTGGTCGGGCGTGGGCTGCCAGACATCGGCGACGGCGTTGGACACTTCCAAGGCAAATTCGGGCTCGGTGGTGCTGAACACTTCGGGCGAATACTCGTAGCTCCATTTGGTTTCGGGGCGCTGCGAGGTGTATTGCTTGATGAGGCGCGTGCCGGTCGTGGCGATGCCCTTGATTTCGTCCTTGGACATGTTGAACACCACCTTGCGGAAGGCCGGTGCGCAAGCGTTGTACATATGGACGATGGCTTGCTTGGCGCCCGCCGCGGCTTCCACCGTGCGGCTGATCAGGTCTTCACGCGACTGCGTCAACACGATGATGGTGACGTCATCGGGGATGCGCTTTTCGTCGATCAGCTTGCGCACGAAATCGAAGTCCGTCTGCGACGCGGACGGGAAGCCGACTTCGATTTCCTTGAAGCCGATCTTCACCAGTTGTTCAAAAAAGCGGAGCTTGCGCTCGACGCTCATGGGTTCGATCAACGCCTGGTTGCCGTCACGCAGGTCGGTGCTCATCCAGATCGGCGCCTTGGTGATGCGGCGGCTGGGCCACGTGCGTTCGGAGAAGTCGCGGGTGAACGGCGCGAAGGGGACGTATTTGGTGGCGGGGTTGGCAAGCATCATGACTACACCTCGATCAATCGGTTTCTTTTGAATCCCGTGAGCACTGAGTCTCGGCGGCGCGATGACCGGATGACGGTTTTGCGCCAGGGGTTGCCGTGATTAACCGGCAGGATTCACAAATAAAAGGGGGAAATCGCGTGTGGCAAACGTGGCTGCCGAGCTACCACGGGGACACTAGGCCCGGCAACCGATCGGTAGGTATAGCGATAGCGCGGCAGCGAAGAAGGAACGAGCGCGCAGGCCGGCGACCGGAGCGACGAAGCGTCCGGTGGCAATCGCGGGGAGGGTGCGGTGAGCGGCCATAGGGTGCTAGTCAAACATATTTTCTTTGCCAGCGCAAACGAAAACGTTGAAAAAAACCGGGGGCAGAGCGCGCCGCGATCTTTGATCGACAGCGGCGCGAGACCGAAAATCCGGCCCGCGCCCGAGGTCGCAGCATGCCGCTGCGGCATCGGGCGGTGGCGTGCGTCTACTGCGTTTGCATGTGGCCGTTTTTCACGATCTTGCCCAGGCGTTCGCGTTCACTGGCTGCGAATTCCACAAAGCTCGCGCGCGAGCCGCCACCCGGTTCGATGCTGCTCTGGCGCAACGCGTCCTGCACTTCTTTGGTCTGGAGCGACTGCTCGACCGCTGCGTTCATTTTGTCCAACACGTCCGCCGGCGTGCCGGCGGGCGCGTACAAGCCCGCCCAGTGCCCGATGCGCACGGCGGGAAAGCCGGCTTCGGCGGTGGTGGGAATGTCCGGCGCGCTGGCCATGCGCTTGTCCCACGTGGTGGCCAGCGCCTTCAACTTGCCGCTTTGGATCAGCGGCAACGTCACGATGCTGGCTTCCGACGTGGCGTCGACCTGGTTGCCGATCACCGCCGTCACGCCTTCCGAGCCGCTCTTGTAGGCGATGGGCTCGATGGGCAGGCCCGTGGCTTCCTTGACCATTTCCGCCACGAAATGCGGCGTGCTGCCGTTGCCGGCGGTGGAAAAGGTGATGCGGTCGGTCTTGGCTTTCTTGGCGCGCTCGACGAAGTCCTTCAGGTCCTTGGCCGGGTTGGACGGGTTGGCCACGATCACCGAGGGCGTGATGGTCAACAGCGCGACGGGGGTCAGCTCGTCGTCCTTGTAGGGCTGGTCCGAGCGGATCAGGCTGTTGGTAACGGTGCCATTGCTACCCACCAGATAGGTGTAGCCATCTGCCGCGCTGCGAGCGACGTGCGCGGCGCCCACGACCCCGCCGGCGCCGGGTCGGTTTTCCACAATGACGGATTGCTTCAGCGTCGTGCCCACTGCCTTGGCGATGATGCGGGCGACCAGGTCGTTGGCGCCGCCGGCGCTGAACGGCGCGACGAAGGTGATGGGTTTGTCGGGCCATGCGGCCATGGCGGGCGTGGCGGCGAATACGGCCGAGCAGGCCACGAGCAAACCGGCGGCATACCGGATGGGGGTGCGGAACATGATTTTCTCTCCAGGGGCCGGCCGCGCATCGGCAGGTCTCGGCTGCCGTTATGGTTTTGCTGGGTCTGTTGCGCGGCCTGCGGTTGCGCGAGCCTGGACGGGTCAGTATAGAAGGCGGAGCTGGCGCCGGACTGAAACAAAAAAGGCCGCCAGATCGGCGGCCTGTGTGGCAAAAAAGTCCGCGCCGCGTTAGCGGGCCGGGCCGATGCGAGGTTCGACGTAGCGGTCGCCGCGGGTCTCGCCCCGGACTTCGGTACGCGGGGCTCGGCGGCCGTCATCGCGCGGATCGCGCGACGGCGGGATGGCCGTGCCTTCCAAAATTTGCGCCTGTTCGGCCACCATGGCGATCTTGCCGCTGCGATTGTGGCGAATTTCAGACAGTGCGCGCCGCAAGTCGCCTACAGTGAAGGGTTCTTGGCGGTCACCCCAGGTCCAGCGCAGCACGCCCAACGATTCTTCCGACAGGTTCGGCGCCAGATCGGCCAGCGTATCCGTGCCCACCGGGGTTGCCGCGCCCGAGGCCAGGCTGGCTGCAAACCAGGCGCGGACCGAGAAGAAGACGATCAGCGTCCAGATGCCGGCAACGACCCACCAGATATAGGGATTGACTTTCTGCGCCATATCCTGGGTTGGCTGGCCCAGCGTATGCAGGAAGTCATAGTTCATGCGTTTGCCGAAATCCAGTATCCACGAGGCAACGAGATACCAAAGGACGACGGCGACGGCGATGACTATCGCGCGCACAACGATTCGGGGTAGCGCCAGTTTGAGCAGGGTCTGGCCGATAAGTCGGCTGTCCTGGCGAACGCTTGCGGGCGAAGTCAGATTCATCATGCAAAATATTGTACCTATGACCCGTCCAATTTTAGAACTGCGACCTGGCCAGCACCTGACGCTGACCCCTCAATTGCAGCAATCGATACGATTGTTGCAGTTGTCCACGCTCGACCTGGAAGCCGAGATCTCGCAAGTGCTCGCGGACAACCCCCTGCTGGAACGGGAAGACGACACCCCCGCCGCCGAGGCGCAAGCCGAATCCGAACGCGAATCCTCGGTCGATGACGACACCCCCGCAGCGGAACGCGATGCCCCCGTCGAAGAAATGCCTGGCTCGGGCGGCGTGTATTCGGATGATGACTCCGGGCTGCCCGAAGCGGCGCGCCCGGACACGTTGCGCGAACACCTGCTGGGCCAGCTGATGCTGACGCGGGCGGCGCCGCGCGATGCTGCCCTGGCGGCCTTGCTGATCGACGAGCTGGATGAAAACGGCTACCTGGGCTCGCCGCTTGAGGAAATCCTGACGTGGCTGCCGGCCGAAATGGAACCCGACCTGGATGAGTTGCGGGCGGCGCTGTCGCTGCTGCAATCGTTCGACCCCGTCGGCATCGGCGCGCGCGACATGGCGGATTGCCTGGTGTTGCAATTGCGCCACCCCGACCTCTCGCGTTTGCCCGAAGCGGCCGATCCGGCCGTCCTGGCCTGCGCCCGCGAAATCTGTGCGCGCCATCTGCCCTTGCTGGCCACCGGTAACGCTGCACGCCTGTGCGCTGCCGTGGGCTGCGACGAGGCAATTTTCCGCGCGGCCCACACGCTGATCCTGCGGCTGGAGCCCCGGCCCGGACGCGCCTGGACCGTGCCTGCGGCGGACTACGCTGTGCCCGACGTCATCGTGCGCAAGGCGCGGCGCGGCTGGCAGGTCACGCTGAACAGCGCCGCCGTTCCCCGGCTGCAAATCAACGGGCTGTATGCACAGATGCTGGGCAACCAAAAGGAATCCGCGCACGCGGGCCTGCAAACCCAGTTGCAGCAAGCCAAATGGATGATACGTAACGTGGAGCAGCGCTTCGACACGATCCTGCGTGTCGCCCAGGCCATCGTCGAACGCCAGACGGCGTTTTTCAGCCAGGGGCCGTCGGCCATGCGTCCGCTGATCCTGAAAGACATCGCGGGTGAGCTCGGGCTGCACGAATCGACCATTTCGCGCGCCACAACGCAGAAGTACATGCTTACTCCGTTTGGCACGCTGGAGCTCAAGCGCTTCTTCGGGACGGGGGTCTCCACCGACGGCGGTGACGCTACGTCGGCCACGGCGGTGCAGACTTTCATCCGCCAAATGGTCGCGGAAGAGAACCGGGCCAAGCCCTTGTCGGACAGCCAGATCATGCAGAAACTGGCCGATCAGGGGATAGTTATCGCCCGTCGGACGGTGGCAAAGTACCGAGAAGCGCTGCGAATTGCCCCGGCTACGCTGCGTAAGGCCCAAGCCTCGGCGCGTTGAAATAGGGGACGAATCTTTGAGGATTCGTCCTTTGTTTCAAGGGCTTGCGTCACAATTGCGCTACAAATTTTTTTGCGTTCAGGGCTTGTCATCCGCCGAATAATTTTCGATAATCATTCGCATGTACATTTGCGTATGTAATGCCATCACCGAACGCCAAGTCCGCGCCAGCGTGGACGGTGGCGCGACGACGCTGTCCGACCTGCAATTCGAGCTGGGCGTGGCCACGTGCTGCGGCTGCTGCGCGGCAACCGCCGCCGAATACCTGCCGGGCGGCCGCTGCTCCAGCGTGTGCGACGTTCGCTCCATCGCCGTTCCGGTCAATGCGCCCGCCACCCTGGTTGAATCGGGTTCGGCTGCCAACAACAGCAGCTTCCCGATTCCGCTGGTCGCCGCCGGCTAACGCATTGCCGTCCCCTCCGGCTCGCTGAGTTCTTCGGCGGGCCGTGCTGCTTTCCGGACGCAGCCTTTCCCAAACTATTTGTCATTGCGCCAGGGCGCGAGCAGAATGCTTGATCCCTGCGCCATGCGTGGCGTGCCGTTCTCATGGACTCCCGATGAAGGCCACGCCCGCCACCTGCCCCCCGAACGCTCCTGCCGCCTCGGGCATCAGTTGGGTGCCGATTGCCGCGTTCTGTTTTCTGTGGAGTTCGGCCTTTGCGGCGGCCAAGATCGCGGTGCGCGATTGCCCCCCGTTGACCCTGTTGACCATCCGCTTCCTGATTGCCGGCGTGTTGATGCTGGGCATCGCCGCCTTCAGCCGCCGGGGCCGGCCACTGCAAGGGCGCGACCTCGCGTCCCTCATCCTGCTGGGCGTCTTGAACAACGCGCTGTACCTGGGGCTGAGCTGGTCCGGCATGACGACCGTGTCGTCGGCATTCACCGCCGTGCTGATCAGCACCAACCCGCTGCTGATCGGCGTATTGGCCGGCCCTGTACTGGGCGAGCGGCTGACGTGGCGCAAGTTGCTGGGCCTGTGCCTGGGGCTGGTCGGGGTGGCCGTGGTGCTGCGATCACGCCTGACAGGCATGCAGGAAGACATGCACGGCACGCTGCTGGTCACAGGTGGCCTGGTGGCGCTGGTGGCCGGCACGCTGCTCTACAAGCGGCTCAAGCCGGCGGCAGGCCTATGGACGTCGACTGGCATCCAATCCCTGGCAGCGGCTGCCGCGTTGCTGCCGTTCGCGCTGATGAACGAAAGCCTGAGTGATGCGCGCCTGACGGCGAGCCTGCTGGCCAGCATGGCCTACATGATCGTGGCCGTGTCGATGGGCGGCTACTACTTGTGGTTCATGATCCTGAGCCGGGCCAGCGCCACGTCGGCCAGTGCGTTGCATTTCTTGATGCCGCCGCTGGGCTTGTTGTTTGGCTGGCTGGTCCTGCGCGAGCCGGTATCGTGGCTGGATCTTTTGGGCATCGTGCCAATCGCCTTTGGGATCTGGTTGACGACGCGCAAAGCGCGTTGAACCACTGAATAAGCAAAATAGCGCTAATAAGGTTGCGGATATGCAACCTGACGGCATCAGTGGGATTTCGATGGAATGTCAGCCGTTTATCACGGGCTTATCGACACCATTAAAGGAAAGTGCCGGACGAATGCGCCAGCTGACTCAGCGCTACGCCGCATAGGGCCTGCGTTGTGCACGCAAAGCATCACGCACGCATACTCATTCTCATTGGCTTGTCGCTTTCTGGTAGCGGTTCTAAAGCCGTTTACCAAATGCGGCGCAAGGCTAGCCGCGCCCCGCCGGCAGGTGGTAGTCTGCCGGGGTTGCGTACGCGCGGCATCGTGCGCTCCTTTGTCGCGATGCACTCGCGTCGCGCCTGACTGCAAGGAGTCCATTATGAAAGGCGACAAAACCGTCATCCAGTTCTTGAACAAGCAACTGACCAACGAACTGACGGCCATCAACCAATATTTCCTGCATGCGCGCATGCTGAACCATTGGGGCTTCGACAAGCTGGGCAAGCACGAATACGAAGAATCCATCGGTGAAATGAAGCACGCGGATCGCCTGATCGCACGCATCTTCATGCTGGACGGCCTGCCCAACCTGCAAGACCTGCACAAGCTGCTGATCGGTGAAGACGTGCCCGAGCTGCTTGCCTGTGACCTGAAGCTGGAACAAGCCGCGCACACCACTGTCGTGGAAGCCATCGCCTATTGCGAATCGGTGCGTGACTATGTCTCGCGCGATCTGTTCCAGGACATCCTGGACGACACCGAAGAGCACATCGATTACCTGGAAACCCAGATCGATCTGATCGACAAGGTCGGCATCCAGAATTACCTGCAAAGCCAGATGTCCGTGCCCGAGTAATCGGCTGGGCCGCAAGGCAATAAAAAGGCGCCCCTTGGGGCGCCTTTGCCATATCCGCGTAAACAACGCGCGGCGTATTGATTGTTATCTGAGACGGTTATTGCGGGCGGGCCGGACATTCGGCCATCGTGCCCCAGGCGCGGTTCGGCGCACAGTATTTGTTGCGCGCGTTCCATGAGCACGAAGGCCGTTCGAAGAAGCCTTGCGTGGCGCACTGCGCCAGTTCGCGCTTGAGCGCGTCTTGCCAGCCCGGCGCGCCAGGCGCCGGCGACGTATTGGGCGGGGGCGGAGGCGCTTGCACCATCTGCGGCGTACCGTAGCCGTTGGCCTGCATCTGGCCGCCGTTGATGGCGGTGGATGTGCCGGGCACTTGCAAGTCCATGGTGGTGACGTCCGAGGTGCCGGAAGGCAGCGGCACTTCCGAGGCGGCCGCGATTTCGCGGGCTTGCTCGGGCGTGATGCGTTCGCGCGAAAGCTTCACGGCGGGATCGCTGACGGTGTCGAACAGTGACACCGTATTGACCTGCCATTGGCGGTCGGCCGGTTTGTCGGGAACGCCCAGGGTACCGTCGATGCGCGGCTGCGGCGGTTGCGCCACGTAAGGGCGTCCGTTGGCGTCCAGAACGGGCTGCTGCGAAGCTGCCGCGTCCTGACCAGGAGCCGGTGCCGCGGGCGGCGCATGCGCCACCAGCCAGTCACCCAATTGAATACCGCCCCAGGCCGACGCGCCAAGCGCGATCAGGAGCGTTGCGAATAATAAACGCCAAGACATTGCTACCCTCATCTGCCGTGCGGAACCCGAACGGGTCTACGCCTTGTCCCCGAAAACCTTGCCGCCGTGTTCGCGCATGGCATGGAATTTCACCTCGGGATACAGGTCCTCGGCTACGCGCAACTGCGCAGGGGAACTGATCAAAAACGCCGCCGCATCGACGACATCATAGGCGATATGAGCCGCATTGGCATCCATGAACTTGCGCAGCGCCTTGGGGTTTTCAGACGTAATCCAACGTGCCATTGTGTAGCGCGAAGGCAGCATTCTGGCGTCCGCGCCGTACTCGGTTTTGAGGCGGTGAGCCACCACTTCAAACTGCAACTGGCCGATTGCGCCCAGCAGCAAAGAGCCGCCCGCAGCCTCCGGACGGAACACCTGAATCGCGCCCTCTTCGCCCAATTGGGTCAGGCCGGTACGCAGCTGTTTGGTGCGCAGCGGGTCCTTCACTTCAACCGCCTGGAAGAGCTCCGGCGCGAAGAACGGCAGGCCGGTGAATTGCAGCGTTTCACCTTCGGTCAGCACGTCGCCCAATTGCAGCACGCCGTGGTTCGGGATACCGATCACGTCGCCGGCATACGCCTCGTCCAGAAGCTCGCGCCGCTGCGACAGGAAAGACACCACGTTGTTGGGGCGCATTTCTTTGTTGGTGCGGGCCACCTTCAAACGCATGCCGCGTTCAAAGCGGCCCGAGCTGACGCGCACGAACGCCACGCGGTCACGGTGGGCAGGGTCCATGTTGGCCTGCACCTTGAACACGACGCCGGTGAACTTGGGTTCTTCGGGCAGCACTTCGCGTTGCAGGGCGACGCGCGGGCCCGGGGGCGGCGCGTGGTCGACCAGCGCGTCCAGCACTTCCTGCACGCCGAAGTTGTTGATGGCGGAGCCGAAGAACACGGGCGTCTGCTTGCCGGCCAGGAACTGTTCACGGTCGAACGCGGGCGCGGCTTCGTTGATGAGTTCGATCTCGCCGCTGGCCTGTTCGAACGCCGAGCCGAAACGGCGGGCGATTTCAGGATTGCTCAGCCCTTCGATCACATCATCATTGTCCGAGCGGCGTTCCTGCCCGGGGCGGAACACGCGCATGCGGTCGCGGCGGATATCGAACACGCCGCCGAACGACTTGCCCATGCCCACCGGCCACGAGAACGGCACGGCGTCCATGCCCAGGTGGCCTTCGATCTCGGACAGCAATTCCAGCGGCTCGCGCACTTCGCGGTCCATCTTGTTGATGAACGTGATGATGGGCGTGTTGCGCGCGCGGCAAACCTGTAGCAGGCGGATCGTTTGCGGCTCGACGCCATTGGCGGCGTCGATAACCATCAGCGCGGCATCCACCGCCGTCAGCACCCGGTAGGTGTCTTCAGAGAAGTCCTGGTGGCCCGGGGTGTCGAGCAGGTTGATGACGCAGTCGCGGTATTCCATCTGCATGACCGACGAGGCCACGGAAATGCCGCGTTGCTTTTCGATTTCCATCCAGTCGGACGACGCATGGCGCGTGGCCTTGCGCGCCTTGACGCTGCCGGCGATCTGAATCGCGCCTGCGAACAGCAACAGCTTTTCGGTCAGCGTGGTCTTGCCCGCGTCAGGGTGGGAAATGATCGCGAACGTTCGGCGCCGCGCTACTTCGTGAGGGATGTTCATGGTCGGGGGATTGTACTTAACGCCGCTTTTGGAGCCGGCGCGGTACGGCATCGTGCATGAAAAAGCCGTGGGGCACCCGCCGTCGCCAGCGAGCGCCCCAAGGCCGGAAAATTCAGGAATGGCGGCGGAACGACGCCAGGAAAACGCCCGCCAGGATGAACAGCGACCCGAAGGTGCGGTTCATCCAGCGGATGTGCTTGGCGTCGCGCAGCAAGCGCAACACGCGGGCCGCCAGCAGCGTGTACACGCCCATGGCGACCAGGTCGGTAAACGCCAGCGTGCCGGCCAGCGCCATGTACTGCGGCGTCAACGCCATCGCCGGGTCCACGAACTGCGGCACAACGGCCAGCAGGAACACGGTGCCCTTCGGATTCATGGTGTTGATCAGAAAGCCACGCATGACCAGGTCGCGGATCGACGCCTGCTTCGGGTCGCCCGCGTCCACCGCCACGGGCGCGGCGTCAGTACGAATCTGGCGCACGCCCAGGTAGATCAGGTAGGCCACGCCCAGGTACTTGACCACATTGAAGGCCATTTCGGACGTGGCCAGCACGGCGCCCAAGCCCACGGCCACCACGACGAACTGGAACAGGATGCCCATGATGAGGCCGGCCGTGTTCCAGTAGCCGCGTGCAAAGCCGTATTTCAATCCAGAGGACATCGCGGAAATCGCGCCCGCCCCGGGTGAGAACGAAATGGCCCAGGAGGCCAGGAAGAACGTCAACCAGGTGGATAAGGGCATGATGGCGCGGGTCCTAGGATCGCAGTATGGGGGTGCCGGGATATTACTCGCTTGGCTTTACTTGCCCAGCAACGCCGCGCGCGGACGGCCCGAACCGCCGTTGCCCGCCGGGCGCTGCGCGCCTTCGGGACGGCGCGGGGCCTGCTGCGGACGGCCATCGCCACGACCGGCGTGAGCCGGGCGGTCGGCGGGCTTGGCGTCGCGTTGGCCACCATTGCCACGGCCTTCGCCGCCGGCGCGAGCCGGTGCGGGGGCACGGCCGCCGGTAGCGGCGCGCGCCGGGCCTTGGGCCGGACGCGAACGGCCGGCGCCAGCGTTGCCGCCACGGCCGGCGTTACCGCCATTGCCACCACGACCGCCATTGCGATTGCCACCGCGCGGGCTGCGCGCGTCTTCATCGCGTTCCTGGCGTTCGAAGGCGGCGGCGCTGGTGGGCGACGGGGTCCAGCCTTCAACGGGCTTGCGCTCGATCGTCTTCTTGATCAGGCGCTCGATGTCCTTCAGCAGCTTGATTTCGCTGTTGTCGACCAGCGAGACGGCAGCACCCGTGGCGCCCGCGCGGCCCGTGCGGCCGATACGGTGCACGTAGTCTTCCGGCACGTTCGGCAGTTCAAAGTTCACCACTTGCGGCAGTTGGTCGATGTCCAGGCCACGGGCGGCGATGTCGGTCGCCACCAGCACCGTCACGGTGCTGTCCTTGAAGCCGGCCAGCGCGCGGGTGCGAGCCGATTGGCTCTTGTTGCCGTGAATGGCGGCGGCGGTCAGGCCGTCCTTGACCAGCTTTTCAGCCAGGCGGTTGGCGCCGTGCTTGGTGCGCGTGAACACCAGCACCTGGTGCCAGCCGCTTTCACGGATGATGTGGCTGATCAGGTCGCGCTTGTGATGCTGTTCCACCATGTGCACCGTCTGGGTGACCAGTTCGGTGGCGGTGTTGCGCGGGGTGACGGACACTTCGCCCGGGTTGTTCAGGACGCCGCGCGCCAGCGTGCGGATTTCGTCCGAGAACGTGGCCGAGAACAGCAGGTTCTGGCGTTGCTTGGGCAGCAGGGCAAGAATCTTGCGGATGTCGCGGATGAAGCCCATGTCCAGCATGCGGTCGGCTTCGTCCAGCACCAGGATTTCAACGCCCGACAGGTCAACCGTCTTCTGGCCGCAGTGGTCCAGCAGGCGACCCGGCGTTGCCACCAGGATGTCCAGCGGCTTGCGCAGCGCGGAAATCTGGGGGTTGATGTTGACGCCGCCGAACATCACCATGGACGTCAACGAGGTGTACTTGCCGTACGTCTGCACCGATTCGGCCACCTGCGCGGTCAGTTCGCGCGTGGGGGTCAGGATCAGGCAACGGGGGCGGCCGGGCTTACGCACTTCGGGCTTTTGCTGCATCAGCAGATGCAGGATCGGCAGCGTGAAGCCGGCGGTCTTGCCGGTACCCGTCTGCGCGGCGGCGAGCAGGTCGCCGCCTTTCAAAACTTGGGGAATCGCCTGGGCTTGAATAGGCGTGGGTGCGGTGTAGCCGGTATCGGCAATGGCGCGCAACAGGGAATCAGCCAGCCCGAGGTCGGCGAAAGGGGAAGAGGTAGTCAAAACAACTCCAGCGGCAGCCCGTCGCTCAAGTTGAGAGACTCCAATCCAGGCGGACGAATAAGGAGAAAAGGGAAGCGCCCTGATGGGCGAAGCTTGGCAGCGAAGGGCCATAGCGGACGTGTGCAGATTGGCAAAGCACACTCGGCGATTGTAGCTGATGTGGCGGTGCAGCAGCGGACTGGATTCAGCCGTGCTGTATCGCCAAGTAACAACTTGCAGCGCTTATGAACCAAATACGTGTTTTCCCTAGTGCGCTCTCCCTATAATCGCTGCGCATCTATCCATTTGAAGAATAAAGGGTCGCTATGAAGAAATCGGCAATCGTGGGCCTCGTGGTCGTTCTGGGCGCGGCGTGGACCGGCACCGCCTGGTACACGGGCCAAAAGGCCGAGGCTTTCGTCAACCAGTCCATTGGCGAGGCCAATGTTGAACTGAAGAAGTTCAGCGATCAGTGGGGCATCGCCTCGTCCGTGGAGCTGGTTTCGTTCGAGCGCGGTGTGTTTTCGTCCACCGCCCGCTACCGCGTGAAGTTCACCACGCCGGCCGAACAAGGCAAGCCCGCGCAAGATCGCGACGTGCTGTTTGTGGAACACCTGTCGCACGGCCCCCTGCCGCTGTCGAACCTGAAGTCCGGCTCTTTCGCGCCGGCCATGGTCGCCAGCGACTTCGTGCTGGAAGAAACCCCGACCGTCAAGGAATGGTTTGCCGCCACCAAGGGCGCAACGCCGCTGTCGGGTCACTACAGCGTCAGCTACGCCAAGAACATCACCGGCAAGTTCAACCTGGCCCCCGCCGACGTCACCAAGGGCGACACCAGCCTGTCGTTCTCGGGCATGACGGGCAACGTCGACTACACGACGTCGAACAAGCACGGCATCTTCGACCTGAAGACCGACAAGCTGGTGCTGTCCGGCCAGAGCGAAAACAGCGACATCGTCAGCATGGCCCTGCAAGGCATTTCGCTGACCAGCGACATGACGCCAGCGTCCAATGACATGTACGTGGGCAGCCAGAAGCTGACGCTCAAGGACTGGACCATCACGTCCAAGGAAAAGCCGCCGGTTCAGTTCAAGGACACCTCGATCGCCGTCGACATGACCGAAAACGGCCCCGCCATGGGCGCCAAGATGGCCCTGGACTTCGGCATGATCAACGTGCAAGCCAAGGACGTTGCCGGCCTGAAGCTGGCGCTGGATGTGCAGAAGCTGGACTCCAAGGCGTTCAAGGCGCTGAACGACGTCTACGAAGCCGCCTCACGCCGCATGATGCAAAGCAACGGCCAGGAACAACTGCCGCAGTTCACCGCTGAAGAGCAGCAGGTCATCAAGACCAACGTCGCGCAGATCCTGGCAGGCAACCCCACGCTGGCCGTGTCGCCGCTGGAAGTGCGCACCGCCAATGGCACGTCCACGTTCAACCTGAACCTGGACTTTGCCAAGCCGGCCTCGATGGACGGCGAAGTGGCCGACACGCTGACCGAAGCCGTGAAGAAGCTGGATGCCAAGCTGGTGCTGTCCAAGGGCAACCTGAGCGACTTGATGGCCGTTGAACCGCAAATGCGTGGCGTGCCGGCCGAACAAGCCGTGCAAACCGCCAAGGGCCAGGCCGAAATGGTTGGCACCATGGCGGCCGCGATGGGCGTTGCCAAGGTCGAAAACAACAACATCGTTACTTACGTGAACTACGCCGACGGCCAAGTCGACTTCAACGGCAAGAAGATGCCGGTTGAACAGTTCCTGATGATGGTGATGAGCGGCGCGATGGGTGGCGCGCGCTAAGGCGCACACCGCAAAGCACGCGACCCCGGTCGTTGCCAAAGTAAAAAGCCGCCGCGCCGTTGGGCGCGGCGGCTTTTTTATCGTTGTATCCCTGCCAGGATCAGAACGGCAACGCACCCGCCGCCGGCTCGCCGTTGCGCAGCACCGCCACGTGGAAGCGCTTGTCGGCCGCTTTCAGGATGTCTTCGGTCGGGTCGCCTTGCACCAGCAGCAGGTCGGCCACCTTGCCCTCGGCGATGACGCCGTGCTGGGTCAAGCCCATCAGGTCGTGGCCGCGCGACGTGCCCGCTATCAGCGCATCGACAGGCGTCATGCCGAATTCGACCATGTACGCCAGCTCCATGGCGTTTTCGCCGTGCAGGTTGAACGGCGTGCCCGCGTCCGTGCCCATCGCGATGCGGCCGCCGGCCTTGTAGTACATCTGGAACGATTCCCGATGGCGTTGTTCCACCGCCCGCGCCTTCTCCACCGCGTACGCCGGGATGCCGTTGTCGGCGTTGGCGATGATATTGCGCACCGCGGCGATGGTGGGCACCAGATAGGTTTCGGCTTCCAGCATTTCGCGCAGGCAATCATCGTCCATGAAGATGCCGTGTTCGATCGAATCGATGCCCGCGCGCACGGCGTTCAGAATGCCCTGGGTGCCTTGCGCATGGCTGGCCGTGCTTTTGCGAAAGCGCTTGGCTTCGTGCACGCCCGCCTTCAGTTCATCGAAGCTGTAGTGCGCGTCCATCGGGCTGACGCCGGGCGTCATGACGCCGCCGGTGGCCATGATCTTCACCAGGTCGCAGCCTGCGTGGACTTGCTCGCGCACCGCCTTGACGACGTCATCGACGCCATCCGCAACGCGGCCGATGCGGTTGCCGTGTCCGCCCGTCATGCAGATGATGCGGCCGGACGCCTTGATGGTGGGGCCGGGAAACACGCCGCGCGCAATCGCGTCGCGCACGCCAAATTCCAGGTAGTCCTTGCCGCCGCAGTCGCGCAAAGCGGTCACGCCACCGCGCAGGCTGGCCTGGGCATTTTCCAGCGCGGTCAATGTGATCTGCGCGGGGCCCTGTTTGCTGAGCAAGGCGTTGGGGTCGGCGCCGCCGGTGTAGACCAGGTGCACATGGCAGTCGGCCAGGCTGGGCATCAGCGTCATGCCGGTGGTGTTGACCTGTAGCCCCGCATAGCCTTCAAACGCGCCGGCCGGCGCCACGCGCGCCACCTGCTTGTCTTCAACCAGCACACCGTGATCGCGCAATACCTTGCCCTCGCCATCGAATACCAGGCCGCCGATAAAGAGAGTCTGTCGTGTCGCCGTCATGTCTTGCTCCGGTTGCGCTTCGCTGTCAGCCTTCGACCACATCCAGCCCCTCGCGGGACATGGTTTGCAGGCGCGGCATCAGGCCAAGCAGGTGCTGGCTGTAGGGGTGTTGCGGCTGCTGGAACAGCGTTTCGGTTTCCGCCACTTCCAGCAATTCGCCATAGCGCATCACGCCGACGCGGTCGCACATCTGGCGAATCACCGGCAGGTCGTGGCTGATGAACAGCATGGTCAGGCCCAGTTCTTCTTGCAGGTCTTTCAGCAGATTCAGGATCTGCGCCTGAATCGATACGTCCAGCGCGGACGTGGGTTCGTCGCAGATCAAAAAACGCGGGCGCGTGGCCAGCGCGCGGGCGATGCAGATGCGCTGGCGTTGGCCGCCCGAGAACTCGTGCGGAAAGCGCTCGGCGGCGCGATCGCCCAAGCCCACGACGTCCAGCAGATCCGCCACGATGCGGCGCGCTTCGGCTTCGGATGCCGCCAGCTTATGAAAGCGGATGGGCTCGGCAATGATGTCCAGCACGCGCATGCGCGGGTTCAGCGACGAAAACGGATCCTGGAAAATCATCTGGATCTGGCGCCGGAACGGGTTGAGTTGTTTCTCGCCCTTTAGCGCCGTCAGGTCGGTGCCGCCGAACGTGACCGAGCCTTCCGACGGCGTGTACAAGCCCGAGATCAACCTTGCGACCGTGGACTTGCCGGAGCCCGATTCGCCCACCAGCCCGAAGACCTCGCCTTCGCCAATGGAAAAGTTCACGCGCTTGACGGCGTCCAGCGTGCGTTGGTTGCGCTTGAGCAGCGCGCTTTTGAGCACGAAGCGCATGGACAGGTCACGCACCTGCACCAAGGGGCCATCCGTTTGCGCGCCAAAGTCGCGCCGCTGCCCCAGCCAATGCGTGGCCAGGTCCAGCGGTTGCGACGGCGTCTTGACGTCTTCGATGTAGGTGACCAGCGGAAAGCGCTTGAGCTTGATGTCCGGGCGCGGCACGGCCGATATCAGGCTGCGCGTGTAGGGATGGTCGGGGTCGCCCAGGATCTTGGCGGTGGGCCCTTGTTCGACCAGCTTGCCGTGATACAGCACCGCCACCCGATCCGTCACGTCCGCAATCACGCCCATGTCGTGCGTGATGATGATCATGCCGACCTGCTCTTCGCGGCACAGCTTCTTCAACAGCTCAAGAATCTGCGCCTGGATGGAAACGTCCAGCGCGGTCGTGGGTTCGTCGGCGATGATGACTTCGGGTTCGCAGCACAAGGCCAGCGCAATCACCACGCGCTGGCGCATGCCGCCCGAGAACTGATGCGGGTATTGCTTGACGCGCAGTTCCGGCTGGTCAATGCCGACTTGGACCAGCAGTTGCACCGCACGTTTCCTGGCTTCGGCGTGCGTCAGGTTCAGGTGCACCTGCATGGTTTCCACCAGCTGGCTTTCCACCGTTTGCAGCGGGTCCAGCGACGTCAGCGGGTCTTGGAAAATCATGCCGATGCGGCGGCCGCGCACCTTGCGCTTTTGCGCGGGCGTCAGTGTGTCGATGCGTTCACCGTTCAGCAGCACCGAGCCGCCGGCCAAACGACCGGGCGCTTCCAGCAGGCCGATCACCGCGTTGCCGATGGTGGACTTGCCCGCGCCGGACTCGCCCACCACGCCCAGGATCTCGCCTTTTTCCAGCGATAGCGATACGCCGTCCACCGCCACCAGCGTGCCACGGCGGCTGGGGAATTCGATGCGGATGTCTTCAATGTTCAACAGGGCCATGACGTCCTCAGCGCAGCTTGGGGTTGAGCGCGTCGCGCAGCCAGTCGCCCAGCAGGTTGACCGATAGCACCAGCGCCACCAGCGCAATGCCCGGAAAAATCGAGATCCACCACATGCCCGAAAACAGATAGCTGTTGCCGATACGAATCAACGTGCCCAGCGACGGCGCCGTCGGCGGCACGCCCACGCCCAGGAACGACAGCGTGGCTTCCGTGATGATGGCAATCGCCAAATGGATGGTGGCAATGACCAGCACGGGGCCCATGACGTTGGGCAGGATGTGGCGGCGCAGGATGGTGATCGGGCCGATGCCGATCAGCCGTGCCGCCTGCACATATTCCTTGTTGCGTTCGACCAGCGTGGAGCCGCGCACGGTGCGCGCGTACTGCACCCAGCCCGAGATCCCGATGGCGAAAATCAGCACGTACAGCGCCAGTTGATCGTGCATGTCGCGCGGCAAGACGCCACGCGCCACGCCGTCGATCAGCAGCGCCACCAGGATGGCGGGAAACGACAGCTGCACGTCAGCGATGCGCATGATGAAGCTGTCGACGCGGCCGCCGGCGTAACCGCTGATAAGACCCAGCGTTACGCCCAGCACCATCGAGAACAGCACCGATGCAAACCCCACCAGCAGCGACACGCGCGAGCCATACAACACGGCAGAAAGAATGTCTCGGCCCTGATCGTCAGTGCCCAGCAGGAAGTCTGGGCTACCGCCCTCTTCCCAGGCGGGCGGCGTGTTGGCGTCCATGATGGACAGCGACGCCAGGTCGAAGGGGTTGTGGGGCGCGATGATGGGCGCGAACAGCGCGCCCAGCAATATCGCCAGCGTCACGATGGCGGCGATGATGGCGCCGGGCGAGCGCTTGAAGCTGTGCCAGATATCGCTGTCGGCCGCGCGGGCAAACAGGGGAGCGATGCGAGCAATCATGTTGATTCCTTTACTTGCTCTGCACGCGCAGACGCGGGTCCACGGCGAAATACAGCAGGTCGACGACCAGGTTGATGACCACGAACATGAAGGCGATCAGCACCAGATACGCCGCCATCACCGGAATGTCCACCATGCTGATGGCCTGGATGAACAACAGCCCCATGCCGGGCCACTGGAATACGGTTTCGGTGATGATGGCGAACGCGATGATCGAGCCCAGTTGCAGGCCGGTGATCGTGATGACCGGCACCATCGTGTTCTTCAAGGCGTGGCGAAAGTTGATCAGCCGTTCGGGCAAGCCGCGCGCCCGCGCGAACTTGATGAAATCGGCGCGCAGCACTTCCAACATTTCCGCGCGCACCAGCCGCATGATCAACGTCATCTGAAACAGCGCCAGTGTGATCGCCGGCATGATCAGCGCCAGCCATCCGGACTTGGTCAGAAAGCCGGTGGTCCACCACCCCAGGCTGACCACGTCGCCCCGTCCGAAGCTGGGCAGCCATCGCAGCTGCACGCCAAAGACAAGAATGAGCAGGATGCCGATCAGGAAGGTGGGCAGCGAGATGCCGGCCAGCGACAACGCCATGAACGCCTTGGACAGCACGCCGTGGCGGCGCAGCGCGGTGTAGATGCCCATCGGAATACCCAACGCCAGCGCCATCACGGCAGACACGAACGACAGTTCCAGCGTAGCGGGCATGCGCTCTTCAAGCAGCTCGCTGACGGGGCGGCGCTGCCGGTACGAAATGCCGAAGTCGCCATGCGCGGCGTTGCCGACAAAGCGCGCAAACTGCACGACGAAGGGGTCGTCCAGGCCCAGCTGTTCGCGCAACTGCGCGCGTTGTTCAGGGGTGGTGTCCTGGCCGACCATGCTGGCGATCGGGTCGCCCACATAGCGGAACATGGAGAACGCGATCAGCGCCACCGTCAACATCACCAGCACCGACTGGATAAGCCGTTGCGCAATAAAGGAAAGCATTATCGGGTGCCCTCGTTTGCAGATAACGCCGGGCCGCGTTTCCGTTGACAGCCGGAACCGGGGCTGGGCCGGGCGCGCCCGGATGGCTTGCGCCATCCGGGGCTGAACTAGTCAGACAAATGTTGAACAGACGTGTTGGTCAGGCGGTTACGGCAACACCACGTCACGCAGGTCAAGCACGTCGTCGGCGCGCTGGATGACCTTGATGTTGTCCTTTACGCCCCAGGACATCGGCTGCTGGTGCAAGGGCAGATAGCCGTAGTCCTTGCGCACGATCTCGAAGGCTTCCTTGATCATGGCGTTGCGCTTGGTCTGATCGGTTTCGACGCCGATCTTGTTGGTCAGCTCGTCCACCTTCTTGTTGCAGTAGCCGCCCAGGTTGAACTGGCCGGCCGCCGTCTTCGCATCGCGGCACGCGGCCAGGTTCAGCAGCGCGTTGTGCGCGTCGGTGGAACTTGGTGTCCAACCCAGCATGTACATGCTGGTCTGGTTGCCCGCTTGCAGCAGGATCTTGCCGAAGTACTTGGACTTGGTCTGCGCCAGCAGATTGATCTTGATGCCCACGCGCGCCAACATGCCGGCCACTGCCTGGCAGACCTTTTCGTCGTTGACGTAGCGGTCGTTCGGGCAGTCCATGGTGACGGTGAAGCCCTTCGGATAGCCCGCTTCGGCCAACAGCTTCTTGGCGCGTTCGGGGTCGGGCTTGTACGGGGCGCCGTAGGAATCCGCGTAGCCGTTGATGGCGGTGGCCACCAGCGAACCCAGCGGTTTGGCCGCGCCGCGCATGATCTTGTCGTTGATGGCCTTGGTGTCCACGGCCAGCACAACGGCTTCGCGCACCTTGGCATCCTTGAACGGGTTCTTGCCCTTGACGTCCGAGAACAGCAGTTCGTCGCGGTCCTGGTCCATGCCGATGAAGATGGCGCGCGCTTCGGGCGCCGTCAGCGGCTTGACGCCCTTGGCGTCTTCCAGGCGCTTCCAGTCTTGCACGGGCACGGGCTGCACCAGGTCCATTTCGCCCGAGATCAGCGCGGCCACGCGGGTGGCTTCCTGGGTGATCGGCTGGAAGATGACTTCGTCGACATTGGTCTTGATGTCTTTGTTCCAGTAGCCGTCATAACGCTTGAGCACCGTCTTCACATCGGGCTGGCGCGACACCAGCATGAAGGGGCCGGTGCCATTGGCGTTCAGGTTGGCATAGTTGCCCTGGTTGTCGCCCTTGACGTTGGTGGCCTCGGTGGTCTTGTTCTTTTCCGCCCACGTCTTGCTCATGATGTACAGGAACACCCATTCGCGCGGCAGGATGGGGTTGGGCGTGGGGGTGGTGACCTCGACGGTGTAGTCGTCAACCTTCTTGATGTCGGAGGCCTTGGCGCCGTAGCCCTTCATGTCCGAGCCGGGCGTCAGGCTGCGCTTCCACGAGAAGATCACGTCGTCGGCGGTGAACGGCGAGCCGTCGTGAAACTTCACCCCTTTGCGCAGCTTGAAGACCCATTTGGTGGGCTCGGGGTTTTCCCAGCTTTCGGCCAGCAGCGGCGTCAGCTTCAAGTTGCCGTCATAGCCGGCCAGCGTTTCGTAGATGTTGCCTTGGAAGCCTAGCGTGAAGGTCTCGTTCAGCGCCATCGGGTCCATCGAGGTGGCGTCGCCCTGGTACGCCCAGTGAAAGGTCTTGGCGGTCGCGCCGGCGCTGAACGCCAACGACGCGGCAATGGCGGTCGCCAGCGCAGCTTGCTTCAAGTGAGGAAAAGTACGCATAGCCCTCATGCTCCGTGTGGTGCGCGGATTGCGCGACAGAAGTGACAGGGCCCCAGCCCCAACGGGTTCCGGGGCATGGCGTTGCTGCTTACGACGAAAGGCGGTGCGGGGTGGCGCGGCACGCGGGGTGTACCGCGCGCAGGCCGTGAAAGGCGATGCCGGGAATCACTGCAGAGGACTTCGACTTCACGATAGATCCAACCCCTTGTGATTGTCATGGCGGGGGCGAGCCCGCGCCGATGCAGATCGAATCTTATAGACGCATTCGTTTAAGCGTCAATCGGTTTGGATTGGGGTTAGTCCGCGCTTGCCGTCCGCCTGGAATGGTGCATTTTCGCGGCTAAAAAGGGGGCATTGCGCGCTGCGCAATGACGGGCTATTCGATGGCCGGGCCGGGCGATGCGGCAGAGGCGGCAAGCGTTCGAGCCAGCTCATGGACAGTGCGTTTGCGCCGGTCGCTGTCTTCGTAGTGTTTACCCAGTGCCGACCATTCCGGGCGGCTGCGCGCTTCTTTCAGGGCCTCCGGCAAGGGGCCTTTGCGCCAGGCGTCATCATCCGGAAGGGCTAGTTTCAATGGTTCTCGTGCGGCGTGTCCGCGACGCTCCAACGCATCGATCAACTGGCGCTGGCGCAGCGCCAGCAAGCGCAGTACGGCGTCGTCAACGCTGATCTCGCGCCAACCGCGCAGCTTGCCGGCCACGCGCTTGCCCAGCTTTTCAACGCCTTGCCACAAGCCGCCCGCCGCCGCGCCGATCAGCATGCCGGTGCCCAGGCTCAGGCCCGCGCTAAGCAGGTCGACGGCCGCGCCTGCCATGGCGCCGGCCGCGGCGCCCATGCCCACCTGCACGCCCATGTCCTTGAGCGCCTGCGGGTGGAACAGGTCCATGCCCCAACGTTCGCCTTGCAAAGGCAGTGCGTCGTCGGTGAAGTCGGCCGCGCGAAAGTTGTAGAGCGCCAGCAGCGCGTTCACGCAGGTTTGTTCGCGTTGGCGCACGTGGTCGCGCAACTGCGCCGAGGCGGCGGCTAACGCGGTGTCGTCGCTAAGGCTGGCCAGGCGCAGCGCCGCCACGTCGATCAGCAGATCGGCCAGCAGTTCGTAGGCGGCGGCGTGACGTTCGCGGCGTTGCGCGGACAGGCTGTCGGACAGGCGCGCCAGCGCACCGGCATGGCGGTCCAGCAGCACGCCCAGCTTGGCGTACAGCTGCTGCTCGCCGTCCAGCGGCGGGGCTACCGTGTCGAACTCCACCACCGCGTGCAGGCCCAGCCGCGCCATGGCGCCGCGCCATTCGTTGGCGCGATGCGCGGGGGCGTTCACAAAATTAAGCACGGGCAGCAGGGGCCGCCCGCAAGCCGCAAGGATGGAGAGTTCGTCGCGATGCTTGCCCAGCACGGGGTCGCGCGCGTCGATCACGTACAACGCCGCGTCGCACTCCAGCATCTTCGTCAGCACGCGCGCTTCCTGCTCGAAGCGGCCGTGCGCCTCGGGCGTATCCAGAAAGCGCCGGATGCGCGCCGGGCCGTCCAGCCGTTCGGCTGGTTGGTCCAGGCGTTCCAGGTATTCCAGCAGCGCGATGCTGTCTTCCATGCCGGGGGTGTCGAACCATTCCAGCACGGCGCGGCCGTCCAGCCGCAGCCGCGCGCCTTCTACGTGGCGGGTTGTGCCGGGACTGTCGGCCACTTCGCCAAAAGTCGTGTCGCGCGTCAGGGTGCGCAGCAGCGATGTCTTGCCGGTGTTGGTGTGGCCGACCAGCGCGATCTTGATGATGTCGTCAGCCATGGTCGGCCTGTAGCCACGTTAGCGGCGCGTTGGGCGTTTGCAGGATGGCGTCGGCAGGCAGGCCCAACGCCAGCAGGCGCTCGCGCCACAGCGCGGCGCGGGTGTTGTGATTGCTGCTGCTGCTGCTGCTGCTGCTGCTGCGGCTGGCGTCGCCGCGGCCGATCCCGCCGCCGTCGGTATCGTGTTTGCCATCACCGCCCTCTTGATCACCGCCTGCACGCGAAGCAATGAGCCAGACGGCCGTATGACCTGCGTGGGCGGACAGCTCGGCGATCAGCGACAAGGTGCCGCGATCCGGCGTTTGACGCGCATCGCAGGCAATCAGCAAACGCGAAGCGGCCGCTTGCGCCAGCGCGTCCAGCACGCGGTTGCGCTCTTCGCGCGTGTCCAGGTTGCCCGCCATCTGCACGGTGTCAGGCAGGTTGGCGGGCGGCCAGGCCAGGTCGCCCGGCAGCTCCAGCCCCAACAGCACGGGCTGCCCCGCCAGGCCGGACAGCGGCGCGGATTGCACGCGCGGCTGGTGCAGCGCATCCACCGGACGGTCGATGCCGGTGGACTGCGCGGCGGGCTCCAGGCGGTCTCGCAACGGCGAAAAGCCTGCCAGCAAGGGGTCGATGCGCAAGCGGCGCAGCGCACGCAGCGTGGCGGCCACGCAAAGCGCGGCGGCTAGCAGCCGGGGCAGGATGCCGTAAACCACCACGACGCCGATCAGCCACAACGACCATTGCACCTGCGCGTCGGCGGACAGCGTCTGGCTGCCGTCGCTGGCGCGGATGACCGCCGCGTCCGGCATCGCAAAGCCCAGGTGCGCCGGCAACCAGCCGATGGCTTGCGTCAGCCAGACGAAGGTGTCGGGCGCCAGCAGCGTGGTGGCCCAGACAAAGCGGTAACTGGCGGTGGACAGCACCACCAGCAAGGCGGCCAGCGCGGCGCATAGCGCGGTCAACCACAGCAGATGGCTGACCGCGCCGAACAGCCAGCGCAAGGCGCCCGCGCGCGCCAGCAGATTCAGAAAGGCCTGCGGCACCAGCGCGCTGTCGGGGCCGCGCGCCAGCTTGCGGGTGGCCCACAGCCATAGCCGCCCCAGCCCGGTGGCGGCGGTGGGCTTGAGCAGAAAACTGCCCAGCCACAGCAGAAAGGTCAACGCATGCAAGCCCAGCAATGCGCCCAGCGCCCACAGCACGTTGACCGGGCGCGAGCCGTCGCCCAGCGCGCCCAGCGCCACGGCGATGCCCGACATCAGGGCCAGCACGAACAACGCCGCCAGGATGGCCTGTGCGCTGCGGCGCCAGCCATCTACCAGCGGGCCAAGATTCTCGCGCTGCGCCAGCAGGTCGGCGCGGGCCAGGATGCGCGAAGGCAGATCGGTGTCCAGCTGCCGCACGCGGCGCACGGCATCGGCGTCGTCCAGCGGACCCCAATGGGTTTCGCGCAGGCGGATGAGTTCGGCCAGCCAGTGCGCGCGCAACGGGCGGGGGCTGGCAGAGCCGGTCGGCAGGTCAAAAGCGCGAGAGGTCGAAGGCGGCATCGCGTTGGTAGGCAGCGCGGACGGGCCGCAGCGTAAGGCCGCAAAGGGCGATGCGACATTGTAGACCTGCGCATTTGGCGAACGTGGCGAACTTCGCCCGCGCGCGGGGGCCGGGGCAACGCCTGTTCAGTGCTGACGTCGGGCGTGCCGGTATTGGCCCGGGGTGACGCCCACGGCCTCGCGAAACACGCGGGACAAGTGGCTGGCGTTGCCAAAGCCGCTGGCCTGGGCAACGCCGGCCAGGTCGCCCTTGCCCGCTGCCAGCAGCCCACGCGCGTGCGCAAGCCGCCGCGCGCGCACCCAGGCATGCGGCGGTTCGCCGAACGAGGTGTGGAACATGCGGGCGAAATGGTAGGTGGACAAGGCGGCCACGCCCGCCAGCTCGTCCAGCGTCAAGGGGGCATGCAGGTGCGCGTCGACGTAATCCATGATGCGCCGGCGTACGGCCGGGGCCAGGCCGCCGCGCGAAGGCTGCACCGTCTTGCGCGCCACGCCTTGTTGCAGCAGATGGTGCAACACCGTTTCGGCCGCGCTGCTGGCGGCCAGGCGGTCGGCGGGCTGCGCCCAGTCGGTGCCCAGCAGCTGCCGGCAGACGTCGATCAGCGATTCGTCCTGGATGTAGGTGCGGTCGCGCAATTCCAGCGTGCGCGGCTCGCAATCCAGGCGCATGACGGCTTCGCGGGCCAGGCGTTCGGGGGCAATGTACAGGTGCAGGAAATGCACGGTGTCGTTCATGCACCAGCGCGAATAGTGTTCGGCCGGCAGTACGCAGAATTTGCCCGCGCCGCCGTGCAGCGTGTCGCGGCCCACACGAAACGATTTGTCGCCGCCATGCAGGTAGAGCGACAGCGTGTGGTGGCCGGGGGTGTCGTAGCCCAGCGTCTCGCGTGCGCTGCGGGCCCATTGCGAAATGGCGATGCCTTCGCCCAAGCCGGCGGCGCGTTCCAGCGTGGCGGTGGAACGCGACAAGGTGCGAAAGACGGAGAAGTCGGCCGGGGCCGAAGCGACGATTCCCATAGAGGCGAAATGCTACTGCGATCTCGCGCGCGCCGCGCGCGAGGCGGCATAAAAACCGCAAGATCCGGCAATCGTGTCGTCCGCCTGCGGCGCACACTGGCGGCCAGGCAAGCGGCCACTGCCGCCCGCGTCGTCTCCGCCTTCATCGCGCCCCTTTTCCCTTGCTGGTTGCACCGTGAATCTCTTCCTCTATTTCCTGACCGTCGTTATCTGGGGCACCACCTGGATCGCCATCAAGCTGCAACTGGGTGCGGTGGCCATTCCGGTATCGATCTTCTACCGCTTCGCGCTGGCGGCGCTGGTGCTGTTTGCCATCCTGCTGCTGACCCGCAAGCTACAAAAATTGGATCGGCGTGGGCATTGGCTGTGCGTGGGCCAGGGGCTGTGCCTGTTCTGCTTGAATTTTCTGTGCTTCTACACGGCGACGCAGTGGATCCCCAGCGGCCTGGTGTCGGTGGTGTTTTCGGCGGCAACCTTGTGGAACGCGTTGAACGCCCGTCTGTGGTTCGGCACCCGTATCGCGCCGCGCGTGATGTTGGCCGGCGCCGTCGGCTTTTCCGGGCTGGTGCTGCTGTTCTGGCCCGAGCTTGCCGGCCAGGAGGCCAGCCACGAAACGCTGTTGGGATTGGGCTTTGCGCTGTTGGGCACGTTCTGCTTTTCAACGGGCAACATGCTGTCGTCGCTGCAACAACGCGCGGGCGTGCGGCCGTTGACCGGCAACGCCTACAGCATGTGCTACGGGGCGGCGATCCTGCTGGCGGGCTGCTTGTTGGCCGGCCTGCCGTTCCAGTTCGACACGTCCGAGCAGTACGTCGGCGCCCTGCTTTACCTGGCGATCCCGGGGTCGGTGATCGGCTTTACGGCGTACCTGACGCTGGTGGGGCGCATGGGGCCCGCGCGCGCCGCGTACTGCACGGTGCTGTTTCCGGTGGTGGCGCTGGGCGTGTCCACGGTGGCCGAGGGCTACCAGTGGACGCCGCCCGCGCTGCTGGGATTGGCGCTGGTGATGGTGGGCAACCTGCTTGTATTCACTAAGTGGTCGCCGTTCATGCGGCGCGTGGCGGGTTGAAGGGTGAGGGGTAATCGTGGGGTATCCAAGTCCAGGTCCAGGTCCAGGTCCTGGCCCAGCCCCAGGCGCTACGGCGCCGCGCGCGCCACGTCGCGCAGGGCGTCCAGCAAGCGATCAATCTCGTTGTCGCTGGTCAACGGGCTGACCGATACCCGGGCAATGTGGGTCAGGCCGCGCGCCTGCATATCCAGCGGCGTGTACGGTACGCCATTGCTGCCGATCGTTACCCCCACGGCCGCCAGCGCGCGCTGAACGTCGGCGGCGTTTCGCCCTTGCAGGTTGAACGAGATCAGGCTTGATTTTTCGCGCCCCTGGTCCAGCACCGTCAGCCCCGGGATGGCGGCTAGTTCGGTGCGCACGCGCTGGGCGGTGGCATCCAGCGTGGCGCGGATCGAGCCCAAGCCCAGTGCCAGTGCCTCTTGCAGCGCATTGGCCAGGCCGCAACGCAGCGCCAATGAGTTTTCGGCCGATTCCAGGCGGCCGGCGTCGGCGCGCAGCACGGGGCGGCCGTCGGCGTCCAGCGGCGCGGAATAGGTGTCGACGAAGGCGGGCGTCAACTGGTCCAGGAAGCCGCGCCGCACATACAGCAGGCCCGTGCCGCGCGGGCCGCGCAACGCCTTGCGTCCCACGCCGCTCAAGACGTCACAACCCACCTCGGCGACATCGATGGGCAATTGCCCGACGGCCTGCGCGGCGTCCACGAAGTAAGGAATGCCATGCCGGCGTGCCACGCGGCCGATGGCGGCGGCCGGGTTGATGAGGCCGCCATTGGCGGGCATCCAGGTCAGCGCGATCAGGCGCACCCGGTCGTCCACCATGTCGGCCAGCGCGTCGGGGTCCACGCAACCGCTGTCATCCGACGCGATGGTTTCCAACACGGCGCCCGCGCGTTCGGCGTGCAGGCGCATGGCGGCCAGGTTGCCCCCCCATTCGTGGCGGCCAACCAGGATGCGGTCGCCGGGCCGCCAGGGGGCAAGCGCCGCGAAGGCCGCGCCCCAACCGGCGGAATTGCCGGTGGTCAATGCAATTTCATCGGGCTGCGCGTTCAGCAGCTGGGCGGCAAGCGTGCGCGCGTTTTCGGTCAACGCGCGGGACGCCACGCCGGCTTCCATGGGGCCAAGCATGGCCTCGCGTTGCAGATGCGCGTGGATCGCCTCTAGCGTGCCGGAGGACGGCAGCGACGAACCGGCGTGATTGAAATGGACGCTGGTTTGGGCGCCGGGCGTCTGGGCGCGCAGGGTCTGGATGGTGGCGGCGGTCAGAGGGGCGGCGGTCAGGGGGGCAGACATGATCGATTCCGTTGAGGTGCGCGCGGCACGCAGCCAGGGCGTGTCGCGCGGCAAGGCGCTGGCAAAAGGGCCAAGACCCGGCGTGGAACTCAGGCGGGAGTCAGTGCGACGACGGCTTCGATTTCCACCGACACGCCCTGCGGGAGGGATGCCACGCCTACCGCGCTGCGCGCATGGCGGCCGGCATCACCGAACACCTCGACCATCAGGTCGGAGGCGCCGTTGGCGATGGCGCTTTGGCGGTTGAAATCCGGCGTGCTGGCCACGAACACACCCAGACGCACGACGCGAGCCACGCGGTCCAGGCGGTCGCCGGTGGCGGCGGCGATCTGCGCCAACAGCCCCAGGGCAGACAAACGCGCCGCTTCGACACCGTCGGCATCCGACACCTGGTTGCCCAGCTGGCCCAGGTATTGCGGCTTGCCACCTTTGCGTGAAATTTGGCCCGAGATGGTCAGCAGATTGCCCTCAAGGACGAAAGGCACATAGTTGGCGGCGGGCGCGGCGGCGGCTTCCAGGGTGTAGCCCAGTTCGGCCACACGGCCGGAGATCGTACGGGTCATAGCGGATGTCCTGTGAAATGTCAGAGTGTCAAAAGCGGAGAGCCCAAAACCGATGGACGCCGAGGCCGCTTTAAAAGCGTAACGCAGGGCTTGATGCTATCGGCCGCGCCGCCGCCTGACCAATCAATTCTTGTCGACGACACATGAGTAAAACTAATGTGTCGTGGGGGAAGCCGGCTAGTCCCTTTGCGCCGCGTCCGCCAGCCAGTCGCGCAACGCGGCAGCAGCGGGCTGCAACGCGCCACGTGGCGCGACAAACCACCAGCCGATGCGCGGATCTTCCAACATCGCGCCGGGCAGCGCTTGCACCAGCGCGCCGCTGGCCAGGTGCGGCGCGATCAGTCGGTGCCGACCCATGGCCAGCCCCTGCCCGGCCAACGCGGCTTCCACCACGATGTTGTAGTCGTGCAGGCGCACCGTCTGGGCGCGGCCCAGGTCCATGCCAAAGCGGCGCGCCCAGGCATCCCATTCAAAAGGCTGTTTGGCGTGCGAGGTCAGCAGCGGATGGCGCAACAGGTCTTCGGGTGTGCGCGGCCGCTTGCGTCCGGCGATGCGCTCGGGCGCGCCAACAACCGACAGTTGTTCGGTCATGAGCAGGCGCGAGGCCACGCCGGGCCAGGAGCCACGGCCATAGCGGATGGCCACGTCCACGTCGCCGCCCGCCACGTCGGCCAGGCCGATGTCGGGCAGCAGCTGCAATTCAATCTCGGGATGCGCGGCGGCAAAGGCCGGCAGGCGCGGCGCCAGCCAACGCGTGGCGAACGAGGCCAGCAAGCCCACCTTCAGCGTTACGCGCGCGGCGGCGGGTGCGCGCAGCTTGTCCGTGCCCTGCCGCAAGAGCCCGAAGGCCGCGTGCACGTGTTCAAAATAGGCCTGCCCCGCCGGCGTCAACGCGACGGCTCGCGTGCGCCGCTCAAACAGCGCCACGCCCAGCTCGCTTTCCAGCCGCTGGATGTGATGGCTGACCGCGCTTTGCGTGACGAACAGTTCCTGCGCGGCCAGCGAAAAGCTCAAGCGGCGCGCGGCCGCTTCAAAAGCGCGCAGGGAAACCAGGGCAGGCAGGGATCGCGTGGATCGCATGGAGGGGCAAGACGAGGCCGTCGACAGGGATGCGCGATTATCCTACGCGCTCTTGGCGCAGGCACGCAGACGGCGCGCCCCAATGCAAAAAGCCCGCAAACAAGTTGCGGGCTTTTTTAGGGGTACTGCAAGCGGTGCGGATACGGCATGCACTGCTGAAATTTTGGCTCCCCGAGCTGGGCTCGAACCAGCGACCTGCGGATTAACAGTCCGTCGCTCTACCGACTGAGCTATCGGGGAACAGGTAGAGGGGCCGAATTATGCACAAAAAATTGAAAGAATGCAAAGCGGCCGCGGAAATTCTGTTCACGCGTGCTGGATCGCGTGGGCGGTGCGGAACAGTTGCGGCACGATATCGCGCAGCAGGCGATCGCCGGGGTAGTCGTGGCGCGGCGCGCTGACGCTGATCGCGGCCAGCGGCACGTCACGCGCATCGCGTAACAGCACGGCCGCCCCAACCTGGTTTTGCAGTACCTGGTCTTCAGTCAGCGCATAGCCGTCGTCGCGCGCCTGGCGGATCAAACCCAGCAAGGCGGCCGGGTCTGTCACCGTGCGCGGCGTGAACGCGCGCGGCGGCGCCTGGTGCAATGCCTGCAAGATGGCGTCGTCGTCCTGCTGGGTCAGCAGCATGCGCCCGCCGCTGTTGCACCAGGCGGGCATGCGGCGCCCCGGCAGCATCTCGGCCAGTGTCAGTTGCCGACTGGGCAGGCGCAGCAGATAAATCATGTCGGTGGCGACCAGCACGCTCATGTGCACGGCCAGCCCACAGCGGTCGCGCAGCGCGACCAGATGCGGCGCCGCCATCGATACCAGCCGGTCGTTGCGCAGGAAGAAGTAGCCCAGCTCCACCACGCGCGGACCCAGGCGATAGCGCCGCGATACCGGGTCCTTGGCCAGATAGCCCAGGCGCTCCCAGGTGTGCACGAAGCGCTGAGCGGCGCTTTTTCCCAAGCCGGTCAACGTGGCGATATCGGTCAACCCGAGGGAATCCGTGGCGTCGCGAAAGGCGTCCAGCACGCGCATTCCTTTTTCCAGCGACGCGACAAACAGCGGGTCGTCCGCGTCGGGCGTGGCGGTGTCGGTCGGGGAAGCGGTGCGTGTCGTCATGGCTGAAAGCGGAGGGAGTACGCGGGAAGAACGCGCGGGACGCGGGTGAGAACCGGTGATGGCGCACGGGCCTGGCGAGGACCAAAGACGGGTCCGACGCTAGTTTCCCCGAATTGTCCGGGGGCCCAATAGCCACTATAAAGTTGATTATTCAATACTTTGTATCGCATGGCAATACACATGATGCCCCACCATTTTCGCGGTTTTCCCTACCCATGACGCATTCTTCATCGCTCTGTGACCTGAGCGCCGTCGCGCTGCGTGCCGAGATCGTCGCCGGCAATGCCAGCGCGCGTGACGTCATGGCGGCCCACCTGGCGCGTATCGATGCGTGCAACCCGCGGGTCAACGCCATCGTGACCCTGGACGCTGAAGGAGCCATGGCGCGTGCCGCGCTGGCCGACGAACACCAGGCCCATGGGGGCGCGCTGGGATTGCTGCACGGCTTGCCGATCGTGCACAAGGATTCGTTTCTGACGGCCGGCATGCGCACCACTTACGGCTCGCCGCTGTATCGCGATTTCGTACCCGAGCGCGATAGCCTGATCGTCACGCGGGAACGCGCCGCCGGGGCCATCACGCTGGGCAAGAGCAATCTGCCGGAGTTTGGCGCGGGCTCGCAGACCTTCAACGCGGTGTTCGGCGCCACCCGCAACCCTTACGACTTGCGCATGACGGCGGGCGGCAGCAGTGGCGGCGCGGCGGCGGCCCTGGCCGCGCGCATGACGCCGTTGGCCGATGGCACTGACATGGGGGGTTCGCTGCGCAACCCCGCGTCGTTCTGCAACGTGGTCGGCCTGCGCCCGTCGCCCGGCCGCGTGCCCCAGTGGCCCACGGCCAGCCCTTACAACGCGTTAACGGTAGCGGGCCCCATGGCGCGCACGGTGGCCGATGTGGCCCTGCTCCTGGCTGCCACGGCCGGTCCGGATGCGCGCGACCCCTTGACCGTCGATCAGGACCCCGCGCGCTTCCTGGCCAGCCTGGAGCGCGATTTCAAGGACGTGCGCATCGCGTACGCGCCCACGTGGGGTGATCTGCCCGTTCAGCGCGACGTGTTGCAAGTGCTGGAAAGCCAGTTGCCGGTCTTCGCGGATCTGGGTGCCAAGGTCGAGCAGGCCTGCCCGGACTTCACCGGCGCCAACGATGCCTTCCAGGCGCTGCGCGCCCAGGTCTTCGCCGTCGGCTACGAGGCCGCGTTGCGCCAGCATCGGCATCGGCTCAAGGACACGGTGATCTGGAACATCGAACTGGGGCTGACCCAAGCGCCGGCCACCGTGGTGCAGGCCGAACGCGACCGCGCCGCACTGTTCGCGCGCATGCACGCCTTCATGCAGACGCATGAATTTCTGATCGGCCCGGTCAGCCAGGTGGTGCCCTTTCCGGTGCAAGAAGAAACGGTGAGCCATATCGACGACACGCCGATGCACAACTACATCGACTGGATGCGGTCCGGCTACTACCTGTCGCTGACCGGCCACCCCGCCATTTCGGTGCCTTGCGGATTTACCGAAGACGGCTTGCCGGTAGGCATCCAGATCGTCGGACGCTATCGCCAGGAACACGCGCTGCTGCAACTGGCGCACGCGTTCGAATCCGCCACACAGCATTGGCGCCGCGCGCCGGCGCTGCCTAACTGACCCATCCAACAACACAAGGGGAAATCCATGAACAAAACGATATCGCGCGCGCTGGCCCTGTGCGTTCTGGCCGCCACGCCGATGTTGGCCACGGCCGACACGTATCCGTCCAAGCCCATCACCCTGGTGGTGCCGTTTCCGCCCGGCGGGTCCACCGATGTGATCGGGCGCCTGTTCGCGGTCAAACTCGGTGCGCGCCTGGGCCAGACGGTGGTGATCGAGAACAAGCCGGGCGCCAACACCAGCATCGGCGCGGTGGCCGTGGCGCGCGCGGCGCCCGACGGCTACACGCTGATGATTACCGGCGCGCCTACCTTCACGCTGAATTCGCTGCTGTATTCGAACCTGAACTACGACCCGGTCAAAAGCTACGAATACGTGGCCGTCGCGGGCAGCACGCCGTTTGTCATCCTGACCAATCCGCAAACCGGGATCGGCACGGTGGCGGACATCACCAGCAAGTCGGCCGCGCAGGCACTTAGTTTTGGATCGTTTGGCAATGGCTCCACGCCGCATATCGCCGGGGAATCCCTGGCCCAACGCACCGGCGCCAAGCTGCTGCACGTGCCCTATCGCGGCAGTGCGCCGGCCATGACGGATCTGATCGGCAACCAGATCCCGCTGTCGATCGACACGCTGGTGGCCAGCCTGCCGCAGATTAAGGCAGGCAAGGCGCGAGCGGTGGCGTTGACGGGCAGCGCGCGATCGAAGCTGGTGCCCGAGGTGCCCACCGTCGCGGAAAGCGGCGTGTCGGGCTATGACTTCGAAACCTGGTTTGGCGTCGTCATGCCCAAGGGCACGCCCGCGCCCATCGTCAATCGGATGTCCAAGGAGATTCAGGCGGTGATGGCCGAACCCGATACCCGCGCCAAGCTGCAAGAGCTGGGTTTCGACGCCACCTACCAGGACCCGGCGGCCTTCCGCGCCAAGGTCGACAGCGAACTGGCGCGCAATGTGGCGGTCATCAAGGCGGCGGGAATCAAGCCGGACTGAGCGCGAGGGGGCGGCAAGGCGCGAGGCGCGCGGCTTGCCGATCCCTTATCATGGCACCCAGAAGGTTCGCGACCTCTCTCGTCTTTACTGGGTTAATCCATGTCTTCGTTTGACATTCAATTGCTGCTCACCGCCCTGGTGAGCGTCTTGGTGCTGGTCGCCCTCATCGTCTCGCGCATTCGCATGCATCCGCTGCTGGCGCTATTGATCGTTTCGATCGGTGTGGGTTTTGCAACGGGCATGTCGCCGGTTGCCATCGTTAAAAACCTGACCGACGGCGCCGGCAAAACGCTGGGCGCGGTGGGCGTGGTGATCGCGCTGGGTGCGATGCTGGGCAAGATCCTGGCGGATTCCGGCACGACGGAACGCCTGGCCAATGCCATCCTGCGGCGCACCTCGGTGCGCTTGATTCCCTGGGCGATGACGCTGGTGGCTTTCGTCATCGGCATTCCCATGTTCTTCGAAGTGGGCCTGGTCGTCATGCTGCCGCTGATCTTCAGCGTGGCGCGCAAGCTGGAAAGCCAGGAACGCTTCAAGGGCTCGGCTTACGTCTATGTGGGCGTGCCCGTTATTGCCGCGCTGGCCGCCATGCACGGCATGGTGCCGCCGCATCCCGGCCCGCTGACGGCCATCGCTACCCTGAAGACCACCGTGGGCCCCACGATGATCTACGGCTTTCTGGCCGCGCTGCCCGCGATGGTGCTGGGCGGCCCGCTATACGGGGCTTTCATCACGCCCCGCATGACAACGCGCCCCGACGAAGCCCTGTTGGAGCAATTCACCGTCACGCCGGAAAATGGCTCGGCTATCGCTGCGCCCAGTGTGGGCCTGGGCGTGCTGGCGGCGCTGCTGCCCGCGCTGTTGATGCTGGTGCATGCCCTGGCTGAAATGCTGTTGCCCAAGGATTCCAGCCTGATGCACGTGGCCGCCTTCCTGGGCAACCCGCTGGTGGCCATGCTGTTGGGCGTGCTGTTCGCCGCGGTCACGCTGGTCTTCATGCGCGGCGGCGACGCCGAAAAATTGCGCGACGGCCTGGGCAAAAGCCTGAAGCCCATCGCCGGCATCATGCTGATCATCGCGGGCGGCGGCGCCTTTCAGCAGGTGCTGACCAGCGCCAAGGTGGGCGATGCCATCGTGCACCTGACGCACCAGTTCGCCTTCCCGCCGCTGATCCTGGGCTGGCTGATCGCCATGCTGCTGTCGGTATCCACCGGCTCGGCAACCGTCGGCATCGTGGGCGCCGCCGGCCTGCTGGCTCCCCTGGCCGGCGCCGACCCCACGCTGAACCTGCCCCTGCTGGCGCTATCGATCGGCTGCGGCTCGCTGTTTTTCAACTACGCCAACCACGCCGGCTTCTGGATGGTGAAGGAGTCGTTCGGCATGACGATGGGCGAAGCGACAAAAACGATTTCGGTCGTGCAGTCGATCGTGGCGGTGGTGGGCTTGCTGATGGTGCTGCTGTTCAACATGCTGCCGCCGTTGGGATAGGGGGCGGCGTTTCCTGGCGCCCGGAATAAAAAAAGCCCGACGAGAGATCGTCGGGCTTTTCTTGGAAACTACAGGGTGTTCATGGTGCCGGTGAAAGGAATCGAACCCTCGACCTTCTCATTACAAGTGAGCTGCTCTACCAACTGAGCTACACCGGCACGGCGTGCCGGGGCACGCGCAGGGACTGCATTGTAATGAAAAATCGATGGGGCCGCGTGCAAGGGGGCACGGGGCGCCGACGACATTCAATTTACGGCGGATTATGTCGCAGCGGCGGTTGCAAAGACGGCGTGCCAGGCACGCCGTCTTTGTGTAGCGGATGCTATTTGACGATGGTCAGGCGCGGACGCTTGGGTTCGTCGTCGTTGCCGCCGTCGTCGCCGGTCGGGGCGTCGGATTGGGCGTCGGAGCCTTCTGGGGCGGCGGGTTCCACCGCGCCCTGGGCGCCGGCTTCCGGCGGTTCATAGGGCTGCACTTCAAAGCCCATGCCCGCGCCGGTTTCGCGCGCGTAGATGGCGCTGACGGCGCCAACGGGAACGTAGACGTTCTCGGTCACGCCGCTGAAGCGGGCTTGGAATTCGATGAATTCGTTGCCCAGCACCAAGCGGTTGGTGGCCAGTGTGCCGACATTCAGTGTGATCTGACCGTCACGCACATGCGCGACGGGCACCATGGTGTGCTCATCGACCTGTACGGTGATGTACGGCGTGTAGCCGTTGTCGGTGCACCATTCGTGCAGTGCGCGGATCAGATACGGTTTGGTCGAAGTTTCACCCATCACACAACCAGCCTTAACGACGCATCACTTTTTCCGAAGGCGTCAGCGCTTCGATGTAGGCCGGGCGCGAGAAGATGCGTTCGGCGTACTTTTGCAGCGGAGCAGCGTTCTTGGGCAGTTCAATGCCGTAATGGTCCAGGCGCCACAGCAGCGGCGCCACGGCCACGTCCAGCATCGAGAATTCCTCGCCCAGCATGTACTTGTTCTTCAGCAGCATCGGGGCCAGTTGGGCCAGACGGTCGCGAATGTTCTGGCGCGCGTTGGCCAGCTTCTTCTCGTCGGGCTTGGCGCTGCGGTCTTCCAGCGTCGAGACGTGAACGAACAGTTCTTTCTCGAAGTTGTACAGGAACAGGCGGGTGCGGGCGCGCATGACGGGGTCGGCCGGCATCAGTTGCGGATGCGGGAAGCGCTCGTCGATGTACTCGTTGATGATGTTGGACTCGTACAGAACCAGGTCGCGCTCGACCAGGATGGGCACTTGACCGTACGGGTTCATCACCGCGATGTCTTCGGGCTTGTTGTACAGGTCGATGTCACGGATCTCGAAGTCCATACCTTTTTCGAACAACACGAAGCGGCAGCGTTGCGAAAACGGACACGTGGTTCCGGAATAGAGCACCATCATGGTGAAAGTCCTTTATGAAAAACGAAAGGCCAGCGCCTAAATCTAGCAGGCGCTGGCCCCAATTGCCAGACGGGATAGGCGTACGGCCCTATCCTCCGTTGCCGTCCCTTATTAAGAATAGGTAGCGGCTTGCATGCCTGGCGGGGCGTTGCGGTTAGCGCACGTGTTTCCAGTACGAGGCGTTCAAGCGCCACGTAACCAGGAAGAACAACAGCAGGAACAACATGACGCCAACGCCGAGACGGACGCGGAAAGTCTGGACGGGCTCTGCCATCCAGGACATGAACGCGGTCAGGTCTGCGACGTCGTTGTCGTATGTTGC
The DNA here is from genome assembly GCF_003600685.1 of Achromobacter sp. B7. Lineage (NCBI taxonomy): Bacteria > Pseudomonadati > Pseudomonadota > Betaproteobacteria > Burkholderiales > Alcaligenaceae > Achromobacter > Achromobacter sp. B7. The sequence goes on from NZ_CP032084.1 coordinate 171,974, forward strand.
GACTTGGGCCGGGTTGGCGGCCTTAAATTTGGCATCAAAGGTGGCATGGCCGTGGTAATCAGCTACCGGTTCGGCCTTGACCGTGGAAAAACCTTGAGCATCGTACACCGTCGTGACGCGTTCCCAGGTTTTGGGAGTGCCTTCCTTGGCATCCTTCACTTCCACTTCGTGCATGGCCGTGGTGGTCAGCTCGCGCGGACCCTGGCGTTCCCAGAGCGCGTGGGGCATGCCAACAGCCGGGAAAACCAGGTTGTTCCAGCCGGTCGCGCGCGACGAGTCGCGGTAGAAGGTGCGCAGGTAGGTGTAGATGTAGTCGGCGCCGGACGGGCCGGCGTTGACCGATTTGGCGCGAGCGATCACGGACAAGTCCGGGGGCGTCGTGCCAAACCACTTCTTGGCGTCCTTGGGTGACATGGCAACCGTCATCATGTCGCCCACCTTTTCGCCGGTGAACAGCAGGCTTTCCTTGATTTGCTGGTCGGTCAGCCCGATGTCCTTGAGCTTGTTGTAGCGCATCGAGGACGCGCTATGACAGTTCAAGCAGTAGTTGACGAACAACTTGGCGCCGTTTTGCAGCGACGACATGTCGTTGACGCGGTACGGCGCCTTGTCCAGCGGGAAACCGCCTTCGGCGGCAAATGCGGTGGTGCACGTGAGCATCAAGGCCACGGCACCAATCAGCTTCTTGATCATGGTTAATCCGTTATCTGGTGGGCTCAGTGGGCGTGGAACGTAACGCGCTCGGGCACTTGCTTGAAGGTGCCAAGGCGGCTCCAGACCGGCATCAGGAAGAAAAATGCCAGGTACAGCAGCGTGCCGATCTGCGACGTGATGTTCAACGGCGGACTGGGCGGCTGCGTACCGATGTAGCCGAGCACCAGGAAGTTGACCATGAAGATGCCGTAGATCCACTTGTGCCACGTGGGGCGGTAGCGGATCGACTTGACCGGGGAATGGTCCAGCCAGGGCAGGAAGAACAGGATGACGACGGTGCCACCCATGGCGACCACGCCCCAGAACTTGGCATCGATCACGCGCAACAGCACGGCCACGACGATCAGGATGCCCGGGACCACAAAGCGCAGGATGCCGCGCATATTGCTCTTGAACAGCAATACCAGCGCACCCAGCACCGATGCACCTGCCAGCACCCACGTGAATTCGTCGGTGGTGGCACGCAGCATCGAGTAGAACGGCGTGAAGTACCAGACCGGTGCGATGTGCGGAGGTGTCTTCAGCGAGTCAGCAGGAATGAAGTTGTTGAACTCGAGGAAGTAGCCGCCCATTTCCGGCGCGAAGAACACGATGAACGCAAACACGAGCAAGAAGCCCGCCACGCCCATCAGGTCATGCACCGAATAGAACGGGTGGAACGGAATGCCATCCTTGGGCCGGCCGTACTTGTCTTTCGGGCCCTGCTTGATCTCGATGCCGTCCGGGTTGTTCGAGCCGACTTCGTGCAGCGCAACCAGGTGAGCCGCGACCAGGCCGACCAGCACCAGCGGAATCGCGATGACGTGGAAGGCAAAGAAGCGGTTCAAGGTGGCGTCCGACACGACGTAGTCGCCGCGAATCCAGATCGACAGCTCGGGGCCGATGAACGGAATGGCGGCGAACAGGTTAACGATCACCTGAGCACCCCAGTACGACATCTGGCCCCACGGCAGCAAATAACCGAAGAAGGCTTCCGCCATCAGACAGAGGAAAATCGCCACGCCGAAAATCCACACGAGTTCGCGCGGCTTGCGGTACGAACCGTAAAGCAGCCCGCGCAACATATGCAGGTAGACGACAACGAAGAACATCGATGCGCCGGTCGAATGCATATAGCGCACGAGCCAGCCCCATGGGACTTCGCGCATGATGTATTCGACGGATTGGAACGCGCGTTCGGCGTCCGGCTTGTAATGCATGACCAGGAAAATGCCGGTCACGATCTGCAGCACCAGGACCAATAAGGCCAGAGAGCCAAAGAAATACCAAAAGTTGAAATTCTTTGGTGCGTAGTATTCGGACAGATGGGCTTTCCAGGTGGATGTCACCGGAAAACGCCGGTCCAGCCACCCCAACAGGCCTGTTGTCTCGACGGTTTTCTCGCCAGCCATGTAACGGCTCCTTCTCTAATACGTGGCGTATTTGTTTTACTTACGTAATCGGGAAAAAAGCGCGACGCGAGCGTCAGGCCTTGTTGTCTTCATCGACGCCCACAATGATGCGGGTGTCGCTCAGATACTGGTAGGGCGGTACTTCGAGATTATCGGGAGCAGGCTTGTTCTTGTAGACCCGGCCAGCCAGATCGAACGTAGAGCCGTGGCAGGGGCAGAGGAATCCGCCTTGCCAGTTGGCGCCCATGCCGCCACCGCCGCCCGTTTCAAAGTGCGAGGTAGGCGAGCAGCCCAAGTGGGTACAGATGCCGACGCAAACGAAGATCTCGGGCTTGCGCGAGCGAGCCTCGTTTTCGGCGTATTTGGGAGTGAAGCCAGGCCGCTTGGATTCAGGATCGGCCAGTAAAGGGTCTAGCGTCTTGAGGGCGGCGAGCTGTTCGGGAGAACGGTGAATGATCCACACCGGCTTCCCACGCCATTCCACGGTTTTCATGGTGCCGACGGGTATATCGCCGATATCCACTTCAACGGGGGCCCCGGCCGCGCGGGCCTTGTCAGAGGGAGAAAACGTGCTCACAAGCGGCACTGCCGTTGCGACACCTGCTACGCCACCCACAGCACAGGCGGTGGTAACCCAGAAACGTCGCGAAGGATCAGGTGGCAGGTTGGGATCAACCGCACCGTCATCATCGTGTACCAGCGTATCCTGACTCATCTTCCTATCCTTGTTGATGCGCCCGCTCTACGAGTAGCATCACTTCTGCGGCATCGGGTTTGCGGGAATATGTAACAACATAGCAACCGCGTATTATAGCGCCAGCCCACTGAAGGGCGTATCACGAAGGGAGTGCTTTTATGAGCAAAAAGACTGGTTTCATCAAAGAATTCCGAGATTTCGCTGTAAAAGGCAACGCCGTTGACCTGGCGGTTGGTGTGATCATCGGCGCGGCGTTCGGCAGGATCGTCGATTCCATGGTGAAAGACATCATCATGCCCCTGGTGAATTTCATACTGGGTGGCGCAGTCGATTTTTCGAACAAATTCTTTGTGCTGTCGATGCCTGCCGGCTACAACGGCCCGATGACGTATGCCGACCTGACCAAGGCGGGCGCCACCGTGTTTGCGTGGGGCAACTTCGTGACGATCCTCATCAACTTCGTGTTGTTGGCGTTTGTGATTTTCTGGATGGTCAAGGCCATCTACAAGGCCCGCACCAAGGCCGAGGAAGCACCGGCCGCGCCGGCCGCAACGCCCGAAGACGTGGCGCTGCTTCGCGAAATTCGCGACCTGCTCAAGAAATAAGACACGGCACCAGGCCGTGTGGCCGATGCGCCACATGGGCCACGGGCTTGCTGCCCGCCGGGTAATGATCCGCAGCGGGCGTCACCCCTTTATGCCGGGCTGGCTTTATGCCGGGTTATCAAGGTCGATGAATTCGACCTTGATGCCGAAGTGCTCGGCCACTGCCTGACCCAGCGCCTGTGCGCCGTATCGTTCGGTGGCGTGGTGACCCGCGGCAATGAAGCCCACGCCGGTCTCGCGCGCCAAGTGCACGGTGGACTCGGACACTTCGCCGGTAATGTAGGCGGTGGCGCCGGCATCCACCGCGTCTGCCAGCATGCCTTGCGCGCCGCCCGTGCACCAGGCCACGGTGGACAAGGGCTGAGCGGGGTCGCCCACGACCAGCGGTTGCCTGCCCAGACGTTCAGCCACGCGTTCGCCCAACTGCCCCAGCGTTTGCACGCCGGCGGCCTCGCCCAACCAGACCAGATTGTCTTGCCCGCAGGTGCGCGGCGACCCATCGTCGCGGCGCGCGGGCGCCAGGCCCAGCACGCGGGCCAGCTGTGCGTTGTTGCCCAGCGTGGGGTGCGCGTCCAGCGGCAAATGGTAGGCGTACAGGTTCAGGTCGTTCTTCAGCGCCAGCGCCATGCGCGTGCGGCGCGTGCCGATAATGCGCCGGTCTTCGTTGCGCCACATCCAGCCGTGATGCACGAGCACCGCGTCAGCGCCCCGTTCAACCGCCGCGCGCAGTAACGCTTCGCTGGCGGTGACACCGGTGATAATGTGTCCGACTTCGGATCGGCCCTCCACCTGCAAACCGTTCGGACAGTAGTCCTTGAAGCGCGCGGCTTGCAGGGTGTCGTCCAGCCAGCTGGCCAGCACGTGGGAGTCCACTTTTTTCATTGCTTGTCCTATCAGAATCATGCGCCGATATTGGCTGATATTTGCTCAGGCCGTCACGGTCTGCCTGGCTATTCTATTCGTGGTCACGACCCTGCGGCCCGACCTGCTGCGCCTTGCCGGCCCAGGCGCGGCCACGCCCGCCGCCGCGGCGTCCGCCCGGCCGCCGGCCGGCACGGGCGTGGGGCCGGTGTCGTACGCCGATGGCGTGGCGCGCGCGGCACCGTCCGTGGTGAACGTGTACACGACCAAGCACGTCAATGTGCCGTTGGTGCCGCTGCCCGATGATCCCGTGCTGCGCCAGCTGTTCGGGCAAGTGCCCGGCATGAGTCGGCGGCAGGCCACGACCAGCCTGGGGTCGGGCGTTATCGTCAGCCAGGACGGCCATGTGCTGACGAATTATCACGTCGTGCAGGCGGCGGACGCGATCGAGGTGGCGCTGGCCGACGGCCGGCGCGATGCGGCAAAAGTGGTGGGCGCAGACCCGGACACGGACCTGGCGGTGCTGAAGCTGAGTTCGTTGCGCACTTTGCCGGTGGCCACGCTGGCCGCTGACCGGGGCTTGCGCGTGGGCGATGTGGTGCTGGCGATAGGCAACCCGTTTGGCGTGGGCCAGACCACCACGCAAGGCATCGTGTCGGCGTTGGGACGCAACGGGCTGGGACTGAACACGTACGAAAACTTCATCCAGACCGATGCCGCCATCAACCCCGGCAATTCGGGCGGTGCGCTGGTGGACGCGCAGGGCAATCTGGTGGGGATCAACACGGCGATCTATTCGGAATCGGGCGGGTCGATGGGCATCGGCTTTGCCACGCCGGTGGAGATTGCGCGCAAGGTCATGGACGACATCGTCAAGACGGGCTCGGTCAAGCGGGGCTGGCTGGGCGTGGAACCGCAGGACGTGACGCCGGAGCTGGCGCGCGCGTTTGAGCTCAAGGGTGACACGCGCGGCGTCATCATTGCCGGCGTGATGCGCGATGGACCGGCCGCGCGCGGTGGCTTGCGCGTGGGCGATATCGTGCAATCGGTCAATGGCAAGCGCATGGCGGACACGTCGCAGTTGTTGTCGGAGATTGCGCAGCTGCCGCCCGGCCAGCGCGCCACGCTGGGCGTGTTGCGCGCGGGCAAGCCCGTCGAGGTGGCCGTGGTTGTGGGCACCCGGCCGGGCAAGCCGCGATAGCAATCGCGAAGGGGCCTGCGGTTGCGGCCGCGGGAGCCACCGCCAGCAGCACAAGCACCGGCCACCGTGCCCGATGCAGGGCTAGTCACTGCGCGACTTTTGGGCCAATAGTCGAACCACCGACAGCACGGCCCGCTTTGTGGTGTCGGGCTGGTGTTGCAGGATGGCGCCGATTTCAGCGCAGTAGCCGTCGACCACGGGCTTGCACGACTTCGGCATCACGGGCGGCTGCGAGCCGTACCCCGGCGGCATGCCGCTGGTGCCCGATTCCGTGGGACCCAACACGCCGTCGGTCAGCCACGGCACGCTGGTGTCCAGCGCTTTGGCCAGACGCAGCAGCGTGGTGCGAGACGGCGAGTAGTGTTCCCCACGCGTAAGGATCCGATGGATACAGGACTGCGGCACGCCGGAAAGGCGCGCCAACTGGTTTTGACTATGGATGCCACGCCACCGCATCAGGGCGCGTAGCCTTTGAGCAGGCGACATGCCTGCAATGTAGAGTCGCGAGCGGCGGCCCACAAGGGTGAAACAGTCCTATACCGGACCCTTTGTGCGATATACGAAGCAAAAATGCAAAGGGCCGCCGAAGCGACCCTTTCAGACGATGCCATGCCGGCCCGTGTCAGTGGCGTTCGGTCAGCGAATCGGACACGGCGTCGTCGGCGGCGCCCGGCTTGGGCTGCACCATGCGTGCGCAGATCAGCCCCACTTCGTAAAGCAGGCAAAGCGGCACGGCCAGCATGAACTGGCTGACCACGTCCGGCGGCGTGACCACCGCCGCGATGATGAAGGCGCCGACCACCACGTAACCGCGCGCGGACCGCAGCTTGGACAGTTCAACGATGCCCATCTTGACCAGCAACACCACGGCCACGGGCACTTCGAACGTGATGCCGAACGCCATGAACATCGTCATGACGAAGCTCAGGTAGGCCTCGATGTCCGGCGCCGGGGTGATGGACTGCGGCGCGAACGTGGCGATGAAATGGAACACCGTGCGGAACACGACGAAGTAGCAGAACGCCATGCCCGCGATGAACAGGAACGTGCTGGAGACGATTAGCGGCAGCGCCAGGCGCTTTTCGTGGCGGTACAGACCGGGTGCCACGAAAGCCCACGCCTGGTACAGCACCACGGGCAGCGCCACGATGAAGGCGGCCATCATGGTGACCTTGACGGGCACCATGAACGGCGTGATGACGCCCGTGGCGATCATGCGCGTGCCTTCGGGCAGCGAGGCCAGCATCGGCGCGGCCAGCACGTCATAGATGGCCGATGCGCCGGGGTAGATGAACAGCACGATGAACACGGCCACGACGGCGCCCACGGCGCGCAACAGGCGGGTTCGCAATTCGACCAGGTGAGAGATGAAGGTCTCTTGCTGGCCTTCTTCTTGGGAGGCGTCCTGGGTCACGTCGGTGTTCCGGAGGGCGGGACGGGCTTGGCGGCGGGCCCGGCGTCGTCAGCCGTGGGCGCGCGGGGCGCCGGGGCGGGTTGTTGTGGGGCGGGGGCGGCAGGCGCCGTGCCGGTGTTGGACGCCGGCGGCAGGTCCAGGTCCAGGCTGTGGTTCTGGCTGGGCGGCGCGATGGTGCGGGCGGGCTCGGTGGCGGTTGCGAGTGGGGCTGCGAGCGGGGCCGCCGTGGCGGGCGCATCGCCCACGATCACCGGCGCGACCTTGCCATTGGCCTCGCGGGCCACTTCGTCCAATTCGGCACGGAACTGCTGCACCGGTTCTTGCAATGACGCGTGGGTTTCGTTCAGCGACTGCTGCACGCCCTGCGCGGCATCTTCCATTTCGCTTTTGAATTTGCGCAGCTCGTCGATTTCGATTTCGCGCTGGATATCGGACTTCACGTCGTTGACGTAACGCTGCGCGCGCCCCAGCAGGTGACCGACGGTGCGGGCAACCTTGGGCAGGCGTTCGGGGCCAATGACGATCAAGGCGACGACGCCGATCACCATCAGTTCAGTGAGGCTGACATCAAACATTCGACGGCCGCTCGGGAATTGAAGCAATAAGGGCCGGCCCCGTTCGGGGCGGGCCCGGGAGACGAGCCGGGGCTCAGGAGTTGGTCTTTTCCTTGGCTTGCACGTCGATGGTTTCACCGGACACGCGCTGTTGCGCGATCGGGTCGGCGGGCTTGTCGCCGTTGGCGTCCTTCATGCCTTCCTTGAAACCCTTCACCGCACCGCCCAGATCCGAGCCGATGTTGCGCAGTTTCTTGGTGCCGAAAATCAGCGCCACGATAACCAGAACGACCAACCAATGCCAAATGCTGAAACTACCCATGATGTTTCTCCGAATTACGCGGTGGGGGCCACGCGTCCTTTCCAGGGTCGCGAGCCGCCGATGATGTGGAAATGCAAATGCGGGACTTCCTGGCCGCCTTCGACGCCAGAGTTGATCATGATGCGAAATCCGCCATCAGGGCCCGGACGGCAACCGTTTTCGGCTGCTAGCCGCGGCGCCAACGACATCATTCTACCCAACCAACCTGCGTCCTCGGCCGTAATATCCTGCATGGATGTGACATGACGTCGAGGGATCAGCAGCAAATGTACCGGTGCTGCCGGATTGATATCGTGAAATGCAACAAAGTCCTCGTCTTCAAAGACCTTCTTGGACGGGATGTCGCCAGCGGCGATCTTGCAAAAAAGACAGTTGTCGCTCATTTTCCGGGCTCCGGGGTCAGTCTTTGGGGCGGCTGGCTTTTTCCGCCAGGCCCGACAGGCCTTCGCGGCGGGCCAATTCGGCCAGCACGTCTTCCGGCCGCAGCTTGAAGTGCGTCAGCGCGACCAGGCAGTGAAACCACAGGTCGGCCGTTTCACTGACGATGCGGTCCGGCACGCCGTCTTTCGCGGCCATGACCAGTTCCGTGGCTTCTTCACCGATTTTCTTCAGGAAGGAATCCGGGCCCTTGGCCAGCAGCTTGGCGGAATAGGACGCGGCCGGGTCGCCGCCGTTTTCAGGACGGCGGGTTTCCAGCGTGTCGGCGATGCGCGCCAGGATATCGGCGGCGCTTAGCGTTTGATCGGTCATTTGTAGATCAGTTCGGGGTCTTTCAGCACCGGGTCAACCGTGACCCAGGATGCCTGGTCCGTCGGCCCTTCCAGGCGGCGGAAAAAACAGCTGGCGCGCCCGGTGTGGCAGGCGATGCCGCCTTCCTGGTGCACTTTCAGCAAGATCACATCGCCGTCGCAATCCAGGCGCAATTCGTGCACTTCCTGCACGTGGCCCGACTCTTCGCCCTTGCGCCACAGGCGCTGACGCGAACGCGACCAGTACACGGCGCGGCCGGTGGCGGCCGTTTCGGCCAGCGATTCGCGGTTCATCCAGGCGACCATCATGATCTGGCCGTTCTCGGCATCTTGGGCGATGGCGGGGATCAGGCCGTTTTCGTCAAAGACGACGTCGGCCATCCAGGCGGGTTCAGTGCTCATCATTAATCCAACCGTACGGAAATGCCTTGTTCGGCCATGAAGCGCTTGCACTCGCCAACGGTGTGCTGGCCAAAGTGGAAGATGCTGGCGGCCAGCACGGCGCTGGCGCGGCCGGTGGTGACGCCATCGGCCAGATGTTGCAGGTTGCCCACGCCGCCGGAGGCGATGACGGGCACCGGCACGGCGTCGGATACGGCGCGCGTCAGTTCCAGGTCAAAACCGGACTTGGTGCCGTCGCGGTCCATGCTGGTCAAGAGGATTTCGCCCGCGCCGTAGGCGGCCATGCGGCGTGCCCAGGCCACGGCGTCCAGCCCGGTGGCCTTGCGGCCGCCATGGGTGAAGACTTCCCAGCGCGCGGGTTCGCCATCGGCCGACACGCGCCGCGCGTCAATGGCCACCACCACGCATTGCGAGCCGTGGTAGTCGGACGCGGCGCGCACCAGTTCCGGATTGGCCACGGCCGCGCTGTTGATGCTGATCTTGTCGGCGCCGGCGTTCAGCAGGCGCTGGATGTCGGACACCTGGCGCACGCCGCCACCCACGGTCAGCGGGATGAAAACCTGCGAGGCCACCTGCTCGATGATGGGCAGGATCAGGTCGCGGCCGTCGCTGGTGGCGGTGATGTCCAGGAACGTCAGTTCGTCCGCGCCCTGCTCGTTGTAGCGGCGGGCGATCTCGACGGGGTCACCCGCGTCCAGCAGGTTGACGAAGTTCACGCCTTTGACGACGCGGCCGGCGGTGACGTCAAGGCAGGGGATGATGCGGCGGGTCAGCGCGCTTGCTACGGGCGCGCCGGCCTCGGTGCTGCTGCGAGAGAGGGTCATTTTGCCAATTCGTCGGCGCGCGCCTGCGCGGCTTGGAAATCCAGCGTGCCTTCGTAGATGCTGCGGCCCAGGATGGCGCCTTCGACGCCCTCTTCCTCGACGGCGCACAGGGCTTCGATGTCCTGGATGCCGGCGATGCCGCCCGAGGCGTAAACGGGGATGCGCACGTGTTGGGCCAGGCGCACCGTGGCTTCGACGTTGACGCCCGACAGCATGCCGTCACGGCCGATGTCGGTGTAGATGATGGCTTCGCAGCCGTAATCTTCGAACTTCTTGGCCAGGTCCAGCACGTCGTGGCGGGTCAGCTTGCTCCAGCCGTCGGTGGCGATCTTGCCGTCGCGGGCGTCCAGGCCAACGATGATCTGGCCGGGGAAAGCACCGCAGGCGTCTTGCAGGAAGCCCGGGTTCTTGACCGCGGCGGTGCCGATGATCACGTAGGAGATGCCGGCATCAAGGTAGCGTTCGATGGTGTCGAGGTCGCGAATGCCGCCGCCGATCTGGACGGGGATGTCGTCGCCGACGGCTTCCAGAATGGCCTTGATGGGCGCTTCGTTCTTCGGCTTTCCGGCAACGGCGCCGTTCAGGTCGACCAGATGCAGGCGGCGCGCGCCTTGGTCAAGCCAACGGGTGGCCATGGCGGCGGGGTCTTCGGAGAACACCGTTGCATCGTCCAGGTCACCCTGGCGCAGGCGCACGCAGCGCCCGTCTTTGAGATCGATGGCGGGGATCAGCAGCATGGTGGGCAGCAAAAAAGAAAGAGGGGTTGAATGGGCTGGCGCTGTCGGCTCTTGGCCTACGGCTGCCAGTCTACAAAATTGCGATACAGGCGCAAACCGTGCTCGGCGCTCTTTTCGGGGTGGAACTGCACCGCGAAAATGTTAGCCGCCGCCACTGCGCAGGTAAAGGCGACGCCGTAATCGGTTTCACCAACTGTCAGGCCGGAATCGTCCGGATCGGCGTAATAACTATGGACGAAATAGAAGTGCGTGTCGTCCGGAATGCCGTCCCAGATGGGATGAGAGCGCGTCTGGCGGACTTTGTTCCATCCCATGTGCGGCACTTTCAGGCGCTCGGGGCGCGTGTCGGCCAGGCCCGCGTCGCCGGTGTCGGCCAGGCAGGCTTCGTCATCGGCGGGGATCAGGTCGGCAAAACGGGGGCCCGAAAAGCGGCGCACCACACCCGGAAACAGGCCCAGGCACGAGGTGCCGCCTTCTTCGCTGGAATCAAACAGCATCTGCTCGCCCACGCACACGCCCAACAGGGGCTTGTTGCGGGCGGCGCGCACAACGGCTTCGCGCAGGCCGGATTCATTCAGGGTCCGCATGCAGTCCGCCATTGCGCCCTGCCCGGGAAACACCACGCGGTCGGCCGCGTCGATGTCTTTGGGCTGGTTGCAGATGCGGACGTCCGCGTCGGGGGCGGCGAACTTCAGGGCGCGTGCGACGGAATGGAAATTACCCATTCCGTAATCGACGATGGCGATAGTGGTCACTTCTTTTGCCTGCTGCGGTGGGGGTTGGCGAACGTTACAGCACGCCCTTGGTGGACGGCACCACGTCGCCCATGCGCGGGTCGACTTCCATGGCCATGCGCAGTGCGCGGCCACAGGCCTTGAACACGGTTTCGGCCTGATGGTGAGCGTTGAAGCCGCGCAGGTTGTCGATGTGCAGCGTGATCAGCGCGTGGTTGACCAAACCCTGGAAGAACTCACGCGTCAGGTCTACATCGAAATTGCCGATGTGGGCGCGCGTGAAGGGGATGTGATATTCCAGGCCGGGGCGGCCCGAAAAGTCCACCACGACGCGCGACAGCGCTTCGTCCAGCGGCACGTACGCGTGGCCGTAGCGGCGCAGGCCCGCCTTGGTGCCGACCGCCTTGGCAATCGCCATGCCCAGCGTGATGCCGACGTCTTCCACCGTGTGGTGCGCGTCGATGTGCAGGTCGCCCTCGGCCTTGATGTCCAGGTCGATCAGACCGTGGCGCGCGATCTGGTCCAGCATGTGGTCCAGGAATGGCACGCCCGTGTCGATCGTCTGCTTGCCGGTGCCGTCGATGTTGATGGCCACGCGGATGCGGGTTTCGTTGGTGTTGCGGGTGATCTCTGCGGTACGCATGTTAAGCACTCAAAATCTCTTGCAGGGCAGCCAGCAAGGCGGCGTTCTCGGCCGGGGCGCCCACCGAAATGCGCAGGCAGTTTGCCAGGAGCGGATGGGCGTTGGAAAAGTTGCGAATCAATATTTTGCGCGTTTTCAGCGCAAGATGCACGGCGTTGCCGTCCAGCTTGCCGGAAAAGCGGGCGAGTACGAAGTTGCCGGCGGAAGGGAATACCCTGACGCCCGGCAAGGCGGCCAGCGCGGCGGCCAGCGGTTCGCGGTCGGCGCGCAGGCGCGCGGCCTGTTCGTCCAGCACGGGCTTGTGGCGCAACACCGCCATCAGCGTGGCTTGCGTCAGCACGTCCAGGTTGTAGGGCGGGCGCAGCTTGTTCAGCTCGGCGATCCAGTCGGGATGACCCGCCAGGTAGCCGAAACGCAGGCCCGCCAGGCCGATCTTGGACACCGTGCGCATGACGACCACGTTGGGCGCGTCCAGCACGCGCGGCATCCAGGTGCGGTCGGCAAAGGGCTGGTACGCCTCGTCCAGCACCACCAGCCCGGGGGCGGCGGCGATGATGGCCTGCACGTCTTCGTCGGACCACAGGCCACCGGTGGGGTTGTTGGGCACGGCCAGGAACACCACCTTGGGTTGGTGTTCGCGGATGGCGGCCAGCATCGCCGGCAGGTCCAGGGTCAGGTCGTCGGTCAGCGGCACGCCGACAAAGCGGGCGTGATCAAAGCGCGCCGCCATGTCGAAATAAACGAACGACGGCCACGGCGACAACACCACGTCGCCCGGGTTGCAGCAGGCCTGGACGACGATGTGGATCAGCTCGTCCGAGCCGTTGCCGAACAGCACGTCGGCCGCGTCGGGCACGCCGAAGCCGGCTTTCACCGCCTGCTGCAAGGCAGAGAGGTCAGCGGCGGGATAGCGGTTCAGCGGTGTGTCGCGCACGGCGCGGGCGATGTCGTCGCGGACCACGTCGGGCAATTCATACGGGCATTCCATCGCGTCCAGCTTGATGCAGCCATCCGCGTTGGCGACCGGGTAGGCGGCCAGCGCGCGGATATCCGCGCGCACGGTGCCTTCGATGCGGCCAGCGACGCCTGCCGCCGGGGCCGCGCTCATGGTTTGTCGACCCGGTACTGGGCGCTGGCGGCGTGCGCTTGCAGGCCTTCGCCCAGCGCCAGCTCGGCGGCGATGCGGCCCAGCGTTTGCGCGCCCTGGTGTGACACCTGGATCAAGCTGGAACGCTTTTGGAAGTCGTACACGCCCAGCGGCGACGAGAAGCGCGCGGTGCGGGACGTGGGCAGCACGTGGTTGGGGCCCGCGCAGTAGTCACCCAGCGCTTCCGAGCTGAAACGGCCCATGAAGATGGCGCCGGCATGGCGGATCTTGGCGGTCCAGATTTCGGGCTGCTCGGTGGAAATTTCCAGGTGCTCGGGCGCGATGTCGTTGGCGATCTGGCAGGCTTCTTCCAGGCTTTGGACCTGGATGAGCGCACCGCGATTGGCCAGGCTGACGCGCAGGATGTCGGCGCGCGGCATCGTGGGCAACAGGCGCGCGATGGCGGCTTCCACTTCTTCGATGAACGCGGCGTCCGGGCATAGCAGGATGGACTGCGCCAGTTCGTCGTGCTCGGCTTGCGAGAACAAATCCATGGCGATCCAGTCGGCCGGCGTCTTGCCGTCGCAGATGACCAGGATTTCGCTGGGGCCGGCGATCATGTCGATGCCCACCACGCCGAACACGCGGCGCTTGGCGGCGGCCACATAGGCGTTGCCGGGCCCGACGATCTTGTCCACGGCGGGCACGGTGTCCGTGCCGTACGCCAGCGCGCCCACGGCTTGCGCGCCGCCGATGGCGAACACGCGGTCCACGCCGCCAATGGCGGCCGCGGCCAGCACGATGGGGTTGCGCACGCCGTCGGGCGTGGGCGTGACCATGATCAGTTCCTGCACGCCCGCCACCTTGGCGGGAATGGCGTTCATCAGCACCGACGACGGATAGGCGGCCTTGCCGCCCGGCACGTACAGGCCCACGCGGTCCAGCGGCGTGACCTGCTGGCCCAGCAGCGTGCCGTCGGCTTCGGTGTAGGTCCAGGTTTCAGCGCGTTGGCGCTCGTGGTAGGCGCGCACGCGGTCGGCGGCGGCTTCCAGCGCGTTGCGCTGCGCCGTGGGCAGCGTGGCCAGCGCGGCGTGCCAGTCGGCCTTGGGGATTTCAAGCGTGTCGGGGGATGCGCCGGGCATGCGGTCAAAGCGCTGGGTGTATTCCACCAGCGCGGCATCGCCGCGCGCGCGCACGTCAGCCAGGATGCCGGCGGCGGCACGGTCGATGGACTCGTCCTCGGTGGCCTCGAAAGCCAGCAGCTTGGACAGGGCGGATTTGAATCCGGGATCGCGGGAATCAAGACGATTGATCAGGGCCATGGCGTCATGCAGCAAAGCGGAAAGCGGCCGCCGCGTTATCGCGGCGGGCGGGGGTCAGGCGTTGCGGGAGGCGGCTCTTTCGAACGCGTCCAGCAAGGGTTGCAGGCGGGCGCCGCGAGTCTTGAGCGCGGCCTGGTTGACGATCAGGCGCGATGAAATCGGCATGACGTCTTCGACCGCGACCAGGTCGTTGGCGCGCAGCGTGCCACCGGTGGACACCAGGTCCACGATGCAGTCGGCCAGGCCGACCAGCGGCGCCAATTCCATCGAACCATACAGCTTGATGATGTCCACGTACACACCCTTGGCCGCGAAGTGTTCACGGGCTGAGTGCACGTATTTGGTGGCGACGCGCAGACGCGCGCCCTGGTGCACCGCGCCTTCGTAGTCAAAGCCGTTGCGCACGGCCACGGCCAGGCGGCACTTGGCGATGTTCAGGTCGATGGGCTGGTACAGGCCGCCGGGCTGTTCCTTGGCGTGCTCGATCAGCACGTCCTTGCCCGCGATGCCCAGGTCCGCCGCGCCGTATTGCACGTAGGTGGGCACGTCCGAGGCGCGCACGATGATCAGGCGCAGGCCGGGGTCGCTGGTGGGCAGGATCAGCTTGCGCGAGCTTTCCGGGCTTTCCGTGACTTCGATGCCGGCTTCGGCCAGCAACGGCATGGTTTCTTCAAAAATCCGGCCCTTGGACAGCGCCAGGGTCAGGGGCTTCATCGTGGCATTGTTCATTGCCGGGCAGCCTCAAAATGAACGGACCCACTCGGGGGGCAGCAAGCCGAAGGCGCAGCCTGGGGGCTATTACCTTTCATGCCTGTTCCTTGCCGGTCACGCGTTGGATATTCGCGCCCAGGGCGCGCAGTTTCACTTCCATCTGGTCGTAGCCGCGATCCAGGTGATAGATGCGGTCGACCAGCGTATCGCCGTCGGCCGCCAGCCCGGCGATGACCAGGCTGGCGGACGCGCGCAGGTCGGTGGCCATGACGGTGGCGCCCGACAGGCGCTTCACGCCGCGCACCACGGCCGTGTGGCCGTCGATGTCAATGTCGGCGCCCATGCGGCGCAGTTCCTGCACGTGCATGTAGCGGTTCTCGAAGATCGTTTCGACGATGACCGAGGTGCCGTCCGCCACGGCATTCAGCGCCATGAGCTGGGCCTGCATGTCGGTGGCGAAGCCCGGGTATTCGTGCGTGCGAAAGCCCACGGACTTGGGGCGCGCGGACATGGCGCCGCGTATCCAGTCGGAGCCGGTTTCGATCGTCAGGCCGGCTTCGGTCAGCTTGTCCAGCGTGGCGCCCAGAATGGCGGGGTCGGTGTTCTTCAGCAGGATGTCGCCACCGGCCGCGCCCACGGCGCACAGGAAGGTGCCGGCTTCGATGCGATCGGAAATGACGCGGTGTTCGGCGCCATGCAGGCGTTCAACGCCGTCGATCACGATGCGACCGGTGCCGTGCCCCTGGATGCGTGCGCCCATCTTGATGAGCAGCTCGGCCAGATCCACGATTTCCGGTTCGCAGGCGGCGTTTTCAAGCACGGTCTGGCCGTCGGCCAGCACGGCGGCCATCAGCAAATTTTCGGTGCCGGTGACGGTGACCATGTCGGTGCGCACGGAGGCGCCCTTCAGGCGCTTGGCGCGCGCCACGACAAAGCCGTGTTCGATGCTGATCTGCGCGCCCAGCGCGGCCAGGCCCTTGATGTGCTGGTCGACGGGGCGCTGGCCGATGGTGCAGCCGCCGGGCAGGCTGACGCGCGCCTCGCCAAAGCGCGCCAGCAGCGGACCCAGCACCAGGATCGATGCGCGCATCGTCTTGACCAGTTCGTAGGGCGCTTCCAGGTTGTCGACGCGGTTGGCCTGCAACGTGACGACACCGTCGGCCCCGCGTTCGGCCTGCACGCCCATGCGCGCCAGCAGGCGCAGCATCGTGGCGGTGTCGTTCAGGTGCGGCACGTTGGTCAGCGTCAGCGCGTCGGCCGTCAGCAGGCCGGCGCACAGGATCGGCAGCGCGGAATTCTTGGCGCCGGATATCGAGACTTCGCCGTGTAGCGGCGAGCCGCCGGTAATGCGCAATTTATCCATTACTTGCCTGCTTGCTGGTATTCGTCAGGTGTCAGCGTGCGCATCGACAGTGCGTGGATCTCGGCCTTCATGCGGTCGCCCAGCGCGGCATAAACCATTTGGTGGCGCTGGATCAGGCGTTTGCCTTCAAAGGCGGCGCTGACGATGACGGCGTCGAAATGCGAGCCGTCGCCTTGCACGTCAAGATGTTCACAGGACAGGCCGTCCGCGATGTATTGGCGGACTTGCGCGGGAGTGGGAAGCATGGACGTCAGTTCCTGAGTTTGTAGCCGCTGGCCAGAAGCCGCAGCGCGTAAAGCGAGAGCGCCAGGAATACCCCCGTCACCACCGCCAGGCTGCGCCAGGGCGAGACGTCCGACACCGAGAAGAATCCGTAGCGGAAGCCGTCGATGGCGTAGAAGATGGGGTTCCAGTGGGACACGGCCTGCCAGAAGGGCGGCAAGGTGTGGATCGAATAGAACACGCCGGACAGGAACGTCGCGGGCATGATCAGAAAGTTCTGGAAGGCCGCCAGCTGGTCGAATTTTTCAGACCACAGGCCCGCGACCACGCCCAGCACGGCCATGATGCCGCAGGACAGCACCGCGAAGACCAGCAGCCACAGCGGGTTGGCCGGCACCAGCGACACAAAGCACAGCGCGACGAACCACACGCATACGCCCACGCTCAGGCCGCGCACCACGGCCGCCAGCACGAACGCGCCAAAGATGTCACGGTGCGACAGCGGCGGCAGCAGCATGAACACCAGGTTGCCCGTGATGCGGCTTTGGATCAGCGACGAGGACGGGTTGGCGAACGCGTTCTGCAGCATGCTCATCATCATCAGGCCGGGGATCAGGAACGCGGTGTACGGCACGGTGCCATACACCATCAGGCGCCCTTCCAGCACGTGCGCGAAGACCAGCAGGTACAGCAGCGCCGTGATGACGGGCGCGGCAATGGTCTGGAAACCCACCTTCCAGAAGCGCAGCAATTCCTTGCGCAGCAGGGTCGGAAAGCCGGAGCCCGCGTCCAGGCGGGGCTGCACCAGCGGTTGGCCGGCGGTCGCGTTGGGCTGCGTCATGACGAGATCTCTTCGGGTTGCAGGGCGGGCGCGGCGGGTTCATCGCCCTGGTGCATGATGCGCACGAACGCGTCTTCCAGGTCGACGCCGCCCACGCGCGCCATCAGCGCTTGCGTCGTGTCCAGCGCCACGATGCGGCCGCGCTTGAGCATGGCGATGCGGCCGCACAGGGCTTCCGCTTCTTCCAGGTAATGCGTGGTCAGCATGATGGTGTGGCCGGCCTTGTTCAGGCGCGAGATGAATTCCCACAGCGTGCGGCGCAGGTCGACATCAACGCCGGCGGTGGGCTCGTCCAGCACGATGACGGGCGGCCTGTGCACCAGCGCCTGCGCCACCAGCACGCGGCGCTTCATGCCGCCCGACAGCGCGCGCATGTTGTTGTCGGCCTTGTCGGACAGGCCCAGGTTGAACAGGATTTCGTCGATCCAGTCGTCGTTGTTGCGCAGGCCGAAGTAGCCGGACTGAATGCGCAATGTTTCACGCACTGTGAAGAAGGGGTCGTAGACCAGCTCTTGCGGCACCACGCCCAGCGACCGCCGCGCCGATTTGTAGTCGGCAACGACGTCGTATCCACAGACGCTGGCGCGCCCCGACGTGGCATGCGCCAGGCCGGCAAGAATGGAAATCAACGAGGTCTTGCCAGCGCCGTTCGGCCCGAGCAGGCCGAAGAACTCGCCATGCTCGATATTCAGGCTGACATTGTCCAGCGCTTGAAAGCCGGGGGCGGGCTTGCGCCCAAGCAGCTTCTGCCAGCCGCGCACACGCGGCGAGTAGATCTTGGAGACGTTTTCTAGACTGACGGCTGACATAACGGCGGGGGGTGCCCGAAAAGAGCGAATTGATCATTATATAAGCGCGCCGTGACGGCAAGCGCCTATGGCCCCGGAGGGCCTGGGGGGATGGTGGTCTTATCCGTCCCCGAAATAATCGGCCCGGCGGGCCACAAGGGCGCGCCGGGCCGAAGACAGCCGGAACCCGAAATTACTGGTTGCGCTGGTTCAAGGCCTGGATCAGGCCGTCGATGCCGTTCTGGTTGATCTGCTGCGCAAACTGGTTGCGGTAGTTTTCGATCAGCCAGATGCCTTCGACGTTCATGTCGTAGATCTTCCAGCCTTGCGGCGTCTTTTCCAGACGGTAGTCCACGCCGGTAGGCTGGCCGTTGGACTGGCTGATCAGCGTGCGCACGACCACGTCGTCGGCCTTGGGGTCGCCACGGAACGGCAGCGCCTTGACCGACGTGCTGGGCGTGACGCGGGTCAGCGCGCCGCTGTAGGTGCGCACCAGCGTGCCACGGAAGGCCTCGGCCAGCGCTTTCTTTTGCTGGTCGGTTGCCTGGCGCCAGAAGCGGCCGGCGGCCAGACGCGTGGTCTTCTGGAAGTTCACGTAGGGCAGGATGTGCTGGTTGACCACTTCGTTGATCCGGGTCGTGTTGCCGGCCTTGACCGCGCCGTCAGCCTTCAGGACATCCAGCGCTTCGTTGGCGGTGGCCAGGACGAACTGGTCCGGCGCGCCGTTGGGATCAGGCTTGGCCTGCGCAGCGCCGGCCACGGCAAGGCCCAGAAGGCCCGCGAAGGCCAACCGTTGCATCAGGGAAAGAAAAGCAAATCGCATCAAAACTCCTTACGGTACCGATGAACGCAAGCCTAAAGCTTACTTGGTGGCGGGCACGGGTGCCGGGGCAGCCTTGCCGGCGGCAGGGGCATCGCCCTCGTCGTCTTCGTAGTTGGGCAGCGAACCTTCGTCGTCAACGCGGTGGCCCATCACCATGGCGTTGCGGCGTTGCAGGTAGGCGTCGCGGATGAAGCTGTACGGGTCCAGGGCCACGCGGTCGATCGTGTCGGTGGCGTTCAAGAGGCTGGCGCGCGTGTCAACCAGGCGCAGGCCCCACAGGGAATTGCGCAGGCGCACGTTGTCGATGGAATCGATGCCCATGTAGCCGTAGGTGGTACCGGCAAAGTCGCCGGCCAGGCCCACGCCGTCACGCACGGTCGACGAACCGAAGATCGGCAGCACCAGGTACGGGCCCTGGCCAAAGCCCCACACGCCCAGCGTCGTGCCGAAGTCGTTCGGGATCTTGCGTGCGCCGTTGGCCGAGGCAACGTCAAAGCAGCCGCCCACGCCCATCGTGGTGTTGAACAGGAAGCGGCCCAGCGTGTTCACGAAGTCGTGGCCACGGCCTTGCAGGAAGCTGTTCGTGCCGGACCACAGGTCCGTCATGTTGCTGAAGATGTTGTGCACGCAGCTGCGCACGGGCTGCGGCGTGACATAGGTATACGCCTGGGCGACCGGCTTGAATACCGCGCGGTCCACCGTGTCATTGAACTTGTACACGCCCCGGTTGAAGCCTTCCCACGGATCGCGCGGGTCCGGGTTCTGCGGCGCGGCGCAGCCGGCCATCAGGACACCCGCCGCCGCGATGGTGGCAATTCGGGAAAATGCGTTCTTGTTCATGATCAGGAGACCCTATCAACGATTCTTATGTTATTGCGATGTCGAGGCGCGACGCCGTTACAGCGTCTTTCGCATCGTCTTTAATTTGGCGCTTTCGCGGCGGGCTCGGACGACGAAGCGCCCTGCTTTTCAGCGGAGCCGTACAGGAACTGGCTGATCAGCTGCTCCAGCACAACCGCGCTCTGTGTATAGCGGATTTTTCCGCCGTCGGTAAAGTTCTCTTCTTCGCTGCCGGCCGTCAGACCCAGGTACTGCTCGCCCAGCAAGCCGGACGTCAGGATCGAGGCCGAGGAATCCTTCGGGAATTGGTATTCCTTTTCCAGATTCACCGACACGACCGCCTGGAAAGTCTTGTCGTCGAAGGTGATGCTGGACACGCGGCCCACCACAACGCCGGCGCTTTTGACGGCCGCGCGCGGTTTCAGGCCGCCTACGTTATCGAAATTGGCCGAAAGCGTATAGGTGGGGGCGAAGGAAAAGGTGCTTAGGTTGCCGGCTCGCAACGCCAGGAACGCCAGAGCGACCGCGCCCAGCAGTACAAACAGGCCTACCCAGAAGTCGGTTTTTTCGCGTGACATGATCAATCCGTTTCAATTTCCAAACATCAAGGCGGTGAGCAGGAAGTCCAGCCCAAGTACCGCCAGGGAACCCACGACCACCGTGCGCGTGGTGGCCCGCGCCACGCCTTCCGGCGTGGGCTTGGCCTGCCAGCCTTCGTAAAGCGCGACCAGCGTGACCGTGATGCCGAACACCACGCTCTTGACGACACCGTTGGCCACGTCGTTCCAGACGTCGACACCGTTTTGCATCTGCGACCAGAAGGCGCCCGCATCCACGCCGATCATTACGACGCCGACGACCCAGCCGCCCAAGATGCCCACCATGGAGAACACGGCGGCCAGGATGGGCATGGCGATGATGCCGCCCCACAGGCGCGGCACCAGCACGCGGCGAATGGGGTCCACGGCCATGACTTCCATGGCCGAGAGCTGTTCGCCCGCTTTCATCAGGCCAATCTCGGCCGTCAGCGATGTGCCCGCCCGGCCCGCGAACAGCAGCGCGGTGACGACCGGGCCCAATTCGCGCACCAGCGATAGCGCCACCAGCAGGCCAAGGGCCTCTTCCGAGCCGTAGCGGTTCAGCGTGTAATAGCCTTGCAGGCCCAGCACAAAGCCCACGAACATGCCGGATACGGCGATGATCAGCAGCGAATAGTTGCCGATGAAGTGCACTTGCTGGGACACCAGGCGCGGCCGCGAAAACACAATGCCGCTGCGCGCCAGCATGCCGCCGAAAAAGCGGGTGAAAAAGCCGATGCCGGAAATCTGTTTGCGCACCCAGCCCCCCAGCGCGCCAACCATGTTGTTGGAACCGCTCATGCTTTGCGCCCTTTCTGTGCGGACAGCCACTTCTGGAAAGCCGGCGTGTCGGGATACTGGAACGCGACCGGGCCGTCGGGTTCGCCTTTCAGGAATTGCTGCACGTAAGGGTCTTGCGACGCCGACAACGATTCCGGCGTGCCGGCAGCGGCCAGCTTGCCCTGGCCCACCAGATACACCTGGTCGGCGATGGAAAAGGATTCCTGGACGTCGTGCGTGATCAACACCGAGGCGCAGCCGAGCCGGTCGGCCAGATGGCGGATCAGGCGGGCGGTGATGCCCAGCGAGATCGGGTCCAGGCCCGCGAAGGGCTCGTCGTACAGGATCAGTTCGGGCTCCAGCACGACGGCACGGGCCAACGCCACACGGCGGGCCATGCCGCCGGAAATTTCAGCTACCTTCAGATGCGCGGCAGCGCGCAGGCCCACGGCGTCCAGCTTGTCCAGCACCCGGTCGGTGACTTCGGCTTCGGACAGCCGGGTGTGTTCGCGCAGCGGAAACGCCACGTTTTCGAACACGTTCAAATCGGTGAACAACGCGCCTTGCTGGAACAGCACGCCCATGCGCTTGCGCAGGGACTGCAACTGCGCCGGGGTGACCTGGCCCAGGTCCTGGCCAAACGCCTCGACCTGCCCTTGCTGGGCCAGCAACTGGCCGGTGGCCGCGCGCAATAGCGTGGTCTTGCCCGAGCCCGAGCCGCCCATGATGGCGACCACTTCGCCTGCGCGCACTTCCATGGAGATATCGCGCAGGACGGTGAAATCACCGTAGCCAAGCGCTACACCGTCCAGGCGCAGGGCGAATTCCGGGGTGCTGCTTGATTGAGCGGGCATGGGCAACGAAAGAGTGTTTCGGTGGCGGAGCTGGCCCTGCTGGCTTGTCGGCGCGCGGGGCGGATAGCCGGGCTGCGCGGGCAAGACAGGCTACGGCAGGAAGCGCCCGGTTACTCAGGTGCCGGGGCAAAACAGGCGATGGGCCCCAGCGGCGAGGCGCCATTGTAGCTCGACGCTTTGCAATGACAACGCAAGGGCCCGCCCGTGGAACAGTGTTTTCGGTGGCAGGGACAATCCGGTCGTGTTTGAGGCGAGCGGGCGGCGCTTTTGGGCTGGGCCGGCCCGCACCATCCGCATAAGTCGGGCCAAGTCAGTCGCGATCTCGGACGGCAGCCAGTTCGCGCGCTAGCCGGCCCACCAGATCGGCCGTGCTTTCGCGCCGGGCCAGCGGCGCGGCCTGTCCTGCCCACAGCGACAGCACTTCCGTATTGCCGGCCTTGCCGCCTTCAGTGCGCATGAGGCGCGTCAAGGCGTTTTGCAGGGGGTACGGCAGGATGTCGGCGGCAATGGCGTCGGCGTCCCGCATGAACGCGTTGGCAATGCCGCGAGCCGGGCGGCCGGAAAACGCCCGCGTCACCCGCGATTGCTCCGAACGCGATCCGGGCAGAACGGCCTTGTAGGCTTCGCTGATGCCCGATTCGTCTGTCGTCAGGAAGGCCGTCCCCATTTGTGCCGCGTCGGCGCCCAGGGCCAGCGCAGCCGCGATGCCACGCCCGTCCATGATGCCGCCGGAAGCAATCACCGGGATGGATACCGCATCCGCAATCTGCGGCACCAGCGCCATCGTGCCGATCAGCGACTGCTCGAAATCGTCCAGGAACGTGCCGCGATGACCGCCCGCCTCGGCCCCCTGGGCCACCACCGCGTCCACGCCGTCCTGCTCCAGCGCCACCGCTTCACGCACCGTGGTCGCCGTGCCGACCGTCAGGATGCCCAGCTCGCGGCAGCGCGCCAGGACATCGCCGGCGATGCGGCCGAATGTGAAGCTGAACACGGCCGGGCGCAGCCGCAGGATGGCGTCGATCTGCTCGGGTAGCGGGTCCGCCTGGGCGCCCGGCGCGGCCGGGGCCGGCAGGCCCAGCTTGGCGTGGTAACGGGCCATCAACGCCAGCATGCGGCCGGCGTCACCCTGCATGGGCTGCGCCGGCACGCTGGCGAACAGGTTGATGGCGAACGGGCGGTCCGTGCGGGCGCGAATGCCCTGCACGGCGGTCTCGATCTGCGCGGGCGTCATGTAGGCCGCCCCAAGCGACCCCAGAACGCCCGCCTTGGACGCTTCGGACACCAGTTCCACCGTCGTCGCCCCGCCCGCCATGGGCGCCTGGATGACGGGGTGGTCCTGCTTCAGCAGGTCTAGCAATCGGGCGGCCATGGAGTGACTCCTTCAGGTTATTGAAGCTGGATGTTTCCAGCCTTGATGACGTGGGCCCACTTGTCGGTTTCGCTTTTGATGAAAGCCGCGAATTCCTCGGGCGTGCCGCCGCCGGCCTGGCTGCCGGTGTCGGCAATGGCCTTTTGCACATCCGGTTCTTTCAGGATGCGGTTGAACTCGGCGTTCAGCTTGGCAATGATCGGGGCGGGCGTGCCGGCCGGGGCCACGATGCCTTGCCAGTTGTAGGACTCGAAGCCGGTGAGGCCGGACTCGGCCATCGTCGGCACGTCGGGCAGCACGGCCAGGCGCTTGGCGGACGTGACGGCGATGGGGTGGATCTTGGCGCCCTGAATGGCCGGCAACGCGGAATAGCCCATTTCAAACATCATCGAAATGTGGCCGCCCATCAAATCGGTGGCGGCCAGGCTGCCGCCCTTGTACGGTACGTGCACGATGTCGATCTTGGCCTGTTCGCGGAACATTTCACCGGACAAGTGGTGCGCCCCGCCCACGCCCGACGAGCCAAACGACAGCTTGCCCGGCTGCTTCTTGGCCAGCGCGATAAGGTCCGCCAGCGTCTTGACCGGCAATTCGTTATTCACGCTCAACACCAGCGGGCTGTTCTCGATCAGCACGATCGGGGCCAGATCCTTCTGCGGGTTGTAGGGCATTTCCTTCATCAGCGACGGGTTCACCGCCATCGGGGCCAGGTTGCCCGTGCCGATGGTGTAGCCGTCGGGGGCGGCCTTCGCAATCAGGTTGGTGCCGACCACGCCGCCCGCGCCCGCCTTGTTTTCCACCACGATGGGTTGGCCCAGCGATTCGCCCAGCTTGCGCGCCAGCAGGCGCACGCGGGTATCGGCAAAGCCGCCCGGCGCGTAAGGCACGATCATGGTGATGGGCTTGGCGGGCCAGTCGGCGGTCTGGGCTTGCGCGGCGCTGCTGAAGGCGGCAACGGCCGCCAGGGCGGCGATCAGGGGGCGCAGTGATTTCATGCTGGTGACTCCTCTTTCTTGTCTCTAATGTGTACAGCCCTGCGGGCCGATCGCATTATGCCCAGCGCCTTTGTCTTCTGTCGTGATTTTTCCCAAGCGCCACGCGGACACGGCCAGCAGCGCGGCCCCGCCGCCCAGCACCTGCGGCAGGCCGGCGCCCCAGCGGCCGGCCCACGATGCCAACAGCGGCCCCAGGATCTGCCCGGCGGCGAAAGCGGCGGTCATGATGGCGGCGGCGCGCGGGGCGGCGGCGCCGGCCATGCGCCGGGCCGTCAGCATGCCTGCCTGCGTAATCACCATGAACGTGCCGCCCACCAGCAGCGCCGCCACGATCACGGCGGCGATGTGGTGCCACAGCGCGGCGGCCAGCATGCCGGCCGCCATCAGCGCCTGCGCGACCTGCCAGACGCGCTTTTCATCGCGGGCCCGTGCCAGCCGCGGCACCAGCAGGCATGACACGGCAGCGGCCAGGCCGAACAGCGGCCATGCCCAACCGAACACGGCGGGGTTGGCGATGACCTGCTTGGCCATGGCGGGCAGAAAGGTGGCGGGGATGATGTAGCCGATGCCAAAAACGCCGTAATGCAATGCCAGCCGGGCGGTGACGCGGGGCACACGCGCCGGTGGGCCGGCGTGCGCCGTCGACGACGGCACATGCGATGGCCGCTTCAAACCGGGCCAGGCGATGGCGGACAAGGCCAGCGTCAACCCGCCCAGCGCCAGCCAGGTGCCGTCCGCCCGCACGCCCCAGGCCATCAGCGCCAGGCACGCCAAGCCGGTCAGCGCGATACCGGCGCCAACGCCCGCATACGTCAGCGCCGACGCGGCGGGCTCCCGCGGATCGCCCGGCGCCACCGTCCGGCCCGCCGCGACGCAGATGAACGCGCTGGCGCTGGCATAGCCGGCGGCCAGGCGCAGCGCACACCAGACCATGACGTCATGCGTCAACGGCATGGCCAGTGTCAACAGCGCCACGGCCAGCAGGCTGATGGCAAGCTGTACGCGTGCGTGGCCTGCGTGACGCATGGGCCAGACCACGGCGGCCAGCGCGCCCAGCAGGTAGCCGGCGTAGTTGGCCGAGGCGATCCAGCTGCCCTGCGCCAGCGACAAACCGCCTTCCTCGGCCATCAGCGGCCAGACCGGGGTAAACGCAAAGCGGCCGATGCCCATGGCGGCAGCCAGGGCAAGGGCGGCCGGCCACGCCAGAGTGGCCGCGCCGCGCGTATCGGCAGCGGCAGCGGCATCGGCATCGGCAGCGGAATCGGAAACGGAAGGGTAAGCAGGCGTTGACATGGGCCTACTCTACGGCTGTACTTATATCTTTAATAGTGAATTATTAAGAACATAGGTTCTTGAAATGGGAAACTTGGATCTCGATGCGTTGCAGATTTTTAAAGCCGTGGCCGACCAGGGCGGCGTCGCGCGCGCGGCCCAGCACCTGAACCGGGTGCAGTCCAATGTGTCCACGCGCCTGAAGCAGCTGGAGGCGTCATTGAACGCTCCGCTGTTTCGCCGCCAGAACCGCCGGCTGGTGCTATCGGACCAGGGCCGCGTGCTGCTGTCCTACGCCGACCGGCTGCTGCGTTTGTCCGACGAGGCGCAGGCGGCAGTGCGCGACGGCGCGCCGCAGGGCGTGCTGCGCATCGGCACCATGGAAAGCACGGCGGCCGCGCGCCTGCCGCCGATCCTGGCGGCCTATCACGCGGCATGGCCGCAAGTGGGCATTGAACTGGTCACCGGCACGTCGGGCGCATTGGCCGCGCAGGTGCGCAATTACGAAATCGAAGCGGCGTTTGTTGCCCAGCCGTTTCCGGCAGAGGGTCTGGCCGCCATGGACGCTTTTCAGGAAAGCCTGGCATTGATCTCGCCCTTGGCATGGGGGCCGATCAGCAGCCCGCGCGATCTTGGCGACCGCACGGTGATCGCCTTCGCGGCGGGGTGTTCGTACCGCCGCATCCTGGAATCGTGGCTGAACCACGAAGGCGTGGCGCCGGGCAGGGTGATGGAGTTTGCGTCGTATCACGCCATCGTGGCGTGTGTGGCGGCGGGCTCGGGTGTGGCCATCGTGCCGCGCTCGGTGTTGGCAGTGCTGGGGGCCGAGCATTCCGTCCATGTCGGCGCACTGACCGGCCCATCCGCTACCGCCCTGACGCAGTTGATCTGGCGCGCGGACGACGATACGCCCGCGTTGCAGGCCTTGCGCCTGCAATTGCAGACGCCGGGCCGCCAAACAGCCGCTGCTTAGAAGCGGTAGCCCACGCTCAGCGTCGCCACCCACGGGTCGATGCGCGCGGTGCCGATGTGCTGGCCGTCCAGCTTCACCTTCGACTTGATGTCGATGTAGCGGATGTCGGCGTTCATGAACCAGCGTTCGTTGATCTTGAAGTCCGCGCCCAGTTGCGCGGCCACGCCCCACGAATCGCCCATCTTCAGGTCGGAACCCTTCAGCGCGCCTTCGGCCTGGGTGTCGAAGAAGTGCGTGTAGTTGATGCCCACGCCGATGTACGGCTGGATCATGCTGTCGGGCAGGATGTGCCATTGCAGGCTCAGGGTCGGGGGCAGTTGCTTGCTGGATCCGATCTTGCCCAAACCGCTGCCGCTGACGTCATGCTGGAACGGCCACGCGCCCAGCAGTTCGATGCCGATGTTGCGCGTCACCATGTAGCCCAGCGTGAAGCTCGGGCGTACGTTGTTGTTCGCGTCCAGCTTGACGCTGCCGTCCAGCACCGTGCCGTTGTTGGAAGCGGGGCGCACCTGCGTCACGCCCACTCGGAACAGCACGTCGCCCGCTTCATGCGCCTGCGCCGGGGCAGCCAGTGAGCCGGCGGCGATCAGTGCGGCAATGGCGGTGGCGCGGATACGCCCGTTCAGCGAAAACATTTTTCTTCTCCGATCTTTCCGTAAGGTGAGGCCACAGGTTCTCAGACCCGGCGCAAGGCCAGATTGATGTGTGTCAAACCGTTAAAAGATGCGGAATGCGACGTGGTGGCGCGGCAACAGCGGGGAGACTAATGCGGTCTCGTTCGCCGCCTTCAATGACATTCCCCGCCTTCAATGACATTCGCCGCCTTCAATGACATTCGCCGCCTTGGCGCTGGGGCGCGCAGGCGGCGAATGGGGTCTTGCGTAGGTGTTGCGTGGGTCTTGCGTTGCCGGAAGATCAGCGCGGCAGTTCGGTGCTGCCCATCAGGAATTCATCGACCGAGCGCGCGCACTGGCGGCCTTCGCGGATGGCCCAGACCACCAGCGATTGGCCTCGGCGCATGTCGCCCGCGGCAAAAACCTTTTCGACGTTGGTGCGGTAGTCGTCGGTGTTGGCACGCACGTTGCCGCGCGCATCGCGATCCACGCCGAACGCATCCAGCACGGTCTGCACCGGTGATACGAAGCCCATGGCCAGCAGCACCAAGTCAGCCTTGATCTCGAATTCCGATCCTTCGACTTCGCGCATCTTCATCTGGCCCGTGGCTTCGTCCTTGAACCACTCGACGCGCGCGCCGACCAGCTTTTCGACCTTGCCGTTGCTGCCCTTGAGCAGCTTGGTGGTCACGGACCAATCGCGCTCGCAGCCCTCTTCGTGCGAGGACGACGTGCGCATCTTCAGCGGCCAGTACGGCCAGGTCATCGTCTTGTTCTCGGACTCGGGCGGTTGCGGCATCAATTCAAATTGCGTGACCGAGGCCGCGCCATGGCGGTTGCTGGTGCCCACGCAATCCGAACCCGTATCGCCGCCGCCAATCACCACCACGTGCTTGCCCTTGGCCAGCGTCTGGTTCGTCAGGCGGTCACCCGCCACGGCCTTGTTCTGCTGGCGCAGGAAGTCCATGGCGAAGTACACGCCCGACAGCTCGCGGCCGGGAACCGGCAGATCGCGCGGCGTTTCCGAACCGCCCGTCATGACGATGGCGTCGAACTCCGCCTTCAGCGATTCCGGCGTGCGCACCGTCAGGCCATCGGCCACGGGGTCTTTCGGATTGCCGATGTAGGTGGACGGCGCGAACTCCACGCCCTCCGCTTCCATCTGCGAAATGCGGCGATCGATCTGATGCTTTTCCAGCTTGAAGTCGGGGATGCCGTAACGCAGCAGCCCGCCGATGCGGTCGCTCTTTTCGAACAGCGTCACCGAGTGGCCGGCGCGCGCCAACTGCTGCGCGCACGCCATGCCGGCCGGGCCGGAGCCCACCACGGCAACCTTCTTGCCGGTCTTGCGTGCCGGCACCAGCGGCGCAACCCAGCCCTCGGACCAACCCTTGTCGATGATGGCGTGCTCGATGGACTTGATGCCCACGGCGTCGCTGTTGATGTTCAAGGTACAGGCGGCTTCACACGGGGCCGGGCAGATGCGGCCCGTGAATTCCGGGAAGTTGTTGGTGGAGTGCAGGACGTCCAGCGCGCGGCGCCAGTCCTGCTTGTACACCAGGTCATTCCAGTCGGGGATGATGTTGTTGACCGGGCAGCCGTTGTTGCAGAACGGGATGCCGCAATCCATGCAGCGCGCCGCTTGCTGCTTGGCTTGGTCGTCGGTCAGGTGCAGCACGAATTCGCGCCAGTTCTTCAGCCGCTTCTGCGGGGCCTCGGCGGCCTCCTGCAAGCGCTGAAATTCCATAAAGCCAGTAATCTTTCCCATGGTATCCCTCACGCAGCCAGTTGTTGCTGGTTGGCTGCACGCCACATTTCACCCAATGCGCGACGGTAGTCCGTCGGCATGACCTTTACGAATTTGCCGCGCGAGGCTTCCCAGTCGCCCAGGATCTCGCGGGCGCGGTAGCTGCCGGTGTAGCGGAAGTGGTCTTCCACCAGGCGGCGCAGGATGGTTTCATCCGTCTCGCGTTCGCCACCGCGCTGCGCGCTGTGCCAGATGTCGATGTTGTTCAGCGCTTGCTGTTCCGCATGCGGCGCCACCCCTTCCAGTTCGACCATCGACAGGTTGACGCGATGCTTGAGCGTGCGCTCGGGGTCCCACACATAGGCCACGCCGCCCGACATGCCGGCCGCGAAGTTACGGCCCGTGGCGCCCAGCACCACGACCGTGCCGCCCGTCATGTATTCGCAGCCGTGGTCGCCCGTGCCTTCGACAACCGTCGCCGCGCCCGAGTTACGCACCGCGAAACGTTCGCCGGCCACGCCGTTAAAGAACGCCTCGCCCGCCAACGCGCCGTACAGCACGGTGTTGCCAGCGATGATGTGGTCGGGGCCGAAGCCGCGGAAGTCGTTGGGCGAGCGCACGATGATGCGGCCGCCCGACAAGCCCTTGCCGACGTAGTCGTTGCCTTCGCCCACCAGGTCCATCGTGATGCCGTGCGCCAGGAACGCGCCGAAGCTTTGGCCGGCGGTGCCGTTGCACTGGATGTGGATGGTGTCGTCCGGCAGGCCGTCGTGGCCGTAGCGCGAGGCCACGGCGCCCGACAGCATGGCGCCGATCGTGCGGTTGCGGTTGCGCACCGGCACGATGAACGACACCTTTTCGCCGCGTTCCAGCGCGGGGCGGCTGCGGTCGATCAACTGGTGATCCAGCGCGCCGGCCAGGCCGTGGTCCTGCTCTTCGGTCTGGCGCACGTCGGCGTCCGATTGCGTTTGATGGAACACGCGGGCGAAGTCCAGCCCTTGCGCCTTCCAGTGCTCAACGCCCGAACGCATGTCCAGCAGATCGGCGCGGCCGATCAGGTCGTCGAACTTGCGGATGCCCAGCTGCGCCATGATTTCGCGCACTTCTTCGGCGATGAAGAAGAAGAAGTTGACGACGTGTTCCGGCTTGCCCTGGAATTTCTTGCGCAGGACCGGGTCTTGCGTGGCCACGCCCACCGGGCAGGTGTTCAGGTGGCACTTGCGCATCATGATGCAGCCTTCGACAACCAGCGGCGCCGTGGCGAAACCGAATTCGTCAGCGCCCAGCAGCGCGCCGATGACGACGTCGCGGCCGGTCTTCATCTGGCCGTCGGCCTGCACGCGGATGCGGCTGCGCAGACGGTTCAGCACCAGCGTTTGCTGCGTTTCGGCCAGGCCCAGTTCCCAGGGCGTGCCCACGTGCTTGATGGACGACACCGGGGACGCGCCCGTGCCGCCGTCGTGGCCGGCGATCACAACGTGATCGGCCTTGGCCTTGGCGACGCCCGCGGCCACCGTGCCCACGCCCACTTCGGACACCAGCTTGACCGACACCGAGGCCTTGGAATTGACGTTCTTCAGGTCGTGGATCAGCTGAGCCAGGTCTTCAATGGAATAGATGTCGTGGTGCGGCGGGGGCGAAATCAGGCCCACGCCCGGCACGGAATAGCGCAGCTTGGCGATGTATTCCGACACCTTGTGGCCGGGCAGCTGGCCGCCTTCGCCGGGCTTGGCGCCCTGCGCCATCTTGATCTGGATCTGGTCGGCGGACGACAGGTATTCGGCGGTCACGCCAAAACGGCCCGAGGCCACCTGCTTGATCTTCGAACGCAGCGAATCG
The DNA here is from genome assembly GCF_003600685.1 of Achromobacter sp. B7. Classification (NCBI taxonomy): domain Bacteria; kingdom Pseudomonadati; phylum Pseudomonadota; class Betaproteobacteria; order Burkholderiales; family Alcaligenaceae; genus Achromobacter; species Achromobacter sp. B7. The sequence goes on from NZ_CP032084.1 coordinate 202,843, forward strand.
CCCTTCTTCAAGACGACGTCGGCTTCGATGCGGTCCGAGCCCAGCAGCGAGGCCAGCGTGTCGCCGTCCTTGATGGTGCTCTTGCCTTCGCGCATTTCGGCGCGGTAGCGCAGTTCGTCTTCGCCGCCTTCGCCGGTGTTGGACTTGCCGCCGATGCGGTTCATGGCCACGGCCAGCACCGAGTGCGCCTCGGTCGAGATCGAGCCCAGCGACATGGCGCCGGTGGCAAAGCGCTTGACGATGTCCTTGGCGGGTTCGACGTCATCCAGCGGGATGGCGCGCGACGGATCGAAGCGGAATTCGAACAGGCCGCGCAGGGTCATGTGGCGACGGCTTTGGTCGTTGATGATCTGCGCGTATTCCTTGTAGGTGCGGTAGTTGTTGGCGCGCGAGGCGTGCTGCAACTTGGCGATGGAATCCGGCGTCCACATGTGCTCTTCGCCGCGCACGCGGTAGGCGTATTCGCCGCCGGCTTCCAGGTCGTTGGCCAGCACCGGGTCGGTGCTGAACGCCGCGCGGTGCTGGCGCAGCGCTTCTTCGGCCACTTGGAAGATGCCGATGCCTTCGATGTTGGACGAGGTGCCGGTGAAGTACTTGTTCACCAGGTTGCTTTGCAGGCCCACGGCTTCGAAGATCTGCGCGCCGGTGTAGGACATGTAGGTCGAGATGCCCATCTTGGACATGACCTTGTTCAAGCCCTTGCCGATTGCCTTGATGAAGTTCTTCACGGCCTTTTCGGGGTCATTCATCTTGCCCAGCGATTCCAGCGCCAGGTAGGGGTGAATGGCTTCGGCGCCGTAGCCGCCCAGCAGCGCGAAGTGGTGCACTTCACGCGCGGAACCGGTTTCCACGACCAGGCCGGTGTTGGTACGCAGGCCGGCACGGATCAGGTGCTGGTGCACGGCCGACGTTGCCAGCAGCGCGGGGATGGCCACGCGTTCGCTGTCGACCAGGCGGTCCGACACGATCAGGATGTTGTAGCCGCTTTGTACGGCATCGACGGCGCGCGCGCACAGCGCGGCCACGCGGGCTTCAATGCCCTCGGGGCCCCAGGCGGCGGGGTAGGTGATGTCCAGTTCGAAGCTGCGGAATTTCTTGCCCGTGACCTGCTCGATGTCGCGGATTTGCGCCATGGCGGCAAAGTCCAGCACCGGCTGGGACACTTCCAGGCGCAGCGGCGGGTTGACGTTGTTGATGTCCAGCAGGTTGGGCTTGGGACCGATGAACGACACCAGCGACATCACCAGCTGTTCGCGGATGGGGTCGATGGGCGGGTTCGTGACCTGCGCGAACAACTGGCGGAAATAGTTGTAGAACGGCTTGGCGCGGTCGGACAGCACGGCCAGCGGGGCGTCGTTGCCCATCGAGCCGATGACTTCCTCGCCGGTGGACGCCATGGGTTCCAGGATGAACTTGTAGTCTTCCTGGGTCCAGCCGAATGCCTGCTGGCGATCCAGCAACGACACCGGCGACTGCGTGGCGACAGCGGCCTGGCGCGGGGCCGGCAGCGATTCCAGCTTGATCTGCAGGCGCTCGATCCATTGGCGGTACGGGCGGCTGTTGGCCAGTTGCAGCTTGATCTCGGCGTCGTCGATGATGCGGCCTTGTTCCAGGTCGATCAGGAACATCTTGCCCGGTTGCAGGCGCCACTTCTTGACGATGCGGTTCTCGGGGATCGACAGCGTGCCGGCTTCGGACGCCAGGATGACCATGTCGTCATCGGTGACCAGGTAGCGGGCGGGACGCAGACCATTGCGATCCAGCGTGGCGCCGATCTGGCGGCCGTCGGTGAACGCAACGGCGGCGGGGCCGTCCCACGGCTCCATCATGGCGGCGTGGTATTCGTAGAACGCGCGACGGGACTCGTCCATCTGCGTGTGCTGTTCCCAGGCTTCCGGAATCATCATCATCATGGCGTGCGCCAGGGAATAGCCGGAGTTGACCAGCAGTTCCAGGCAGTTGTCGAACGTGGCGGTGTCCGACTGGCCTTCATAGACGATGGGGTACAGCTTTTTCAGGTCGTCGCCCAGCACGGCCGACTGCATCATGCCTTCGCGGGCGCGCAGCCAGTTGAAGTTGCCCTTGACCGTGTTGATTTCGCCGTTGTGCGCAATCATGCGGTACGGGTGGGCCAGCGGCCAGGCGGGGAACGTGTTGGTCGAGAAGCGCTGGTGCACCAGCGCCAGGGCGGACACCGTGCGGGTGTCGGCCAGGTCGCGGTAATAACGGCCCACCTGGTCGGCCAGCAGCAGGCCCTTGTAGACCACGGTGCGCACCGACGCGGACGGCACGAAGTATTCCTTGCCGTGGGCCAGATGCATGTTCTGGATGGCGTGGCTGGCCGTCTTGCGGATCACGTACAGCTTGCGTTCCAGCGCGTCGGGCACCATCACGTCGGCGCCACGGCCGATGAACAGTTGGCGGATGACCGGCTCGCAGTCGCGCACCGTGGGCGACATGGGTATGTCGACATCCACCGGCACATTGCGCCAGCCCAGCACGACTTGGCCTTCAGCGCGCACCGAGCGTTCAAGCTCTTGTTCGCAAGCCAGGCGCGAGGCGGTTTCCTTGGGCAGGAACACCATGGCCACGCCGTATTCGCCCGGGGGCGGCAGGATGATGCCTTGCTGGCTCAGTTCGTCGCGATAGAGCGTGTCGGGAATCTGGATCAGAATGCCCGCGCCGTCGCCCATCAGCTTGTCGGCGCCGACAGCGCCGCGGTGGTCCAGGTTTTCAAGGATCTTCAGACCTTGCTGGATGATCGCGTGGCTTTTCTTGCCTTTGATGTGCGCAACGAATCCGACGCCACAGGCGTCATGCTCGTTCTTGGGGTGGTACAGGCCCTGGGCAGCCGGAAAACCAATGCGCGAAGCATCGATCGGGGTGGCCTTGGGCGTGGAACAGGATTCGTTGGGGGTAATTTGGGGCATGGCGCGCTCCGCAGTGGGCCTGCGTCGTAATGTTGCAGTGCAGGAGTCGGACAATACCCCCGGCAAGAGTAGGGTGCAACAGAAACATACGGGGTGCGACCCTATTTATATCAATGCTCCATCATAGGGCGCAAATACGGGGACATAACAACATCCGCGCCGTTATTGGCTAGGCAGGGGCGGGTGTAGAGGAAGCGTTTGGCGCATGCACCGGAACTGGGCAAAATTCCGCCTTGCGTCCCCGTTTAATAGCGGACGGGCAAGCGGGACAGTGGCGGCACGAAACCAAGCGGAAAACGCGGGCGCGCGTGTCGCAAAAAATGCACAAAGGGCGAGCCCGGGCGCAACTGAAACCCAAAGAAAACCCGCCGATTGCGGCGGGTTCGTTTATCAGGAAGAACTTTGCCCAGTACCGGGCGGCGGGGGCGGGGGCGGCGTATCCGACTCCGTCGTTGCCGCGGGTTTCTTGCGCGGCCGACCGCGCTGGCCCGGGGCCACTCGCCGGCTGGCGGTATGCGCCAGGCTGGCGATGAAGCTGGGGCCGCCCAATGCCCACTGGCCGGAGACGGCCTGGTCGATGCGCTGCGATTCTTCGCGCGACAGACCGTCTTGCAAGCGTTTGCGGTAATTGGCCTGGCGGTCGAACGGCGTGTTGCCGCAAGCCCAGTAGTCAGCGTGATCCGATTGCCACTGCGCCGGCGCGGCATTGGTGTTGCCCGTATGGCTGGACGCGGACGACCAGGGCCAGGAATCCGGATCTTGCGATGCCCCGCTGCGCACGGGATACGTTTCCAGCCAGACCAGCGCCGGCAGCACCCACGCGCCCGGTTCAAGCAGCGCGGACCGGTAGCGCCCCGCGAAGACCCGGCCGCCACGCAGGCGCGCCGCCAGGTTGCGGCCCAGCGTCTGCATCAAGCGGGGCAGCCCTTCTTCGTCAGCAGGGGTGGCCAGCAGCAGGATGCGGTCATTGGCCAGCAACCAGCCGTGGACCGATACCCGATGGCGTTGAGCAGATTCGCCCAGCCAGGTGGCCAGTTGGTTCAGGATATCGGCGGGGGCGGGTTGAGACGGCGCCGCCAACGGCGAAATGAAATTGGCCTGCACCAGTTGGGGCAGCCCAGGGGCGTACAGACGGGGCAGACGGGCCATAGTGTCAGGGCTTGCGTATCTGGAAGAACGGGTTGTCTTCGCTCACGGTATATAAATAGTGCCACGGTGGGCGCTGGTCAAGTCCCGTGATCACAATATGGGCACGGATTCGGGTTTTTTTGTCGTCCGGCCTGTATGCACAGCAGGTTAACATTCGGCGACGGAACGTCGTACCGTGGATATACCCTAACCCGTCGACGAATTTTTCATCCCCCGACCGGAGAACGTCCATGCCCGTGGCCCTGGAGCTCATTTCCCAGCATCGCTGTTTTGGCGGTACGCAGCGGTACTACCGCCATGAGTCCACGCAGATCGGCCTGCCGATGCGCTTTTCGGTCTTCGTTCCGCCGCAAGCCGATGCCGGCCCCGTGCCGGTGCTGTTCTATCTTGCGGGCCTGACGTGCACGGAAGAAACGTTCATGATCAAGGCGGGCGCGCAGCGGCTGGCGGCCGAGCTTGGCGTCATGCTGGTCGCGCCCGACACCAGCCCGCGCGGCGCCAACGTGCCCGGCGAAGAAGAAAGCTGGGACCTGGGCACGGGCGCCGGTTTCTATGTCGACGCGGTAACGCCCGCCTGGCGCGACCACTATCGCATGTACAGCTACGTGACTGACGAGCTGCACGCCCTCGTCACCGGCGACACCCTGCCCGGCGATGCGTCGCGCACCGGCATCTTCGGCCACTCCATGGGAGGCCATGGCGCGCTCGTGCTGGCGCTGCGCAACCCGGGCAAGTTCCGCTCGGTGTCGGCGTTTGCGCCGATTGCGGCGCCCAGCCTTTGCCCCTGGGGCAAGAAGGCATTCGGGGCCTACCTGGGCGGCAACGAAACGGATTGGGCCGCCTACGATGCATCGGTCCTGATGCGCGGCTTGAAGCAGCCCTTTCCCGCCGGCATCCTGATCGATCAAGGGGAATCCGACCAATTCCTGGCCGATCAGTTGTATCCCGAGGTATTCGAAGCCGCCTGCGCAGCGGCCGACCAGCCCCTGACGCTGCGTCGCCAACCGGGCTACGACCACGGCTATTACTTCATCTCGACGTTCATCGAGGATCACATCCGGTTTCACGTCGAACGCCTTGGAAAACCGGCGGCATAAAGCCACGCTTTTATACTGAAATGCCTGCCGCGGCGGGCTCGTGGCGTCCTGGGCGCGTCGGGCTGAAACCCTCGGCGCCCCATAGGAACCCGTCATTTGATCAACGGCCTCGCCCCTTTTGTCTGGATTTTGCTAGGCGCCGTCGTCGTCCTGCTGCCCGGCCTTGTCATGCTGCTTGGGCGGGGCGGACCCCGCGACGAGCGCGGCCGCAAGATCTTCCAGTTCCGGCCGGTGCGCCGGCTGTTCGGCTTGATGCTGGTGCTGCTGGGTTGTGTGTCCGGGCTGCTGGCCCTGTCGCTGGTGCAGTTTTTCAGGCTGACCGCTGACGAATCCGTGGCCCGCGTTGAAGTCCGGCAGCAGGCCGAGGGGCAGTTCCAAGTCACCACCGACGCGCCGGGCGTGGGCCCCAAGCAGTACGTTCTATATGGAGATCAGTGGCAGATCGATGCCCGCGTCGTGCGCTGGCGCCTGCCGGCGTTGATGGCGGGCGTGCCGCCGCTGTATCGCCTGGAACGCTTGTCGGGCAGGTACAGCGACGCGGCCCGCGAGGCTTCGGCCACGCGCTCTGTCCACGCCTTGGACGACTGGCCCGCGCCTGATTTAGGGTCGCTGAAGAAAAGTTTTCCGAACTGGTTCCCGTTTGTGGATGTCCAATTCGGAAGCGGCGCATATATGCCCCTGTTCGACGGCGCGAAGTACCAGGTGTTCATGGACCCACGCGGCGCCTTGTTCATCCGCCCGGACGGCGAGGCCACCGCCGAGGGCTTGAAACGCCTGGGCTGGTAGCACCTGCCCTGCCGCCCTGCTTTGGGAAAAACAGGGGCGCATCAGAAAATGGAAACTTTGATGCGTCGCAATAGTCGAATTAGCACTCCCTTTACTAGAGTGCTAACATCGAATCCATGTCGTTACCCCTTCGCTTTCCGGAGACCCCCGCTATGAAACAACCCAGTACCTCGTTGGCCGCTTCCGGCAACGCTCTGGCGTTGGCCATTGCCAATCCGGGCGCACTTGGCACGATCGACGCGTATATTTCTTCGGTCAACCGCTTGCCGGTTTTGTCGGCCGAGCGTGAAACCGAGCTGGGCCGTCGCCTGCGCGACCAGGAAGACCTGGGCGCTGCGCGTGAACTGATTTTGTCGCACCTGCGCCTGGTGGTGTCAGTGGCGCGTCAATACCTGGGCTACGGTTTGCCGCATGCCGACCTGATCCAGGAAGGCAACGTTGGCCTGATGAAGGCCGTTAAGCGTTTCGACCCCGAGCGCGGTGTGCGGCTGGTGTCGTTTGCCGTGCACTGGATCAAGGCCGAAATCCACGAATACATCATCCGCAACTGGCGCTTGGTCAAGGTCGCCACGACCAAGGCGCAGCGCAAGCTGTTCTTCAACCTGCGCAGCATGCGCCCCGATGGCCAGACGCTGGACCCCGACCAGGTCGACCACATCGCGCGCGAATTGAACGTGCGCCGCGAAGACGTCAGCGAAATGGAAGTGCGCCTGTCGGGCCGCGAAATGTCGCTGGAAAACCAGGACGACGATGACGACAGCTACGCGCCCATCGCCTACCTGTCCGACGATGGCCGCCAGGAACCCACGCGGGTGCTAGAACGCGCGGCGCGCGACGAACTGCAAAGCACCGGGCTGAACAGCGCACTTGAGGCGCTGGACGCCCGCTCGCGCCGCATCGTCGAAGCCCGCTGGCTGCAAGACGACGGCGGCGCCACGCTGCACGAACTGGCACAAGAGTTCGGCGTATCCGCCGAACGCATTCGCCAGATCGAAGCCGCCGCGCTAAAGAAGATGCGCGGCAACCTGGCCGCCTGATTCGCCGGGTGCTGCATACGAAGGGCCGCTTGCGCGGCCCTTTGCTTTTTGCAGCGCTGGCACCGATGCTTCCGCCGATGCCGCCACGATGCCGCCACGATGCCGCCTGGCATCTGGACTAATAAATAACTTGATACAAATTAGCCGGCGAATTTTGGGATCTTCAGAAACTTAATAAAGAGTGCGCCGACTAACTTCATGTAGACCGCGAACTTTGGTTAGCAGTCTTGCCATCCGTCTCGGCTTCTCCTCTTTCCCCTCCCCTATGAGACGGATGCTTGCGGGGCACCACATATATTCGTATATCTGGTGCCCCGATTTTTATGCGGCCTGCGCGTTGTCCGCTGCCAGCGCCGTATGCCACAGCGCGTCCTGCACGCGACGCACGCCGGTGGCCATCGATCCATCCTGATAAAGCTTGATCCAGCGATAACCCGGCGCCAGGTTATCCACCACGTGCTTGCCGTCGCGGATGCTGAATTGAAAGCAGGTCGACGGCGTGGCCAGCATGCGAAGGTTGTGGCGGCGACGATCGAATTCGTGATGCACGTGGCCCCACAACAGCACGCGCGCCTGCGGCCAGCGGGTCAGGCGCTTGAATAGCACCTGCGGGTTGTCGATCATCATCGAGTCGTGCCAGTGGCTGTCCATCTGCATCGGGTTGTGATGCATGGCGATCAAGGTATGACGGTCGGGCGCCTCGGCAAGCGCGGCTTCCAGCATGTCCAGCTGGCTGTCCGGCAGATGCCCGGCATTGGAGCCGGGCACGGTGGTGTCCAGCGTGACCACGCGCCAGGCGCCCACGTCGGTGACCGGCGTAGACCAATGCGCCAGTTCCTGCCGCATCACGGCGGGCTGGTCGTGATTGCCCGGCAGGCAACGGATCTGCGCACCGGCCAGCACGCTTGCCTGGCCCAGAATTGCCGCAAACCGCCGATAGGCTGCCGCCTCGCCGTCCTGGGACAGGTCGCCCGTGGCCAGCAACAGGTCGGGGCGCTTGCCGTCGGCGTCGATCTGCCGCAGCACGGCGCGCAGGCTCGCGTCGGTATTGACGCCCAGCATCGATGTATCGGGCTCGCCGAACAAATGGCTGTCGGTCAATTGGACAAGCATGGCGGGCGCGTCGTGACGCCGGGCCAAAGAATGGACGCGTGGCAAGTGCCGCTCCTGTCGGGGTTTTGCACGTTTGAACATTACCCAAAAAACATGGCGCGACGCGTTTCTGCCTTCGCACGCCGGGTAACGAAACGTGCATTCTCTACGATACCTACGGTTTCCTGCCCGGCGTCCGCCGAAAATGCCGCTATTCTTGTGAAACTTTTCACCGTTCGCGACTCGGCGCTATTCATGGATGTTGGTTTTCTTGTGTTCGGCCTGGCCGGACTGCTCACTCTGGTTTGCTTCATGCCGCCGTTGGCGGGCCGCCTCAAGCTGCCCTACTCGGTGCTGTTGGCTATCGTCGGTTGCTTGCTGGGGATTGTGATCCATGTGCACGGCTGGGCGCCCAGCTGGATCGCCGACTTCCTGGATTCGCTGGAACGCTTCGAGATATCGTCCGAAACCTTCCTGATGGTGTTCCTGCCGGTGCTGCTGTTCGAAACCGCGCTGTCCATGAACGTGCGCCGGTTGATGGACGACATCGGGCCCATTCTGATGATGGCCATTGTGGCCGTCGTGGTTTGTACCGTGGTGGTGGGCGTGACCCTGGACGCGATCTCGTCCTACGGCCTGGTGGTATGCCTGCTGCTTGGCGCCATCGTGGCCACGACCGACCCGGTTGCCGTGGTCGGCATTTTCCGCGAGGTGGGCGCGCCCAAGCGCTTGACGACGCTGGTCGAAGGCGAAAGCCTGTTCAACGATGCCGCGTCCATCGCCCTGTATTCCGTGCTGCTGGCCGTTCTAGGCGGTCACGGTGAGCTCACCGTCAGCGGCATCTTCAACGACTTCATCGTGCACTTCATCGGGGGCGGCATCGCCGGCTTTGCGATGGGGCGGCTGGCCTGCTTCCTGTTTGCCTGGTTGCGCGGCTTTCCCACGGCCGAAATCACGTTGACGCTGACGCTGGCCTATCTGTCCTTCTTCATTTCGGAACACTATCTGAACGTCTCGGGCGTGGTCGCGACCGTGATCGCGGGGTTGGTCGTGGGTTCCACCGGCCGCACGCGCATGTCGCCCACCACCTTCGAATACCTGTCCAGCGCCTGGGAACAGTTCGGCTTCTGGGCAAACTCCCTGATTTTCCTGTTCGCGGCCATGCTCATCCCCAAGCTGATGGCGGCCGCCGATTGGCAGGAACTGGTGCTGGTGGCCGTGGTGTTCGTCGCCACCCTGGTGGCGCGCGCCATTGTCGTGTTCGGCCTGTTGCCGCTGCTGGGGCTGACGCGGCTGGGCACCAAGGTCAGCAACCCCTACAAAGTGGTGATGTTGTGGGGCGGGCTGCGCGGCGCCGTGTCGCTGGCGCTGGCCCTGGCCGTGACCGAGCAGACCGGCGTGGCGGAAGAGGCGCGCCAGTTCATCGCGGTGGCCACTACCAGTTATGTGCTGCTGACGCTGTTCATCAACGGCATCAGCCTGCGGCCGCTGATACGCATGCTGGGGCTGAACCAGCTGTCGTCCGTGGAACGCACCATCCGCAACCAGGCGCTGGCCGTGGCCCTGGAAGACCTGCAAGGCAAGACGGAAGAAGTCGCCAAGACCGAGCACATCGGCACGGAAGTGCGCGACCGCATCCGCGCCGTGTTCGACGCCAGCCTGACCAGCGTGCACGACGGCCAGGTCAGCCAGATGAGCGACGAGCAGCGCGTCGCCGTGGGCCTGGCCATCGTGGCGCAGCGCGAAGAGGAAATGTTCTTCGACATCCTGAAAGCGCAGATCGTGGATTGGCGCATGGCGGAAACGCTGCTGGCACGAGCCGAGCGGCTGGAAGACGCCATCCGGCTGGGCGGTGTGCCCGGCTTCGAGCGCGCCATCGTGCAGGACGTGCGCTATTCCACCGGCTTCCGACTGGCCTTGCGGATGCACTATCTGTTCGGCTTCCAGGGCTGGTTGGCGCGCGAACTGGGCCAACGGTTTGCCAACTTGATGAGCAAGCGTTCGGTGGCGCAGCGGCTGATCGTGTTCGCCCGCGAACAGATCACGCCCCTGTTGGGCGAAGACGCCACCCAGCGCATCGTGGTGCTGCACCAGCGTCGCCTGGACCTGGTCGAAAGCGCCCTGCAGGCGTTGAACCTGCAATATCCGTCGTACGCGCAATGGTTGCAGGAAAGCTATCTGGGCCGCGTCGCGCGCGAACTTGAACGCATCCGCTACCGCGACATGCTTGAGCAATTCCTGATCAGCGGCGAGGTCTACGCGGATCTGATGGCGCAGTTGAAAAGCCGCTGGGCGCACATCGACACGCACCCGCCGCTGGATATTGAAATGAGCGCGGCCGAACTGATCAAGCGCGTGCCGCTGTTCGAGGGCCTATCGCCGGATTCGCTGCGTGCCATCAGCAAGTTGCTCAAGCCGCGTCTGGCGCTGCCCGACCAGCGGGTGCTGACCAAGGGCCGGCACGGCGAGGAAATGTGCTTCGTGGCGTCGGGCGCCGTGGCGGTGCACCTGCCCGACAACACCATGATCGAACTGGGCAGCGGCGAGTTCTTTGGCGAACTTGGGCTGCTGGGCGAACAGCAGATCACGCCGGAAGTCACGTCGCTGGGCTACAGCAAGCTGCTGATGCTGACATCGCGCGACTTCCACGCCCTGTTGGCGCGCGATGAGCATCTGCGCGAGCGAATCCAGGTGGTGGCCAAGCAGCGGCTGCGCGCCATCGAGGTGTGGAAGCAGTTCTCGCAGGCGTCCCAGGCGGCGGCCACGCCTTCGCCCGCGCCCGCTTCGGCGCCCAGCCCGGCGCAGGCGGCAGAAGCGGCCGAGGCGGCCGACGCCGCGCGCGAATCCCGCCAGGACGGCCCGGCCGACCAGACCGACCAGGCCGGCATGCGCCTGCCCCCCGAGCCCGCGGCCGATGCCCCCGGGGCGGCGTCCCGCTAAGTCAGGTCAGATCTGGCCGGCGGCGCGGCGTTGCATGATGTCTTCGACAATCACCAGCGCCGCCTCCAGCGTGAACTCGCCTTCTTCGATCTGGCGCAGCACGGTGGCCACATCCAGCGTGGCGATCTCCATCACTTCGCCGTCCCGGTTGGCGGGGCGGGCATCGGCGGCCAGCACGCAGGTGCTGGTCAGCACGTCCTCCACCTGATAGCCCTCGGGCAACCGGCGGTGAATGCGCAGGATGGTGCGTAGCGGCGTGCGCCGGGCCAGATGGTGCGGGTCCAGGCCGGCTTCCTCGCCGCATTCGCGCACCAGCGCCAGCTCCAGGTCTTCGCCGCTACCGGCCAGCCCGCCGACCAGGGTGTCCCACATACCGGGATCGGTGGACTTGCTTAACGCGCGTCGCGCCACCCACATGCGGCCGTCCGGCGTCCAGGCACTAAGGTGCACCGCGTGCGTCAGCAGGCCCAGCGGGCGCACCGCCGCCCGTTCGATCACGCCGACGGGTTCGTTGCCGTCCATCACGTCCAGCAGTTCATCGCGCCAGCCGCGCAAGCAGTTGGCTTGGCGCAACAGTTGCGCGGTGTTTTCCAGCACGGCGTTCAACTCCGCGCCCGGTTTCAGGTGCGCGCCGATGTGCAGCGCGGCCTCGTCGCAGACGATGCCGGGGGCGTCGCGCAGGGCGTCGCAGGCCGCATGCGTGGCCCAGCCGCAGCGCCGGCCCGCCACATATAAAACGTGCGCGCCGTCGGGGGCGGGTTGCTGCGCGCGGGCGCACAGGTCGGCATACAGATCGGACAACTGCTTGGGCATCTTGGCGTGTTGTGATGAGGGTGGCGACGATTTTATGCCACACGGTTTGCGGCGCGCGTCAAGGGTCGAACGCGGGGCGAGCGCAGATGGGGGCAGGCCCCTTTTATTCAAGTGCCTTGTCTTACATCTATTTGCGTGTCCGCTATAATCCGCCAGTTTCTTTGTGATTTCGAGTGGGAACGCGGGGGCCGCTCTATCTCCCTGCTTAACCCTGCCATCTAATAATTGCGCGTAGTCCTGTTGAAGTGACACTCGTGCCACTAGGCGACAAGGGCCCTCGCGCCGTGTTTCGAGGTAAGCATGAAGAAGTGGAGAGGGATACTGGGGGCTTGTGCGATGCTGATTGGCAGCGTGGCCGGTGCTCAGGTGCAAGACATGCCCGGCGGCCCGAAGGTCAATCAGCTGAACCTGCATGAAGGCGTGACCGCAATATCACGCGACATCATGTGGCTGCATTGGATGCTGCTCACGATCTGTATCGTGATCTTCATCGGTGTGTTCGGGGTGATGTTCTATTCCATCTGGGCGCACCGCAAATCTCGCGGGCACAAGGCGGCGACTTTCCACGAGCATCTGGGCGTGGAAGTGGCCTGGACGGTCATCCCCTTCATCATCGTCATCGCCATGGCGCTGCCGGCGACCAAGACGGTCGTGGCCATGAAGGACACCTCAAGCGCCGACCTCACCATCAAGGTCACCGGCTATCAATGGAAGTGGGGCTACGAGTACCTCGACGGCTCTGCCGCCGGCGTCAAGTTCCTGTCCACGCTGTCCACGCCCCGCGCGCAGATCGAGAACCGCGAGCCCAAGGGCGAGTTCTATCTGATGGAAGTGGACAACCACATGGTGGTGCCGGTGGACAAAAAGGTCCGGGTCGTGCTGACCGCGGCCGATGTGATCCACTCGTGGATGATCCCCGACTTCGGCGTCAAGCAGGACGCCATCCCCGGCTTCCTGCGCGACGCCTGGTTCCGTGCCGATACCCCGGGCATCTACCGGGGCCAGTGCGCCGAACTGTGCGGCAAGGACCACGCCTTCATGCCCATCGTTGTCGAAGTCCTGGCGCAAGCGGACTACGATAAGTGGGTTGAAGACCAAAAGAAGAAAATGGCGGCAAACGCCGACGATCCTAATAAAGAGTGGACGGAAACCGAACTGGTTGCCCGTGGCGAAAAAGTCTTCGCCGCGAATTGCGTGGCCTGTCACCAGGCCAACGGCAAGGGCATCCCGGGCAGCTTCCCGGCACTCGACGGAGACAAGGTTGTTCTAGGCCCCAAGGCGGGCCAGATCAACACCGTGCTCAAGGGCAAGCCCGGCACCGCGATGGCGGCATTTGGCGGGCAGCTCAATGATGTCGAGATCGCAGCGGTCATCAGCTATACACGCCATGCCTGGAGCAATGCAGGCAAGGGGCAGGACCCGACGGTTCTACCGAAGGACGTTGCGGCCGCGCGTTGATCGCGCAGCCCTGCGCCCTACACCGATAGAACCGGTTCCGTTTAGTTAGAGATACCCTGCCGGTCCCGTGGATCGGGGCCGGCACTCAGCAGGAAGGAGTCCATCATGAGCAGCGTCACTGTAGACCACGTGTCGCCGGGCCACGGCCACGGTCACGATGACCACCACCACGCCATGCCTTCGGGTTGGCGTCGCTGGCTTTTCGCCACGAACCATAAAGACATCGGGACGATGTATCTCATCTTCTCGTTTGCCATGTTGCTGGAAGGCGGCACGCTAGCCTTGCTGCTGCGTACCGAATTGTTCGAGCCGGGCCTGCAATTCTTCCGCCCCGAACTGTTCAACCAGTTCACCACCATGCACGGCATCATCATGGTGTTCGGCGCCATCATGCCGGCCTTCGTGGGCTTTGCGAACTGGATGATCCCGATGCAGATCGGCGCATCCGACATGGCGTTCGCGCGCATGAACAACTTCAGCTTCTGGTTGCTGCCGGTGGCAGCCATCATGCTGACGGCCTCGTTCTTCGTGCCGGGTGGCGCCACCGCCGCCGGCTGGACGCTGTACGCACCGCTGTCGTTGCAGATGGGTCCGGGCATGGACCTGGGCATTTTTGCGATGCACTTGATGGGCGCGTCCTCGATCATGGGCGCGATCAACATCATCGTGACCATCCTGAACATGCGCGCCCCCGGCCTCACGCTGATGAAGATGCCGCTGTTCTGCTGGACCTGGCTGATCACCGCGTTCCTGCTGCTGGCCGTGATGCCGGTGCTGGCCGCCGCCATCACCATGGTGCTGACCGACCGCCACTTCGGCACGGGCTTCTTTAACGCCGCCGCCGGTGGCGACCCGGTTCTGTACCAGCACGTGTTCTGGTTCTTCGGGCACCCCGAGGTCTACATCATGATCTTGCCGGCGTTCGGTATCGTGTCGGCCATCGTGCCCGCGTTCGCCCGCAAGAAGCTGTTCGGCTACGCCTCGATGGTGTACGCCACCGCGTCCATTGCCGTGCTGTCGTTCATCGTGTGGGCCCACCACATGTTCACGACGGGCATGCCGGTCACCGGCCAGCTTTACTTCATGTACGCCACCATGCTCATCTCCATCCCCACCGGGGTGAAGGTGTTCAACTGGGTCGCCACCATGTGGCGCGGCTCCATGACGTTCGAAACGCCGATGCTGTTCTCGATCGGCTTCATCTTCGTGTTCACCATGGGCGGCTTTACCGGCCTGATCCTGTCGGTGGCGCCCATCGACATCCAGGTGCACGACACCTATTACGTGGTGGCGCACTTCCACTACGTGCTGGTGGCCGGTTCGCTGTTCGCGCTGTTCGCGGGCGCTTACTACTGGGTGCCGAAGTGGACGGGCCGCATGTACAGCGAAAAGCTGGGCAAGCTGCACTTCTGGTCCACGCTGATTTCCTTCAACGTGACTTTCTTCCCCATGCACTTCCTGGGGCTGGCCGGCATGCCGCGTCGCTACGCCGACTACGCCGCGCAATTCACGACCTTCCACCAGATGGCCACCATCGGCGCGTTCTGGTTCGGCCTGTCGCAGCTGATCTTCCTGTGGGCGATCATTCGTTGCTACATGGGCAAGGGTGAACCCGCGGCCGCCAAGCCGTGGGAAGGCGCCGAAGGGCTGGAATGGACGGTGCCTTCGCCCGCCCCGTTCCACACCTTCGAAATTCCGCCCGAAGTGAAGTAAACCGTCTTCCACGATCCAGGTAGCACAGCAATGACTCCCGAGCAGCGCCGCCGTAACAAGATTGCAGGATGGGTCCTCGTGGCCTTCGTCATTGCCGTGTTCGGCTGGACCGTGTTTCGCGGTGCGGCGCTGCTGACGGGCAACGCGGTCGGTTAGGCCCCTTTATGAGCGACGACCTGCACGAAACCTCACGCCGCAAGCTCAGTTTCCTTCAGACGATGAAGGCGGTGGCGTGGGGGTTCTTTGGCGTACGCAAGGGCGCGGGCTACCGGGAAGACAGCGCCAAGCTGAACCCGGTGCACGTGATTCTGGCTGGGCTGCTGGCGGCGGCAATCTTCGTGACTGTGCTGGTATTAATTGTGCGTTGGGCCGTTTCCAGCCTGACTTGAATCACTTAAATCTAAATCTGTACCAGGGAGAAAGCCATGAGTGCAAGCCACTCGGTTCAAGGTAAAGAGGCACCGTACTACTTTGTGCCCGCCGACTCGGGGCATCCCGTGCGTACGGCGGTGGCGCTGCTGTTCATGGGGCTGGGCGCCGCGGGCTGGATCAACGGGGTCAGCTGGGCAAAATGGTCCGTGCTGGCGGGCTTTATCGGTTTGATCGTGGTGCTGTATTACTGGTTCGGCGACGCCATCCAGGAATCCGAAGCCGGCCTGAACAGCAAGCGCATCGACGGTTCGTACCGCTGGGGCATGAGCTGGTTCATTTTCTCGGAAGTGATGTTCTTCGCGGCGTTCTTCGGTGCGCTCTGGTACACCCGCACCATCACCACGCCGTGGCTGGGCGACATCGATCACCGCCTGATGCTGTGGCCCGACTTCAAGGCCGCATGGCCCAACTTCGGGCCGGCCGGCGTAGTCGAAGAGTTCCAGACGGTAGGCCCGTTCTGGCTGCCCACGATCAACACCGCGCTGCTGCTTTCCTCGGGCGTCACGCTGACCATCGCGCACCACGCGCTGCGCGAAAACCATCGTGGCAAGACGATGTTCTGGCTGGCCGCCACGGTCATCCTGGGCTTTATCTTCGTGGCCTGTCAGGCCGCCGAATACCATCACGCCTATACCGAACTGAACCTGAAATTCAATTCGGGCGCGTACGGTTCGCTGTTCTACATGCTGACCGGTTTCCACGGATTCCACGTGATCCTGGGCGCCACCATGCTGACGGTGATTCTGGTGCGCTTGATGCGCGGGCACTTCACCGCCGATCATCACTTCGGCTTTGAAGGCGCCGCGTGGTACTGGCACTTTGTGGACGTGGTGTGGCTGGGCCTGTACCTGTTTGTGTACTGGTTCTAGGCTGGCGGCGCCGCAAGTTGGGCGCCGCGCGGGAACTCCAGGGCGATAACCCTGTCGATTAACGCGCGGCGCCCGATTCCTTTTCAGGCTTGCCGCACGCCGGGGCCGGCGCGTCAGCGCAGGCCCGTGCTCTCGATCCAGCCCATGTGGTGGGCGAACAGCACAAACAGAAACAGGGCAACCGATAGCCCGATGCGCACGGTCAGCGCATTGACGGTGCGGCTGGTGGACCCTTTGTCCCGCATCAGATAGACCAGGGCGGATGCCAGACTGGCCAGAATTCCGATGAAGGCCAGTACGACGAAAACGCGCATGGTGGTCTCCGGACAAAACAGAGTTAGCAACGATACATGGCCCGACCGCATTCAACCCGCAACACCATAGCCGCCTTGATTCTGCTTGGCGTTGCCGTGGTGATTCTGGCGTCGCTCGGGCAGTGGCAGTTGCGTCGCAGCGATGAGCGACGCGCCATTCTGGCCGCTATCGAAGCGGGCCGCAAGCAAGCGCCGGTGATGCTCACGCCCGCTACCCCGTCCGATGACCTGACGCCGTGGCGCGTGGCGCAGGCTACGGGCGCGTGGCTGCCGCAATTCAGTGTACTGCTGGACAATCGCAACCACGAAGGGCGGCCGGGCTACTGGCTGGCCACGCCGCTGTTGCTGGATGCCTCGTCGCGCCAGGCCGTGCTGGTGCTGCGCGGCTGGTTGCCCCGCGTCATGCCGGGCCAGGGCGAACCCGCGCTGCCCGCCACGCCGCAAGGCCCGCAGACCATCACCGGCGAAATGGCCGAACGCGTGCCGCGCATGTTCGAATTGTGGTCGCTGGGTGGGCAGGACCAATCCGCCCTGCCGGCCACGTGGCCCGTCGCGGGCGGCAGGTTGCCGCAGGTCCAGAACTTGCCGCTGGACGCCTATGCCCGCGCAACGGGGCTGAACCTGCTGCCTGTCGTGCTGACCCAGACCGGCCAGCCCGGCCAGAACAGTGCCGACGGCCTGGTGCGGGACTGGCCGCAGCCGCCGGTGGACTTTCAGAAAAACACGTCTTACGCCGTGCAGTGGTTTGCGTTTGCTTCGATTGCCGCCATCGCATGGCTGGTGGTGCTGGGGGGCGCCATCAAGCGCATGCGCCAGCGCGCGGGACAAGGTCCAAAGCCTTGAGCGCGCATCAATGAAAGACTTTTCCAGGATATAAAGTGGCTCGCGACATTTCATCCCGTCCGCCCGCGCGCAAGCGCTCGTTGATGCCCATGGTGCTGGTGTTCCTGTGTTCGCTGGCGCCCATCGTGGCCGCCTTCGTCGTCTACATGAACCCGCAGTGGTGGCCATCGGATTCCAGCAACTACGGCACGCTGGTATCGCCCCAGCGGCCCATGCCCGCCGCCGCCGACCTGAAGCTGACCACCCTGGACGGCAAGCCCTTCGACCTGCAAAGCCTCAAGGGCAAATGGCTGCTGGTGGCCGCCGACGGCGCCGCCTGCCCCGAAAGCTGCGCGCGCAAGCTCTACATCACGCGCAACACGCATGCCAGTCAGGGCAAGAACGTGGACCGCCTGGCGCGCGTCTGGTTCATCACCGACGATGCCCCCGTGCCCGAAAAGGTGCTGGAAGCCTATCAAGGCACAGTTATGCTGCGCGTGAACCCGGACCAGCTTGCGCGCTATCTGCTAGCCCGCGATAGCGCAGCCGGACAGCCGCCGTTGCAGGACCCCATGTGGGTAATCGACCCGCTGGGCAACCTGATGATGCAGTACCCTGCCGATGCCGATGGCGTCAAAGTGCGCAAGGACATCAGCAAGCTCGTCTATAACTCGCGCATCGGTTGACGGATTTCCCCCGAGGGGCGCGGGCATTTTCTTTTTTTCCTGGTTGACATGGAACGCATCAAAGCGCGTTATCGCAAGCTCGTTTTCTTTACCTGGTTCCTGACGCTGGACCTCATCATGTTCGGCGCGTTCGTGCGCCTGACGGATTCCGGCCTGGGTTGCCCCGACTGGCCCGGCTGCTACGGCAGCGTGACGCCGCTGGGCGCACAGGGCGACATCCACCAGGCGTCACAAGCCATGCCGTTCGGCCCGGTGACCATGTCCAAGGCCTGGATCGAAATGATCCACCGCTACGTCGGATCCATCCTGGGCATGCTCATCATCGGCATCGTCTACATGGCGTGGCGCTATCGCCGTGAACTGGGCCGGTCGCCCGCGCTGGCCGTGACGACCCTGGTGGCCGTGTGCGTGCAGGGCGCGTTCGGCGCGTGGACCGTCACGCACAAGCTGATGCCCGCCGTGGTGACGGCCCATCTGGTGTTTGGCTTATCGGTGCTGGCGCTGATGACCTGGTTGTCGGCGCGTGAACGCCCGCATCTGGCGATCGCGGCGGCGGCCAAGCGCTGGAAGCCGTGGGTGGCGGCGGGCTTCGGCCTGCTGCTGGTGCAGGTGACGCTGGGCGGCTGGGTCAGCACCAACTACGCGGCGCTGGCCTGCATGGACTTTCCCATGTGCCACGGGCAGTGGGTGCCGGACATGGATTTTCACGGCGGCTATTCCGTGATCCGTGGCCTGGGTGAACTGCCCTCGGGGGAAATGATCTCGCAACCCGCGCTGACCGCGATTCATTGGGTGCACCGCAATTTTGCCTTCGTCGTGTTCCTGTACCTGGGCACGCTGGCATGGCGGTTGCGGGCCGAACCGGGCCTGCGCGGCCCGGCCACGCTGATGTTGGCGCTGTTGGCCGCCCAGCTGTTCACCGGCCTGACGACCATCTTTTTCCAGTGGCCCTTGCTGATCGCGGTGTTGCACAATGGGGGCGCGGCCGGTTTGACCTTGGCCGCCGTGGTGCTGATGGTGCGCTTGTCCACGGCGGGAAGCGTGCCGGCAGGGGGCTATGGCCCCAATTCGGTGCGCGTTTAAAATAGGGTCCACTATGACCAGTCTTGCCGCTCCTCAACCCGGATTGTTCCGCCAATACCTCGTCCTCACCAAGCCGCGCGTTACGCAGTTGGCGGTGTTTTGCGCGGTCATCGGCATGTTTCTCGCCGTGCCGGGCGTACCCGATATGCGCCGCGTGCTGTTCGGCACCATCGGCATCTGGCTGCTTGCCGCAGCCGCCTTCGCCATCAATTGCCTGATCGAACAGGAAGTCGACGCGCGCATGCTGCGCACCGCGCGACGCGCCACCGCGCGTGGCACCATTTCAGCCTTCCAGGTATTGAGCTTGTCCGGCTTGCTGGGCGGCGCGGGCATGTTCGTGCTGTACACGCTGGTGAACCCGCTGACCATGTGGCTGACGTTTGCCACCTTTGTGGGCTACGCCGTTATCTATACCGTCATCCTCAAGCCGCGTACGCCGCAGAACATCGTGATCGGTGGCCTGTCGGGCGCGATGCCGCCCGCGTTGGGGTGGGCAGCGGTGGCCGATTCGGTTCCGGCCGAAGCCTGGGTGCTGGTGCTGATCATCTTCATCTGGACGCCACCGCATTTCTGGGCGCTGGCGCTGTACCGCAACCATGACTACGCCAAGGCCGGCCTGCCCATGCTGCCGGTCACGCACGGCAACCAGTTCACGCGGCTGCACATCTTGCTCTATAGCGTGGCGCTGGTCGCAACGACGCTGTTGCCCTACGCCATCCGCATGAGCGGCGCACTGTATCTGCTGTCGGCGCTGGTGCTGGGCGGCATGTTCGTGTCCTATGCGTGGCGGTTGTACCGCGCCTATAGCGACGAACTGGCGCGCAGCATGTTCCGCTTTTCCATTCTCTACCTGGCGCTGCTGTTCGGCGCCCTGCTGGTGGACCACTGGGTCGGCCTGCTGCGCTGACCCCTGGAGGTTGTTGATGTCCGTGTTTTCCGCCAGCCGCCGGCTGGGCCTGCGCCTTGCCGCCGCCACCGCCGTGACGGTTCTTGCCGGCGCACTTGCCGCCTGCGGCGATGCCGCGCCCAAGTTCAAGGGCAGCGACATCAGCGGTACCCAACTGGGCCGTGGCATGGAACTGACCGACACCAACGGCAAGAGCCGTCAGCTATCCGACTTTGCCGGCAAGGTGGTGGTGGTGTTCTTCGGGTTCACGCAGTGCCCCGACGTGTGTCCCACGTCGTTGGCAGAGCTGACCGAGGTGATGAAAAAGCTGGGCCCGGACGCCGACCGCGTGCAAGTGCTGCTGATTACAGTGGACCCGGAGCGGGACACGCAGGAAGTGCTCAAGCAGTACGTGACGGCATTCGACCCGCGCTTTTTGGGGCTGACCGGCACGCCGGATCAGATCAAGAAGGCGGCGGCATCGTTCAAGGCGTACTACGCCAAGGCCCCCACCAAGGACGGCAACTACACGATGGATCACACCGCCGCGTTCTACCTGATCGATGGCAAGGGCGAATCGCGCGTGCTGGCCAATAACAACCTGGGCGTGGACGCGCTGACCCACGACATCCAGGCGCTGCTCAAGAACTGAGGCAGTGGTGCCGGAGAAGGATCCGTACAGGGATCCATGCAGGGATCAGTTCGACGATCAGCAGAAAAATACGCAGAAAAATCAGCGGGCCGTAGTGCCCGCAGCAGCCCAGCCGGCCAACGCCGCCTGGGCTTTTTCATTCAGTTCGGCAACCGCGATGTCGTGGCGGTGCGAAATGATCATCAAGGCATAAGGCGTGGCCAGCGCCGCCGCTTCCGGGCACAGGCGCGATTCGTCGCCGACAGACGGCGAGACGTTGCGCCAGTAATTGATCGCCTGTTCGAGTTGGGGCAGGGAAATGGAATCCATCCGCCTATTGTCCACGAATGCACAAGGCTGTCCACCGCGCCGCGACGCGCTGCAACGCCTGCAAAGAAGCGTCACCATCGCAACATGCCGAAACCGCGCCCGGGTGCTATACCGATGCCGGTTAGTTACGATGGAGCATCGTCATGAATACATCCACCCGAATTCAAAGCCCGCGCAGCGGCTTGCACCCGCTGGTTGCGGCAGCCGCCATCGCCGTGATCGTCATGTGCGCAGTGGGCGTGGCCGCGGTGATGGGCTGGTTGCCCTCGCCCTCGGCCAACCCGCACGCCGATACGCCCGTGGCCGAAGCCGGCCCCGAGAGCGCCAACCTGGCGCCCGCGCCAGAGCCCGCCCCGGCACCGGCTACGCGTCAGGCGCAGCCATCCGCACCCCCGACGCAGCAGGCCCGCCCGGCGTCTGCGTCGGCCCCTCGCGCACCCGCGCCCGCTCCGGCGCAGCAGGCTTGCCAGAGCTGTGGCGTGGTGGAAACCATCCGCCAGGTCCAGGTGCCGGTCAAGGACAACAGCGATCACCTGGTCGGCACCATCGGTGGCGGCGTGGTGGGCGGCGTAGTGGGTAATCAATTTGGCGGAGGCAGCGGCAAGACGGCGCTGACGGTGCTTGGCGCAGTCGGCGGTGCTTTGGCAGGCCGCGAAGTTGAGCGTAATATCAGACAGCAACAAACGGTGACGCACTATGAGTTGACGGTCCGCATGAGCGACGGCAGTGCGCGCCAGTTTCGCAGCGCGCAGCCGTTTGCTTTTGCGTCCGGCGACCACGTGCGTGTGGAAAACAACCAGCTGCTGCCCGGATGATCCGCGGCCGGCGGCACTAGTCTTTGGGGAGACCTGGCATGAGCGACCAATTCACCAACCCGTTCGTCCTTCCTGGCATGGGGCAGAATTCCGATCTGTCGGGCAACCCCTTGCTGGCCAGCATGGAAATGATGCGCCAGGCCTGGGCGGGGTTGACCGGCCCGGGCGGCCTGGCCAGCAGCCTGCCGATGGCGCCTCCCATGAATCTTGAAGACCTGGACCGCCGTATCGCCGAATTGCGCTCGGTGGAGAACTGGCTGCGCATGAACTTGTCGATGCTGTCCTCCACCATTCAAGGCATGGAAGTGCAGCGCTCCACGATCAGCACGCTGCGCGCCTTTGTGGACAGCGCGGCCAGCATGGACATGAACGCCGTGCGCGATAGCGGCGCGGCCTCGCCGCTGGAAGTGGTGCTGGGTTTGAAGCCCGCGCCGAAGTCCGCCGCCAGGCCGGCATCGTCGGGTTCGTCCGCGTCATCATCATCGTCTGCATTCAGCGCGCGCGATGACAAGCCTCAAGACGCGCCGCCAGCCGATGCCACTGCGGACGCCACCAACGCCACCAACCCCAACAACGCGGCCGCGTCCGAATCTGCCGGGCCGGGCATGACCGAGCAGATGGGCGCCGCCGCCCAGTCCGCCTCCAAGGCCTGGTGGGATCTGCTGCAGCAGCAGTTCAACCAGATCGCCGCCGCCACCGCCGCGTCCATGCCGACCAACCCCGCCGCGCCAACGGCCGGTGACGACGCCGGTCAATCCAAACCCAAGGACACCAAGGCCGCCGCCAAGTCCGAGCCCAAGGCTTCCAAGCCCGCCGCCCGCAAGACCGCGGCCAAGTCCGCTTCGAAGAGCGCCGCCAAGACCGCTCCTCGGGCCTCCAAGAAAACCGGGCCTGCCGACGGCAAGCCCTGATCTCCTTCCAATCGACTCGCGTCGGTCGCAAGGCCGTTTGCGCCGTCTCTTAACCTATCTGAACCTATGCTTAATGTAGTGATCCTCGCCGCCGGACTGGGCAAACGCATGCAGTCCAACCTTCCCAAAGTGCTGCACACGCTGGCCGGCAAACCCATGCTGGCCCATGTGCTGGACAGCGCGCGGCAGCTGAAACCCGCGCGCATCATCGTTGTGGTGGGCCACGGCGCGGACCGCGTCAAACAGGACTTTGAAGGCCAGCCGGATCTGCACTTCGTGTTGCAGCAGCCGCAGCAAGGCACCGGCCACGCCGTGCAGCAGGCGGTGCCGCTGCTGCAAGAAGGCAATGGCAAGGACGATGTCACGCTGGTGCTGTACGGCGACGTGCCGCTGGTGCAGCCCGACACGCTGCAACGCCTGCTGGATGCGCGCGGCGCGGGCGCCGCCGTCTTGACCGAAGTGCTGGACGATTCCACCGGCTATGGCCGCATCGTGCGCGATGACAAGGGCAACGTGTGCCGCATCGTTGAACACAAGGATGCGTCGGACGCCGAACACGCCATCAAGGAAGTGAACACCGGCATCCTGACCGCGCCGACCGCCAAGCTGAAAGACTGGCTGACCCGCATCGACAACAAGAATGCGCAAGGCGAGTACTACCTGACCGACGTGGTGGGCCTGGCCGTGGCCGATGGCGTGCCCGTGGGCGCGGCGCAGCCGGGCGCGGGCTGGGAAACGCTGGGCGTGAACAGCCGCGTGCAGCAGGCCGAACTGGAACGCCGCTGGCAGGGCGAACAGGCCCGCCGCCAGCTTGAAGCCGGCGTCACGCTGGCCGACCCGGCCCGTTTCGACGTGCGCGGCACGCTGTCTTGCGGGCGCGATGTGTTCATCGACGTGGGCTGCGTATTCGAAGGCAACGTCACGCTGGCGGACGGCGTGCGTGTCGGCCCGCATTGCGTGTTGCGCGACGTCAGCGTCGGCGCGGGCACGCAGATTGAAGCGTTCAGCCATTTGCAGCAGGCCGAAGTGGGCCGCGATGCGCGCGTGGGTCCGTATGCCCGCCTGCGTCCGGGCGCTGAATTGGGCGACCGCAGCCATGTGGGCAACTTCGTCGAAATCAAAAAGAGCGTGCTGGGCGCCGACAGCAAGGCCAACCACCTGGCCTACATCGGCGATGCCGACATTGGCGAACGCGTCAACGTGGGCGCGGGCACCATCACCTGCAATTACGATGGCGTGAACAAGCACCGCACCGTCATCGAAGACGACGCCTTCATCGGCTCGGACACGCAGTTGGTGGCCCCGGTGCGCGTCGGCCGTGGCGCCACGCTGGGCGCCGGCACCACGCTTACCCGGGATGCGCCGGCCGACAAGCTGACCGTCTCGCGCGCCAAGCAGCTTACCGTTGAGGGTTGGCAGCGTCCCGCGAAGAAGTCGTGATGGCGCAGAACGACCCTGCCTCGGACAACGCCTCGGGCGGCCCCCGGGGCGCTTCCAACAGCAGCGCCAACGGCGGCCCCAACAGCAGCCCCAGCGGCAGCGCCAACAGCAGCCCCAACAGCAGCCCAAACAGCAGCGCCAACAGCAGCCCCAACGGCAGCGCCAAAAGCGCGCTGCCCGACGGCTTGCCGGCGCCGCGTCGGTACTGGGCGGCCGCCACCGTCATGACAGGGATCAGCCTGTCGGTGCTGGACACCACCATCGCCAACGTGGCCTTGCCCACGATTTCCGTCGACCTGAACGCATCCCCGGCGCAGGCCGTGTGGATCGTCAACGCCTACAACCTGGCGGTGGTGATGGCGCTGCTGCCGCTGTCGGCGCTGGCCGAACGCATCGGCTTTCGCCGCATGTTCACCTTCGGCCTGATCCTGTTCACGCTGGCATCGCTAGGCTGTGCGCTGGCCGGCACGCTGTGGCAGCTGACCGCCGCGCGCGTGTTCCAGGGCGTGGGCGCCGCCACGCTGATGTGCATGTTCGGTGGCCTCGTGCGCAACATCTATCCGCTGCACATGCTGGGCCGAGGCATCAGCATCAACGCCACCACGGTGGCCGTGATGTCGGTGCTTGGGCCCACCATCGGGTCCGCCATCCTGTCGGTGGCCCCGTGGCCGTGGATCTTCGCCGTCAATCTTCCGATCTGCGTGCTGGCCATGTTCGGCCTGCGCCACCTGCCCGAAGTGCCGCGCAACGATGTGAAGCTGGACTGGATCAGCGCCTTGCTGTGCATGGCGACGCTGGGCGTCTTCATTTCCGGCGTCGACATGATGGGGCAGGATCTGCTGCGCGGTATCGGCCTGGTGGCCATTGCGACCGTGGCGGGGCTGGTGCTGGTGCGCCGCGCGCGCAAGCAGCCGGCGCCGCTGGTGCCGGTGGACCTGCTGCGCATCCGGCCACTGGCCTTTGCCGTGGGGGCGTCCGCCTGCACGTTCGCCGCGCAGATGGCGTCGTATGTCTCGCTGCCGTTCTATTTCCAGCAGGTGCTGGGCCGGCCCTATCTGGAAGTGGGCATGCTGATGGGCGCCTGGCCCGTGGGCACGGCCATCATCGCCCCGCTGGCGGGCCGCCTGTCTGACCGCTACTCGGCCGCCACCTTGAGCGGCGTGGGGGCGGCGACGATGGTGATCGGCATGCTGTGGCTGACCTTGTTGCCGGCCACGGTGTCCAACTGGCCCATCGTGGCCGGCATGTTCGTGGCGGGCGTGGGCTTCGGCTTCTTCCAGACCCCGAACAACCGCGCCATGCTGTCGGCCGCGCCCCGCTCTCGCAGCGGCGCGGCCGGCGGCTTGCAGGCCACCACGCGCGTTTTCGGCCAAAGTTTCGGCACCGCGCTGGTGGCCATCGCGTTCAGCGTCAGCCTGGCGCATGGCCCCGGGCTGGCGCTGGTGCTGGGCACCATTTGCGCGGCGCTGGCGGTGGTGGTGAATACGGTTCGATTCAACAAACTGCGTGCCTAGCGGCCGTTGCGCCCCTGGGTCCCGGCCGCTTCTATAATGGCGGCCGGCGCCTGCTTCCCTTTGCCAGGCGCGCGAAATTCCTTATTTGAAGGCGTGCAGGCATGAAAATCACGGTCGTGGGTACCGGTTACGTTGGGTTGGTGTCGGGAGCGTGCCTGGCCGACATGGGCAACGACGTCATGTGTCTGGACCTGGACGAGGCAAAAATCGCCCTCCTGCGCCAGGGTGGCATCCCGATCTACGAGCCCGGCCTGGAAGACCTGGTCCGCCGCAACGTGCAGGCGGGCCGCCTGCAATTCACGGACGACGTCGCGCAGAGCGTGGCCTTTGGCGACGTGCAGTTCATTGCCGTGGGCACCCCGCCTGGCGAAGACGGCTCGGCCGACCTGAAGTACGTGCTGGCGGCCGCGCAGAACATCGCGCGCCACATGACGTCGCGCAAGCTGATCGTGGACAAGTCCACCGTGCCGGTGGGCACCGCCGACAAGGTGCGCGCCGTGGTGGCCAAGGAACTGGACGCGCGCGGGGTCGACATCCCCTTCAGCGTGGCGTCCAACCCCGAATTCCTGAAGGAAGGCGCGGCCATCAATGACTTCATGAGCCCCGACCGCGTAATCGTCGGCGCCGACGACGACTACACCGTCGGCGTCATGCGCCGCATCTACGAGCCCTTCCAGCGCACGCACGACCGCCTGATGGTGATGGACGTGCGTTCGGCCGAGCTGACCAAGTACGCCGCCAACGCCATGCTGGCCACGCGTATCTCGTTCATGAACGAAATGGCGAACCTGGCCGAAGCGCTGGGCGCCGACATCGAGCAGGTGCGCCGTGGCATCGGCGCGGACCCGCGCATCGGCTACCACTTCCTGTACCCGGGCGCCGGCTACGGCGGTTCCTGCTTTCCGAAAGACGTGCAGGCGCTGGTCAATACGGCCGCCGAGAATTCACTGCCGATGCGCGTCATCGAAGCGGCCGAAGCCGCCAACCACGCGCAGAAATTCCGCTTGTCCGAAAAGCTGGTTGCGCGCTACGGCGAAGACCTGCGCGGCCGCAAGATCGCGTTGTGGGGCCTGTCCTTCAAGCCCAACACCGACGACATGCGTGAGGCGCCCAGCCTGACCGTCATTGCCGAACTGACCCGGCGCGGCGCCGAAGTGCGCGCCTACGACCCCGTTGCCATGCACGAGGCCGCCCGCGTGATGGTCGGGCAGCCCGGCATCAGTTTCGCCACCGATATGTACGACGCGCTGGACGGCGCCGACGCACTGCTGATCGCCACGGAATGGAAAGTCTTCCGCGCCCCGGACTTCGACCGCGTGAAGGCCCTGCTGAAAACGCCGCTGATCATCGACGGCCGCAACCTCTACACGCCGGCCGACGTGCGCGGCATGGGCTTCGAGTATTCCGGTATCGGACGCGCATGAAGATCCTGCAACTGAACTTCGAAAAAGGCTGGCGCGGCGGCGAACGGCAGACGCTGTATTGCATGCGCGCGTTCCGCAAGGCCGGCCACGATGTCGAAGTGATGTGCCGGGAAGGCGCCCCGTTGGCCGAACGCGCGCGCCAGGAAGGGTTTGTGGCGCATACGCGGCGCAACGTGCCCGGGCAGCTGGCGTTTCTGGCGGGTGCCGGCCGCTATGACATCATCCACGCGCAAACCGCCAACACCATCACGTGGGCCGTGCTGACCAAATGGCTGCATCGCCGCCCCGTGGTGTTCTCGCGGCGCACGTCGTTCGTGGTCAAGCCCGGCGACGAATGGAAAACCGGCTTCAAGTGGCGCCACGCCAACCTGTTCGTGGCCATCAGCGAGATGGCCGCCAGCGAACCACGCCGGCTGGGCATTGAGCCCGTCATCATCCGCAGCGCGGTCGAACCGCACGCCATCAACGCCGAGAACGTCGCCAACCTGGTGCGTGAATTCGACCTGAGCGGCAAGAAAGTCATGGCCACGTCCGCCGCGCTGATCCGCGACAAAGACCCCGTGACGCTCGTGCGGGCCGTAGGCGAGTTGGCCAAGACCCGCCGCGACTTCGTCTTCCTGCACTTTGGCGCCGGCGGCGACCGCGAACAGCAGGCCAAAGACGAAGCCCGCCGCCTGGGCATCGAAGACGTCTACCGCTTTGCGGGCTTTCGCAAAGGCGTCGAAGACTTCTACAGCATCCTTGACGTGTTCGTCATGAGCTCCGAAGAAGAAGCGCTGGGCAGCAGCGTGCTGGACGCCTTCTTGCAGCATGTGCCGGTGGTGTCCACCGATGCGGGCGGCCTGAAGGAAAGTCTGGCCGACGGCCGCGGCGTGCTGGTGGCCGTGGGCGACCACCAGGCCATGGCCGCCGGCATGGCCCGCTGCCTGGACGACGTGGCCTTCCGGCAAGACATCACACAACGCGCGTACGAGTACGTGAAAAGCGAACACGACGTGCAGAAGATGGGCAACCGCTATCTGGCGCAGTTCGAGCGCTTGTTGGGTCCCGCCTAGCCTCTAAACGTTTTTTGCTCGACGCGGGGTAGTCCAAACCCGCTGCGGGCCTGTTGCTGGCGAATAGCGCCCGCGAGGCACAAGGGGACAACCTTGCGTCCACGCCGATCCCGCTTCACTCCCTGACATCAATCCGCGTTTCGAATTTTGCCCGGTGCACCGAAAAGAACGTGCGCACGTTGCGCACGTTGGCCTGGGCGGTGAACGCGCGGTGGACCAGCGCGTGATAGGCGGGCATGTCCTTTACTTGGGCGATCACCACGAAATCCGGTCCGGGCGACACCCGGTAGCACTGCAAGACCGCGGGCTCGGTCAGCATGCTTTGCTCGAACGCGTCCAGGCTTTCGGCGGCCTGGACGTCCAGGGTGATTTCCACGATTGCCGTCAACGTGCTGCCCAGCTTTTCGGCCGCCAGGATGGCGACTTGGCGGGCGATGACGCCTTCGTCCACCAGGCGCCGCACGCGACGCAGGCACGTGGGAGGCGACGCATGCACGCGCGCGGCCAGGTCCTGATTCGTCAGTGAACTGTCTACTTGAAGTTGCTCAAGGATACGCAGGTCCAGATCGTCCAGTTCCGGCTGCGGCAAAGCGGGAGGGTGCGTCGGGTTTTGCATGATTAATTCAAAAATCTCGGTTCTACGAAAGATAATTTAATCACAAATACGTAAGTAAATTAAATTCCAAACGAAGCAATAATAAGAAATCATATTTCTTGGCGCCTCGCGCACAATGCGTCGGTACCCGAACTTAAGTGGAGTTTTCCTATGTGCGGCATTGTTGGCGCCGTCGCCCAGCGCGACATCACCCCGATCCTGGTTGAAGGCCTGAAGCGGCTGGAGTATCGCGGCTACGACTCCTGCGGCGTCGCCGTGTATGCAGACGGCCACCTGCGCCGCACGCGCAGCACGCAGCGCGTTGCCGAGCTGGCCGACCAGGTTGCCCAGGACAAGGTCCAGGGCTTTACCGGCATTGCGCACACGCGCTGGGCCACGCACGGCGTGCCCGCCACGCACAACGCGCACCCGCACTTTTCGCACCTGGGCAATGAAGAGCCCCGTATTGCGCTGGTGCACAACGGCATCATCGAAAACCACGACGAACTGCGTGCCGAACTGCAAGCCGTCGGCTATGTGTTCGAAAGCCAGACCGACACCGAAGTCATTGCGCACCTGGTGAACCACCTGTACGCGGGCGACCTGTTCGAAGCCGTGCAAAACGCCGTGCGCCGCCTGCATGGCGCTTATGCGATTGCCGTGTTCTGCCGCGATGAACCGCATCGCGTCGTGGGCGCGCGCCAAGGCTCGCCGCTGGTGGTGGGCGTGGGCCAGAACGAAAACTTCCTGGCGTCCGACGCGCTGGCGCTGGCCGGCACCACGGACCAGATCATCTATCTGGAAGATGGCGACGTTGTCGACCTGCAACTGTCGCGTGTGTGGATCGTGGACGCCAACGGCAAGAACGTGGACCGCGAGGTGCACACCGTGCACGTGCACACGGGCGCGGCCGAACTCGGCCCGTACCGCCACTACATGCAAAAGGAAATCTTCGAACAGCCGCGCGCCGTGGGCGATACGCTGCAAGACATCGAATCGATCACGCCCGAGCTGTTCGGCGACGATGCCTACAAGATCTTCAAGGACATCGATTCGCTGCTGATCCTGGCTTGCGGCACCAGCTACTACGCCGGCCTGACCGCCAAGTACTGGATCGAATCCATTGCCAAGATTCCGGTGGCCGTGGAAATCGCCAGCGAATACCGCTACCGCGACAGCGTGCCGAACCCGCGCTCGCTGGTCGTCACGATTTCGCAGTCGGGCGAAACCGCCGACACGCTGGCCGCGCTCAAGCACGCGCGTTCGCTGGGCATGGACAAGACGCTGACCATCTGCAACGTGTCCACCAGCGCCATGGTGCGCGAATGCAAGCTGTCGTACATCACGCGCGCCGGTGTTGAAATCGGCGTGGCCTCGACCAAGGCCTTCACCACGCAGCTGACCGCGCTGTTCCTGCTGACGCTGGCGCTGGCGCAAGTGCGCGGCCACCTCAGCGAAGAACAAGAAGCCGACCACCTGAAGGCGCTGCGTCACCTGCCGGTGGCCATCGGTTCGGTGCTGGCGCTGGAACCCCAGATCATGGCGTGGGCCGACCGCTTTGCGTCCAAGGAAAACGCCTTGTTCCTGGGCCGTGGCATGCACTATCCGATCGCCCTGGAAGGCGCGTTGAAGCTCAAGGAAATCAGCTACATCCACGCCGAAGCCTACCCGGCCGGCGAACTCAAGCACGGCCCCCTGGCGCTGGTGACCGAGCACATGCCCGTCGTTACCATCGCGCCCAAGGACGAGCTGCTTGAAAAGCTGAAGTCCAATATGCAGGAAGTGCGCGCACGCGGCGGCGAGCTGTATGTGTTTGCCGATGCCGACAGCAAGATCCAAAGCGCCGAAGGCATGCACGTGATCCGCATGCCGGAAAACTACGGCAAGCTGTCGCCCATCCTGCACACGATCCCGCTGCAACTGCTGTCGTACCACACGGCATGCGCGCGCGGCACCGACGTGGACAAGCCGCGCAACCTGGCCAAGAGCGTCACGGTGGAATAACGCCGAGGTTCATCTTTCAGGTTCTGAAAACGAGAAAAAGGGGCTGCCATGCCACGTCCCGATCTCAATCTTCTGCTGGCGCTCGATGCGCTGCTCGACGAGGGCAGCGTCATCGGCGCCGCGCGCCGCATGCACCTGAGCGCGCCGGCGATGAGCCGCACCTTGAGCCGCATCCGGGAGGCGCTGGGCGATCCCGTGTTCGTCCAGGTCGGTCGCAAGCTCATGCCGACACCGAAAGCGTTGGCATTGCGCGAGCAAGTGCGCGCGGCGGTCGAACAGGCCTCGCAGGTGTTCGCTACCGATGCCCAGATCGACCTGAAATTGCTGGATCGGCGTTTCAATGTCCGCGCCACCGATGAGTTTGTGAGCATCCATCTGGGTCATCTCCTGGATGCGATGGCGCGCGAGATGCCACGGGCGATGCTGCGCTTTTCGCCAGAGGAAGACGACGTGGACGAAGAGGCGCTGCGCAGTGGCCGCATCGACCTGTTCATCAGCGCCTCGCGCAAGCTGGGGCCCGAGATTCGTGTGCAGCCCCTGTTCACCACGACGTTCGTGGGCGTCGCGCGCGCCAACCATCCGATTTTCGACGACGAGATCACGTCCGAACGCCTCACGCGCTGGGAACACATCAACGTGTCGCGGCGCGGCAAGGCCGCGGGGCCGCTCGATGCCGCGCTGGAGGCGCAGGGGCTGCGTCGGCACGTTGCCCTGGTAGTGCCCAATCCGTACACGGCGCTGTTCGCGTTGCAGGATTCGGATCTGCTGCTGCCCTTGCCCCGGCATCTGGCCAGCACCGCGCTGTCCGCGGGCCTGCGCATTCGCGTGTTCGACCTGCCGACACCGCTGGAAACGGTGCTGCTGACACAGGCCTGGCACCCGCGCCTGGAGGGCGATCCCGCCCATCAATGGCTGCGGCAGACCATTCATACGCTTTGCAACGAGAGCCAGGCGCAGGCGGCCAAGCGCGCCAAGCCATAGCGCAAAGCTTGCCCCGATGCGTGCGTATCGCGCAATCGTTCGAGTGCAGTAAATACACTTTTCGGAATGATCGGCCCTGCCTACAGTGACGCGTATTGATCACTGTAGAAGGGTTGCATCGTGCAGTCGGCGAACGTGCCTGAAGCGAATTCGGGCGTCTTTCCACGCCTTTCCCGGTTTCGCGAGCGGTTGGCGCGTGGGCTGCCATATCTCGATCTGACGACGCCACGCGCGACCTATGTGATGCGTTCGATCCTGGCCGCCTGGCTGGCCTTGGTGGTGGCTTATCTGCTGGAACTGCACGCGCCCTACGCGGCGGCTTCCAGCGTGCTGCTGGTCATCAACCCTGTCCAGGGCGGCGTGATCGGCAAGGGGGTGTGGCGGGTGCTGGGCACGCTGGCCGGAATGCTGGCCGCCTTCGTCCTGATGAGCGCCTTCGGGCAGATGCCCTGGCTTTTCCTGCTCGGGTTCGGCGTATGGCTGGGGGTGTGCGTGGTGGGCATGACGCTGCTGCGTCATTTCCGGGCCTATGGCGCCACGCTGGCGGGCTACACCGTGGGCTTGGCGGCCTACGGCGCCATGCAGCATCCGGAACGCACCTTCGATCAGGTGATGGGGCGCGGCGCGTCGGTGCTGGTCGGCGTGGTCTGCCTGGCGCTGGTGTCGGCCCTGTTCAGCAGCCGCAGCGTGCATAGCCGCCTGGCCATACTGCTCGACCGCCTTGCGGCCGCCACGGCGGGCGTGCTGGCAACGCATCACCAGGCCATTCAAGGTAGCGCGGCGCCGGGCGCCAAGCCGCTTGACGCCGGACGGCGTTCGCTTATCACCGAGCTGTATGGCGTGGACGATCTGCTGGCGCTGGGCAAGGCCGAGTCCGCCGATCTGGCCCACCGTGCCGGCACGGTGCGGCACACGATGGTGTCGTTGTTTTCCGCCTTGGTGGGCGGCGCGCCGCCCTGGTGCGAACACCGCGCCGGCCTCGCTGCGCTTAGTGCGTTGCAGCCGGAATGGGAGCAGGCATGGCGGGAGGTTGCTGAGGCTTTGGGGCAGGAACGCGGCCCGACCGATCGCGGCCCGACCGCAACGACGCGTGCCATCGGGCGGCTGATCGACCTGCGCGCCCGGCTGGTGGCCGTCCTTTCCTCGGCCTCGCTGGACGATGCCTCCGAGCAGGCCGCGCTCATGATCGCCGGCGATCGCCTGATCGAGCAGTTGGACGATTACCTGCAAGCCATCGACGGCATCAAGCGTTTCCACCAGCCCAGGCCGACGCCGGCGCGCGTCTCCGTGCCGTTTCACCGCGACACGGTGGCGGCTTTCCAGAATGGCGTGCGCGCGCTGTTGACGGTGTTGATGGGCGGCGCCTTCTGGATCGCCACCGGCTGGACGGAAGGCAACATGATGCTGGCGGGCTTGGCGGCGGCATGCGCCCTGCTGTCCACCGCGCCTAATCCCGCGCTGGGTGCCGTCGAATTCATCAAGGGCACGGTGGCCGCCGTGGCGATGGCCTTTCTGTGCACCTTCATCGTGCTGCCGCACGTCTCGGGCCTGCCGCTGCTGCTGGTCGTCCTGGGCCTGTTCTGGCTGCCCGGTGTGTATGCCACCACGATGCCGCGTTATGCGCTGGCGGGCGTGGCGTATCTGGTGGCGTTCACGACACTGGCGGCGGCGGACAACCCCATGCGCTACGACTTTGCACTGTTCCTCAATGGCGCCGTGGCGTGGGTCCTGGCGACATGTTTCACGCTGCTTGGCTTCAGGATCGTGCTTCCGCGCAATGGGGCGCGCGACGTCACGCGCTTGCGCCGGCGCATCCGCGACGCGGCGCTGGGCACCTTGCGCGGCGTGCCGCCCGATGCATCGGCCTGGCAATGGCGACAACAACACCGCATCGCGCAACTGGGCGCCTTGCTCAGGACGCAGCCGCAGGCGATGGATCGCGCCATCGCCCAGGCGCTGGCGAGCCTGCATCTGGGTCGGGAAATCCTGCGCCTGCGACGCTGGCTGCGCCAGGCGCCGCAGCACGCCGAGTGGCCGCGCGTGGTGGCGCGCACGCTGCGCCATCTGCGCCGGCGGGTAGGGGATCCCGCGCGGGCCGCACGCCATGCCCGCCGCGCCGCAGCCGCCTTGGCGCGCTTGCCGGTGCGGTCCGGCGCCACGACGGATGACGTGCGGCGCGTGAGGGTCGTGCTGCTCGACATCGCCGCGCTGCTGGAACGCCATGCGAACGACGTCCCGTACCCCTCTGAAGGCCACACCCATGCTCAGTGAATTTTCGTTGGGCGGCATCTACCTGCCGCCGTTCTTTGTCTACGCCTGCCTGGCCTTGCCGATCTATATGGGCCTTCGCTTTGTGCTGGCGCGTTGCGGGCTGCTGCGTTGGGTGTGGCATCCGGGTCTGTTCGAGTTCGCCATTTCCCTTTGCCTTGTTTCCCTGTTGGTGCTTTATGTCTGAACGCTTATTTCCCGCCAAGCTGCTGCTGCGGGCAGGACTCACCCTTGCGGTGGTCGTTGCTGCCGGCTTTCTGGTCACTGCGCTGTGGCGCGCCTACGTCGTCGCCCCGTGGACCCGTGATGGCCGTGTCAGCGCGCAAATCGTACGTATCGCTCCCGAGGTGTCAGGCACCGTCGTCCAGGTCTCGGTCATGGACGATCAATACGTCAAACAGGGCGACCTGCTCTATCGCATCGACAATGCCGGCTTCGCGCTGGCATTGGCCCAGGCCGAAGCGCAGTTGGCGTCAGCCGAGGTGTTCTTGCGCCAGAAAACCGAAGAGGCGCGGCGGCGCCGTGGCATGGAAAGCCTGGTGCCGGCCGAGGACATCCAGCGGGCGAACCAGGCGGTCGCCATCGCGCGGTCCGACCTACGCAGTGCACAGGTCGCCGTGGACAGGGCGAAGCTGGATCAAGCACGCACCGAACTGCGCGCGCCAACCGATGGCTACATCACGCGCCTGAGGTTGAACAAGGGCGACTACGCCGTGACGGGCCAGCCCAACATCGCGCTGATCGATGCCCACAGCTTCTGGATCACCGGTTACTTCGAGGAAACCAAACTGCGCGGCATCCAACCCGGTGCGGCGGCGCGGATCCGCCTGATGGGGTTCGACCAGGTATTGCCGGGGCGGGTGGCCAGCATCGGGCGAGGCATTACCGACAGCAACCAGCAGGCCGACGCGCAGGGTCTGCCCAGCGTGGAACCCAGCTTCAGCTGGGTCCGGCTGGCGCAGCGCATCCCGGTGCGCATCGAGTTCGAGCATGTCCCGCATGACGTCGTGCTGGCGGCCGGCATGACCGGCAGCATCGAGGTCACGCCCTCGGCGGGTACGCCGGTGCCGCAGGGTCGGCTGATCTCGCTGCTGCACGGCTGGTTGTAAGGACAAGGCCATGCATGTACCCATCCCTCGCACGCAAGCACGCCTTCGGCAGGCACCGCTTCCTTTTCTGTTGGCATTGCTGGCCGGCTGCACTGCCGTCGGCCCGGACTACCGCACGCCGACGCTGGATGTGCCCGCGCACTGGATTGAGGCCGACGCCGCCATGTCCGATGGCGACCACGATGGTTTGCGCACCTGGTGGCGCGCCTTCCAGGACCCCTTGCTGGACCGGCTGGTCGAACAGACCCTGGCGCACAATCAGGATCTGGACATCGCCTTGGCACGCCTGCGTCAGGCACGCGCCGAGCGCGTGCAAATTGCCTCGGCCGCCCTGCCCGAGGTCTCGGTCGGCGCCGCCGGCGAGTCCGCACTCGGCAGCAAGGCACTGAGCTCGCAGCCGGGCGGGCGGGCGCGAACCTGGCATCTGGGGTTCGATGCGAGTTGGGAGCTGGACCTGTTTGGCGGCACGCGCCGCGCGGTCGAGGCCGCCGACGCCGGTATCCAGGCGTTGGCCGAGGACCATCGTGCGCTGCAAGTGAGCCTGGTGGCCGAACTGGTGTCCGACTACGCCGGGCTGCGCGCCGCGCAACTGCGCCTGGCCATCGCGCAAGACAACATTCGTTCGTTGGCCGAGGCTGAACGCTTGGCCGAGCAGGCGCACCGCGGTGGTCTGGGCACGCTGGCCGACGTTACCCAGGCCCGTGCCGAGCGCGAGATTGCCGAGGCGCAGCCGCCCCTGCGGGAAGCAGACATCGCCCGTTTCAGCCATGCCATCGGTGTGCTGACGGGCGGGTTTCCCGGGGACTGGCATGCAGCCCTCGCAACGTCCGCGCCAGCGTTGCCCATGCCGGCCGACTTGCCGCTGTCATTGCCTTCGGCCGTCATTCGCCAACGCCCCGACCTGCGCGCGGACGAACGGCGCCTGGCCGCCGCCACGGCGCAAATCGGCGTGGCACAGGCCGCACGCTTTCCCACATTCCGTATTCCCTTGGGATTCGGCACCACCGCCAGCGTCATCCACGACCTGTTCTCAGGCGCCAGCCTGGCATGGTCGGCGGCGATGCAGGGCAGCCAGTCTGTCTACGACGCCGGCAGCGCGCGAGCCGGCGTGGCCGCGGCACAGGCCAACGCCGACGCCGTGCGGCGCGTCTACGAGCGGGACGTGCGTTCGGCGCTGCGCGACGTAGAGGACGCCTTGACGGCATGGACCAGCGAACGCCAACGGCAAGCCGCGTTACAGAAAGCCGCGACCGCCAGCCAACTGGCCCTGCAACAAGCCACCCAGCTCTACGCGCGAGGGTTGAGCGCCTATCTGCCCGTGCTGGTGGCGCAGCGCAGCCTGAACCAGACGCGCGATGCCTTGGCGCTGAGTCAGGTGGCGCAACTACAGGGAGGCATAGCCTTGTACAAAGCGCTGGGCGCGGGCTGGTCGGACACGACATCGGTCGGCGAACCCGCCCAGGCGGCCGCCAAAGAAATATCGACGACGCAATGACGCCCTGATGCGGTGGAGACCTAAGTACGCGGCGCCGGCCATGAACGGTAAGCGTCTTTCATATCAAGCACTTGGCCCACCGCATGCGGTGGGCCAAGTGCGTTTGATGGCAGCTGTTTGCAGGGCATTATCCGGCCGATTATGGCTGCCTTGTACACAACGATTTTGCATTACAGAATTATTGCTTTAGGCTATTAATAAATTGCCGCTGAACGGGCATTATGTTTTTCAGTATGGTTAAACAAAAATAAGAAATACCCTTTTTTATATTCACTCACAATTACCCGGCGTTCCTGTGTTGCGGTTTGTGTAATGAATGTAATTATTTGAGGGAAATCCCGGGGTTTATTACGGGCGCTCTGACTCATTTCCACAGCAATAAAAATTTTTAGAAAGAATATTGCTGTCTGGCCCCTCTACGATTCGTTGGCTCATCAAGAAACGGGTATGTATACGTTTCGAGCCGTAACTTTCCTTAAGTAATCAGTCCGCCCAATAGGGACAGTCGTATATCGATTTCGAATCGAATACGCATCCTTGGGTGTCGATTTCTAGTGTCTACGACACGACGAAAACAGTGAGGCCCCCGTGGTAAAGAGAATCGCAGTGTGTGGCCTTGGATATGTCGGCCTGCCCGTAGCCGTTGCATTTTCCAAGCGCTTTGATGTCATCGGCTTTGATGTGGATAAGCGGAGAATCGCACGACTGAAAGAAGGACACGACTGGACCGGCGAGATTGAAGACGACGCCCTGCGTGCCTCTGCAATGACCTTTACCGACCAGATCTCTGAACTGGAAGGGTGCGACTTTTTCGTGGTTGCCGTTCCCACGCCCGTCGACGAAAAGAACAACCCCGATTTTTCCTTGCTGGTGCGTGCGTGCCAGTCCATCGGACCCGTGCTGCGTCCGGGCTGCATCGTCGTGTTCGAATCCACCGTCCACCCCGGCGCCACCGAGGAAATCTGCGGCCCCGAGCTGGAAAAAGTGTCCGGCCTGCGCTGCGGCATCGACTTCAAGCTGGGCTACAGCCCCGAACGCATCAACCCGGGTGACCGCGAGCATCCGCTGGAAAAGATCGTCAAGATCGTATCCGGCCAGGATGAAGCGTCGCTGGAAATCATTGCCGGCGTGTACGAGAAGATCATCGATGCCGGGGTGCACCGCGCCTCGTCCATCAAGGTGGCCGAAGCCGCGAAGGTGCTGGAAAACACCCAGCGCGACATCAACATCGCGCTGATGAACGAGATGTCCAAGATCTGCGATCTGGTCGGCATCCGTACCTCGGAAGTCCTGAACGCCGCCGGCACCAAGTGGAACTTCCTGAAGTTCTCGCCCGGCCTGGTCGGCGGGCACTGCATCGGCGTGGACCCGTACTACCTGACCTCCAAGGCGCAGGAACTGGGTTACCACCCCGAAGTCATTCTGTCGGGCCGCCGCATCAACGACGGCATGGCCAACCACGTCGCGCAGCGCATCGTGCAGACGCTGGCCCGCAATGGCCGCCTGAATGCGTCCACCCGCGTCGGCATCCTGGGCATGACGTTCAAGGAAAACGTGCCCGACATCCGTAACTCGAAGGTCGTCGATCTGTACAAGGCGCTGGGCAGCTACGGCATCACGCCGGTTGCCTGCGACCCGATGGTCGACCCCGAGCAGATGGAACACGAATACGGCATCAAGCTCGTCCCCCGCGCGCAATTCGGCGGCATGGACGTGTTGATTCTCGCGGTGCCCCACCGCGAAACCATGGAGACCATCTGGGAAGACATCCCCGGCTTGGTCAACAGTGGAGGCATGGTGTGCGACTTGAAGTCGGTGCTGGATAGCAAACGCCTTGCCCCCGACCTCTTGTACTGGACTCTTTAAGTTCAGGCTCGCTATCCATCACTACAGGAGAGACCCTGGATGACTGCATTTACTATCGCTCCGATCGGCACCTGCCGGATCCATACGCCGCTGCGCGATGCCGTGGGACGCTACCCGATCAAGCTGCAACTCGGGCGCAACTACGGTTTCGTGCACACCAGCGCCGAGGCGCTGCAACAGGCGCGCTTCATGTTCGGCCAGGCCGACATTCCGGCCGACGTACAGCGCCTGATCTTCCGTCCTTCGAATGGCGAGCAGGCTCGCCGTGGTACGCACAAGCCGGCCGACCTCTACATGGTTGAGCTGTCCTCGCGCAAGCTGCTGACCATCGACGGCCATCCCATTCAATCGAACTACCTGGGGCGCTACTTCAGCGAGTTCTTCGCTGACCGCACGCGCACCCGCATGTTCTGGCAACTGGCCAGCACCGATCGGCTTGCCGAGCGCCGTGCGCAGCTGGACCAGGACGCCGTGTTCAAGAGCCTGTCGCGCGATGACCAGGAACTGCTGTCGCGCATCGTCAAGCGCGATCAGACCGACGAAGAGATCGAAGCCGAAATGCGTGACCTGGTCGCGCTGCTGGGCCACGACAAGGTGGTGTTCGTCACCCATGTCAACGCACTGACGCCGGACAACGTGCCGATCGAACAACGCGCGCAACTGATCGCCACGGTGGCCGCCAGCGCGCAGCGCATCGGCGTGCCGTGCTACGACCCCACGCCGCTGATGAGCAAGATCGGCCAGGCCGACGCGATGGAAGACGGCGGGCTGGACCTGACGCACTACACGCAGGTCTTCGCCGAACGCCTGTGCCACGAATGGTTCAAGAACTACATGCGTCCGCGCATGAGCGCGTCCACCACGCAGGTGGCCGTGCCCAAGCTGGGCGCCGACGACAGCGCGGAACGCATCGAAAAGATCTGGGATGCCGGCGACCTGCGCGAAGCATCGCGCCGCGTGCGCGACGTGCTGCGCCGCCACCCCGGCCTGCCCGAACACACGCTGCTCTTTGCGCGCATCCAGGAAGAACTGGGCGACTACGAAGGCTCGCTCGCCCTGCTGGGCAGCGCCGACGGCGCCTTGGCCACCGGCAGCAAGGCCGAGCAGATCCTGATGCGTAACCACTTCAAGCTGGGCCGTCACGACCTGGCGTACTCGCTTGCCGCCGGCCTTCTGGGCGACGAAATCGAAACGCCCGAAATCGTGCGCATCGCGGCGGTTTCCGCCGGCCAGCTGGGCTATGTGGATGAGTCGCTGGGCAACTGGAAGCAGCTGTTCCGCATCTCCTCGCCCACCGACGCCACCGCGCTGGAAGCGGCCGACACGGTGCTGTCGCTGTTGCAAACCGGCGGCGACATGGAAGCCGTGATCCGCTGGGTCAATGAAGTGCGCGAAGCCATCCCGACGCATGGCCGCGGCTTTGCCGTGCTGTGGCGCGACCGCCTGTTGGCCGGTGACCGCGCCGGTCTGCGCGCCCTGGCAGCCGAATCGCCCGCGTTGGAAGACATGGACGCGCTGGAGCTGGTCAAAGAAGCTTCGTGGCGCGGTTGCATCATGGCCGCCGCCGCGCTGGCCGCGTCTTGCGGCCTGGCCAATAGCGAGCACGAAGACATCGGCGCCTGGCTGCAATCGCAGTCCACCGCATGGGCCGAAGAAGGCACTCGCGCACTGGAAGACGGCCGTCTGCGTGACGCCGCCGAACGCATCTGCGCGCACCGCCTGCTGAACCCCGACGCCCTGACCGCCGTGCGCGCACAGCGTGCGTTCGAACGGGCGATGCGCCTTGGCGTGCGCGCCGCGCTGCTGGCCGGCAACCACAAGGTAGTGATTGACCTGACCGACGTCGCGTTGGACACGCAGCTTGATTTCCCCGAGCTGGACACGATGCGTGGCCGCGCCGCCGATGCGCTGGGCGACAAGCAAACCGCCATGCGCCATCTGGAGCAAGCCGCCGCCGACAAGGCCGCGCCCCTGAGCACGCAGCTGTACTTTGCCCGCGTGGCCTTCAACGGTGGCTGGTTCGGTGAAGCCATCGACGCCTACCAGGCGGTGCTGGCCAACGCCTCGGCCGACCAAAGCGCCAAGGACGAAGCCGAACGCCAACTGGGCAGGCTCGGCCCGCGCGCCATTCGAGGCGCCCGCGAACTGCTGGCCGCCGGCGATCATCGCGCCGCGTGGAACCTGCTGGAACGCGTCGCCCAGTCGTGGCCGCAGATGACGGAAGTCGAGCACGAAAAGCGCCGCATCATCGCCGTGCTGTACGCCGAGGCACGCGCGCTGGATCCGGCCAGCACAACCGAGCGCCTGGCGCTGGGCGAACGCATCGTGGAACTGGTTCCCAACGACGCCATCGGCCTGCGCCTGGCCGCTGTCGGCGCCATGCGCCTGCATCGCTTCGAACAGGCCCTGCCGTACTGGCGCCGCCTTCGCGAACTGTCCGATAACCCCACGCAGTTCGATCACTACATCGATCGCTGCCTGGTGTGGATCGAAAAAGCCAACCGAAGGAAGGCAGCATGAATACCCCACTGACTACCGAACGGGCGGACGTTTCGTCCGATCTCCAATGGGTGCATGCCCAGTTGGAGGAGATCGTCACGGCGTCGGTGCGGGTCCAGGTCGCACAAGAAAACCTGGCGCGCGCCGAAGCGTTGGCGCGCGATCATCTGGAAGATTCCAAGGTCCGTTTCCTGTTGCTTCGGCTGAAGGAATCGGCGGGCTTGAACGAAGGGATGGCCGAGCAGTGGGCAACCTTGCTTCAAGAATGCCCCGACGACTTGCAGATCGTGCGTTATTGCGCGACGCGACTGGTCAAGGAACGGCATCTGGACGAGGCCTTGTCCCTGGTCGACCGGCATCTGCCGGCCTCGTCCGAGAACCCGTCGCGGCTGTTCTCGCGCGCCAAGCTGCTTAGCGACATCCGCGCGCACGAGCAGTCGGACCAGCTGTTCCGGCGGCTGATCCTGGAACACACGGATCGCAATATCCGCGTCGAATTCGCCAAGCGGCTGCGCAAGCGCGGCTTGCTGGCGGACGCGTATGAAGCGATCCGCCCGGTCGCCGCGCACTTGGCGCCCGGCAGCAAGGCGGCCGAACTGGCCACCGCGCTGGCGGCCGACTACGCCTTCTTCAAGGGCTTGGAGCCCGAAGGCGGCCTGGCGGGCAAGGACGTGCGGATCGTGTCGATGAAGCACGCCATCCTGCACTTTCGCAACCGCAAGATCGCCGAGCAACCGCCAGAAAAGCCCGTGTCCGTCGCCCTGGTGACGGGCAGCCTGGGCCCTGGCGGCGCCGAGCGCCAGTTGACCCGCCTGGCCGGCGAGTTGACGCGCATGGCGGCTCAACCGGATCGGCAACTGCCTGACGTCGTGATGCGGCCTGAGAAGGTCGAGGTCATGGTCAAGCAGCACACCGAACCGGCGGGTTCGACCAAGAAGAAGCAGGGCTTGGACTTCTTCCTGCCGGTATTGGTGCAGGCGCAGATTCCGGTGACCGAGATCAACAAGCTGCCGGCCATTTCGGTGGCGCACCAATCGGTGCCCGATGGCCGCTTGGGCCGCATGCTGGAACAACTGCCGCCGCCCGTGCACTACGGTGTGACGCGCCTGGCGCCGGTGCTGCGCGCCAATCCGTTCGATGTTGTCAGCCTGTGGCAGGACGGCACGTGCCTGTTCGGCGCGTTGGCCGCGTTGCTGGCCGGTGTGCCGACCATCCACCTGGTGTTTCGCGGGCTGCCGCCCAACATTCGCAAGGACCGATTCCGCGAAGAATATCCCGAGCTGTTCCAGGCGCTGGCGCAAGTGCCGGGCGTTTACTTCGTCAGCAACAGCCGCACCGCCGCCGAGGCGTATGCGCAGTGGCTGGGCATTCCGGTCGTGCGCTTTCACGTGCTGTACAACGGCGTGCCTGACCTGGCCACCAACGCGTCGCCCGTCGACGAGCAGAAGTGGGAGGCCTTCAAACAAGCCACCGCCGATGCCACCGAGACGGTCGGCGGCGTGTTCCGGCTGGAGCCGGACAAGCGGCCGCAGCTATGGATCAAGATGGCCGCGATGTACCTGAAGCGACGACCCCAGGCACGCTTTGTCATCGTGGGCGATGGACGCCTGCACGACAACATCGTCGCGCTGGCGGAAGAGCTGCGTGTGGTTGACCGGCTGCTGCTGGTGGGCTTGTCCAATCACGTGGGCTACTGGTATTCGCAGATGGACGCCAGCGTGCTGCTGTCGCGCTATGAAGGCTTGCCCAACGTGTTGATCGAAGCGCAGCTGTTGGGCGTTCCGGTGATTTCGACACCCGCCGGTGGTGCTGGCGAATGCTTCGTCGAAAACGAAACGGGTCACCTGCTTAGCGACGTCGAACATCCCGACATGACAGAAGCCTGCGACAAGGTGGAGTCGATGGTCGACCTGGTGCGCAGTAACGAGTCATTGAAGGCGCAGAGCCGCAAACGGGCACAAGACCTGTTTTCGCTCGACGCGATGCTGTCCAAGTTCCTGAGCCTGTGCGTGCCCGTCATGGCCGTCTCGGAGAACGACGAACGCATCGACTTCCCGCAGATGCAACGCATGCTTGCGTGATCGGCGGCAGGTCTTTTCAAGGTCCAATAGATTTAAGGGTTTTATGCACATGAACGTCCCGGCTTTCGGCCTGCGGCGCAACGCGGCCTTCGCCATGGTGGTGCTGGCCGCACTTTCACTTTCGGGCTGCCAGCTGCCGCGTTCCGGTCCGATGTTGAGCGAAATGACGGGGGCACACGACGACAAGGACGTTATCGTGATGCCCGCCTCGCGCGAACTGGTGCAAGCCAGCAGGGTGCCTGACGTGGCGGACTTTCCGGTCCGCTATCGCGACCTGACCCAAGCGGGCTTCGACCGCCTGGTGCCGGGCGACGGCATCAACGTGCGCGTGTGGGAACGCGGTGGGCTGGGCGTATTCGCGGCGGATCCGTCCGGGGTCAGTGACCTGGGCAACCAGGAGATCGACCGGTCGGGCAACGTCTATTTCCCCATCCTGGGCAAGTTCCGCGCAGAAGGGCTGACGCTTGCGCAGCTGCATGATTCCGTGGTGGGCCGCCTGGCCAAGCTGGTGGTGGGCGCGGACGTCAGCGTCACACGCGTGACCGATGCGCGCGGCCAGATGGTGACGGTGCAGGGCAACCTGACCAAGCCCGGCATGTACCCGATCACGCAGACCGCGCAGCGCCTGAGCAGCGCGCTGGCGCAGGCCGCGCCGGTGCAGACCAACCCCGAGCAGCTGGTCATCAGCCTGCGCCGCGACAACCAGGTGGCCTCGGTGCGTCTGTCGGACATCTACCGCAATCAGAACAACGACATTCTGCTGCGGCCGGGTGACGTCATTACCGCCTACGACTCGCGCGAGTACCTGACCGTGCTGGGCGCGGCGGGCAACCAGGGCCGCGTGGCGATCAGCAAGCGCAATTACTCGGTGCTGGACGCGCTGGCCGATTCGCGTGGCCTGGACGACAAGCTGGCCGACCCGCGTTCCGTGTTCCTGTTCACGCCCGCCAAGGCCGGCGTAGCCGGCAAGCCGGACATGCTGCCGGTGGTGTATCAGTTTGACCTGACGCGGCCCGAGCAAGTGGCGTTGGCGCGTGAATTCACCGTGCATGAAGGGCAGGCCATCTACATTTCGGACGCGCCGTTCACGCAGGTGCAGAAGGTGCTGTCGGCCTTCCGTGTCACCATGAGCGCGGGCTTCAGCGCCACGCGTGCGATCGATAGCGATTCGGGCTCCAGCTCTTCCGGCGTGACCCAATAGCGTGTCGATGAGTAACGAGGATCGGATCAAGGGGTGGCGTAACCGCCGCAAGGACAGTAACTACGCGGTGGGTTCGGGCGTCGATGCGTGGCGCCTGGACCCG
Source organism: Achromobacter sp. B7 (assembly GCF_003600685.1). NCBI lineage: Bacteria > Pseudomonadati > Pseudomonadota > Betaproteobacteria > Burkholderiales > Alcaligenaceae > Achromobacter > Achromobacter sp. B7. Next base: position 247,272 of record NZ_CP032084.1, read on the forward strand.
GCCGCGCTGTTTGAAGCCAAGGCCACGCCCAGCGTGCTGCTCAAGCCATTGCTTGCGCGGCTGCTGGGCGAGCCGCACGACTCCGTTGCCGCCCGCCGGGCGGTGTACGAAGCGGTGCAGGCCGAGCTGGACGCGGAGATCGCGCGCGGCAAGGTCGACGAGACGCTGGCCGATTTTTCACGGCGGCGGCTGCGCCTGATCGTGCGCCTGCTGGAAACGGATATCCGCGCGGGCGTGGATGTCTTCGCGTCGGGCTACATGCCCGCCAAGCTGATCGCGGAAGACGAACGGCTGGCGGCGGCGCATGCGCGGCGCGTCGAACGGCGCAAGCAGGACGAGGCGCGCGATGCGCGCCGCCATGCGTCGCGCAACGACATCGCGCTGGAAATCGAATTGCCGCAGGGCGAGGCCGCGGATCTTGCCATCCTGCGGCAGCGCTTGCAGGTCCTGCACGAAGGGCACCATCCGGGCAGTGCCGGCCGTGGGCAGCCCGTGGGGCGCACGCTGATGGCGCTGTTCGTGTATCAGCTGCGCGTGATCCACGGCGAAAGCCGCATCGCGCTGCTGTGGGCGCTGGTCGGCCCTGTCGTACTGCTGACGTTGATCTCGTCGCTGTACATCCTGATGGGCACGCACTTCATTCTTGGCATGGACGTGCAAACGTTTTCGCTGTTGGGAGCCACCACATGGATCATGTTCCGGCAGATCGTTTTCCGAAGCAGTACCGCCTATATCTCGGCGCGCGGGCTGCTGAACTTCCAGGGCGTCACCCCGCTGATGTGCGCGCTGGTGCAGGCGATGATCTACGTATCGGTGTACCTGGTGGTGTTCGCCGTGCTGATCAGCGCGGGCCACGCGCTGGGACTCATCACGCTGCCGGAAAGTTGGGCGGGCTTCATTCTTTTCGTCGTGCTGATGGGCTGCTGCGGGTCGGCGATGGGCGTGCTGTTTGGGTCAATCGCGACCTTCTGGCATTTCTTCCTGCGCCTGGCGCCCGTCATCGAACGGGGCTTGCAGATATTCTCCAGCGTGTTCTTCGTGTCGGAGCAGTTGCCCGAGCATCTGCGCCCATGGATTCTGTGGTCGCCGTTCGCGCACGGCATGCAGCTGCTGCGTTCGGCTTACTTCGCGGCCTACGATTCCCACGATGCCAGCCTGGGCTATTTCTTGACGGCATTGGTGTTCATGATGGTGGTCGCCCTGGCGGCCGAGCGTCTTGCACGCCCCAATGTCCAGCCGATGTAAGGGGGCCAGATGATTCATCTGAATGGCGTCACTGACGAACCCTACGCCTTTGGCAGCCGGCAACCGCTGCTGGCCAACGCCACGCTCGACATACCCGTCGGGCGCTACGCCCTGCTGTCGCATACGCCCGAGATGCACCGCCAGATTGTCGACGTGTTGTGCAACCTGCGGCCGCCGCGCCAGGGCTTCGTCAAGCACGACGGCAATGTGTCGTGGGCGATTGGGCGGCAAGGTTTTATCCGGGGCAAGGCCAACGGGCTTTCCATCATCGACTTCGTCTGCGAGATGTACGAAATCGATATCGAAGCCACGCACGAACTGGTCGCGGACCTGATCAGCGACCCCAAGGTGCTGGCCAAACCCATGGAACATTGGCCGCTTTACGCACGGCAGGAATTCTCGTTCGCCCTGGCGCTGGCGCCGGCGTTCGACGTTTACGTGATCGAAGGGGCCATCCCTTTCGAACCCTGCCGGTTCACCCGGCTCTGGCTGGCCCTGTTCGAAGAGCGGTTGATCGGCCGGACCCTCATTCTCTCTAGCTATCGCCAGAACCAGATGGCGGACTACTGCCTCAAAGGCTTGATTTATGAACGAAGCGCTCTCAGCATCGAAGACGACCTCGACCAATGCCTCAGCAAATACCCCCCGCGACGATCTCGAAGCGACTCCGGCACCGGCGATGACGTCTTCGGAGGCGGCTTCGAAGACAGCCAGCTCGGGATCTGAGGGCGGCTCCGAAATCGAACGCCGCCGTCGCGAACGGCAGGCTGCGCTGCGCGAACGCCGGCGCCACCGCTGGATCAACGCGTTCATCGTCATCGCGCCGGTGGCGCTGGCGCTGGTCTATGTGCTGTGCGTCGCCACCCCGCGCTACGAAGCGGAATCGCGCTTTTTCGTGCAGTCGGGCTCCGGCCAGCAAGGCGGCGGAGGGGGCGCGGCAAGCCTGCTGACCACGGGCAACATGGGCGGCATGCTGGGCGGCTTTGTCGACGGCTGGGCGGTCAGCGATTTCCTGAAATCGCGCGATGCCATGCAACAGCTGGACAAGAAGGTCGGCCTGCGCCAGTACCTGATCCACACGGGTATCGACCCCTTCAACCACCTGGCCGAAGATTCCAGCGAAGACGACCTGTACCGCGCCTATCAGTCGGCGGTACACGTCTCGTTCAACGCCCTGGAGCAGATCGACGTGCTGCGCGTCAGCGCGTTCTCGCCGGAAGACGCCGCGATGCTGTCCAAGGCGCTGATCGGCCTGGCCGAAGAATTCGTCAGCTCGATGAACGAGAAAGGCGTGGCCGACAAGCTGAAGGTCAGCGAAGAGTCGGTCAGGCTTGCCGAGCAAAAGGCGCTGGCCGCGCGCGAAGCCTTGACGGCGTGGCGCACCACGCACGGCAACATCGACCCGACGGCCACGGTGGCCATGCTGTTGAACCTGTCCAGCCAGCTGGAAACCGAACTGAGCAGCGCGCAGATCAATCTGGACAAGATCCGCGCGTTGGAAAACAAGGACCACTTCATGCTCAAGCCCGCCCAGATGCAGGTGGTGGCATTGCAAAAGCGCATTGCGTCGGTGCGTCGTCGCCTCAGCGGCGACGGCAATGCCGAAGCCAAGCAGCTCAAGTCCTACGAGGCGCTGCGTAACACCCAGGCGTTCGCGGATTCCAACCTGACGCTGGCGCAGCAGTCGTACCAACAGGCGATGACGGACGCGCTGCGCTTGCAACGCTATCTGTCCATCATCGCGCAGCCGGTGCCCACGGACCGCCCCAGCAGCCCGCGTACCGCCATCCTGTTGCTGCAAGCGCTGGCGCTGGGCTTTGTGCTGATGTTTGTGTCGCGCGTGGCAATGGCATTGTTGCGGGGGCTGCGCCATGGTTGATACCGCTGTTGAAGAACGCCGCGCCCAGGCCGACGCCACCACGCAGCTGCGCGAAGTCATCCGCGACATTCTGGCGGCCGACGAACCCGCCGGCCAGTTGGCAAGACTGGGCCCGGCGCTGGCGAAGACGAACGAGGGCTGGCGCGATGTGCGCCGCCTGCTGGTCGCGCCCTGGATGCGCGAAGCGAAGCTCGCGCCCGCCATCGCCGCCCTGGAAACGCTGATTGCGGCGTACCCGGCCCGCGCCGATGACCGCCGCCTGCTGGCCAGCCTGCTGGGCCGCACCAAGCAGTGGGACCGCGCTATTGCCGAGGTGGATGCCGCGGCCGGCATCGAGCCCGCCAACGCATCGCACCACGCCGCGCGCATCCAGTTGCGCGTGCAGGCTGGCCGCGTGACGGACGCCGCCGAGGTCGCACGCGCCACGGTGTCCATGGCGCGCGACGAGCCCGCCGAGGCGTATGCCTGGATGATGGCCTTTGCGCGTAATGGCGACACGGCCCAGGCCGCCGACATCGCCGCAAGCCTGGACCCCGCGCAGCTGCCGAATGAACGCGTGGCCACGATGGCCGTGCGCGCATTGCTGGAAGACGAGCGCGCCCAGGCGGCGATTGAACTGGGCGACCGGGCGCTGAACGCCGGCCACGACAGCCCCGCCTTGCGCGCGTCGTTGGGCATGGCGCATCTGCGGCGTGCGACTGAGGATGACCGCAAGGTGCACGCGCTGACCCATTTTGAAACGGGCCTGGCCGCCGCGCCCACGGACGTGCGGCTGTTGACGCTGTACGGCGAAACCCTGCTGCGTGCCGGCCGCTACAAGGAGGCCGCGGCGCCGTTGGCGCAGGCCATTGAACTGGCGCCCGAGCTGGAGCAGACGCGTGCTTTGTATGCACGTGCGCTGCGCTACACCTTGGAGTACGACAAGGCCGCCGAGCAGATGTTGAAGCTGGTCGAGAAGTCTCCCGACAAGCTGATCTGGCAGCGCTCGGCCATCGGCGCGCTGTCGCAGGCGGGCCGCAAGCAAGAGGCCGAGGCGCTGTACACGAAGTACGTCGCCACGCGCAGCGCACACCTGCCCAAGACCTTCCAGGACGCCATGGCGCAGATGGAGCAGCGGCTGCACATGGCGCCGATTCCACAGGCGCGGCTGGATTGGGCGTGGTCGCTGCGCGGCGACGCCAATGCGGACCGCGCGGATTGGGAACGCCGCGCGCGCTGGGGCCACATGATCGACCATCTGCTGTTCGACTGGCTGGAATGCCGCGAAGACGATGTCGAAGAGGCCATGCAGTTGCTGGGCGAACTGGATACCGGCGAGCGCTTTTTCGCGCCGTTGCTGGCGGCCGGCAAGGGCGTGGTGGTGGCGACCGCGCACGTCGGCCCCATGTATGCCGGGCTGATGGCGCTGGAGCTTCTGGGCATTCCGTCGCGCTGGCTCGCCACCGCGCCCACGGTGGCCCAAAGCAGCTATGCCACGGCCTTGATTTCCACCGCCGATCAAACCGAGGCGCAGGTGGCCAAAGCCTGCATGCGCGCCATCAACTCGGGCTTTGTGCTGTGCCTGGCCATCGACGGCGCGGCGAATCCCGCCGCGCCCCGCACCACCTTCGAAGGTCAGGAGGTGACGTATTCCAGCTTTGCGTCGCACCTGGCGCATCGCATGGGCGTGCCGTCGGTGTTCTACGCGCCGCGTTGGGAAAACGGCCAGGTGACGTACACGCTGGCCATGCTGCCGGCGGCCAATCCCGGCGAAGACGCCGATGCCTACGCGCTGCGATGGCAGAAGGCGTATTTCGAACGGTTGCGCGAACACGTGGCCGGCCCCCCTGAAAATCTGCGCTTGAGCGGCGGCATCTGGCGTCATGTGCAGTCCGCGGATCGCTCCGCGCAGCAATAGGAACAAGCCTTGATGAAGTCTGCAATGAAAACGATGCGTTGGCTGCTTGCCGTGGCCCTGCTGCAAGGCGGGGTGGCGGCCGCGAATGAAGCCTGCCCCAGCCCGGACGAACACTGCCCGCTCGTTTCATCGCTGCTGTCTCAACGCGAAGGCTACGGCGCCAAGGCTACGGGCGGCCTGGGCGGCAAGTTCATCGAGGTGACGTCCGACCAGGATTCGGGGCCGGGCACCTTGCGCGCCGCGCTGGCGCAAGCCAAGAAGGGGCCGACCTGGATCCGCTTCGCATCCGATATGACGATCGTGCTGGACAAGCAGCTGCGCGTGCCCTCGAACGTGACGATCGACGGGCGCGGCAAGCGCGTTGCCTTGATCGACGACGGGCTGGGCGTGTACGGCGTGCAGAACGTCATCCTGACGCACCTGACCATCGACGGCCGCCTGAACCGGCTGACGCAGGCCGTGAACGTGGCCAATGGCAGCCGCGATGTGTGGGTGGACCATATGGATCTGTCGCGCATGTCGGACCGGCTGCTGAACGTGAAGAACGGGTCCACCGACGTGACGATTTCATGGACCAAGTTCCATAACTCGAACAAGGTCATGCTGCTGAACAACATCACGTCCAAGAACCTGTTCCAGAACTACGAACGTGATTCGATCGCCCGCGTGACGCTGCATCACAACTATTTCTTCAACACCGTGCAGCGCAATCCGCGCGGGCAGTTCGGCACGTTCCACCTGTTCAACAACCTGCTTGAAGACTGGGATTTCTACGGCATGAGCTTCAGCCTGGAAGCCAAGGCGCTGGTCGAAGGCAACATCTTCAACAACACGGCGCAGCGCAAGTGCGTCGAGCCCGAATTCTTTCCCACGGTGGAAGGCGTCAACGTCAATTACTGCCACTACATTCCCATTGCCGCCAAACGCAGCGCGCTGGACAACGGCGAGTCGGATCGCGGCGCGTACGAGAAACTGAAGTCGCAGCACGGCTACACGCGCGACTACAAAGCCTTCCTGCGCCTGAAAGACAACCTGTACCTGGGCGATGCCAAGCCGGTGTTGCAGGACTACCGACCCGATGCCGCGCCGACGCCGCCGTATTGTTACGGCTACGAGCACCCGACGCCGGAATTGGCAGACAAGATCCGCAAGTTTGCCGGCAACACCGGTGGCGATACGCCCCTGCCTGCATCAAGAACCGGCTCCGGCTGCGGCGGCTAGGCGTCAAGGCTGCGCGACAAAAAACTGTCCACTCTGAGATACACCCGGGTTGTTGTCCCCCTGAAATTGCGACGCAACGTGTTGCAATAAGCGTAACAACGTTTACAAATTCGTCCCGCCAAGGACGAGGGGACAGTGACCATGAGTCAAACACCACGATACCTGCGCCGCCCGCAGGGTTCGAACTGGGGCGATTTCGGCCACGACGACCAGTTGGGCACGCTGAACCACCTGGACAGCCAGGCGCGTCTGGCCGCCGTCGCGGAAATCAAGACCGGGATTTCGTTTTCGCTCAGCTTGCCATTGACAGTGCCGCGCGCGCCCGTGCTGAACCCGCGCCGCAAGGGGCCGTCGATCCAGCCCGCCGAGAAAAACGGCGTGCCGGTGTACCGATATCCCCTGGGCCTGGACGTGCCCGGCGCCACCGACGTCGTCAGCGACGACCGCGTTACGCTGTCGCCGCAGTACTCCACGCAATGGGACGCACTGGGCCATGTGGGCTCGATGTATGACGCCCACGGTACGGGCCAGCCGCAGCCCACCGGGTACAACGGCTTTACCGTCAGCGAGCCTTCCCCCGACAACTTCACCGGCACGCAAGACCTGTCCATCGCGCCGATGGCGCGCCATGGCATCCAGGGGCGCGGCGTGATGGTTGACCTGCGCGCCCGCTTTGGCGATGAACAACGCAAGGTGTCGTACCGCGACCTCATGGACGTGATCGAGGCCGACGGGGTGCAAGTGCGGCCCGGCGACGTGCTGTGCCTGCACACTGGCCTGGCCGACCTGGCGTTGACGCTGGGCGAGCACGAACAGGAACGGCTCAAGACCAGCTGCTGCGTGCTGGACGGCGCGGACGCGCAACTGCTGGCCTGGATCAAGGACAGCCGCATTGCCGCCATCGCGGCGGACAACCACGCCGTGGAACTGCGCAACCATCAGCTGGACGCAGGCCCCGGGCCGCTGCTGCCCTTGCACGAACAATGCCTCTTCAAGCTGGGCCTGCCACTGGGCGAGCTCTGGCATCTGACCCCGCTGGCGCACTGGCTGCGCCAGCATGGCCGACACGCTTTCTTCCTGACCGCCGCACCCATGTACGTGCCCGGTCTGGTCGGCGCGCCGGTCAACCCCATCGCGACCGTCTGACCCCGTCAGGCGGATCGCGCAACGATTCATCATCAATCGAATATCCCCGTCGGGGAGTTGTGAGGAGCACACATGAAGAAGACCCGTTTCGCGGCCTTGGCCGCATTGCGTCCGCTGGTTGCGGCCATCGGCCTGGTCGGCGCTGTCGGCGCGGCCAACGCCGCCGGCTATCCCGAGCAGCCCATCACGATGGTGGTGCCGTATTCCGCCGGCGGCGGCGCTGACAACGCCGCGCGCATCATCGCCCAGGGCATGAGCGAAGTAGCCGGCCAAAGCGTCGTGATCGAAAACAAGGGCGGCGCCAGCGGCTCGATCGGTGCGGCCTTCGTGGCACGCGCCAAGCCGGACGGCTACACGGTGCTGTTCGACGCGTCCGCGTTCTCGATCAACCCGGTGCTGCGCAAGCTGCCCTACGACGCGAAGAAGGACTTCGTGCCGGTCTCGCAAGCGGTCAGCGTGCCCAACATCCTGGTGGCGGCGCCGGGCTCGGCGTTCAACAACCTGCCCGACTTCATCAAGGCCGCGCGTGCCAACCCCGGCAAGTACACCTTTGCCTCGTACGGCCCCGGCAGCCTGGCGCAGATGGCTGCTGAACTGCTCAAGAAGGATGCGGACGTGAACGTGGTGCACGTGCCCTACAAGGGCGGCGCGCCGGCCATCGTGGACGTCATGGGCGGACAGGTGGACGTGTACTTCGCCAACGCGGCATCCAGCCTAAACTACGTCAGCGGCGGCAAGCTCAAGGCGCTGGCCGTGTCCTCGGCCAAGCGCATGCCGGAATTGCCCAATGTGGCCACGGTCGGCGAAGCCGGCATCAAGAATTTTGACGTGGTCGAATGGAACGGCCTGTTCCTGCCCGCCGGCTCCAGCCCGGAAGTGGTCGCCAAGCTGCAAGACCTGGTGCAAAAGGCGCTGGCGCGTCCCGAAACGCGCGACAAGCTGGCCAAGCTGGGCCTGACCCCCGTGGGCAGCAGTGCCGCCGACTTTGCCAAGTTCGTCGACGCCGAGCAAGTGCGTTGGGCCGAGGTCGTGAAAGCCAATAACATCACGGTGAACTGATCCACCGACGGGAACGGGCGCGGCGTTGGCCCGTTCCCTTGTCAACCCGTTGCAGGGAGAAGCACACGATGAGCCGAGAAGAAGACTTCGAGCGCGGTCTGGCGAACCGCCGCGCTGTGTTGGGTGACGAATGGGTGCAGCGTTCGCTGGACCGCGCCACCACGTTCACCGCCGACTACCAGAACATGATCACGCGTTACGCGTGGCACGATATCTGGAGCCGTCCGGGCTTGCCGCACAAGGCGCGCCGCATGATGGTGCTGGCCGTGACGCTGTCGCTGGGCCGCTGGGAAGAATTCGAGCTGCACGTGCGCGCCGCGCTGACCGCGCCAGATGAGTCGCGCCTGACGCCCGATGAGTTGAAAGAAGTGCTGTTGCAGAATGCCATCTACGCTGGCGTGCCAGCGGCCAATACGGCGTTCAATCTGGCGCAGAATATTTTGCGTGAGGTGGCTGCGCAGATTGGCTATGACCTGGCGTCGGCGGACCCCCGGCAAGCGGATCTGTTTGGCGCGGGCTCGCAGCCGTAGCGTGCGACGCGGCCTGATCGGCGTCGGGGCTGCTTTGCGTTGACGCTGGCGTCGCGGGGGTCGTCGGCGCATCCGACTCGAAGCGTCCGCCCAGCGCCAGATGCAGGTTCACGCGCTGCACCAGCCTTTCGGCGCGCACGTGCATCAGGTCGCTTTGCACGCGCAGCGCGTCGCGCTTGCGCTGCAATACGTCGAAGTCGTCAAACTGGCCAATCTGGCGTTGCACCTGCGCCAACGCCAGCGCGCGGCGGCTTTCGGAATACTGGCGTTGCAGCGATTGCTCTCGCATCGCCAGCTGCTGCTCGCCGGTCAAGCCGTTTTCCACTTCGGCCATGGCGCCCAGGATGGCGCGCGCATACAACGCCAGCGCTTCGCGCTGTTGTTCTGTGCGTAGTTCGAGCGTGATCTGGCGACGGCCGGCGTCAAATAGCGGCCAGGCCAACGAGGCGCCCACGGGGAACACCCAGCTTTGCATGCTGGTTGCCAAGCCGGAATAGTCTTTGGTAAAGCGCCCCGCGCCGGCAAATATCGCAATGGTGGGCAGGCGCGCTGCCTTGGCTTCCTCGGCGCCGAAAAAGGCCGCCACCAGGCGTTCGCGCGCGGCCACCAGGTCAGGCCTGCGGTCCAGCAGCGCCAGCGGCAAGCCGGGCGCCAGCGGCGCGGGCGAATCGGGAATGGCTTCGTCCGCCTGCGCGACGCCGGCGGGGTAGCGTCCCAACATCAATTCCAACGCGCGCAGCGCTTGCACCCGCGCCAGTTCGCGCTGGGCCACCACGTCCGCCGCCGCGGCCACCTGCTCGGACCACTGCGCCACTTCAAATTCACCGACCCGGCCGATACTGCGACGGTATTGGATCAGCTTGAGCTGGTCGCTTGTTGCACTTTCCAGTTCGCGAGCCAGCGCAAGCTGCCCGCTTGCCTCCAGTGCCGCGAGCCAGCTTTTTGCGGTCAATGCCCCGATGGACTGGCGCGCGTAGGCGTAGTCGGCTTCCGATGATCGGTAGCCCGCCTCGCCGGACAGTTTCTCGGCCCTGGCCCTGCCCCACAGGTCCAGCTCCCAGTTCATCAGGACGGCGTAGCCGTTGGCGGAAAACGCACTGCCCGGCGTCGGGTCCGTGGCCGCGCGTGCGCCAATGCCTACCGTGGGCAGCAACGATGCGCCCGCCAGCCGCGCCTGGTGCGCGGCCTGTTGCATCCGGCTGGCCGCCACGCGCAGGTCCACATTGTTCGCAAGCGCTTCCTCGATCAGCGCTTGCAAGGTGCCGGTCTGCGGAAACCCCGCCCATGCGGGCTCGAACGCGGCAGCTTGCGCGCTGGTCGTCCACGCCGCCGGCACATCGGTACCGGCCATGGCGTCCTTGACCATGGCATCGTCCGCCGGCCGGTTCAGGTTGGCGCAGCCGGCCATCAGCATGGCCATGCATGCCAGGGGCAGCGCGCGGGAAAGAAGGGTCGGGGGCGCGGACATAGGCAAGGCCGGTCAGTGCAGCTTGAGAACCAGGTAGTCCAGTTTGGACGACACGCGGAAGATGACTTTGCGCACCATATGCAGCGCGCGCAGGCTGTCTGTGTAGATGGCGGCGTTGCCTCGCGCGCCCATCGCAAACATGATGTCCTCGGGCGCTTGCAGGTCTATGCGCACCGCGTATTGCATCGGCGCGGCGGCGCTGGCGCCTTCCGCCGTGGTGCCCGGCAAGGCGCCGGACGCCTGGAACTGGCCTTGTGATGTGGCCCACACAATGGAATCGACGCTGCCTTTGAACACGCGGCCGGGGATGGTGCGCAAGGACACCTCGACCTCGTCGCCCGGCTTGACCTTGGTTAGTTGGTTTTGATCGAAGAACGCGATGACCTGCTGCGAGGTTTCAACGAACGACATGATGGGCCGCAAGGGGATCGCGGCGGCATACGAGCCCACGCGCGCTTGCAGGTTGATGGCGTATCCGTCCGCCGGGGCATACAGCGTGGTTTGCGCCAGCTCCCACTTGGCCGTGTCCAGTTCGGCTTTCACCTGCGCCACGGCGGCCTGGTCGCCTTCGTACATGGCGCCGATGTTCAAGCGGATTTTCTGTTCCGCTTCGCGCGCGGCTTCCCAGTTGGCTTGGCGTACCTTCAGCTCGCTTTGAAAGCTCTGCACGTCGTATTGACTACCGGCGCCGCGCGCGGCCAGCGCGGTGCTTTGGCGCAGCCGCATGCGGGCCAGATCAACCTGCGCCAACGCGGCCGCCGTCATCGCCTTGGCCGAGGACAAATCCCGGTCCAGCGATTGCTGCGTGGCCTGCGCATCGATCAGCTTGGCTTCCAGTTGCCGCAGTTTCAAACGATAGGGCTCGTCGTCCAGGCGCAGCAGCACGTCGCCCTTCTTGATCAGTCGATTGCCTTCGACGGCGATTTCAACCACGCGACCGGTCACGCGGGGCACGACTTCGACGACGTAGTTGGTCACGCGCAATTCGGCGGACGAAGGCGTGACGACGTTGATGATGAAAATAAGTGCGGTCAGGCCCGCCGCACCCACAGCCACCACGCCGACCTGCGATTGAATATTCCAGGGCAGCAGCTTCAGCTTGATGAAGATCAGCCACACCAGCACGCCGTAGAAGAGAGCAATGAGTTCAAGCATGCAAACCTCCTGGACAAGTGCGGCATCCACATGTCGCGCAAACACGCCCACGCGACACGTACCCCTTTGGCGCGCCGGTCATCAACCGTCGGGTCGGGATGGAGGGGGCGGTAGATCGGTGGCGGGCGTGGTGACCGGCGCCTCATGGTGCGTGTCGCGGCCATACGCCATCTGATAACCGATGGGTTTGGTGTGCGCCCACAGCCAGGCAAAGGGCCACAGCATGCCGCCGAACGCCAGGGATAAAAGGCACAGCGATTTGATGGCTTCGGCTTGCGGGTGGTGGCGCTTTTCGGCGATGACTTCCGGCAGGACGTGCAGCTTCCAGAATATCCAGACGGCCAGGATGGGCACCAGAACCAGCACCACCCAGACCAGCACGTCGGCGATGGCGTCTTCCCAATGGCCCGCCGCGGCGTGCCCGGTGCCCGGCGCCATGGCGGCAGCAACGGCAAAGGCCACGGCAAATCCATGTCGTGAACGGGCTAAAGACATTTCGCGCCCCTTTTCCCTATGGGATGCCAATAACTCAACCGTTGCCAAGGTGGCTTATTGCGAAACAGCAAATTGATTTTCGCCAGTGACCCAAGCATGTGTCTATGCTAATTTCGGCAATATGTTGTCAGATCCACGTCGTCGGTACCTTGCCAGGGGAAACAGATGGATCTTCATCATTTCAAGTCGTTCGATTCCTACGCCGACGCCATCTTCGACGCCCAGGCACGCGTATTTCTCTTGGGAAGCGGGGGCGGGGGGTGGCGTATCAGCCGTTTCGACATTGACGGCATCGACCTCCAGCAGGGTAGCGCCGCCGTTTCAAACGTGTGCGAAGCGGTGTGCCGGTCTACTCACCTGACGTTGCTGTTGTCGCAGCCTTCTCCCTGCCAGGCCTGGCTGAATGGGGCGCCCTTGAATGCGGCGGCGCTGGGCATCCTGGCGCCGGGCAAGGGTTACGTCTTTCGCGCGGCAGGGCCCAACGAATGGATCAGTATCGCGTTGCCGGTTGATGCCGAGCTGTTCACAGGCGATGGCCTGCTGGCGCAGACGCTCAGGCGTTGGCGTAGTACAGGCGGCATGGAAAAAACAGACCCCCTGCAATGGGGCGCCCTGCGCGAAGCGGCCCTGATGGCGATGACCCCGGCTTGTCCGCCGGCGATCGGCCGCCGCTTGATCGAACGCAGGCTGTTTGACCTGATGGCCTGTCGTTTCCCGCACGACCGGTGCAAGGGCCGCCCCTCGTCATCGCTGGCATGGTTGTGCGACGCCACGCTGACGGTCTTTCGCGAGCGTAATGAGAACGCCCACGTCGAAGACATACGCCGAGGCCTGAAAATCAGCGAGCGCGGTTTGCGCGACTTCTTCCAAACGTGTTTCGGCATGGGCCCAGGGCATTATCTTTGCCTGCGCAAGCTTCACGACGTGTATTGGGACCTGGCATCGGGCGAGGACAAACGGATGACGGTGGCCGACTGCTTCTTGCAGCATGGCTATCCCTATTCCACGCATTCCGCGGCGCAATACCGCGCGCTGTTCCTTGAAACGCCTTCCGCAACGCGCAATCGTTTTCATCCGCAATAACGCTGCAACCGCCGTGCGCACGGGGCGCGATTCTGGTGATTCGAACCTGACGATTTTTCGCCGGAATCATCATGGACCTTCAATTGCGACTCGGCTCACAATGCCCGATGGGCCGATCAAGGAGCGAGATGATGAAAACCGAAAAAGCAATCGCAAAGGACGAACCCGTCAGCGCCGCACTTGAAAACGGCGCGCCCGGTGTCGCGGGGTTGTCGGCAAAGAAGTACGAGCGCGAACTGGCCAAGCTTCATGTTGAACTGGTCAAGCTTCAGCAATGGGTGGTGCACAGCGGGGCAAAGGTCTGCATCCTGTTCGAAGGGCGCGACGGCGCGGGCAAGGGCGGCACCATCAAGGCCATTACCGAGCGGGTCAGCCCACGGGTCTTTCGCGTGGTGGCGCTGCCGTCGCCCACCGACCGCGAAAAAACGCAGATGTACGTGCAACGCTATCTGCCGCATTTGCCGGCGGCCGGCGAAATCGTGATTTTCGACCGCAGTTGGTACAACCGCGCGGGCGTGGAACGCGTCATGGGGTTCTGCACCAAAAGCCAGGCCAAGGCGTTCTTGAAAGCGGTGCCGCTGGTCGAGCGCGCCATCATCGATTCCGGCGTGATCCTGATCAAGTACTGGCTGGAAGTCAGTGAAGCCGAGCAGACGCGGCGGCTACAGGCGCGTATTCACGACGAGCGGAAAATCTGGAAGCTGTCCAAGCTAGATCTGGATTCGTACAGCCATTGGTATGACTATTCGCGCGCCCGCGACGATATGTTCGCGCAAACGGACACGGACTACGCGCCTTGGTTCGTGGCGGATTCCAATAACAAAAGACGGGTGCGGCTCAATATCATCAGCCACCTGCTCAAGAGCATTCCGTACAAGGCGCTGCCCCGGGCAAAGATAACGCTGCCCAAGCGGCAAAAGCCGCAGGGCTACCGCGAGCCGGACCGCGCGATCCGCAGCGTTCCGGCTGTGTTCTAGGAATTCGGCGGCCGCCAAACCCGTGCGTCCGGGGCGAGTGGTATCTTGTGTCTGTTTTTTTATGTAGATGCATAGGCAGACGCCACCCGCCCCATGTCCGACCACGTACCTTCCGCGCCGACCACCCCGTCCGACGAGCCCCAAGCCATCCACCGGCCTTTCGTCCAGAACGTGGGCACGCGGCGCATGTTGCATTTCACGCAGAAAGAAATCCAAAGCAGCATGTCGCTGCTGAATCCCGACGCGCTGGAAATTGAATACACGCGCATGATGATGGGCTTCGTGCTGTTCAACCCCGAGCCCGCGCGCATCCTGATGGTGGGCCTGGGCGGCGGCTCGCTGCCCAAGTTCTGCTATCGCTACCTGGCCGGTGCCGACATTGAAGTGGTCGAGATCGACCCCGCCGTCATCGCCCTGCGCGAGGCCTTCATGGTGCCCCCCGACAACGCCCGCTTTCGCGTGGTGCAGGCCGACGCGGCCGACCACTTGCGCGGCCTGTCGGACCATGCCGACGTGATTTTCCTGGATGGTTATGGCGTGGGCGGCATTCCGGATGCGCTGTGTTCCGAAGCGTTCTACGCCGACTGCCATCGCGCACTGCGCGAGAACGGCATCCTGGTCATCAACTACCACGTGAACCACCCGATGCATCACGAGTACCTGGCGCGCGTGCGGGCCTCGTTCGGCTCGTCAATGTTTGAAGTGGTGGATGACGACATGACCAACAGTGTCGTGTTCGCCTGCAAGGGCGACTTGCTGAACGATCCGGCCGCGGCCGAATTGAAGCGTCCCGCCGCCATCCCCCGCGACGCGTGGCGTCAGCTGATGCCGACGCTGCGCGTCATCGGGGCCACGCTGGAACTCAGATAGCCTTGCGGATCCGCACGGGGATGGACTTGTAGCTGGGCGTGCCGCTTTGCTTGTCCTGGTAGTCCAGCGGGCAAAGGTTGTTGGCTTCCGGGTAGTACGCGCCGACGGACCCGGGCGCAATGTCGTAGGCAATGGCGGTCAGCCGCAGATGGCGGTGCGATTCGCCCGGCAGGCCGGTGTTGATGTCTACCTCGTCCCCATGTTCCAGGCCAAGGCGCGCCAGGTCGGCCGCGTTCATGAACAGCACGTCGCGCCGTCCGAACACGCCGCGATAGCGGTCGTCCAGCCCGTAGATGGTGGTGTTGTATTGATCGTGGCTGCGCAGCGTGGTCAGCGTCAGCGTGTCCGACGGCGCGGCCGGGTCTTCGCGCAGGCCCTTGAACGGCAGGAACCGCGCCTTGCCGGACGGCGTCTTCCAGATGCGTTCCGTGGGCGGCAACGGCAAGCGAAAGCCACCGGGCTTCAGGATGCGTTCGTTGTAGCCGCGGAAGTCCGGGTACACCTGTTCGATCAGGTCGCGGATGCGGCCGTAGTCTTCCACCAGGTGCAGCCATGGCACGCGGCTGTGCGGCAGCGTGGCAGCGGCCATGGCGGCGATGATGGCGGGTTCGGAACGCAGGTGTTCCGAGGCCGGCGCCAGCTTGCCGCGCGAGGCATGCACCATCGACATGGAATCCTCGACCGTGATCGACTGCGCGCCGCCAGCCTGCACGTCGCTTTCGGTGCGGCCCAGCACCGGCAGGATGATCGACTCGCGGCCGATCAGCAGGTGCGAGCGGTTCAGCTTCGTGTTCATGTGCACCGCCAGGTCCAGCCGGCGCATGCCGGCTTCGCACTGGTCGGTGTCGGACAGCGCCATCGCCAGGTTGCCGCCCAGGCAGATCAGCGCGCGCGCCGAGCCGTCGACCATGGCCTTCATCGCGTCCACGGCGTCGTGGCCGTGGCGCTCGGGCGGGCGGAAACCAAACGTCTTTTCAAAATTGTCGAACATCACCGGATCGATCTTTTCCGTGATGCCCACCGTGCGATTGCCCTGCACGTTGGAATGCCCGCGCAACGGGCAGATGCCGGCGCCCGGCTTGCCGAAGTTGCCGCGCATGAGCAGCAGCGCGGCAATCTGCTGCACGTTTTGGGTGCCGCGCGCGTGCTGCGTGATGCCCATGCCGTAGGTCACGATGGTGGCATTTGATCTGGCGTAGGCGGTGGCCACGGCCTCCAGGTCCGCGCGGGACAGGCCGCTGGCCGCTTCGATGTCGTGCCACGGGGTGTCGTCCAGGTCCTGCACATAGTCGTCGAAGCCTTCCGTGTGCTGGGCAATGAAGTCATGGTCCAGCACGCCGGGCGCGTCGCGGTCCGCCGCCACCAGCGCCTTCATGATGCCCTTGAGCGCGGCCGCGTCGCCGCCGACCTTCACCTGGTAATACGTGGAGGCGATGCGGGTAGACCCCAGCGTGCCCATCTCAACCGGGTTCTGCGGATCGGCAAAGCGTTCCAGCGCGCGCTCACGCAAGGGGTTGAACACGATGATGGGCACGCCGCGCCGCGCGCACTCGTGCAAGGTGCCCATCATGCGCGGATGGTTGGTGCCCGGGTTGTGGCCCATCGAGATGATGAGGTCACAGGTGTCGAAGTCGTCCAGCGATACCGTGCCCTTGCCGATGCCGATGGCTTGCGGCAGGCCGACGCTGGTGGCCTCGTGGCACATGTTCGAGCAATCGGGAAAGTTGTTGGTGCCTAGCTCGCGCGCGAACACGCTGAAGAGAAAGGCGGCTTCGTTCGAGGCGCGGCCCGACGTGTAGAACTCGACCATGTCGGGGTCGGGCAATGCCGACAACGTGGCGCCGATGCGGGCGAACGCGGCGTCCCAACCGATGGCTTGGTACGTGTCGCTGGCCGCGTCGTACGCCAGGGGGTGCGTCAGGCGGCCGGCGTCTTCCAGGTCGTGGTCGCTCCAGGTCAGCAGTTCGGTGACGGTATGCGCGGCAAAGAACTCGGGCGTGACGCGCTTCTTGGTGGCTTCCCACGTGACGGCCTTGGCGCCGTTTTCGCAGAACTGGAAGGTCGACGTGTGCGCCTTGTCGGGCCACGCGCAGCCGGGGCAGTCAAAGCCGTCGGGCTTGTTGGTGCGCAACAGCAGCACGGGCGCTTCGGCGATGCGCATCTGGTCGGCGACGGCCTGCGCCGTGGCCTTGAGCGCGCCCCAGCCGCCTGCGGGTGCGTCGTAGCGATGGATGCCGGTCAGGTTGCGTGGCTTCATGAATTCACTTTTTTCAAAACAACGGCCACGTTTTAAACGTTTTTTGCTGAATACCGCATGTCGTGCCAAAAGTCTCGTTATTTCAATTTGTGACAAAACTATTCATTTGCTTATAATGCCGGCTCGATTCAATAACGATTAGAGGCTTGCCCGCCGCGACTGCGGTGGCGCCGGCAGGAGAAGAAGATGTTGAACAAGGTCGTAAAGATGGGCGCGCTGGCCGTGTTGGCGGCGGCAATTTCCGGTTGCGCCACCGAGCGCTCGCAAGCGCTGGTGGTGCCGGCCACGCAGGCGGCGGCCAAGCCGTATCAAGGCGTGCGCAGCCCGATCTCGGTCGGTAAATTCGATAACCGCACCAACTATCTGCGTGGCGTGTTCTCGGACGGCGTCGACCGTCTGGGCGGCCAGGCAAAGACGATCGTGGTCAGCCATCTTCAGCGCAGCGGTCGCTTCCAGGTCATGGACCGCGACAACCTCTCCGAAATCAAGCAGGAAGCCGGCTTCAACAAAAAGGCCAACCAGATCAAGGGCGCGCGCTATGTCGTGACCGGCGACGTCACCGCGTTCGGCCGCAAGGTCACCGGCGACCAGCAGCTTTTCGGCATCCTGGGCCGTGGCAAGGAACAAGTGGCGTACGCCAAGGTGGACCTGAACGTGGTCGACGTGACGACGTCCGAAGTGGTGTATTCGGCATCGGGCGCGGGCGAGTACAGCCTGTCGAACCGCGAAGTCATCGGCTTTGGCGGCACCGCCAGCTACGACTCCACCCTGAACGGCAAGGTCCTGGACCTGGCCATCCGTGAGGCGGTGGACCGCCTGGTCGACGGCATCGAGCAAGGCGCCTGGCAGCCTTCCGCCAACTAAGGAGACTTGCCATGTTGAAACTACAGGCGATGCGTCGCCCGGATGCGCTTGCGCGCGCGGGGCGCGGTTTGGCGGTAGCCGCCGCGGTGGGTCTCTTGAGTGCATGCGTGCAGCAGCCCAAGTCGATGTACAGCTGGCAGGCCTATCAGCCGTCTGTCTATGCGTATCTGAAGGAAGACGGGTCGGATAACGCGGTGCAGGCTCAAGCCCTGGAAAAGAACATTGAAACCGCGCGTGCGGCCAATGTTGAGTTGCCGCCGGGCTTTCGCGCGCACCTGGGCATGCTGTACCTGAAGATGGGTGACGGCGACAAGGGCGTGGAGCAACTGCAAAGCGAGAAGGTGGCTTTTCCGGAATCCACGCCGTTCATGGACTTCCTGATGCGCAACGTCGGCAAGCCCGCGGCGTCCGTTGACGCCACGTCCGCCACCCCGGCATCCGCCGATGCGGCAGCCTTGAAGAAGGGATCGTGATGATGACCCGCTTGTTCCGAATCGGCCTGTTGGCCGCCGTCGCCATGCTGGCCGGTTGCGTCGCGCCGCAGCAGCACGTGGACTACACCGCTTTTCGCGAAAGCAAGCCGGCGTCGATCCTGGTGCTGCCGCCGCTGAACACGTCCGTGGACGTGGCCGCCACGGCCGCCGTGCTGTCGCAGGCCACGCGGCCCCTGGCGGAATCGGGCTACTACGTGATCCCGGTCGGTGTCATGGACGAAACCTTCAAGCAGAACGGCCTGAGCTCCCCGGACGAAATCCACGGGCTGCCCGGCGCCAAGCTGCGCGAGATCTTCGGCGCCGACGCGGCCTTGTACATGACGGTAAAGCAGTACGGCGCCAGCTATGCCGTAGTGTCCAGCAACGTCACGGTGGCCATCGATGCCGAACTGATCGACCTGCGCAACGGCGCCAAGCTGTGGTCGGGCAGCAAGCAGGTGGTACAGGCCAGCAACAGCAGCGGCGGCCTGATCGGCATGCTGGTGCAGGCGATGGTGGACCAGATCGTCAACACGCTGTCGGATCGCAGCTATGGCGTGGCCGGCACGACCAACCACATGCTGCTCAGCGCGGGCCAGCCCGGCGGCATCCTGTACGGGCCGCGCTCCCCGCGCTACGACACGCAGTAATCCTGCCCGACGTATCAGTCCCAGGCCGCGGCCAGCCCTTCGGGGCTGACTTCGCGGCCGTTTCTTTCCAGCGTGGCGATTTGCGCCATGTCTTCGTCGGTCAGGCGCAGTTGCAGGGCCAGCAGGTTGCTGGCCAGGTTGTCGCGCCTGGTCGATGACGGGATCACCGAATAGCCCAGCTGTAGCGCCCAGGCCAGCGTCACCTGGGCGGGCGTGGCGTTGTGTCGCTTCGCAATCTGCTGGATCACCGGGTCCTTCAGCACCCGGCCATACGCCAGCGTCATGTACGACGTGACGTGGATGCCCTGCTCTTTCAGGAACGCGGTCAGCGTGGCGTTCTGCAAGTACGGGCTGAGCTCGATCTGATTGGTGGCGATGGCCTCGCGGCCCACGGCGGCGATGGCCGCGCGGGTTTGCGCGATGGGAAAGTTCGAGATACCGATCTGGCGCGTCAGCCCCTGCGCGCGCGCCTCGGCCAGCGCAGTCATGCATTCGTCGATGGACACGCCGTTGCCCGGCGCGGGCCAGTGGATCAAGGTCAGGTCCACATAGTCGCTTCGCAGCTTGGCCAGGCTGTCCTTCAAGCTGGGCACCAGCTTGTCGCGCCCGGTGTTGGGCACCCAGATCTTGGTGGTGATGAACAGCGCATCGCGCGCCACGCCCGATTGCGCAATGGCCTGGCCCACGTCCGCTTCGTTCTCGTAGATTTGCGCCGTGTCGATGGCGCGGTAACCCACGTCCAGCGCGTTGCGCACCGAATCAATGACGACTTGTCCTTGCAGCCGGAACGTGCCGACGCCAAAACGGGGAATGCTCATGTAAAACTCCGAAAGAGGGAAAGATCCAGGCGCCCATGGCCCGGGAATGCCGCCAGTGTGCCCGCCCGATACTTGCCCAAAAAGCCCCATATCGGCGAAATACTTTTGATATAACGTCAAATATGAAAACGACGCTGGACGAAATGCAGGTCTTTATCGCCGTGGTGGATAGCGGCTCCATCACCGCTGCCGCCGAGGTGCTGGGCCAGACCATCTCGGCCACCAGCCGCACCATGAGCCGGCTGGAAGAAAAGCTGCAAACCACGCTGATGCGCCGGACCACGCGCAGGCTGGCGCTGACCGAAGAAGGCCGCGCGTATCTTGAGCAGGTGCGCCGCATCGTCGCGGCGGTCGAAGAAACCGAAGACCTGATGAATGTGCGGCGCAATCAGCCCGCCGGATTGTTGCGCGTGGACGCGGCCTCGCCCTTCATGCTGCACGTCATCGCGCCGCTGGTGCCCGGCTACCGCAAGCGGTATCCGCAAGTGGAGCTGGAACTGAACAGCAACGAAGGCAACATCGATCTGCTGGAACGCCGCACCGACCTGGCCATCCGCATCGGCCGATTGAAGGATTCGTCGCTGCACGCGGTGCCGCTGGGCCAGAGCCGCGTGCGCGTGTTGGCCAGCCCGGCATATCTGGCGCAGCACGGCACGCCCAAGCGCGTGGCCGACCTCGCCCGCCACATGCTGCTGGGGTTCAGCCAGCCGGAGTCGTTGAACGAATGGCCGTTGCTGGATGCGGATGGGCAGGCGCTGCACATCAAGCCCGGCGTGCGCGCACACAGCGGCGAGACGCTGCGGCAACTGGCGCTGAACCATGGCGGCATCGTGTGCCTGTCGGATTTCATGACGCGGGCCGACCGCGAAGCGGGCGCGTTGCAGCAGGTGCTGCCGCGCCAGACGCAAGACGTCAGGCAGCCGATCAACGCCGTGTACTACCGCAACACCGCGATTTCATCACGCATCAAATCGTTCATCGACTATGTGCTGGAGACGGTGGGGCCTGATGGATTCTCGGAGCCTGCCGGTCGGTGAGAGATGTGTCCAATGGAGACATCGGCATCGGGCCCGCCAAGGGCAAACGTATACTGCCCCCGTTTTAATTCCGGATAGCCCCAACCCCATGAGCATCTTCTCCCGCTTCTTCGGCCGCAAGGAAGAATCCGCCGACGCCCGCGCGCTGGTCGCCAACCCCGCCATTGAAAACCCGCTGAGCTTGCAGGTGCTGTTCGCCGAGCCCCTGGCGCTGGACGAGGACGGCTTGCGGGCGGCGCTGTGCGCGTATCACCCGTCGATGAGCGATGCCCGCGTCGAGATCGCGCCCGACATGCCCGAAGTGCTGGGCCTGGCCGGCTGGGGCGATCACGTGGTGCGGCTGGTGGGCTTTGACGCGCCCTATCCCAAGGATGCGTTGGAAGCCTGCGTGGCGCCGGCGCATTATCCGGGCACGGTCAAGGACGAAGTGCGCGCGCACGCCAGCCACATCGTTCTGTACTACGGGGGGTTTTCGCAAGATCCGCTGGAGCAGTACGTGGCGCTGGCCGCCGTGGCCGGTGCGTTGACCGGCTTTGGCGCGGTGGCGGTGTTGAACGAACATGCGCACACCTCGTTGCCGGCCGGCGTATTCGATGCCGAGTCGCTGGGTGAAGAAAGCCTGGACCTGCTGCGCGCGCTGCCGCTTAACATGCTGTATTGCGGCTTTGTGAAGTATGAGGTGGATGGCGTGGCCGGCGTGTGGATGCGCACCTATGGCGCCGACCTGTTCAGCCTGCCCGACTTCGCGGCGCTGGCCCGTGGCCATGATGAAGGCGAGTACTACTCGAACATCTTCAACAACATCATGGGCTACATGCTGGAAAGCGGCGCGGAGCTGGCCGCCGGGCACACCATGCAGATCGGCGAGAACGCCTATATGAAACTGCGCGAGCCCACCCAGGAGGAATACTTCCTGGACGGGCCCGCGCAGGTACTCGTTGCCGAAATCATCACGGCGGACGAGATCAACGCGCCGCAATAATCGCGCGGTTCCCGGTGGCCGGCCACACGCGCAGGCCCAGCGCCAACGCTGCCGCGCCCGCCGCCACGACCGTCACGCCCGTCCAGCCCCAATGGGCCAGCGCCAGGCTGCCCAGCGCGCCACCGGCAGCCATGCCGATGAACACGCCCGTCATCAGGATGGCGTTCAGGCGGCTGCGGGCGGCCGGGTCGATGCCGTAGACGATGCTTTGATGCGCGATCAGCGAGGTCTGGATGCCCAGGTCAAAGCCGATGGCGGCACCCGCGATCAGCCACAGCGCGGCGTGCGGTGACAGGAACGGCAGAAAGATCATGGCGGCGAACGACACCATCGTCAGCCCGGCGCCCAGGCTGGCCACGGCGAGCGGACCACGGGTGTCGGCCACGCGGCCGGCCAGCGGCGCGGCCAACGCGCCGGCCGCGCCCGCCAGCCCGAAAGCGCCTGCCGCACCCGCGCCCAGGTGAAACGGCGCGCCATGCAGCATCACCGCCAAGGTCGACCAGAACGCACTGAAGCCCAGCGACAGCAAGCCCTGCGCGGTGGCGGCGCGGCGCAGGCCGGGGTGCTGGCGCCACAGCGTTGCCAGCGAGCCCAGCAGCGCGGCGTACGACAGCTGCGCGGTCGGCACGAAGCGCGGCAGGCCACGCCACAGCGCCGCGCCCAGCGCCACGATGGTGACCGCCGCCGCCACGAACATGGCGCGCCAGCCGAACTGCTCGGCAACGAATCCGCTGACTACGCGGGACAACAGGATGCCCAGCAACAGCCCCGTCATCACGGTGCCGACGATCTTGCCGCGTTGCTCGACCGGCGCCAGATGCGCGGCGGCCGGCACGATGTCCTGCGCCAGCGTGGCGGACAGGCCGACCACGAAGCTGGCGGCCAGCAACAGGCCGATGGAGGGCGCGACGGCGGCGGCCAGCAACGCCACGCTAAGCACGGCGGCCTTGATGAGGATGATGCGCTTTCTGTCGTGGCGGTCGCCCAGGGGCGCCAGCATCAGGATGCCGAACGCATAACCCAGCTGCGTCAGGGTGGGGATCCAACCCAGCGTCTCGGCGCTGGCGTGGATGTCCACGCCCAGTACGCCCAGCATCGGCTGGCTGTAATACAGGGACGCTACCGACAGACCGGCGCCGATCGCCAGAAGGAAAACAAGTCCGCGCGATAAGGCAGCGGTAGAGGTGGGGGTTTGGGATGACATGGTGAGGTGTCCGAAAGATCATGTACGGGGCAGATTCTGGGCGCGCGCGTCCCGTTTTGGTAGCCGACTTGCGGGTACATCGGTTATACGATTGGCGTATGACCACCTCTGCCCCGCCCTCCGCGGCCGCCACCGCCGCCGCCACCGACCGCCTGCTGCTGATCGAGACCTTTGTGCGCATCGTCGAGGCCGGCAGCCTGTCGGCCGCCGCTGCGCAGCTGGGCGGCACGCAGCCCACCGTCAGCCGCCGCCTGCAATTGCTTGAACGCACCATGGGGGTGCGCCTGCTGCAACGTTCCACCCACGCGATCCGGCTGACTGAAGACGGCCAGCGTTGCTATGAACGCGCCAAGGAATTGATCGCTACCTGGCAATCGTTTGAAAGCGAGGTGCGCGGCGCGGGCGACGAGCCCATCGGTACGCTGCGCGTGGTGGCGCCGCACGCGTTCGGCCAGGACCAGTTCGTCGATCCGCTGGCCAGCTATCTGCGGCAGTATCCGAACATGCGCGTGGAATGGCTGCTGCACGACCGCATGCCGGACCTGATCGCCGAGAACGTGGACTGTGCGATTCGCGTCGGCGCGGTGACCGATCCATCCGTGATCGCCATCAAGCTGGGTGAAGTGCCACGCATCGTCATCGCGTCGCCTGACCTGCTGCAAGGCGAGCCCATCCCGCAACATCCCGACGACCTGGCGCGCCTGCCCTGGCTGGCGCTGCGCACGTTCTATCGCACCGAGGTCAGCCTGACGCATTGCGCCACGGGGGCAACTGAACGCTTCGGCATCCAGCCGCGTCTGTCCACCGATGGCCTGTACGCGCTGCGCAAGTCCGCGCTGTTGGGCCTGGGGGTGGCGCTGGGCTCGGCCTGGGCAATGCAGGAAGACCTTGCCACCGGCAGGCTGGTGCATCTGGCGCCTGATTGGCGCGCCGATCCGCTGCCGGTATTCCTGGTGTACGCGCCGTCGCGCTTTCAGCCGGCGCGTTTGCGTCGGTTCATTGAAATCATGCGCGAACACCTGCCGGTGGAGCTGGGCGGCGGCTGATGGCGCGCGACGACTCGTCGGCCAGCGCCGCCGGGCAAAAGCCGGGCGTAACCGGTGCACTGGCCGACGCGGGCGGCGATGCCGGGCGCGAGACCAGCACGGGCAGCAGCTCGGCGCGGCACGGGCGGCCATACAGCCAGCCCTGTCCGGTTGCCGCCGGCGCGCGTGCCAGGACATAGCGAGCTTGCTCGGGACTTTCGATGCCTTCCACAATCACGTAGATGTTCATGCGGCGCGTCATCTCGAACACCGACTCCAGCACGGTCGCGGCCCAGTCGTTGGCGCTGACCCAACGGATCAGGGTGCGATCCAGCTTCAAACCGCTGACGCCCCACGTCAGCAGATTGCTCAGGTTGGCGTAGCCGGTGCCGAAGTCGTCAATGACCACACGAAACCCCGCTTGCAGATACTGCGCAATCAAGGTGCGCGGGTCGTCCACCACGAAGGCAAGCGACTCCGTGATCTCAAGCACGATGCGCTCGGGCGAGATACCGAATTCGCGTGTCGTTTCAAGCATGAACCGCGCAAACGAAATGTCTTCGATATCGCGCGGCGTCACGTTGATGCTGCAATAGAAATCACCTGGCTCGCGCAGCGCGATGCGCAGATCGGCCAACGTGGCGCGCACCACATACCGAGTCAGCTGGCGGCCCAGACCCGTCGCTTCCGCCCACGCAAAAAATGTCTCGGGTGCAATCGCGCCCAGCGTTTCATGGGGCCAACGCGCCAGCGCCTCGACCCCCACCGTGTGGCCCGACGACATGTTCGCCAGCGGTTGGTACACCATGTGGATATGGCCGCGTCGCATGGCGCGCTTAATGCGGTGGCGCACGCCCGGCGCGCCGCTGTACCAGCGATACAGCAGCAGGCTGAGCAATACGCCGCCGAAAGCGCCGGCCAGCGCGGGCACCAGCACGCCGCCTGCCGGTTGCGCCGTCGCGTCCAGATCGCGCGCATCTGCCGCGGTACTGAATGCGCCCACCGCCACGCCAAGCACAATCCCCGCCAGGATCAGCAGTAGAAAGTACGGCAAGCACGGCCGCATAAACCGATGAGAGATTGTCATGGGTGCGAAGAAAAAAAAGTAACGTCAATACGTAAAGAAAAAATCCGTGCATCCCGACACGCGAATAATCGCGTGGTGACCATCCGGACACGTCAGCAAGGCGGTGCTATGTGTTCACGCCGTCAAGCGGCTTTACGGGCGAACTGGTGGTGCGCTACCGCGTCAGCGACGGCAACGGCGGGTTCACGGAGTCGACGTTCACGCTGCGCAACTCGGCATCGTTGTTCACCGAGCAGGACGACTTGCGCTTCGTAGAGGGGGCGGGAGCAAGCGAGTCGGCCATCGGCGGCAATGGCGGCATGGTGGCCAGCGAGGTGAACTCGGTGTTGATCCGGGCGGTAAACGGGCTGGGCTCGCTGGACGGCACGCCGGACTTGCAGCAATCGGGTGGAGCAGTGCTGCTGGCCGTCAATGGCGTCAACAGCCTGGACCACCTGGGAAGCTTCACGGGGGTGGGGGCGGTGCTGCAAGCGGTCAACGATATCGACTCGCTGAATGGCATCGACGACATCGGCGCCCGGAGTGGCTTGCATCAGCTGCTGGGCTCCGGCCTGGGCGGCGGGCTGGGAGACGGGCAGGCGGTCTTGTCGACGCTGCCGCTGGGAGCAGGCTTGCAGCTGGACCTGGTGGGGCGTGGCGATCAGCTGCTCTTCATCGTCAACGGCGGCGACGGCAAGGCGGACATGCGCATCACGCTGGCCAACGGCGCGGCATTGCCGGGCTGGGTGCAAGCGGATGGACGTGGCCTCTTGCTGATCAACCGACCGGCCGGCATGGAAACGCTGAGCCTGCGCCTGACTCCCAGGTCTGGGCCCGGAGCCGGGGTGGGCCGTGTCATCACGCTGGATTTCCTGTCTGGCACGATGCGCGAACAGCGCGCGCCGGCCGATCCGGTGTTGCGTCCGCAGACGACGCCGGATGCCAAGCCGGGTGCGTCGCTGGCCGCGCCGGAACGCTTGGCGGGGGCACCGTTCTCGGTGCAACTGGCCCAGGCGGCGCGCCAGCATGACGTGGAGGACATCGCCTTGATGGATCTGCTGGACTGAGGCGCACGAAGTGCAGGATGCGCATGACGCGGATGACGTGGATCACGCGCATTGCGTGCAGGGGGCCGAGGCGGGCCGGGGCATTCGTCCCTGCGCGCCTCGGCCCCAGTCCGTTCAGATGGCTTTGAATGTCTTCAGGTGGATGCTGGTCTCGGTGGCCGAGATGCCCTTGAGGGTGCGCAGCCGGTCCAGCACTTCGGACAACTGATCGATGGTGGGAACCCGCAGTTCCGCCAGCAGGTCCCAGCGGCCGTTGGTGTCGTGCAGGCCCGCCACCGCGGGTTCGCCCATCAGCAGGTTCACGATCTTGCGGGTTTCGTGGCCTTCCACGGCGATGCTGATCCACGCCACGATGTCGTCCGTTTCTGACTCGGGGCGCAGGCGCACGGTATAACCGACGATGATGCCGCGCTCTTCAAGCTTGCGGATGCGGTTGTCGATGGTGCCGCGCGATACGTCCAGCTTCTTGGCCAGCGTGGCGATGGACAGGCGGGCGTTCGCGCGCAGCAGGCCCAGCAAGCGTTGGTCTAGCGTGTCCATTGTGCAAAGTGCTAATGTTGGCTGTCGAATTGCCAGAATCTTAGCGTTTCGTGTGGAAAGTTGTCACTATGAATTGATTTGGGCATCGGCCAGAATTTCCTTTCCATAACTTGGGGAGAAAAAAATGACGACATTGCTCACGACGTCGGACGTTGCCACCATCGTGGCCCGATACGGCCCGCGCAAGGTTTTCACCGATCTGCTGGACTATGTGCTGGCCGATTTTCTGCGATGGCAAGAATTCGACAAGTGCGCGCGTGTCGCCAGTCATTCCCCTGCCGGCGTCATCGAACTGATGCCCGCCGCCGACAGCGAGCTGTACAGCTTCAAGTTCGTGAACGGCCACCCCGACAACCCGCAAACCGGCCTGTCCACCGTGATGGCCTTTGGCGCCCTGGCGCAAGTCAGTACGGGCGAACCGCTGCTGATCAGCGAACTGACCCTGACCACCGCCCTGCGCACCGCCGTCACGTCGGCGCTGGCGGCACGCGCGTTGGCCCGGCCCGATTCGCGCTCGATGGCGTTGATTGGCAACGGGGCGCAGGCGGAATTCCAGGCCCTGGCATTTCACTATGTGCTGGGTATCGACGTGTTGCATGTGTACGACGTGGACGCCGACGCGACGCGCAAGCTGCAAGCCAACCTGGCCGCCGTCGCCCCGACGCTGCGCGTGGTCGCGTTTGACGGCACCGCGCAGGCGGTCAAGGGGGCGGACATCGTCACCACCGTCACCGCCGACAAGGCCTACGCCACCATTCTGACCGCCGACATGGTTGAACCCGGCATGCACATCAACGCCTTGGGCGGCGACTGCCCGGGCAAGACCGAACTGCATGCCGACGTGCTGCGCCGGGGCGCTGTCTTTGTCGAATACGAACCGCAGACGCGCATTGAAGGCGACCTGCAACAGATGCCCGCGGATTTTCCGGTGACGGAACTGTGGCGCGTGCTGACGGGGCAGGCGGCCGGCCGCCGCAGCGCTGAAGATGTGACCATCTTCGATTCGGTGGGTTTTGCGCTGGAAGACTTTTCGGCCTTGCGCTGGTTGCGCGACAGCGCCGTCCGATTTGGCATCGGCGCTCGCATTGAAGTGGCGCCGCGATTGCAGGATCCCAAGAATCTGTTCGATGTGGTGCGCGCGGCCACTGACGTGAAGGCCGCGCCGGGGCAGCCATAGCCCCGGCGATTCATCAGCAAAGCGCGATCAGGCGGCGCGCGGGGCGTCAGTGGGCGGCGTGCCGTCGTGGAACATCGTCTTGAGCTGCGAGCGCAGCTCTGGCGAGTCGGCGTGCTTGTGCACGGTGGTGGCATGCTGCACGGCGGCTTCCAGCAATTCGTCGTCGGAATCCGCGGCCAGGGCTACCGAGCAATTCATCTCGCTTGGAAACTCACGGCAGTCGATGTATTTGCGGGTCATGATTGTCTCCTTGCGCAGCGCCCAGGGGCGCTTGCGTAATGGCACATCCGACGCGCGGCATGCGGGGCATCGGGCAGTTGGCGCGTCGCAGCGCACCCGATGATTCCAAAAGTATAGACCCGGGCGCTTACGGCTTTTCTTCTGGCAGTGCGTCATGCGACACCGGGCGGCCCAAGAGGTAACCCTGGAAGTGCGAGCAGCCTTCCTGTGTCAGCCGGTCCAGCTGCGCGGCGGTTTCCACGCCTTCGGCAGTGGTCGGAATGTCCAGGCTGCGCCCGATGCCGTTGATGGCGCGGATGATGGCCAGTGCTTCTTTACTGGATTCGACGTCCTGGGTGAACGATTTGTCGATCTTGATCTTGTCGAAATCGAACGAACGCAGATAGCCCAGCGACGAATAACCCGTGCCAAAGTCGTCCAGCGCCACTTTCACGCCCAGCGCCTTCAAGCGCTTGAGCGTGTTCAGGTTGGAGGCCGAGTTGGCCAGCAGCACCGATTCGGTAATCTCCAGTTCCAGCCGCCGCGCCGGCAGGCCGGACTTGGTCAACGCCGATTCCACCAGCGACACCAGCGCGCTGTTGGTGAACTGGCTGGCAGACAGGTTTACGGCCACGGTTTCGTGGTCGTCCCAGCGCATGGCTTCGGCGCAGGCCTCGTGCAGGGTGAAGGCGCCCAGCTCGTGGATCAGGCCGGTTTCTTCGGCGATGGGAATGAAGTCGCCGGGCATGATCAGGCCCTTGACCGGATGCTGCCAGCGCATCAGCGCTTCGCGCCCGACGATGCGCACGTGGCTGACGTCCAGGATGGGCTGGTAATACAACTGCAATTGCTGACCCATGATGGCCTGGCGCAAGTCCATTTCCATTTCATGGCGCTTGAGCGCGGCGGCCTCCATCTCGGGCTGGAAGAACGCCATGCGGTTGCGGCCGTTGCGCTTGGCTTCGTACAGCGCCATGTCGGCGTAGCGCAGCAGGTGGTCGGCGGTGTATTCGGGCGTCTCGGCCAGCGCGATACCGATGCTGACGCTGATCGGCACCGTATGGCCGTCCACTTCAAAGGGCTGGCGCACCGCGTCGATCAGCCGTTCGGCCATCTTGCGCACGTCGTCCTGCTGGCCAATGTTGGGCAGCACCACCGCGAATTCGTCACCGCCCAGGCGGGCCAGCGTGTCCTGCTCGCGCAGCACCTTCGGCAGCCGCTTGGCCAAGAGGCGCAGCAGCTCGTCGCCGCAGGGATGGCCCAGCGTGTCGTTCACGCTTTTGAAATTGTCCAGGTCCAGGCACAGCACGGCGGTGCGGCGGTCGTCGGCACAGTGGTGCAGCGCCTTGAGAAGCTGCTCGCGGAACAGCCGGCGGTTGGGCATGCCGGTCAGGGTGTCGTGATGCGCCATGTAGCGCACCTGGGCATGCGCCGCGTTCTCGTCCGTGACGTCATCGGAGATCAGCAGCGCGTAACGCGAGCGCGGGTCGTTGCTGTGGAAAACCAGCGTGCGCGTGCGCAAGGTGCGCATGCCGCGCGCGGTGGTCAGCTCTTCTTCCGCTTCACGCAGGGCGCCGTCCGATCGCAAGGCGTCGTGCGTCAGCCGGTCCAGGAATTCGCACACGGGTTCAGGCAGGCACTGCTGCGCCGTCTTGCCCAGCATCTGGGCGCGCGTGACGCCGAACGTGGCTTCCGCCTGACGGTTGGCCAGCAGGATATTGCGCGACACGGCGTCCATCACCAGCACGCACGACGGGATGTGCGACACCACGGCATCCAGGAAGCTGGATAGCGACGTCAATTCCGAGTTGTAGTGTTCGGCCAGCTCTTTGGCCTTCACCAGCTGCTGTTCGCGTTCACGGCGTTCGGTGACGTCGCGCGTGACCTTGGCAAAGCCAATCAGCTCGCCCTGGTCGTCGCGGATGGCGTCGATCACCACATTGGCCCAGAACAGCGTGCCGTCGCGGCGCACGCGCCAGCCCTCGGCTTCGAAGCGGCCCTGTTCGCGCGCCGTGGCCAGGCCGCGTTGCGGCAAGCCGGCGGCCTGGTCGGCGGCCGTGTAGAAGCACGCAAAGTTCTTGCCGACGATCTCTTCTTGGGTGTAGCCCTTGGCGCGCTGCGCCCCGGCGTTCCAGTTGGCGACTGTGCCGTCCGGATGCAGCATGTAGATGGCGTAGTCGACGACACCCTGCACAAGGTGCCGGTACATGACGTCGGAATTGTCGATGATCATTGGATGAGGGGGCGGGGGGAAGCGCCCGCGTCTGGCGGGCCTGGCCGGCGTACGCGTGGGCTGTCCCGCGAATGGAATGAGGGATCTACGGCTTTACGTCGCCGTCTTGGCAATAGTTAAGGCGCGGGCCTGAAAAGGCGTGAATCTAACGAATGTTGTCGTAGAAACACGATTCATTGCATGGGGTGGCGCGGCAGGTCACAGCTTTACCCGCTGGCGCAGCGCCTGCGCGATCATCCCGATGTCGATGTCCTTGCCCGGGTTCTTCAAGCAGAAGTCGTACAGCACGGCCACGTACGCATTGCCCAGCAGCTTGGTGATGGCGCCCGCGGTGGTGGCGGCGATGGTGCCGCCCACGGCGCTGCCCGCGCCCGGAATGAATTTCAGCATGCCCGATACCACCGACCGCCCGATCAGCGTGGCCGCCGACGCACCCAGCGTGGAGGTGACCAGCGTGGTGATGGCGGTGGTGTCCAGCTCCATGCCGAAGGTGATGCCGATCTTGGCGATCATGCCGACCTGGATCGGCACCAGCGCAAACGCGTCCGAAAACGGAATGGGCGCGGCGGCGGCGGACGCGGCCAGGCCGGCCGCCACGTTCACTTCTATCTCAGCCCGCTTTTTTTTTACTTCCAGGGCCTTCTTGTTGCGGGTGGACAGGGCATTGGCGTAGGCGCGCTGCTGCCCCTCGGGAATGTGTTCGGCCGTGACTTCAATCAGCTTGTCCAGGCCCATCGGCGGCAGTTCCGCGTCCAGTTCTTCGATCCATTCCGGCAGCGCGCGCACGGCCACTACCTGCTTGGCGCTCGGCAGCAGCTTGTGCGCCTCGGCAACGAAGGGGCTGTTCTTGCGCGCCTTGGTCAGCACCACCACCACCGGGATGCCGGCGGTGGCCAGCATGTCGGCCAGTTCGATCTCGGCGTCTTCCACGCGGTGGCTGCTGTCCTGGATGCACAGCCAGGCCACATGCACGTGCTTGTCCTGATCGTCGGACGCCGAGCGTTCCTGGATCAAGTCCGTCAGCGCCTGGCGCGAGCGCGCGTAGTCGCCCACTTCCAGGCCGCGCGTGTCGATGATGGTCAGCGGATGGCCGGGCTTGGTGTATTCCTGGGTGGTCTGCGTGACGGGCTTGCCCGCGCCCGTCTTGGCCAGATCGCCGCGAAACACGGCGTTGATCAGCGTGCTCTTGCCCACGCCGGTCTTGCCCGCGATCAGGATGTTGACGCGACCCGCGCCGCGCGTGGCCGTGCTGATGGCGTCGGCGATGGCGTCCTGCAAGGCGGGCGAATCGGGGCGTAGGGGCGGCATGAGCGGTAATAACTGGAAAGGGATTGAGCAACGATATCAGATGAGTCCGACATTCGCGGCAACCGCGATATTTTTCTTGCCACTTCACCGAAGATCCGGGTTGCTTGATGAATCCGGTGCGTGGGCAGGCGCAACGGATCCCATAACCATATGGCTGCCCTGCGGTAAGGAGACCTTGAAAATGGCGTTGGACATAGGAGTCGTCATGCTCTACCTGGGCGGCATGCTGCTGCTGGGCTGGTACGGCATGCGGCGGGCAAAAACCCAGGAAGACTATCTGGTGGCGGGCCGCAACCTGGGGCCCGGTTTGTACATGGGCACCATGGCGGCAACGGTGCTGGGCGGGGCCAGCACGGTGGGTACGGTGCGGCTGGGATATCAATACGGTATTTCGGGGTTCTGGCTATGCGGGGCGCTGGGGCTGGGCATCATCGTGCTGAACCGGGTGCTGGCCAAACCCCTGCTGAAGCTGCGCATCTTCACGGTGACGCAGATTCTTGAACGGCGCTTCACGGCGGGCGCCAAGCATGTCAGCGCGTTGGTCATGATGGCGTATGCGCTGATGTTGGCAGCCACGTCCGTCATCGCCATGGGCACGGTGATGCAGGTGCTGTTCGACCTGCCGTTCTGGGTGTCGGTCGTGGTCGGCGGCGGCGTGGTCGCGGTGTATTCCACGCTAGGCGGAATGTGGTCATTGACCTTGACCGACATCGTGCAATTCATCATCAAGACGGTGGGCCTGATGTTCGTGCTGCTGCCCATCTGCCTGATACGGGTGGGCGGCTGGGACCAGCTGGTGGCGCAGCTGCCCGCCGCCAGTTTCAGCCTGACGAACATCGGCTGGGGCACGATCATCACCTACTTCGTCATCTACTTCCTGGGCATCCTGATCGGCCAGGAAATCTGGCAGCGCGTCTTCACTGCCCGTGACGAACGCGTGGCGCGCGTGGCGGGCACCGCCGCCGGGTTGTACTGCATCGTGTACGGCCTGGTGGGCGCGGTGATCGGCATGACCGCGAAGGTGCTGCTGCCCGATCTGCCCGACGTCAACCACGCGTTCGCCGCCATCGTGCAGGCGGGCCTGCCGGACGGCATACGCGGCCTGGTCATCGCCGCGGCGCTGGCGGCCATGATGTCCACGGCCAGCGCCGCCATGCTGGCCACGTCCACCGTGCTGGCCGAAGACCTGTTGCCGGCGCTGCGGGGCGGGCGCTCGTTCACCGACGTGCGCGTGCACCGGCTGATCACGCTGCTGGCCGCGCTGTCGGCGCTGGGCGTGGCGTTGGTGGTCGATGACGTCATGAGCGCCCTGACCTGCGCGTACAACCTGCTGGTGGGCGGCATGCTGGTGCCGTTGCTGGGTGCCATCTACTGGCGCCGCGCCACCACCGCCGGCGCAATGGCGGGGATGCTGCTGGGTTGCGCGGCGGCCATTGCGTTCATGGTCAAGGACGGCCTGGCGGCCAACACACCGGTCTACGCGGCGCTTGCGGCCAGCGCCGCCGGCTTTGTGCTGATCAGCCTGCTGGGGCGGGCGGGCGCGCCTTGGGGCGATACACCCGTGCCGCGAGCCGACGCCAAATGAACCTTTTATTTCAGGAGCACATCATGCGCTTTACCCCGGAGCGCCTTGCGGCGCTGCGCGCCCGCTTTGGCGGCGCCAACGAAGCCACCATCCACGACCCGCATTTTCGCGAAGTGGCCGTCAACATCATCGACGGCAGCGGCACGCGCAGCGCGCCCTATGCGGGCATGCCTACCTTGCTGGACGCCCCGGCACGCCCCATCGACTGGCAAGCGCCCGACTTCGGCGACCTGCAAGTGGCGCTGACCGGCGTGCCGATGGACCTGGGCGCCAGCAACCGCAGCGGTTGCCGTTTTGGGCCGCGCGCGCTGCGCGCCATCGAACGCGTCGGCCCCTACCACCACGTCTTGCGCTGCACGCCCACGCACGACCTGCGCGTGGCCGATATCGGCGATGTGCCGATGCGCAGCCGCTTCAACCTGGAGCAATCACATGAAGATATCGAAACCGCGTACGCCCAGATCCATGCGGCGGGGGTCATTCCGGTTTCGGTGGGGGGCGACCATTCCATTACCCTGCCGATCCTGCGTGCGCTGGGCCGACGCGCGCCGGTCTCGCTGATCCACTTCGATGCGCATTGCGATACGGGCGGCCCGTTCGACGGCAGCCGCTTTCACCACGGTGGCCCGTTCCGCCAAGCCGTGCTGGACGGCGTGCTGGACCCCACGCGCACCATCCAGATCGGCATCCGTGGCGCGGCGGAATACCTCTGGGAATTCTCGTACGAGTCCGGCATGACGGTCATTCACGCGGAAGACATTGCCCGCCTGGGCGTGGATGCCGTGGTCGCGCAGGCGCGCAAGGTCGTGGGCGACACGCCGGTGTATGTCTCGTTCGACATCGATTGCCTGGACCCGGCGTTTGCGCCGGGCACGGGCACGCCCGAGGTGGGCGGCGTGACCGTGCGCGAAGCGCAGGCCATCCTGCGGGCGCTGGCGGGTATCGACATCATCGGGGGCGACGTGGTCGAAGTGGCGCCCGCCTATGACGCCACGGCCAACACCGCGCACGCGGGCGCGCAGATGCTGTTCGAGATCCTGAGCCTGGTCGGCGTGCGCCACGCGGGCTGACGACGCGCGCGCACTTTCTTGCATTCCCCTTTCGCTTTGGCGCAAAAGGTAATGGAAGGTACGAACGCACACTCGGCGGCGTGGTGCCGCCGATAGTGCGTTCGTCACGGTAAGCATGCACGCTAATGGTGCGCAGGGGCTACGCGCGCGCGCGATGCCCTGGGAGGCTGCACTGGCGCGGGTTTCGCGATATGGGACGGCGGCGACGACGGGGCGTGCGCGCAAAAAAAAGGGCGCGATCGAATGCCCTGCCATGCTGTTACATCACAAATGTTTCGGACGCGTTGGCGGGCATGGCGCCCTCGTAGAATCAGCGCCTCGTAAGGTTTCGCCGCGCTGTCAGCGGCACCGTTCATGACCCGATTTGCCCTCGTCCCCCGTTTGCTCCGGTCGCGCCCGCTGACCAAGGGCTTTCGCTATCTTTACCGCTATACGCGAGCCGGCGCCTATCGGCATAACGAAACCTTGTGGCCGCTGGTGAAAGTACGCCGCGATGCCCGCGACCACGACCGCTTGCTGTCCTGCAACGTGCTCGGCGTGCAAGGCCCGGCTACCTTGCCCCTGGCCGACGTGCCGCGAGACATCACCGGCGACGCCCACCTGATCCTTAGCGGCCCTTCCATTGCTGACATCGACTATGCGCGTTGCCGACTGGGCAACGTGATGGGCGTGAACGGGTCGATTGCGCTGCGGCGCGCGCATCCCTCGTTGCGCTTCGATTACTACGCGATGCTGGACGCGGGCTTTGTGAAGCGCCGGCGCGACCTGGTTGCCGAGGTCTTGTCGCAGGACCTGCTGCTGTTTGTCACGCCCGAGGTGTACCGGTGGATTTCGTACTTGTTCGACGCCAAGGCGGTTCGGTGCCGCATTGCGTTGTTCGAGGAAGTGCACCAGCGTGCGCTGCAACCGCGCGCGCAACCCGATGCCCTTGCCGCGCGGTTGGCGCGCGACCCCGAGCTGGTGTTGTTCGACGCGCATCACCCGCAGCACGCGCACGGCTTCAGCCTGAACCCGTCGCGCGGCCTGTTCGGCGGCGGCACGGTGGCCTACACGGCCTTGCAACTGCTGGCCTGGATGGGCGCGCGCACGCTGTACCTGCACGGCCTGGACCTGAGCGCCACGGCCGGCCCGCGCTTTTACGAAAGCCCGGGCGCGCAGTTGGCCACCGCGCTGGACCGGCAGTTTGCCGGACATATCGAACCGGCGTTCCGCCAGGCCAGCCGCCTGCTGCGCGCGCACGGCGTTCAGGTCTACAACCTGTCCTTGAACAGCCGCCTGGGCGAGGACATATTTGAAAAGCGCCACTGGAGCTGTTTGCTCAAACAAGGGGAATCCCCGCCTTCCCCGCAACGGTTCTCGGGCCTATCACGATGAAGATTCTGTACACCAACTTTCACCAGGGCGATGGCGGCGGGCACACCACCTACGTCATGTCCCTGGCACGCATGCTGCGCCAACGCGCCCAGATTACCGTGGCCGCGCCGCTTGGCAGCCGCCTGCTGGCCGAGGCCCACGCCTTGCCCGGCGTGCACTCCGTTGACCTGGAATTCAAGGGCCGCCCGTTTCAGCAGTTAAGCGCGTTGCGGCGGCTGCGCGCGCTGCTGCGCCGCGAACAGTTCGACGTGATCCACGTGAACGGCTCGGCCGACCATCGCCTGTGCATGCTGGCCACGGTGGGCATGGGCGCCAAGCGCCCGTTCATTGTCTACACGCAGCATACCGATCGCAGCGCCAACAGCCTGGGTGTGCGCATGCGCGCCAAGTGGGGCACCAACCGCGTCATCTGCGTGTGCGGCCACACCTTCCGCCGGATGAAAGATTCGGTGTTTCGCGATGAAGACCTGCGCGTGGTGCACAACGGCGTGGATACGCTTCAGTATCGACCGGCCACCCCTGACGAAGTCGCCCAAGCGCGCGCCGCGCTGTTGCCCAAGGCCATGCAGCGCCGGCTGGTGATTGGCAGCAACGCCGGCACCGCCGTGTACAAGAACTGGCTGGACATGGTGACCGCCGTGTCGCTGCTGCCCGAGCACCAGCGCGATCAGGTCGTGATCCTGATTGCCGGCAAGGAACCCGACGACGAACAGCGCCAGCGCGTGGCCGACCTGGCCATGACGCATCAAGTGGTGTTCACGGGCTTGCTTGACGACGTGCGGCCTTTCCTGGCGGCACTGGATGTGGGGTTTGTGTTGTCGTCCCGTCTGGAGACGATCTCGTTCGCGTGCCGCGAAATGATGGCGGCGGGCAAGCCGGTCATCGTCAGCAAGGTGGGCGGCCTGACCGAGAACGTGACCGACGGGCGCAACGGCTGGGTGGTGCCGCCCGGTTCCGTCAGCAGCGTGCTGGCCACCGTGTCCACCCTCTTGAACGATCGCGCCATCGCCGCGAAGATGGGCGAAGAAGCGCGCAACACCGCGTTGCGCGAGTTTTCTCTGGCGCATTTCGTGGGGCAGACCGAGCAGGTGTACCAAGAACGCGGGGCGTCCGACCGCCAGTTTGAACTGACGTCCTGACGCCCCGGCGTTGCCGCGTGATCCTTAGAAGTGGATCACGGTGCGGATCGACTTGCCTTCATGCATCAGGTCGAAGGCTTCGTTGATGCGATCCAGCGGCAGCGTGTGCGTGACGAACGGGTCCAGGTCGATCTTGCCGCTCATCGCGTCTTCGACCATGCCCGGCAGTTGCGTGCGGCCCTTCACGCCGCCGAAGGCCGATCCGCGCCACACGCGGCCCGTGACCAGCTGGAACGGGCGCGTGCTGATTTCCTGGCCGGCGCCGGCCACGCCGATGATGATGCTTTCGCCCCAGCCCTTGTGGCAGCATTCCAGCGCGGCGCGCATCACGTGCACATTGCCGATACATTCAAACGAGAAGTCCACGCCGCCGTCGGTGAGTTCGACGATGACGTCCTGGATGGGCTTGTCGTAGTCCTTCGGGTTGATGCAGTCGGTGGCGCCCATGGCGCTGGCCAGCACGAACTTGTTCGGGTTGGTGTCCACGGCGATGATGCGGCCGGCCTTGGCCTGCACCGCGCCCTGGATCACGGCCAGGCCGATGCCGCCCAGACCGAACACGGCGACGGTGTCGCCTTCCTTGACCTTCGCGGTGTTGTGCACGGCGCCCAGCCCGGTGGTCACGCCGCAGCCCAACAGGCAAACCTTTTCATGCGGGGCGGCCGGGTTGATCTTGGCCAGCGAGATCTCGTTGACGACCGTGTATTCGCTGAAGGTCGAGCAGCCCATGTAGTGGTACAGCGGCTTGCCTTCGTAGCTGAAGCGCGAGGTGCCGTCGGGCATGACGCCCTTGCCCTGGGTGGCGCGCACCTTCTGGCACAGGTTGGTCTTGCCGGACAGGCAGAACTTGCATTCGCGGCATTCGGCCGTGTAGAGCGGAATGACGTGGTCGCCGGGCTTCAGCGACGTCACGCCTTCGCCCACTTCCACGACCACGCCCGCGCCTTCGTGGCCCAGCACGGCGGGGAACAGGCCTTCGGGGTCGTCGCCGCTGAGCGTGAACGCGTCGGTGTGGCAGACGCCGGTGTGCGTGATCTGCACCAGCACTTCGCCGCGCTGCGGGGGCGCGACGTCGATTTCAACGATTTCCAGCGGCTTGCCGGGTCCGAATGCGACTGCTGCGCGTGATTTCATAATTTTGCTCCACGAATGTCGGGGGGATTACTTCAAATAGGAACGGACGATGCGCATCAGCTGGTCGACCTCGGCCTCGGCGTCGATCCCGGCGTGTTGCGGCCCGCCCTGGGCGGATTGCAGGAAGGTTTCCCGGAGATGGCTTTCCAGCACCTCGGCCATCAGGCCGGTGGCTGCACCGCGCAAGGCGGCCAGCTGTTGCAGCAGCGCGCCGCATTCCGTGCCTTCGTTGACCGCGCGTTCCAATGCTAACGCCTGCCCCTGGATACGGCGCAAGCGGGTAACGACACGTTTTTTTTCTTCCGGCGAATGCGGCACGGCAGGCTCCGAAAACGATACAGGGGGGGAGTATACGAAAAGCGCGGGGTCATTCGCAAGACATGTGTACCTGTCTATACTACAAGCCGTTTTTCACCGCCGTGTGGCGCCCACTCCAGGATCATTCCGTGGCTTCTTCTCCCCCCCGACTACCCGTCCAGGCCAATGCCCTGCCCGCCCCGCTGTATGCGCAGGTCAAGCAGATGATTGCGCAGCAGATCCGCACGGGCGCGTGGCCCGCGCACTACCGGGTGCCCTCGGAAAGCGAACTGGTCGACGAGCTGGGATTCAGCCGCATGACGATCAACCGCGCGCTGCGCGAGCTGACGGCCGAGGGCTTGCTGGTGCGCATGCAGGGGGTGGGCACGTTCGTGGCGCAGCCCAAGGCGCGCTCGGCATTGTTTGCCGTGAACAACATCGCGGACGAGATTGCCGCGCGCAACCATCGGCACCACAGCCGCGTGGTGCGCCTGGCCGAGGAGCCGGCCGGGTCCGAGCAGGCGCTGGCGCTGGACCTGCGCGTGGGCCAACCCGTATTCCATTCCGTCATCGTGCATTTCGAGGACGACGTGCCGATTCAGCTGGAAGACCGCTACGTCAATGTGCGGTTGGCGCCGGACTACCTGAAACAGGACTTCACGCAGCACACCCCGTACGAATACCTGACGCGCGTGGCACCGCTTAGCGAAGGCGAACACGTCGTAGAGGCCATCCTGGCCAAGCCGCGCGAATGCCAGCTGTTGCAGATCGAACGCAGCGAGCCGTGCCTGTTGATCCGTCGCCGCACGTGGTCCGGCGACCGCGCGGTGACGCTGGCGCGGCTGATCCACCCCGGCTCGCGCCACCGTCTGGAAGGCAAGTTCACGACATGAATCCGCCCAACGTTCGCCTGTATCGCGCTGCCGACTACCCGCGCATGCCGTGGAAAAACGGCGGCGGCACCACGCAGGAAGTCGCCTGCAACCCTGGCGGCAGCACCGCCGCGTTCGACTGGCGCCTGTCGATTGCCGACGTCGCGCAAGACGGCGGTTTTTCGGCGTTCGCGGGCTATCAGCGCATCATCACCGTGCTGGAAGGCAGCGGCATCGAACTGACCGTTGACGGCCAGGCACAGGCGCCGCTGATGCCGTATCAGCCTTACGCGTTCCTGGGGGACGCGCAGGTCCAGTGTCGTTTGCTGGAAGGGCCGATCCGCGACTTCAATCTGATCTACAAGCCGCAGCGTTATCACGCTCGGCTGCAATGGGCGTCCGGCGCCGGGCCATGGGTATTTCATAGCGATGCGCACAGCCTGCTGGTGCTGAACGCGGGCGACGCCCTGACGTTGAACGTGGACGGGGTCGACCATGCGCTGCCTGCGCGCTACGACTGCCTGCATGTGGACGGGCGGCAAGCCCTGGCGTCGTATCGCCTTGCCGGCAACGGCGCTGTGAACGCTTGCGTGATCGAGCTGCATCCCTTAGTTCATTGGGGGTAAACCCCTACCAAAATTCGTCTCGTCCTATCTTGTATATACAAGCATAGGCATCCTATGATGCGGGCAATCGCCGCGCTGCGGGTACGCGCGCGGCAGAACCGATCAAGGAGACTGTCTTGGACCAATCGAATCGATATCGCGATGTCGTCATCCGCGCGCCGCGTGGCAACCAGCTGACCGCCAAAAGCTGGTTGACCGAAGCGCCGCTGCGCATGTTGATGAACAACCTGGACCCGGACGTCGCTGAAAATCCAAAAGAACTGGTGGTGTACGGCGGCATTGGCCGCGCCGCCCGCAACTGGGACTGCTACGACAAGATCGTCGAATCGCTGACTCAGCTGAACGACGATGAAACGTTGCTGGTGCAGTCGGGCAAGCCGGTCGGCGTCTTCAAGACCCACGCCAACGCGCCGCGCGTGCTGATCGCCAACTCCAACCTGGTGCCACATTGGGCCACGTGGGAACACTTCAACGAACTGGACGCCAAGGGCCTGGCCATGTACGGCCAGATGACGGCGGGCAGCTGGATCTACATCGGCAGCCAGGGCATCGTGCAGGGCACGTACGAAACCTTCGTCGAGGCGGGCCGCCAGCACTACGGCGGCAATCTTGCCGGACGCTGGGTGCTGACCGCCGGGCTGGGCGGCATGGGCGGCGCGCAGCCGCTGGCGGCCACGCTGGCGGGCGCATGTTCGCTCAACATCGAATGCCAGCAGGCCAGTATCGATTTCCGTCTGCGTACCCGCTACGTGGACGAGCAGGCCACCGATCTGGATGACGCGCTGGCGCGTATCAAGACGTACACCGAGCAAGGCCGCGCCGTGTCCATCGCGCTGTGCGGCAACGCCGCCGACGTGCTGCCCGAGCTGGTGCGCCGCGGCGTCAAGCCCGACATGGTCACCGATCAGACCAGTGCGCACGATCCGCTGAACGGCTATCTGCCGGCCGGCTGGACGTGGCCCGAATATCGCGAACGCGCCAAGCGCGAACCGGCCGTCGTCATCAAGGCCGCCAAGCAATCAATGGCCGTGCACGTGCAGGCGATGCTGGCGTTCAAGCGCCAGGGCATACCCACCTTCGACTACGGCAACAACATCCGCCAGATGGCACAGGAAGAAGGCGTGGCAGACGCGTTTGACTTCCCCGGTTTCGTGCCCGCGTATATCCGCCCGCTGTTCTGCCGTGGCGTGGGCCCCTTCCGGTGGGCCGCGCTGTCGGGCGACCCGCAAGACATCTACAAGACGGACGCCAAGGTCAA
Organism: Achromobacter sp. B7; assembly: GCF_003600685.1. NCBI lineage: Bacteria > Pseudomonadati > Pseudomonadota > Betaproteobacteria > Burkholderiales > Alcaligenaceae > Achromobacter > Achromobacter sp. B7. The sequence continues at coordinate 288,572 of NZ_CP032084.1, forward strand.
GGAACTGATACCCGATGACGCGCATCTGCACCGCTGGCTGGAGATGGCGCGCGAACGCATCAGCTTCCAGGGCTTGCCGGCGCGTATCTGCTGGGTGGGCTTGGGCCAGCGCGCCAAGCTGGGTCTGGCATTCAATGAAATGGTGCGTTCGGGCGAGCTGTCGGCGCCCGTCGTCATCGGCCGCGACCACCTGGATTCCGGGTCCGTCGCCAGCCCCAACCGCGAAACCGAATCCATGCGCGACGGCTCGGACGCCGTGTCCGACTGGCCGCTGCTGAACGCCTTGCTCAACACCGCCAGCGGCGCCACCTGGGTGTCGCTGCATCACGGCGGCGGCGTGGGCATGGGGTTCTCGCAGCATTCGGGCATGGTCGTCGTGTGCGACGGCACGGATGAGGCCGCCGAACGCATTGCGCGCGTGCTGACCAACGACCCGGCCACGGGCGTGATGCGCCATGCCGACGCCGGCTACGACATCGCCATCGACTGCGCGAAAGAGCAGGGTTTGAACCTGCCCATGGTCAACGCCCAGCGCTAAGCGCGGCACAACCCTTCCGCACACCCCCCGATCCCGCCAACCCGCGTGGGGCCATGACCGCATCGGTCCGCCCCACGTCACTCACGAGGCAATGCGATGGCGCAAGACAGCGAGGCCGGTTCCGCGCCGCTCATCGAGCGGCGTTCGATTGACTACATTCCGCCGTCCGAACGGCACGGCAAGCTCTACAGCCAGTTCACGCTGTGGATGGGCGCCAACCTTCAGATCACCGCGATCGTCACCGGCGCGTTGGCGGTGGTGTTGGGCGGCGACGTGTTCTGGTCCTTGATCGGGCTGTTTATCGGGCAGGTGCTGGGCGGTGTCGTGATGGCGCTGCACGCGGCGCAAGGGCCCAAGCTGGGCTTGCCGCAGATGATCTCCAGCCGCGTGCAGTTCGGCGTCTACGGCGCCGCGATTCCGATTGTGCTGGTGTGCTTGATGTACCTGGGTTTCACGGCCACGGGCACGGTGCTGTCCGGCCAGGCGCTGGGGCAGTTGTTCGGCGTCAGCGATACCGTGGGCATCCTGATCTTTGCGTCGGTCATCGTGGTGGCCACGCTGTTCGGCTACCGCGTCATTCACCTTATCGGTCGCGTTGCCACCGTGTTCGGGCTGATCGCGTTCGTGTACCTGTTCAGCCGCGTGGTCGCCGTGGGCGACGTGGGGCAGCTGCTGCAAATCCGGCATTTCGCCTGGGGGCCGTTCCTGTTGGCGGTGTCGCTGGCGGCGTCCTGGCAGATCGCCTATGGCCCCTACGTGGCCGACTATTCGCGTTATCTGCCGGCTTCGACCTCGTCGGTAAAGACGTTCCTGGCGGTGGGCCTGGGGTCGGTGTTGGGCGCGCAGATCGCCATGGTGCTGGGCGTGTTGGCCGCTGCGATGTCCGCCGGCCAATTCGCGGGGCGCGAAGTCGCGTACATCGTGGGGCTGGGCGGCACGGGCACGATGGCGGCGCTGCTGTACTTCAGCATCGCCTTCGGCAAGGTCACGATTTCGACGCTGAATTCCTACGGCAGCTTCATGTGCATGGCGACCATCGTCAGCGGCTTTCGCGGGCATGTGCAGATATCGCGGCGCCAGCGCGCGGTGGCGGTGGTGCTGATCGTGGGCGCGGCCACGGCGGTGGCGCTGGTGGGCCAGCATTCTTTCCTGAACGCGTTCAAGTCCTTCATCCTGTTCCTGCTGGCCTTCTTCGTGCCCTGGAGCGCGGTGAACCTGGTGGACTACTACTTCATCAACCGTGGCCGCTACGACGTGGCCGCGTTGTCCGACCCGAACGGGCGCTACGGGCGTTGGAACCTGCCCGGCATCCTGGTGTACGCGTTTGGCGTGCTGGTGCAGATGCCGTTCATCTCGACCAAGCTATATACCGGCCCCATGGTCGAACGGCTGGGCGGCGTGGATGTGTCGTGGATCATCGGCCTGATCGTACCCAGCATTCTCTATTACCTATTCGCCCGCCGCGATTCGCGGCTTGCGGCGCACGAGCCGGCACAACGTCCGGTCTGACAACAACATTGCATCAAGCCGGGCAACCGGCGTAGGAGACCCCCATGGATTTGCACTTGAAGCCCGGTCATCTGACTTTGTCCGACTTGCGGCGCGTGTACCACGAACCCGTACGGCTGACGCTGGATGCCGGCGCGGCCGACGCCATCGACGCCAGCGTGGCCACCGTTGAACGCCTGATTGCGGAAGGCCGCACGGTGTACGGCATCAACACGGGCTTTGGCCTGCTGGCCTCCACCAAGATCGCGCGCGAAGACTTGCAGGCGCTGCAAAGTTCGCTGGTGCGTTCGCACGCGGCGGGCGTGGGCGAACCCCTGGATGACGCCATGGTGCGCCTCATCATGGTGCTGAAGATCAACAGCCTGGCGCGTGGCTATTCCGGCATCCGCCGCCACGTTATCGACAGCCTGATCGCCATGGTCAACGCGGGCGTCTATCCGCACATCCCGCTGAAGGGCTCGGTGGGCGCCTCGGGCGACCTGGCGCCGCTGGCGCATATGTCCATCGTGCTGCTCGGCGAAAGCCGCGCGCGCTATCAAGGCGAATGGTTGCCCGCGCAAGAAGCGCTGGCGCGCGCCGGGTTGGTGCCGCTGACGCTGGCGGCCAAGGAAGGGCTGGCGCTGTTGAACGGCACGCAGGTGTCCACCGCCTATGCGCTGCGCGGCCTGTTCGAAGCCGAAGACATGATGGCGGCCGGGTTGGTGTGCGGCAGCCTTAGCGTGGAAGCCATGCTCGGCTCGCGCGTGCCGTTCGACGCCCGCATCCACGCCGCGCGCGGCCAGCCGGGCCAGATTGCGGTGGCCGCCGTGTATCGCGACCTGCTGGGCCAGGACAGCGAGGTCGGCCATTCGCACGCCGATTGCGAAAAGGTGCAGGACCCCTACTCGTTGCGCTGCCAGCCGCAGGTAATGGGCGCGTGCCTGACGCAGATCCGCCACGCCGCGCACGTGCTGCAAATTGAATCGAACGCCGTGTCGGACAACCCGCTGGTGTTCGTGGCGCAGGGTGACGTGATTTCCGGGGGCAACTTCCATGCCGAACCCGTGGCGATGGTGGCCGACAACCTGGCGCTGGCGCTGGCGGAAATCGGCGCACTGTCCGAACGGCGCATTGCGCTGATGATGGACAAGCACATGTCGCAATTACCGCCGTTCCTGGTGGCCAAGGGCGGGGTCAACTCGGGTTTCATGATTGCGCAGGTGACGGCTGCCGCGCTGGCCAGCGACAACAAGGCGCTGGCGCATCCGGCCAGCGTGGACAGCATGCCCACGTCGGCCAACCAGGAAGACCACGTGTCGATGGCGCCCAATGCCGGCAAGCGTTTGTGGGCAATGGCGGAAAACGTGCGCGACATCCTGGCCATTGAATGGCTGGGCGCATGCCAGGGCCTGGACTTCCGTGTAGGGCTCAAGACCTCGCCGCAACTGGAGCAGGCGCGCCGGGTGCTGCGCGAGCAAGTGCCGCACTACGAAGAAGACCGCTTCTTCGCGCCCGATATCGCCGCCGCCAGCGGCTTGATCTCGGCGCAGGTGCTGAACGGGCTGATGCCGGCGGGGCTGCTGCCCAGCCTTTGATTTTTTCAACCGTTGCGGCGCCCTGCGCGGGGCCGCCACCACCGCGCTGTGCCGAAGCGTCCATAGAAGCCGCTCGCACAGCGTTTGACCCTGTACGCCTATACCTATAACAAGGACGGAGACGCAACATGCAAACGCAAACGCAGGATCTCAAACGGGGACTCAACGCCAGGCACATCCGCTTCATGGCCTTGGGCTCGGCCATCGGCACGGGGCTGTTCTACGGGTCGGCCAAGGCCATCGAGCAGGCCGGGCCGTCGGTGCTGATCGCGTACCTGATCGCCGGCGCGGCCGTGTACATGGTGATGCGCGCGTTGGGAGAAATGGCCGTGAAGGACCCCGTGTCCGGCTCCTTCGGGCACTACGCCACCGCCTACCTGGGCCCGGTGGCGGGCTTTCTGACCGGCTGGACCTACGCGTTCGAGATGATCATCGTGTGCCTGGCGGACATCACCGCGTTCGGGCTGTACATGGGCTTCTGGTATCCCGATGTGCCGCGCTGGATCTGGGTGCTGTCCATCGTGTTCTTCATCGGCGCCATCAACCTGTGCTCGGTCAAGGTGTTTGGCGAACTGGAATTCTGGTTGTCGCTGTTGAAGGTGGGCGCCATCATCGCGATGATCGCCGGTGGGCTGGGCATCATGCTGTTCGGCTTTGGCCTGAACGTGGAAAGCGCGGCAACGGGTGTGCATAACCTGTGGGAGCACGGCGGCTTCATGCCCAATGGCGTGGGCGGGCTGATTGCGTCGCTGGCGGTGGTGGTGTTTGCGTTTGGCGGCATCGAGATCATCGGCATCACGGCGGGCGAAGCCAAGGACCCCGGCCGCACCATTCCGCGCGCCATTAACGCCGTGCCGCTGCGCATCCTGCTGTTCTATGTGCTGACTTTGTTCGTGTTGATGTCCATTTTCCCGTGGACGCAGATCGGCAGCCAGGGCAGCCCGTTTGTGCAGATCTTTGACGGGCTGGGCATCAAGTCGGCGGCCACCATCCTGAACATCGTCGTGATCTCGGCGGCGGTGTCGGCCATCAACAGCGACATCTTCGGCGCGGGCCGCATGCTGTACGGCATGGCGCGGCAGGGGCAGGCGCCGCGTGGCTTCGCGGCGGTGTCGGGCTCGGGCGTGCCGTGGATGACGGTGGTGGTCATGACGGTTGCGCTGCTGCTGGGCGTGTTGCTGAACTATCTGATCCCCGAAGACGTCTTTGTGCTGATCGCATCGATCGCCACGTTCGCCACCGTGTGGGTCTGGCTGATGATTCTGTTGTCGCAGGTGGCGATGCGGCGCAAGATGAATCCCGACGAGGTCGCGGCGCTGAAGTTTCCCGTGCCGTTCTGGCCGATTGGCCCCCTGCTGGCGATTGCGTTCCTGGTGTTTGTGATCGGCGTGCTGGGGTACTTTCCGCGTACCCAGATGGCGCTGGTCGTAGGCGCGGTGTGGATTGCGGTGCTGTGTGTGGCGTACCGCTATCTGGTGCTGCCGCGCGGCCCGGGCGGTGGACTTCCGGCGCCGGTGCCGCAAGGGTCCGACTGAACGAACACGGCGCCCCGCCGCATTGCGCGGCGCGGCGCCGGCTTTAAGGAGAACTGCATGAGACAGGTCTGGCGACATTGCCACGCCGCCACGATGGTGGACGGGGCCTATTCGGCGATTGAAGACGCGGCCATCGTGACGCATGCCGACCGCATCGAATGGATCGGCAAGGAGGCGGCGTTGCCGCCGGTTGACGCGGTGCACGAACATGACCTGCGCGGGGCGTGGGTCACGCCCGGGCTCATCGATTGCCACACGCATCTGGTCTTTGGCGGCAACCGCAGCACGGAATTCGAGCAGCGCCTGCAAGGCGTGGACTACGCGCGGATCGCGGCGCAGGGCGGCGGCATCGCCAGCACCGTGCGCGCCACGCGCGAGGCATCCGAAGACGCGCTGTACGCCAGCGCCCGGCAACGCGCGCTGCACTTGCTGCGCGATGGCGTCACCACGCTGGAAGTGAAATCCGGCTACGGGCTGGACCTGCCCAATGAACGCAAGATGCTGCGCGTGGCGCGGCGTTTGGGGCAAATGCTGCCGATGACCGTGCAGGCCACCTGTCTGGCCGCGCATGCCTTGCCGCCCGAATTCGCCGGCCGGCCCGACGACTACATCGACGAGGTCGCGCGGCGCATGTTGCCGGTGCTGGCGGCCGAAGGGCTGATCGATGCCGTCGATGCCTTCTGCGAGCATCTGGCGTTTTCACCGGAACAGGTTGAACGCGTGTTCCAGGCGGCGGTGCACCTGGACCTGCCCGTCAAATTGCATGCCGAACAATTGTCGTCGCTGCACGGCGCAACGCTGGCCGCGCGCTATGGGGCCTTGTCGGCGGACCATCTGGAGTACCTGACGGAAAGCGATGTGCTGGCCATGGCGCAGGCCGGCACGGTGGCGGTGCTGCTGCCCGGCGCTTTCTATGCGCTGCGCGAAACGCAGTTGCCGCCGCTGGATCTGCTGCGCCGCTATGGCGTGCCGATGGCAATTTCCACCGACCTGAACCCGGGCACGTCGCCCGTGTTGTCATTGCGGCTGATGATGAGCATGGCCTGCACGCTGTTCAAGATGACGCCCGAAGAAGCGCTGGCCGGCGCAACGTTGCACGCGGCGCGCGCCCTGGGGCTGCACGTCACGCATGGCTCGTTGGAAGCGGGCAAGGTGGCCGACTTTGTCGCCTGGGACGTGGCGCACCCGTCCGAGCTGGCGTACTGGATCGGCGGTGACCTGCCCAAGCGCGTGATCCGCCACGGCGCGGTGGTGGATGTGGCGGCGCTGAACTGAGCAGTCGATGCACCATGGCGGGTCCTGGCGTTCTACGATGTCGTTCGGTCGCGCCTGATTCCGGGCGCGCCGTGCATCTGGGGAACGTATGCGGATCTGCATGATGGAAGGGCCGGTGGACTTGATGCCGGACAGCGCCACGTGGGCGGGCATCGCCGAGCGGGTGGCCGAGCTGGCGCCGGACTTGCTTGTCACCAACGAAATGCCTTTCGGCCCGTGGCTGGCGGCCTCGGCTGCCTATGACGCCGCGCGCGCCGCCGAGTCGGTGCGCCTGCACGAAGCGGGGCTGACCGCACTGGCCGCGTTGCAGGTGCCCGCCGTTGTTTCGTCACGCCCCGTGCCCGCCGGCGACCGTCTGGCCAACGAAGCGTTCGCCTTGCAGGGCGGGCGCTACACGGCGCTGCATCACAAGCAGTTCTTCCCAGAAGAGCCCGGGTTCTTCGAAGCCACCTGGTTTCGTCCCGCGATGGACGGTTTTCAGGTGTTCGAGGTGGGCGGCATCCGCCTGGGCGTGCAGCTGTGCACCGAATTGATGTTCAACGAACGGTCGCGCCGCTACGGGCGCGAGGGGGCCGAATTGATCGTGGTGCCGCGCGCCAGCGGCGCGTCCGTCGGCCGCTGGCTGACGGCCGGCGCGATGGCGGCATTGGTGTCGGGCTGCTATGTGGTCAGCTCGAACCGGGCCGGGCGCACGGCGCAGGGCCAGGTGTTCGGCGGCCGGGCGTTTGCGTTTCAGCCGGACGGCGAAGTGCTGGCGCAGTCCACCGATACGGAGTCCATCGTGGTCGTCGACGTGGACCCGGCGCGGTCGCGGGCGCAGCAATCGCAGTATCCCTGCTACGTGAAGGAATAGCCGGTCCGCTGGAATAGCCGGTCCGTTGCGATTGCGCGCGGTCCCGCGCCGCGCTCAGGCTGCGATGGCGATGTGCCGTCGGTCTTCGATCAAGGTCGGCAGCCGGAACGCGCTGACGGCGCCTTGCAAACGTTGCGCCTGGTTTTCCAGCGAGGTGGCGGCGGCCGCGGCTTCTTCGACCAGCGCGGCATTTTGCTGCGTCACCTGGTCCATCTGATTGACGGCGGTGTTGACCTGATCAATGCCGGTCACCTGCTCTTGCGAGGCGGTGGCGATGTCGTTGACCAGCAGCGTCAGCCGCTCGATGGTGTCCAGGATTTCTTGCATGGTGCGCCCGGCCGTTTCGACCTGGGTGGACCCCGCCTGCACGGTGGCGCTGGAGGCCGACAGCAATTGCTTGATCTCTTTGGCCGCGCCCGCGCTGCGCTGCGCCAGCGACCGCACTTCCGCCGCCACCACCGCGAAGCCCTTGCCCTCTTCGCCCGCGCGTGCGGCCTCGACCGCCGCGTTCAGCGCCAGGATGTTGGTCTGGAAGGCGATGCCGTCGATCACGCTGACGATGTCTTCGATGCGCCCCGAGTCCTGTGCGATTTCCCGCATGGTGCTCACGGCTTCCTTCACCGCCATGCCGCCGCGCTGCACCACCTGGCTGGCCACAACCGCCATCTGGTTGGCCTGCCGCGCGTTCTCGGCGTTGCTGGTCACCGTGGACAGCAGTTGCTCCATGCTGGCGGCGGTTTGTTCCAACGAGGCCGCCTGCTGTTCGGTGCGGCTGGACAGGTCCTGGTTGCCGGCGGCAATTTCGCTGGAACCCGCGTTGATCTCGACCACGCCTTCGCGCACGGCATGCACGGTGCGCACCAGGCTTTCCTGCATGTCTTGCAGGTACGGGATGATCTGGCCCACGCAGTTGCGGCCGTAGGGTGCCAGCGGCGTGGTCAGGTCGCCGCTGGCGATGCGGCGAAAGTGCGCTTTGATGGTTTCCAGGGGACGCCGCACGAAAATCACCACATAGCGGTCGCCCAAAGCCAGCAACAGCAGGCAGATCGCCAGGACGATACCCATGCCGGTGTAGGCTTGCCGGCGCTTGGCGGCGGCGTCTGCCCACAGCTGCGTTTCGCGGTCCTTGGCGTAGGCTTCATAGTTTTCGATGCTTTTGCCGAACGCGCGGCTGGCGCTCACGACGGCCCCGGCCGCATGTTCGCGTGCGCGTTTGACGTCGCCGGCTTCCAGGTGTTGGCGCTGCACGGCGATGCCGCCATTGACCAGCGCATCGAAGCCTGCCTGCATGGGTTGCAGGATGGCGGCGGGCGCGTCGTCGCGGGCAAGTTCGATGAAGATGGCCTGCTGCTTGCGGGCTTCGTCCAGCGCGGCGTCGATGCTGCGCCCTTCTTCCGCTGCCTGGGCCGTTTTGCCCTCGGCCGCGTATTCCAGTTGCCGGGACAGCCGCAGCCGTGCGCGCATGATTTGATCGTTGACCCGAGACAGGGCTGAGACTTCGTGAAGCAGTTCGCTACTGTCGGCAAGCGCTTCCCCGGCGCTGCGCAACCCGTTGACGCTGATGGCTGAAAGTCCGATGACCAGTGCACTGATGGCAAGCAGGGTGCACAGGATCAGGCGCCGGATGGTGATGTCTTTCAAAAACTGTGTCATGCGTGTCGTCCCAAATACAGCGAGTGCTGCATAGACAACAACGACCCCGCTGCCGCGATATTTAGCGACTGTTGCACAACTTACGAATATGTCTGGCCGTTCGACGAATATGTCGATAAATACCGCAACAATCTTGCGATTTGGCGCTATTTCGAAGGGTGCGGCGTGGGCGCCTGCATGGGTTCGGACGCGTCGAAGCGCAGACGCGAAAAGCTGGCGATGCAGGCTAGCGCCGCGCATAGCCCGCCCAGCCACAACGCCGCCACCGCGCCATGGGTCGTGGACACGTGAAAACAGGCCGCCACCAGCGCCGCCCCGGTCGCCTGGCCCAACAGCCGCACCGTACCGATCATGCCGCTGGCGCCGCCCGCTCGCGAAGCCGGGGCGGACGTCATGATGGCGCGCAGATTGGGCGATTGGAAGAACCCGAAGCCCGCGCCGCAGATGGCCATGCGCCAGCAGATGTCCCAGACCGTCGGCGCGGCGGGCAGCAGCGCCATCAACACCATCCCCAGCGCCAACATGGCCAGGCCGACGCCGCCCAGGATGCCCGCCGGATACCGGTCGGACAAACGGCCCGCGATGGGCGCCATGATGGCGACCACGACGGGCCACGGCGTGATCAGGAAGCCGGTGTGGACCTGGCTATAGCCCAGCACGGTCTGGAACATGAAAGGCAGGGACACAAAGGCCAGTGCCTGCGCGGCGAACGCGCACACGGCGGTGGCCGCCGACAGGGCGAACAGCGGGCGGCGCAACAGGTCCACGGCAAGAATGGGCGCGGGGTGCCCGGCTTGCCGACGCATCAGCAACCACAGGGTGGCAACGGCGCCGCCCCATTCCAGCGTGACGCGCGGCCATGGCGCAGCATGCGCCAGTTCATTGGAGCCCAGCACGAACAGCCCCAGCGTCAGCGCGCAAAGGGCCGCGGCGATGCCGTCAAAGCCGTGCGGCGCGCGCGCGGTTTCCGGCAGGCCGCGCAAGCCCAGCACGGCGGCCAGGATGCCGATCGGCACGTTGATCAGGAACAGCCAGTGCCAGGAGCCCAGCAGCAGGATGGCCGACGCGGCGGTCGGCCCGGCGGCGAACGACAGGCCGACCACCATGGCGTTCAGGCCCAGTCCACGGCCCAGCATCGAAGACGGATAGATGAAGCGCAGCAAGGCGCCGTTCACGCTCATCACGCCTGCCGCGCCCAGCCCCTGCAAGATGCGCGCGACCACCAGCGTGGGCAGCGACGGCGCCAGTCCGCAGGCCAGCGACGACAAGGTGAACACCACCAAGCCCACCATGTACACCCGACGATGGCCCAGGATTTCACCCAGCGCGGCGGCGGGCAGCAAGCCGGCCACCATGGCCAACTGATAACCGCTGATTACCCAGATCGACCCGGCATCGCTGGCTTGCAGGTCGCGCGCGATGGTGGGCAGCGCCGTGTTGGCGATGGCCGTATCCAGGCTGGCCATGCACACAGCCAACATGACGGCCAACAGGGCGCCCAGCCGTTCCGAGGCGGGCAGGCCGGCGCCGGCCGGGTAAACGGTATTGCGTGAGAACGGGAGCATGGGCGTCAGGGATGGCGTGCGGGCGGACGTGTCCGGCATCAGGAGGACTGATTCTAATGCGGCATCGGGATTCAACGCTTGGTCAGCCAGCCGCCCCGCGCATCGGTAATCAAACTGATGCCGGCGATCGACCATGCCAAATAATCGCCGAGGCGTCTCGGGATTAATACTTGCTACATGTGCTGAATATCCGCAGAGTCACATGCAGAAACGAAATTCAGCGCGTATTTACAACGAAATGTATGTCCGCAAAATCGGCCGATTTTCATAGGGTGAGTCTCGCAACGCCACCGCTGCGTTGCATTCCGTTTTGTCGCAATGGGCAAAATGCGCAGGCGAATTTGAAACTATTCTGCTTGGGTATGCGATATTGCACGTACGATTAATTTCGATTTTCTTGATGGTGCAACTATTTGGGTGGGAGGTTTCCTATGAAGCGCTTGTCCTTGTATGTAGCAGCGTTGTCCGCGTGCGGCGTGGGTTTACCGGGGGTGGTAAATGCGCAAGCCGGTCCCACCGCGAATTTCAATGTCACGCTGACCATTACCGCCAACTGCGTGATTGCCGCGAATAATCTGGCGTTTGGCACCCACGGTGTGTTGAATACCGCGATAACCGGCAATACCACGCTGAACGTCACGTGCAGCAATACCACGCCATATACCGTGGGCTTAAGTTCCGGCACCGGCACCGGTTCCTCCGGCACGACTCGGTTTATGCAAGGCACGGGCTCCAATACCGCCACGGTTGCGTATCAGCTGTATCAGCCGAATAGCCCCACCGTTGTCTGGGGCGACGCCCAGGTAGCGGACCGGGTGGGCGGCGTGGGCAACGGCAGCGCGCAGGCACTGGTTGTCAACGGCACGGTGCCGGTGCAAACCACCCCGGCGCCAGACACCTACTCTTCCACGGTCACTGCCACGGTCTACTTCTAGTGCGCGCCCTGATGCGTACGCTGCCGGTGGCCGTGTCGGTGCTGTGCCTGGCGGCGTGGACGCCGGCCGCGCTGGCGGCGGCCTTGCAGATATCGCCGGTGCTGGTGGAGCTTGCGCCCCAGCAGGGGGCCAGCGCCGTCATGCTGCGCAATCCGGGCGCCACACCGATCTACGGCCAGGTGCGCACCTATCGGTGGGACCAGGCCAATGGCGACGATGTCTTGACGCCCACGGAAGATATCCAGGCCAGCCCGCCGATCATTCAGGTGCCGCCCGGCGGCGAACAACTGGTGCGGCTGGTGCGCGCCTCGCGCGAACTGGAGCCGGTGCAGCGCAGTTACCGCGTCATCATCGACGAGATCCCCGACCCTTCCACCCCCGGCATGAACGGCGTGGTGTTGCGCCTGCGATATTCCGTGCCGGTGTTCGTGGCGGGGGCGGCGGCGTCGCCGCAACCCGAGCTGGCCTGGCGCGTTGCAAAAGAGGGCGACGCCTGGGTGCTGCGGTTATCGAACACCGGCTCGCGCTACGCGCAAGTCGCGGCGTTGCAGATCGTTAACGGGGCGGGCAAGACGGTGGCGAAAGTCGACGGGTTGCTGGGCTACGCATTGGCGCAGCGCGCCCGTGAATGGCGGATTCCCGCAAAGCAGGCCGCGCCTGGCCCGGTGCGGATCAAAGCCCTGATCAATGGTGACGACGTCACCGTCGCCCCGCGCATCGAATGACCGCGCATCGCGCGCGGCTGCGCGAGGGGCAATGACGAGGAAGGCCAGTCCATGGCAGTACGCGCTTGTCTTGGGCGGGGACGACGCATGTGGCGGCTTGCACTTTGCCTGCTGTGCGCGCCGGCAATGGCGGCGGACCCGCCCGACCAACTGGTGTCTTTCGGCAATATCGCCGAGCGTGATGTGTATCTGGAGGTCAGTATCAACGGCGTCAATACGTCCCAATTGATTCGGTTTCGCGACGTGCAAGGCCGGCTGTCGGCCAGCGCGGGCGCCTTGCGGTCGGTGGGTGTGGACCTATCCACGCTGGGTCTGCCGGACGGCCGCGATATCGCGCTGGATAGCATTGCCGGCGTGCGCTACGCGTACCGGACGGCAGAGCAATCGGTGGACATCCAGTTGCCCGACTCGTTGCGCGTGCCCTATGAAGTGGGCGCGGCCGGGGCCACGCAAACGCCGCCGGCCACCTCCGGGCGCGGGCTGCTGCTGAACTACGACGCGTATGCGCAAACCGATTCGCTCTATCGGCTGGCGCTGTTTACCGAGCAGCGCTACTTCGATCCGCACGGCCTGTTCAGCAATACGGGCACGGCGTATCTGGGCGGCGCGGCGGATCGCTACGTGCGCTATGACACCTTCTGGACGCGATCAGACCAGCAGACGATGCGCACGCTGCGGCTGGGCGACACCATCACGTCGTCGTTGAACTGGTCGCGTTCGGTGCGAATGGCCGGCGTGCAATGGGGCCGGAACTTCGCGCTGCGGCCCGACCTGGTGACGTTTCCCGTGTCGTCGTTGAGCGCATCGTCGGTGGTGCCCTCGTCCGTTGCGCTGTACGTCAATGGCGTCCAGCAGTTCTCCGGCAACGTGCCGCCCGGGCCCTTTGTGGTGAACCAGATTCCGGGCATCACGGGCGCGGGCCAGGCCACGCTGATCACTCGCGACGCGCTGGGCCGCACGGTGACAACCTCGGTGCCGCTGTATATCGATACGCGCATGCTGGCGTCCGGCCTGTCCAGCTGGTCGGTGGAAGCGGGCTTTGTGCGCCGCCAGTTCAGCGTGCGCTCGTTCGACTATGACGACAAACCCATGCTGACCTCGTCAGGGCGCTACGGGGTCAGCGACGACCTGACCGTGGAAGGGCACGCGGAAGCGGGCGCCGGCCTGGCCAACCTGGGCGCGGGCGCCTTGGTGAAGCTGGGGCAGGCGGGCGTGCTGAGCGGGTCCGTGTCGGGCAGCGCGGGCAGCTATTCCGGAGGCCAGATCGGCCTGGGGTACCAGTACGTGCGGCCAAGCTTCAGCATCGATATGCAGGCCACGCGCGCGCTGGGCGATTACGGCGACCTGGGTTCGCGCGAAGACGCGCCGGTGCCGCGCCAGACCGAACGCGTCACCGTGTCCCTGCCCCTGACCAGTGCGCAAAGCGTGGCGTTGAGCTACATCGGCTATCGCATGCCGCAGGTGCCGGCGGCAAAGCTCGGGTCGGTGTCGTACACGGTCAATCTGCACAGCCGGGTGGTGCTGACGGCCAGCGCCTACAACGATTTTGCCGAGGACGGTTCGCGCGGTGTCTACCTTGGCCTGTCGCTGATGCTGGGCGATCGTACGCAAGCCACCGCATCGGCAGGTCGGCAGGCCGGGCAGGACACCTACAGCGTGGGCGCGCAGAGCAGCGTGGCGTACGAAGGCGGCTGGGGGTGGGCGTTGCAGAACGGGCGGTCGGGCAGCATGCAATACAACCAGGGGCAGGCCCAGTTTCTGGGCCGCTACGGCCAGCTGACGGGCATCGTGCAGGACTATGGCGGCACGACGACGGCCGCAGCGCAGGCATCCGGGTCGCTGGCCATAATGGACGGCGCGGTGCTGCCGTCGCGCCGCATCAACGACAGCTTTGCGCTGGTCTCCACCGACGGCGAGCCCGATGTGGCGGTGCTGCACGAAAACAGAAAGTTGGGCAGGACGAACCGCAGCGGCTATCTGTTGGTGCCGGACTTGAATTCCTATCAGACCAATCGCCTGGCCATCGACCCGGAAGACCTGCCCGTGGACGTGAAGCTGGACACCACGAAGGCCGTGGTGGTGCCGCAGGCGGGCGCCGGGGTGCTGGCCAAGTTCCAGGTGGAAAAGTACGCGGCGGCCTCGGTCATCCTGCAATTGCCGAACGGCGCGCCGGTGCCCGTGGGCGCCCAAGTCGTGCAGGTGGAAAGCGGCAAGCGTTCCGTGGTGGGATACGACGGGATTGCGTTCGTGGAAGACCTTCAGGCCAGTAACCAGCTGCGGGTGCGTGGCGCAGGCGTATCTTGCCTGGTGGACTTCGATTACGTCCGCGACGAAGACCACCCGCTGCCCACGCTGGGGCCGTATCCGTGCCGGCCGCTGCAAGGAGCGCGGCCGTGATGGCGCGGCGGCGCGGCATGGGGCCGACGCAGGGGGCGGCGCGGTTGCCGCTGCGCTGGCTGTTGTTGTCCGCCAGCGCGGCGTTGGCCATGGCCTATGGCAGCTTGGCGCAGGCCAGTTCCTGCACGTTGGGCGCGGGCACGACATCGACGATGGATTTCGGCGCGGTCAACCCGCTGCTGCCGGCCGATACCGTCAACGATAGTGGGCAGGTCACGGTGACCTGCACCTTTACCGCGCTGGGCCTGTTTGCGCGCGTGTGCTTCAACCTGGGCCTGGGCAATACCAGTACGTCAAACAACCCGCGTACCTTGGGGGCCGGCACGAACCGGATGAACTACAACCTGTACACCAACACCGCGCGCACGCAGGTGTGGGGCGCTTCGACCAGTTCCGGCCCGACATCGGTATTGCTGACCGGGCCGCTGTTGGTTCTGGGCGGGCCGGTGTCGACCACGTTCAAGTTCTACGGCAAGGTGCCGGGCAACCAGCCGCTGGTCTCGACGGTCAATAACGCCAACACGACGTATTCCGAAACCTACCCCAGCACGGCTACGGTCGACGTGTTGTTCGGCCTGGGCGCGTTGGGCAATTGCCCGTTGTCCACGGTCACGCAGCGCATCTCCATTCCGTTGACCGTGACGGCGCAGGTACAGAAAAATTGCACGATCAACGCGACGGATCTGGCGTTTCCGCCCAAGGGGGTGTTGAGCACAGCGGCCACGGCCACCAGCGCCATCACCGTCAAGTGCACCAACAACAACGCATTTTCGATCGCGCTGAACGGCGGTTCGGTAGCGGGCAACGTGCTGGCGCGCAAGATGAAGCACGCGACGGCGGCCGACACGGTCAGCTACCAGCTTTATCAGGACAGCAGCTACGCCACGATCTGGGGCGACGCGTCGGGCGGCGCCCCGCGCGTGGGCACCGGCACGGGCGCCAACCAAACGTTCACGGTGTACGGCCGGGTGCCTCCCCAGCCTACTCCCCGGCCGGGTAATTACAAGGACGTTGTCACCGCCACCATCACGTTCTGACGCCCGCCTAGGGGGTGGCCGTGGGCGTGGGGGCAGGCCGTGGCTTGACGGGCCAGAACAAGGTGGCGGGCCGTTGCCAGATGCGTTGGCGCACGCCGGCAGATAGCGAATCGCGGTCGCGGCGGCGCAGGTCGCGTGAACGCAGCGCGACGTTGAATGCCAGGGCGAAGCTGACGCCGACGTTCAGGATGCCGGTCAGCGCCGTGCCTGCCACGGCCAGCCAGAAAATCTGTGTGTGCACCACCTGCCAGCCCAGCGTGCCGATCACCGTGCCAAGCTGTCCGGCGCTGAGTGTCACATGGCGCACTTCAACGTGCGGCCCGAAGAAGCCCACGATGGCCGGCCCCAGGCCCAGCATCAGGCCCAGCGACAGGTTGCCGGCGATGCCCGATATGTTGCGTTGCCAGAAGCCCGCCCAGCGCGCCGCGCCGCGTTCGCCCAGCAGGTGCCGCGCGCGCCGGTTATAGGCCATGACGTCGTGCACGCGATGCAGCGCGAACCAGTTGTCGGCCCAACCCGCGATCAGGCTGGACAGCCACAGCAGCACGCCGGTAGCGGCGGCATACAGCGGGGTCGGCCCCCAGGCCGAAAACGACGCCAGTGTTTCCTGCGCTTTCTCGGCGTTGATCAGCGGGCGGTCCAGCGCGTTGAGCGCAACCCACTGCACCGCCCATGCCAGCGGAAACACCACCGCCAGGTTGCCCAGGATGGCGGCCGCGTTGGACCGGATCATGGCCAGCGTGTCGTCCAGGAAGGCGTCGCGGCCTTCGGGTGTGTAGGCGTCGTCCAGGCGGTGGGCCAGCGCGGGGCCCGTCATCGCGGGCTGCTTGGTGGCCAGCGTGAAGTGGGCGAAGTGAATGACGAGAAAGCCGCCCGCATAGTTCAACGAGGCCAGCAGGCCCTCGATGAACTTGTCCAGATGCAGCGACACGATAAAGAACTTCAGATAGACGGTGAACACCATGACGAAGCCGCCGCCCAGCGACGCCTTGAGCATCGTCAGATATTCCACCGTGTCGCGCGCGATGTAGTGTTCGCCGGTCTCGGCGGTGCGCTCCATGACGCGCCGCGCCAACTGCGCGAAGGACGAGGCGGCCAGGTGGCGGATGCTGCTGCGCGCCTGGGTGGACCGGATCAGCTCGGCGGTCAGGTGCACGAACTTGTGGCGCTGGGTGGGGTCCACCCAGACGCCGAGCAGCAGTTCGATGCGGGCCAGGCGCAGCTTCATGCGTTCAATCTGGAACACGACTTCGACGGATACGCCGTTCTTTTCCAGCTCGTCGTAGACGCCTTGCGTGGCGGCGCGGCAGCTGTCCAGCAGCGCGCGGAACACGTTCAGGCGGCGGCCGAATACGTCGCGCGGCGTGGCGGGCGTGGTCGCGCAGAGCTCGGCGGACGCGGCGGCCAGGGCGAAGAAGGGCGATTCTTCAACCCGACCGGGCAGGCGTGTGCGGATGTCCTGGCTCAGGCCGGTCGCGCGCACTTGGCTGACCAGCACCTGGATGCTGCTGGTCAGCGCCTGCTCCAGCCTGGGCGATAGCGGTTCGGCGCCGGTGGCGTCGCGGTGTTGCGGCAGATCGGCCGCGTGCATTGCCGCGTCCTCGCCCGCGCGATACAACGCCCGCATGCGCGCCAGCGTGTCGTCATCCAGGGATTCGATCCAGGCCGCGTCGCCGGTGCGCCGGAAGATCAGCGAGAACAGGCCGAACATGTCGGGGCGATTGGGCGGGGGCGGCAACATTCGTGCCTGGGCGCGGTCCCAGAATTCGCCCCAGAACCCGGGGTGCGAGGCCACGCCCGTGTCGCACAGCAATGACGTCGGGTCGTTATCGGCCACCAGCGAGCGCAGCGTAGCGGCCACGCGCGCGGCGCGTTCGGGGTCGCGTTCCAGCACCTGCAATACGTAGCGCAGGCGGGCGTGCTGCGGGTGGTGCGTGGTGGGGAGCGTGGCGGCGCGCGGGGCATCTCCCACGGCGGCGGCCGGTGGGCTGGGGCGATCCAGCCAGCGGCACAGGTCCACTATCCACATATTGCGGTCGGCCAGCGGCGCGCCGGGGTCGGCGCTCGCCAGGATGACGTCCAGCTGCGGGCCGCCGTGCCGCGCGGCCCGCCAGTTGCGCCAAAGGGATGTCAGCATGGGCGGGCCTCGCGATTCAGGGGGCTTCGGGGTGTCGGCGCAAGGAGAACCCTTGCGCTTCATTCATGGCCTGGTAGCTGACATTGCGCGACACCACCGGCGGTTTGTCGCCGCCATGCAGGGCCCGCACTTCGTCCAGCACCATCTTGTCAGCCAGCGTCATGCGGTCGATCATGCGCAGGTACTGCATCCAGCTTTCCACCAGGAACACTTCGCGCCACACGCCTTCGCGCTCCAGGTCGCGAAACAGCTGCCACTGCTGCGCACCGTTGCGCAGGCGCAGCAAGCGCAAGGGGTGCGCGGCGGCAATCAGCGCGCGCAGTTTTTCGTGATTGATCTGGTATTCCACGGCGACCAGCACGGCGCCATGCTGCGTGTTGAAGCCGGCGGCGGCCATAGCGGGCTCGGCGTTGTCCACGCGGGCGAGCGACTGCGTGTCCAGCTGTTCGGGCAAGCGCGAGCGGTACAGCAGCGCCACGGTGATGCCCAGCATGATGCCCGCCGTGGTCAACGCGCCGGACACGCCCATGGTGCCCGCGAAGTGGCCCCACATGAACGAACCCGCCGCCAGCCCGCCAAAGATCGCAGTCTGGTAAAGCGCCAGGGATCGCGCCTTGACCCAGTCGGGCACCAACATCTGCACCGTGGTGTTGTAGGTGGCCAGCACGCCGATCCAGCAACTGCCCGAGACCAGCAGCGCCGGAAACGCTACCCACAGCGTTTGGGTCAGGCCCAACGCCGCCAGGCACACGGCCAGCAACGCGGCGGCCACGGTGACCAAGCCGCCCGCGCCCCAGGCGGCCTGCACGCGCCGCACCACGGCGCTGCCCAGGATTGCGCCCACGCCCAGCGCGCCCAGCATGTAGCCGTAAAGCAGCGCGCTGCCGTCCTCATGTTCATGCGCCAGCAGCGGCAGCAAGGCCCACAACGCGCTGGCGGACAAGCCGAATGCAAACGAGCGCAACATCACCACGCGCGTCACCGTGGAATGCTGCGTGTAGCGCAGCGCCGCGACGACGCCTTCCAGCAAACCTTCGGGGGGCAGGCGACGTTCGGGCAGTTCGCGCTGCCAACGCCAGATGGCCCATACCAGGGCGCCGTAGCAAACGCAGTTCAGCAAAAAGACCCAGGGGGCGCCCATGGCGCCCAGCAACAGGCCGCCGATGGCCGGGCCGACCGCGCGCGCCACGTTGTAGTTCACGCTATTGAGCAGCACGGCGCTGCCGACGTGTTCGCGTGGGACCTGTTCGCCCACTGCCGCCTGCCACGCCGGGGTCACGATGGCGCTACCGATGGCAATGCAGAACACCGAGGCGATCAGCGTGATGGGGTGCAGCAGCCCGGCAAACGCCAGGATGGTGATGAAGACGCCGCCCGCCAGCTCCATGAGCATGCCGGTCAGCATGACCTTGCGGCGGTCGTAGTTGTCGGCCAGCACGCCGGTCAGGATGGACAGCGCCACCAGCGGAAGCGCCGCGGCTACCTGGATCATGGCAACCATCAGCGGGCTGCTTTGCTCGGTGGTGATGATCCAGGCGGCGGCCACGGATTGCGCCCAGGTGCCCAGATTGGCGAACAGGTTCGCGATCCAGATAATGCGGAACGCGGGAAAGGCGAATGGGGAAAGCGTGCTGACGGTCAGGGGCGCGGCAGGCGCGGCGGGCGCGTTCGGCGGCAGATCGGCGGAGGGCGAGACGGGTTGGAGCATAGGGGCTCGGGGGCGCGTCTTGGTCTGCCCGGAAGGCCGGGCGTTGCACGGGTGATCAATGGTACGCCTGAATCGGAGCCGCCGTGCAAGAGGCCCGGGCGGTGGATAACACTGTGGGTAAGCCGGTGGATTTGCGGTGGACAGCCGGGGGATAAGCGGTGGACAACGCGGGATAACTTTGCGAGGCGGCCGGCGAATGGCGGCGTTGCAGGGCGCATTGCGGCACGGCTTGACCGCGCCGTCGAGAGCGCGGTGGTGTGACCGTGGCGCCGGGATAACTTTTAGTGACGCATGAAAGGCTGCTGTTTCCGGGTTTTCCCGGGGATATCGAGTACGCTGCCCGGGGTCCGGTTGCCGGCCCTCTTTTCTTGGATCTCGGGCTGCCTGCTTGCCGCCGGGGCCGGCTTCTGCCTGCTACCGGCTATCTGCTGTGCGTGTGTACTGTGCGCTGTCTGCTGTCTGCTATGCGCTTTGTACTGCGTGCTTTGTACTGCGTACTGCTTGCTGCGTACTGCTTGCTGCGTACTGCTTGCTGCGTGCCCGTGCTTGTTACTAGCTTCTAACTGCTTCTTCTCCCATGACCCTGACTTTCAACGGGCGCGCGTTCGCCGCCCTGCTTGCCGTTACCGCGCTGCTGGCGCTGATCGCCTTGTATGGCGCGCCGTACCCGTTCCTGCGCGGGTTCCTGGGCGATGTGATCGCGGTGGGCTGGGCCTACCTGGTGTACCGCACGTTCATCCGCGCGCAGGTCTTGCCGCTGGCGATTGCGGCGCTAGTGACGGGGTATGCGGTGGAATTCGCTCAGTACCTGGCGCGGCTGTACGGCTGGCAGTTGCAGCAGCCGGTCTTGCGGGTCGTGCTGGGCAGTGTGCCCGACTGGTGGGACGTGCTGGCCTATACCGTGGGCTTCGTCGTGGTGTTGCTGCTGGCGGGCGCTAACCAGCGCCGCCAACACGCCGCGTCGCTACAGGACGCGCGCCTGCGTGCAAGCTTGCGCGCGCGCCGCTAGACGGACGCCGGGGCACCGGCCCGGGCGTGGCGCCCCGGCGGGATGACCGACCGCTTCAGCAGCGTCCGCCCCGGCACATCACAAGCCCGGCCTTGCCGGCCGGGCTGCCAAGACCATTACCCGGCTTGATACATCGGCTCGTCGTCGTTACGACGGGCCGCGGGTGCTGCCGGGCGCAGCGGTTGCAGGCGTGCGTTGCGGAAAGGCGCGAACAGTTCGGCCCAGGACTTGGGCAGCAGCGGCGTGGCGTGGCGCACCGCATCGCGGCGGGCGTAATGCGCCAGCAGCTGCTGGCCGATGGGAGCGTCTCCAAGAGGATGGCGGGTATTCATGGTATTTCCGTATTGCATTGAAAGTGTATTCATTGTACTGGCGGCACCCCGCATCGTCCAGTTCGCTCGCCGCGCCTGTTGTGCGCCGTCAACTCGTTGATATCAAAAGGTCTGCCCCTTTTTTTCCTGGGTTTCTCCGGGATTGCCCTAGCAGTCCAAAACAGTAGACGGTATACAATGTTCTTCATGGCCGGGCTAAACCAGCCTGGAATCCCTCCCACTGGACTGGAGCGCGTCATGGCAGAACTGATGAACCGAGATGAATTCCGTACCGCGTTGGAAAACGCGATCAAGGGCAAGAGCGCCAACGCGTCGCCCTTTTCCATTGCCTGGGCCGAAGGCAAGCTCAGCCGCGAGCACCTGTCGCGCTGGGCCGAGAACCACTATCACTATGTCGGTCCGTTCGCGGATTACCTGGGATACCTCTACGCTCGTACGCCCGATACCTACACCGAAGCCAAAGACTTCCTGCTGGCCAATATGTACGAAGAGGAAATCGGTGGCGACCGCCATACCGATCTGCTGATTCGTTTTGCCGAAGCCTGCGGCACCACGCGCGAACGCGTCACCAACCCGGACAACATGTCGCCCACCACGCGGGCGCTGCAAAGCTGGTGTTATGCCGTGGCCATGCGTGAAGACCCCATCGTGGCCGTCGCCGGGCTGGTCGTGGGCCTGGAATCCCAGGTGCCGTCCATCTATCGCAAGCAGACGCCGACGCTGCGCGAAAAGTACGGCTTCACCGATGAAGAAGTGGAGTTCTTCGACCTGCACATCGTGTCGGACGAGATCCACGGCGAACGCGGCTATCAGATCGTGCTGGAACACGCCAACACGGTCGAGCTTCAGCAGCGCTGCCTGAAAATCTGCGAAATCGGCGCCCAGATGCGTTTGCTGTACACCACGGCGCTGTACACCGACTACGTGCAGCACGAGATCAAGCTGCCCGAACTCGGTCTGGCCGCCTGATTCACACCCGGCATTTATCGGGGCGCGCTGCATCGCTGGCGCGCCCCACCCGCAGCTCCAGGACGACAGACTCATGCCTACCGTTGTATTTCATAAAGGCGGCCAGACCTATACCGATGTGGTCAAGGACAACACCAACCTGGTGGTGCGGGCCGGCATCAAGCAGTTTCCGTATCCGCATCTGCGCTACGAATGCGGCATGGGCAAGTGCGCCAAGTGCGCGTGCCGAGTGCTGGCCGGCGCCGAACATCTTCCCCCGGTGAACTGGAAGGAAAAGAAGCAACTGGGCGACCGCATCGACCAGGGCTACCGGCTGGCGTGCCAGCTGTGGCTGAACCATGATGTTGAACTGGTTCAGGACGCGGAGGCATAACGCGATGGACGCCTCCTACGTGATCCTGACGACCAAGCCCGGCGTGTTCCACACAGACGTGGGCGTCGACGTCGACATCATCGAAACCTACGACTACGTCTTCTACGGGCGCACGCTTGCCGTGTTTCGCATTGCCCGGCTGCACGGCGAGACGCGCCTGATCGTCACTGAAGACACGCCGCCTTACGTCGTCAACCGCGTGCCGTCCAAGTTCCTTGAAAAATTCTCGTCGGTCGAGGCAGCCCGCAAGGAACTGGCGCACCTGACGCGATTCGGCAGCATGGAATCCACCTTGACGCTGCGGCCCGCCGCCGCTGTTGCAGAGCATTGACACCCATGGTTCAGATCACATTTCTTTCCAATGGCGGCAAGGTTGCCACCGCGCCCGAGAACAGCAACCTGCTGCGCGTGTCGCTCAAGGAAAAGGGCGGCATTCCGTTCAAGTGCGGGGGCGGCTTGTGCGGCACCTGCAAGTGCCGCATCGAAGAGGGGCTGGAGAACACCGACGCGGTCAAGCCGAAAGAGCGCAAGCATCTGCGCCCTGAGGACTTTGAAGCCGGCTACCGCATGGCGTGCCAGACATTTGTGAACGGCGACGTCAAAGTTTCGTGGGTGGTGCAGAACGGCAAGGGGGTGGTGGTGGGCGTGGGCGCGGACCCGGTCGACGCGCCGGTGCCCTCCGCCTGACGCTAAGGGGTGACGCGCGTCGCAGCGTCGGCTGCGAGCGCACATTGTCCAGGTTTCAGAGGCGTATCCCAGCCCGTAAAAAACCGCGGTGCCGCGTCAATCCGCCGCGTCGTGGTGCTGTTGTTGCTGCTGCGTGTCCGTGTATGCCTTGGCCGCGTTGTGCACGTGCTGGCTCGCCAGCAAGGCGGCCAGGTCGCCGTTGCCGGCAATCACGGCATTCAGAATCTGCGAATGCTCATCCCAGTTGGCCTTGGCGCGGTGCATGTTGCTGGGCGCGAACAGCAGCGCCGTGCGATCGCGCAGCGACCGCATCAAATCCGTCAGCACCACATTGCCGCCTATGGTGGCCAGCATTTCGTGAAACTGCGAATTCAGCGCCAGGAACTTGTCCAGCTGTTCACTGCGCGCGGCTTCCGTGCCTTCGCGCAGAAAGGCCTGCAAGCGTTCCACCGTCTTGGCATCGCGCCGCTGTGCCGCCAGCTTGGCATTGAGCCCCTCCAGCGTGGCGCGCACTTCCACCATGTCATAGGCCACGGCGTCCGACAGCACGGATACCGAGGCGCCGCGACGCGGCTCGATGGTGACCAGCCCTTCGGCGGCCAAGGCGCGCAAGGCTTCGCGCACGGGGATGCGCGAGACGCCCATTTCTTCAGATAGGCGGCCTTCAACCAGGCGGTCTCCGGGGGTGAATTCCCCGCTAAGAATGCGTTCGCGCAGCTTGTCGCGGATCACGGCGAACAACTGAGGATGCTGCTCGCCAATCTTCAGCGGAGCGGAAGACTGCGTTTCAGCGGCTTGCGGGCTGACAGGCGAAGTGGTCATGGCGAGCATGTGTGGATTAATGGATACAGTCTCCATTGTATTACCGGGTGTAGCAAGGTGCCGTGGCAAAAAGCGCGCATCAGTTGCCCCAAAACGCCTTGACCAGCACGCCCAGCGCGCCCAGCGCGCATGCGGCAAGCAGAACGATGCGCACGGCGTGGGGCGGCAGCAGCGTGCGCAACCGGTTGGAGACCGCAAAACCGGCCAGCAGAAACGGCGCCAGGCTTAGGGCCAGACCGACGTGATAGCCGGTGTACCGCTTGGCCAGCGCCAGCATGGCAAGCGAAAAGATCGACCCCAGGAACAGCACCACGCCCAGCGTGGCGCGCAGCTGAGGCGGCGCCGTGTGTTGCAGCACGATGGCGATCGGTGGGGCCCCCACCGAAGTCATCGTGCCCATGATGCCCGAGGCCACGCCGGCGCCGGACACGCGGCCCGGCGTGGCGGTAAAGCGCAGCCCCGCCGCGCTCAGGCCCACCGCGATCAGGATCATGCCGGCGAACAACACGCCCAGCGTCTGCGGCGCAAAGCGCGCCATGGCGTAGATGGCGATCAACGTGCCTACCGCACGGCCCACCAGCGCATACGACACCGACGACCAATCGATGCAAGCCCGTTCGCGCAGCGCCGTCAGCAGCGAAATGAAGCCGCCCAGCGTCAGCAGGGGGCCGGGGGCCAGCTGCGGGAAGAACATCGCCGCCACCGGTGCGGCAAACATGGCGAAGCCGATGCCGCCCACGCCCTGGGCCACCGCCGCACCGAACACCACGACGGCCATCGCGGCGTACTGCCAAAGATCGGGGTAAGGCAAGGTCGCTGGCATGGGCTACAGCCTTTTATGTATACGATAGTCAGAGAGGGAATTTTGTCACGCTTGGGTCGGGCGGCAAAACTACGGGTATTCCCTTGTTTTTAGGCCGTTATTCATCCATTTTTCAGAATTATCGGTTTCCCTAGGCGCCGCATATTTCGATTGGTATGGCACACAACGAAATATAGTATACCGACTGTGGCGATCCAACAGCCACGTCACAAGGGGAATCACGCATGCAAGCGGACGTTGTGCTCACAGCTGCTCACTGGATGTATCTGATCAGCGTGGCCGCCATCATCCTGACGATGATTTTGCGGGCCAATGTGGTGGTGCCATCGGTGATTGGCACCTTTCTGGTGGTGCTGGCCATCACCGGCAATCCGATCAGCGCGCTGATCGGTATCTTCTCGGCCAGCTTCGTGGCCGCCAAGGAGTTGTTCAACATCTTTCTGGTCATCACGTTCATGACCGCCCTGCTCAATTCCCTGAAGACGCTGCAGGCGGACGTGCGCATGGTGCAGCCGTTTCGGCGCATCATGCGGGGCGGGCATTCGTCGTTCATCATCATCGCCCTCTGTACGTATGTGATCTCGCTGTTCTTCTGGCCGACGCCCGCCGTGCCGCTGGTGTCCGCCATCCTGCTGCCCGCCGCCATCGCGGCCGGCCTGCCGCCGCTGGCCGGCGCCATGGCCATTGCCATCGCCGGGCAGGGCATGGCGCTGTCGTCGGACTACGTGATCGGCGTGGCGCCCAGCATCAGCGCCAAGGCGGCGGGCGCGGCCGTCAGCGCGGCGGTGGTGGCCGACCGTGCGCTGGTGTTGTCACTGATCACCGGCGCCGTGGCGCTGGTAACGGCCTACCTGCTGATCCGCAAGCACATCGTGCCCGCCAACGCCGCGTTGCTGGATGCCTGGCAGGCGCGCGCGCAAGACGGCAGCCTGGCGCGGATCGAGCAGTCCGGCTCGTTCGACAAGGCCGAACTGGCGCGCGGCACCATGGGCGCCGACCCGGCGTTGCCGCAAGGCCCCGTCGTCAACGACGAGGAACGCCGCCGCGTGCGCTGGTCCAAGACCTTTGCCGTGGTGACGCCGCTGGCCTTCCTGGCGGTGATCGCGGTGATGGTCCTGCCCCGCCTGTTTCCGACGCTGCCCGCCTTGCGCGGCGGCGATGCGGCGGCGCTGGTGGGTGGCGTCGCTTTCGTCGTGATGATGCTGGTGACGCTGGCCGCCGAAGGGCCGCGCAAGATGCTGGACGTGTGCCCGGAACATGTGACGGACGGCTTTGTCTTCGCCTTCAAGGCCATGGGATCGGTGCTGCCGATTGCCGGCTTCTTCTTCATTGGCGCCAATGAAACCGCCGCGCAGATCCTGGGTGTCCCGCAGGCCCAGGCCCCCGGCCTGCTGTTCGAAGTGATTTCGGCGGGCCAGCATCTGATCCCCGAAAACCACTTCCTGGTGGCGTTCGGCGTGTTGCTGGTGGGCATGATCACCGGCATCGACGGTTCCGGCTTTGCCGGTCTGCCATTGACGGGCACCTTGTCCGGCGCGTTGGGGCCGGTGGTGGGCGTGGACCCCGCCACGCTGGCGGCGGTCGGGCAGATGGGCGCTGTCTGGACGGGCGGCGGCACCTTGATCGCGTGGTCGTCATTGATTGCGGTGGCCGGGTTCGCCCGGGTCAACGTGCTGTCGCTGGTGCGGGCGTTGTTGCTGCCGGTATTGCTGGCGCTGTTCGTCTCGACGATCTGCGCGGTATTGATCTGGCGCTAGCCGTGCACAGCAGCTGATGCCGATAAAAAGGGGCCTGCCAGGCCCCTTTTTCATGCCCGCTCGTCGGGGTTATCACGGATCGCTGGCCGATGATTAAAGTATACAATGTTCACAGCTACCCGAATGCCCGGCTTAACCGCCGAGCCGCTCGGTCCCTCTGGGCCACTCGGGCCACCCCCGTACCGGTAAAGGAAGCGCTTCCGTGGACGATCTTTCGCAGCAGACATTCATGAACCATATCGGCGGCGCCTGGGTGCCCAGCGCCACCCGGCGTACGGCGCCGAACATCAACCCGGCCGATACGCGCGACATCGTGGGCCACTTTCCCGTGTCGGACGCCGATGATGCGCGGCGCGCGGTGCAAGCCGCCGATGACGCCTTCGCCGCATGGCGCGACACGCCGATCTCGAAACGCGCCGCCATTCTGTTTCGCGCCGCCCAGTACCTGGAAGACCACGCTGACGCCTTTGCCCGCGAATTGACCCGTGAAGAGGGCAAGGGCCTGAACCTGGCCAAGGACGAAGTGCTGCGTTCGGCGCAGACGATCCGCTTCTACGCGGTCGAGGGCCAGAGCTTTACCGGCGAAACCTTCGTCAACGACGACCCGGACATGGTGGTCTACAGCCAGCGCGAGCCGCTGGGCGTGGCCGCGGTGATTTCGCCGTGGAACTTTCCGATTTCCATTCCCGCCCGCAAGATCGCGCCCGCGCTGATCGCCGGCAATACCGTGGTGTTCAAGCCGTCATCCGACGCGCCGCTGTCGGGCTACCGCCTGACCGAAGCGTTCGTGCAGGCGGGCTTGCCCGCGGGCGTGCTGAATCTGGTGATCGGGCCGGCAGGGGCCGTGGGCGCGGCCATCACCGGCGCGCCGGCCGTGCGCGCGATCTCATTCACCGGTTCGACGGCCGCGGGCGAACAGATCCACCGCAGCGCCGGGCTGACCACGCGCACGCAGATGGAATTGGGCGGCAAGAACCCCTTGATCGTGCTGGCCGACGCCGACCTGGATCGCGCCGTGGACCTGGCCGTCAAGGGCGGCTTTTCGTTAAGCGGCCAGGCCTGCACCGGCACCAGCCGCGTGTTGGTCGATGCCAAGGTGCGGCAGGCGTTCACCGATAAGCTGGCGGCGCGCATCCAGGCGCTGACCATCGGCAATGGCCTGAAGGGCAACTTCGACCTGGGCCCCTTGGCCACCCGCAAGCAGCTGGACAACGTGTTGAGCTACGTGGCGATCGGCAAGCAAGAGGCTACGCACCTGTGCGGCGGCGACGTGCTTGCCGGCCCCGATTTTGACCACGGCTATTACGTCACGCCCGCGCTGTTTACCGATGTGACGCAGCAGATGCGCATCGCCCGCGAGGAGATCTTCGGGCCGGTCATCGCACTGATTGAAGTCGACGGGTACGAGGACGCCATCGCCAAGGCCAACGACACCGAGTACGGCCTGTCCGCCGCCATCGCCACCACCGACGCGCGTTACGCGCACCGCTTCGCGCGCGACATCCAGGCGGGCACGGTCAAGATCAACCGCACCACCACCGGCAACCTGATCAATGCCCCGTTCGGCGGCTTGAAGCATTCCAGCACGTCCACGTTCCGCGAGTCGGGCCGGGTGGGCCTTGAGTTCTACACGCAGATCAAAACCATCTACCGCGCCGGCTGAGCGCGCGGCAAACACTGAAAAAGGCTACGAACATGAAACAGATCTACCGCCTGGAACTGGAAGAGGCGCGCCTGATGGTGCGCGCGGCCATCGCCAAATCCGAAGCGATCGGCGTGCTGGAATCCATTTGCATCGTCGATGACGGCGGCTATCCCATTGCGCTGGAACGCATGGACGGCGCCCGCATCACCGGCCCGCAGATCGCCTGGAACAAAGCGTTTACCGCCGCCGGCCACAAGCGTTCGACGCATTTGTTCAACACGCCGCCCAATGGCCCCGCGCTGCCCGGCAACGAAGCGTTCGGCATCCAATGGAGCTTTGACGGCAAGTTTGCCGTGTTCGTGGGCGGCTTTCCGATCGTGGTCAACGACGAGGTGATCGGCGGCGTCGGTCTGAGCGGCGGCAATGGCGAACAGGACACACAGGCGGGCTTGGCGGCATTGACGGCGTTGGCTGAACTGCTGGAGCCGCGCGGCATGAAAGTGCTGGTGCAGGCCGACATCAAGAAATAAGCGAGGCTTGCAATGGCATACCGCGTGCATATTCTTCAAACCGGCGAAGCGTTCGTCGCCGGCGCCGAGGAATCCCTGTTGGAAGCCGCCGAACGGGCGGCGGTAAAGCTGCCGCACGAATGCACGTTCGGCGGTTGCGGCACCTGCCGCATCAAGCTGGAATCGGGCGCGGTGGGCTATGAAGAATTTCCGATGGCGTTAACGCCGGAAGAAGCGGCCGAAGGCTACGCGCTGGCATGCCAGGCGCGCGCACAAAGCGATCTTTGCATCAGCGTGGCCAGCAGCCGCCAGGTGTTTCCCGAGCCGCGCCGGCTGTCGGCCACCGTGCACGGCATCCATCCTTATACGGACGACATCCTGCACCTGACGCTGGCGCTGCCCGACGGCCCGCTGGACTATGTGCCCGGGCAGTACATGAACGTGCTGCTGCCCGACGGTGAAACGCGCAGTTTTTCGATGGCGTCGGCGGTGGCGTCGGTGGACGGGCACGTGGATTTCCACGTGCGCCGCATTCCGGGCGGCCGCTATACCGACCAGTGGCTGGGCCAGGCGCAAGCGGGGGCGGCGTTGACGATCGATGCTCCGTTGGGGGTTTTCAGCTATCACGAGGAGGACTGGCGCCCGCTGATCATGGTGGCCACGGGCACCGGCATCGCACCGATCAAGGCCATCCTGGAATCGTTGCTGGACAAGGAAGACTGCCCGCCCGTCACCTTGTATTGGGGCATGCGCACCGAGGCGGACCTGTACCTGCAAGACGAGATTGCGGGCTGGGCAGGGCGCCTGTATGAATTCAATTTCGTGCCGGTCCTGTCGCGCGCGGACGCAAGCTGGCAAGGCCGGCGCGGCCACGTGCAGGACGTTGTCCTGCAAGACCACGCAGACCTCTCGGAACACGCCATCTACCTGTGCGGCGCACCCGCGATGGTGCAGGACGCCAAGCACCTGTTCGCCGGGCGCGGCGCCAGCCTGGACCATATCTACGCCGACAGCTTCACCTTCCAGCACGCGCTGGAACCGGCGGCGTGACGCCGGGCCCGGGGCCTTGACGCAGAACCGGCCCTGGCCCCGACCCCGCCCGACCCGCGCCCACCTACCGAAACACCAGCACCGGCAGGCGCGTCTTGGCCAGCACGCGCTGCGTTTCGCTGCCCAGCAGAAAGCCGGTCATGCCGTGCCGCCCGTGCGAACCCATGATGATCAGGTCGCAACCCTGCGTTTTGGCGGTTTCCACGATGGCCTCGTGCGGATGGTCGTTGACCATCACGACGATGTTGCACGGCACCAGCGCGTGTCGGGCTTCCATCTCA
Source organism: Achromobacter sp. B7 (assembly GCF_003600685.1). NCBI lineage: Bacteria > Pseudomonadati > Pseudomonadota > Betaproteobacteria > Burkholderiales > Alcaligenaceae > Achromobacter > Achromobacter sp. B7. The sequence goes on from NZ_CP032084.1 coordinate 318,270, forward strand.
AGCCCTTCCAGGTAGCCTTCCGCGTTCTTGCGGGCCTGGTCGGTGTGATGCGCCTGTGTCGTGCCCAGCATTTCGGCCTGATAGACCAGCAAATGGTCTTCGGGAATGGCGCGAATGAGCGTGATGGTGGCGCCCATTTCCTTGGCAAAGACAAGGGCGCGCTTGAATGCCGATTCGGATAGCAGCGAACCATCCACGGCGATGAGCAAATGCCTGTACATGTTGCCTCTCCTTTAGGAAAAGGAATGTCGAGCAACGGCGAAATCAGTATAGGCCTGCCGTTGCGCGCTATCCAGTCCCGCGAAAGGAGGATGCGAAGGGGACGTTACGCGCGCCCGTCCCACCGGCATAACGTCATGCCGACTAAGTATTTTTCCGCATCCGGACAGGGTGAAAGAATGCCTCTTCGCCTTTCACCTTTCAGCCTCAGGCCGGAACCCTTCATGACCATTCAATCCATCAACGCCCGCAACCAGTTTCGCGGCAAGATCAAAGAGATCATCCTCGGGCCGGTCGTGTCCGAGGTCGACGTGGACACCCCCGCCGGCATCGTTACGTCGGTGATCACCACGCGTTCCGTGAAGGAACTGGACCTTCAGGTGGGCACCGAGGTGCTGGCATTCGTCAAGGCGACCGAGGTGTCCGTCGCCAAGCTATGAATTCGCCGCAGCGGATCGGCCGCGCTGATCGGCCGTACTGAAAAATATTCCCTTGCCCCGGCGTTAGGCATATATTGTCATCGCGATATCCGGCAGTTCCCTCGTGGCTTTCAGCTTCATGCGTTGCCTCACGGAGAACGGTTCATGCGTCGACTGCAAGGGTGGTTCATTGGCTGGTTGTGCCTGGGGCTGGCGGTCTGTCTGCCGGCGGTGGCCCAAACCCAGCTGGACAAGGGGCAGTTGGATCAGTTGATGGCGCCGGTGGCGCTGTACCCTGATTCCTTGCTGTCGCAAATCCTCATGGGGTCCACGTACCCCGACGACATCGCCGCCGCGGCCAAATGGTCGGCGGCCCATACCTCGGAATCGGGTGACCAGGCGGTCAAGGCCGTCGAGGCCGAGCCCTGGGATCCCAGCGTGAAATCCCTGGTGGCGTTTCCGTCAGTGATGGACATGATGGGGCGCCAGCCGGACTGGGTGAAATCCGTGGGCGATGCCTTTCTGGCACAGCCCGATGCGGTGATGGATTCCGTGCAGCGCTTGCGTACGCAGGCACAAAAGGCGGGCAACCTGAAAAGCACGCCACAGCAGACGGTCACCTCCAGCACCACGAACGAAAAGACCGTGGTGGTGATCCAGCCCACCGATCCGCAAGTTGTCTACGTGCCCAGCTACAACCCCAGTGTGGTGTACGGGGCCTGGGCCTATCCCACTTATCCGCCTTATTACTACCCGCCGCCGCCGGGGTCCGTCTTTGGGACGGCGCTGGTGTCGGGCATCGGCTTCGGCCTGGGGGTGGCGGCCGTCAATTCGATGTGGGGCGGCTTTGACTGGGGACACAACGATGTCGATATCGATGTGAACCGGTACAACAACATCAACGTGAACCAGCGCATCGACAACGCCCGTAACAACAACGTGTCGTGGAAGCACAACCCTGAAAATCGCGGCAATACGCCGTATGCCGATTCGGCCAGCCGGCAGCGTTTTGACAGCCAGCGCCAGGCAGGCGTGCAGAACCGGCAATCCGGCCAGCGGGCGGGTCAGGGGCAGGGCGCGCGCGCGGCCGGCGCGGCGCCCGCTGCCGGTTCCCGCGAGGCGGCACGTGACCGCGCCGCGCAATCGTTTGAAGGGCGTACCGGACAACCCATCGCCGGCCATGGCGACAGCGCCGGCCGTGGCCAGGGCGCCGCCAACCGGGGCGGCCAGGGCGCGGCGGGCCGCAGTGGCGAGGGCGCGGCCGACCGGGGGCAGGATCGCGGGCAAAACCGCGCGCAGAATCACTCAGGCGCCGGCACCGGCGGACAGGGCGCAGGCTCGCACACGCCCCGTTCGTCCAGCGTGTCCACCAACGATCGCCAGGCCGCGGCGCAACGCCAGCGCGCGGACGAATCGGCGGCTCGCGATCGCGCCCGGACAACGAACACCAGCAACGCGTTAAGCGACGCGGGCAACGGCGACCGCATGCGCCAGCAAAGCCACCGTAGCGATATGAATCGCGGCGGGGGCGGGGGCGGTGGTCAGCGGGCAAGCGGCGGCGGCGGGCATCGAGGCGGTGGCGGTGGCGGCCATATCGGCGGCCGGAGGTAGCACCATGAACAAGGGAGCTTTCATGACGAATGCCTGGGTTCGTGCGCGCGCGCTGGGCGCCGTGTCGCTGTTGGCGCTTTGCGTTGCCGCGCCGGCGGCCGCGCAAAGCGTGTATCCGACCGCGCAGGCCGCGGCTGACGCCTTCACCGACGCGCTGGCCACCAGCGATTCGTCGGCCATGGCCAAGGTGCTGGGACCCAATCACAAACAGCTGGTGCCGGGCGGCGTCTCGCAAGACGACATCTATCGCTTCCTGTCGGCGTGGGCAAAAAAACATGAAGTCATCGCCGATGGCGGCCGTTCCTGGCTGGCCGTGGGCGATTCCGGCTGGACGATGCCCGTGCCTATCGCCCAGGTCGGCAAGGGCTGGCGTTTCGACCCGGTGGCGGGCAAGGCCGAACTGACCCGCCGCGCGATCGGCCGCAACGAACTGGCCGCCATCGAGACGCTGCAACAGCTGCAAGCGGCCCAGACGCGTTATCAACAGGGCGTGGGGCAGGGCCGCTATGCCAGCCGCCTGGTCAGCCGCCCCGGTGCCATGGACGGCCTGTACTGGCCCGAAGTGCCGGGCGCCCCGCCCCAGGCGTTTGGTCCCGATGCGCTGGCGATGGGCCCCGAGGTGCCGGCCGAGGACGCGTATTTTGGTTATCGCTACAAGATCCTGCCCGGCTCCGAAAGCACGGCTTACCGCATTGTTGCGTGGCCCGCGCGATACGGGCAGACCGGTATCGGCACCTTTGTGATCGGGCCGCAAGGCGGGGTGTTGGAGTCTGACCTGGGGCCGGCTTCCGCCAGCCGTGCGCAGGCGCTGCGGGAACGCGATATCGCTGCCGGCGCGTGGGTGGACGCCGACGCGCAACCCGTTGGCGCCAAATGACTTTTTGGCATTTCGGGGGCAGGGCCAGTGGGGATGTTGCCAAGTCGCAACAGGCGCAAGCGAATGCCGCCAAAGCCCCGCTTGTTGCCCTTTTGAAAGGTGGCTGTGCCTAAAATGGCGAGCACTGGGATCGGTGCCCGATCCTCTTTTGCCGGACCTTGAAATTGAACCCCTTGCATTTTGTCCGCTACGCCCTGGCCGGCGTAGGGATGGCGCTTAGCGCAGCGGCGGCATCCGCCCCGATTTTCGTCCTGAATTCCCTGGACGCCAACGTCAGCATCGTCGACCCGGTGTCCTACAAGGAACTGCGCCGGGTGCCTACCGGCAAGGAACCGCACCACCTGTATCTGACGCCCGACGAAAAGTCGCTGATGGTGGCCAACGCCACGGGCAACACGATCACGATGATGGACCCGAAGACGGGCGAAGTGCAGCGCACGCTGACCGACATCGTCGACCCCTACCAGTTGCAGTTTTCGCCGGACATGAAGTGGTTCGTCACGGCCGCCAACCGGCTGGACCACATCGACATCTACGCGTGGCAGCCGCAGCAAAAGGGCGCCGAGCTGAAGCTGGTCAAGCGGGTGCAGGCGGGCAAGACGCCCAGCCACATCATGATCGACAAGACCAGCACGACGGCCTACGTCACCTTGCAGGACAGCGACCAGCTGATCGCCATCGACCTGGCGACGCAAACGCCCAAGTGGACGGTATCGGTGGGCAAGACGCCGGCCGACGTGTTTCTGACGCCGGATCAAAAGACCCTGCTGGTGGCGCTGACGGGCGATTCCTTCGTGGAAGCCTATGACGTCAGCAAGGGCCCGGCCAAGCTGGTCAAGCGCATTCCCACCGCCGCGGGCGCGCACGCGTTTCGCGCGCAGGGCGACAAGCGCCACCTGTTCGTCAGCAACCGCACCGCCAATTCCATCAGCCGCATCGACATGCTGTCGCTGACCGTGACCGACACCTTCGCGGTGCCGGGCGGCCCGGACTGCATGGATGTGCTGGCCGATGGCAAGACGCTGCTGGTGACCTCGCGCTGGGCGCGCAAGTTGACGGTGGTGGACCTGGAGCAGAAAAAGGTCGTGAACCAGGTCCCGGTGGGCAAGTCGCCGCACGGCGTCTGGACGCTGAACCATGCGCCGACCCGATAGGGGGGGCTACCCTCCCCACGCTGCGCCCGCTGGCGTGCGCTTGCTGGCCATGACGCTGGCGCTGGCGTGTGCCGTGCCGGTGGCGAATGCCGCGGCGCCGGGCACCTGCGACAAGCCCGTCTACCTGACCCTGGACACCGGTCACATGGGGGTCGCGCCGCTGATCGCCGATGTGCTTAACCGCCATCACGTCAAGGTCACTTTCTTTTTGGCCAACGAACGCACCAAGACCGACGGCTCCAGCCTGGACGACGTCTGGGCGCCGTGGTGGAAGGCGCGCGCGGCGGAAGGGCATGCTTTCGGATCGCATACCTACGACCACGTCTACTGGCAGGCCGACCTGCCGGGCGGAAAGTTTCGCGTGAAGCCCAGCGCGGGGCCGGACACCGGCAAGCGCGCCGAATGGACGGCCGAACAGTACTGCGCCGAAATCAAGCGTTCGGCCACCCGCTTTCACCAGATGACGGGCGCCAGGATGCTGCCGCTGTACCGCGCACCGGGCGGCAAGACGTCGCCCGCCCTGCTCCAGGCCGCCAAGGCCTGCGGCTACGAACACGTGGGCTGGTCGCCCGCCGGCTTCCTGGGCGATGAACTGCCCAGCGATAAATTCCCCAACGCCAAGCTGCTGGACCAGGCGCTGCGCACCATCAAGCCCGGCGATATCCTGCTTGCCCACCTGGGCATCTGGTCGCGCCAGGACCCCTGGGCGCCCGCCGTGCTGGAGCCCTTGATTGTGGGCTTGCAGCAGAAGGGCTATTGTTTTGCCACCTTGGACACGCATCCGGCCTATCGCGACTGGATCGCCACGCATCATTGATCATGGAAACGCTTAGCCAATTCTTCGGGGCATGCCAGCAATGGCTCTTCGAAACGCTGATCCAGCCCGCGCTGTTTCACCTCGGAATGAGCAACTTCATCGAGGACGGCTATGACGCCACCATGTGGCTGCTGGTCGGTCTGGTGCAGGTTGCCGTGCTGGTGCTGGTGTTCGGCCCGCTGCAACGCCTGCGGCCCGTCGAAGCCGTGACCGACCGACGCCAGATCGGCATCGACGTGCTGTACACGCTGATCCACCGCCTGGGCGTTTTTCGCCTGGCGCTGTTCTTCACCATCGACCCGTTCTGGGACAGCGTCTTCGGCCAGCTGCACGTGTGGGGCTTTGCGCCTTTCCAGCTGGACCAGTACTGGCCTGGCGTGACCGACAAGGCCTGGGTCAGCCTCATCATCTATCTGCTGCTGTTCGACGCGGTCGACTACGTCTACCACCGTGCGCAGCACCGCTTCGGCTGGCTGTGGGCGCTGCACGCCGTGCATCACAGCCAGCGCCAGATGACCATCTGGAGCGACGACCGCAACCACCTGCTGGACGACATGCTGCGCGACGTGCTGGTTGTGTTCGTGTCGCAGTTGGTGGGCGTGCCGCCGGCGCAGTTCGTGGCGGTGGTGGCCATTACGCAGCTGGCGCAAAGCTTTTCGCACGCCAACTTGCGCATGCACTTCGGCGCGCTCGGCGAACGCCTGCTGGTCAGTCCGCGTTTCCATCGGCATCACCACTCCATCGCCTACGACGCGTCCACGCCCGGCCCCGTCGGCGGCTACAACTTTGCCGCGCTATTCCCCATCTGGGACGTGCTGTTTCGCACCGCCCGTTTTGGCGTGGGCTATGGCCCCACGGGCATCCACGACCAGCAGGCCGAATTGGGCGGCCGCGACTACGGCCGCGGGTTCTGGTCGCAGCAATGGCTGGGTCTGAAACGCATGGTGGGCCGAGACCGCGAACCGGCCTCGGCACCGCCGCCACCGCCCGGAGCGGCGGAGCGGGCCTGATTCGCCACGCGGGTTCTTAGCAATCTGAACCGGAAATCAGACTCTTCCAATAGCCTTTTTGTCGGATCGCCATCACTGTTGCGGGTCAAGTGATTCGCTCGCGCAGCGCCACGCAATCCGCCAAGGCCACGCGCGTGCCCCACTCAGGAGCCCGCCGTGACCGATACCGCAGCGCCCGCGCAGCGTTTCGCCCCGATGTCCTACAACGCCCGGGGCCAGCCTGTGTTTCAGTGGACGCTGACGCCCGCCGAGCAGTGCGATCCGGTCATCCTGCGGATCCCGCCGGACGCTATCCTGCCGGTCGTATTCGTTCCGGGCATCATGGGCTCGAATCTGAAGTCCGTGCCCGATGACGGGCAAGAAGCCGAACCCGTCTGGCGGCTGGATGCAGGCTTGGCTGGCAAACCTGTTGATTTGTTCCGGCGTTGGAACGGCGTTCCCGCAGGGACCCGTCAGGCCGTGTTGCACCCCGACCGCGTGACCGTCGATGACGCCGGCGCCGTGCCCGAGCGTCGCGTGGGTTCGGTGATCGTGCCTTTCGTCGAATCGGCCACGCAAAGCAAACAGGCGCTTATCGATCGCTATCGCGAACGGGGCTGGGGCGAAGTCGGCGAAAGCAGCTATCACCCGTTCCTGCTCTGGCTCGAAGACTCGCTGAACAGCTCCTATCGGCCGCACGAGTGGCCGGAATTCCAACTGAAGTCCATGCACCTGGACGTGCCCGACGACCCCTCGTTGCAGCCGCGCCTGAAGCCCGGGCTGGAGGTGCCCCTGGCAGGCCTGGGCGAACACCTGCTGCGCCAGCTGCCGCATCTGAAGACGGACGACCTGTCCGCCCGCGCCGCATACCGGATGCCGGTGCACGCGTTTGGCTACAACTGGCTGGCGGACAACGACGTGGCGGCAAACAAGCTGGCCGAGCGTATCGACGAAATCAGGCGTCAGTACGGGTCCGAGTGCCAGCAGGTCATCCTGGTCACACACTCGATGGGCGGGCTGGTGGCACGGCGTTGCGCGCAGTTACCCGGCATGAGCGAAGCCATTGCAGGCGTCGTGCACGGCGTGATGCCGACCCATGGCGCCCCGGTGGCATACCGGCGCTGCAAAGTGGGCATGCAGCAAGAAAGCGCGATGGCCGCCGCCGTGATCGGCGTGACCGGCCAGGACGTCACAGCGGTATTCGCCCAGTCGCCGGGTGCACTGCAATTGCTGCCCACCAAGAACTATTCGCCGGGATGGTTACGCCTGCGAGACCCCGACCACGCGTCCGCCATGCCTGCGCGTCCTGAGGCGGACCCGTACCATGAAATCTATTTGCGCCGTGATCGCTGGTGGGCGTTGCTGCGCGAAGAGTGGTTAAAGCCGAAGGATGGGGCTCCCATCGAGTGGGTCCACTACGCAAAGAACATCAAGAAGGCGAAGCTGTTTCACGAAACGATAGACGCCGCCTATCACCCCAACACCTACGTGTATTACGGGGCTGACGCCAAACAGCCGAGTTTCGAAACCATTACCTGGAAAATGCGAGCCGGACGGGGCGATCTGAATCGGCCTTTGGGCGTGCCCCCGGATGCCTTCGTTGTGTCCACCATGCAGATGGCGCAGGTGCGAGATCAAGGATCCAGCCCCTTGTACGTTGGCGGCAGTCGCGTCGTGGAACACGTGCCGGTCAGAGCAGGCCGGCTGGCCGTATCCATGGAAGTCAGCCATTGGGAACTGCACTGCGAAATGCAGGACGGCATCGGTGATGGCACGGTTCCGGTCAGTTCAGGCCAGGCGCCGGCCGCGCAGGCGCGCGAAGGCCAAGTGCGGGTGCAAGTCAGCGCCACGGGCTTTGACCATGAGGGCGCATTCAAAGTGATGCAGACCCGGCACTTCACGCTGTATAGCCTCATCAAGATCGCTGCTCAAGCCAAGCGTCCGTCATGCGTCGCTTGATCCCGCTGCTTTGTCTGTTGGCCGGGCTCGCCGCGGGCGTGATGGCCCTATTTCATTCAAAGGAGGAATCCGCCGTGAACGAGATTACCGGCCCCATGCGAACGTGGGCGGTAGGCAGGCAACTGATCGAACTTCCCGCCGACTGGGGGCCGCCTTCCAGGGCGTTCGCGAAGCTTTACTACGGAGGAGGGGCCGATCATACGAGCGTTCAAATCGATATTCTGGGGCAAGACATCACGTTGGCTCAGTTTGACGAGGCTTTATCAGAACGCGCCCGCCGCATCGGCGCCGTCAACAGTTATGAAACCGGCAAGTCCATGCTTCTCGGCGCGGAGGAATTGGCGCGGGGGAAGTGGTTGTTCCAATATCAAGAAAGTATGGGCGCCACATGGTCGCAAACCTATGAACTGCATCTGCTGGTGAACGGTACGCACGTCAAGTTGGCAGCAGAGTCGTACGAGGAGGGCAGCAATGCACAGGTCGAGTCGCGCCTGCTTGAGCTCGCTGCGCAAGTTGTCGGCGTCAAGCAAGCCGAAGCGGCCGGCCCGGGCCTTTCGCTGGGCCCCGTCATCATCCGGGGTACGCACGACCACGAGATGGGCATCGTGAGCTTCATGGCGCGAGGCTCGAACGTCAAACTGGAAATCTACTTCAGTGACTCCGCACGCAATGAGTCGCCTCGCCTCATCGAACGCATGGTCCGCGACTTCAAAGCCTTTCGCGTCTGGGCCCCCGATGTGGTGCGCAAGGGGCATACCACGCTGGCTGGGAATCCCGCGGAGGAATACCTGATGCGGTATGAAACGAAAGACCATCGCGGGTTCTTGTTTGTGGCTGAAAACTACCGGGATAGCCGTTCGTTGGCGAGTCCATCGGTCAATTTCCGCCTGACCGCGGGCGGCGTGCCCAGACTGCACGCCAACCCGGAGACCACACCGGACAAGTTGCTTAATTGGCTTTTGCCCAACTTTGTCCCTCGGGGCGATCCTCCGTTGTGGCAAAGAAAAAGGCCCCGTCCACCTGTTGACTCCACATTGAGCAAGGATCAGACGCTGGCAATCTGGGATCACGCTATGCGTTCACTGCGCCCGCGTTACGGGGCCGTTGCTCCGCCCCGCGTCGAGCCGCAAAGCGCTACGCGTGGACCTACCCCCGCCCAGGCGGAAGCGGCCCGAAAAGCCCTGGATGACTTTATCGCCAGCGAACCCGGCACAGAGAAATAGCCCCCGCCGGTCCGTCAGCCGTTACGGCGCGTCGTGCGTCGTTTCCCGTTTGATTTCATCGTGGCGGCGTTCCATTTCCTGGCGCAGTTCGCGGCGCAGACGCGCGGCTTCGAAGCGTTGCTTTTCTTCCAGGTTGCGCGGGGCCAGCGGCGGCACAGCGGTGGGTGCGCCGTTGTCGTCCACCGCCACCATCGTGAAATAACAGCTGTTGGTATGGCGCACGAGCTTCTTGCGGATGTCTTCGGTGACGACCTTGATGCCGATTTCCATCGACGTGCGTCCGGTGTAATTCACCGCCGCCAGGAAAGTGACCAATTCGCCCACGTGGATGGGTTCGCGGAACACGACCTGGTCCACCGACAGCGTGACCACGTATTGGCCGGCGTAGCGGCTGGCACAGGCGTAGGCCACCTGGTCCAGGTACTTCAAGATGGTTCCGCCGTGTACGTTCCCTGAAAAATTCGCCATGTCAGGCGTCATCAGGATGGTCATCGACAATTGGTGGCTAAAGGCGTCGTCCATGGCGGGCGCTCATCATTGAAAAATAAAACGCCTATGGTAGCGGCAGGCGCCTGTCACCGAGCCGTCATCCGGCCACGTGCTAGGGTTTCTTCTCGGAAGGCTGGGCGGCGCTGGCGGCGGGCTCCGCATCTACATCCGAATCCACTTCCGCCGGCGGCTGCGGATCATCCCGCACCAAGGCGGGCGGCATCCACAGCCCGTCCAACAAAACTGGCTGCGGTTCGTACATACGCAACAACATCGTCACGGCGCCCGATGCGGGCAGCGGCAGCCAGTTGGCCTGGTCCTCGGGGGCGGGCGGCGTCTGGCTGAAATGCAGGTCCAGCGAGCCATCGGCGTTGTAGCGCAACGGCTGACGGTCGCCCAGGGTATGACGGCCAAGCATGTTGGCAACGGGCATGCCCTGGCTGTCGTAAGCGGCCAATGACCACAGCGCGCCAGCGGGCGGGAGCTGCCCGTCTTCAAAGTGCAAGAAGTAACGATGCGCGCCGTCGATCGGGGCACCCTGGTTGTCGGCAGCCAGCAGCAGCACGGCCAGATCCTCGGGCAGGGTGGCGCCTGGCTGTGCTTGCGCGGCCAGCGCCCGGCGCAGGTACGCGGTGCCATACACGCCCACGCTGGCTGTTTCCTGTTGCCAGCCGTTCAGGCTGCGCAGCGAGGCGCCCGCGGCGGCCTGCATGCGCTCACGCGCCGCGCGCAGTCCGCGTCGCATGCCTTGTTTGGCGGGGTGGTCAAGCTTGTCGAAATCAAACGGACGGCCCGCAATCAGGCCTGCCTGGCGCAGCTTGGCCAGCATCGGCTGGTCGGTTGCGTGCGGCGGATTCTTGCGCAGCAGCTCGGCGGCGTAGGTGAAGAACGCGTCGGTCGGCATGGATTCCACCTGCTCGCGCACGGCTATCTTCAGGTCCAGATTGGGGTCCGACTTCACCCGCTGCGACTGCGCCGGCAAGTTCCACTGTGACAGCGGCGTCAGCGCGTAGCCGTCCTGCAAGGCATTCACGGCGGCGAAATCGGCGGGCCGGTCTGCCTGGATCAGCAGCTTGGCCAGGACGTGCGGGGTCGGTGCGTCAATGCGGGCCATGCCGGAGGGCAGCGTGCCCGTCCAGCCGGGCGGCACGATCACGGTGTTGGACTTGCCCGTGCCGGTGGTGCGCTTGCCCAGCATGGCGAAGGCGTCTGTCCACATGTCCACCAGCGTCAACGAATACCGCCGGCCCTGGGTGTCGGGCGCCGACAGCACGACGGGGCCGGCCGTCAGGTCGATCCAGCCGGTGCTGCGCAGCATGTCGGGGTTGGCCCACGGGGCCGCCTCGCCGGCCGGGGGCAGGCCGCGACCATGCAGGAATGTGTTGGCGGCCGCACCCTGAGCGCCTCGCGACGGATGCGTGAACTGCCGCCGGTTCAAGTCCATCGTCACCAGCGGATAGAAGTACAGGTAGCCTTCCATGGCCGCTTGCTGGGCGACTTCGGTTGCAGCGGCGGCCGGTGTGAGCCGCGCGGCTGCGGGCGCGGCCAGTGCGGTGGAGGCGGGCGTCCCGGCCAGGCAGGCCAGGCACAAAGCCAAGGGAACAAAACGGCGCATCGGGCATTCCAACGGTCAAGCGTGAACGAGGAATGTAGCAGCCGCCAGACACTCCAAAATCTGCGAACAACTCCCATTTCGCCGCCAAATCGGCGTTAGCCGGGCTTTTGCCGTGGCGCGCGACTTGGTCTTGCGAATATACTTATTGAAATATCCTTGGAAGTTGTAGGGCTTTTCCGCGTTGGGCAAGCCACCGGCTTTCGTCATTCACCAGGAGAGGAGTGCTTCATGGTCAACATGAATCGCCGCCAGTTCTTCAAGGTGACAGGTGCCACCCTGGCAGGCTCTAGCCTGGCATTGCTCGGGGTAGCCCCCGGCACGGCCATGGCTGAAGTGCGCCAGTACAAACTTGCGCGCATGACTGAAACGCGCAACACCTGTCCCTACTGTTCGGTCGCCTGTGGCTTGCTGATGTACGGTCTGGGCGACGGCGCCAAGAACGCGCGCGCCAGCATCATGCACATCGAAGGCGACCCTGATCACCCCGTCAACCGCGGCACGCTCTGTCCGAAGGGCGCGGCGCTGATCGACTTCATCCACAGCCCCAACCGCCTGAAGTACCCGGAATACCGGGCGCCCGGGTCGGACAAATGGGTGCGGATGTCGTGGGACGACGCGCTGACCCGCATCACCAAACTCATGAAAGCCGACCGCGACGCGAACTTCGTCGAGAAGACCGCGGACGGCAAGACAGTCAACCGGTGGCTGACCACCGGCATGCTGGCCGCCTCTGCAAGCAGCAACGAGGTGGGCTACGTTACGCACAAGACCGTGCGCAGCATGGGGATGTTGGCGTTCGATAACCAAGCACGTGTCTGACACGGCCCGACGGTGGCAGGTCTTGCCCCGACGTTTGGCCGTGGAGCGATGACGAACCATTGGGTCGACATCAAGAACGCGGACGTAGTGCTGATCATGGGTGGCAATGCCGCCGAGGCCCACCCGTGCGGGTTCAAATGGGTCACGGAAGCAAAAGCCCATAACAAGGCGAAGCTGATCGTTGTGGATCCGCGCTTTACGCGTTCGGCATCCGTGGCGGATTTCTACGCGCCCATACGCACCGGCACCGACATCATCTTCCTGGGTGGCGTCATCAAGTACCTGTTGGATCACGACAAGATCCAGCACGAGTACGTGCGCAATTACACCGACTTTTCTTTCATCGTTCGTGAGGACTTCACGTTCGAGGAAGGCTTGTATTCCGGCTACAACGCCGACAAGCGTTCCTACGACAAGGCCAGCTGGGATTACGAGCGCGGCGACGACGGTTTCGTCAAGACGGACCCGACGCTGGCGCATCCGCGCACCGTCTACCAACTGATGAAGAAGCACTATTCGCGCTACACCGAAGACATGGTCGAGCGCGTGTGCGGCACGCCGAAAGACAAGTTCCTGAAGGTGTGCGAAATGCTGGCGTCCACCGCCAGCCCCACCCGCGCGGGCACGATCCTGTATGCGCTGGGCTGGACGCAGCATTCCATCGGTTCGCAGATCATCCGCACCGGCGCGATGGTGCAGCTGTTGCTGGGCAACATCGGCATCGCCGGTGGCGGCATGAACGCGCTGCGCGGGCACTCGAACATTCAAGGCCTGACCGATCTTGGCCTGATGTCGAACCTGCTGCCGGGCTACATGACGCTGCCCAACGAACCCGAGCAGGATTACGCCAAGTACATCGAGACCCGTACGCAAAAGCCGCTGCGTCCCAACCAGCTCAGCTACTGGCAGAACTACAACAAGTTCCACGTCAGCCTGATGAAGGCCTGGTGGGGCAACGCCGCCACGGCGGAAAACAACTGGGCGTTCGACTACCTGCCCAAGCTGGACAAGCTGTACGACATGCTCCAGGTCTACGAGCTGATGGTCCAGGGCAAGATGAACGGCTACATCGCGCAGGGTTTCAACCCGCTGGCGGCGGCGCCCAACAAGGCCAAGTTGAATGATGGTTTCGCCAAGCTGAAATTCCTGGTCATCATGGACCCGCTGGTCACCGAGACCTCCGAATTCTGGCGCAACGCGGGCGAGGCCAACGATGTGGATCCGTCCAAGATCCAGACCGAAGTCTTCCGCCTGCCCACCACCTGTTTCGCCGAGGAAGACGGCGCGCTGGTGAACTCCGGGCGCTGGCTGCAATGGCACTGGAAGGGCGCCGAGCCTCCGGGCGAAGCCAAGAGCGACATCGAAATCATGTCGCTGATCTTCACGCGCCTGCGCAAGATGTACCAGGACGAAGGCGGCACGTATCCCGACCCTATCGTTAACCTGTCCTGGCCGTACTCCAACCCGCAGAACCCCACCGCCGAGGAACTGGCCAAGGAATACTCCGGGCGCGCCCTGGTGGACCTGGTCGACCCCAAGGACCCCACCAAGGTCACCCGCAAGGGCGGCGAGCAGGTGGCGGGTTTTGCGGAACTGCGCGACGACGGCTCCACCGCCAGCGGCTGCTGGATCTTCGCTGGCGCCTGGGGGCCCGGCGGCAACCTGATGGCGCGGCGCGACAACAGCGACCCCACCGGCATCGGCCAGACCCTGAACTGGGCCTGGGCGTGGCCGGCCAACCGCCGCATCCTGTACAACCGCGCATCTTGCGACGTGGCGGGCAAGCCCTTTGATCCGCGCCGCAAGCTGATCGGCTGGAACGGCAAGATATGGGCCGGTGCCGACATCCCCGACTTCAAGGGCGACGAAAACCCCGACGGCGGCATGGGGCCGTTCATCATGAACCCGGAAGGCGTGGCGCGCTTCTTCGCGCGGGCGGGCATGGCCGAAGGGCCGTTCCCGGAACACTACGAACCCTTCGAAACGCCGTTGGGATACAACCCGCTGTACCCGAAGGCCAAGGGCGTGACCAGCAACCCGGCCGCGCGCGTCTTCAAGGACGACCTGGCCGCGATGGGCACGGTCGACAAGTTCCCGTACGTGGCCACCACCTACCGCCTGACCGAGCACTTCCACTACTGGACCAAGAACGTCCGCATCAATGCGATTCTCCAGCCGGAGCAATTCGTCGAGATCGGCGATGCCTTGGCCAAGGAACTGGGTATTGCCAACGGGTCGCGGGTCAAGGTGTCGTCCAACCGCGGCTACATCAAGGCGGTGGCGCTGGTCACCAAGCGCCTGCGCGCGTTGACCATCGAAGGCAAGACGGTGCACCACGTGGGCATTCCGATCCACTGGGGTTTCGTGGGCCTGGCCAAACCCGGCTTTTTGACCAATACCCTGACGCCATTCGTGGGCGACGGCAATTCCCAGACACCGGAATTCAAGTCGTTCCTGGTCAAGGTCGAGAAGGCCTAGGAGAACCGACATGTCCATGCAATCCCTAGACATCAAGCGGCGCTCGGCCACCACCACGCCGCCGCCCGGTATCCGTGAACCCATCACGGGCTCGGTCGCCAAGCTGATCGACGTCTCCAAGTGCATCGGGTGCAAGGCTTGCCAAAGCGCCTGTATGGAATGGAACGATCTGCGCGACGAGATCGGCACCAACGTGGGCGTCTATGACAACCCGGCCGACCTGACCGAGCATTCCTGGACCGTCATGCGCTTCTCAGAATACGAGAACCCCGCCGGCGACCTGGAATGGCTGATCCGCAAGGACGGCTGCATGCACTGCGAGGACCCGGGCTGCCTGAAGGCCTGCCCCTCGCCGGGCGCCATCATCCAATACACCAACGGCATCGTGGACTTCCACGAGGAAAACTGTATTGGCTGCGGCTACTGCATCACTGGCTGTCCGTTCAACGTGCCGCGCATCTCCAAGAAAGACCACAAGGCGTACAAGTGCACCTTGTGTTCCGACCGCGTGGCCGTCGGCCAGGAGCCGGCCTGCGTCAAGGCCTGCCCCACCGGCGCCATCGTCTTCGGCACCAAGGAAGACATGAAGCAGCATGCCGAGGAACGGATCGTGGACCTGAAGTCCCGCGGTTTCGACCAGGCCGGGCTGTACGACCCGCAAGGCGTGGGCGGCACCCATGTCATGTACGTGCTGCATCACGCCGACCAGCCCGGGCTGTATCACGGCCTGCCCCAGGACCCGAAGATCAGTCCCATGGTGTCGCTGTGGAAGGGCTTGGCCAAACCGCTGGGTGTGGCCGCGATGGCCCTGACCGCCCTGGCGGGATTCTTCCACTACGCCCGCGTGGGCCGTAACGAGGTGTCGGAGGAAGACGAGCGCCGCGCCGAAGAGGAGATCCGCCATGACTGAAGACCACCGTCACCGCCGCATCAAGCGCTATTCGCCGGGTGAGCGCACCAACCACTGGATCATCGCCTTCACGTTCATTCTGTTGGCGCTGTCCGGGCTGGCGCTGTTTCACCCGTCGATGTACTGGCTGACCAACCTGTTCGGCGGCGGCCCCTGGACGCGCATTCTGCACCCCATCATCGGGGTGGTGATGTTCGTCTGCTTCGTCGTGTTCGCCGGCCACATGTGGCGGCACAACCTGATGACGCGCGCTGATCGCCAGTGGCTCAAGCAGCTGAACGACGTGGTCGAGAACCGCGAAGAAAAGCTGCCCGAAGTCGGCAAGTACAACGCCGGCCAGAAGCTGCTGTTCTACGTGCTGGTGTTGTGCATGCTGGGCCTGTTCGCCAGCGGTATCGTGATCTGGCGCGAATATTTCGCGTTCTATTTCCCGATCTGGGTGGTGCGGGTCGCGTCCGTGGTGCACGCCGTCAGTGCGCTGGTGCTGATCTGCTCGATCATCGTGCACATCTACGCCGCGATCTGGGTCAAGGGCTCGTTGACGGCCATGCTGCGCGGTTATGTCACGGCGGGCTGGGCGTGGAAGCACCATCGCGCCTGGTTCCGCGAACAGATCCGGAAGTAGCGCCGGTTTTATCCTGATCGCACGGCTGCTATCCTTCTTCGAAGGCTGGCAGCCGTGTTTGTTTTTTTGGAGACGCAATTGCAGCGAATTCTTCCGCGCGGTGAAATCGAAGCGCTAGACCACAATGTCATCCCCCGCGTCAGCTTGCCTGAACGCGGCTCGATTTTTTCAACGCGCGCGGCGCGCCTGCGGCAACTGGCGTCGGATAGCCCGGTGGCCGATTACCTGCTGCTGATGGCGCATCTGGTCGACGCCCAGCATCGCGCCCTGCAGGACTGCGCCGCGCCCGGCGTATCCGAAGACCGGCTGTCGCTGGCGCAGGCGCATGGCATGCCGCCGCTACAGGCGGTGGGCTGGCCGCGCGACCCGATGTGGCGCGGCATCCTGGCGCGCCTGGTCGATGACGTATCGCGTACCGCGGGGGTGCCTGCCGAAGCCGTCGAAGTCTGTACTGCGTTGCGCCGCGCAATCGACCAAGACCCCGAATCCCTCGAAGACCTGGCCGAAGCCGTGTTGGCCGAACAGGACCAGGGCGTGGACGGCGCGGCCGCGCCCTTCGTCATGGCAGCCTTGCAAGTCTATTGGACCGATCTGGCCAGCCGCTTCGACGCCAAGCAATTGCCCGTGGTCAGCCCGTTCGGCGTGTGCCCCGTTTGCGCCAGCTTGCCGGTGGCCAGCGTAGTGCGCGTGGGCGGCCAGTTCGAAGGCTACCGCTACTTGTGTTGCAGCCTGTGCGCCACGCAATGGCACATGGTGCGCGTCAAGTGCACGCATTGCGAAGACGTCGAATCGGTGGCGTACCAGGCCATCGACGGCCGCGCACCCGCCATCAAGGCCGAAACCTGCGACCACTGCCACACCTATCGCAAGATCTTCTACCAGGACAAGGACCTGCACGTGGAACCCGTAGCCGATGACCTGGCCAGCCTGATGCTGGACGTGCTGGTGGGCGAGGCAGGTTATTCGCGCGCCAGCGGCAACCCGCTGCTGTGGCATGGCAACGAGGACTAGCCGCATGGCCGAGCTTCCGTCAGAAGACAGCGCCGTCGCCGCTGAGACTGCCGCTGCTGAAACCGCCGCCGCTGGGGCTGCCGGCGTCGGGACTGTCGCTGCTGAAACCGCCGCCGCCGACACTGCCGCTGCTGCGTCCGACATCCCCCCGCTGGACCGCCTGTTGAACGCGGACGCGATGCGCACCGCGCTGGACACGCACGGGCGCACGCAGGTCGTGGCGGCATTGCGGCGCCACCTGGACACGCTGCGTCAACGCGCGCTGGCCGGCGGCTTGATGCAGCGCGAACTGAATGCCAGCACGGTGGCCTCCCGCGTGACGGCTTCGCTGGACAAGGCCGCGCAACCCCGCCTGCGCGCGGTCTATAACCTGACCGGCACCGTGCTGCACACCAACCTGGGCCGGGCGCTGCTGCCCGACGAAGCGGTGGCCTCGGTGCTGCGCGCGCTGACCACGCCGGCCAATCTGGAATTCGATCTGGATACCGGTGGCCGCGGGGATCGCGACGATCTCATCGACGACCTGCTGTGCGAACTGACGGGCGCCGAAGCCGCCACCGTCGTCAACAACAACGCCGCCGCCGTGCTGCTCATGCTGAACGCCCTGGCGGACCGGCGCGAGGTCGTGGTGTCGCGTGGTGAACTGGTTGAAATCGGCGGCGCGTTCCGCATCCCCGACATCATGAAACGCGCCGGCGCCAAGCTCGTTGAAGTGGGTACCACCAACCGCACGCATGCCGCCGACTACGACGGCGCCATCGGGCCGCGCACCGCGATGCTGATGAAGGTGCATTGCAGCAATTACGCGGTCACCGGCTTCACCAAGAGCGTCGGCGTGGCCGAGGTGGCGGCGCTGGCGCATGCCAAGGGCTTGCCGGCCACGGTAGACCTGGGCAGCGGCACGCTGGTGGACCTGACGCAGTTCGGCCTGCCGCGCGAAGACACGGTGCGCGACACCATCGCGGCTGGCGCCGACCTGGTCACCTTCAGCGGCGACAAGCTGCTGGGCGGCCCGCAAGCCGGCCTGCTGGTCGGCCGCGCCGACCTGATCCGCAAGATCAAGAAAAATCCGCTCAAGCGCGCGCTACGCGTCGGCAAGCTGACGCTGGCGGCGTTGGAACCCGTGCTGCACCTGTATCGCGCGCCCGAATTCCTGGCGCAGCGGCTCACCACGCTACGCCTGTTGACCCGGCCGCAACGCGATATCCAGCCGCTGGCCGACCGGCTGCGCGGCGTTTTGGCGCATGCGGTCGGTGCGAACTACGCCGTGCAGGCCGTTCCCATGTTCAGCCAGATCGGCAGCGGCGCGTTGCCGGTGGACCAGTTGCCCAGCTTCGGCCTTGCGCTGCGCTACAACGGCAGCGGGCGCCCCGGCCGCCATCTGGACAAGCTGGAAACCCGGCTGCGCGGCCTGCCCACGCCCGTCATCGGCCGTATTGCCGACGACGCGCTGTGGCTGGACCTGCGCTGCCTTGAAGCCGGTGACGAAGCCGCCTTCACCGCGCAACTGGCGGAGCCGCTGGCATGATCATCGGCACCGCCGGACACATCGACCATGGCAAGACCACGTTGGTGCGCGCGCTGACGGGCGTAGATACCGACCGGCTCAAGGAAGAAAAGGCGCGCGGCATTTCCATTGAATTGGGCTACGCCTACACGCCGCTGGACAACGGCGACGTGCTGGGTTTCATCGACGTGCCTGGTCACGAAAAGCTGGTGCACACCATGGCCGCCGGCGCCAGCGGCATCGACTTCGGCCTGTTGGTGGTGGCCGCCGACGACGGCGTCATGCCCCAGACCCGCGAGCACCTGGCCATCCTGACGCTGCTGGGCGTCGCGCGCGGCGCGGTGGCACTGACCAAGGCCGACCGCGCCGACGCCCAACGCCTGGCCGCCGTGCGCGCCGATATCGCCGCGCTGGCAGCGGGCACGTTTCTGGACGGCGCCCCGGTCCATGCCGTAAGCGCCACGCAGACCGACGACGTTGGCACGGCACAGCTGAAAGACTATCTGCACCGTCAGGCGCAAGACCTGCAACGGCGCGACGCGGCCGGCTTGTTCCGGCTGGCCGTGGACCGCGTGTTTACGTTGGCCGGCCACGGCACCGTGGTCACCGGCACGGCGCATTCGGGCGTGGCGCGCGCTGGCGACGAGGCGGCCGACCTGCGCCTGATGCCCGCCGGCACGCGCGTGCGGGTGCGCGGCATTCATGCGCAGAACCGGCCCAGTGAAACCGGCGCGGCGGGCCAGCGTTGCGCGCTGAATCTGGCGGGCATCGACAAGCATGCCATCGCGCGCGGCGACTGGATCGCGGACGCCCGCTGTTTTTTGCCGTCGCGCCATCTGGATGTGGCCCTGACCTTGTTGCCGTCCGCCGACGCGCCCTTGCGTGCATGGGCGCCGTTGCACGTGCACATCGGCGCGGCGCGGCACGTGGCGCACGTGGTGCCGATCAGCGCCGAGACCTTGGCGCCCGGGCAGTCCGGCTGGGTGCAACTGGTGTTCGATGAGCCCGTGTGCGCCATGCCGGGCGACCGCTACATCGTGCGCAACGCGCAGGCCACGCGCACGGTCGGTGGCGGACGCGTGCTGGACCCCAACGCACCCGACCGCAAGCGCCGCGCCGCCGCTCGCATGCAAGCGTTGCAGGCCCTGTCCGACATGCTGGATGGCGGCGGTTTGCCACCGGTGCTGGCGCACGCGCCGCTGGGCCTGGACGAAGCCGCGTTGCAACGCCTGACGGGCATGCCGGTGCGCGACATCGCCGCCCCTCATGGCGCGCTGTGGGTCGAAACGCGCAACGCGCAGGCGCCCCGCACGTTGATCCTGGCCGCGCACTGGCAGGCGCTGCTTGCCCGCGTCGAACAGGCGCTGGCATCCTTTCACCACGGCGCGCCGGACGAGCCCGGCCCGGACAGTGCACGCCTGCGTCGCATGGCGATGCCGGTGGGCCCCGATGCGTTGTGGACCGCCGTACTCGACGCGCTGCAACGCGATGGGCGCCTTTCGCGCAACGGCCCTTGGCTGCACCTGCCGTCGCACACGTCCACGCTGGCCGACGACGAAAACGCGCTGGCGGCGCGTGTGCTGCCGCTATTGAATGCCGGCGCGTTCGACCCGCCATGGGTGCGCGACGTGGCGCGCGCGCTGGCCGAACCCGAAGAGCGCGTGCGGCTGCTGCTGCGCAAGCTGCTGCGTCGCGGCGAAGTCGCGCAAGTGGTCAAGGACTTGTTCTATCACCGCGATCAGGTGCGTGTGCTGGCCAGCATGGCGGCGGACCTGGCAAGCCAGGCGCGCGGCCTGAACGCGGCGGTGTTCCGCGACGCCACGGGCCTGGGACGCAAGCGCGCCATCCAGATCCTGGAATTCTTTGATCGCGTGGGCTACACGCGGCGTGTGCGAGACACCCATGTGCTGCGCGGCGACAGCGCTTTTGCCTCGACGCAAGACGCGCCGCAGCCGGTATCATAGGCACCTTCGCTGCGGAAGGCATCCGTGCCCGGCGGCACGGCTGGGCTTCAAACCCAGTTGGGGGCGTCAGACGTTCCCAGGTAGGTTCGACTCCTGCTGCCTTCCGCCACACCTCCCGCCACACCCCCCGCCACGGCTTCATCCACGCACGCCCCTGCGAGCCTACCGCCGCAACATGCGCGTCACCACGGCCGTCACCTGTTCCGACTTCCAGTCCAGCTCGCCCAGATGCCAATATCGGATCGACCCGCCTCGGTCCACCAGGTAATTGGCCGGCAAGGCGATGGCATCCCATTTCTTTGACGCCGCGCTGTTGCGGTCGTGCATTACCGTGCCGGCCACCGGCGACTTGGCCAGAAAGGTCGAAACCTTGCCCAGCGCTTCGCCCACATTGACGGCCACCAGCCGCAGGCCTTCTTCACGATGCCGCTTGGCCATGGTGGACATCAACGGGATGGCGTCGCGGCACGGCTCGCACCAGGTGGCCCAGAAGCTGACGATGACCACGTTGCCGCGCCAGGCCGACAGCTTTTGCTCGCGCCCGGAAAGGTCGGGCAGTACCAGGGCGGGGGTGGGCAAGGTCCATGGCGCCCAATCGGGGCCGGTGGCGGCCTTGAGCGCGGCGTCATCGGCGGCGCGCGCCAGCTTGGGCAGATACGGCAGGGCGGCCAGGGACAGGCCGGTTTGAAGCAGGCGGCGGCGGCTGATCAAGACGGCGTCCTTCGCAAAGGTCAAAGGGAAACGGGCTTGGATGGCGGGCGTCGCGCGGGTCCTGCCCGGCATACCGCCACCGCGCGCGTCGCCGAAACATCATAGGGCGAAGGGCGGGCGCGATGCTATCCTTTTTCGATTGAGACCCGGAGACTGAAATGACCCACGATGTAGCGTCCGCGGCAGTGCCGCGTTTGACTTCGCTTTCGCACGGAGGCGGCTGCGGCTGCAAGATCGCGCCGGGCGTTCTGTCCGAACTGCTCAAGCGTTTCGGCCCCGCCGCCAGCTACCCCAACCTGATGGTGGGCACCGAGACCGCCGATGACGCGGCGGTGTACCGGCTTAATGACGAGCAGGCGCTCATCGCCACGACCGATTTCTTCATGCCCATCGTTGACGACCCGCACGACTTCGGCCGCATCGCCGCGACCAACGCGCTGTCGGACGTCTATGCGATGGGCGGCACGCCGATCATGGCGCTGGCCATCGTGGGCATGCCGATCAATGTGCTGCCGCACAGCGTCATCGCGGACATTCTGCGCGGGGGCGAATCGGTCTGCGCCGAAGCGGGCATTCCGGTGGCGGGCGGCCACAGCATTGATTCGGTCGAACCCATCTATGGCCTGGCGGTGATGGGCCTGGTGCATCCCAGCCGCGTCAAGCGCAACGCCGATGCGCGTGCGGGCGACGTGCTGATCCTGGGCAAGGCGTTGGGCGTGGGCATCTTGTCGGCCGCGCTGAAAAAGAACCAGCTGGACGAAGCCGGCTACCGCGTCATGATCGACACGACAACCCGCTTGAACCGGCCCGGCGCCGCGTTGGCCGCGCTGGACGGCGTGCACGCGGTGACCGACGTCACGGGCTTTGGCTTGCTGGGCCACGCGCTGGAAATGGCGCGCGGCGCAAAACTGACCGCGCGCCTTGACCTGGATGCGTTGCCCTGGCTGCCCGGCGTGGAAGCGTTTGCTTCCCAGGGCGTCATCACGGGCGCATCGGGCCGCAATTGGGCGTCATACGGCAACGCCGTGCAGCTGTCCGCGGGCGTCACCGACGCGCAGCGCGCCTTGCTGACCGATCCGCAAACCTCGGGCGGCCTGCTGGTGTCCTGCGCGCCGGAAGTGGCCGACGCGGTGCTGGCGCTATTCCGTGAGCAGGGCTTTGACCACGCAACCGTCGTGGGCGAGATGATCGCGGGTGACGGGCAAGTGCAGGTTGGCTGACCGTGCATCGGTCAGGGGCGGTTCCGAGCCGCCGCTGGGCTGACCGTGGCAGCCTCGCGCTGCGGCATGCCGCGCCGCCCCGCATTCGGGCGCGGCAGTGCAACCTTATGGCCGGGCTTGCGATTGCACCTGGTAATTGATCTGCCAGAGCATCAGCTTGGGATAGGCGGCCAACCGCTCTTGCTGGGCGCGCTGCGTCGGCGTGGTCGCTTGTTCGGCGCCTAGCGCCAGGCCCTGCGCGTTGGCCCAGGGCAGGATCTTGCCTGGGCGGTCGCGCCGGTACGCACCGTCTTGCGTGATCGTCAGATGCGGGTCGTTGATACCGAAGCACCAGACCGGGTCCGGCTGCGCCGCCAGCAGATCGCAGCCCGTGCGGTAGTAAGGCGTGGCGGGCAGACTCAGCTGATACAGCGTGGGCAATATGTCTTTGTGGCCGCCCACGCGGGCCGGGTCGAACACCGATTGGCCCCGGTACGCTTGCGGCACGTACAGGTAGAAGGGCACGGCGCGGGCCAGCGCGGCTTCGCGCGCGTCCTGGTAATTCAGGCCCTGCATATTGTGGTCACCCGTGACCGCGATGATGGTGCGGGCGCCGCTGGCCGAGGCCTTCACGCGCGTCAGGAACTGGCCCAGCTGATCGTTGGCGTAGCGCAGCGTGTAGAACGCGTCTTGCACCGAGCTCCAGCTTTTGAAGTACGGCTGGCGCGTCACATCGGCCAAGTCCAGGCCGCTGCGCTGCGCGCCGTCGGGCGCGATGAACGGGGGATGGTGCGTGGTGGACAACGCAACGATGAACAGCGGCTGGCCATCCCGATCGGCATCGGCCAGGCGGCTTTCGATGTAGCGGAACATGTATTCGTCCGGTACGCCCCACGTGCCTGCCTGGGCTTCGGGATACTTGGCGCGCAAGGTCTGCTGGTCGATGAATTCGTGGGCGCCCAGGTGCGTGGCGAAGGTGCCCAGGTTGCGCCAGGTGGCCGCGCCGGACGTCACGAACAACACACGGTAGCCGCGTGCCAGATACGGTGCGAAGGCATTGCTGGCGAAGGTGTCGTCGGCGGCCGACGATTGGCCGATGGCCGGCACCGGGCTGCGTACCAGCAGGCGCGCCAGGGAATCGATCGTGCCGTTGCCTTCCGACAGGAAGCGGTCAAAGCGCCAGTCCTGTTCCCAATGCGGGCGCAGCGCACCGAGCAGATCGCGGCCCGGTTGGTCATAGGCATTAAGGTGGTGACCCATGCTTTCCATGACTTGCAGCACAACATGCGGCGGCCGCGCTAGCGCTGCCGGGTTGGCGCCGGTCACCGCGTTGAAGGGCGTCAGGTCGGGTTTTACCGGGTGCCCGAGAAACCGTGCGTACAGCGCTTCGCCTTCGGCGGCGGTGGCGGGCAGGAAACGCTTGTCGTTGCCATGCTCGCGCAGCGCCCACGAGAAAGCAGAGATGCCGTTGGGCGCAATGGCGTTCAACAAGCGCATGGTCGAGATACTGGTGTCGTCCTTGTTCAGCGGAAACCGGCCCAGCGACCCCCGGCAGGCCAACACGGTAACGGCAACGATGAACAACAATTGCAGCGCGGTGGGAAGCAGCGCCCGCCGCCGCAACGGCAGGCTGAGCACGCGGCGGCGCCAGCGTGTCCCCAGCCACCACGTGCAGACCAGCACCGCCGACAGCAGCACGCCTGCTTGCACCACCGGGTATCCGTGCCACAGCGTCATCAGGATGGCGCGGGTATCGTCGTCGATCATGCCGAACACGAAGATATCGATCGATCGCGAAAACGTGGCGAAGTAACAGACGCTGACCACGGTGGAACCGGCAATCAACGCGGCCATGGCCGCCCCGACGCCCGGCGTCAGGCGCAGCCAGCGGGCATACAGGGGGCGGCTGCCGGCCATCAGCATCGCCATCAACAGCAACGCCGAAAAGGCGATGCTGGTGACCTTGATGTCGAACAGCAGGCCGATCCCCAGCGTGCGGCCCACGTCTTGTGGCAGCGCGGAATAGGTGGCCGACGGCGCGTACTTCACCAGTAGATAGCTGCGTCCGATGAACTGCGCCAGGACGCTGACCAGCCAGGGCGCCAGGATCACGAGGAATGCGCGCTGCACGTTGTGAAACCAGTCTTGCCAGGTGTCGGTGTCGGTCAGGCGTAAACGCTTTATCTGCATCAGTGGGGGGGCCAGGCGAAAAACGGGGGTTGCGGCAACAAAGCGCCCCTGGCCCGGGCTTGATGGGCCATCAGGGGATGAATGCATGATGGAACTCCGGCCCCGATTTCCGGGTTGCGGGGGATCGCGGGAATCCTACAAGGCGCGCCGGAGTGGCTGGGATCGAACAGGCGGCTTTCGTGGTTCGGGTTATGGCCGCTGTTCGCCATGCAGCGCGAACTGTACTCGAGCGGGACCCGAAATGTACAAAGGTTTGTATAGCTTTGTGAGTGGCGTGTACGAACCGTGGCGGGGTCGGATGGCCGCTGGTCAGCGGGCAGAGCCGGGGGCGGATTCGCCGGACAGGTCGCGGGCCGTGGTCGCCGCCTGTTGCATCAGCCACGCGGCGACCACATCGGCGTCGGCGGTGCTGCGCCGCGCGTTGCGGACCAGCCAATAAGCGTGCTCGGTGGCCAGGGCGGCCTGCCCGCCCACCGGTTGCAAGCGCCCGTCGGCCAGCATCGGCGCAATCAGCGCCAGCCGGCCCAGCGCGATGCCATGGCCGGCCAGCGCCGCCAGCACGATCTGGTCGTATTGGTTAAAGCGCAGCATGCCCTTGGCGCGCGCCCGGTTCAGGCCGCGCGCATTCAGCCATTCCGACCATTGCAGCCAGGGCCGGGTCGGGTCGTCGAATTCAAGCAGCACATGGCGTTGCAGCTCGCGCGCATCCAGCTCGCGGGCATTCAGCGACGGGTGCGCCACGGGCACCACCGACTCTCCGAACATCCAGGCAGCGGTATCCGGGACGCTGTCGCGCAGGCTGTAGCGGATGGCGATGTCGACGCTTTCGCGGTCGATATCGATCAGGCGGTTGTCCGCAGCCACGCGCACGTCGATATGCGGGTGCGCCGCCTGGAAGGCGCCCAGGCGCGGAAGCAACCACAGGGAAGCCACGCCGATGGTCGTGGTCACGGTGACCGGTGTGCGGCGCTCGGGCGCGCGCAGCTGTTCGGTCAGGTCGCCCAACTGGCTCAGCCACACGTCGGCCATGCGAAATAGCTGCGCGCCTTCAGAGGTAAACGACACGCTGCGAAAGCCGCGCACCAACAGCGGTACGCCCAAATGCGCTTCCAGGGCGCGGATCTGGCGGCTGACGGCGGACTGCGTCACATGCAGATCCTGCGCGGCAAGGGTGATGCTCATGCGGCGGCCCACAGCGACGAAGCCCCGTACCAGATCAAGCGGTGGGAGTTTTGCCAGCGGATATGACATTCGTGAAACTCATGCGTATCGGGCGGAAATGTTGCTTGAGCAATAGTACGCCCGCAGCGTTCAATAGAAGCCTGCGACAAGCGCCAGCCGGGCCTTGGTCGCAGCCCAGCCCTGCCGGAGTTGCCTGATGAACGCGTCTTTGCCCGACTCGCCCCGCATGCAGATGTGGTTCGATTTCGCCAGCCCTTACAGCTATCTGGCCATCTTGCGCGTGCAGGCGCTAGCGGAAAGCGCGGGCGTGGTGGTGGACTTGCGCCCCTTTTTGCTGGGGCCGATTTTCCAGGCCCAGGGCTGGAACGATTCTCCGTTTCGCCTGTTCCCGGGCAAGGGCGCCTACATGATGCGGGACATTGCCCGCCTGGCCGACAAATACGGCATTACCTACAACCGCCCGCGACTGTTCCCGCGCATGAGCGTGCTGCCGGCGCGCATCGCCCTGCTGGGCCAGGATGAACCGTGGTGCCGCGATTTCTGCGTGGCGGTATTTCGCGCGAATTTCCAGGACGACCTGGACATCCAGTCCGAAGACGTGGTGCATGGCCTGCTGCAAGACCTGGGGCTGGACGCCGATGCGCTGATCGCGCGCGGCAAGTCCGAAGCCGCCAAGGAAGCGCTGCGCCGTCAGGTGGACCGCGCGCGGGACCTGGGCCTGTTCGGCGCGCCCACGTTTTTTGCGGGCAGCGAAATGTTCTGGGGCAATGATCGCCTGGAAGACGCGCTGCAATGGGCGCGCGATCGGGTAGGCGCCGGCGACGTTGCCTTGGGTGACCAGGACAATTCCGTCAGCCCTTCGTAACGGGCGCCACGCGCGCCCATTCCTCGTCCGAGTACAGGCGCGATCGCAGCAGGAAGCGCTTGCCTTCCGCGCTATCCAGCGAGAATGCCCCGCCGCGCCCGGGCACCGCGTCGATGATGAGCTGGGTGTGCTCCCAGTACGCAAACTGGTCCTCGCCCATGTAGAACGGGCAGCCTTCCAGCTGGCCCAGCAGCACGTCCGAGCCCCCGACCATGAATTCGCCCTGGGCATAGCACATGGGTGAGCTGCCATCGCAGCAGCCGCCCGATTGGTGGAACATCAGCGGGCCGTGCTTGGCGCGCAAGGTGTCGATCAGTTGGCGCGCTTGGTCGGTGGCGACGACGCGCGGGGTGGGTGCTTCCATTTCGGTGTCCTGTGTAGGGGCCGTGGTCCGGCGGCCCGGCGGCCCGGCGATCTTGCGCTCCGAAGTTCCCGCGCGCCAGGCCCGAAGGCCCGGCGCGCGTTGCTCACGCTTTTCGCGTCAGAAGAAACCCAGCTTCTTGGGCGAATAGCTCACCAGCAGGTTCTTCGTCTGCTGATAGTGGTTGAGCATCATCTTGTGATTTTCACGCCCGATGCCCGACTGCTTGTATCCGCCAAACGCCGCATGCGCGGGATAGGCGTGATAGCAGTTCGTCCACACGCGGCCCGCCTTGATCGCGCGCCCCATCCGGTAGCACGTGTTGGCATCGCGTGACCACACGCCCGCGCCCAGGCCGTACAGCGTGTCGTTGGCCAGCGCCAGCGCGTCGTCGGCATCCTTGAACGTGGTTACCGCCACGACCGGCCCGAAGATTTCTTCCTGGAACACGCGCATCTTGTTGTGGCCCTTGAACACCGTGGGCTGCACGTAGTAGCCGCCTTCCAACGCGCCTTGCATCTGCGCCCGCGAGCCGCCCGCCAGCACGTCGGCGCCTTCCTGCTTGCCGATATCCAGGTAAGACAGGATTTTTTCCAGTTGCTCGGTGGACGCCTGCGCGCCCAGCATGGTGTCGCCGTCAAGCGGGTTGCCCTGCTTGATGTCGGCCACGCGCTTAAGCGCGCGTTCCATGAACTTGTCGTACAGCGATTCCTGGATCAACGCGCGGCTGGGGCACGTGCACACCTCGCCCTGGTTCAGCGCAAACATCACGAAGCCCTCGACCGCCTTGTCCAGAAAGTCGTCATCTTGCGCCGCCACATCGGCAAAGAAAATGTTGGGCGACTTGCCGCCCAGCTCCAGCGTGACGGGGATGATGTTCTGCGACGCGTACTGCATGATCAGCCGGCCGGTGGTGGTCTCGCCGGTGAAGGCGATCTTGGCGATGCGCTTGCTGGAGGCCAGCGGCTTGCCGGCTTCCAGACCGAAGCCCGTCACCACGTTCAGCACGCCCGGGGGCAGGATGTCGCCAATCAGTTCCATCAGCAGCAGGATGCCCAGCGGGGTCTGCTCGGCGGGCTTGAGCACCACGCAATTGCCCGCGGCCAGCGCGGGCGCCAGCTTCCACGCCGCCATCAGGATGGGAAAGTTCCACGGAATGATCTGTCCGACCACGCCCAGCGGCTCGTTGAAGTGGTAGGCCACGGTGTCGCTATCGATTTCCGACAGGCCGCCTTCCTGGCTGCGGATGCACGAGGCGAAGTAGCGGAAGTGGTCGATGGCCAGCGGGATGTCGGCGGCGCGCGCTTCGCGGATGGGCTTGCCGTTGTCCCAGGTTTCGGCGGTGGCCAGGCGTTCCAGGTTGGCTTGCATCACGTCGGCGATCTGCATCAGCATGCGGGCACGTTCAGCGGCCGGGGTCGCTCCCCATTTCGGCGCGGCGCGGTGGGCGGCGTCCAGCGCCAGGTCCACATCGCGCTCCTTCGAACGCGCGTTGCGCGTCAGCACCTGGCCGGTGACGGGCGTGACGTTGTCGAAGTACTCGCCATCCGCCGGCTTTTGCCACTTGCCGTCGATGAAGTTGTCGTACTGCGTTTTCAGGTCCAGACGGGTGCCATACGTGTCCGGGGTGATGCGGGTCGCGATGTCCATGCTTGTCTCCGATTTTGTGGGATAGCGGCAGTGAGCTGCCTGCCTGGTATCAAGCAAGGAACATGCCAACGTGCGGGCTTCCCCGCTGGACAGCGCGCGCCCTCGCGTGCGAAAGTTGACTTCGACGCGCCCTGTCCGGCGTGCAACAGTTTTGCCCCTTCGAGATGTCGTTATTTGCGACGTTGTCGCGGAACAGGTGTCGCAGAAGCGCCTGTCCAAGGAGACAAGCATGGCCAGTCAATCTCGTCAGCACGCGCTGACGCAAGCGCGCCTGCTGTTCAACCAGCAGGGCGCCGTGCCCGGCGGCATCGTTGCCGAGCCCATCCTGCGGTCCTGGCGCCGATGCGCCGACCTGGGCTTTGACATGCGCGGCGTGCGGCGTGCCGAGCTCATGACGCAAGGCGAACTGCGCGAGGCCCAGCAGCGCAACGAAGCGCTGCGCCGCTTGTCTGAACCCGCCATGTCCTACCTGCGCCGCCAGGCCGGCGGCAGCGGCAATCTTGTGATTCTGTCGGACGCCCAGGGCCTGGTGCTGGATAGCGACGGCGATAGCGGTTTTGCCAGCCGCGCATCGCGCGTGGCGCTGATGCCGGGCGCGCCGTGGGATGAAGCGGCGGCGGGCACCAACGCCATCGGAACGGCTTTGGTCGAAGGCCGACCCATTGCCGTGCATGGCGCGGAACATTATTTCGAACCCAATCGCATCCTGACCTGCGCGGCGGTGCCCATCACCGACAGCGAAGGGCGCACGCTGGGCGTGCTGGATTTGTCCAGCCAGGCGCGCGATGTCCGCCCCGACGTGCTGGCGCTGGTGCGCGCGGCCGTGGACGTCATCGAACACCGCCTGTTTGAACAGGCTTATGAACACTACGCGGTGCTGCGTCTGCACGACGACCCGACCGGGCTGGGCGCGCCCGGCGAAGGCTTGCTGGCATTTCAGGGCGACCTGCTGATCGGCGCGAACCGCCGTGCGTTGCAGGCATTGGGTCTGGCCCCCACCGCACTGGGCGTGTATCGCTACGCCGACGTGTTCGACGGCGAACTGGAACGCTGCCCCGACGCGTCCGGCCGGGTGCTGGCGCGATCGGGCGCCGGCTACCACGCGCGCTTGCGTCAGCCGCGTTCGCGGCCGCCGCAGCCCACGGCGCGGGCTCTGCCCGCCGCCGCCGTCCGGCCGGCGGCGCCCAGCTTCGATGCCGCCACGCTGGGTGCGCTGGCGCGTGCGGTGCATTTGTCGGACGCGGGCGTTTCCCTATTGCTGCAAGGCGAAACCGGCGTCGGCAAGGAAGTGTTCGCCCGCGAAGTACACGCGCGAGGCAAGCGCGCATCGGGCCCCTTCGTGGCGGTCAATTGCGCGGCGCTGCCCGAAAGCCTGATTGAATCCGAACTGTTCGGCTACGAAGACGGCGCCTTCACCGGGGCGCGCCGGCAAGGCAGCAAGGGCTTGCTGCGCCAGGCGCATGGTGGGGTGTTGTTCCTGGATGAAATTGGCGACATGCCGCTGCTGCTGCAATCACGCTTGCTGCGGGTGCTGCAAACGCGCGAAGTGTCGCCGCTGGGGGCGGCGCGGCCGGTGCCGGTGGACTTTGCGCTGGTGTGCGCCACCCATCGCCCGCTGGCGCACGAAGGGTCCGATGCGCCGGTGCGCCCGGACCTGTATTTCCGCATTGCCGAATACACGGTCACGCTGGAACCACTGCGCGCCCGCGCCGACCGCCTGGAATTGCTGCGCGCGTTGTGGGCGGCGCAAGGCCCGGGGCCGGTGCTGCCACCGTCAATCGAAGCCCGGCTGGCCGGGTATTCGTGGCCGGGCAATTACCGGCAATTGGTAGCGGTGCTGCGCACCTTGCATGTGTTGGCCGGTCCGTCGGGCGTGGTCGATGTCGACATGCTGCCCGCCGAGCTGTTGCAGTCACCCGCCACATCCGACCCCACGCAGGACGCGCCGACGACGGACAGCGGCGCGGCGGATCTGCAATCGATGACCGATACCGCCATTCGGGATACGCTGGCCGCGCATGGCGGCAACGTCAGCCGAGCGGCGCGCGCGTTGGGTGTGCACCGCAGCACCGTGTATCGGCGCGCGGGCAATCTGGTTGTGCCGCGTCCGCGATAGCGGCCCTAGCCGACCAGACGCGCGAGTTCCGCGCCGGGGTCCTTGGCGCGCATGAAGGCCTCGCCCACCAGAAAGGCATTGACCTTGTTGTCGCGCATCAGCTTGACGTCTTCGGGCTTGAGAATGCCGCTTTCCGTGACGACGCGCTTGCCCGCCGGAATGTTGGGCAGCAGGTCCAGCGTGTTCTTCAGGCTGGTTTCGAAGGTGCGCAGGTTGCGGTTGTTGATGCCCAGAAGCGGCGTCTTCATCGTCAATGCCACGTCCAGTTCGCGGGCATCGTGCACTTCCACCAGCACGTCCATGCCCAGTTCCATCGCCAGCGTTTCGTAGTCGCGCAATTGCGTCGGCGTCAGCGCGGCCACGATCAGCAGCACGCAGTCGGCGCCCATCGCGCGCGCGGCGATGATCTGGTAGGAATCGATCACGAAGTCTTTGCGCAGCACGGGCAGCGAGCACGCCGCGCGCGCCTGGCGCAGGTGGTCGTGCGAACCCTGGAAGAACTGCACATCGGTCAGCACCGACAGGCAGGCCGCGCCATGCACCGCATAGGATGAGGCGATGTCGGCGGGGGCGAAGGTGTCGCGCAGCACGCCCTTGGAGGGCGAGGCTTTCTTGATTTCAGCGATGACGCCGGCCTTGCCTTGCGAGATCTTGTCTTCGATGGCTTGGGCAAAGCCGCGCACGTCCTGGCGCGCCTGCGCTTCGCGCAGGACTTCGGCTTCGCTGCGCATCTGGCGGGCGGCGGCGACTTCCTCGACCTTGACGGCGAGGATCTTCGCAAGAATATCGTTCATTTCTGGAATTTCCGGGTATATGCGCAGAATTCTTCCAGCTTGGCTCGCGCCGCGCCGGTGGCGATCATTTCAAATGCTAGCGCTAAGGCTTCGGGAATGGAATCGGCTTTATTGCCGGCGTAGATGGCAAGTCCTGCGTTCAGGGCGACGATGTCGCGGGCCGTGCCCTCGACATTTTCCAGCGCCTCGATGACAAGTTCGCGTGACTGCTCGCGATTGGACACCTTGATGGACCGGTTGGACATCATGGATAGCCCGTAGTCTTCGGGATGGATTTCATATTCCCGTATTTGACCATCTTTCAGCTCGCCCACCAGCGTGGCCCCGCCCAACGACGCTTCGTCCATCCCGTCCTTGCCGTGCACCACCAGCACGTGGCGCGAACCCAGGCGTTCCAGCACGCGCACCTGAATGCCCACCAAGTCCGGGTGGAACACCCCCATCAACTGGTTGGCGGCGCCGGCCGGGTTGGTCAGGGGACCCAGAATATTGAAGATGGTGCGCACGGCCAATTCCTTGCGCACGGCGGCCACGTTCTTCATGGCGCCGTGATGCGCGGGCGCGAACATGAAGCCGATGCCGGTGGCCTGGATGCATTCGGCCACTTCCTCGGGCGACAGGACCAGGTTGGCGCCCAGCGCTTCCAGCACGTCGGCGCTGCCGCTGGACGAAGACGCGCTGCGATTGCCGTGCTTGGCGATCGGCACGCCAGCCGCCGCCGCCACGAACATGGCGGTGGTCGAGATGTTGAACGTGTGGCTGCCGTCCCCGCCCGTGCCGCACATATCCAGCAGGTCTTGCGGATTGGGCGTGACCACGGGCGTGGCGAATTCACGCATGACCTGCGCGGCGGCGGTGATTTCGCCGATGGTTTCCTTCTTGACGCGCAGGCCCATCAAGAGCGCGCTGGCGATCTGCGGCGACATCTCGCCGCGCATCAGCATGCGCATCAGATGCAGCATTTCGTCGTGGAAAATTTCGCGGTGTTCGATGCAGCGCGTCAGGGCTTCGGTGGGGGAAATGGTCACGATGCGTCCTTCTTGTCTTAGGCGAGGTTCAGAAAATTGCGCAGCAGGGCATGGCCATGTTCGCTGAGCACCGACTCGGGATGAAACTGTACTCCGTACAGCGGCAGGGTCTTGTGACGCACGCCCATGATGTCGCCGTCGGGCGCGGTGGCGGTGACCGCCAGGCAGTCGGGCAGGGTGGCGGGGTCGATGGTCAGTGAGTTGTAACGGATCACGGTGTAGGGCGTGGGCAAGTCGGTGAAGATATCGGTGCCGGTGTGCGAAATTTGCACCGTCTTGCCGTGCATGATTTGCTGGGCGCGCACGATGTTGCCGCCGTAGGCCGCGCCGATGGCCTGGTGGCCCAGGCACACGCCCAGAATCGGCTTCTTGCCGGCAAAGGCCTGGATGGCGGCCACCGAGATGCCGGCTTCCGCGGGCGAGCACGGGCCGGGGGACACGCAGATGCGGTCCGGGTTCAGCGAGGCAATCTCTTCAAGAGTGATCTGGTCGTTGCGCGCCACGCGCACGTCTTCGCCCAGTTCGCCAAAGTACTGCACCAGGTTGTAGGTAAACGAATCGTAGTTATCAATCATCAACAGCATTTTTTTCTCCGTGCGGGCGGGGGGCGTGCGGCGGGGCCGGGCCGGGATCAGATGGGTTCGTCCAGGCCGTGCTGGACCTGTTCGGCGGCGCGCAGTACGGCGCGGGCCTTGGCTTCGGTTTCGGCGTATTCGGCCTCGGGGTTCGAGTCGGCCACGATGCCGGCGGCGGCCTGCACATACAGCGTGCCGTCCTTGATGACGCCGGTGCGGATGGCGATGGCCACGTCCATTTCGCCGCCATAGCTCAGGTAGCCGGCAGCCCCGCCGTAGATGCCGCGGCGCACGGGTTCCAGTTCGTCGATGATCTTCATGGCCTCGACCTTGGGCGCGCCCGTCAGCGTGCCGGCGGGAAAGGACGCGCGCAGCACGTCCATGCTGCTCATGCCGGGGTTCAGGTTGCCCGTCACGTTGGACACCAGGTGCATCACGTGCGAATAGCGTTCGATGACCATGGTGTCGCTGACCTTGACCGAGCCCACCTCGGCCACGCGGCCCACATCGTTGCGCGCCAAGTCGATCAGCATCACGTGTTCGGCCACTTCCTTGGGGTCGGCCTTCAATTCGGCGGCCAGTGCCGCGTCTTCCTCGGGCGTTGCGCCGCGCTTGCGGGTGCCGGCCAGCGGGCGGATGGTGATCTGCGACTTGGGCACGCCGTTGTCCACCACGCGCTCCTGGCGCACCAGGATCTCGGGCGAGGCGCCCACCACCTGGAAGTCACCGAAGTTCCAGAAGTACATATAGGGTGAGGGGTTCAGCGAGCGCAGCGCGCGGTACAGCGACAGCGGCGAATCGCGGAACGGCTTGGCGATGACCTGGCCGATCTGCACCTGCATCAGGTCGCCGGCGGCGATGTGTTCCTTGGCGCGGTGTACGGCGGCCAGATAGTCTTCTTTCTTGAAATCGCGCCGCTCTTCGGTCTGCATGCTGGCGTGGCTGTACGGAATTTCCACGGGGCGTCGCAGGCGCGCGCGCAGATCGTGCAGGCGCTGCTGGGCGCGGCTGTAGGATTCGGGCTGGCTCGGGTCGGCGTACACCATCAGGTAGATGCGGCCCGCCAGGTTGTCGACGATGACCAATTCGTCCACATGCATCAGCATCAGGTCGGGCGTACCGCCCTCCATGCCGGCCGGGAACGGCTTGACGGCAGGGCCCAGGCAGGGCTCGATGTGGCGCACCGTGTCGTAGCCGAAGTAGCCAGCCAGGCCGCCGCAAAAGCGCGGCATGCCGGGGCGCAGCGCCACCTTGAAACGGCTTTGGTATTGCTCGATGAAGGCAAGCGGATCGCCTTCGTGCGTTTCCACGATCTTGCCGTCGTGCAGCACTTCGGTCAGCGTGCCGCTGGCGCGGATCACGGTGCGGGCGGGCAGGCCGATGAAGGAATAGCGCCCGAAGCGCTCGCCGCCCACCACCGATTCCATCAGGCAGGTCATGCGGCCGGCCAAGGGGCCTGCGTGCGCCAGCTTCAGGTAGATGCCCAACGGGGTGTCCAGGTCGGCGTAGGTCTCGGCCACCAGCGGGATGCGGTTGTAGCCTTGAGCGGCGAGGGCCTTGAATTCGATTTCGGTCATGTCTGGGTCTCGTAAGCGATTTTTGGTTTGCTTTCAGACCGGGCGCACAACAAAAAAGCCCGGTCCAGGTGTCTGGTTCCGGGCTTGGCTCTGTGTTTACACAGCTACGGCACTAGGCGGCATACGCGTCCAGGGCCGGGAGGGATCATCGCCACCCGGAAGACAAACGCCACCAGCGCCACGAGGCGCCGAGCATTTGGTTCTGGGGGTAAGCGTTCATTGATCCGGGTGTGTCTTGATGAGGTGCAGTGTTCGGTTGTTCAGGTGTTTGCCGACGCAATTCAGGAAGCGATTCAGAAAGTGATTCAGGAAGCGATTTTTGCGGCGTTCTGGTTTTGGTTCCAGAGCGCAACCCACTGAGCGGCGTTGACAAGCGTGTCCACTATACCATCGACATCCAGCTCCCGCACGTCCCGGCCTTCGTTGTAGCCATAAGGCACCACCAGCACTTGCGTACCGGCCGTGCGGCCCGCCTGGGCATCGTTGATCGAGTCGCCGATGGTGACGGCCTCGGTCACCGCCACGCCCAGCAGTTCGCAGGCGTGCAGCACCTGGTCGGGGTCGGGCTTGCGGCGCACGCAGGTGTCGCCGCAGACCACGGCGTCGAAAAAGCCCGCCAAACCCGTGCGCTGCAATAGCGGCAGGGTGAATTCGGTGGGCTTGTTGGTGACCACAGCCAGTTTCAGGCCCTGGTCGCGCATGTGCTTCAGGCCGTCGATCACGCCGGGGTAGACCTGGGCGCGTTCGCCGTTGACCAGGTGATAGTGCCGGTAGAAGGAGTCGCGGGCGCGGGCGAATTCCTCGGCCGACGGGTCGGGTGCGTCCAGGCTGCCCGCCAGGCTGCGGCGGACCAGGTTGTCCACGCCCTTGCCGACAAACGTGGCAACCACGTCTTCACGCAGCACGGTCAGGCCCAGGTCGACGCGCATGGCGTTGGCGGCGAACGCCAGGTCGGGGATGGAGTCCAGCAGGGTGCCGTCCAGGTCCAGCAGCGCGGCGCGAAAAGCGGTCATGTCGAGGTTTCCTGGTGGCTTAGACGGCGGTGGTTTCGCCGATGGCGATCTGTTCGCGCATGGATTTGATGATGCCGGCGTAGTCGGGCTTGCCGAAAATGGCCGAGCCGGCCACAAAGGTGTCGGCGCCCGCGCGGCGAATTTCGGCGATGTTGTCGATTTTGACGCCGCCGTCCACCTGCAGCACGATTTCCTGCCCGCCGGCCTGCGTCCAGGCGTCGATCCGGGCGCGTGCTTCGCGCAACTTTGCCAGCGTGCCGGGAATGAAGCTCTGGCCGCCAAAGCCCGGGTTCACCGACATGATCAGGATCAGGTCAATCTTGTCCATGACGTAGTCCAGGTAGGACAGCGGCGTGGCGGGGTTGAATACCAGCCCGGCCTTACAGCCGTTTTCGCGGATCAGCGACAGCGTGCGGTCCACGTGGCGGCTGGCGTCCGGGTGAAAGCTGATGTAGTCGGCGCCTGCCTTGGCGAACATCGGGACCAGGTCATCCACCGGCTCGACCATCAGATGCACGTCGATCGGCACTTGCACATGGGGCCGGATGGCGGCGCACACCATCGGGCCGATGGTCAGGTTGGGGACATAGTGGTTGTCCATCACGTCCACGTGTATCCAGTCGGCACCGGCGGCGACGACGTTGCGGACTTCCTCGCCCAGGCGGGCGAAGTCAGCCGACAGGATACTGGGGGTGATGCGGGTGGAGGCCGTGGAGGTAGACATGATGTTCGGGATCGGGGAGGGCATAATGTGCCATTATTGCAGTTTGAGGCGCGGGTTCGGGAAAGGCCCGGTTCCACGGCTCCCAATTCTGCGTTGTCCAAACGTCTCCCGAACGCCCGGCGCCGATCTCCGGCCCCCGCGTCCAGCCACACAGGGAAGGACTGTGAAACCTTACGACCTGAGCGTCTCTGTCTCTCCGCGCTTCGTGCCTGAACAGTCCGATCCGGGCGAACAGCAATTCGTGTTTGCCTATACCGTTCGCATCACCAACACCGGCGAACATCCCGCCCAGGTGATCAGCCGCCATTGGGTCATCACCGACGGCAACCAGCGCGTGCAGGAAGTGCGCGGGCTGGGCATCGTGGGCCAGCAACCGTTGCTGGCGCCCGGCGAAACCTTCGAATACACCAGCGGCTGTCCGCTGCCCACCCCCGTGGGCACCATGCGCGGCACCTATCACTGCGTTGGCGAGAACGGCATCCCGTTCGAAGTGCCGATCTCCGAATTCGTCCTGGCCATGCCGCGCACCCTGCATTGAATGGCCCCGCCCGTCGCTCGTTTTTTTCCTAGCTCATGAAGCGCATTCTCAGCCTGTCCCTGCTGCCGATCTTGCTGGCGGCATGCTCCACGCCGTCGGAAATTCCTTCCGGCCCCGGCGAAACCAGCACCATCCCCGGCTCGCGTGCTCCGGCGGCTGACGGCCCCCTGGTGGTGCCGTCGCTGTCGGCGTTGCCCGACACCCCGCCGCGCGCGCTGGCCGGCAAGTTCAAGGCCGGCACCTGGTCCGAAATGCCCGGCTGGTCCGCCGACGACCTGACCCAGTTCTGGCCCCTGTTCCTGCGCAATTGCCGTGGGCTGATGCGTCCGACCAGCGGCAATCTGGCCGCCCCGGCGCGCGCCACGCCGCGTGCGTGGCAGCCCGTCTGCGCCGCCGCCATCGACCCGGCCCGCGCGCCGGCGGCGGGCGACGGCGAAGCCGTGCGCCGCTTCCTGCAAACCTATTTGCAGCCGTGGCGTCTGAACGCCGCCGACGGCAAGCCGGCCACCAACACGGTCACCGGCTACTACGAGCCGCTGGTGCGCGGATCGCGCCGCCAGGGCGGCAACTACCAATGGCCGCTGTACGCCGTGCCGGCCGACCTGCTCACCATCGACCTGGGTTCGGTCTACCCGGACCTGGCCGGCAAGCGCGTGCGCGGCAAGCTGGACGGCAAGCGCGTGGTGCCCTACGACACCCGCGCCGCCATCGAATCCCCCTCGGGCCGCAAGCCGCCGGTTGTCGTCTGGGTGGATGACCCGGTGGATAACTTCTTCCTGCAAGTGCAGGGCTCGGGCCGCGTCCAGCTGACCGACGGTCCCGACGCCGGCAAGACCATCCGCGTGGCCTACGCCGACCATAACGGCCAGCCCTATGTGTCCATCGGCCGCTGGCTGATCGACCGGGGCGAACTCAGCGCCGATCAGGCGTCCATGCAGAACATCCGCGCCTGGGCACAGCGCAATCCGAAGCGCGTGCCTGAAATGCTGAACGCGAATCCGGCGGTGGTGTTCTTCCGCGAAGAGCCGGTCATCGACCCCGAACAGGGGCCCAAGGGCGCCTACGCCATCCCGCTGGCGCCCAAGCGATCCATCGCCGTGGACGCCACCTTCGTGCCGCTGGGCACCCCGGTGTACCTGGCCACGACCTTCCCGGCCTCCGACCGCCCGTTGCAACGGCTGGTTTTCGCGCAAGACACGGGCACGGCCATCCGGGGCGCCGCGCGCGCCGACTTCTACTGGGGTTACGGTGAAGAAGCCGGCCAGCAGGCGGGCCGCATGAAACAACGGGGCCAGATGTGGGTGCTGTGGCCTAAGCAAGCTGGGGAGCCCTCGGCAAGATGAGCCATCAAATCGTCGTATGCGGGGCCGGTATCGTGGGCCTGTCCACCGCCCTGGCGCTGGCCCGGCGCGGCCAGCGCGTTGCCGTGCTGGCGCCGCGTTCGTCCGTGCCCGCCGCCGATCCCAACCACTATCACCCCCGCGTCTACGCCATTTCGCCCGCCAGCCAGCGTTTCCTGGCCGAGCTGGGCGTGTGGGACGCCATGCCCGCCGGCCGGCTGATGCCGGTGCAAGCCATGGAAATCCACGGCGACGCCGACGGGCAGGTCAACTTGAACGCCTGGCAGGCGGCGTTGCCGCAACTGGCCTGGATCGTCGAATCCGGCGAGATCGAGCGCGTGTTGATCCAGGCGGTGCGGATGTTCGGCATCCCCTGGCTGGAAGACCGCTGCACCGGCTATCAGGATGGCGCGGTCGATACCGAAAGCGGGGCGCGCATTCAGGCGGAATTGTTCGTGGGCGCCGACGGCGCGGCCTCGCCGCTGCGCACGGCGGCCGGCTTGAAGCACGACACCGTGTCCTACAACGACACGGGCCTGGTGGTGCATCTGGATGCCGAACACGCCCACCATGGCACTGCCATCCAGTGGTTCCGCGACGACGGCGTGCTGGCGCTGCTGCCGCTGCCCGACACCGCCGACGGTCCGCAAGTGTCGATGGTCTGGTCCATGCGCAGCGAACCGGCGCAGGCGCTGCTGGCCTTGCCGGCCGAACAGCAAACTGCCCGGCTGGAGACCTTGCTGGCCGACGCCGCCGAGGGCCGGCTGGGCCGCTTGAAGGTGCGCAGCAAATTGCACGGCTTTCCGCTGACGCTGGAACGCGCGCAGATGGTGGCGCCCGGCATCGCGCTGGCCGGCGACGCCGCGCACCGGCTGCATCCCCTGGCGGGCCAGGGCCTGAACCTGGGCCTGGGCGACGTCGAGGCGCTGGCCCGCACCGTGGCTGGCCGCGAGTCCTACCGGTCGGCGGGCGACATCCGCGTGCTGCATCGGTACCAGCGCGCCCGCGCCGAACCGGTGCTGGCGATGCGCCTGGCTACCGACGGCCTGCACAAGCTGTTCGCCTCGCGCGCGACGCCGCTGGTGTGGCTGCGAAACGCGGGGATGCATCTGGTGGAACGCGCGCCCTTGGTCAAACGCCGCCTGATCGCGGGTGCATCGGCCAATTGATGCGGCGTTGGGGCGCACGCCCCGCAGCGGGCGATCCGGCACGGGCGGTCAGCCCCGCGCTTTGAGGTTTTCTTTTGGAACCTTGAAGCGCGCCGGGCGTCTGAACGACACTTTGCCTTTCCGCGTCCAACCGGCATGTCGTCCGGCCCGGCTCCTTGCCGGATGAGTTACGCTTTCCCCCAAAGAACACGATAAGTACAGGAGCACCCATGACTTTCCGCATCTCCGCCACGCTGGCGGCTTGTTTCCTGGCCGGCGGGCTGGGCTTGTCCGCCCCGGCTCTGGCGCAGGCGCCGGCCCAAGGCAAGGCCGTCTCCACCGAGTCGGTCGGCAAACCCGCCAAGGGCGAAAAAAGCGTGTCGACGCCGCAGCTCGACGCCGTCAAGGAACGCTTCGAACAACGCTTTTCCGGCATGGACGTCACCGCCGTGCGCCTGACGCCTTACGGCATTTTTGAAGTGCAGTTGGGCATGGACCTGCTCTACACGGACGAAAAAGTCACCTGGGTCATGGAAGGTCCGTTGATAGACGCCATGACGCGCCGCGATGTCACCCGCGAGTCGCAGGAAAAGCTCAGCGCCGTCACGTTTGATCAGCTGCCGCTGGAACTGGCCATCAAGCAGGTCAAGGGCACCGGCGCAAAGAAGGTCGCCATTTTTGAAGATCCCAACTGCGGCTATTGCAAGCAGTTGCGCAAGACGATGGAAGACCTGAACGACGTCACCGTCTACACCTTCATGTACCCGATTCTGTCGCCCGATTCCAAGGACAAGGTGCGCGACGTCTGGTGCGCCAAGGACCAGGGCAAGACCTGGGACGACTGGATGGTGCGTAACAAGAAGCCGGCCGCCGCCAATTGCGATGTGCCCGAAGACAAGCTGCTTGCACTGGGCCACCGCCTGATGGTGCGCGGCACGCCCACGCTGTTCTTTGCCGACGGCTCGCGCGTCAGCGGCGCCATTCCGCTGGACCAACTGAAAGAACGCTTGAACTGACCGGCGCTGATCGCGCCGGCCGGGTGGCTGGCGCGATAGCCGCCTTGCCACCCGGAGAAGACACTTGAAAATCGCAATACTGGACGATTACCACGACGTAGCACGGCGCTATGCGGATTGGACCTCGCTGGGCGGTGACGCCCAGGTGCAGATCTTCAACAACTTCATTCCGGTCGAACAGGTCGAGGCCACGCTGGAACCCTTCGACGTGATCGTGGCGA
Source organism: Achromobacter sp. B7 (assembly GCF_003600685.1). Classification (NCBI taxonomy): domain Bacteria; kingdom Pseudomonadati; phylum Pseudomonadota; class Betaproteobacteria; order Burkholderiales; family Alcaligenaceae; genus Achromobacter; species Achromobacter sp. B7. The sequence continues at coordinate 359,204 of NZ_CP032084.1, forward strand.
TGCGCGAACGCACGCCGTTTCCGGCCGAGCGCATTCGCGCGTTGCCGAAGCTGCGCCTGTTGATCACCACCGGCATGCGCAACAACGCCATCGATATGCAGGCCTGCACGCAACAGGGCATCGTCGTGTGCGGCGCGCCCGGCAGTGCCGACGCCAACACCGCCACGGCCGAACTGGCCTGGGCGCACATCCTGGGGCTTTTCAAGCACCTGCCCGCGGAAGACGCGGCCATGCGCCGCGGCATGTGGCAAACCGCCATGCCCGAGCCATTGGCCGGCAAGCGGCTGGGGGTGTTGGGGCTGGGCAAGCTGGGCGCGGCCGTGGCCAAGGTGGGCCTGGCTTTCGGCATGGACGTGGTGGCCTGGAGCCCCAACCTGACGGATGAACGCGCCGAGGCGGCGGGCGTCAAGCGTGTCGACAAGCACACGCTATTTGCCACGTCCGACGTGGTCAGCCTGCACTTGATCTTGTCCGAGCGCAGCCGTCACGTGGTGGACGCCGCGGCGCTTGCCGCGATGAAGCCGACCGCCTATCTGGTGAACACGTCGCGCGCCGGCCTGGTCGACAACGAGGCCCTGATGGACGCTCTGGTCAAATTCCGCTTGGCCGGCGCGGGCCTGGACGTCTACCCCGAAGAGCCGCTATCGCCCACCGACTCGGTGCGCGACCTGGACAACGTGATCCTGACCCCGCACCTGGGCTACGTCAGCCGCGAGAATTTCGAAGCGTTCTACCAGAACGCGCTGGACGCCGTGAAGGCGTTTCAGGCCGGCAAGCCGATTCGGGTGTTGAACCCGACATCGGCGGCGTGATCGCGGGCGCAGGCGTTTGTGCCTGCCCCTGCTACCGACCACGCAACTATCCGCGCGTAAACATCACTTTTTTCTCGACGATGCCGCTGGCGTCGGCGGACGCTTCGGGCGTGTCGCCGCAGGCGTCGTCCGCGTTGTCGTCCGGGTCCACCGCGTCAAACGCCGTGTCGCCATTCGCGTCCGGCACGCCGGTGGGTTTCAGGCCGACGAAGTCGAACAGGTCGCGGTCCATCAAGTGCGACGGCACCACGCGCGACAGCGCGTTGAACACGTTCCACGAGCGGCCAGGATGCTGCTTGTCCCAGTCTTTAATCATCCGGCCCACTTCCTTGCGCTTCAGGTTTTCCTGCGAGCCGCAAAGGTTGCACGGGATGATGGGGAATTGCTTGAGTTCGGCGTAGGCGATCAGGTCCGTTTCGGCCACGTAGGCCAACGGGCGGATCACGGTGTGGCGGCCGTCGTCCGACACCAGCTTGGGCGGCATGCCCTTGGCCTTGCCGCCATAGAACAGGTTCAGGAAGAACGTGGCCAGGATGTCGTCGCGGTGGTGGCCCAGCGCGATCTTGGTGGCGCCCAGTTCAGACGCGACGCGGTACAGGATGCCGCGACGCAAGCGCGAACAGAGCGAGCACATCGTCTTGCCTTCTTCCAGCACGCGCGTGACGATGGAATACGTGTCCTGCGTCTCGATGTGGAAGGGCACGCCCAGGTCTTTCAGGTACTGGGGCAGGATGTGGTCGGGAAAGCCCGGCTGCTTCTGATCCAGGTTAACGGCGATCAGCTCGAACTTGAACGGCGCGCGCTTTTGCAGCTGCAACAGGATGTCCAGCATGGCATAGGAATCCTTGCCGCCCGACAGGCAGACCATCACGCGGTCGCCTTCTTCGATCATGTTGTAGTCGGACAGCGCGCGCGTCGTCTCGCGGGCCAGGCGCTTGGTCAGCTTGTTGCCTTCGTGGCGGGCCTTTTCCTCGGCCTCGGTGCGAAAGCGGACCTCGGGGGAGCGGACGGCGGGGGGCGGTGCAATATCGTTCATGATCAACGCGAAATCTGGATTTCCACGCCTACCGCCGCGCAGTCGGAAAAGGCCATGGGCTTGCTGATGCGCAAGCGTAACGAGCGGATTTCCTGGAAGTCGGCCAACAGGCGTGCGGCGACTTGTTCGGACAGGGTTTCGATCAGGTTCACATGCGCCTGCGTGCATTCCTCGACGATGGCCTCGCGCAGACGGCGGTAGTCCAGCACGCTGTGGATATCGTGGTCGTCGACCGAGCGCTGGATGTCCACATCGAATTCGGCGTCGACATGCAGGGGCTGGGTGGCGCGGCGCTCGTGTTCGAGGATGCCGATGCGGGCGTCGAGCGCAAGCCCGGAAAGGATGATGCGACGTGTGGGCATGATGAAAACCTGGGTGGGACAGCCGGAATTGTAAGGGGACGGCGGGTCGGGGGCGGCGCGCTGGCTACAATTGCGCCACGTCCTGGCACCCGTGAGGCGCCGGCGCGGTCAATAAGGGTGGAAATGCAACACATGCACGATGCGGTCATTGTAGGCGGCGGCCCGGCCGGCGCGTCCTGCGCCCTGTGGCTGGCCAGGCTTGGTTTGTCCCCGATATTAGTCGAGGCCGGCGCCCGCCTGGGCGGCCTGGCGCAGGACAACCCCTTCGCTGACGACTGGATCGCCGTGTTGCCGGGCGTGACCGGTCAGCAGGTGGCCGCCAATATCGACACCAGCGTGCGCGCCGCCAACGTGCCGCTGCGCATGAACTCCCGCGTTGTCGATGTGCTGCCCTGCAAAGGCGGCGTCCAGGCCACCTTGGCCGGCCCCGACGGCGGCCAGGAACAGATGCGTGGCCGTACGCTGGTCATCGCATCGGGCGTGCGCGCCAAGGGCTTGCCCGATCATCCGCCGGGCGCCTCGTGGCCCGGCGTGCTTGTCGGCCCGGGTTCGCCCATCGTCGCGCAGGACTACTCCGGCTTGTCGGTGGCGGTGCTGGGCGGCGGCGACAACGCCTTCGAGAATTACGTTTACGTGCGCAATCGCGGCGCGCGCATGGTGCACCTGTATGCGCGCAGCGTGCGCGCCCAGCAGCAATGGGTCACCCGCGCCGGCCGCGAGGGCGTGCGCATCGGCCCCTACACCGTCGACCCCGCCCACCGCAGCGTGGACGGCCGGCAGTACGACCTGATCCTGGTCTTTTACGGCTGGGAACCGCAGGCCGCCTTTGCCGACGGCCTGCAACTGGCCCGCGACGAACGCGGCTACATCCGCACCGACTTCGCCACCGCCGAGACCAGCGTGCCGGACATCTATGCCATTGGCGAAGTCGCCCACCGCATGCACCCCTGCGTGGTGACGTCGATGGCGGACGGCGTGGTCGCGGCCAAGGCCATCCAGCGCCGCTGGGAACGCGCGGGCGACTAAGCCCTCGTGAGTAAGTAGCGCGGCAGGCTGAGGCCAAGCCCCAGCCCAAGCCTTAGCCCTAGCCCCAGCCTTAGCCCGCCCCAGCCCCAGCCCGCAGCCCCAGCCCGAATTCCCGGAGCCGCCACGCGGCCGGACCACGCTTGCCCGATCCACGCGCCCACCTCGGCGTTAAGCTCAGGCGAAGCCCGTCCTCCAGATTGCAGAATTGGCATTTGCCGGCGCGCCGCACACACTTGCCCGACAAGTTGGTCATCCATGACCGCGTTCGGAGACAAGCATGTTGCAAGCGCATCGCTGGCTGGCCGCGGGCGTGATGGCGGCCGCCATCGCCGGTCCGGCTCACGCCGCCTGGCCGGAACGGCCGATCACCCTGATCATCCCGGCCGCGCCCGGCGGCACCACCGATATCTCGGCGCGGCTCATCGCCGACAAGCTGGCGGCCAAGCTGGGCCAGCAAGTCATCGTCGAGAACCGCGCGGGCGCGGCCGGCATCATCGGCGCCCAGGCGCTGGCGCGCGCCAAGCCCGACGGCTACACGCTGCTGATGGGCAATATCGGCCCCAACGCCATCAACTACGCGCTGTACAAGACGCTGCCCTACAAGCCCGCCGATTTCGCGCCGGTCACGTTGGTGATATCGGTGCCCAATGTTCTGGTCGTGAACGAAGCGTCGCCCGTGCGCAGCGTGGCCGACTTGCAGGCGCAAGCGCGGCGCGACCCGTCCAAGGTGTCCTTCGGCAGCTCCGGCGCCGGCCAATCGCCGCATCTGTCCGCCGAACTGTTCAAGCAACGCGCGGGCCTGGCCGGCACGCATATCCCGTACAAAGGCGCCGGCCCTGCCGTGGCCGCGCTGCTGGGCCAGCAGTTCACCTTCATGATCGACAACCTGCCCAGCTCCATGCCGTACATCCAGTCGGGCAAGCTGCGCGCGCTGGCGGTCACCAGCGACAAGCGGCTGGCCGAACTGCCGGACGTGCCCACCATGGCCGAAGCCGGCGTCAGGGACATGGTGGTCACCGCGTGGTTTGGGTTGATCGCGCCGGCGGGCACGCCGGCAAACGTCGTCGACAAACTCTACGCCGCCACGCGCGACGTGGTGCAAAGCCCCGACATCAGCGGACGTTTCAAGGCCATGGGCGGCCAGGCGGGCGGCAACACACCCGCCGAATTCACCGCCTTCATCGACCAGGAACGCGCGCGCTGGAAACAGATCGTGGACACGGCCGGACTGGCCCAGGAGCAATAGATGATCGACAAGATCCAGGCGTCCATGGCCCAGGCCGTGGCCGTTATCCCCGACGGCGCATCGGTGCTGGTGGGCGGCTTCGGCGAGGCCGGTGTGCCGTACGAATTGCTGCAATGCCTGGCGCAATCCGGGCGGCGCGACTTGACCATCATCTCGAACAACGCCGGCACGTTCGAACGCGGCATTGCCGCGCTGCTGATCCGCAAGCAGGTCAGGAAGATCATCTGCTCGCACCCGCGCCCGCCCAATTCCGACGCCTTCGCACGCGCCTATCGGGCAGGCGAGGTCGAACTGGAATGCGTGCCGCAAGGCACCCTGGCCGAACGGCTGCGCGCGGCCGGCGCCGGACTGGGGCCGTTCTATACCCCCACCGGCTACGGCACGGAATTGGCCGAAGGGCGCCGTCAGGAAGTCATCGACGGCGTGGGCTATGTGCTGGAACAACCGCTGCGCGCCGACTACGCGCTGATCCGCGCCCACTTGGGCGACCGCTGGGGCAACCTGATGTACCGCCACGCGGCGCGCAACTTCAATCCGGTGATGTGCATGGCGGCGGGCCACGCCATCGCGCAGGTGGACGAGATCGTGCCGCTGGGCTCCTTCGTGCCTGAGCAGGTCATGACGCAAGGCATCTTCGTCAAATCCGTGGTGCGGGTGGAGGGCTGACATGCAGGGCAATCAAAATGACCGAGGCAACCAGGGCAATCAGGGAAACCAGGGCAACCAGGGCAATCAAGGCACTCAAGGCACTCCAGGCAACCGAGGCAACCAGCGCAACGACGGCGACCCACATGCCCGGTCCATCACCGGGCTGACCCGGCAGCAGATCGCGCAGTTGCTGGCCAGCGATATACCCGATGGGTCCATCGTGAACCTGGGGATCGGCATGCCGACGCTGGTGGGCGATTACCTGCCGCCCGACAAGGACATCCTCTTGCACAGCGAAAACGGCATCCTGGGCATGGGCCCGGCTGCCAGCGGCAAGGACGTAGACCCGGACCTCATCAATGCCAGCCGCCAGCCCATCACCTTGCTGGACGGCGCGTCCATCACCGAGCACACCGTGTCGTTTGCAATGATGCGCGGCGGCCACCTGGACTATGCCGTGCTGGGCGCGTTCCAGGTATCGGAGACGGGTGACCTGGCCAACTGGAAGACGGATGCGGCCGATGCCATTCCCGCCGTGGGCGGCGCCATGGACCTGGCCGTGGGCGCCAAGCAGGTGCTGGTGACCATGGAACACCGTGGCCGCGACGGCACGCCCAAGGTGCTGCGCCAATGCACCTATCCGCTGACAGGCAAGGGCGTGGTCACGCGCATCTACACCGACCTGGCGGTGATCGATGTGACGCCCGCCGGGTTGAGCGTTTACGCGATGACCGATGGCGTCGACCCCGAGTACCTGCGATCGGTGACCGATGCGCCATTGCGCTTTCCAGAGACGCCGCGTGTGATCGTGCTGGATGCCGCCGGCGCGCCGCGCTACGCGTGATGGCGTCAACCGTGATCGCCTCGCACGCGCAGTCCGGCAGCTCAAGCGCGGCCTATTCAGCCCGGCCAGTTAAGCCCGACCTGTTAAGCCCGACCGCTCAAGCCCGACCGCTCAAGCCCGACCCATATCGCCCGACCCATCCAGCCCGATCCGGGCCAAGGAGACCGCTGATGATCCGTTCCCTGTTGGCCGCCGCCGCGCTATGCGCGTTACCGCTGGCCGCCGCGCACGCCGCGCCCGTCTATCCGGACAAGCCCATCACCTTGCTGATCCCGTATCCGCCCGGCGGCAGCGCCGACATGCTGGCCCGGCCCCTGAGCGCGCAATTGCAAAAGATGTGGGGCCAGCCGGTGGTGCTGGAATACAAGCCGGGCGCGGGTGGCGCCATCGCCTCGGCCCAACTGGCGCGCGCCAAACCCGACGGCTATACGCTGCTGATGGTGCTGGCCGCGCACGCCATCAACCCCAGCCTGTATCCGTCATTGCCTTACGACACGCGCAAGGACTTCGCGCCGGTGTCGCTCGTTGCCACCTTGCCGATGCTGGTGGCCGCGCCGTTGAACACGCCCGCCAACACGATTCCCGAGCTGATCACCTACGCCAAGAGTCACCCCGGCAAGCTCAGCTTTGCATCGGCGGGCAATGGCAACACCAGCCACCTGGCCGCCGAGATGTTCAAGAATCAGACCGGAACGGACATGATGCACGTGCCCTACAAGGGCAGCGGCCCGGCGGTTGTGGCATTGCTGGGTGGCGAGGTGTCGCTGATGTTCGACAGCATCTCAACGTCGTTGCCGCAGGTGCAGGCCGGCAAGTTGAAGGCAATCGCGGTAACGGGCGAACGCCGGTCGCCGCTGTTGCCCAACGTGCCGACGGTGGCCGAAAGCGTGCCGGGCTTTGTCGTGAACGGCTGGTATGGCGTGCTGGCGCCCGCCGGCACGCCGCCGGGCATCGTGGATGCGTTGAGTCGCGGTATTGCCGACGCGGTAGCGGTGCCTGCCTTGAAGCAGCAACTGGCGGGCTACGGCTATGAAACCGTGGGATCCACGCCCGCCGAATTTGCCAGCCATGTCGACCGTGAACTGGAAACGTGGAAGCAGGCCGTGACCGTGTCGGGCGCCAAACTGAATTAACGGCGACGACAGAAGCCGGCCGATGTGTTGCGCGTCGACCTCATCAGACCCGCCGCGATTTTGCTTTGAGAACTTTCTCATATTTCTGGCCCGACGGATTCGAAACAATGGCACTCGTCCCTGCGTTGATGCGTTGAAGGCTTCAGCCTGACTCTACGCGGCGGACCCAGGGCGCGCGGGTTGCGCGCCCTGGGGACAAGTCAGTCGGAGAGTTCGGTGAATAAGAAGATTGTTGCGGCAGGCCTCGCAGTTTCGTCCTTGCTGCTGTGCGGCGGCGCATTGGCGGCCGATGTGAAGTTGGTGTTCGAGGGCTACGTGTCATCGTCCACCTGCGAAATCAAGGATGTGGGCCAGGGCGGCGTCAAACAGGTGAATCTGAAGCCGGTCAGCGTCAGCGCGCTGGCCAAGCAGAACGATGTGGCCGCACGCGAGCTCATCACGTTGAATCTGACCGGCTGCTCCGGCAGCAAGGTCACCACGCGCTTTAACCGCGATGGAAACGTCGATCCCACCACGGGCGCGCTGATCAACCGGGCGGTTGCCTCCGGGAACGACACCCCCTCCAACGCACAGGTGCAGCTGCTGAACAGCAAGTACCAGCCCATCAATCTGTTCACCAACGACGGCGCTGAATCGGTCAACATCGCGGGCAATGCCGCAACGATCGAGTTCTACGCGCAGTACCTGGCGGCCACCGCCAGCACCACGCCCGGCCCGGTCCAGACCGAAGTCCTGCTGGACCTGATCTACGAATGAAGCCGGTTCCCCTTGAGCGCAAGCTCAGGGGGCTTCCGGACTACGCAAGCCGGGCCACGCTTCGCCATTTCTGCGCGTTGCTGTGCCTGGCTTGTGCAACCCTGCTGCCCCCTTCCGCCCAATCCAACGTGGTGATCGGTGGCACGCGCGTCGTCTATCCCGCCCAAGAACGCGAAGTCACGTTGCGGCTGACCAATGACGGCGGCCAGCCGGCGCTGGTGCAAGCCTGGATCGACGATGGCGACCTGGACGCCACGCCTGATGAAGTGAACGCGCCGTTCGTAATCATGCCGCCGCTTGCTCGCATCAATCCCGGCAAGGGGCAGACGCTGCGCATCGCTTATGCGCCGTCGTCCACCTTGCCCGCCGACCGCGAGTCCGTCTTCTGGCTTAACGTGCTGGACGTTCCGCCGCTGCCGTCCGCGCAGGTGGCAAACCACATGCAGCTGGCTTTTCGCAGCCGCATCAAATTGTTCTTTCGACCCGTCGGCCTGCCCGGTACCGCGGCCGACGCGGCCGCGCACTTGCGCTGGCAAATCGTGCAGGCAGGTAATGGCCCGGCGCTGCGGGTGCGCAACGACAGCGCGTTTCACGTGTCGTTGACGTCCGTGTCGTTGACGCTACAGGACGGCAGGGCAATATCAGTGCCCAGCCGCATGCTGGCCCCCCGGTCCGTCACGGAACTGGGCAGTGGAAAGCTGCCGAATGCGGCGGGCGCCAAAGGCGCTGTGGTATTCGAATCGGTCAACGACTACGGCGCAACGGTGCGGCGCGAAAGTCGTCTTGATCCTTAAGCGGCGTCATGGCCCGCCGTACCCCCATCAACCGTTGGCTTCTGCTTTGGTCCAGCTTGGCATGCGCCACGGCTCAAGCGACCGAACCGGTTGAATTCAACCCCGCCTTCTTTGCCAGCCGTCGAGGGCAAACGGTGGATCTATCCCGATTTCAGCAGGGCAACGCCCTGGAAGCGGGTGTCTATCAGCTGGACTTGTATTTGAACGGCAACCGCATTGGTCGCGAGCGCATCCAGATCAAAACGACGTCGCCATTCTTGCCCGACTCCTCGCCCTTGCCGTCTTCTTCGGCCACCGTCCATGCCGGCATGCAGCCGTGCCTGCCGGCCACGGTGCTTGAGCGCATCGGCGTCGACCTGTCCGGCGCGAACACCGCTGCCGATCCGCGTGCCCCTGACACCGACTGCCTGGGTGTCGATGACCTGCCTGCGGCTAGCCAGTTCGAGGTGGATATAGCCGAGCTGCGCGCCGACCTTTCCATTCCTCAGATCTACCTGAAGTCGGTGGCGCGTGGCTACGTTCCACCTGAAGAATGGGACGCGGGCATAAACGCCGGCTTCCTGGGGTACGGCATCAACCTGTCGTCCAATCGCTTTGGCAACCGCAACGATCGCACCTTCTACAGCAGCGCGAACGCGGGCCTGAACCTGGGCGACTGGCGCTTCCGGCACAACGGGTCGTTCAGCTACACCGATCGCTCCAGCCCGGGCCAGCGCAGCCGTTATCAGGCGTTAAGCACCTACGCGCAGCGTGATGTGACCGCCGCCAGTGCCCAACTGACGCTTGGGCAGTTCTATACGCCCGGCAATCTTTTTGACAGTGTTCCGTACACGGGCCTCCAGCTCAGCAGCGACGAACGCATGCTGCCGGACTCCATGCGCGGTTTTGCGCCGGTGGTGCGCGGCGTGGCCGACACCACGGCCAAGGTCAGCGTGCGCCAGGGCAACAACCTGCTGTACGAAACCACCGTATCGCCAGGGTCTTTCGCCATCGACGACCTTTACAACACAGGCTACGCCGGTGATCTTGACGTGACGGTGACCGAAGCCGACGGGCGCACCAAGCGGTTCGTGGTGCCCTACGCGTCGGTGGCCCAGTTGCTGCGTCCCGGCAGTTCGCGCTTCAGCGTAACGGGTGGGCGGTATCGTGACGACACCCTGAACGCTCCGCCCTCGTTCATGCAGGGCACCTATCAACGCGGCTTGTCCGATACGGTGACGGGCTATGGCGGCGCCATCGTGGCGCAGCAGTACCGGGCAATTCTTGGTGGCGTGGCGGTCAGCACCCCGCTGGGCGCATTGGCGGCGGACCTGACGCAGTCTCACGCCGCGATGGGCTCTACCCGCGACACGGCCAGCGGGCGCAGCGTGCGGCTCAGTTACAGCAAGCTGCTGGAGCCTACTTCCACCAACTTCAGCGTGGTGGCGTATCGCTTTTCCAGTGAAAATTACTTGAGCCTTGGCGAATTTGCACGCATCCGCGAAGCGCGTCGGCCGTCGGTGTATGGCGGCAAAGAGCGCAGCCGCCTTCAATTCAATATCAGCCAGCCCCTGGGCAATGACTTGGGCAGCGTGACGCTGTCCGGCGTTTCGCAAAACTACTGGAACCGGCATCAACGCCGCGACACAAGCTATTACGCCAGCTACGCCAATGGGTATTCCTGGGGCAGCGTGAATATCAGCCTGGTGCGGGCCCGCGACGAACGTGGCCGCGCTGGCAACCAGTATCTGCTCAGCCTCAGCCTGCCCTTGGGACGCGGATCTAATGCGCCGTATCTCAGTACGTCCATGAACCTTGAAGAAAATGGCAAGCGCAGCGCCAATGCGTCTGTCAGCGGATCTGCCGGCGAGTCAGGGCAGTTCGGCTACAACGTATACGGTTCGTATAACCACACCAACGGTCAAGGCAGCCGCAACCAGGGCGGCAGCGTGCGCTACGACACGGCGTACGCCAACTACAGCTTGTCGGGTAGCGGCGGCGACGGCTATCGCCAATACGGCGCGGGCATGCGCGGCACCTTGATCGCCCACGCCGGCGGCATCAACGCGACCCAGGCGCAGGGCGAAACGATGGCGGTGCTTGAGGCGCCCGACGCCTATGGCGCGGCCATCGTCTCGGGCTCGCGCGGGTACATCGGCGCGAACGGCTATGGTGCCTTGGCGGGGTTGATGCCCTACCGCCGCAACGAGGTTGCGCTGGACCCTAAAGGCACGTCGCGTGACGTCGAATTGGAAATTACCTCGCAGCAGGTGGCGCCGCGCGCGGGGGCAGTCGTGTTGCTGCGCTACCCCACCGTGGCGGGCCGGCCGATCTTGTTGAAGCTGGTGCGTGAGCACGGCGCAACGATCCCGATGGGTGCGGAAGTCATCATCCCGGGCATCGATGCCGTCACGCTGGTGGGCCAGGGCGGCCGGGCCTTTGTGCGCGGCTTGCAGGGCCAAGGGCAGCTGGCGGTCAAGTGGGGTGCCGCCGCCGATCAGCAATGTCAGGCCATCTATCAGGTGGACGAACAGGCGGCATCCGAAGACGTGCATTACTACCCGCAACTGGAGCTGTCGTGCACGTCCGCCCACCCCGCTCCTCTACAGGATTCGGCCTCATGAATACATGGTTGCGACGCGCAGTTTTTGGAATCTCCCTGTTGTTGTGCGCGGTAGGCCCGGCTTGGGCAGCATGTACTGGCGAATCTCTGTCGACGTACATTACCGCGCAGGACTTGAAAGAAATGAAGCCGCCACGTGACGCGGCCGTGGGCAGCATCATTTACAGCAAGAATATCGACCAAGGCGACGGCTATCTGCGCTGCACCACCAACGGCGAGTGGTTTTCGTATGGATTGCAGGCGGGCGCCAAGCCCGTGCCTGGCTATAAAGACGTCTATGAAAGCGGCATTCCAGGCATCGGCGTGCGGATATTCTGGACGCACGAGGGCGGGGTGTACATGAACTACCCCAGAATTCGGTTTCAGCTCAGGAACTGGCAGTATTACCCGCCGCAGAAATTCACCTTCACACTCATCAAGACCGGCCCGATCAAGTCCGGTGTGTCCTTCGCGCATCGCGCGGATGTTTATTACGGTGCGTTGCGCAGCAATATGGTGGACTTCAGCAATGTGGCTTACGAGGTCAACAGCATGGGTTGCACGGTCCGTGACGGGCAAACGGTAAAGGTGGATCTGCTGACGATCAACAACCGTCACCTGGGTCATCGCGGCGCCACGGCCGGGGAGAAGGCGTTTGGCATTAATCTTGAATGCGATCAAGGCGTCAAGGTGGCCTATCGGATCGATGCGGATGGCACGCCGGAACACGTCATCAAGAACGCCCAAGGGGACGGTATGGCGCGCGGCGTCGGCGTGCAACTGCTGCAGGGCGATCTGGGCAGCAACGTCGTCCAACCGCTGGGCACGCGCACGGCGTTGACAACCGCCGTGACGACGGTTGACAAGGAAAGGCTGTCTATCCCGCTGGTGGCGCGCTACTACCAGACGGACGACACGCTGGTGGCGGGACACATCAATGCCACCGCCACCGTGACGCTGTTTTACGAATAGGGATCAGTGGCCAGGGAAATGACGGGGCGGGCCGATAGCACGCCCGCCCGTGGTTCCTACACCGTCAACACGCAGTCCAGCGCTTCGGGCGCATTGAGCTTGACGCGGAAGGCGCGCAGTTCGTCCCGCCGGAACACGTGCACCGTCACGCGGTCGCCCGGCAGGTATTGCGACAGCAGCATGTCCAGGCCCGCCGGTGCTTCCACCCGCAGTCCGTCCAGCGCCACCAGTACGTCACCCGCCGACAGCCCGCCCTTGTGGGCCGCGCCGCCCTCCAGCACCGTGGCAAGCGTCAGTGCGTCGCCTTGCTTGCGCGTGCGCACGTCCAGCGTAGGTATATTGACCGACGTTTTCCAGTGCAGCGTGATGCCTTGATCGGCCAGCAGTTCGGCCAGCGGCACGTCGGCCGTGCCGTAGGCGTGGCGTGCGATGAAGCGCCGGGTGTCCACGCCGGTGGCTTCGAGGATCAGCCCCGGCAGCGCGTCTTCCGGCAGGCCTTGCGGCTTGCCCTGATAGAAGTCGCGGCCGTAGCGGTCCCATAGCAAACGCATCACGTCGTCCAGCGAGCGCGCGCCGCCGCTTTCACGGCGGATCAGCAAGTCCAGCCCCAGCGCCACCAGCGCGCCCTTGGTGTAGTAGCTGACCAGCGCATTGGGCGAGTTCTCGTCCTGCTTGTAATACCGCGTCCACGCGTCGAACGAACTTTCCGCCACCGACTGTTTGGCGCGGCCCGGGGTGCGGGCGACGCTGGTGATGGTCTTGGCCAGCAGGCGCAGATATTCCGTTTGCGTGATTGCGCCGGAACGCAGCAGCAGCAGGTCGTCGTAGTAAGACGTGAAGCCTTCAAACACCCACAACAAACGCGTCAGGTCGGGCTGCTCTAGATGGTAGGGGGCAAAGGCCTGCGGCTTGATGCGCTTGACGTTCCAGGTGTGGAAGTACTCATGGCTGACCAGACCGAGAAAGCCGCGATAGCCTTCCCCCTGGCCTTGCTGGCCCAGCACCGGCAGGTCTTTGCGGGCCGTCATCAGCGCGGTGCTGGCGCGGTGCTCCAGGCCGCCGTAGCCGTCGCCCGTGATCATGGTCATGAACACGTAGCGGTTGGAGCTGTCCAGGAAGGGCGCGCGTTTGGTGCGCGGCTCGAAGAATTCAATCTGCGTGTCGCAGATCTTTTTCACGTCGGATGCGATGCGAGCCAAATCCAGGTTGGGCGCCACGCCCGTGAACACCAGTTCGTGCTCGGCGCCATGCGAGGTAAAGCTGACCACCTGCGGCCGACCCATTTCCACCGGGTGGTCGATCAGCGCATCGTAGTCGGGCGCCAGGTACAGCCCAAAGCCGTGGCGCCGTGCCGCGCCCCGCTGGCCGGTGGCTTCCGGCAGGCTGGTGTAGACCTTCCAGCCGTCAATGCCGCGCGGGGGCGCCAGGTCAAGCAGGCAGGGCAGGTGGTCTTGCCCGTGTACGCGCAGGAAGACGCTGGTGCCATTGAAAAAGCCATGCGTTTCATCCAGGTGCGCGCCGCGTACCGACAAGTCCCAGGCATAGACCACGTATTCCACGCGCAGGGGGCCGTCGACGGACGCGGCCTGCCAGGTGTGGTTATCGATTTTGTCGACAATCACCCGGCGCGAACCCGAGTACGCCGCCACGGATTCAATCTGGCGGGAAAAGTCGCGGATCAGATAGCTACCCGGAATCCAGGCCGGCAACGACAAGCGCTGGCCGTCGGGCGAGGGGGCGTCGATCGTTAGGGTTATCCGGTAGCGGTGTCCGGCCGGGTCATAGGGCGTCAGGCGGTAAAGTACGGGGCAAGCGTTGTCTTTTTTCATGCTCGTATCTTATTTCATACTTCCTACTGGAGACATTCAATGAGCGAGTCGTTTGTGCTGGTCGAAACCCGGGGCCGCGTCGGTCTGCTGACGCTGAACCGCCCCAAGGCGCTGAACGCGCTGAACGATCAACTGATGGATGAGCTCGGCGCGGCGCTGCTGGCGTTCGAGGCCAACGCCGACATCGGCTGCGTGGTCATCACCGGCAGCGAAAAAGCGTTTGCCGCGGGCGCGGACATCGGCGCAATGAAAGACTGGTCGTACATGGATGTGTATGGCAGCGAATACATCACCCGCAACTGGGAAACGCTGAAGCGCATTCGCAAACCCGTGATCGCCGCCGTCGCCGGCTACGCGTTGGGCGGTGGCTGCGAGCTGGCGATGATGTGCGACATCATCATCGCCGCCGACACCGCCAAGTTCGGCCAGCCCGAAATCAAGCTGGGCGTGATCCCCGGCGCGGGCGGCACGCAGCGCCTGCCGCGCGCGGTGGGCAAGGCCAAGGCCATGGACCTGGCATTGACCGCACGCATGATGGGCGCTGAAGAAGCCGAGCGCGCCGGCCTGGTGTCCCGCGTGGTGGCGGCCGACAAGCTGATGGAAGAAGCGCTGGATGCGGCCACCGTGATCGCCTCGATGTCGCTGCCATCCGTGATGATGGCCAAGGAATGCGTGAACCGCGCGTTCGAAGGCTCGTTGAACGAAGGCTTGTTGTTCGAGCGCCGCGTGTTCCATTCGTTGTTCGCCACTGAAGACCAGAAGGAAGGCATGGCGGCTTTCACCGAAAAGCGCAAACCGGACTTTAAACACCGTTAAGGCTTGTTACGACAGTAAAACGCCCGCGCCAATGTCGCGGGATGCCCAGCGCGCCCGCACCGGCGCGCTTTTTCATGGGCGCGAAGGGCGTGCAGGCACGTTGCGCCTTGAAACGTCTGGGCAGCACCTTGTTGCAGGGTTCTTCCCTATGCTGGTTAAGCGTCATCAAGAGGTGCCGCGCCAGAGCGGCTTGCCCCACTGGCAAGTCCCGCGCGGCGGCTCGCTAGCAAACAAAATCAAGAAGGAGCCTTGCATGCGTACATTTATCGCTAACCGCCGGTGGTCGACCGCGGTACTCGCCGGCGCGTTGAGCGTCTGCTTCATGACCGCCACCCAGGCTCAATCGCCGCAGCCCTCGCTGCGCCTGGTTTCTGAAACGCCTTATCCCGCCTCGTCCGCGCCCGCGCCGCAGATGAGCGAAGCGGAATTGCGTGACACCGCGATCGACGCCTATGTCTACGCCTACCCGATGGTGCTGATGGAGTTGGCGCGTCGCAAGGCTACCGCCGTGCAAACGCCGCTGGACGGCCGCGCGCCCGTCAACCAGTTCGGCCACAAGACCGCGTTCCCGGACCCGCGCGCCGCCGATACCCCGTGGCCCAGCGCCGATGCGCTGTACTCCAGCCTGTGGTTCGACGTGTCGCAAGCGCCGCTGATCGTGAACCTGCCCGATACCGGCGGCCGTTACTCGGTGCTGTCGGCGCTGGACATGTGGAGCGACGTGTTCGCCTCGCGCGGCACGCGCACCAACGGTCGCGGCGCGCAGTCGTTTGCGATTGTCGGCCCGAACTGGCAAGGGACCCTGCCCACGGGCATGGACGTCATCCACAGCCCGACCTCGACGGGTTGGCTGATCGGCTGGACCCAAACCGGTGGCCCGCAAGACTATGCTGCCGTGAATCAGATCCAGGCTGGCATGACCGCGTCGCCGCTGCTCGCCCCGGCAGCGTCCGCCACCACCCCGTCCCGCAACCGCAACGCCGGCAACGCGTATCCGCAAACCGGTTCGCGCGTGGGCTCGGCGCCAATTGGCAGCGGCTTGCCCATGCCGACGCCGGTGAATGTTCCGGACGGCACGCCCGCCGAACAAGCCGCCAGCATGGACGCCGCGTCGTTCTTCACGGTGTTCTTCGACGTGCTGCGCAACAACCCGCCGCACGCCAACGACACGCCCATCCTGGATCGCATGCGCCGCATCGGCCTGGATAGCCGCCAACCGTTCTCGTATGGTCGCCTGAGCCCGACGGTGCAACAGGCGCTGGCCGACGCGCAACCGCTGGCGGGTCGCCGTATCGCCGATGGCGTGGCGCGCCTGGGGACGCCGATCAACGGCTGGAATACCGTGCTGTCCGGCATCGGCACCTATGGAACCGACTATTCGCGCCGCGCCGCCATCGCCTACGCAGGCTTGGGCGCGCCGACGCCGGAAGACGTGCTGTATCCGGTGACCGTGTCCGACTCGAAGGGCCGCCAGCTCAAGTCCGATGAAGACTACGTGCTGCACTTCGACAAGGGCCAGCTGCCGCCGGCCAATGCGTTCTGGTCGCTGCACGTCTATAACGACAAGCACGGCTTTGGCGAGAACCCGGCCAACCGCTACGCGCTGCGCAGCACCGACGGCCTGAAGTACAACGCGGACGGTTCGCTGGACATCTACATCCAGCGCCGCGACCCGGGCGAGAAGAAGCGTTCCAACTGGATCAGCTCGCCGGCCGCCGACGGCCCGTTCCTGTTAAGCATGCGTTTGTACTGGCCGCAGGACACCGCGCTGGACGGCCTGTGGGCGCCGCCGCCGGTCAAGGAAGATTGATCTGCGCGGTGTCGGTGTATTAGCACCGCTTGTCGAAACTAAAATCGGCCCTTTGAACAAGGGCCGATTTTTTATCGCGGGCCGCGTGGGGCAAGGCTTGCGGGGCCGTTGGGCAAGCATTGCTCGCGTCCCTAATTTCAGCGTTGCGCGGCCGTTGCATCCACCTTACAAACGGCCGAAAGTTCATTTGCTTGGGCAAAAAGATTCACGCTATACTCTGCGGGTTTGACGCTTGCGGGATAAGAACACGTGGCGGCCGGGTATGCAAAAGCGGGGCTGAAAAGCACTGACATGCATGGGCAAGCCGGTTCTGACAGGGTAGTAGTGCAGCGGGGATGCTTGATGCAAAAGATGCGCGGGTCGGAAGTAGAGGCAGCGCAAAGCTCAGCACAAGGCTCGATGCAAGGCGCGTTGTATGGTGAAAAAACCGGCGAAAAAACCGGTGAAAAGCCAGGTGAAAAACCGCAACTGCGCCAGCAGCGAGATTTGTTGGACCAGGATGATGAAGTAAAAGTTCTGGTGCTTAGCGACGCGGATCGCGCCGCGCTGAATGCTCAAGCAAGCCGAGGTCTCCTGTTGGCATTGGCGGCGCAGGGCGCCATGGGGCTCGCAGCGGCAGTAATTGCGGGAGTTGTCGGAGGGGCGGCGGCGGGTTGGTCGGCGCTGGCGGGGGCGGGAGCGTATTTCATACCCAATGCATTGTTTGCATTGCGCCTGGTTGTCAGCGTTCGGGCTGGTCGCGCCAACCCTTTTACCTTTCTCTCTGGTGAGTTGATCAAGTTATTCGCAACGGCATTGTTGTTGTGGATGCTTTCGCGTGTGGCACAGGACAGTCTGGTTTGGCCTGCCGCATTGCTGGGTTTGATACTCACATTGAAGGGCTACCTCCTGCTCTTGATGTTCCGCAAGTTGTCTTAGCGCCGAGCAGTAAGTAGCGGCAAACGTGATCGTGGAATCGTCCGGCTCGCAAGGGTTCGGGCATACAGCAAATAGGGTAGGATTCAAATGGCTGCTGCCAGCGACGTGTCGCCTCAGTCCGCGTATATTCAGCATCACCTGGTGCATCTGAACAATACCGGTGAAAAACAGAGCGCAATTGCTCAGTTCGACGTCATCAATTACGACTCGTTGTTCTGGTCCGGCCTGATGGGTCTGATCGTCATTTTCTTTCTGTGGCGCGCTGCTCGCCGCGCCACCAGTGGCGTGCCGACCCGCTTCCAGGCTTTCGTGGAAATGATCGTCGACATGGTCGACGACCAGGCCAAGGGCATCGTCCACAACGCCAAAAGCCGTCTTTTCATCGCCCCGCTGGCGCTCACCGTGTTCCTCTGGATCATCCTGATGAACGCGCTGGACTTGCTGCCGGTTGATCTGTTGCCCTCCATCTGGCGCCTGACCGGCCTGGGTGCGCATCACGGCGACCCCCTCTACTACCACCGCATTCTGCCGACGGCCGACTTGAACGTGCCGATGGGCATGTCGCTGGGCGTGCTGCTGCTGATGTTCTATTACGGCATCAAGATCAAGCACCCGGGCGGCTTCGTCAAAGAACTGTTCACCGCGCCGTTCCATGCGCATGGCCTGGGCGCCGTTGTGCTGGCCCCGTTCAACCTGCTGCTGAACCTGATCGAATACGCCGCCAAGTCCGTGTCGCTGGGCATGCGGTTGTTCGGCAACATGTTCGCCGGCGAACTGATTTTCATGCTGATCGCCCTGCTGGGCGGCGCCTGGACCGGCTTTAACGGCGCCAGCATCGGCTTGGGAATCGGCCACATCCTGGCCGGCTCCATCTGGGCGATCTTCCACATCCTGATCGTTCTTCTGCAGGCCTTCATCTTCATGATGCTGACGCTGGTGTATCTCGGCCAGGCACACGAAGGCCACTGATCCCCCGAATTTCCTGAGCTGGCCACCCGGCCAGCGTGGGATAGCAAGATTATCTTGCATTGAGCTGTACCCCTTATTTTTCAATTTTTGACTTCAGATTTCTAACCAAGGAGTTGTCATGACCAACGTCGCTTTCGTTGCCCTCGCTTGCGGTCTCATCATCGGTTTGGGTGCTATCGGCGCTTGCATCGGCATCGCATTGATGGGCGGCAAGTATCTGGAAGCTTCGGCTCGTCAGCCTGAGCTGATGAACGCTCTGCAAACGAAGATGTTCCTGCTGGCCGGCCTGATCGACGCGGCATTCCTGATCGGCGTGGGTATTGCCATGCTGTTCGCCTTCGCCAACCCGTTCGTCGGTTAAGGCAGCGCCCGCCGGCGAATAGGCGGGTCATGACGTTGGCGGCGATGTGGGCAACAGCCCCGTCGCCGGCCAGCAAAGTATCGAGTGCTCCGTGACGCCCCTTTCCGGGTGCGGTCGGAGCCGCAAGGTGTTAAAGGAACGACCGTGAATCTGAACGCGACGATCATTTTCCAGATGCTCGTGTTCTTCGTTCTGGGCTGGTTCACGATGAAATTCGTGTGGCCTCCTCTGACGAAGGCGATGGACGAGCGCCGCCAAAAAATCGCCGACGGCCTTGCCGCCGCCGAGAAGGGCAAAGCCGACTTGGCTCAAGCCCAGGCGCGCGTCAGTCTGATCGAGGCTTCTGCCAAGTCCGAAAACCACGCCCGCATCATCGAGGCCGAGAAGCAAGCCGCCTCCCTGATCGAGCAAGCCCGCCGTGAAGCGGAAGCTGAACGCGCCCGTATCGTGGCTCAGGCTGCTCAGGATGCCGCGCAGGAAGTCCAGCGCGCTCGTGACTCGCTGCGCGACGATGTTGCCGCGTTGGCTGTCAAGGGTGCTGAACAGATCCTCAAGCGCGAGGTTGACGCCCGCGCCCACGCCGAGCTGCTCAACCAGCTTCGCGCGCAGCTTTAATCCGGGACCGTCATGGCTGAATTTTCCACTGTTGCCCGGCCCTACGCTGAAGCGCTCTTCAGCGCAGCGCGCGACGACAAGGCCGGCTTGCCGGCCTGGGCCGACCTGGTCAGCGAAATGTCGCAGGTCGCCTCCAACCCCGACGTGCGCGAGGCCATGGCCGACCCGCGTCTGGGCGATAAGCAGCGCGTCGAGCTGTTCTCCGGCCTGATCAAGGCCGAATTGCCGCAGGCCGCCCGTAATTTCATCGAGTTGCTGGTTGAAAACGACCGGCTGCTGCTGCTGCCCGACATCGCCTCGCAATTCGTGGTGCTGCGCAATCGTCACGAGGGCACGGCGCAGGCGGAAATCACCAGCGCGTTCGAGCTGAGCGACGCCCAGGTCAAAGACCTGGTTGCCGCCCTTGAACAAAAATTCGGCCTCAAGCTCAAGCCCAACGTCACCGTCGACCAGTCGTTGATCGGCGGCGTGCGCGTGGCTGTCGGCGACCAAGTGCTCGATACTTCCGTACAAGCTCAATTGGTCCGCATGCGCGATCAGCTCGCCGCTTAAGGCAACTAACAGGATTCCAGGAGTCAATATGCAACTCAATCCCTCCGAGATCAGCGAACTGCTCAAGAGCCGCATCGAGGGCCTGGGCGCTTCGGCTGATGTCCGTACTCAGGGCACCGTCGTGTCCGTGACCGACGGTATTACCCGCATCCACGGCTTGTCCGACGTGATGCAGGGCGAAATGCTCGAATTTCCCAACAATGTTTTCGGTCTGGCGCTCAACCTTGAGCGCGATTCCGTCGGCGCCGTTATTCTGGGCGACTACACCGGCATCTCCGAAGGCGACCAGGTCAAGACGACCGGCCGCATTCTGGAAGTCCCGGTCGGTCCGGAACTGAAAGGCCGCGTGGTCAACACGCTGGGCGAGCCGATTGACGGCAAGGGCCCGGTCAACGCCAAAGAAACCGACATCATTGAAAAAGTGGCGCCTGGCGTTATCGCCCGCCGCTCGGTGTCGCAGCCGCTGCAAACCGGCGTCAAGGCTATCGACTCGATGGTGCCGATCGGCCGTGGCCAGCGCGAGCTGATCATTGGCGACCGCCAAACCGGCAAGACCGCTGTCGCCGTCGACACGATCATCAGCCAGAAGGGCAAGGGCGTCACCTGCGTGTACGTCGCTATCGGCCAGAAGGCTTCCACGATCAACAACGTGGTGCGCAAGCTGGAAGAGCACGGCGCGATGGAATACACCATCGTCGTGGCCGCTTCGGCTTCGGACTCGGCCGCCATGCAATACCTGGCCGCCTACGCCGGTTGCACCATGGGCGAATACTTCCGCGATCGTGGCGAAGACGCCCTGATCGTTTATGACGATCTGACCAAGCAAGCCTGGGCCTACCGCCAGGTGTCGCTGCTGCTGCGCCGTCCGCCGGGCCGCGAAGCTTACCCGGGCGACGTGTTCTACCTGCACTCGCGTCTGCTGGAACGTGCTGCCCGCGTGAACGAAGACTACGTCGAAAAGTTCACCAACGGCGCCGTCAAGGGCAAGACCGGTTCGCTGACCGCACTGCCGATCATCGAAACGCAGGCTGGCGACGTGTCCGCCTTCGTTCCGACCAACGTGATCTCGATCACCGACGGCCAGATCTTCCTGGAAACCGACCTGTTCAACGCCGGTGTCCGCCCCGCAATCAACGCCGGTATCTCGGTGTCGCGTGTGGGTGGCGCTGCTCAGACCAAGGTCGTCAAGAAGCTGTCCGGCGGTATCCGTACCGACTTGGCGCAGTACCGTGAACTGGCCGCCTTCGCGCAATTCGCCTCCGACCTGGACGACGCCACCCGTCGCCAGCTGGAACGCGGCAAGCGCGTGGTCGAACTGCTCAAGCAGCCGCAATACCAGCCGCTGCAAGTGTGGGAACTGGCCGTCACGCTGTACGCGGTCAACAACGGCTACCTGGATGACGTGGACGTGGCCCAAGTGCTGTCGTTCGAGAAGTCGCTGAAGGATCAGTTGAAGGCCAAGCATGCGGCCATGATCCAGCGCATCGAAGACACCAAGGAACTGTCCAAGGACGACGAGGCCGAACTGGCCACCGCCGTTCAGGAATTCAAGAAGCACGGTGCTTTTTAAGAAAGTGATGGGTTAGGCGTCTGCAACGCCTCACCCGTCCTTACCGGATGGTTGAGGCGTGAGCGGAACCCATCGGCCAGTCTTCACAGGAAAGCGCAATGCCCGGAATTAAGGAAATCCGAACCAAGATCAAGAGCGTGCAAAACACGCGCAAGATCACCAAGGCGATGGAAATGGTCGCCGCATCCAAAATGCGCAAGGCGCAGGAACGGATGCGTGCTGGTCGTCCGTACGCCACCAAGGTGCGCGAGATTGCTGCGCACCTGATGCAAGCCAACCCCGAGTACAGCCACCCGTACCTGGTCGAACGCGAAATCAAAGCGGTCGGCGTGGTCATGGTGACGACTGACAAGGGTTTGTGCGGCGGCTTGAACACCAACATCACTCGCGTGACGTTGGGCAAGCTGAAAGAGTTCGAGAAAAACGGCATCGCCGTGCAAGCGACCGCTTTCGGCAACAAGGGCGTGGGTGTGCTGACCCGTATCGGCGCCAAACTGGTTTCCCAGGAAGTGCAACTGGGCGACAAGCCGCAACTGGACCGCCTGCTGGGCGCGATCAAGGTGCAGCTGGACGCCTACCTGGACGGCCGCATCGACGCGCTGTACGTGGCTTCGACCCGCTTCGTCAACACGATGAAGCAGGAGCCGCTGTTCCTGCGCCTGCTGCCGTTGGCCAGTGGTTTGGATGATCCGTACCAATCGGGTGCCGAAAGCCTGGCCAAGACGTCGGAAGTGAAGTCGGACTACAGCTGGGATTACATCTACGAACCCGACGCCCGTAGCGTGATCGACGACCTGCTGCAGCGTTACGTTGAAGGCCTGCTGTACCAAGCCGTGGCCGAGAACATGGCTTCGGAGCAGTCGGCCCGGATGGTCGCCATGAAGGCGGCGTCGGACAACGCCAAGAAGGTCATCGGAGAGCTGCAACTGGTCTACAACAAGACCCGCCAGGCCGCGATCACCAAAGAAATTTCGGAAATCGTAGGGGGCGCTGCCGCCGTTTAAGGCAGGCAGCTCCCGTCTAAAGCTATCAAGCAAGGAATCGACATGAGCAACGGAACCATCGTTCAGTGCATCGGCGCCGTGGTGGATATTCAGTTCCCCCGCGATCACATGCCCAAGATCTATGAAGCGCTTACCCTGGCTGACGACGAGTCTTCGTCGTTCGCTGAAAAGGGCCTGACGCTGGAAGTGCAGCAACAGCTGGGCGACGGCGTGGTGCGTACCATTGCGCTGGGCTCCAGCGACGGTCTGCGTCGCGGCATGAAGGTCACGGGCACGGGCGCTCCGATCTCGGTGCCGGTCGGCACCGGCACGCTGGGCCGCATCATGGACGTGCTGGGTCGTCCCATCGACGAAGCCGGCCCGATCCAGCACGAAGAAAAGCGTGGCATTCACCAAGCGGCTCCCCGTTTCGACGAACTGTCGCCGTCGGTGGAACTGCTGGAAACCGGCATCAAGGTTATTGACTTGGTCTGCCCGTTCGCAAAGGGCGGCAAGGTCGGCCTGTTCGGCGGCGCCGGCGTGGGCAAGACCGTGAACATGATGGAACTCATCAACAACATCGCCAAGCAGCACAGCGGTTTGTCGGTGTTTGCCGGCGTGGGTGAGCGTACCCGCGAAGGCAACGACTTCTACCACGAAATGGAAGAGTCGAACGTTCTGGACAAGGTCGCCATGGTGTTCGGCCAGATGAACGAACCCCCGGGCAACCGTCTGCGCGTGGCGCTGACCGGCCTGACGATGGCCGAGAAGTTCCGTGACGAAGGCCGCGACATCCTGTTCTTCGTGGACAACATCTACCGCTACACGTTGGCCGGTACCGAAGTGTCTGCACTGCTGGGCCGTATGCCGTCGGCCGTGGGCTACCAGCCCACGCTGGCTGAAGAAATGGGCAAGCTGCAAGAGCGCATCACGTCGACCAAGACGGGCTCGATCACGTCCATCCAGGCCGTGTACGTCCCTGCGGATGACTTGACCGATCCGTCGCCTGCCACGACCTTCCAGCATTTGGACTCCACCGTCGTGCTGTCGCGTGACATCGCTTCGCTGGGTATCTACCCGGCCGTGGACCCGCTGGATTCGTCCAGCCGCCAGCTCGACCCGCAAGTCGTCGGCGAAGAGCACTACGCCGTTGCGCGTGGCGTGCAGCAAACGCTGCAACGCTACAAGGAACTGCGCGACATCATCGCGATTCTGGGCATGGACGAACTGTCGCCGGAAGACAAGCAGGCCGTGGCCCGCGCGCGTAAGATCCAGCGCTTCCTGTCGCAGCCGTTCCACGTGGCTGAAGTGTTTACCGGCTCGCCCGGCAAGTACGTCCCGCTGGCCGAAACCATCCGTGGTTTCAAGATGATCGTGAACGGCGAGTGCGATGCCCTGCCGGAACAGGCCTTCTACATGGTCGGTTCGATCGACGAGGCCTTCGAGAAGGCCAAGAAACTGCAATAAGGAACCGATATGGCTACCCTGCATGTGGATGTCGTCAGCGCAGAGGAAGCGATCTTCTCCGGTGAGGCGAAGTTCGTGGTGCTGCCTGGCGAGGCGGGTGAACTGGGCATCTTGCCCGGCCACACCCCGCTGATTTCGCGCATACGCCCCGGTACGGTCAAGATCGTTCGTGCCGACCAAGGCGAGGAAAACATCTTCGTCGCCGGGGGCATTCTGGAAGTGCAGCCGGGCAGCGTGACGGTTTTGGCCGACACCGCTATCCGTGCTTCCGACCTGGACGAAGCCCGCGCCGTGGAAGCTCGCAAGAAGGCCGAAGAGGCCCTGGCGAACGCCAAGGACAAGGCTGACATCGCAGTTGTCGAAGCTGAACTCGCCATGCTGGCTGCGCAAGCCATCGCGGCGCGCAAGCTGCGCCAAGGCGGTCGTTCGCACTAAGCGGCAAAGCAGTACACGCCGGGTTCGCCCGGATCGAAAAAAGCGGCCCATGGCCGCTTTTTTCATGCCCGCCGCGGCAGGCACCGGCTGGCAGCGGCTGGCCGCAATGCCGCCGACGGGGCGACCGCAATGCGTTCGATACGAATAGCTGGGCCGCATCCGCAACAGTAGCCTTCAACTTTGCCTGACAAGCCAAGGGGAAAGCGGTGCGACAAGTGCTGGATTGCGGGGTGCTGCTGGCGCCCGGCCACGAGGCCGCCATGCGGGACTGGGTGGCGCGTCATCAAAGCGGCTTGCCCCGCATACGCCTGCATCTGGTGCCGATGGATGCCACGCCTGCCGCCGCGCGCACAAACGCCACGCAAACCGCTGCGGGGTGTATCACGGCGCTGCCGTGCGACGGGGCGCCGGACGTCCAGGTGCTGGCGCGCATGGCGGTGTCTTTGCGCCGCTACGACAGCTGCGTCCTGCCGGTGGCCCCCTCGTCGGTGGCGTGGGCGCGCACGGCGCTGTCGATGGCAGGCGCGAACCTGACGACGCCATTGCTGCTGCTGATGGACGATATGAAGGCGCCCGCCATCGAAGACTTGCTGGGCCTGGGCGCCACCGACTTCATGGCGCAGCCTGCCTGCCTGGAAAGCATGCGGGTGCGGCTGGGCCGCCTGCGCCGACCGGTGACCGGCCGGCCGCCGCCTTGGTCGCAACGAGGCGCGGCCGAGGTGCAGGAACCTGCCGCCTACTATCAGGCGCGCGGTGACGGCGCGGGCGTGCCGCCGCATGCGCCGCGGCCGCGCGTGGCGCCCGACGTGCTGGAACAGGGTCTGGCCAACCTGCGCGACCCCCGGCGGCTACCCGCACACGAAGCGTTTCGCCTGGCGAAGTCGCGGGTGGTGGCCGGGTTCGAGCGCGATTACATCCACCATGCGCTGTCGCGCCACGGCGGTAATGTGGCGCAGGCGGCGCGGGCATCCGCCAAGCATCGGCGGGCCTTCTGGGCGCTGATGCGCAAGCACGGCATCGACGCCGCCCCGTTTCGCCAGGCGGCGCAGTTGCGCAGCCTGCGTGGCTGAGCGGCGCGCCGATGCCTCCTTTTGCGCCTTGGCAAGCACCGTGTGCGGGCTTGCCGCTACTTGCCGCCCAAGGGAAGTAAAATCACGGCTTCCGATCAACGAGGATAGTCGTGTCTGCTTCCAGCTTGAAGAACGATGTGTTCTTGCGCTCGCTTTTGCGCGAGCCCGTGCCCTATACCCCGATCTGGCTGATGCGCCAGGCGGGTCGCTACCTGCCCGAGTACCGCGCCACGCGGGCTCGCGCAGGCTCTTTCATGGGCCTGGCTCAGAACCCGGACTACGCCATGGAAGTCACGTTGCAGCCGCTTGCGCGCTTTGACCTGGACGCGGCCATCCTGTTCTCCGACATCCTGACCGTGCCGCACGCCATGGGCCTGGGCCTGGATTTCGCGGAAGGCGAAGGCCCGCGCTTTGCGCACCCGGTGCGCGACGAGCAGGACGTGGCCCGCCTGGCAGTGCCCGACATGGACAAGCTGCGCTACGTGTTTGACGCGGTCAGCGTGATCCGCCGCGAGCTGGACGGCAAGGTGCCGTTGATCGGCTTTGCGGGCAGCCCGTTCACCATTGCCTGTTATATGGTCGAGGGCAAGGGCAGCGACGACTACCGCCTGATCAAGACGATGCTGTATTCGCGGCCCGATCTGCTGCACCGCATCCTGGAGATCAACGCCGAGGCCACGCTGCAATACCTGAACGCGCAGATCGCCGCGGGCGCGCAAGCCGTCATGTTGTTCGACAGCTGGGGCGGTGTACTGGCGGACGGCCTGTTCCAGCAGTTTTCGCTGGCCTATACCAAGCGCGTCGTCGAAGGCCTGACTCGCGAACACGAAGGTCGGCGCGTGCCGGTCATTGTGTTTACCAAGGGCGGTGGCCAATGGCTTGAGCAGATCGCAGCGTGTGGCTGCGACGCGGTGGGGCTGGACTGGACGGTTGACCTGGCCGCGGCGCGCCGCCGCACCGGGGATTCCGTGGCCTTCCAGGGCAACCTGGACCCGATGGCATTGTTTGGCGGCGGCCCCGCCATTCGCGCTGAAGCACGCCGGGTGCTGGACGCCTTCGGCCCGGTGGGCAAGGGCGGCCACGTGTTCAACCTGGGACACGGGATTTCGCGCTTTACTCCGCCCGAAGCCGTAGCCGAACTGGTTGAAGAAGTCCACCAACATAGCCGCTCGCTGCGCGGGTAAGTGAGTGGACGCTTCGGTCCCAAGGGCCGAAGTTCGAGGGCCCCGGCAAGGACTTGTGCACAGCAGGAATTTGCTCGGGGAAAACCCTTTAGAAGCTAGTTTACAATCTTGGAACATTGCGTAGATTGTTGATTTAAAAG
This sequence comes from Achromobacter sp. B7, assembly GCF_003600685.1. Classification (NCBI taxonomy): domain Bacteria; kingdom Pseudomonadati; phylum Pseudomonadota; class Betaproteobacteria; order Burkholderiales; family Alcaligenaceae; genus Achromobacter; species Achromobacter sp. B7. The sequence continues at coordinate 386,133 of NZ_CP032084.1, forward strand.
GGAAAAAACGAGTTTTCCACTGGATTGCTCCCGGCTGGGCAATCCAGGCTTATTCCGAAAGTTGATGTTGCCCCAGCCTTTTCCCCAAAGTTATCCACAGGCGCCCATGGAGTCGCTTGGCGCATTCGGGCCACCATTGCCCGCACGCCGCTTCCACCGTTGGCCCTCATCCCTTTGGATTAATCCCTCTCCGTGACGCCCACCCGCCTCCATGTCTGATTTGCTGCCAAGCCCGCCCGCCGAAGCCGTTTGCTGGGTGCGCGTGGCGCTGGATGTGCCGTTGCCCGGCCCGTTCGACTACCGCAGTGATGCGCCCGTCGCCGTGGGCTTGCGGGTGATCGTGCCGTTTGGCCGGCGCAAAATGATCGGGGTGGTGGTGGACAACCCGGCCGAGCCGTCCTACGACCCCAAGCAGATCCGCCCGATTGAACAGGTGCTGGACGACCTGCCCCCCTTTGACGAGGACTGGCTGCGGCTGGCGCGCTTTGCGGCGGACTACTACCAGCGGCCGCTGGGCGAGGTCATGTTGCCGACCTTGCCGCCGCCGCTGCGCAAGCCCACGGCGTATCAAGGCAAGCGCTCGGCCGGTGGCCCCGTGACCCGTCTGGACAACCGCAAGCGCAAACCGGTGCGCACGCCGGCCAAGGCTGACCAGCCCCCCGAATTGAATGACGCGCAGCTTGCCGCCGTGGACGCCATCGGCGCACTGACGTCTTTCAAACCCGTGCTGCTGCATGGCGTGACGGGAAGCGGCAAGACCGAGGTCTACCTGCGCGCCGCCGAACAGGTGCTGGCCCAGGGCCGCCAGGTGCTGCTGATGGTGCCCGAAATCAACCTCACGCCCCAGTTGGAAGGGGCGCTGCGTGCGCGCCTGGAAGCGGTGGTCGGGACGGACGGGCTGGCGGTCATGCACAGCGGGCTGTCCGACGGCGAACGCTTGCAGGCCTGGGCGCGCGCCCAGCGAGGCGAAGCGCGCATGCTGCTTGGCACGCGCATGTCGATCTTCGCGCCGCTTGGCAAGCTTGGTCTGATCGTGGTGGACGAGGAACACGACGCGTCCTACAAACAGCAGGACGGCCTGCGCTATTCGGCGCGTGACCTCGCCGTATGGCGCGCGCACGATCTGGACATCCCCGTGGTGCTGGGCTCTGCCACCCCGTCCCTGGAAACCTGGCAGCACGCCGAACGCGGCCGCTACCTGCGCCTGACGCTGCCCGGGCGCGCGCGTTCCAGCACGCTGCCGTCCATGCGGTTGGTGGACACGCGCCGGTTGCAAATGAAGCACGGCATGTCGCCGCAACTGCTCGATGCCATCGGACAGCGGCTGGAACGCAAGGAACAGTCGCTGATCTTCCTGAACCGGCGCGGCTATTCCCCCGTGCTGCATTGCCAGTCGTGCGCGTGGGTCAGCAATTGCCCGCGCTGCACCGCGTTTACGGTGCTGCATCGCACGGACGGACGCGGCCATCGCTTGCAGTGCCACCATTGCGGCTACCAGGCTCCGGTGCCGCGCGCGTGCCCGGAATGCGGCGACCAGGATCTGGCGCCCATGGGCCGGGGTACCCAGCGCGTTGAAGAGCATCTGGCTGAACTGTTTCCCGAGGCGCGCATCCTGCGTATCGACGCCGACAGCACGCGCAAGAAGGGCAGTGCCGAGGCCCTGTTCGCGTCCGTGCACGCGGGCGAGGTCGACATTCTGGTCGGCACGCAGATGGTGGCCAAGGGCCACGATTTCGCGCGGCTGGGGCTGGTGGGGGTGCTTAATTCCGACTCGATGCTGTTCGCGCACGATTTTCGCGCGCCCGAACGCCTGTTCGCCCAGCTGATGCAGGTGGCCGGCCGCGCGGGCCGCCATCAGGGCAACGGCGAAGTGCTGATCCAGACCGGTTACCCCGAGCAACCCGTGTACCAGGCGTTGTTGCGCCACGACTACGCGGGCTTTGCGCGCCACGCCTTGCACGAACGCGAAAGCACCGGCTTGCCGCCCTTTGTCTATCAAGCCCTGCTGACCGCCGAGGCACGCGAACTCAAAGTCGCCCAAGCGTTCCTGGAGCGCGCCCGCGTATTGCCCGAAGGCGAGTGGGCGGCCGACTTCCCCGGCCTGGACGCCATCATGCTGTATGACCCGGTGCCGCTGCGCGTGGTGCGCGTGGCGAACATCGAACGCGCGCAGTTGCTGGTCGAAAGCAGCAGCCGGCCGGCCTTGCAAGCATTCCTGGCGTCGTGGTCGCACCACCTGCCGTACATCGCCAACGAGGCGCGCGTGCGCTGGCAACTGGAAGTCGATCCGCTTGAGATCTGAAGGCGGCCGGCACCGATGCGCCATGCAGGCGATTGTTCTATGATCTTCTTCCTCTATCGCGCTGGCGCGGCAGGCGCCTGGCGCCTGCGCCCGTTTTAAAGCTCAACATGTCCGCTAGCGAATCCATTGCCCAAGGTATGAACCCCGCTCAACGCGAGGCGGTGCTGTACCTGGACGGCCCGTGTCTGGTGCTGGCCGGCGCCGGCAGCGGCAAGACGCGGGTGATTACTCAGAAAATCGCGTATCTGCTGCGTGAATGCGGCTACATGGGCCGCAACGTGGTGGCGCTGACCTTCACCAACAAGGCGGCGCGCGAAATGGACGAGCGCGTCAAGACGCTGGTGGACCGCAAGCTCTCCAAGGGTTTGATCATCAGCACGTTTCACTCGCTGGGCGTGAAGATGCTGCGCGAGGAAGCGCGCAACGCCGGGCTCAAGCCCACGTTTTCCATCCTGGACGCCGACGACGCCATGTCGATCATCCAGGAGCTGCTGGCCACCACCGACAAGGCCCGGCTGCGGCACGTGCAGGGCATCATTTCGCTGTGGAAGAACGCTTTGCTGGAGCCCGACGACGCGGCGCGCGAAGCCGTCACGCCGGGCGACGTGGAAGCCGCCAACATCTACCGCAGCTACGCCGCCACGCTGGCCGCGTATCAGGCGGTGGACTTCGACGACCTGATCCGTATCCCCGCGCTGCTGCTGTCCAGCAACGAAGAGGTGCGTACGCGTTGGCAGAATCGCGTGCGCTACCTGCTGGTGGACGAATACCAGGACACCAACGTGTGCCAGTACCGCCTGGTGCAGTTGCTGACGGGCTCGCGCGCCATGTTCACGGCGGTGGGCGACGACGATCAGGCCATCTACGCCTGGCGCGGCGCCACCATCGAAAACCTGGCCAAGCTGACCACCGACTACCCGAACATCAAGCTCATCAAGCTGGAACAGAACTACCGCTCGGTGCAGCGCATTCTGGCGGCCGCCAACGCGGTTATTGAAAAGAACCCCAAGCTGTTCGAAAAGAAGCTGTGGTCCGACCTGGGCGTGGGTGAACCCATCCTGGTGTCCGCCATGGACGGCGAAGAACAGGAAGCGGAATCCATCGCCATGAAGGTGTCGGCCTCGCGCTTCGAGCGCCAGGCGCAGTGGAAGGATTTCGCCATCCTGTATCGCAGCAACCATCAGTCGCGCATCCTGGAGCAGGCGCTGCGCAACCTGAAGATTCCGTACACGATCTCGGGCGGGCAGAGCTTTTTCGACAAGGCCGAAGTGCGGGATGTGTTGGCGTACCTGCGGCTGCTGGCCAATGACGATGACGACCCCGCGTTCATCCGCGCGGCCACCACGCCCAAGCGCGGCATCGGCCAGGCCACGTTGCAGGTGCTGGGCCAGTACGCCGCCACGCGGGAACTGTCGCTGCTGGCCGCCGTGGCGGAGACCGGGCTGGAAAGCCTGTTGGCGCCACGCCAGCTGGACCCGTTGCGCACCTTCGCCGAGTTCATTCGGCGCATGCAATGGCGCGCCGGTCGCGGCGCCGCCTCGGGCAAGGACGCGGCGCCCGCCGAGCCGGCCGGTGTCATCCTGGATGATCTGGTCGAAGCCATCCAGTACGAACGCCACCTGTTCGAGCTGTTCGAAGAACGCCCCGCGCAAACGCGCTGGCAGAACGTGTTGGAGCTGACCGGCTGGCTCAAGCGCAAGGCCGAAGAAGACAACATGTCGCTCTTTGATCTGGTGCAGCACGTGGCGCTGGTCACGATGCTGGAACGCGGCGAAGAAGACGAGCCCGACGCGGTCAAGATGTCGACCCTGCACGCGTCCAAGGGGCTGGAGTATCCGCACGTGTATCTGGCCGGCGTCGAGGAAGGCCTGCTGCCGCACCTGGGCAAGGACGACGAGGTCGGCGACCCGGCCCGCGCCGCCGAGAACCTGGCCACACGCATCCAGGAAGAGCGGCGCTTGATGTACGTGGGCATCACGCGTGCGCAGCGCAGCCTGAACCTTAGCTGGTGCAAGCGCCGCCGCCGCGCGCGTGAAGACCTGGTGCGCGAGCCTTCGCGGTTCATCGAAGAAATGGGGCTGGGCGACGTGCGCTTGCAGGAAGACGAAGCCACCGCCGCGATGAACCCCAAGGAGCGCATGGCGATGTTGAAAGCGCTGCTGAAGAAGTAGCGGGGAAAGCCGCATGCCTGCCCCGCTTAAAGACGACGTCCGCTATCTGCCGGTGCGCGGCACGCCGGGGCTGGTGTTGGGCCAGGCGCGGCTGTGCCAGTTTGAGTTTGACCGCCACTATCACGAGGACTATCACATTGGTCTGGTGACGCAGGGCGTGCAGCGGCAGCGCTTTCGCGGGCAGAGCATTTTGCTGGGGCCGGGCGGCATTGCGCTGATGCCGCCGGGCGAGATCCATGATGGCTCGGGCGCGGGCGACCACGGCGCGGCTTATGTATTGAAGACGTTCCGTATTTCGGCGGCGCTGATGCGCGCCTGCATCGAAGACGTTTCCGCCGCCGCCGCCCAGGAACGGTTCTTTGGCACGCTGGTGCAAGACGCGGACCTTGCGCGGCGCTTCATGGCTTTGCACAACGCGTGGATGGCCGGCGCGGCGGACGAACCGCTTGCACGCCAAGCGCAGTCATTGACCGTGATGGCCGACCTGTTCGTGCGCACGCGCACCGTCAAGCCGCAAGTGGTCAAGGGCGGCTTGACGGCCGCCCATCAACGGGCCGTGCGCGATTACTGCGTGGCGCATCTTGCCGACAAGATTTCATTGGATGACCTGGCCCGGCTTTGCGGGCTGAGCCGCTTCCAATTCCTGCGGCGCTTTACGCACAGCACGGGGTTGACGCCGCACGCATGGTTGATCCGACTGCGCCTGGAACGCGCCTGCGCGGCGCTGGCCGGCGCGCGCGTGTCGGTGGCAGAGGTGGCCGCCGACGTGGGCTTCTACGACCAAAGCCATTTCAATCGCGCGTTCCGAGCCGCCTACGGCGCACCGCCGTCGGCGTATCAGCCGACGGCATAGGCCGGCCGCGAAGACGACCACGGCGACCGCCAAGGCCACCACGGCGGCCGCGAAGACGACACCGGCCGACGACGTAATCGCTTCTGGTTTCAGCGCACCCGCGCGCGCAGCGCGGACAGGAAGTGATCCACATCCTGCTCCGTGGTGGCAAAGGACGTCACCAGGCGCACGACGCCCGGGCCCCAGCGGTCGTGATAGAAGCGAAAGCCATCGGCCAAGAGGCCTTCGATGGCGGCGTTGGGCAGCTGGCAGAACAGAATGTTTGCGTCCGCCTCGCCTTGCATCGCTACGCCGGGCAGGCCCTGCATGCCGGCCGCCAGCCGTGCGGCCATGGCGTTCGCCTGACGCGCATTGCGTAGCCACAGATCATCATCCAGATACGCTTGCATCTGCGCCGACAGCAGCCGCATCTTTGAAAACAGATGGCCGCCGCGCTTGCGCCGGAACGCGAGTTCCTGCGCGCGCTTGGGGTTGAACAGCACGATGGCCTCGGCACCCAGCACGCCGTTCTTTGTGGCGCCGAACGACAGAATTTCGACGCCCGCCTTCCACGTCATTTCCGCCGGCGTGCAACCCAGGCTGACCAGCGCGTTGGCAAAGCGCGCGCCATCCATGTGCAGCGGCAAGCCGGCATCGCGGCAGACGCCGCCGATGGCCTGGATTTCGTCCAGGGTATAGACGCTGCCGGTCTCCGTGGCCTGGGTGATGCTGACGCAGGACGGCTGGACGGTGTGCACGTCGCCTACCTTGCGGCGCGCGTGGTCCGCCAGCTGGACGGGGTCGATCTTGGCGTCGTCGCCGCCCAGCAGGGTCAGGCGGGCGCCGTTCGTGTAGAACTCGGGCGCGCCGCACTCATCATTGGCGATATGGCTTTGCGTATGGCACAGCACCGCGCCCCAGGGCGGCGTCAGCGTGGCAAGGCTGAGCGAATTGGCCGCCGTGCCCGTGGGCACCAGCAGCACGTCCACCTCGTGTTCAAAGATGTCGGCAAGGCGCCGCTGCACCACCAGTGAGCAATCATCGGCGCCGTAGGCGGGCGCCTGGCCGCTGTTCGCGCGCAGCAGTGCGTCCATGACCTCGGGGCTGGCGCCTGCGATGTTGTCGCTGGAAAAGCCCATTTGCAGGGCGGGGACGGATGAGGGCGTGTTCACGTTTGGCTTCCGGCTGATTTTGCAAAAGTCTCACTGTGCCGGGGCGGGCGCCGCCAGGCTTGTAGAAAATTGCGCCTGGCTCCTACACTGGGCAAATCCGTCTTGAAGGAGCGCATCATGTGTCGTTGGCTGGCTTACACCGGTAGTCCCTTGCAGATGGAAAGCGTGCTGTTCAAGGCCAAGCACTCGCTGATCGACCAAAGCCTGCATGCGCGGCTGGGCGCCACCACGACCAACGGCGACGGCTTCGGGCTGGGCTGGTACAGCCGACCTTACGATGGCCACATCGAGCCGCCGTTTCGCTACCGCAGCGTGCACCCCGCCTGGAACGACCGCAATCTGCGCGAAGCGGCGCGCGCCATCCACGCGCCTTTGTTCGTGGCGCACATCCGCGCCGCCACCGACACGCCCGCTCAGGAAACCAACTGCCACCCGTTTCGCCACGGGCAGTGGCTGTTCGTGCATAACGGGGTCATTCGCGACTATCCCCTGCTGCGCCGCGACCTGATGCTGATGATCGCGCCCGCTTATTTCGGGTCGTTGGAAGGCTCCACCGATTCCGAGGTGATGTTTCTGCTGGCGCTGACGTTCGGCCTGGACGAAGACCCCATCCGCGCGCTGGCCCGCATGGTGGGGGCAGTGGAAGAGACGGGCCGCCGCCATGGCGTGACGCACCCCATCAACATGACGGTGTGCGCGCTGGACGGGCACCGGCTGATTGCGGTGCGTTATTCCAGCGAGGCGGAATCGCGCACGCTGTTCCACAACACCTGCGTGCGCCATTTGCGCGAGCTATATCCGGAAGACCCGCAGATTGCCGCGCTGGACGAGAACGCGTTCCTGTTGCTGTCCGAGCCCTTGAGCGAGATGCCGGGCGTCTGGGAAGAGGTGCCCGAGGCCACCGCGATCATCGCCGGGGGCGGCGACGTGCGGCATTACCCGTTTGCGCCGATTGCGCCGGGGCCGTGACGCGGCCGCTGATCACGCGCGAAACCGCCGGATTGCACCAGAAATCAGCGAAATTGGCCGATAAATAGGGGTCATCAAGCACGCTTCGCTCATATAAGGGAGAATGCGTGTCGCATGACGGTGCGACGTCCTGGGCCGCGAAAGCACCCCAACTCAATAAGGAAGTTGCATGACAGATAGCAAAACCCCGCAGGTCTCAGACGCATTGGCGGTGTTTACGCACACGGGGAGCGCCCCGGTTCGCTTTGAATTGCATGACAAAGGCGTGGTCTGCCAACAAGGCGACACGCGCAGCTACACCGCATTCGCGGATGTCCTGGATCTTTGCCTGTTCCCCGCCGAAGCGGGCGCAACGGCAGGTCCGATCAACCAATTTACCTACCGTGCCCGCGTGGCGCAAGACTGGACCATCGTGTCCGGCGACGTCAGCAACTTCGCTCAGTTCATGGATGCCTTCCGCTCGCGTTATGTCGCGCAGCGCCTGCCCGTGCTGGAAGCGTTGATGGCCAACGGTGAGCGCGTTGCGTTCCGGTATATCAAGTCCGGTGATTTTCCTGGTGTTCAAACGCAGGAACTGGCCCTGTCGGCCGAAGGCCTGCATATCGATGGCGCCACCTGGCCTTACGAGTCGTTGCAGCGTATCGACCTGAACGACTGGACCGAAACCATCACGCTGCATGACGACAGCGGCAAGACGGTGTTTTCGTGCGTGGCCACGCGTATTCTCAGCTCGGATCTGCTGGTGAACCTGGTGTACGACCAGTTGGGCCAGACGGCGGAATACGCCTGATAGGGCATTGCCCTCAAGCGACGTAACGGGCGCTTGATGCGCAATGAAGAAGGGCCGCCATCGTGCTACGAGCGGCCCTTTTTTTATGCTGCGCGGCGATCAGTGCCCGGCGTGCAGCGCCGGATTCAAGGTGCCCCAGGCCGCTGTGCGCACCAAGGTTTCCACCACACCGGTTTGTGAATTGCGGCGGAACAGCAAGCCGCGCTGGCCCGCCAGCGACGCGGCTTTCACCACCGCGCCTTCGGGCGTCAACACGCGCGTGCCCGCCGTGATGTAGCAGCCGGCTTCCACCACGCAATCGTCACCCAGCGAAATGCCGATGCCCGAATTGGCGCCCAGCAGGCAGCGCTTGCCGATGGACACCACCTGCTTGCCGCCACCCGACATCGTGCCCATGATGGACGCGCCGCCGCCGATATCGCTGCCGTCATCGACGATGACGCCCGCGCTGATGCGGCCTTCCACCATCGACGCGCCTAGCGTGCCGGCGTTGAAATTGCAGAAGCCTTCATGCAGCACGGTGGTGCCCGGCGACAGGTACGCACCCAGCCGCACGCGCGCCGTGTCGGCGATGCGCACGCCGTTGGGGACAACGTAGTCGGTCATGCGCGGAATCTTGTCCACGCCCCGTATTTCCAGCACCTGCCCGGTGGCGCGCAGTTGCCAACGCAGGGCATCGACCTGATCCACCGCGCACGGCCCGGCAGAGGTCCACGCCACGTTGGACAACACGCCGAACAGGCCATCCAGGTTGGCCTCGTGCGGGCGGATCAGGCGGTGGCTGAGCAGGTGCAGGCGCAGGTAGGCGTCGTGCGCGTCGGCGGGCGGCTCGGCCAGTGACGCGATGGCCGTGCGCACCGCCACGATGTCGACCTTGCGGCGCGTGTCGCGCACCAGCGCGGTGGGCACGTGTTCGCCCAGCGCCGCGCGCGCTTCCTCGGGCGTCAGGTGGCGCGTGCCCCCAGCCGGCGTGTGATCGGCCAGTGAGGGGCGCGGGTACCAGGTGTCAAGGACGGTGCCGTCGGCCGCCAGCGTGGCGAGACCGTAGGCAATGGCGCTGTCGAGGGTGGCGGACATGGCGGATGGGCGTAGCGTTGACGTGGGTTGAGTGATCGGGCGTGAGTGGGGCCGGTGAATCGGGAAGTTGCCGGCCCGTTCTCTAAGCCTGTTTTATAGCCCCGTTTTTCAGGCGAGCTCGCGCAGCAGCAATTCCCAGAACTTCAACCGCTGTTCCAGCGTGGACACCAGCACGTACTCGTTCAAGGTGTGCGCCCCGTCGCCGTCCGCGCCCAGGCCGTCCAGCGTGGGGATGCCCATCGCCGAGGTGAAGTTGGCATCGCTGCCGCCGCCCGTCATCGGCGCGTCTTCCAGCAGGAAGCCGGCGCGGTCCGCGTAGCCTTGCACCAGGGCCAGCAAGGCTGCCGCCGCCTCCGTTTTGACCATGGGCGGGCGGTTCAATTCGACATTGATGTCCAGTTCAACGTCAGGCCCCACCGCGCACAGCTCGCGCATGCGGCGCAGCACGTCTTCGGCGGCGCCCATGTCGGGCACGCGGAAGTCCACCACGCAGCGGCACAGCGCCGGCACGGTGTTGGTGACCGTGCCGCCGGCGATGGTGCCCACGCTGACCGTGATGCCACGGTCGTAGTCGGTCATGGCTTCCAGCGCCAGCACCTGATGCGCCATTTCACGAATCGCGCTGCGGCCTTTTTCATGCTGCATGCCGGCGTGCGCCGGGCGGCCCTTCACGTTCAGGTTCAACATGCCCGTGCCCTTGCGCGCCGTGACGCACTTGCCGCCGTTCGGGCGGGCCGGTTCGCAGACCAGCGCGTACTTGGCGTTGGCGGCAAAGCGTTCGATGTGCACGCGCGAGGCATGGCTGCCCGTTTCTTCGTCGGGCACCACCAGGAAGTCCACCGGCAGCTGCGTCGCGCCGGGGCGCGCCACGCCGGCCAGCGCCGTCAGCGCCAGGTAGATGCCCGCCTTCATGTCGTAGCTGCCGGGGCCGTAGAGACGGTCGCCGTCGATACGGACCGGGTTCTCCAGCAGCGTGCCCACCGGATGCACGGTGTCCATGTGCGCCAGGATCAGGATGCCGGGGCGCGTGTCGCCGGGGGCGCGGTTGGTGGCGTACAGCAGCGGGCCCGTGGTGGGGCCCAGCGACGACAGTTCCACTGTCAAGCCCGCGGCGGCCGCGTAGTCGGCGATGATGCGCGCCATGGCGGCGATGCCGTCGGGGTAGTTCGACGGCGATTCGCATTGCAACCAGCTCTGGATGCCGGCGACGATCTGTTCAGTGCTTTGGGTGTTGGACATGGCGGTATCGGGTTCCAGCAATGAAAAAGGGAAGGGCGATCAGAATCAGGCGACCTGCTGACCGGCCAGGCGGGCCAGTTCGGCGTCATCGGGCATCTTGCCGTCGAACCACAGGCTGGCGCACACGGCCGACATGGCGCGGCCGTCGTGGCCGATGCCGGGCACCACTTGCAGCGTCCAGCCGAACGGCACGCCACGGCGCTCGGCTTCGCGTTTGCCGAAGTCGTAGTAGTTCTGGGCGCGCGCAAAGCGGTGCGGGCCCTGGCGCATGGCGGCGGGCTCGGAGGGCAGGTTGGGATCGTCGGTGGCGATGTCCTGGTCACCGGCCAGAATCGTCATGGGGTAGGCCAGCAGCTTGACCAGGTGGTCTTCGGTCAGGCCCACGCCGTCCATGCCTTCCGGGAAGGGGTAGTCGAATGTGGGCAAGGTGTACCAGCCCGGGTTGCCCGCCGCCACGGCCTTGAACGGCGCGTGCGACTGGCTGCTCATCAGGCGATGCACGAATTGGCCGCCGGCCGAATGGCCGAACAGGTAGACGTTCTGGCCGTCGGTGATTTCACCGGCAATCATGTCCTTGATGACGTTGCCCACCAGCGCATACGTCCAGCCGTCAATGTGGCGCGGGTTGCCGCCGGCCGAGAACACGCGGCCGTTGTTGTAGCTTTCAACGCCCGGCCAGATTTCGTTCGAGAACGTCAACGCCACGATCAGCAGCTTGTGCTTGTCGGCGGCCTCGACCCAGAAGTCGCGGTATTCATCGCCATTGCGCAGCACGCCGTGCTGCACGATGACGACCGGGCGGTCGGGCGTGTAGCCGTACGGGCGGTACGTTTGCAGCTTGAACGGACGATCCGAATTGCGGTCTTCGTCGATGTACTGGATGGTGTTGCGGCCCGCATGGCCCATTTCGATGGCGATGCGGTCCACGTTGGACATATCGGAGGGTTTCATCAGGCGCTCGCTTCGTTCAGGTGGCAGGCCGACCAGTGGCCCGCCGAGATTTCTTTCAGGACCGGCGCCTGCTCGCGGCAGCGCGGCATGGCGTGGGGGCAACGGGGGTTGAAGGTACAGCCGGACGGCGGATTCAGCGGCGACGGAATTTCGCCCTTGATCGGCGTGAACTTGCGGCCTCGGCGGGCGACGTCCGGGACTTCGGCCATCAGGGCCTGGGTGTAGGGATGATTGGCGCGCGCAAAGATCTCGGCAGACGTGGAGATTTCCACGATCTTGCCCAGGTACATGATCGCGACACGGTCCGAGATGTGCTTGACCACGCCCAGGTCGTGGCTGATGAACAGGTAGGTGAAACCGTGCTGCTCGCGCAGGTCCATGAACAGGTTGATGACCTGCGCCTGGATCGACACGTCCAGCGCGGCCACGGGTTCGTCGCAGACCAGAAATTTGGGGGCCACCATCAGTGCGCGGGCGATGCCGATACGCTGGCGCTGGCCACCGGAAATCTGGTGGGGAAAGCGGTCGCGGTATTCGGCGTCCAGGCCCACTTCCTTCAAGGCCTGGTCGATGCGCGCGGGGATCTCGGCCGGCGGCGCCAGCTTGTGGACCTTGAGCGATTCGCCCAGGATCTGGCGCAGGCGCTGACGCGGGTTCAAGGATGCTTGCGGGTCCTGGAAAATCATCTGCACGCCCAGCGTATAGGCCAGCTTGTCGGCGCCACGCAGGCGCACGGCATCGCGGCCCTGATACAGCAGTTCGCCTTCGGTCTGGCGGTGCAGGCCGGCCACGACGCGTCCCAGCGTGGACTTGCCGCAACCTGATTCGCCCACCAGCCCGACGACTTCGCCGCGCTTGATGGACAGGTCCACGCCGTTCACGGCATACACCGTGCGGCGGTCCAGCGGGCGGCCGGCAAGGGCCAGGATGCGCTGGGCCAGATCGGGGCGCTGTTCGAATCGCTTGTGGACGTTCTTGAGCTCGATGACGGGAGTATCGGCTTGGCTCATGCTTGCTGTGCCTCGCGGGCTATCGGCACGTAACAGCGGTAGCTGCGCGGACCTTCGGTGGTAACGGAGGGGGCTTGTTCGGTGCAACGCGTGACCGCCTTGGGGCAACGCGGCCGGAACGCACAGCCCGAGGGGCGGCCCGCCAGGCTGGGCGCCATGCCGTTGATCTGGTGCAGGCGCGCGCCGGGTTGCGTGGCGCCGGGCATCGAATCCAACAGGCCCCGGGTGTAGGGGTGGCGCGGTGATTCCAGCACCTGTTCAACCGGGCCGCTTTCCACGATGCGGCCCGCATACATGACGGCGACGCGATCGGCCAGCTCGGCTACCACGCCCAGATCGTGCGTGATCCAGATAAGCGCGGTGTTGTGCTCGCGGCAGATCTCTTGCATGCGGTAAAGAATCTGGCCCTGGATCGTGACGTCCAGCGCGGTCGTGGGCTCGTCGCAGATGATGAGGTCAGGCTTGTTCAGCATGGCGATGGCAATGGCCACGCGCTGGCGCATACCGCCGGAGAATTCGTGCGGATAGCTCTTCAAGCGCGATTCCGGCGACGGAATGCCCACCATCTCAAGCGCCTCGCGGCAGCGCTCCTCGGCTTGCGCGCGCGACACGTTTTCGTGCGTGAGGATGGCTTCCATCATCTGCTCGCCGATGCGCAGCACCGGGTTCAGCGTCATCAAGGGGTCCTGGAAGATCATGGCGATGCGGTTGCCGCGCAACTGGCGCATTTGCTCTTCCGTGAGCTTGCGCAGGTCGGTGCCCTTGAACTTCACTTCGCCGTCCACCACTTCCCCGGGCGGGTCGATCAGGCCCAGCAGTGAGAAACCGGTCACGGATTTGCCCGAGCCCGATTCGCCGACCAGGCCCACGATTTCGCCGCGGCGCACGGTAAGGTCGACGCCGTCGACGGCCAGGTACGCGCCGGCCTCGGTATGGAATGCGGTGCGCAGCCCGCGCACATCAAGAAGAATGTCGCTCATGCTCGTCGGGGGTCCAGGCTTTCGCGCAGGCGGTCGCCCACGATGTTGATGGAAAGAATCAGCACCAGCAGCGCAATGCCGGGGAACAGGCTGATCCAGTAATCGCCCGACAGCAGGTATTGGAAGCCGTTGGAAATCAGCAGGCCCAGCGAGGGCTCGGTGATCGGCACGCCGACGCCCAGGAAGGACAGCGTGGCTTCCAGCGCGATCGCGGTGGCGATCTGAATGGTGGCGAACACCATGACCGGGCCCAGGCAGTTGGGCAGCAGGTGGAAGACCATGATGCGCCACGCGGGAAAGCCCAGGTTGGCGGCGGCTTCGACGTATTCCTTGCGGCGCTCTTGCAGCGCGCGGCTGCGCATGATGCGGGCGTAGTGCCCCCACTGCACCAGCACCAGCGCCAGAATCACCTTGTCCACCCCGCGCCCCAGCACCACCAGCAGCACCAGCGCCACGAGGATGGTGGGAAAGCCCAAAATGAAGTCGACGATGCGCATCAGGATGGTGTCGACCAGGCCGCCGACGTAGGCGGCGATCAGGCCGATGGCCCCGCCGATGGCGGTGGCCAGCACCACGGCCGACAAGCCCACCATCAGGCTGATGCGCAGGCCATACAGGATGGCGCTGAGCATGTCGCGGCCCTGGTCGTCGGTGCCCAGCCACGCGATGCTGCCGTCCATCAGCGCCTGGCGCGGCGCCAGGCGGCCGTCCATCAGCGACAGGTTGGCCAGGTCATAGGGGTTTTGCGGCGCGAAGTATGGCGCGAACACCACCAGGATGATCAGGATGGCCAGCGCGATGACCGAGCCGCGCACGGTGGGGCGCGCATGCAGTTTTTTCAGGATGGAGGCGCGCTGCGGGGTCTCGGCCAGAGGCTGGACGGTGCGGGTGCGGCCGGGATTGGGAGAGTTAGCCATGGCGGATTATTGAGCGGGGGCCACCAGCTGCACGCGCGGGTCGAGCGCGGCATACAGGATGTCCACAACCAGGTTGATGACCACGAAGATCAGGGTGACCAGCATCACGTAGGCAACCACCACCGGGCGGTCCAGCTGGTAGACGCTGTCGATCAGCAGCTTGCCCATGCCGGGCCACGCGAAGACGGTTTCGGTGATGGTGGAATACGCGATCAGGCTGCCGAATTCCATGCCGATCACGGTCACGACCGGGATCAGGATGTTGCGCAGGATGTGGCGGCGCACGATGCGGCCGGGCTTGACGCCCTTGGCGCGCGCGAATTTCACGTAGTCCTGGCTGCGCGCTTCGACCACGCCCGAGGCCGTCAGGCGCAGCACCAGGGCGATATTGGCCAGCGCCAGGTTGATGGCCGGCATGATCAGGTGCGACCAGCCATCGGCCGTCAGGATGGACAGGCGCACGCCCAGCACGGTCACGGTGTCGCCGCGCCCCGTGGCCGGCAGCCAGCCCAGCCACACGGCGAACAGCAGGATCAGCATCATGCCCTGCCAGAAGTTCGGCAGCGAAAAGCCCAGCACCGACGACGCCATGATGCCGCGGCCGAGGTAGTCGTCGCGGTACAGGCCGGCGACCAGCCCCAGCGGAATCCCGATCACACAGGTCAGCATGATGGCCACGATAACGAGTTCGAACGTGGCGGGAATGCGCTGCACGATCAGCTCGATGGCGGGGATGCCGTGCACGAACGACGTGCCCAGGTCGCCATGCAGCGCGCGCCACAGGAACCCGGTGTATTGCTGCCACACGGGCAGGTCCAGGCCCAGGCGGGCGATCATCGCCTCGCGGGCGGCCTGGCTGGCTTCGGGACTGACCAGCAGTTCGATCGGGTCGCCCACGGCATACACCGCGAAAAAGACCACGACCGATACGGCCAGCAGTACGAACAGACTCTGGATCAGTCTGCGCAGGATGAACAAGGCCACGTGATGATTTCCTTGGTGGGCTCAGGGTTTCTTGGCGCGCCGCGTGTTGGCTTGGCGTGTTGAGTGGGTGGGGTTATCTGGCTGCTTGCTTGGGCGATTACCTGGGCGATTACTTGGGCGACTACTTGGCCGGTCGGGCGGACATGGCCAGCGTGTACTGATCCGCACGGCCCTCGTAGACCAGCCCCTTCTTGAACGCCCAGATGCTGCTTTCAAAGTGCAGGGGAATGCTGGGCAGGTCGGCCAGCGCAATCGCCAGGGACTGTTGCAGCAGCTTTTCCCGCTCGGCCGGGTCCACGGTCACCAGGGCGCGCTTGAATACGCCGTCGAACTCGGGGTTGTCGTAACCCCCATAGTTGCTGGTGCCCAGGCCGTGCTCTTTGTCGAACCGACTGACCCAGTATTGTAGGAAAGACGACGCCTCGCCGGTTTCAGACGACCAGCCGCCCATGGCAAAGCTGAATTCGCGCTTGGCACGCTTGGGGAAATACACCGAGCGCGTCATCGCGTCGACCGTGGTCTTGATGCCCACGCGCGACAGGTACTGCGCCACGGCTTGCGAGATCTGGGCGTCGTTGATGTAGCGGTCGTTGGTGGATGAAATGGTCAGCTCGAAGCCGTTGGGGTAACCGGCTTCGGCCAGCAGCTTCTTGGCGCCTTCGGGGTCGTACTTCAGTTCGGGCGGATGGCGCAGCGTGCCGAACATGCCGTCAGGCAGGAACTGGTTGGCGGGCGTGGCGGCGCCATCCATGATGCGCGCGGCGATGGTCTTGCGGTCGATGGCCATGGAAATGGCGCGGCGCACGCGCACGTCCTGCAAGGGGTTCTTGCCGTCGGCGGCCTTGACGGTGGGGCTGGGGCTGCGGCCCACATCAAACTGGAAATACACCACGCGCACCGACGGCGTGATCACATGGCCGAAGCCCGGCGTTTCCGAAATGCGCTTCACATCGCGCGCGGCGGGGTTTTCGATCAGGTCGAAGTCGCCAGCCAACAGGCCGGTCAGGCGCGGGCCGGCGGCGGGCACGGGGATCAGCTTGACCTGTTGCCAGGCGGGCTTCTCGCCCCAATAGCTGTCGTTGCGCGTCAGCTCGATGGCCGTGCCCTTCACGTAGGACTTCAGCGTATACGGGCCGGTGCCGATCACATCGCGGCCGCCATTGAAGTCGGCCACGGTGGGCCAGGGGCCGGTCACGCCGCACTTGTTTTTCAAGTCGAAGGTGATGGGGCCGTGCTCGACGATGCCGCTCCAGAGCATGGCCGTGCGGGTCAGGTCGTTGGGCAGCAGCGGATAGGGCTTGTGCGTCTTGATGACCAGCTTGCTGCTGCCTTGCGCCTGGACGTCGGCAAACTTCTGCACGATCGCCGGGTATGAACCGCCGATCGCTTGTTCGTTGTTCATCACGCGGCAAAACGTGAAGATGACGTCCTGCGCGGTGAAAGGCTGGCCGTTGGAAAACCGGGCGTTCTCGCGCAGCGTGAATTCCCAGGTGGTCTCGTCCAGCGCCTTCCAGCCCGTGGCCAGACGCGGAATCAAGTCCATCTTGGCGTCCTGCCCTACCAGCGTCTCGAACATGTGCGAGGTCATCGCGTCGTTGGGCGTGGCCTGGTGATAGTGCGGGTCCATCGACGTGGGCTCGGACGACAGGCCGATCTTCAACGTGGTGGGCGTCGTCTGGGCCATGGCGGCCGGGGCGCCGGCCAACGTACAGGCCAAGGCCAGTAATGCGCTGCGGGTGGATACCTGGATGGACATGCTTTCCCTTGTTTTGAATGGTCGGCGGCGCCTCGTGGATGGGCGCCGCTCGGTGGTGCCGATGGGTGCCGATCAGCCGATAGGCTGCGCCAGCCGCACGACGGTCACGCCGGGCCGCAGGTTGGCGGTGGACGGCATGATCAGCACGCAGTTGTCATACGGGGTGACGACGGGTTCGCCTTCGGACCAGCCGATGACGGTGCCGGCGGTGGCCAGCGTTTCCAGCCCTTTCCAGGGCTCGGCAAAACGGAAGTCGGCGCTTTTGGCCGCAACGGCGTGGGTAACACGCAGTGCGCGCTGGGTGGCGGCGGCGGGTTCGATCCAGCCGGCGGGAATGTCGTCGCGGTCCAGTGTGCCGGCTCCGAGCAGGAAGCGGGCCATCTGGTCCACCGCCACGCCGCGCGCTTCGGGCGCGCCATGGAAGCCGCATTCAATCAGCAAGGACCGCGTGCCGTTGTCGCCGGCTTCGCCAAAGCGGCCATAGTCGCGCATGCGCACGCCGGCCGCATGGCCCGCGTCGGCAATGATGGTGGCCGGGTTGCCCAGCGCCAGGGCCAGGTCGATATTGCGCTGCTGCATGCCGGTCAGTTGCAGCGGCACGTCGGAATTGCTCATGGAATGAAAGTCCAACAACCAGTCGGACTGTTCGACCCATGGACGGATCTGCGCGGCGCGGCGGCGTTCCTGGCTGATCGGCACGGTCAGCTTGTCGTCGCTCCAGACGCGGTTCATGTCTTCGTCGACAAAACGGGCGGGGGCGTAATTGGCGGAATCGAAGCGGTCGAACGCGGCCAGGTTACAGAAGGCCAGCGTCAGCGAACCCCGGCGAGGCCGCAGCCCGGCCGTCAACGCTTCTTTCAGGGCCCAGGCGCCGCACAGCTCGTTGCCGTGGATCAGTGCGCTCAACATGACACGCTTGCCGGGTACGCCGGAATCGAAATGCCAGACGCCGGGCGTATCCGTATTGCCCAAGCGTTCGGCCGACAAATCCGGACAGGCTAAAAGAAAAGGGCGCGGACGGGCCGCGGGGGTAGGCGTGGGCATGGCAACTCCGATGAAGCGGGGGAATTGTATAGGGTATCCGACCAAAAAAAACGGCTGCACAGGGCAGCCGTTTTCTGGTTCAGACGCGGTGGATCACTTCTTGTCGGGCGTGACGGACGTGGCCAGGGTGTACTGGTCGCGGCGGCCTTCGTAGGTGATGCCCTTGCGGAAGGCCCAGATGCTGCTTTCGAAGTGCAGCGGGATCAGCGGCACGTTGTCCAGAGCGATCTGGGTGGATTCCTGCAACAGCTTTTCGCGCTTGGGCGCGTCCACCGTCACGATGGCCTGCTTGTAGACCTTGTCGAAATCGGCATTGGAAAAGCCGCCGTAGTTGCTGGTGCCCAGGCTGTTGGGCGAATCCAGGGACGCAACCCACAGCTGGAACAGCGCCGAGGCTTCACCCGTTTCCGCCGGCCAGCCGCCCATCGAGAAGCTGAACTCGCGCTTGGCGCGCTTGGGGAAATAGATGGATGCGGTCATGGCGTCCACGTGGGTCTTGATGCCGACGCGGGCCAGGTATTGCGCCACGGCCTGTGCGACCTGGCCGTCGTTGACGTAGCGGTCGTTGGTGGACGACAGCGTCAATTCAAAGCCGTTCGGGTAGCCGGCTTCGGCCAGCAGCTTCTTGGCGCCTTCGGGGTCGTACTTGATTTCCGGAGCCTTGGGCAACGCGCCGAACATGCCGTCGGGCATGAACTGGTAGGCCGGGGTGGCCATGCCGTCCATGATGCGGGCAGTGATGGTCTTGCGGTCGATGGCCATCGAAATGGCCTTGCGCACGCGCAGGTCCTGCAGCGGGTTCTTGCCGTCGGCGCTCTTGACGAACGGGCTCGGGTTGCGGGCCACGTCCGGCTGGAAGAACACCAGGCGGGTGGACGGCGTGGCCACAAAGCCGAACTTCGGGTTGTCCTTCAGGCGCGGCAGGTCACGGGCGGCCGGGTTTTCGATCATGTCGAAGTCACCCGACAGCAGGCCGGTCAGGCGCGGGCCGGCGGACGGCACCGGCACGAACTTCACTTCCTTCCAGTACGGCTTCTCGCCCCAGTAGTTCTCGTTGCGGACCAGCTCGATGCCGGTGCCCTTCACGTAGGACTTGAGGGTGTAGGGGCCGGTGCCGATGGAATCCTTGCCGTTGTTGAAGTCGGCAACCGTGGGCCACGGGCCCGTCACGCCGCAACCCTTCTTGGGGTCGAATGTCAGCTTGCCGTGCTCGACAATGCCGTTCCACACGATGGGCAGCGAGCGGGCCAGCTCGGCGGGCATCAGGGGGAAGGGCTCGCCGGTCTTGATGATGACGGTGTGCGCGTCGGGCGTTTGCACGTCCGTGATGCGCTTGGTCATGTCCATGTAGGACTGCGACACGTTGGTTTCGTTGTTCAGCGTGCGGCAGATGGTGAACAGCACGTCTTCGGACGTGAACGGCTTGCCGTTCGAGAACTTGACGTCGTCGCGCAGCTTGAATTCCCAGGTCAGATCGTCCAGGTTCTTCCAGGACTTGGCCAATTGAGGCGTCAACTTCATGTCGGCGCTGCGACCCACCAGCGAACTGTAGACGTGCGCGGAGAACGCGTCGTTCTGCGTCATCTTGTGATAGTGGGGGTCCGCCGAAGTGGGTTCGGCCGACAGGCCGATCTTCAGCGTCTGGGCTTGGGCGGCTGCCAAGGGAATGGCGGCGGCCACAAGGGCCAGGGTGGTGCGCAACTTCATGGTGACAACTCCGGAGGAATAACGAACCGGATCGTGCCTGCGCGAAAACCACCAAGGCCAGGGTGGACACAGCGTGTCGACCGCAAGAGAAGCTTGGGAGGGGGAAGGCGCCAGGCACGACGGCAAGGGGCCGATTATCGGTAGGGGCTTCGCGCGCTGTCAATGAAGAACGGCGAACCAGGCGCTAGGGAAAACGCCGAGAAGAGGGGGGTGGCGCTGGGCCAAAGAGGGCGCCGCGGGGGTCCCCGTTGCAGATCACGGGAACCGGCGCGGCGCGAAGGCGCCTGTGAGGGACGGCGCCAGATACTCGTTGCCGGGGCGCTTGGCTGGCAAGCGGGCCGTACAACGACAGCGCGCCGGGCGAAATCGCGGGAGATCGTCGCGATTTCAGCCCAGCGCGGCTGTTTTTACCACTGCGAGCCGGAGAAGCGCGAGCTGGCGGCGCGGGCCTGATTCATCGATTCGTTGACTTCGTCGATGAAGGCGAACACGCCAGCGACAGCGGCGATCACGGCTTGGCCGGCCTTCTTCAGGCTGGTCAGCGGGTGGGAATTGGGTTGGTTTTCCAGGGCGCCGCGCAGCAGGTCGCGCTCCAGCGCGTCGGTCAGGCGGGCAGTGCTATTCAGGGTCAGTTCAGTCATGGTCTTTCTCCAGTCCGTTTCGTCTTGGTGAAAACCATTATAGGGATAACCCTAGGGGCGGCGCAATGATTGTTTTAGGGAAAACCCTAGTATGTTGTAAAAATGTTTATTTGACGGGGACTTAGCGCCCATTGCGCAAGGCGCGAGCCGCGTTTGGCAGCTCTGAGGCGGTCAGGCCGATCGGGCCAACACCCGCTGCCACCAGCGCATCCGCGGCCGCGCCGTGCAGCCAGACGGCGCCGGGCACGGCTTGGTCTTCGGGCAGCTTCTGCGCCAATAAAGATCCCAGCATTCCCGCCAGAACGTCGCCGGTGCCGGCCGTGGCCAAACCGGGATTGCCGCTGGTATTGATCCGGATGCCGCGAGCCGGGTGGCAGACCACCGTGCCCGCGCCTTTCAGCACCACCCAGCATTGATAGCGCTGCGCCAATTTCCAGGCGGCGCCGGGGCGGTCGGCCTGAACCTGGGCCGCGGGGATGCCCAGCAGGCGGCCGGCTTCGGCAGGGTGCGGCGTCAGCACAACCGGGCCGGCGCCCCAATTGGGCTGGATGCCGCCGCAGGCCAAGAGGTTAAGCCCGTCGGCGTCCAGCACCAGCGGGGTTTGGTGCCGCAGCACGAACAGTTCCGACAGGGCGTTGGCCGCCAGCGCGTCCGTGCCGATCCCGCAGCCCGCTACCCAGGCGGTCACGCCCCAGTCGGTGTCCAGCAGCGAACGGGCGTCGCGCAGCATCAGTTCCGGCTGGTGCGGGTCGCAGGCCATCGGCGACGTTTCCTGTGCAAAGCCCACCAGCACCTTGCCGGCGCCGGTCAACAAGGCAGCGCGGGCGGCAAGCAGCGCAGCGCCTGTCATGCCGTGGCCGCCGCCCACGACGCCGACCGTGCCGAAGCTGCCCTTGTGCGTGTCGGCTTCACGGGGGGCGAACAGGGCGGGCAGGCTGGCGCGGTCGATGGGGGCGCCGGTCGGGGCGGGGGTGTTCATTGGCTGAGGCTCCTGTGGACAAGCGGCGGGGCGGCGTTCGTGTATCCACTATAGTGCGCAAAAACATGCCGGCCTGTACGCCCGGCAGCCCCCGACAACCCCGGAGTAGACAATGACCGATATCACGCTGCAACACTATTCAGCCTATGAATCCCTGAAGCTGCGCCGGCACCCCGGCGGCGTGCTGGAGCTGATCATGGGCGCCAAGGGCGGGCAGCCCGGCAAGCTGTCCACGGCGGATGACCGCATGCACCGCGAACTGGCGGACATCTGGCGCGACATCGACACCGACCCCGACACCCGTGTCGTGGTGATCCGTGGCGAGGGCAAAGGCTTTTCGGGGGGCGGCGACCTGGAGCTGGTGCAGCAGATGGCCGACGACTTCGACGTGCGCACCCGCGTCTGGCGTGAAGCGCGCGACCTGGTCTACAACATCATCAACTGCAACAAGCCCATCGTGTCCGCCATGCACGGCGCGGCGGTGGGGGCGGGGCTGGTGGCCGGCCTGCTGGCCGACATCTCGATCGCGGCGCGCGACGCCCGCATCATCGATGGCCACACCCGCCTGGGCGTGACGGCGGGCGACCACGCCGCTATCGTCTGGCCGCTGCTGTGTGGCATGGCCAAGGCCAAGTATTACCTGATGCTGTGCGAAACCGTGACGGGCGAAGAAGCCGAGCGCATCGGCCTGGTGTCGCTGTGCGTCGATGAAGCCGATTTGATACCCCGCGCCTTCGAAGTCGCCAACAAACTGGCCGCCGGATCGCAGACTGCCATTCGCTGGACCAAATATTCGCTGAACAATTGGCTGCGCATGGCCGGCCCCAGCTTCGATACGTCGCTGGCGCTGGAGTTCATGGGGTTTGGCGGGCCGGACGTGAAGGAAGGCATCCAGTCGCTGCGCGAACGCCGGGCACCCAATTTCCGGCCGGATTCGCCGTTTTGATGCGGCGCGGGAAGATCGCGACCTCAATCGGCCCGCAATCCCCCGCCTGGCCCGCTATTTCTTGAAGAACTTCGCAAACGCCGCCTGCGCCTCTTCGGTTTGCAGGCGGGCGCGGAATTGCTGGGCTTCGTAGTCCAGCGTTTCCTGGATGGCCAGGCGATCCGCGCGTTTCATCATGGCCTTGGTCAGGCGCAAGGCAGCCGGCGGTTGGCGGGCCAGGTCGGCGGCCGTGGCCTGTGCGGCGGCCAGCGCCGCGCCTGCCGGTGTGACGCTGGTGGCCAGACCCGCGTCGCGCGCGTCCTCAGCCGAAAACGCCTTGCCTTGCAATAGCCATTCGGCGGCGCGCCGGCCCGCCAGGCGCGGCATCAGCAGGCTGGACGCGCCTTCGGGGCACAGGCCCAGCGCCACGAACGGCATGCGCAGCGTGGCGCCCTGGCCAATATGGACAAAGTCGCAATGCTGCAACAGGGTCACGCCAATGCCGATCGCATAGCCCTCGACCGCCGCGATCACCGGTACCTCGGCCGTGGACAGCGCCCGCAAGAACGTCAGCCCCGCGCTATCGCCCGCGCCGCGTTCCGCCTGGAAGTCTCGCAGATCATTGCCCGCCGTGAAATGCTGGCCCGCGCCCGTCAGTATCACCGCTGACACGGCCTGATCGGCGCTGGCCAGCGACAGCTGCTCGGTCAGCGCGGCGTAGGTGGCCGTGTCCAGCGCGTTGCGGCGGTCCTGGCGGTCGATGGTCAGCGTCAGTACCGCGCCGTCGCGGGCGACTTTCAGCCCCGCGCTCATGCGAACGACCTGCCTTCCAGCTGCGCCTTGGCCTGGGCATATTCGCGGCGCAGCGTGGCGACGATTTCGCGCGTGGGCAACACGCTGGCGATGCCGCCCACGCCCTGGCCCGCGCCCCAGATGTCTTTCCACGGCTTGACCCGCGACGATCCAAAGTTGGAGGCGCCGCTGTCCGGCTGTGGCAGGTTGGCGGGGTCCAGGCCCGAGGCGGTGATGCTGGCCTTCAGGTAATTGCCCGGGATGCCGGTGAAGAATGGCGTGTACAGAATGTCGGACGCGCTGGCTTCGACGATGGCGGATTTGTAGCCTTCGCTGGCGTTGGCTTCCTGGCTGGCGATAAAGCGCGTACCCATATAGGCAAAGTCGGCGCCCATGGCCAGCGCCGCCAGCACGTGCGCGCCGGACGTGATGGCGCCGGACAGGATCAGCGGGCCGTCATAGAAGCGGCGGACTTCGGACAGCAGCGCAAAGGGGCTGAGCGTGCCGGCGTGGCCGCCCGCGCCCGTGCACACCAGGATCAGCCCATCGACGCCCGCTTCCAGCGCCTTTTCGGCATGGCGCAGCGTGGTGACGTCGTGAAAAACCTTGCCGCCCCAGTCGTGCACGCCTTTGACCAGGTCGCCGGGGGCGCGCAGGCTGGTGATGATGAGCGGCACGCGGTGGCTGGCGCAAACGGCCAGGTCCTGCTCCAGGCGGTCGTTGGACTGGTGAATGATCTGGTTGACCGCAAACGGCGCCACGACGGCGCCGGGGTTGGCTTCCCGGTGCGAGGCCAAGCCGGCCTGGACCTCATCCAGCCAATCGGTCAACAGGCTTTGCGGACGCGCGTTCAGCGCGGGGAACGAACCCACGATGCCGCTCGTGCACTGCGCGATCACCAGTTGCGGGTTTGAGACGATGAACATGGGGGCGCTGATGACCGGCAGGGACATCTGGCCATACAAATCTGTCACGAGAGAGTGGGGCATAGCGTCGTCGCGTTGTGTCCAGGTCAGTCCAGAAAGGGCTTGCCCGCAAGCACTCGGGCACCAAAAAAACCATCTTGAGCCCAAAAGGCGGATGTGCCTATAATTACCTACCGACCGTCCGGTAATTAATTAATCTTTATTTAACGGCATGCGCCGAACCGCTGTCAATGCAGGGTCATCCGACCCGCGCGCGGTTCTCGGCGCAAGTCTCCAAAGGCTGTCATGGCGACCTCCGCCCCTCCTGTTCAGAAACGCGCCCGCGCCGGCCGTCCGCCCACGCTGGTGGCGCCCCGCGAACGCATCCTGGAAGAAGCCGCCAAGCTCTTCGCCCAAAGCGGCTACGACGGCAGTTCGGTGTCGGATCTGGCCGCCGCCATCGGCGTCTCCAAGGCGGCCATCTATCACTACTACACCACCAAGCAGGACATTTACGACGCCATCATCCTGGGCGTATTGAATGGCCTGACCCAAAGCGTCGGCCAGGATGTGGCCGCCGCGCAGGGCGCCGCCGCCCGGCTGCGCGCCTTCATGGTGGGTCACGCCCGCTACTTCGAACAGCACCACGCCGAATTCGTCACGATGCTGATCGGCTATTCCGGCATGGCGCTGCCCGAACGCGAAGACGCCGCGCGCCTGCGCGATGGCTACGAAAAGCGACTGCGCGAAGTCATCGCGCAAGGCGTGGAGCAGGGCGTGTTCCGCCCGCTGGATGTGGCCGCGACCGGCCGCGCCGTGCTGTCCATGCTGAATTGGATGGTGCGCTGGTACAAGCCCGGCCAGGGCGACAGCGCCGAGACCATCGCCGACGGTTATTTCGATTTACTGGTGGGCGGCATGCGCGCCTGACGCACGGCCACCGACCCTTTGCCTGCTTATCCATCTTCTGAGACTTGCACCATGGCCCTCGACACTGAAACCCTGAACCTGTTGCTGGACGCCGTGCACCGCTTCGTGCACGAACGCCTGATTCCCGCCGAAGACGAACTGGCCACCAGCGGGCAGGTGCCGCCGGACATCGTCAACGAAATGCGTGAACTGGGCCTGTTCGGCCTGTCCATTTCGCCCGACTTCGGCGGCCTGGGCCTGACGATGGAAGAAGAAGTGCGCGTGGTGTTCGAGCTGGGCCAGACCTCGCCCGCCTTCCGTTCGCTGGCGGGCACCAACATCGGCATCGGCTCGCAAGCCATCGTGCTGGCGGGCACGGACGAACAGCGCGCGCGCTACCTGCCCAAGCTGGCCAGCGGTGAACTGATCGGATCGTTCGCGTTGACTGAGCCGGACGCCGGTTCCGACGCGATGGCGCTGCGCCTGTCGGCCGAGCGCGACGGCGACAGCTACGTGCTCAACGGCACCAAGCGCTACATCACCAACGCGCCCATCGCCGGCCTGTTCTCGGTCATGGCGCGCACCGCGCCTGAACGCCGCGCCAATTCCATTTCGTGCTTTTTGGTCGAAGCCGGCACGCCCGGCCTCATCATCGGCAAGCCCGACAAGAAGATGGGCCAAGCGGGCGCCTTGACCAGCGATGTCGTGTTCGACAACTGCCGCGTCCCCGCCAGCGCCTTGCTGGGCGGCGAAGAGGGCAACGGTTTTCGCACGTCGATGCGCGTGCTGGACAAGGGCCGGCTGCATATCTCGGCGCTGTGCGTCGGCATTGCCGACCGCTTGCTGGCCGACGCGGTCAAGTACGCCATGGAGCGCAAGCAGTTCGGCCAGCCCATCGCGGAATTCCAGCTGATCCAGGCCATGATTGCCGACAGCCAGGCCGAGTTTTACGCCGCCCGCTGCATGGTGCTGGACGCGGCCCGCATGCGCGATCGTGGCGAGAACACGACCATGCAGGCCGCCTGCTGCAAGCTGTTCTCGACCGAGATGGTGGGCCGCGTGGCGGACCGCGCCGTGCAGATCCATGGCGGCGCGGGCTACATGTCGGAATACGCCGTTGAACGCTTCTACCGCGACGTGCGCCTGTTCCGCATCTTTGAAGGCACCTCGCAGATCCAGCAGCTGGTGATCGCCCGCGAAACGATCAAGGCGCATTCCTGAGCGTTTTCCGCCTGGAAATCCGGTCATAGTGTCCAAACAGCTAATATCCGGATTGACGAATGGTGCCGCGGGCGCGACCCTAACGGTCCGCGTCCGGGTATGACGCGCCGGCGGCCTGATCCGCCGGCATGACGGAATTCCAGTCTGGCTTCGCGCGTGGCCGCAAGCCGGACGTTTTCATTTCTCATCTAGCGAAAAGACTACAGATGTCGCAACGTCCCGCTCCCCTTACCGGCATACGCGTGCTGGATTTGACCCGCGTGCTGGCGGGCCCCTGGTGCACCCAGAACCTGGCCGACCTGGGCGCCGAGGTCATCAAGATCGAACGGCCCGGCTCGGGCGACGACACGCGCGCGTGGGGGCCTCCGTATCTGAAGGACGAAGCGGGCAACGACACCACCGAAGCCGCCTACTACCTGTCCGCCAACCGCAACAAGATGTCGGTGGCGCTGGACATTGCCTCGCCGCGTGGCGCCGAGCTGGTGCGGGAACTCGCCCTGCAAAGCGACATCCTGGTGGAAAACTTCAAAGTAGGCGGCCTGAAGAAATACGGTCTGGACTACGAAAGCCTGAAGGCCATCAACCCGCGTTTGATCTATTGCTCGATCACCGGCTTTGGCCAGACCGGCCCGTACGCCAGCCGCCCCGGCTATGACTTCATGATCCAGGGCATGGGCGGCCTGATGAGCATTACGGGCGAACGCGACGACCTGCCCGGCGGCGGCCCGCAAAAGGCCGGCGTGGCCGTGGCCGACCTCATGACCGGCATGTATTCCACCGTGGGCATCCTGGCCGCGCTGCTGGAGCGCGCCAATAGCGGGCTGGGCCAGCACATCGACATGGCCCTGCTGGATTGCCAGGTCAGCATGATGGCCAATCAAAACCTGAACTTCATGACCTCTGGCGTGGCGCCTCAGCGCGCGGGCAACGCGCACCAGAACCTGGTGCCTTACCAGGTGTTCGCGGCATCCGACGGCCACTTGATCGTGGCGGTGGGCAACGACAGCCAGTTCCGCAACTACTGCGGCGCCATCGGTCTGCCGGAGCTGTCCGCCGACCCGCGTTTTTCCACCAACCCGCAGCGCGTGAAGAACCGCGCCGAACTGGTGCCGCTGCTGGCCGAGCGCATGGCCACCGGCGCGCGCGACCACTGGCTGGCCGCGCTGGAAGGCGTGGGCGTGCCGGCCGGCCCCATCAATACGCTGGACCAGGTCTACGAAGACCCGCACGTGCTGGCGCGCGAAATGAAGCGCGAACTTCCGCATCCGGCCGCCGGCAAGGTGCCGATGGCGTCCAGCCCCCTGAAGTTCTCCGACAGCCCGGTTCAATACCGCCGTCCGCCGCCCATGCTGGGCGAGCACACCGCGCAGGTGCTGGCGGAGAAGCTGGGGTTGTCAGCTGAAGAAATCCAGGCGCTGGCTCAAAGCCAGCCCTGATCGCGGCGGGCGGCCAGGCGCCGCCCGCTTGCCGTGCGCCATGCCGCGGCGCGCACCACCATTCCAATACCCAATACAGGCAGGAGAGAGTTGATGACGGAGATTCAAACCATCGGCGTCGTGGGCGCCGGGGCCATGGGGCGCGGCATCGCGCAGATCGCGGCGCAAGCCGGGCTGCGTGTGCGCCTGTACGACACCAGCGCCGACGCCGTGACGGCCGCGCGCGAATCGTTGCGCCAGACGTGGGACAAGCTGGCTCAAAAGGGCAAGCTGACCGCCGCCGACGCACAAGCCGCGCTGGAACGCGTGGAAGCCGCCACCGCGCTGACCGATATGTCGGCCTGCCAGTTGGTGGTGGAAGCCATTGTTGAACGCCTGGACGTCAAGCGCGACCTGTTCGCCGCCCTGGAAGGCGTGGTCTCGGAAGACTGCATCCTGGCGTCGAACACGTCGTCGCTGTCCATTACCGCCATCGCGGCCGCCTGCAAGCACCCACGCCGCGTGGCCGGCTATCACTTCTTCAACCCGGTGGCGTTGATGAAGGTGGTGGAAGTCATCGACGGCCTGCGCAGCGCGCCCGAAGTGGGCGACGCGCTGGCCGACTTGGCCCGCCGCATGGGCCATACGCCCGTGCGCGCCAAGGACATGCCGGGTTTCATCGTCAACCACGCGGGCCGTGGCATGAACACCGAAGGGCTGCGCGTGGCCCAAGAGGCCGTGGCCACGTTTGCCCAGGTTGACGCCGTGATGCGCGAGCAGGCCGGCTTTCGCATGGGCCCGTTCGAACTGCTGGACCTGACCGCGCTGGATGTGTCGCACCCGGTGATGGAATCCATCTACCGCCAGTTCTTCGACGAAGCGCGCTTTCGTCCGTCGCCCATCACCACGGTGCGTTTGGCCGGTGGGCTGATCGGGCGCAAGGCCGGCGAAGGCTTCTATGTTTACGCCGACGGCCAGAAGCAAGTGCCCGCTGAACCGCCGGTGCCGGCCCTGCCCGCCGGCCTGAAGGTGTGGGTCAGCCCCAAGCACGCGGAAGGCTACGCACGCGCGTCGGCGCTGGTTGAAAAGCTGGGCGCCACGTTGGTGACGGGCGCGTCGCCCGATGCGGACGCGTTGATCATCGTCACGCCGTTTGGCGATGACGTGTCGACGACGGTGTCGGCACAAGGCCTGAACGCCGGCCGTACGGTCGGCCTGGACGCGCTTTACGCTTTCGATGGCGCCAAGCGCCGCACCCTCATGGTGTCGCCCGCCACCGAAGCCAAGTGGCGCGATGCGGCGCATGCCCTGCTGGCCGCCGATGGCGTGCCGGTCACGGTAATCGAGGACTCGCCGGGCTTCATCGCCCAGCGCATCGTGGCGATGATCGTCAACATCGCCAGCGATATCGCGCAGCAGCAGATCGCCACGCCGGAAGACATCGACAAGGCCGTGACGCTGGGCTTGGGCTACCCCGTGGGCCCGCTGGCGCTGGGCGACAAGCTGGGCGCGGACCGCATTCTGGAAATCCTGAAAAGCATGCAGCGCGTGACGGGCGATCCGCGCTATCGCCCCAGCCTGTGGCTGCAACGCCGGGTGCAGCTGGGCATGTCGCTGTTGAAATCGTCGGCGGAATAAGCCGCGGCGACGGCCCGGCGTTCCGGCGGTCCGGCGTTCCGGTGTTCCGGCGGTCTGGCGTTCTGGCGTCCCGGCGTCCCGGCGTCTCCCTTACCCCTAGCGCAGCCATAAAAAAGCCCCTTGAATGTTCAAGGGGCTTTTTACTGTCCGGGTCATCCGCCTCGCGGCTCCGGCGACATACGCCGGGATTACTTGGCGTGATCCACCATGTACTGGACGGCGGCGCGGATGTCTTCTTCCGAGGCATTGGCGGCGCCGCCCTTGGGCGGCATCGGCGGCTTGCCTTGCATGGCGACCTTCACCATGGCGTCCATGCCGGTCTTGATGTAGGGGTCCCAGGCAGCCTTGTCGCCGAACTTGGGCGCGTTGGCCACGCCGGTGGCGTGACAGGCGAAGCAGACGCTCTTGTAGAGCTTTTCGCCAGCCGGGTTGACGGCGGCGGCCTGTTGCGGGGCAGCGGCAGGAGCCGGCGCCGCGGGCGCCGCTGCGGTCGGGGCAGGAGCGGCGGCGGGAGCTGCGGCTGCGGGTGCTGCGGCAGCCGCAGCACCGGCTGCCGGCGCTGTGGCAGCCGAGGCTGTGCCCGTCGCCGGGGCGGCGTCCGCTTCCTTCTTGGCGCCTTCTTCCGCCGGAGCGGCGGGTTCAGGCAGCGAGGCGCCCGACTTGTTGGCCATATAGACCACCGCGCGCGCCACTTCGTAGTCGGACAGCGTCGGGTTGCCACCCTTGGCCGGCATGCCGCCCTTGCCGTGCAAGGCCACGTTCAACATGGTGTCGTAGCCCGACTTGATGAACGGCGCCCAGGCGGCGTTGTCGCCCACCTTCGGTGCACCGGCCACGCCGGCGGTATGACAGGCCGTACAGACCGCCGCAAAGACCTGCTCGCCCGTCTTGAAGACCTTGGGCGCGTTGGCGTCCACAAGCTCGAACCCCGCAACCGGGGCGATGCGCTTGGTGACCGCTTCAGGGGACAGGGAATCCGAGCCGGCTCCGGTCTTGGTGCCGGAGACCACCATGTTCACCAGCAGAATGATGATGGCGATGGGGATCACGAAAGACAGGACGATCGTGACGACCAGTTGCTTGGGGGTCTTGATGGGGGAGGAGTGCTCTTCTATGTGTTCCTGCTCGTTGCTCATGACCAAATCCTGCTAACGGGTGGGGCGCCTGGCGGCGGCAACAGAAAATCAGTAACTGCACAAATCGGCGGACAAGTCGGGCATCCGCCTGCAAGCAAACGCTGGATTATATAACGGTGTCAGGGACGAGCGTCCAATGCATCTGACCGGGTTTTCGATGAGATTGGCGGAAGATTTGACCCACTTCATGCAGCCTATCGAAAACTAGGTACAATGTCGCCTCCTTGCGCTGCGCCCGTAGTTCAATGGATAGAATGAGAGTTTCCGAAGCTCTTGATACAGGTTCGATTCCTGTCGGGCGCACCATCAAAGTGCACAGTGCTTGTGTACTTCCGCAGTAGCCCCTTCGCCTTTCCCGCCGCTTTACCCCCCCTCGCAATTTTCCATCCCGGCTTTCGTACGCTTGCATCCTGCCTGCCGCTGCCGCAATGCCGCACAAGCCACGCATCCGGCCCGTTGCCATGTTGTGAAAAGTTGACATCACGCCCCATTACATTTCTGAGAATGCGAATCGATTTCATCGATAGTAAGATCGCGCCACTTAAAAATTCTCGGATCTTGGAATGCGGCGCGTCATCTTTTCAGCATGTCTTTTGAACACGGCGGTTCCGCTGGCGGTGGCCGACGAAGCCGGCACAACATCACCCGTTCAGCTTGAGGCGGTCAGTGTCTACGGCGATGCCGAGCGTGCCGACGGCCCGGTGATCGGCTATCGGGCCACGCGTTCGCTCAGCGCGACGCGTACCGACACCGCGCTGCACGACGTGCCGCAATCGATCACCGTGGTGCCCCGCGACGTCGTCGAAGACACCAATGCAACGCGCCTGGAACAAGTGCTGGATTACGCCGGCGGTGTCGGCCGCGCCAACAACTTCGGCGGGCAGGGGCTGACCACCGTCACCGTGCGCGGATTCACCACCGGTGAGTACTATCGCAACGGTTTTCCCATCAATCGCGGCTATCCCAACGCGCCCGACTCCTACACGCTTGAGCGGCTGGAGGTCATCCGGGGGCCCAACACCAGCCTGTACGGCAGGGGCGACCCCGGCGGTACCTTCAACGTGGTCACCAAGCAGCCCGAGGCGGAATCGCGCGTAACCGTGGGCACGCAAGTCGACACGCACGGCATGCGCCGCGCCACTATCGACACCACCGGCGCGCTGAATGAAGACGGCAGTTTGACCTATCGCGTCAATGCGCTGGCCGAAGGCGGCGACAGTTTTCGTGATGACGTCAGCACCGAACGCTATGGCATTGCGCCCGTGATCAGCTGGCAACCCAGCGCCGCCACCCGCATCACGCTCGAAGCCGAGGTGATGCGCAACAACCATCCGCTGGACCGTGGCCTGACGCGTTATCCCAACCAGACTCAACGCGCCTCGCGCGACACCAACGTCTGGGAGACAGGTACCGACAACAAGCTGCACAACGACAACAACGTGGTGCAGTTGCGCTTCGAACACGCGCTGAACGACAACTGGAAGCTGGGCGGCGGCGCGCAATGGCTGGACGGCACGCTGAAAGGCAACGCTGTGGAAGCGAACGCCTTGCAGGCCGACGGCCGCACGCTGGGCCGCAACTTCAATTACCGCAAGCTGGACTGGACGGACCGCGACGTCCAACTGAACCTGACCGGCAACTTCAATACGGGCGGCCTGCGCCACACGCTGCTGACCGGCATCGAAGTCGAAGACTACGATTACCAGTCCATCATCCGGCGTTCGGCCGCGGGCGCCGCCGCTTATCCCATCGATCTGTACGACCCCGTGCTGGGCCAGCCACGCCCCGCGTTGACGCGCATCACCACGCACGACAAGGAAAATCTCAAGACCTGGGCCGCCTTCGTGCAGGACCAGGTCGCGCTGACCGACCGCTTCAAGGTGCTGGCCGGGCTGCGCTTTGAACGCTTTGAGCACACGTACCGTGACCGCCTGCCCGCAGGCGCCAGTTGGCGCACCACGGATACCGCCGTCACGCCGCGCTTGGGTGTCATCTACGACCTGACCGACACGCTGGCCGTCTACGCCAACACGGCGCGTTCGTACAAGCCGAACACGGGCGCCGACCGGCAAGGCAATGGGTTCGATCCCGAACAGGGCAAGTCGTTTGAAGTAGGCGCTAAATGGGAATTGCTGGACCGCCGCCTGAGCGTCGACGTGGCCGCCTACCAGATCGACAAGAAAAACGTACTGACGGTAGACCCCACCGACCCGACCTACCGCGTGGCGGCCGGCAAGGTGCGCAGCCGTGGCATCGATGTGAACGTGGCGGGCAATATCACGCGTGAATGGCGGGTAATTGGCGGCTATTCGTATGTGGATGCCAAGGTCACGGAAGACAACACGTTGCCGCGTGGCACGCGCCTGGCCAACATTCCGCGCAACACGCTAAGCCTGTTGAACATGTACGAATTCCACGAGGGCCCGGCGCGTGGCCTGGGCTTGGGCGCGGGCGTGCGCTATGTAGATGACCGCGCCGGCCAGACCGTGGCGTCTTCCTACAACATGGGCGCCTATGTGGCGGTGGACCTGTACAGCTTCTACCAGGTCAACAAGAACCTGCGGGTGAACCTGGACGTGACGAACGTGTTCAACCGCAATTACGACGAAGGCGCGTTCAATACTTACGTATATCCCGGCGCGCCGCGCACCGCGCAACTGGGTGTCAGCTACACGTATTGAGGCGGGGCGCGCGCGTGTCATGGCGCGGGCCGGAGGCTGCTCGCCCCAAGACGTGCGCCCCATGACGTGCGCCCCAAGACGTGCGCCCCAAGACGTGCGCCCCATGACGCACGCCTTATGCAGCGCGCCTTATCCAGCACGCTGGCCCAGCGCCTTCCCGGGCAAGGACGCCGCACGCCATGACGCCGGAGTCGGGCAACGCGTCAAAGAAATCGACGCGTTGCCGACTCGTGGCCAGACGTTGCCACGGCGGGCGTGGCGATACGGCCCGCCTTAATCATCCAACGACGGCACCGTGCCGATTTGCGTCAGGATGCGCGGCGATTCCATATCGCCGGTTTCTTTGTCTATCCACACTTCGTAGGCCGCGACCCCCGCGAATTTGGACGCCATCGAATTAGCGATTCGGATGGCGCCGAATTCGCTGCTGGCCGGACGGATTTCCCCAGGCGCCACGCCGTTGGCGGCGGCGCGATAGGGGACGACGATGTACTGAACAAGATGAGCGGCTTCTGACACAGGATTCTCCCTGGACGACAGTTTTTTGGGCGAGCGAAATGTATCACGTCGCACTGTGTTTTTGTACAGTATTTCGCGGCGTCACACCAACTAATTCTGTCGCGGCGGGAAAACCCCTAGCGCGCAATCGTTGCTCGGATTTCTTGCCACCTCTATTATTTTCGAAAATCTTCACGGTTTTATAAAAGAGGCAGCGATGGAAGCGAACCGGTACGACGCCTATCGAGAAGACACCGCGGGCCGAGCCAATGTGGCCGATTCGCCCGAACGCATCGCCTATTACCAGGAGCTTGCCCGCCTGGAAACCGGCGCCTTGTGGACCGTGGCGAACAAGATCGAGCCCTGGGCGCCGCGCTCGGCGTCGGTGCCGGTGGTGTGGCGCTACCGGGACTTGCGCGGACACATACTGCGGTCGGCCGAATTGGTCTCGCCTGAAGAAGCGGGCCGGCGCGTCATCTATCTGAACAACCCCGGCCGACGCGATGTGGCCGCCGCCGTGGGCTGGCTGTATTCCGGTCTGCAAGTGATGCAGCCTGGCGAGCTGGCCTCGGCCCACAAGCATTCCCATTCCGCGCTGCGTTTCATCATGGAAGGGCACGGCGCGTACACCGTCGTGGACGGCCACAAGATGACGCTGGGCGCGAACGACTTCGTGCTGACGCCCAACGGCACCTGGCATGAGCACGGCGTGGCCGAAGACGGCACCACCTGCATCTGGCAGGACGGCCTGGATATCCCGCTGGTCAACGCGCTGGAAGCCGGCTTCTACGCCGTGCACCCCGACCTGAACCAGACCGTGACCTATCCCGTGGACGACACCAGCGCCGCCTGGGGCAACGCCGCCTTGCGCCCGCAGGTATCCGGCTGGACGAAACCTTATTCGCCCCTGTTCAAGTACGAATGGGAACCCACCTACGACGCCTTGCGCCGCTACGCCCGCACCACCGCCGGCAGCCCCTTCGACGGCATCCTGCTTGACTACGTCAACCCCGCCACCGGCGGCCCCGTCATGCCGACCATCGGCGCCAGCATGCAGTTGCTGCGGCCGGGCGAACACACCAAAGCGCATCGGCATACCGGCAGCTTCATCTACCAAGTGGCCAAGGGCAGCGGCTATTGCCTCATCGACGGCAAGCGCTATGACTGGACCGAACGCGACATCTTCTGCGTACCGTCCTGGGCCATCCACGAACACGTCAACCTGTCTTCCAACGATGACGCCTGCCTGTTCTGTTTCAACGACCTGCCCGTCATGCGTGCGCTGGGGCTGTACCGCGAAGAAGCGGTCAAGGAAAACGACGGCCATCAAATCCTGAGCTAGCGCCGCGCCACCTTCACATCAAATTTTCATCCGCCGCGCGGGCCTGGCCCGCGCGCCTGGCTCAACACGTCTTGAATCTATGGAGTTCCTATGCGCTTGGTGACTTTTCGTGCTCATCCCACCGCCGCCGCCCGGCTTGGCGCGCTGGCCGACGGCTATGTAATCGACCTGGCCTTGCTGGGCGAGGCGGGCGGGGTGGACCTGCCCGACGACATGCTGGCGTTTATCGACCTGGGGCCGGTGGCCGTGTCGCAGGCCAGCCGCCTGATGGATGCCTATCGCGGCGAATGGCCCGTGGGCACGGCGCTGCCGCAGGAAAACGTGAAGCTGCTGGCGCCCATTCCGCGCCCGCGCAAGAACATCTTCGGCATCGGCTTGAACTATGTGGAACACGTGGCCGAATCCAGCCGCACGCTGGACACGTCGGCCGACCTGCCCAAGCAGCCGGTGATCTTCTCCAAGCCGCCCACCACCGTCATCGGCCCGGGCGAGGCCATCGAGCACAACGCCAAGATCACGCAGCAGCTGGACTGGGAAGTGGAACTGGCCGTGATCATGGGCCGTCGCGCCTCGCGCGTGGCCGAGGCCGATGCGCTGTCGTACGTATTCGGCTACAGCGTCATGCTGGACATGAGCGCGCGCGATTGCCGCCGCGCCGGGCAATGGATCTATTCCAAGGGCCAGGACACCTACGCGCCCTTCGGGCCGTGCATCGTCACCGCCGACGAAATTCCCGACCCGCAGGTGCTGGACTTGTGGCTGACAGTCAACGGCGAAAAGAAGCAGGGATCGAACACGCGCCACATGCTCTTCAAGGTGCCGTTCCTGATCGCGGACATCAGCGCCGGCATCACGCTGGAACCGGGCGACATCATCGCCACCGGCACGCCGGAAGGCGTGGGCGCGGGCCGCAAGCCGCAGGAATGGCTGTGGCCGGGCGACGTGGTGGTGGCGTGCGTGGAAGGCATCGGCACGTTGCGCCATCCGGTCGTGGCGGTCTAGCTCACGCCCGGCCGACGAGGCGGGCAACGCAGTCTTCAAGGGGAAAACATGATCAAGAAACAGAAACTGGGCGGTATTGCCGCCGCGTTGTCCGTCGCGCTGGGCGCGGCCTTGTCGATGAGCGCCGCGCGCGCCGCCGACCCCGTCAAGATCGGCTTCATCGCCACCTTGTCCACGCCGGCCGGCTACATCGGCGAGGACGAGCGCGATGCCTTCAACCTGGCCATCAAGCAGGGCGGCGGCAAGCTGGGCGGCGTGCCGGTGCAATTGGTGATTGAAGACGACGGCCTGAAGCCCGCCAACGCCAAGCAGGCGGCCGACCGCTTGATCCAGTCGGGCGTGAAGCTCTTTACCGGCGTCAACTTTTCCAACGTGCTGGCCGCCGTGGTGCCCAGCGTGGTGAAGTCGGGCGGGTTCTACGTCAGCCTGAACCCGGGGCCATCGAACTTTGCCGGCGAGAAATGCGACGCGAATTATTTCGTGGCGTCCTACCAGAACGACGCCTTCCACACGGCGGGCGGCGTGGCGGCCAATGAACTGGGCTACAAGCGCGTGGTGCTGCTGGCGCCCAACTACCAGGCGGGCCGCGACGCCATCGAAGGCTTCAAGCGCACCTACAAGGGCGAAGTGGTTGCCGAGATCTACACCAAGCTGGATCAATCGGACTTTTCGGTGGAGCTGGCGCGTGTGCGCTCGCTGTCGCCCGATGCCATCTATCAGTTTCACCCGGGCGGCACCGGCATCAACTTCGTCAAGCAGTACGCGGCGGCGGGCCTGAACAAAAGCATCCCGATGCTGATGCCCAGCTTCTCGATGGACGCGCGCATGATCCAGGCCACCGGCGACGCATCGCTGGGCTCGTACACCACGGGCATCTGGTCGCAGGACTTCGATAACGCGCCATCGCAAGCCTTCGTGAAAGCCTTCAGGGAAGCCTACGGCCGCGTGCCGACGGACTATGCGATGCAGGCGTACGACACCGCGCAGCTGATCGGCGTGGGCCTGAAAGCCACCGGCGGCGACTTGTCCAAGGTGGATGCCTTCCGTTCCGCGTTGCGCAAGCCCGACTTCACGTCGCTGCGCGGCAAGTTCAGCATGAACACCAACCAGCATCCAATTCAGGACCTGTACTTGATGCGCATCGAGAAGGACAGCGCGGGTGTGCTGGCGCCGCATCTGGTGCGCAAGCTGGTGGCCGACGATAAGGACGCCTATGCCCAATTTTGCAAGTTGCCATCATGACGCTTCTGTTCGAACAGCTGCTTAACGGCTTGCAGTTCGGCGCCATGCTTTTCATGCTGGCGGCCGGGCTGACGCTGATCTTCGGGATCATGGGCGTGGTGAACCTGACGCACGGGTCCTTCTACATGGTGGGTGCGTACTGCGCGGCCTACGCCATCGGCACCACGGGTTCGTTTCTGGCGGGCGTGCTGGCCGCGTTGCTGGGCGCGGGGCTGTACGGCATATCGGTCGAGGTGCTGGTGATCCGCAAGCTGTACAAACGCGATCACCTGTACCAGGTGCTGGCCACGTTCGGGCTGCTGCTGTTTTCGAACGAGGCCGTCAGCCTGATTTTCGGCCGGCGCCCGCCGCTGGTGGGCATCCCGTCTTTCCTGGAAGGCGCGGTGACGCTGGCGCCGGGTTTTCAGTATCCGGTGATCCGCCTGTCGTTCATCGCCATCGGCGCGCTGGTGGCGGTGGGGCTGTGGTGGCTGGTCAACCGCACCCGCATCGGCATGCTGATCCGCGCGGGCGCGGATGACCGCGAAATGGTCGACGCGCTGGGCGTGGACATTCGCAAGCTTTACACGCTGGTGTTCGGCCTGGGCGCGTTGCTGTGCGGCCTGGCGGGCGTGATGGCGGCGCCGCTGCTGGCCGTGGAAATCGGCATGGGCGAACGCATCCTGATCACCACGTTCGTGGTGATCGTGATTGGCGGGGTCGGCTCGGTGCGCGGCGCGTTGGCGGGTGCCTTGCTGGTGGGCATGGTTGACAGCCTGGGGCGTGCGTTTCTGCCGCAGTTGCTGTCCAAGATGTTCTCGCCCGCCACGGCGGACCCCTTGGCCGCCGGCATGGCGTCGGCCAGTATCTATGTGCTGATGGCGATCGTGCTGATCGCCAAGCCCGGTGGCTTGTTCCCGGCGCGAGGATGATGATGGCAAAGACACTTTCCAATCGCGCCCGCTGGGGCCTGGCCGGACTGACGGTATTGATCCTGCTGCCGGCCGGGGCGCTGGCGTCGGGCTCGCCCTTCTTGATCGGCGTGGTGACGCGGTTTCTGATCTACGGCCTGGCCGCCGTCAGCCTCGACCTGGTGATCGGCTACGGCGCCATGGTCAGCTTCGGCCACGCCATGTTCTTCGGCCTGGGCGGGTACGCGGTGGGCATCATCGCGTTTCACACGGCCGAAGCGGGTCCCATCTTCGGCTGGGCCGGCAGCAATGCCGCGCTGGTCGTGTGGCCCATCGCGCTGGCGGTGTGCGCGTTGGCAGGCTGGGTGTTCGGCTACCTGGCACTGCGCACGCGCGGCGTGCAGTTCATCATGATTACGCTGGCATTCGGGCAGATGGTGTATTTCATCCTGGTGTCGCTGCAGTTCTATGGGGGCGACGACGGGCTGATGATTCCGCAGCGCAATGTGCTGCCTGGCATCAACCTGGAAAGCCCGCTGGTTTTTTACTACGTGTGCCTGGCGCTGCTGACGGCGTGGACGCTGCTGTGCATTCGCGTCACCAATTCGCGTTTCGGCATGGTGTTGCAGGCGCTGCGCCAAAGCGAACGGCGCGCCCTGAACCTGGGGGTGGCGCCCACGCCGTATCGCCTGAGCGCGTTTGTGCTGTCGGCGGTGGGCACCGGGCTGGCGGGCGTGCTGTGGGCAAACTATGCCGGGCTGGTTACGCCCGACATGGCCGCGTGGACCAAGTCCGGCGAACTGATGGCGATCGTGATACTGGGCGGTGTAGGCACGCTGCTGGGGCCGATCGCGGGCGCGGCCGTGTTCCTGGGCCTGGAACAGATGCTGTCGTCGCTGACCGAACATTGGTTGCTGTACATGGGGCCGATCCTGGTGCTGGTGGTGCTGTGGGGCCAGAAGGGGTTGTTCGGAAAATTGCTGGAGACCCGCCATGCCGATTGACGCGCAAGACTGCCTGTTGCGGCTGACTCAACTGCGCAAGGCCTTTGACGCGGTGGTGGCCACCAATGGGGTGGACCTGGATGTGCGGGCCGGCGAGATCCACGCCATCATCGGCCCCAACGGCGCGGGCAAGTCCACGCTGATCGCGCAGATCTGCGGCGAAATCCGGCCCGATTCCGGCACCATTCATCTGGACGGGCGCGACGTCACCGGGCTACGCGCGTTTGAACGCGCGCGACTGGGGCTGGGGCGGTCGTTCCAGATCACCGAGCTTTGCCACGAATACACCGCGCTGGAAAACGTGATCCTGTCGCGCATGCTCAAGGGCGGACGCGCGTTCGGCGCGTGGTCCGACCCGCGCCGCGACGCGGGTTTGAAAGCCGAAGCCATGCAGTGGCTGACGCACGTGGGCCTGGCCGAGCGCCGCCATGTGCGGTCCGCCGATTTGGCGCATGGTGAAAAGCGCCAGCTGGAATTGGCGGTGGCGCTGGCGCGGTCGCCACGGTTGTTGCTGCTGGACGAGCCGATGGCCGGCATGGGCCCCGAGGAATCGGCCCGCATGACGCGGCTGCTGCAAGGCATGAAGGGCGACTACGGCATCTTGCTGGTGGAACACGATATGGACGCCGTCTTTGCGCTGGCCGACCGCATCAGCGTGCTGGTCTACGGCCGCGTGGTGTTCAGCGGGCCGCCCGACGAGGTGCGCCGCCATCCGGAGGTGCGCGCGGCCTACCTGGGAGAAGAACATGTTGAAGGTTGACGGCCTGACGGGCGGCTACGGGTCCAGCAAGGTGCTGTTCGGCATGTCGTTCGAAGCCAGCGAGGGCGAAGTCATTTCGCTGATCGGGCGCAACGGCATGGGCAAGACCACCACGGTCAAGACCGTGATGGGCATGCTGCCGGCTACCGGCGGCGCGGTGCAGTTCCGGGGGCAGACGCTGGGGCGGTCCGCGCCCAGCACGGTCGCGCGCCTGGGGGTGGGGCTGGTGCCGGAAGGGCGGCGGGTGTTCGGGTCGCTGACGGTGCAGGAAAACCTGGTGGCCACCGCGCGCGCCGCGCCGGGCGGCTGGGACCTGGACCGCGTGTTCACGCTGTTTCCGCGCTTGAAAGAGCGGCGCGCGCAGTCCTCGCGCACGCTGTCGGGCGGCGAACAGCAGATGCTGGTGGTGGGCCGCGCGCTGATGACCAACCCCAAGCTGCTGATCCTGGACGAAGCCACCGAAGGGCTGGCGCCGCTGATCCGCCAGGAAATCTGGCGGTGCCTGCGGGCATTGAAGTCCGAAGGCCAGACCATTCTGGTCATCGACAAGAACCTGCCCGAAATGGCAACGCTGGTCGACCGCCATTACATCGTCGACAAGGGCCGCGTGGCCTGGTCGGGCAAGCCGGCCGAGCTGTCGGCGCAGCCCGAGCTGGCGCAGCGTTATCTGGGAATATGAGGCCGCCGCGCGCGAGTAGAATGAGCCGCCTGTGCGCGGATCGGCGGACGCGCCGCTGACATCTGGAGAGCATGTTGAAGCCAAGAATCAAAGCTTCCCGCCAGGACGATCCCGGATCGGACGGGAACGCCGACGTTGAAGACATCACGCTGTCCGAGCAGGTCTACCGCCTGCTTCGACGCGACATCATGAGCGGCGCCTTCGCGCCCGGCCAGTCGCTGCGGCTGGAATTGCTGCGGCAGCGCTACGGCAGCAGCTTTTCGCCGATCCGCGAAGCGCTGAACCGCTTGCGCAGCGAACGCATGGTCGTGAACACCACGTCGCGCGGGTTCAGCATCGCGCCCTTGTCGGTCGACGAAATGTGGGACGCCTGTGAAACCCGCATCCTGATCGACTGCGACGCGCTGCGGCGGTCGCTGGCCAACGCGGACGACGCCTGGGAAACGCGGCTGGTGGGCGCGTATCACGCGCTGACGTTGGCGGCCCAGCGCGCGGGCCAGGCCCCCGCGCCGTCCGACGAACTGGAAGAACTGCTGGAAGCCCGCCACCTGGATTTCCATCACGCCTTGATCGGCGCCTGCCGCTCGCACTGGCTGCTGGACCTGTCCACCCAGCTGTATGCGCAAACCGAACGCTACCGGCGCCCGGCGCGTGCGGGCGCCACCGCCTACGGGCCCGAGCGCAACGTTGACGACGAGCATCGCCAGCTGCTGGACGCCGCGATATCCCGCGACGCCGAACGCTCGGTGGCCATGCTGGCCGCGCACTACCGCAAGACCGCGCAATTCATCGAACGGATCATTTCACAGCCCGACCCCCAGGCACGACATGCATAAGCCCGACATCGACCTTTTCTTTCCCACCATCGCCGAACGCGAGGTGCAATACAACGCGCGTGAATCGGTGGCGGACTTTGATGCCTGCGTGCGCCGCTACGCGGAGTCGTCCGCGCGCGTGCGCTCGCGCCGCCCCGCCGTGCTGGACCTGCGCTACGGCATGGGCCAGGACGAACGCCTGGACCTGTTCCTGCCTGCCGCGTCGCGGGCGCCGGCGCCGGTATTCGTCTTCATTCACGGCGGCTACTGGCGCGCCCAGCGCAAGGAAGACGCGCCGGTCATGGCCGAGGCCTTCAACGCGGCGGGCGCAGCCGTGGCCACGCTGGAATACACCTTGGTGCCCGAAGCCACCCTGGGCGAAGTGGTGCGCGAAGTGCGCAGCGCGGTGGCCTGGCTGTACCAGAACGCGGCGGCCTATGGCGTGGACCCGGAACGCATCTACGTGGGCGGCAGCTCGGCCGGCGGGCACCTGGCCGGCATGCTGGTCGCGCCCGGCTGGCCCGCGCGTTATGGCGTGCCTGACGACATCATCAAGGGCACGCTGGCCTTGTCCGGCCTGTTCGACCTGCGCCCGCTGTGCGACA
This sequence comes from Achromobacter sp. B7, assembly GCF_003600685.1. Classification (NCBI taxonomy): domain Bacteria; kingdom Pseudomonadati; phylum Pseudomonadota; class Betaproteobacteria; order Burkholderiales; family Alcaligenaceae; genus Achromobacter; species Achromobacter sp. B7. The sequence continues at coordinate 428,113 of NZ_CP032084.1, forward strand.
TCCTGCCCAATACCTGGCTGCGATTGACGCCCGAGCAGGCCGCGCATCAAAGCCCCATTTTCCATCTGCCCGAGCAGGCCGGCCCCATGCTGCTGGCGGTCGGCGGGCTGGAAACGCAGGGCTTCAAGAACCAGACGGCGGCATTTGAAGCCGCCTGGAATGCGGCGGGTCTTGCGTCCACGCGCATTGCCACACCGCACTGCAACCACTTCGACCTGGTCAATGAACTGGAAGACGCCGACAGCCCGCTCACCCGCGCCACGTTGGCGATGATGGGGCTGGGCGATCGCTGACGGCGTTGCAGATGGCGGACCTGAAACTTCTTGAAGACTTGATCGCGCTGGCGCGCACGGGCAGTTTCGTGCGCGCGGCCGAGCTGCGTCATGTGACGCACCCCGCGTTCGGCCGGCGCATCCGCGCGCTGGAAGCCTGGGCCGGTGCGCCGCTGGTCGAACGCCAGCACCTGCCCGTGACGCTGACCGCGCAAGGCGAGGCGCTGCTCAAGACGGCCACGCAGGTGGTCGAACAGATGGGCCTGGTGCGCCATCGCATCCGCAGTTCGGGCGCGGGCGGCGAGGCGGTGCTGCGCATTGCAACCGGCCGCAGCCTGGCGCGTACGCTGGTGGCCGATTGGATCGCCCGGCTGCGTCACCGCGCGCCCAAGGTGCTGACCGAAGGTACGCAGGTTGAGTTGTCCACGGGCCAGGCAAAAGACCTGGTGGTGCGCCTGGAGCAGGGCAAGGTGGACTTGCTGTGTTGCTACGAACACCCGGCGCTGTCGGTGCCGCTGAGCCCGGCGCGCTATCGCTACATGACGCTGGCCACCGACAAACTGGTGCCCGTCAGCCAGGCGGACGCGCGCGGCCGCGCTCGCTACGCGCTGAAAGACGGCGGCCCCGCCGTGCCGCTGATCACCTACACGGGCGGGCTGGCAATGGAACGCATCGTGGGCGACCGCCTGGAAACCACGCCGTACGCCTTGACGCCGTTCGTGCGCAGCGATTCGCTGGACGCGGCGCATGGCGCGGTGGCCAAGGGCCTGGGCGTGGCGTGGCTGCCATGGTCGATGGTGGCGGCCGATTGCCGTCGCGGCGCCTTGGTGGCCCTGGGCGGTCGCAGCGAAGAGATCGCCTTCGAGGTGCGGCTGTATCGGCCGCGCGCGCGCCTGACGGATCTGGCGGAGGCGGCCTGGGAGGCCACGGCGAACCGCAAGGCCTGAGGCCGGCATCGTGCCAGGCAAGCTTGCAGGCTGGGCAGGATAAGCACGGGCATGTGCCGTTTCGGCACGACGGTCTCACACTGCCGCCGCGAAAATACCAGCCTATACCTCCAACGAGACGGCCACGCCGTCCACCCATCAGCACCCCAAGGAAGAAAACATGAAGTCCGTACTGCATCCGCTGCGCGCAGCGCTTGTTGCGTTTTGTGCCGCCTCGGCCGTGGCAACCGCCCCGGCCGCCTTCGCCGCCGATTACCCGGCCCGCAGCGTGTCGCTGGTGGTGGGCTATCCCGCCGGCGGCAGCCTGGACCTGACGGCGCGCCTGTTGGGCGAAGAACTGGGCAAGCGCCTGGGCCAGACCGTCGTGGTTGAAAACGTGGGCGGCGCAGGCGGCACCATCGGCGCTCAGCGCGTGGCACGCGCCGCGCCGGACGGCTACACGATTTTCCTGGGCTCCACCAACGAAATGGTGATTGCCCGCATGATCAACACGGCGGTCAAGTACGACAGCGCCAAGGACTTCACGGCCCTGGGGCTGGTGGCCTCGCAGCCCATGCTGCTGGCGGCCAGCAAGAATTCCGGCGTGAAGACGGCCGCTGACTACCTGCAAAAGCTGCGCGGCGCAGAGCCGGGCACGTTCAACTACGGCTCGTCCGGCGTGGGCACCACGCTGCATCTGGCCGGTGAAATGATCAACCAGGCCACTGGCACGCGCGCCGAACACGTGCCGTATCGCGGCGTGTCGCCGCTGGTGACGGACCTGATGAGCGGCCAGCTGGACTACGGCATGCTGGTGCTGTCCTCGGGCCTGCCGCAAGTGCGCAGCGGCAACATCGTGGCGCTGGGCCTGACCGAGAACAAGCGTTCGCCGGCCGCGCCGGAAATCGCGCCGCTGGCCGCCACGCCCGGCTTTGAATCCGTCGACATCAACCTGTGGTTCGCGCTGTACGGCCCCGCCGGCTTGCCCGAGCCGGTTGTGGCAAAGCTGCGTACCGTGCTGGACGAAACGCTGAAGTCCGAATCGTTCCGCAAGAAGATGCAAGAGGCGGGCGGCGAAGTGGCCCAGCCGGGCGTCGACCTGGTGGCCTACCAAGCCGAAGAAACCAAGAAGTACGGCGCGCTGGTCAAGGCCGCCAAGATCGAAGCGCAGTGATCGGCCCCCAGTAATCGACCCCCAGCACCTACGTCAGAAAGCGGATCTCACCATGCAATTTCAGCTTCCCGTTCCCGACCTCGCCGCCGAACGCGCGGGCAATACCGATACGCCGGGCGTCTGGCATTTTGATTCCGGCGTGCCGGGGCGGGCGCTGATGGTAAGCGCGCTGGTGCACGGCAACGAACTGTGCGGCGCGTGGGCGCTGAAGGATCTGCTGGCGGCCGGCGTGAAGCCGCGCCGGGGCAGCCTGACGCTGGCCTTCTGCAACCTGGACGCGTTTGACCGCTTCGATCTGGCCAAGCACGATGCCTCGCGCTTCGTTACCGAAGACATGAACCGCGTCTGGAGCGCCGAGCGCCTGGACAGCCCCACCACCGCCGACCGCCAACGCGGTGCGGCGTTGCGCCCCTGGGTGCAGCGCGCGGACTGGCTGCTGGACCTGCATTCCATGCACGAGCCGGGCGCGCCCTTGTTGTTGACGGGCGTCTTGCCGCGCAACATCGCACTGGCGCGCCGCCTGAAGGCGCCGCAGCATGTGATCGTGGACGCCGGCCACAAAGACGGTGTGCGCATGCGCGACTTTGCGCAGTTCGGCGATGCCGCGCGCGACGACGCGTGTGCCTTGCTGATCGAATGCGGTTTCCATGGCGAGCTGGCCTCGCGCGATGTCGCGCGAGACATGGTGGCTCGCATGTTGGTGGAATCCGGCGTGGTGGACGCGGCCGATGTGCCGGCCGGCTGGCTGCTGCCCGATCCCGATACCCAGCGCGTGCTGGAAGTGACGGACGCCGTGGTGGCGCCGTCGATGGACGTGACGTTTGCGCAACCCTGGACCGGTCTGGAAACGCTGGCGCAAGCCGGCTCGGTGATCGGGTGGGCAGATGGCCAGCCGATCGTGACGCCCTATGACAACTGCACGTTGATCATGCCGTCGCTGCGCCAGCTGAAGCCCGGCGTGACGGTGGTGCGCCTGGCCCGCGACTACGCGGGCTGATCGCCGAGCCGCGCCAAGTAGGGCGACTCTTGGCGGGAGCCGGCGCTAGCCGGCGTTCTGCTTATTTCTGCGGCGTGTACCGCAGTTCGTCCAGCTCATAGCCCTGCGCCTTCGCGGCAGCCAGGGCCTTGTCCAACTCTTCCTTGGCCAATTGCGGCGAGCGCGACAGAATCCACAGGTACTTGCGGTCGGGCGTACCCACCACGGACCAGCGGTATTCCGGGTCCAGGCCGATCACCCAGTAATCGCCCTTGAACGGCTTGAAGAAGGTGACTTCAAGCTTGGCGTTGTTGCTGCCTTCCACGACGGTGGCGGTGCCGGACGCGGAGTCGATATCGCCGTCCTTGGTGCGGCAGCGATTGTTCACGCCGATGGTGCCGTCGGGGTGCGCGGTGTATTCGGCGGTGGTATCGCCGACGCAATTGCGCTGGAAGAACATGGGGAAATTGGCGATTTCGTACCACATGCCGACGTAGCGTTTCAGGTCCACCGAATCCACGGTCTGCATGGGCGGCGGCGCGGCATGGGCGATGCCCACGCTGGCTGCCAGGGCCATCAGGAATGTTGCGGTGCGGCGCATTGAAAAACCTCCAGAGTGAGACTGACCGAAGCGCGGCGCTTGCCCGTCAGGCAGGCGCCGCGTACGCAAACCCTAACGATACGCCTTATTTACGCGGGGCCTTCAGGGCCTCGTGGTAGCGCGCCACGTAGGTCGCGAAGTCCACCGTGTCCGACTGCTCGATGCGCTGCTGTTCGTCGGTGGACTGCGTTGCTGCCTGTTGATAGGCAGCCGCCAGGTCCGACGGCAGGGCTTGTGCGCGCAGCGTGTCCGCATGCTTGCGGCTTTGCGCCAGCGAGTAGTCGTGAAACGACAGGCCGCTTTGCGTCAGCGACTGCAACAGGCGCGCGGACGGCGTGGCCTCGGGCTGGTCCAGCTTGACGCGCTGCGCGGTCAGCGCATCGGCGTAGGCAGTGCCGCCCAGGGCCGAATCAAACAGCGCGGCGTACGGCGCGATCTGGTCCAGCAATTCGTGGCCCCATTCTTTCAGCGCTACCGGCTTGCCTTCGCGGTCCAGCATCAGGCCCGGCTTGCGGCCTTCTTTGACGACGGTGGAAAAGTTGTCGGCGCTGCGCTGACAGTAGCCGTTGGCGGGGAAGAACGGGCTGTCCGATGCCGTGCAAAACAGCAGGAACGCGTCGACAAAGCGGCTGGTGTCGGCGTCGATGCCCACGGGCGATTCGGGGTCGATATCCAGGCAGCGCACTTCCACGTATTGCACGCCGCGTTCCGCCAGGGCGGTGATGGGGCGTTCGCAGCGGCCGGTGGCACGCTTGGGGCGGATGCTGGAGTAGTACTCGTTTTCGATCTGAAGCACGTTGGTGTTCAGCTGGATCCATTCGCCATTGCGATGCGTGCCGATCTTCTCGTAGTCGGGCCACGTTTGCGTCACGGCGTCGTACAGCCGGCCCAGGAAGGTATCCAGGTCGTTGTAGCAAAGCTTGAGCTGCGACTGCGCCTTGTTCTGATAGCCCAGGTCGCTCATGCGCAGGCTGGTGGCGTAGGGCAGGTACAGCGTGTGGTCGCCCAGGCGTTCCAGCGGGTGGTCAGGGCCATTCAGGAAGTCACTGGACAGCGCGGGCGCCGCGCCAAACAGGTACATCAGCAGCCAGGAATAGCGCGTGAAATTTCGGATCAGCCCGATATAGCCGCGCGAACGGCGGTCTTGCGCGGAGCCGGCTTGCGTGTCCAGCACGGACCACAAATCTTCGGACAGCGAGAAGTTGTAGTGCACGCCGGCGATGCATTGCATCCGCTTGCCGTAGCGCTCGGCCAGGCCGCGGCGATACACGTGCTTGAGCATGCCGGTGTTGGACTTGCCGTACCAGGCGATAGGGATGTCGGCTTCAGCCGGCAGCGTGGCCGGCATGGACTGGTTCCAGATCAGCTCGTGATCCAGCACGCTGTACACGTGGCGATGGGTGTTGGTGAGCTCGGCCAAGAGCGCGTCGACGTCGGTGTGCGTGCCGGTGATCAGCTCAAGCAGGGATTCCGAGTAATCGGTGGTGACGTGTTCATTGGTCAGCGCCGAACCCAGGCCGGCCGGGTGGGGCGTGCGCGACAAAATGCCCTGCTCGTCCACGCGCAGGCCTTCTTTTTCAATGCCTCGCAACGTCTGGGTCAGCAGCGAGCGGTTGGCCTCTAGGCGGGAGAGGCGGTTGGCGGCGGTATCAGTCACGGATTCTTCTCGTTTGGGTCTGTCGCGGGATTTTACGGGGTGCCGGCCTCCTGTGCCGAGGGAGTCAGTACTGGGGGCAGGGACAATGCCTGCGCCGTGCGCGCCAGCCATTCGTCCAGGTCAGCATAAACCGGATCAGAAATTGGGGCCGTTTCATTGAAAATTTCGTGCCAGGCGGTGTCGTACCAGCGCAGGGTCAGCAATTGCGCGGGCGCGCGCTGGGCGAATTGGCGGCTGCCTTCGGCGGCCACGATGGAATCGTCGCCGGCCACCATCAACAGGGTGCGACAGGGCAGAAGATCGGCTTCGCGCAGCGATTCCCGGCCGCCTTCGTCGACAAAGCGGGCCAGCCGGCCGGTCATGCGCCGGCGCACCAGCGGGTCGGATCGGTAGGCTTTGACGACGGCCCGGTCATGCGAGATGCGGGCAGGCGCCAGGCCATGGGGCACGCGCAGGTCGGGCGCATGCAGCGACATCCAGGTGAGGGTGCGGCGCACCCACATCGGTACGTTCACGACGAAAGGCGGCGAGCTGAGCACCAGCGCGTCCAGCTCGGCCAGGCGCCGCAGGGCGATGCGCACCGCCACCAGCGCGCCCAGGCTGTGGGCCAGCACAATGGGCGGGCGGCCTTGCAGCGCGGTCCAGGCGCGAAGGCGGTCGACGGAGTCCACGACCAGGTCGTCCTGGTGGGCCAGGGTAGCGGCCGGGCCGCCGGAACGCCCATGGCCGCGGTGATCGTGCGCGCCCACGGTCCAGCCGCGCGCGGCCAGCCAGCGGGCCAGGCGGTCATAGCGGCCGGCGTGTTCGCTCAGGCCGTGCATCAGGTACACGCTGGGCGTGCCCGGCCCGGTAACAGGGGGCGGCACATTGGGCGCGGCGGGCCAAAGATAGTTGGCCAATGGCGTGCCGTCGGGCGCGGGGGTGATGGAAATCGGCGACAATTTCAGCATTCCTCGAAATGAATGGGCCGTCGGGTCTACGGTAATGACGATTTCATCGCTGTTTCGTTTCATGTTCAAGAAAGCCGGCCTGTTTGTAGGGTTGGCCTTGTTGGTTGCCGCCTGCTCGCCCCGTTACAACTGGCGCGAAGTGGACGTGGCCGACGGCCACGTGCGCGCGGCATTCCCCGACCGGGTCTCGACCGATACCCGGGACTTGCGCCTGGACACCCATACCCTGCGTTTTACCTTGTCGAGCGCGACCGTGGGCGAGGCCGTGTTCGCGGTGGGCTCGGCCCCGCTGCCGCCGGACATTGCCGCCGACCCGGCCGCCAAGCAGGCGCTGGGCATGGCGCTGATGCATTCGCTGTACACGAATATGCAGGCCCCGCCGCCCACGGAATGGCCGGCTTATGGGCAGGACTTCGAAGTGCACGGCAAGGCCATGGGCAAGCCCGGCTGGCTGGTGGCCAAGGTCTGGGTCACCGACACCATGCTGATCGAGGCCGTGGCCGCCGGCACCCAGGAAAGCCTGCCCGCCGAACGCGCGCGCGAATTCCTGAGATCGGTGGTGGTCAACCCCGGCAAGCCGAGCCCGGCCAACCCGGTTACTCGATGACGCTGTCCAGCAGCCCGTGGCGCAGGGCCACCACCACGGCCGTGCGGCGCCCGCGTACGCCCAGCTTGGTGCAGGCGTTGCGCAAATGGAAATTCACGGTGCTTTCCGCGACGTCCAGGATGCGGCTGGTTTCCCAGCTGGTCTTGCCCGCCGCCGCCCAATACAGGCACGCCGCCTGCCGGTCGGACAGCGCTTTGTAGGGGGGCAGCTTGCCCAGCGAATGCATCGCGGGCATCGGCGGCCCCAATGATGATAGCGGCCCGCCGCGCTGGGCCAGGTCCGGATGGAAGGCGCACAAGCGCTGGAATGCGGATGATCCTCGAAGCGCGGCGAAGCGAAGCGGTGCGGTCATGGTGGCCCGGGGCAGTGCCCCCTTGTAGTGAAGTTGCTGCATGCTGCGGCCCGCGCGGCGGCCAAGCAAGCATTGATGCTTTCGCGCATTGATCCACTTATCTTTGACGGAATAGTTGTATGTTGGCCATCGCCCAGTTCTACCTGTCAGCCATCGTGCTGATGCTGCCTCTGTTGTCTTGCGTGGGCATCGGGGTGCTGTGGGGCAAGCGCGATATCCCCTTTGGCGGCGCGTTCATCACCACATTGGTGACGTCCGTGACCACGCCCGCGCTGGTGTTCCATACCTTTGTGACGACGCACCTGGATGACCGCGCGCTGGCGGATGTGGCGATCGCTACCGTCGCGGCGTTGCTGCTGTGTGCGCTGGTCGGCGCGCTGCTGCTCAAAGTGTGGAAGCTGCCGGTGCGCACCTTGCTGCCCACGGCCAGCCTGCCCAATGCCGGCAACCTGGGCCTGCCTATCTCTCAGTTGGCGTTCGGTGACGCGGGCCTGTCGGTGGCGGTGGCGTTCTTCGCGGTCAATTCTTTCGTCATGCACACCATTGCCGTGCGGCTGCTGCCGGGCGTCAATACCAAGGGCAGCTGGAAAAGCCCCATTCTGCTGGCCTCGGTGGTGGCGGTGGCATTGCGGCTGCTGCATGTGCCGGTGCCGGCCTGGGTCATTGACACCGCCCATATGCTGGGCGCGGTGACCGTGCCCTTGATGCTGTTGAGCCTGGGCCACGCCTTGGCCCTGATCCCGTCCAACGGCCTGCGCGACGGCGCCAAGGTGGCCGCGATACGGCTGGTGGTGGGCTTGGCGGCGGGGTTGGCCGTGGTGTGGGCGCTAGACCTTGAGCCCGTGCTGGCCGGCGCGCTGACCTTGCAGATGGCCATGCCGTGCGCGGTGGTCAGCTACATGTACGCCAAGCGCTACACGACGCTGGGCGACACGGCGGCGGGCGCCGTGCTGGTGTCGACCGTGGTGTTCCTGCTGCTGGCGCCGCTGATGCTCTGGTTCACCCACGGCGCCTGACGACGCAATACCCGCCGGGCAGTCAGGCCACGCCGGCCATGTCGCGCAGTTGCGCCATCAGCGGGTCAGGAACGTCCACGCCGTGCTTGATCGCTTCGTCGCGCAACTTGCGGCGGCGGTCGCCCGGCAGGCGCACGCCATCATCTTCCAGCATGGCGTCCACCAGCGTTTCGACACGTTCCAGATAGGCGTTGTTGCCCGCCAGCGCGCCGGGGTCGATCGCCATGAACGCCTGCCCCAGTTGAGCGGGGCCGCCGGCATCGACGAAGAACGATTCGGTTTCGAAACCGAAGTGCGCGCCCGTCAGCGCGCAGGCCAGCAATTCCACAATCAGCGCCAGCATCGCGCCCTTGACGCCACCCGCGGGCAGCATGCTGCCGGCCAGCCCGGCCTTTGGATCGGTAGTGGGTTCGCCATTGGCGTCCAGCGCCCAGCCCAGTGGAATGGGCTGGTTGTCGCGCGCGGCGATCATCAGCTTGCCGCGCGCCACTTGCGACAGCGACAGGTCGATGACCAGCCGGGCGCCATTGCGGCGGGGGAAGATCGCGGCGATGGGGTTGGTGCCGAACAGCGGCCGCTTGCCGCCCCAGGCGGGCATGGCGGCTGGCGAATTGCTCAGCGCCAGCGCCACCAGCCCGGCGTCCGCCAGCGCCTCCAGGTGATAGGCCGCTTCGCCAAAATGGTGGCTGTTGGCCACGCCGATGAAGGCGATGCCATGTTCGCGGGCGCGCACGGCCGCTTGCTCGACGGCCATCGCGCAGGCGGGAAACGCCAGCCCCGAACCCGCATCGATCAGCGCCGCGCCGCCGCGTTCGTGCACGATGCGCGGCACGGCCGAACCGATGGCGCGCCCCGCGCGCAAATGCCCCGCGTAGAACGGCACGCGCGACAGGCCGTGCGAACTGATGCCCTGGCTTTCCGCGAAAACCAGGGCGCGCGCGGTGCTGTCGGCCATGGCCGGGTTGGCGCCAGCGGCAGCCAGCGCGGCGGCGGCCAGGTGTTGCAGTTCGTCCAGATAGATGTGAGCCATATCCTTCCTGTCAGAGGGGCGATTCGCGCGCCCGCTTAACGAAGGCGGGCAGGGGATGTCGCAGATAACACGCATTTTCGCACCAGGCCGGCGCCCTTGCAGCATCTGCCGGCAATGCTAGAATTCCTGTCGCTGCACCCAATGCAGCACCCATATTTCGGCGCCGATTTGCCTGATCCGCTTGCGGGCGCCTTCCAATAAATCCAGCTAAAGAGGTCCGTATGACCACTCCTGCCCAACATTTGGCCGGTGATTCGGCCGCTGATTCGGCCGCCGATTTGGCCGCTGATCCGGCCAGCGGGTTCGCTCCCGCCACCGTCACGACCTCCGACACCGTTGATCCCGGTTCCGTCGGCCTGGTCGCACCCACCTTCATCCGCTTCGATGAACCGCTGCCGTTGCTTAGCGGCCAATCGTTGGCTGCCTACGAACTTGCCGTGGAAACCTACGGCACGCTCAACGCGCAGCGCACCAATGCCGTGCTGATCTGCCACGCGCTGAACGCGTCGCACCACGTCGCCGGGCAAGCGGCCGACAACCCCAGCGATGTGGGCTGGTGGGACAACATGGTCGGCCCCGGCAAGCCGGTGGACACCAATATCTACTTCGTCATCGGCGTCAACAACCTGGGCTCGTGCTTCGGTTCGACCGGGCCGGCCAGCATCAATCCGGCCACGGGCAAGCCCTGGGGCGCGGCGTTTCCGGTGCTGACAGTGGAAGACTGGGTACGCGCCCAAGCCCGCGTGGCCGACCACTTCGGTATCGAACGCTTTGCCGCCGTGATGGGCGGATCGCTGGGCGGCATGCAGGCGCTGAGCTGGGCCATCACCTTGCCCGACCGCGTGGCCAACTGCGTGGTGATCGCCAGCACGCCGCGCCTGTCGGCGCAGAACATCGGCTTTAACGAAGTGGCGCGCCGCGCCATCATCACCGACCCGGATTTCCACGGCGGCGACTACTACGCTGAAGACACGGTGCCGCGCCGGGGCCTGTCGGTGGCCCGCATGATCGGCCACATCACCTACCTGTCCGATGACGACATGGCCGAAAAATTCGGCCGCGCCCAACGCGCGCCGGCCGAAAACGGCGCCTACCACTACGGCTACGACGTCGAATTCGAAGTGGAGTCTTACCTGCGTTATCAGGGCGAGAAGTTCACCCGTTATTTCGACGCCAATACCTATCTGCTGATCACGCGGGCGCTGGATTATTTCGACCCGGCCCGCACCACGGGCGGCGACCTGGCGCGCGCGCTGGCGCCTGCCAAGGCCGATTTCCTGTTGGTGTCGTTTTCGACCGATTGGCGTTTCCCGCCCGAGCGATCACGCGAAATCGTGCGCGCGCTGCTCAAGAACGCCAGCCCCGTCACCTACGCCGAAATCGATGCGCCGCACGGGCACGACGCCTTCCTGCTGGAAGACGCCCGCTATCACGCGGTGGTCCGTGGCTACTACGAACGCATCGCGCGCGAACTTGGCCTGACCGCTGACGCCGCGCAGACCGAAGGACGCTCCGAATGAATCCCGTGACCCCCCGCTATGCCCATGCCGCGCTGCGGCCTGACCTGGCGCGCATCGCCGGCTGGATCGAACCGGGCAGCCGCGTCCTGGACCTGGGCTGCGGCGACGGCGCGCTGCTGGCGCACCTGCGGGACCACCGCCAGGTGCGCGGCGCGGGCGTTGAACTGGACGACACCTGCGTGATCGCGTGCGTGCGGCGCGGGGTGGAAGTCATCCAGCAGAACCTGGAAGACGGGCTGGCGCTGTTTGACGACAAACAGTTCGATACCGTGGTGTTGTCGCAAACCTTGCAGTCCATGCACCGCACCGAACATATCCTGCGGGAAATGGCGCGCGTGGCGCGTCACGGCATCGTGTCGTTTCCCAACTTCGGCTACTGGCCGCATGGCTGGGCCATCTTGCGGGGGCGCATGCCGGTCACCGGCCAGATGCCCTATCAGTGGTACAACACGCCGAACATCCACCTGTGCACGCTGCGCGATTTCGAACAACTGGCTGGCGAACTGAACCTGCGCATTCTTGAACGCGCCACGTTCAACGAAGGCCACGAGGTCAAGCTGTTTCCCAGCTGGCGCAGCACGCTGGCGGTGTACCGTTTTGCCACGCCCTGACATTCCGACACCGATCCTCCTGACGGCGCGCGGCAACAGGCCCTAAAATGCCGCAAGCCCGCGACGCAACGCCTGTTGCGCCGTGCGGCGCGTTTCAGGAGACCGTCATCACCGCTGTATCCAACGTCTATACCAGCCCCCGCGTGGCCCCCTTGCTGGTCCTGGGCTTTGCCAGCGGACTGCCCTTGGCGCTGACCGGCGGTACCTTGCAGGCCTGGGCCACGGTCGAAAACGTGCCGCTGCAGGAAATTGGTTTCCTCACGCTGGTGGGCACCGCCTACACCCTCAAGTTTCTTTGGGCTCCCTTCGTTGACCGCTATGTGCCGCCGCTGCTCGGCCGGCGGCGCGGCTGGATGCTGGTGACGCAGCTGTTGCTGGCCATCACCATCATGGCAATGGGCGCGCTGTCGCCGTCCAACGCCTTGATGCCGCTGGCTTTGCTGGCGGTGGTGGTCGCTTTCCTGTCCGCCACGCAGGACATCGCGTTCGACGCTTATTGCACTGACGTGCTGCGCAAGGAAGAACGGGGCGCGGGCGCGGCCGTGAAGGTGATGGGCTACCGGCTGGCGATGATCGCGTCCGGCGGGCTGGCGCTGATCCTGGCGGACCAATGGATCGGCTGGGGCTACACCTATGTCCTGATGGGTGCGCTGATGCTGCTGTGCGCGGTGGCCACGCTGCTGGCGCCCGAGCCCGAGCACGTCGCCCACGCGCCCCGCACGCTGGGCGCGGCCATCGGCGAGCCCCTGCACGAATTCTTCACGCGCCGTGGCGCGCTGGCGATCCTGCTGCTGATCGTGCTGTACAAGCTGGGCGACGCGTTCGCAGGCGCGCTGTCCACCACCTTCCTGATCCGGGGCGCGGGCTTCACGCCTACCGAGGTCGGTACCGTGAACAAGGTGCTGGGCCTGGCGGCCACCATCGTGGGGGCGCTGGCGGGTGGCTCGCTGATGGCTCGCTGGGGCTTGTATCGGTCGCTGATGGCCTTCGGGCTGTTGCAGGCGGTGTCGAACCTGGCGTATTGGCTGATCGCGGTCAGCCCCAAGAACCTGTCGCTGATGGCGGCCGGCGTCGGCATTGAAAACCTGTGTGGCGGACTGGGCACGGCTTCGTTCGTGGGCTTGTTGATGGCGCTGTGCCAGCGCCGGTTTTCGGCGACCCAGTTTGCGTTGCTGTCGGCGCTGTCGGCCGTGGGCCGTACCTATCTGGCGGGGCCGCTGACTCCGCCGCTGGTCGAGCGCCTGGACTGGCCGGGGTTTTTCCTGCTGACGGTGCTGATCGCGCTGCCGGGGCTCGTGCTGCTGCATAGGCTGCGCGGCACGATCGACACGATGGAAAAGCAGGGCGACCAGGCCTGAAGGCAGGCCTCAGCCCATGAAAAAGGCGGCGCACCAGGCGCCGCCTTTTTATTGTCGACCCGCGTTCGGCGTCAGTCTTCGTCGTGCAGGCGGACGATCAGCACGTCGCTGGGCAACGATTCCAGCAGGCGTTCGGCCACGCTGCCGATGGCGGTGCGCAGGATGCCGGTGCGGCCATGCGTGCCGGTCACGACCAGGTCCGAGCGGTGGTGGAAGGAATATTCCGACAAGACCGTCTCCGGCTGGCCCGCTTCCAGCACCACCTTGGGCGGCGTCAGCCCCGCCAGTTCCGGCGTGCTGGCCGTGAACTCGCGCGCGCTTTGCTCGGCTTCCTGGTGAAAGCTGCGCGAGACGGCGTCTTCGGGGGTGTGCTTGCCCTGGAACGGCACGTCATACGCGTGGAACAGCGTCAGGTTGGCGTTGGGCACCAGTTGCAGCGCCGCGCGCAAGGCATGGCGCGAGCCGTCGGAGAAGTCAGTGGCGACCAGCACGTCGCGGTACGGCCGACGCGGCCGGGTCTTGACCACCAGCACGGGCTGGCGGGCCTGGCGCACCAGCTTTTCGACGGTGGTGCCCAACAGCAGCCGACCCAGCGTTTCGTCGCGAGCGGTGCCGGTGACGATCAGCGAGCAGCCAAAGCTGTCGGCCGTTTCCGTGATGTGCGCCAGCGGATCGCCCGACACCACTACCACTTCGGTCGGCACATCGGCGGCGGCCAGGTCTTCCGCCAGCTCGCGTTCGGCCAGGGCCTTGTGGTCGCTGGACAGCCGCCGCCAGACCGGGGTGGTCAGGCGCGCCGAGTTGGCATGGTTTTCCATGACGTGCAACACGATCAGTTTGGTGCCCAGTTCTTTCGTCAGCTGCAAGGCACGGTCCAGGGCGCGATCGCCGCGCGCGCTCAGGTCCGTGGCCAACAGGATGGGGCCGATTTGCTGTGTCATACGTTATCTCCCGGTTGTAGCCAGAGTGGCGACTCCCGCGTCCGCCAGCCTGGCAGGTACCTCCCTTGCGGGGGCAATGCCCCATTGTCTCGCCGCGACGCGGACTGGGGATTGATCGATATCAACGCACGGACCAGCGTAAGCGATGAGGTCGGGCGCCGCAATGGCCGCTTGCGCGGGGTCAGGCTCAATACAATGGGCGGGTTACATCACCGGCTTTCTTGATTCTTCCCCATGCTTTCTGACATTTCCCCCTTGTTGCTGCACACGTTGTACCTGGTCGCCATCGTGGCCGAGGCGATGACCGCGGCGTTGTCGGCCGGCCGGCGCGACATGGACTGGATGGGGGTGTGCATCATTGCGTGCGTGACGGCGCTGGGCGGCGGTTCGCTGCGCGACGTCTTGCTGGGGCATTACCCGCTTACCTGGGTCATCCACCCGGAGTATCTGTGGATGACCGGAGGCGCGGCGATTCTGACCGCCCTGATCGCGCCGGTGATGCGGCGCCTGCGCAGCCTGTTCCTGCTGGCCGACGCGCTGGGGCTGGTGGCGTTCACCGTGATCGGTTGCCAGGTGGCGCAGATGATGCAGCTGCCGATCACGGTCGTGCTCATCAGCGGCATGATCACCGGGTGCGCGGGCGGGGTGCTGCGCGACGTGCTCTGCAACGAGGTGCCGCTGCTGTTTCGCAAGGAGCTTTACGCCAGCGTGTCCGTGGTGACGGGGGCGCTGTATCTGGGCGGGCAGTCGTTGGGCCTGTCGGCCAACGCGGCCGTGCCGCTGGCGCTGGCGGCGGGCCTAGCCCTGCGCCTGCTGGCATTGCGCTTTAACTGGCAAATGCCCAAGTTCGTGTATCGCGACGACTGGGACTGAGCCTGCCGCAGTGCTCGCCGCAGAGCCTCAGGTTCCGCCTACCGGGGGGCCGCGCCGGGCCTCTGCAACAATTTTCTTATTTGTGTTTCAATAAATTTCTAGTATCTTTCGGTCTCTCAACACATGCCTCGGGCAGTCAAGGGGAGCCGATTGGACGTAAAAGCGCCCGCCACGATTCCGTATTTTCTTCAGGAACAGATTCGTGAATTGATAGTGGACGGCACTATCCGGCCCGGTCAGCCCTTGCGCGAGCAAGAGCTGGAACAGCGATTCGGCACCAGCCGCAGCCCCATCCGCGAAGCCTTGCGGCTGCTGGAATTGGGCGGCCTGGTCACGCATATCCAACGCAAGGGCTTTCGGGCCACGCTCTATACCGAAACGCAAATCCGCCATCTGTACCAGCTGCGCGCCGAGCTTGAGGCCTATTGCCTGCGGCAATTGGCCGACATGGACGACCTGGCGCCGCTGGTGGCCGAGTTGCGCGGCTACGACGAGGCCATCGCCACATCGATGGCCAAGCAAGACGCGCGCGCCTGCATCGCCGCCGCGCGCGAGTTCTATCTGGCTTGCGCCCGCTACTCCGGCAACACGCCGCTGACCAGCATGTTGAGCAAGCTTTACGAACAGGTCGAGCCGCTGCGATTCCTGCTGGCCCGCCGCTCGATGGAAAACCACACCATCCAGTCATACACCCACGGCATTACGCTGGCGCTGGCCAACCGCGATGTGGACCGCGCGGCCCAGCTCACGCGCACCTATGTGCACGAAGTGCTGCCCAGCATTATCGAGGCGTATCTCGAAGCCGCCGAACAGGCCGCGCAAGAGGCAAACCCGCGTTACCGCAGCGCGTAAACCGGCCGGTCAGGCCGGTTGCGCGCGGCCGGCGGGATTACTTGGCGAACAGCGAATCCATGTTCTTGAACGCCTTGAATTCCAGGGCGTTGCCCGACGGATCCAGGAAGAACATCGTGGCTTGTTCGCCGACTTCGCCCTTGAAGCGGATGTAGGGCTCGATGACGAATTCCGTGCCCGCGTCGATCAGGCGCTTGGACATGGCTTCCCACTGTTCCATCGACAACACCGCACCGAAATGGCGGACCGGCACGTTGTGCGAGTCCACGGCGCTGGTCGCGTTGTGGCCGCATTCGCTGGGGGCCAGGTGGGCAACGATCTGGTGGCCGTAGAAGTTGAAGTCGATCCATTCGGGCGAGCTACGGCCCTCCGGACAGCCCAGCTTTTCGCCGTAGAAGGCGCGGGCTTCGGCCAGGTCGCGGACCGGAAAGGCCAAGTGGAACGGCGGCAGGTTGGTTTGGGCGGTCATGAAAACTCCGGGTCATTCAAAAAGGTCGGACTGCGGATCCCCGCAGGGTGCAGCGTGCTGTATTTAGCACCAGCGCCTAGTTTAGGGATTGTTTTTTTGATTGAAAAACGATATTTTTTGTGCCTTAGACCTAAAAAAATTGATTGTTCGTGATCAAAGAATTCAAGACCTTCATTGCCGTGGCCCGGGATGGCACTTTCACCGGCGCCGGCACGCACCTGGGTTTGACGCAGTCCGCCGTCAGCGCCCAGATCAAGCGGCTGGAGGAATATCTGGGGGTGGCGCTATTTGACCGGGGCGCGCGCGCGGCGGTGCTGAACGCCCATGGCCGCGAGATGCTGCCCCAGGCCGAAGAGCTGGTGGCCATGGCCGAGCGCCTGGTCACCACGGCGGGGGCGGGGCAGGTGAGCGGGTCATTGCGCATCGGCGCCATCGCCTCGGTGCAGCACGATTTGCTGGTGGACGCGCTGGGCCGCTTTCGGGCGGTGTATCCCGACGTGCGGGTGCGCATCGTGCCCGGCGTGTCGCTGTCCCTGCTGGGTCAGGTGGACGCGGGCGAAGTGGACATGGCGGTGCTGATCCGCCCGCCCTTCGCGTTGCCGCCCGAGCTGGGTTGGCAGCGCCTGCTGAGCGAACCCGTGGTGCTGGCCATGCCCGAGGCCATGCCGCTGGCGCCGTGGCGCGATGTGCTGGCCACGCAGCCTTTCATCCGCTACGACCGGGCGTCGTTCGGCGGGCGCGTGGTGGATATCTTTCTGAAGAAACACCGCATCAATGTGCACGAGGCCGTCGAACTGGACGAGATTGACGCCATCGCCAACCTGGTGCGGCACGGCCTGGGCGTGGCGCTATTGCCGCAATTGCGTGGCCTGGATCTGACGGGCTTGCGGCTGGTGCCGCTGGAGGAACATGCGTTTCACCGGGACATCGGCATCATCGGCCGCCTGCCTTTCGACAGCGGCAGCGTGCGCGAGAAAATGGCGGAATGCCTGGTGGCGGCCGCGCAGACCCAAATACAGCCACCGCCACGATCCTGAGCGCGCAATAAAAAAGCGCGTGGCCCGATCCGCGTGCTTTGCGGATCGGGCCACGCGCCTGTCGGGCTTTACTGCCTTACAGCCGGTCGCAGCGGACCGTGATGGGGTGGCTGCGCAGCGTCGTCATGACGATGTCATCCACCTGGCCTTCCACGTCGGTGATCACGTAGCCGATCTGACCCTTGGTTTGCAGCGTCTGGCTGACGATGTTCAGCCCGTGTTGCGCCATCAGGTTGTCCAGCGTGCCCAACGCGCCCGGCGCGTTGCGGTGCACGTGCAGGATGCGGGTGGCGCCGGCCGGTTCCAGGTACGGCAGTTCGGGGAAGTTGACCGCGCCCTTGGTGGTGCCGGCTTGCAGGAAACGCACCAGTTTTTCCGCCACTTCGCGGCCGATGTTCTCTTGCGATTCCTGCGTGCTGCCGCCGATGTGCGGGGTCAAGATGACGTTGGGCATGCCGATCAGCGGGCTGGCCAAGGGCTCGTCCGCGCTCTTGGGTTCGGTCGGGAACACGTCCAGCGCCGCCCCGGCCAGATGGCCGGACTTGAGCGCCGCGTGCAGCGCATCGATGTCCACCACGGCGCCGCGCGAGGCGTTGATCAGGATGGACCCGCGACGCATGCGCGCGATGGTTTCCGCGTTCATGATGTTCTCGGTCGACTTGCCGCCCGGCACATGCAGGGTGACGACGTCAGCCTGTTCCAGCAGCTCGTTCAGCGTGCCGGCGGGGCGCGCGTTGCCCAGCGGCAGCTTGGCTTCGACGTCGTGATAGACGACGCGCATGCCCAGGCCTTCGGCCAGCGTGCTGATCTGCGAGCCGATGTTGCCGTAGCCCACGATGCCCAGCGTCTTGCCACGGGTTTCAAAGGCGCCCGCGGCGCTCTTGTCCCAATGGCCCAGATGCACGCGGGCATTCTTTTCGGGGATACGGCGCAGCAGCAAAATGGCTTCGCCCAGCACCAGCTCGGCAACCGAGCGGGTGTTGGAAAACGGCGCGTTGAACACCGGGATGCCGCGCTGCATGGCCGCGTCCAGGTCGACCTGGTTGGTGCCGATGCAAAAGCAGCCCACCACGCGCAGGTCGGGGCTGGACAGCAAGGCGGCATCCAGGTGCGTGCGAGAACGGATCCCCGCCACCTGCGCGCCGCGCAGGGCGTCGTGCAGCTGCGACGCCGGCAATGCGGCGGCGTGCGTGACGATATCGGTGTAGCCGGCGGCTTCGAAGACCGCGCGGGCGCTCGGATGGATGTTCTCGAACAGGACGATTTTTGCCATGACTGCCAGGGGGTGGTGAGAAGTACGTGTTATTTATTGTGGCGCATTTTTGCTGCACTGCAAGGAGTAGCCATTGAGGCGGTGTGGATGAATTGTTTCAACGGTAGGCCTCGTACACCCGCGCGCCGCCTTGCTTGTCCACCAGCAGCACGTCGTGCGGCGTCTTTCGGCCGCCGTATTCGGGGCCGTCCATGCCGGGCGATCCCAGCGGCATGCCGGGGGCGGCCAAGCCGGCTGCGTCGGGCTTTTCCAGCAGCAGGCGGCGCACGTCGCGTGCCGGCACATGGCCTTCGACCGCATAGCCGTCGACCATCGCGGTGTGGCACGACCCGTAGTCAGCCATGCCCGCGTTGCGGCGGATGGGGCCGGTGTCCTGCACATCGTGTGTGGTGACGGTGAAGCCGTTATCGCGCATGTGCTTGACCCAGTCTTCGCAACAGCCGCAGGTGGGCGTCTTCCAGACCTCGACCTTGACGGGGCCTTGGGCCATGACGAAGGTCGGCGCGCACAGCGCGGCGGCAAGAACCAGGCGGGTCAGGCGGGAAACGTTCATGATGCTCCGATCGGGAAGAGAAATGAAAAATAGGCGCCGTGACCATCACGCTGGCCGTCACCGTGACCGTGATGGTGCCGGCAGCGGCGTTGATGCGGCCACGGTCGTCAAAACCAGAATCGCACGCCGGCCATCAGCGCAGTCTGCGATCGGCTGGCGCCTGCGTCGGACGCGTAGCGCGCTGTCTGGCCGAACTTCCGGTCAAAGGATACGCCGATATACGGGGCGAATTCGCGTGTGACTTCGTAGCGTAGCCGGAACGACAGCGAGCCTTCGGACAGCCCCGAACCGACGCCGCGCGCGGGGTCGGACTTGCCGTACAGGCTGGCTTCGAGCTCGGGCGTGAAGATCAGTCGTTGCGTCAACAACAGGTCGTACTCCGCTTTTAGCGCCAGTGCCGTGCGACCCGACGCGCCCACGTAGGCGGTCGTTTCCAGTTCGATGTTGTAGGGCAGCACGCCTTCGATGCCGATGGCGGCCCAATTGCGCTTGGGGCCGGTGCCGATGTCTCGGCGCGCGCCCAGTTGCAGGTCCCAGAACGGCGAGACGGCGTGGCTCCAGAACGCTTCGACTTTACCGTCCGAGCCCTCGCCGTTCTCGCGTTCGCCTTCCGATTTGACCAGCAGCCGGTCGGTGGCCGTGCCGAACCAGAAGCGCCCGTCCCATTGCTGCGTGTTCTGGCCATCGCGGTTGCGTGACACGCCGAATTTGTCGAACAGCACCTGCCAGGCCGGCATGTCGTCCATCATGTGCGGGTGTATGCCGTAGCTGTCGTAGCCGCGTTCGGCCGCCCCGTCGAGGGCCGCCCCATCGGTGGCCGCCCCATCGAGGGCCGCCCCATCGCTGGCAGGCAGGCTGCCCACGGGCGGCGCGGCGGGGGCCGTCGGGGCGGCTTGGGGGGTGCCGTCGTGCCCCATGTCGCCATGGTCCATGTTGCCGTGATTCGTTGCGGCGGCGGCGGGCGCTTGCGCCGCGCCGTGATCCATGCCGGAATGATCCATCGCGCCATGATCGACATCGGCGGGTTGGGCCGAGGCGACCGTCGTGGCCAGCGTTATCGACAGGGCGCACAGGCCCATCAGAGAGGTAAGGGGTCTCATCATTTACTCCACCACGACCGCTCTGAACATGCCGGCCTCCATGTGATACAGCAGGTGGCAGTGATACGCCCAGCGTCCGCGCGCGTCGGCGCTGACGCGGTAGCTCAGGCGCTGCGCCGGGTTCAGCGTGATGGTGTGCTTGCGCACCTGGAACGCGCCGTCGGGCGATTCCAGGTCGCTCCACAGGCCGTGCAGATGGATGGGGTGCGTCATCATCGTGTCGTTGACCAGCACGAAGCGCACCCGTTCGCCGTAGCGCAGCAAGATGGGTTTGGCGTCCGAAAACTTCACGCCGTTGAACGACCACATGTAGCGTTCCATGTTGCCCGTCAGGTGCAATTCGATTTCGCGCGACGGCGCGCGGTTGTCCTCGGGAGGATGCACCGAGTGCAGGTCCGCGTAGGTCAGCACGCGGCGGCCGTTGTCGCGCAAGCCCACGCCGGGGTCGTCCAGGCGCGTGGATGCGACGTCCGGCAACATGGAATTGCCCACGCCGCGCTCCGTCGGGTACGGGTGTTTGACCTGCACCATGCCACCTTGCGCGGATGGCGTGGCTGGCATGGCGTCCGTGGCTTCCGTGGGGTGCTTGGCGTGCGCGTCGCCGTGATCCATGGCGCCGTGGCCCGACGCACCGGTGTCAGCGGGCACATCACCCGGCGCGCCATGC
Source organism: Achromobacter sp. B7 (assembly GCF_003600685.1). NCBI lineage: Bacteria > Pseudomonadati > Pseudomonadota > Betaproteobacteria > Burkholderiales > Alcaligenaceae > Achromobacter > Achromobacter sp. B7. Next base: position 448,928 of record NZ_CP032084.1, read on the forward strand.
GCCATGCCCATGTCCATCATGCCCAGCCATTGCACGCGGTCCAGTTGCGGCACCTCGGCCTGCATGCCGGCACGCGGCGTCAGCGTGGCGCGCGCATAGCCCGAGCGGTCCATGGCTTGCGAGAATATCGTGTAGGCCCGCGCGTCCTTCGGTTCCACGATCACGTCATACGTTTCGGCCACCCCGATGCGAAATTCCTCGATGTCCACCGGCCGCACGTCCTGTCCGTCGGCGGCCACCACCGTCATTTTCAAGCCGGGAATGCGCACATCGAAGTACGTCATTGCCGATCCATTGATGAAGCGCAGCCGGATGCGTTCGCCCGGATTGAACAGGCCCGTCCAGTTGCCGGCGGGCGTCGCGCCGTTGGTCAGGAACGTGTAGGTGGCGCCCGACACGTCGGCCAGGTCCGTGGGGTTCATGCGCATCTGTTCCCACATCAGGCGCTCGGACAACGCGGGACCCCAGCCCCGGCTTTGCGCGTCGGCGGACAAACTCTGCACGCTGGGCTGGATGCCGTTGTAGTAGTCGGGCATCACGCGCAGCTTATTGAAGACGCGCATGGGATCTTCGTCCGTCCAGTCCGACAACAGCACCGTGTAATCGCGGTCCGCGGCGATGGCGGGCGGATGGTGAGGGTCGATGACAATCGCGCCGTACAAGCCGGTCTGTTCCTGAAAGCCCGAGTGGCTGTGATACCAGTACGTGCCGCTTTGGCGCACGGGAAACCGGTAGGTGAAAGTCTGGCCGGGGTCGATGCCGCCAAAGCTCAGGCCGGGTACGCCGTCCATGTCCGACGGCAGCAGAATGCCGTGCCAGTGGATCGACGTCTGTTCACGCAGCCGGTTGGTCACATGCAGCGTGACGGTGTCGCCTTCGCGCCAGCGCAGAAGCGGCGCGGGCAATTGGCCGTTGACGGTGGTGGCGACGCGGGCCGCGCCGGTGAAGTTCACCGGCGTCTCGCCGATTTCCAGATGGAACTCGGTGCCGCGCAGTTCGGTGGCGGCAGGGCCGGTGGAGGCCGCCAGCGCCGAGCGCCAGGCGCCCAGCGACGCCAAGGCGCCACCGGTGGCAAGGCCCTGTACAAAACGGCGGCGCGAGAGAGCCGCGCGTGGGACGGCGAAGGGCGTGTCGTGGCCGATACGCGGCATAGCGTCTTTCACAAGAATCCTTGATGGAATGACCGTGATGACACTGTAGGAAGGCGGCGGTGACCCGATCCTGTCGCGTAGATTACGTTTTTGTAATGTTCGACGTCCCGCCCGGCGGATACTGCTACGCCACGTCGTGCGGGAAATCGGACCGGAAGGCCCCCGGTCCACGCAGCGTGATGCCCACCACCGTGCCGTTGGCGTCCGACGTTGCGTCGACGTCGCCGCCGTGCATGCGGGCGATGGCGCGCACGATGGCCAAGCCCAACCCGTGGCCTTCGCTGCGCGGGGCGCGGCTTTGGCCCGACCGGAAGAACCGGTCGAAGATGCGGGGCAGGTCGGCGGCAGGAATCGGGGCGCCGGGGTTGCACACTTCGACCCTCGCGCCGCCCGGCACGGCCGAGCACAACACCACGATGTCCCGGCCGGCCGGTGTGGCTTTGATCGCGTTGGCGATCAGGTTGGCCAGCGCGCGGCGCACCAGCCCGGCGTTGGCCACCACCTTGGCATCGCCCTCGCAGCGCAGATGCACGCCTTGCTCTTCCAACATCGCTTCGTAATAGTCCGCCACGCGGCGCGCCTCGGCGGCCAGCGATACCGGCGCCAGATCGGCGGCCAGTTCGCCACGGTCGGCGCGGGCCAGAAACAGCATGTCGTTGACCAGCGTTTTCAAGTCTTCCAGTTCTTCCAGGTTGGATGCCAGCGCGTCGCGCAGTTCGGCGGCATCGCGTGGCGAGGACAGCATGACCTGGGTGCCGTTAATGAGCGTGGCCAGCGGCGTACGCAACTCATGCGCCACGTCGGCGTTAAAGCCTTCCATCTGCTGGTAGGCCGCTTGCAGCCGCTCTAGCGTGCGGTTGAACGATATGACCAGCTCATGCAGTTCGCGGTCGGTGTCGGCCAGCGGCAGCCGATGCGCCAGGTTGTCGGGCTGGATGCGCGCGGCCTGCTCGGACAGGCGGCGGGTGGGCGCCATGCTGCGGCGCACCGCCCAGGCCGCCAGCACGACCGTCGCGCCGACCCACAGCGCGCAGATCAGCACCAGCGCGGTGCCGTAGGCATACAAAAATTGCCCGCTGGTGCGGGTGCTGACGGCCACCGTCAGGTGGGCGCCGGGCAGGATGCGGTCGTTCATGGCCACGCGCAGGCCACGCATGCGGCCGCCGTCGGCGCTTTGCAGCACCACCTGCCGGCCGTCCACCGTTTCCAGCGTGTCGGGCGGCGGCCCGCCGTAGACGGCATGGCCTTGCGCGTCCACGATCCAGATGCCCAGCTGGCCCTGCCCGGCGCGCATCTCGTCGAAGGTGGCGGCCAGGTCGTGCAGGCCGCTGGCGCTGTTCTGCATGTCGATCAGGTGGTCGATCAGTTCAAGCTTGCCGCTGACCTCGGTAATTTCCTGGCGTTCCACTTCACGCTTCAACGCCCAGAACAAGGTCGCGCCCGCCAGGCTGGAAACCAGCAACGCGATGGCGCCCAGCAGCAGCGTCAGTCGCGCCTGCATGGAGCGGATGCGGGGCGGGCGAGAGCGGGGCGGCTTCATGGGGGTGGCGTCATGCGGGCAGCGTTATCGGGCTAGCGACATGGGGCAGCGACATGGAGGCAGCTTCATCGGCGCGGCCACTCGGCAGCCCGCGTCATGCCGGCAGCGGCGGGTGGCGCGATTCCAGCACGTAGCCCATGCCGCGCACCGTGTGCAGCAGCTTGGTGTCGTACGGGTCGTCCAGCTTGCCGCGCAGGCGGCGCACTGCGACGTCGATCACGTTGGTATCGCTGTCGAAATTCATGTCCCACACCTGTTCGGCCAGCGTGGTGCGCGACAGCACCTGGCCCTGGCGGCGCAGCAGCAGCGCCAGCAGGCTGAATTCCTTGGCGGTCAGGTCCAGCCGGCGGCCGCCGCGTTGGGCGCGGCGGCTGGCCAGGTCCAGCTCCAGGTCGGCCAGCCGCAGCAGCGTGGGTTCTTGCGCGCGGCCGCGGCGCAGCAGCGCCTGCACACGCGCCAGCAGTTCAGAAAAAGCAAAGGGCTTGACCAGGTAATCGTCGGCGCCGCCTTCCAGGCCGCGCACGCGGTCTTCCACCGCATCGCGCGCGGTCAGCATCAGGATGGGGGTGTTTTTGCGAACCCGCACGGCCGCCAGAATGCCGAAGCCGTCCACGCCGGGCAGCATCACGTCCAGCACGATCAGGTCGTAGTCGCCTTCCAGCGCCAGATGCAGTCCGTCCACGCCATTGCGCGCCAGGTCCACGACATGGCTCTGCTCCGACAAGCCCTTCTTCAGGTAGTCGGCCAGCTTGGGTTCGTCTTCAATGACCAGGATGCGCATGGCCGGGAATTTACCACCCGCGCCCCACCCGCGCCCCACCCGCGCGGCGCCCGCGCGGGGCCGAAAGGCCGGGCGCAGGCCGTGGCGCCGGGGATGGCGGGGGCGATCCGACGCCCGCCGTGCGCGTCTACGCCGGGTCGTCAGCCCGGCGTCGGCGACGCGCCTTCTATGCCGCTTCGCCGATCGCGATGCGCTCCGGCGGAAAACGCAGGGCGAACACACTGCCCTTGCCCGGTTCGCTGGTGATCAGCAGTTCGGCGTCGTGGCGCATGGCGATGTGCTTGGTGATCGCCAGCCCCAGGCCGGTGCCGCCCACCGCGCGCGAACGCCCGCGGTCCACGCGATAGAACCGTTCGGTCAGTCGGGGCAGGTGGCGGGCCGGGATGCCGATGCCGGTGTCCTGCACGCTGTAGCGCGCGCCGCCATCGGTTTCGCGTTCCCAGCGTACGGTGATCGTGCCGCCGTCCGGCGTGTAGCGCACCGCGTTGGTCAGCAGGTTCGATAGCGCCGAGGTCAGTTCGGTTTCCGCGCCCAGCACGTCCAGCGTGTCGTCGATATGCCATTCCAGCACATGGCGGCCGCCCGACAGCGCCTCGATCTGCTGGCGCGCCTTTTGCAGCAGCGCGCCCATGTTGATGGCGCGCGGGTCGCTGCCCGGCGACGATTCCAGCGTGGACAAGGTCAGCAGGTCTTCCACGATGGCCTGCATGCGCTGCGCTTGCTCATGCATCATGTCGATGTACTGCGCGCGCTGTTCTTCGGGCAGCGCGTCAGCCGGCATGTCGCGCAGCGTTTCCAGAAAGCCGGCCAGCACGGTCAGCGGCGTGCGCAGCTCGTGCGACACGTTGGCCACGAAATCGCGGCGCGTCGTTTCCAGGCGCTCGATCTGCGTGACGTCGCGGGTAATAAGCAGCCGCTGATTGCTGGCGTAGGCGGTCAGCTGCATCATCATCAGCCGTTCCTGGCCTTGCTGGCCCAGGCGCACCAGGATGGGCTCTGGCCAGGCCGGGCGATGCGCGTATTCCACGAACTCGGGCGCGCGCAGCAGGTTCAGCAGGTTGTGGCCACGATCGGCCGGCAGCCGCAACCCCAGATGCTGGCGCGCCATGCGGTTGCACCAGTCAATCTGGAAGTCTTCATTCAGCGTGACCGCGCCGTCCGGCAAGGCCTGGGCGGCGGCCAGCATGCCTTGCATGGTGTCGCGGGTTTCGGCCAGTTCCCTGGCGCGAGCGCGGGTATAGCGGTAAAGGGGAGCAAGGATGTCGTCCCATGGCCCGACGGAAGCGGGGGGAGAGGTGTCCGGGTGATTGGCCCAGTGGGATACCAGCGTCAGGCGCCAGCTGCGCCAGAGCAACATGGAGGTCAGCGCGGCGCAAAACACCAGCCAGCCCCAAGGATCTCCTATGAGCCATTGCGCCAGTAATGCAATCACCGCCCACAGGGCGACCAGGAAAAGTGTGCGCAGCCAGATCATCGTGCGGCAGTTTTACCGCGTGGGCAGCTGTGCCGTAAACCGGTAACCGCTGCCGCGCACCGTTTCGACGTGCGCGTCGTGGCCGCTGGGTTCCAGCGCCTTGCGCAGGCGGCGAATGTGGACGTCAACGGTGCGTTCTTCAACGAACACGTGGTCGCCCCAGACCTGGTCCAGCAGTTGCGAGCGCGAGAACACGCGTTCCGGGTGCGTCATGAAAAAGTGCAGCAGGCGGAATTCGGTGGGGCCGATCTGTAGCGACTGGCTGTTGCCCGACAGGCGGTGCGTGACCGGGTCCAGCTTCAGGCCGCCCACGTCGATGACGTCGTCGGTCAGCTGCGGCGCGCGGCGGCGCAGCACGGCCTTGATGCGGGCCATCAGCTCTTTGGGCGAGAACGGCTTGGTGATGTAGTCGTCGGCGCCGGCTTCCAGGCCGTCGACCTTGTCTTGCTCGGAGCCCTTGGCGGTCAGCATGATGACCGGGACGGCGCGGGTACGCTCGTCGTTGCGCAGCTTGCGCGCCATCGCCAGGCCGGAAGTGCCGGGCAGCATCCAGTCCAGCAGTATCAAGTCAGGGAGTTCGGCGCGGATAAGGGTCTGGGCCTGGTCGGCGTCGAAGGCGCGCAGCACTTTGTGCCCCGCGAAGGACAGGTTGACGGCGATCAGTTCCTGGATTGCGGGTTCGTCTTCGACGACGAGGATGGTGCTGGACATGGCGAATTTGGCACGCTTCTGAGCGCCGGCGCGGCGCGAACATTGCGATAGTATGGCCGCAATATTTCAGGTATGTGACCGCAGGGCGTCCCGCAGGCAGGTTCTTCGCGCCGCCGCTGGGGGCCGATAGGCTACCATTGCCACGATATATCGGGAATTCACCATGCAAAACCCCTCCGAATCGCAACATTCCGCGCAGGACAACGCCCAGTCCACGCATTTTGGCTTTCAAACGGTGCCTGAAGGCGAAAAGGCCCGCAAGGTTGCCGAAGTCTTCCATTCGGTTGCCCAGCGCTACGACGTCATGAACGATTTCATGTCGGCCGGCCTGCACCGGGTCTGGAAAGCCTTCACCATTGGCCGCGCCGCCATCCGCCCCGGCATGAAGGTGCTGGATATCGCGGGCGGCACGGGCGACCTGGCCAAGGCCTTCGCCAAGCGCGCCGGCCCCACCGGCGAAGTCTGGCTGACCGACATCAACGATTCCATGCTGCGCGTGGGTCGCGACCGCATGACCGACGCGGGCCTGTTGCTGCCCACCGCCGTCTGCGACGCCGAGCGCCTGCCGTTTCCCACCGGTTATTTCGACCGCGTCAGCGTGGCCTTCGGCCTGCGCAACATGACGCATAAAGACCGCGCGCTGGCTGAAATGGCCCGCGTGCTCAAGCCGGGCGGCAAGCTGCTGGTGCTGGAATTCTCGCGCGTAGCCAAGCCCTTGGCCCCCGCCTATGACTGGTACTCCTTCAATGTGCTGCCCTGGCTGGGCAAGAAGGTCGCCAAGGACGAGGCCAGCTACCGCTACCTGGCCGAATCCATCCGCATGCATCCCGACCAGGAAACGCTGGCCGACATGCTGCGCAGCGCCGGGCTGGAACGGGTGCAGTACTTCAACCTGACCGCCGGCATCGCCGCCCTGCACGAGGGCGTGCGCCTGGGCTAAGCCCGGCGTGTCGATCGGATGATTTGTCCCCCCACGGGGAACTTGTGGGGCGGCATCTTGTCCGTTATTCTTACGACATTCAGATTACTGTAAGAAAAGTCGCGAATAGGTCCCGCTGTCCGTGGGACTCCTTGCTGCTCGGGGCAGCGGGGGCGCGAGTACGAGGGAGCTAACTCTATGACCAAATTCTGTCTTTCGCGGTTTGTCGCCGCAGCGCTCATCGCCGTTTCCGGCGCGGCGTTGGTGACGGCATCGTTTGATGCCGAAGCCCGTCGTGCGGGTGGCGGCAGCAGCGTCGGCCGCCAATCCTCCAATGTGACCCAGCAGCGCCAGGCCACCACGCCGCCGGCCGCCGCCAACAACACGGCCGGCGCCACCGCCGCCCCGGCAGCCGCCGGTGCAGCCACGGCCGGTGCCGCGGGCGCCGCCGCCAAGAGCGGCGCGTCGCGCTGGCTTGGCCCCATCGCCGGCATCGCCGCCGGCCTGGGTATCGCCGCCTTGTTGTCCAGCATGGGCCTGTCGGGCGCGTTCGCCGAATTCCTCGGTTCCGCGCTGCTGATCGCCGCTGTCGTGTTCGCCGTCATGTTCATCATCCGCCGCCTCCGTGGCGCGGGTCCGCGTACGGCAACGCAAGGCGCGTTCAATGGCGCCAACAACGCACCCGGCCAGCAACAGCAGCCGATGTGGCGTGAAGCGCTCAAGCCCACCGCCGCCGCCGCTCCGGCCGCTGCCGCTGCCGCCCCGGTGGCGCCTCCGGCCGTGCTGCCCAAGGCCGGCGAGGACAACAACTGGTTCGTGCCGGGTGATTTCGACACGCCCGCTTTCCTGAAGCAGGCCAAGGAGCAGTTCGTGCGCATCCAGGCCGTGTGGGACAGCGGCAGCACCGATGGCCTGCGCGACTTCCTGACCGATGACCTGATCACCGAGCTCAAGCCGCAACTGGCCGAGCGCGGTGCAGCGCCCAACAAGACCGAAGTGGTCTTGCTGAACGCCGAAATGCTGGGTATCGAAACCGTGTCCGACGGCCACCTGGCCAGCGTGCGCTTCTCCGGCATGCTGCGCGAGGCACCGGGCGCCGAAGCCTTCCGCTTCGAAGAAGTCTGGAACCTGTTCAAGCCCGCCAATGGCGGCTGGCTCTTGGCCGGCATTCAACAGATCCCCGTGGATCTGGCCAGCTAAACGCTGTTTGATCGGGGCTGACTCTGTCCTCCGTTGCCGGATGCCCCAGGGCATCCACTCGAACCGGCCCTAGAAGGGCCGGTTTTTCCTTGTCCCGTTGTACTAAACGCGGTCCCATCTAACCCGTTACACTCCCGATTTAGCCACTAATTGCGGCAAGCCCTGCCCCGGGGTGTTGCACACCGTCATGTTGCCTTTTTCCTTCTTGCCCACGCCCTCTCGAATGGCTGTCAGTGCGCTCAACGCCCTGTTGAGGCGCGAAGAATGGGCGCGCGAGCGCCTGGCGCGGCACGCCGGCAAGACGGTGCGTTTTGCGCTGGGTGGCTTCACGCTGGGCCTGACGATCGATAGCGAAGGGCTGGCGTCCCAGGCCGACCCCGCCGTGGTGCCGGATGTGACGCTGACGGTGGCGCCTGAAAAGCTGCCCCTGCCGCGTTTGGGCGCTGACCGTGAAACGCCCGATTTCGCGCAGGCCACGCATATTTCGGGCGACGCCGCGCTGGCCCAGGTCGTAGCCGACCTTGCCAAGCAGCTGCGCTTCGATCCCGAAGACGCCCTGGCCCGCGTGGTGGGCGATATCGCCGCACTGCGCATCGTGGGCGGCGCCCGCTCGGCGGCCGATGGCGCGCGTCACGCCGGCAAGCGCCTGGCGGAAAACGTGTCTGAATACCTGGCTGAAGAAAGCGGCGTACTGGTGGGCCGCCCGGCGCTGGAGCAATGGCGCCTGGATCTGGCCGAGCTCACCGCCAGCGCCGACGCGTTGGCGCGTTCGGCCACCGCCCTGCAAACCCGTCTGGCGTCCGCCAGTGCAAAGCGGGGCGCCTGATATATGTTTCCCCTGCTGCGCCTTATTCGCATCATCGTCGTATCGCTGCGTTATGGCCTGGACGAACTGGTCCTGTCCAGCCTGAATCATCCGCTGGCCACCTGCCTGCTGCGCGTCATCCGCCTGGGCACCCGCCCGCGCCAGCCGCGTGGGCAACGCCTGCGCCTGGCGCTGGAATCCCTGGGCCCCATCTTCGTGAAGTTTGGCCAGGTGCTGTCCACGCGCCGCGACCTGATCCCGGCGGATATCGCCAACGAACTGGCCTTGCTGCAAGACCGCGTGCCGCCGTTCCCGTCCGCGCAGGCCGCGGCCTGCATCGAGGCCGCGCTGGGCGCGCCGCCTGAAAAGCTGTTCGCGCAGTTCGACGTGGACCCGGTCGCGTCCGCCTCCATCGCCCAGGTGCACTTTGCCGTGCTGCACGACGGCCGCGAGGTCGCCGTGAAAGTGCTGCGCCCGGGCATGCTGGGCATCATCGAAAAAGACCTGTCGCTGCTCAAGATCGTGGCGCGCATCATCGAGCGCCTGGGCGCCGATGGCCGCCGCCTGAAGCCGCGCGAAGTCGTGGCCGAATTCGACAAGTACCTGCACGACGAGCTGGACCTGGTGCGCGAAGCGTCCAATTGCAGCCAGCTGCGCCGCAATTTCGGCCCGGAATCGGGCCGCGGCGACATGCTGATCGTGCCCGAAGTGATCTGGGAATACACGGCGTCCACCGTGTTCACCATGCAGCGCATGTACGGCATGCCGGTGGGCCAGGTGGAACGCATGCGCGAGGCCGGGATCGACATCCCGACCCTGGCGCGCACCGGCGTGGAAATCTTCTTCACGCAGGTCTTCACCGACGGCTTTTTCCACGCCGACATGCACCCGGGCAACATCTACGTGTCGGATCGCCCCGACACGCTGGGTAGCTATATCGCGCTGGACTTCGGCATCGTCGGGTCGTTGTCCGAATTCGACAAGAACTATCTGGCGCAGAATTTCCTGGCCTTCTTCCACCGCGATTACCGCCGCGTGGCGCAGTTGCACATCGAGTCCGGCTGGGTGCCGGCCGACACGCGCGAAGAAGAACTGGAAGGCGCGGTGCGCGCCGTCTGCGAACCGTACTTTGACCGGCCGTTGTCCGAAATATCGCTGGGGCAGGTTCTGCTCCGCCTGTTCCAGACGTCGCGCCGGTTCAATGTCGAGATCCAGCCGCAGCTGGTGCTGCTGCAAAAGACGTTGCTGAACGTCGAGGGATTGGGCCGCCAGCTCGATCCCGACCTGGATCTCTGGAAGACCGCCAAGCCCTATCTGGAACGTTGGATGCGCCAGCGTGTCGGATTCAAGGGGCTGCGTCAAAGCCTGGAAAAAGAAGCCGTGCAGTGGTCGCAAATGCTGCCCGCTTTACCCAGGCTGGTCCATGACCACCTGAGCCGCCCGAACGTCTCGCCCGCGCTGCTGGCGGAGATGATTCACCTGCGGCGTGCCCAGGAACAGAACAACCGGCTGGTTGCAGCGCTGGTTGGGGTGTTGGCTCTTGCGATCGGGGTCGCAATCTGGGCCTTGACCCGATAGGCGGCGCGATGGTCTAGACGAACTCTGTCATGTTTCATTCATGAAACGGTCATCATAGCTTCGCGGGAAACGGCGAAAAATAGCGCTGCGGTGGATGAAAGCAGCGTCACTCGCCGGAAAGACGCGCGCGCCATTCATTAATTTCTATCGCCCCACAAGCGGGACGAATACAAGGGCAGACCATGCTTTATCCTGAACTCTTCAAGACCATGGAAGCCGTGCGCTGGAACATGGCGCACGACATCCCCTGGGGAGATTTCGATCGCAGCAAGCTCTCTGACGAGCAAGCGCAAACGATCAAAATGAACGCCATCACCGAATGGGCGGCGCTGCCCGCCACGGAGATGTTCCTGCGCGACAACCGCGGGGACAGCGACTTCTGCGCATTCATGTCGGTGTGGTTCTTTGAAGAGCAAAAGCACTCGTTGGTGTTGATCGAATACCTGCGCCGCTTCCGGCCCGACCTGGTGCCCACCGAAGAAGAGCTGCACAACGTGCGCTTTGAATTCGACGCGGCGCCCGAGCTGGAAACGCTGATGCTGCATTTCTGCGGCGAAATCCGCTTGAACCACTGGTATCGTCGCGCTGCCGAATGGCACACCGAGCCGGTCATCAAGGCCATCTACAAGACCGTGGCGCAGGACGAAGCCCGCCATGCCGGCGCGTACCTGCAATACATGCGCCGCGCGCTGCACGACCGTGGCCAGGACACCAGCGAGCAAGCCCGCCTGGCGTTCTCGAAGATCGGCGTGCTGATGGCGTCGGCCGGGCGCACGCAGCAGGCGCTGCACCCGACCAACCTGCACGTCAACAAAGACCTGTTCCCCAACGACACGGTGCAGTCGCGCCTGCCTGAGCCGGGCTGGCTTGAGCACTGGCTGGACACGCAGATCCGCTTTGACGGCATCTGGGAACAGAAGGTGGCCAGCCGCATTCTGCACATCCTGTCCAAGCTGATGGATCGCAGCTTTGAAACGGTGAAGGACCTGAACCGCTACCGCAAGGAAATGACGGCGCTGGTCGTACCGAAGGAAAAGCAGATCATCCTGGGCGGCGCCTGAGCGCTACTTTCGGGCGGTGGGCGCGCGGATATAATCGCCGCATGTCCGCCGCCCGTTTTGAATCCAAAGTCCTGTCCCGCGACGAATGCATCGCCGCCGTTGCCGCCGGCCGCCTGCCCAGGCCGCTGGTGTTCACCAACGGGGTCTTCGACATCCTGCATCGTGGCCATGCCACGTATCTGGACCAAGCCGCGCAGTTGGGCGCGACCTTGGTGGTGGCGGTGAACACCGATGAATCGGTGCGCCGCCTGGGCAAGGGCGCCGAGCGCCCGCTGAACCGCATGGAAGACCGCGCCGCGCTGCTGGCCGCGCTGGGCTGTGTGACCGTGGTCACGTCGTTTCACGAAGACACGCCCGAAGCGCTGATCGGCCAGATCAAGCCCGACTTGATCGTCAAGGGCGGCGATTACGACATGGAAACGTTGCCGGAAACGGCCCTGGTCAAAAGCTGGGGCGGTCGCGCCGTGGCCATTCCTTTCGAATTCCAGCGGTCCACGACGGCGCTGGTGAAAAAGATCCAGGGCGGCTGAAGCCAAGGGGCGTTGAGCCTATGCAGGGCATGAAAAAAGGCGGCTTGTGCAAGCCGCCTTTTTTGTCCGTAGCCCGTAGCCCGTAGCCCATCCCACCGCATCCAAGCCCGATCCCCAGCCCGATCCCCCGCCTCAGCGCGGTTCCCGCAGCAGCCTGTTGATGGCTTCCAGATCCGTTTCCGCCAGGATGCCGCTGGTGGCCTTTAGCCGCAGCCCCGACAGCACCGTGCTGTAGCGGGCCAGCGCCAGATCGCGCTGCGTCGCGTACAACTGCTGCTGCGCATTGAGCACGTCCAGATTGATCCGCACGCCGACTTCGTAGCCGGTGCGGTTGGCCTCGACGGCGGCGCGGCTGGATTTTTCGCCGGCTTCCAGCGCCTGGATGCGGGCCAGTCCGCTGGTGACGCCCGTGTAGTACTGGCGCGCGGCCTGGATGGCCTGGCGGCGCGCGGTTTCGAAGTCGTGACGGGCCTTTTGTTCCAGCTGCACCTTCTCGGTCACCTGGGACGACACACCGCCACCGGAATACAGCGGAATGGACAGCACCACGCCCACCGTGTTGTCGATGGGCTTGCCCGGCGCCGCGTTACGCATGATGGCGTCGCTGGCGCTGCCGCTGGTGGCGCGCAGGTTCAGGGTGGGATAGTGGCCGCTCTTGGCGATCTGGATTTCGCGGCCGGCGATGCGGGTCAGCAACTGCGCGCGCAGCACGTCCAGGCTGGACGACTCGGCTTGCGTGCTCCAGTCGTTCACGCGGGCCGGCTGTGGCGACGGCAGTTGCACGCCGTAGGGCAGTTCGGCCAGCGCGCCGGGCGCCGTGCCGATGATCTTGGCCAGTTCGTCGCGGCGCACGTCCAGATCGTTTTGCAGACGCAATTCCTGTGCGACCACCAGGTCGTAGCGCGCCTGCGCTTCATAGGTGTCGGTGACGGTGGAGTTGCCCAACTCGAAATTGCGCTTGGCCGACTCAAGCTGACCCGCCACGGCTGCCTTCTCGGCCTCGGTCGCGGTCAGCGCGTCTTGCGCGTACAGCACGTTGAAATAGGCGTCCGCCACGCGCAGCAGCAGGTCTTGATAGGCCTGCTGCAACTGCACTTCGACATCGGCCACAATCAGCTTGGACTGCTCGTAGTTTTGCCACCGACCCCAATCGAACAGCGGCTGCGTCAGCGCCAGATCCCAGACGCCGCGGCCGCCGCTGTAGGCCACGCCCAGGCCGCGCGTGCTGCGGGTTTCCTGGTACGCGCCGCCGGCTTCGGCCGAAATGAGCGGCAGCAGCAGCGAGCGGGCTTGCGGTTCTTTTTCCAGCCCGGCGCGATAGTTGGCGCGGGCGGCGGCATAGGTGGGGTCATTGCCCAGGGCGGCTTGCCAGACCTGGATCAGGTTCTGCGCAAATGCGGGCAACGGGCCGACGCTTGCGGCGGCGGTAAAAACCAGTAAAGCCGTAAGCAATCGGACGCGCATGATTTTCAACGATACGCCGGGCCGCCCCAGGGTGCCCAGGCCCCGATGCGGGGCTGGCACGGGGCGGCGGGGATAGGGTTTAGAACTTGAACTGGGATACCGCGACGCCGCGCAGCGGCTTGATCACGGTTTCAAACAGGTTCACCGTTTCAAAGCTGGCGGCGGTGGTGCGGGTGATGCGACAGGCCGTCATGACGGGGGCTTGGCCCACGATCACGACCAGACGGCCGCCCACGCGCAACTGGTACTTGAGCGCGTCCGGCACGACGGGCACCGAACCCGTGACCAGGATGGCGTCGTATTCGGTCGAGCCCCAGCCGTTGCGGGCGTCGCCGGTTTCGACCTTGACGTTGGTGACGTTGTTCATTTGCAGGTTCTGCTGCGCGAACGTCACCAGGCGGCTGTCGATTTCAACCGAGGTCACCTGTTGGGCCAGATAGCCCAGCAGCGCGGCCTGGTAGCCCGAACCGGTGCCGATTTCCAGCACGCAGTCGGATTTGGTCAATTGCAGGTCTTGCGCCAGACGCGCTTCGACCTTGGGGGCGAGCATGGTCTGGCGGGTGTTGACCGCATTGATTTCAAGCGGGAGTTCCAGGTCGGAAAACGCCAAGGCGCGCAGGGCCGGCGGAACGAATTGTTCGCGGCGCACATCGAACAGCGCTTGCAGCACGTTGGCGTCCAGGACGTCCCACGGGCGGATCTGCTGTTCCACCATATTGAAGCGGGCTTGTTCTACGTCGGGCAGGGTCGAAGCGTTCATGACGGTCAGGAAAAAACAGAGGAATCAGGCGGCCATTGTACCGATTCGTAGCGTCCTGTGACGGCGCTCGGGCCAAGCAGGCGTTTCAGCCCGGGTGACGATGCCTGAAACGACCGCGGCGCTTCGAAAAGCGCCGCGATAATCCGCAACCCCTGCTTGCATGGCGGGGCGCCGGGCCTGCTACCACCAGGCGTGAAAGTGGTGGACCGGCCCGTGGCCCGATCCTACCGACAGCCGTTCGGCGTGGCGGATCGCTTCGGTCAGGTAGGCCTTGGCGCGGCGCGCGGCCTCTGGTGCGTCCCCGATTTGGGGCAGCAAGGCCGCCAGCGCGGCCGACAAGGTGCAGCCGGTGCCGTGGGTGTTGGCCGTTTCGATGCGGTGGCCGGGCAGTTCGATCATGCGGTCGCCGTCGTGCAGGAGGTCGATGGTTTCGTTGCCGGGCAGATGGCCGCCCTTGACCAGCACCCAGCGTTCGCCCGAGTGCGCCAGCTTGTTGCGCAGGCGTTCGGCCACGCGCCGCATTTCCTTGACGGTTTCCACTGGCCGCTCTTCCAGCAGCACGCCGGCTTCGGGCAGGTTGGGCGTCAGCATCGTGCACTGCGGCAGCAGCGCCTCGCGCATGGCGCCCACGGCATCGTTCTCCAGCAGCAGGTCGCCGCTTTTTGCCACCATGACCGGGTCCAGCACCACGTGCGCCGGGGTCCACTTGGCCAGCTTTTCGGCCACCATTTCAATCACCGGGTACTGGCCCAGCATGCCGATCTTGACGGCGTCGATGCGCACGTCGGTGAACAGCGTGTCGATCTGCAAGCCCACGAAGGCGGGCGGCACGGCCGAGATGCCGGTGACGCCCTGGGTGTTCTGCGCGGTCAGCGCCGCGATGACGGCGCAACCGTACGCGCCCAGCGCGCTCATGGCCTTGACGTCGGCCAGGATGCCGGCGCCGCCGGAGGGGTCGACGCCCGCGATGGTCAACGCGTTGGGAATGGGACGGGCGTTGCCGTCCTGTTGGCGCGAGCTCATTTCTGCGCGCCCGGGCCGCCGGTGATCAGCCCTTCGGTGGGCGAGCTGGGCGCGCCGCTGTACAGCTTCTTGGGCATGCGGCCGGCCAGGAAGGCCTCGCGGCCGGCTTCCACGCCCTTCTTCATGGCGCTGGCCATCAGGATCGGGTCTTGCGCGGCGGCGATGGCGGTGTTCATCAGCACGGCGTCGCAGCCCAGTTCCATGGCGATGGCGGCATCGGACGCAGTGCCCACGCCGGCGTCCACCACGACCGGCACGCGGGCCTGGTCGATGATCAGGCGCAGGTTCCAGGGGTTCAGGATGCCCATGCCCGAGCCGATCAGGGACGCCAACGGCATCACCGCCACGGCGCCCATGTCTTCCAGCATGCGGCACTGGATGGGGTCGTCGGTGCAATAGACCATGACCTTGAAGCCGTCGTCGACCAGGGTCTTGGTGGCCTTCAGGGTTTCCGGCATGTTGGGGAACAGCGTGTGCGGGTCGCCCAGCACTTCCAGCTTGACCAGGTCATGGCCGTCCAGCAGCTCGCGCGCCAGGCGCAGCGTGCGCACGGCGTCGTCGGCGCTGTAGCAGCCGGCCGTGTTGGGCAGCAGCGTGAATTTCGACGGCGGGACGTAGTCCAGCAGGTTCGGTTCACCGGCGTTCTGGCCGATGTTGGTGCGGCGGATGGCAACGGTGACGATTTCCGTGCCGCTGGCATCCAGCGCCGCGCGGGTCTGTTCGAAGTCTTTGTACTTGCCGGTGCCGACAAGCAGGCGCGACGAATAGGCGCGCCCGGCGATGGTGAGAGTGTCTTGTGTGGTCATGGCGGTGTTTCAAAGGGCGGGTGCGCGCAGCGATACCCGCGGGAGGCTGACTGAAAGGCTTTCGCGAATGATAAAGCACGATGTCGCGCCGCATGCGGAAGTCCCTGGGAAGCCGCGTTCCGTTTTTCAAGGATTGCGGCAATTGCCAAGAACGGATCAGCAAGAAGGGATTGCCAAGAAGGGATCGCCAAGAAGGGATCAGCAAGAAAGGATCAGCAAAGAACGGATCAGCAAGGAACGGATCAGCAAAGAACGGATCAGCGCAGCCGGTCCAGATCGGCGCAGATGGCCTCGGCCGCGTCGATCAGGCGCGGGCCCGGCCGATACAGCGCGTCGGCATCCACGCCGTACACATGCCCCAGGCGGGCGGCGGGTAGCCCCAGCGCCTGCCACGCGGCCAGGTTGCGGGCGGTGTCTTCAGGCCGGCTCACGCCTGCCAGCACGGCCTCGGGCCGCGCGGCCAGCACGCCTTCCAGGCTGACCTGCGGGGCCACGACGGGCGCCTGGCCAAAGACGTTGACGCCGCCGCAGATGCGCAGCGCGTCGCTGACGATGCTGCTGTCGTTCAAGGTGTAGATCGGGTCCAGCCCGGCCTGGACGAAGACGCGCACCGGGCGGCGTCCAGCGTAGCGCGCGGTCAGGGCGGCCAGGCGCGCGCGCAGTTGCGCGGCGGCCGGTCCGGCTTGCGCCTGGGTGCCGAACAACACGCCCATGCGTTCCACGGCGTCGGGAATGGCGGCCAGCGTCAAGGGGTCGCTGTAGAACACCGGCACGCCCAGCTTGTCCAGGACGCGCACGACAGGTTGCGCGGCGCTGGGTTGCCAGGCGATCAGCAGGTCGGGGCGGACGGCGGCCACGCGCTCGGCGTCGGGCTGCGTGCCGTCGCCGATCACGGGCACCTGGCGCGCGGCCGGGGGGTAGTCGCTGCCGCGGATGGTGGCGGCCAGATAGTCGCCCGCGCCGGCCGCGAATACCAGTTCGGTCGCATGCGGCGCCAGCGTGATGGCGCGGCGCGCGGGCGCGGCCAGCGCCACGGCGCGGCCCTTGTCGTCCTGCGTGTGGATGGCGGTGCCGGCGGGCGTTGCGGCCGGGGTAGCGGCCGGGGTACTGGCCAAGGGTGCGGACGACGTTGCGGCCGAGAGTACGGCCGACGTTGCGGCCGAGGATGCGGCGGAGGATGCGGCGGAGGATGCGACCGACGTTGCGGCCATGGTCGTCGCCGAAGCCAGCAGGGCGCCCTGGGCCAGCATAAGGCCCAGGGACCGCTTCAGGGACCGCCCCGGGCAGGGGCGGGTCAATGCGCGTGCGAACGTCATGCAAGAGCCG
Organism: Achromobacter sp. B7; assembly: GCF_003600685.1. Classification (NCBI taxonomy): domain Bacteria; kingdom Pseudomonadati; phylum Pseudomonadota; class Betaproteobacteria; order Burkholderiales; family Alcaligenaceae; genus Achromobacter; species Achromobacter sp. B7. Next base: position 466,057 of record NZ_CP032084.1, read on the forward strand.
ATAAGGTCAGCGAAGAACGCCGACTATATCGGATGTCCGCCATCAATAGCGCAGCGTGAGCGAGGCGTAGAAATTGCGGCCCGGCGCCGGGTACAGGTTGTAGTTGGCAACCGGCCCCAGCATTTCGAACGACGCATTGCCGCCGCGTATGCCGTAGGTGGCGTACTGGCGATCAAAGATGTTGTTCACGCCGATGGCGCCTTCGACGTTGCGCGTGAACTTGTACGCGACCTTCGTGTTGAACAGCACGTAGGCATCCAGTTCCTTGTCGAATTGGTTGGCCTGGTCGTTGTCCATGCGCGATTTGCCCACATACTGCGCCGACACGTTCCACAGGAACGCATCGGTGGGGCGCCACGTCACGCCCGCATTGGCCAGCCACTTGGGCGCCAGCGGCACGGTCTTGCCGGCCAGGTCCACGCCCGCGTAGTTGCCCGAGCGGAACTGCGCTTCCATCCAGGTCAGGTTGGCATCCAGCGTGACGCTACTGGACACGGCGGTACGGCCTTCCAGTTCGATGCCTTGGCGGCGGGTCGGGTCCAGGTTGGTGTTGGCGCCGGTGCCCGGGCCCCACATGCCGTCGGCCAGCGGGTTGTACTGGATTTCGTTGGTCAGGTCATAGCGGAAGTACGACAGGCGGGCGCTGCTGGCGGCGCCTTGCCACGTCACGCCGATTTCCTTGTCGGTGGACGTTTGCGCGGCCAGCGGGCTTTGCACCGACTGCAGTTCGTCGGCGTTGGGCAGGCGGAAGCTGCGGCCGACCTTGCCGTACAGGCCGAAGCCGGCGGACAGGTCCTGGCGCACGCCCAGCTGCCAGGCGGTCAGGTGGTTGCTGCGATCCGACGGGGTGCCCGAACCGCTGAGCACTTCCAGGTCGTCCGACGCGTACTGACGGCGCACGCCGGCCGTGACCGTGGTGCTGTCGGTGGCGCGGAACAGGCCTTCGGCGAACAGGCCGTACTGGTGCTGGCGCGACTGCCACTTGGACGGTTCGAAGTCGTAGTAGGCGTTCTGGTTGGCGGTGGTCTTGGATTCTTGCGCGTCGGCGCCGAACACCAGGCTGTGGCCGCCGTTGATCGGCAGGCGATAGCGCACGCTGGCGATGTTCTCTTCCAGCTTCTGGTCGCGCAGCGTGTCGCCAAAGCCGTCATACGTCAGGCCGTTCAGCTTCTTTTCGCGGGTGGACAGGTCGGCGTACAAGGTGCCCACGCCAATGGCCTGCTCGACTTGCAGGCCGAAGGTGGTGGACGTGGTCTTGACGAAGTCCACATCGTTCTTCGCGCCGCGCGGGTCGTCCTGGAATTCGTTCACGCCGGTCGACGGGCTGATCAGGCGCGGGCCGGGCAACTCCAGCTTTTGCGTGGTGGTGCGGCCGTACAGCCGGATCGAGCCGTTGTCGTGGCGCAGCGTGATGCCGCCGCCGCCACCTTCGCGGCGCTCGCCGCTGTGGTCGCGGTAGCCGTCGGTGTGCAGCGATTGCAGGTAGGCGTCAACGCCCACCTTCTGGTTGTTCATGGCGACGGCCGCGTCGTACTGGCGCAGGCCATAGCTGCCGAACGTGGCGGTGGCGCGGGCGGTGACCGGTTCTTTCGAGAAATCGGACCGGGTAATGATGTTGATCACGCCGCCGGTCGTGCCGCCGCCGTATTGCACCGAACCGCTGCCGCGCACGATTTCAATGCGGTCCACCTGGTCCAGCGGCACCACGCCCAGGCTGGGGGCCGACAGGTCGTTGGTGTTCTGCTTGACGCCGTCGATCATGATCAGCGTGTTGCTGGCGCCTGTGATGCCGAAGCCGCGCAGGTCGACAATCGCGTTGTCGCTGGAGCTGCTGGTGTTGATCAGGTTGACGCCGGCCTGCGTCGACAGCAGGTCCTGCATGGTGCGCGCGCTGCTGGCGGCGATGTCCTGGGCGGTGATCACCGAAATCGATATTGGCAGCGTGCGGCCGTCGGTCGGCACGCGCTGGGCGGTCACGATGACCGGGTCGAGTTCGGAGGGGGCAGCTTGCTGGGCGGCGGCGATGGCCGGAGCGGAACAGAGCAGGGCGCCGGCGTAACGCCGGATAGAGCGGGCTTTCATCTACATAACCTCGATGCGACCCGCGACCCCGCAGGCCAATCACGATGGAAGGACGTCCGCGCGCCACGGCGCACCAGGCTGGCCTGGCGGCGGCGACGGACTTCCTGACGAGCGAACTGGCCGGTATCGGGCTGCCATGGGCTTGAAAAGCGCATGGGGACCGTTGCGGGGGCAGCACAGGCTGGACGCGGGGCTTGCCGGCTGCCTGCTGGGGGGCAAGGCGGCGCGGCGGCCCGGGCGGGCATCTTCCTGTTTCCCGTTTACCTTTCGCACGCGGACAGGCAAGTGTTGTGTTCTTGCCAGCCTGATGCGCCGAAAGCACCGGTTCGGGGCCGAAACTGTATCACCCGAGGGCGCGAGAGACCCCGTTTTGTTACGATCAGGGCTTGTTTTTTCGGCGTTTTTCGCTTTTTAGCCACATCCGCGCCGCTGTTGGCCAACTTTATCTGGACCTGCCCGTGTCGTATCCCCGCCTGCCGTACCCGCCCGAAGCCTATACCCAGGGTGGCGAATTCGCCCGCCTGCTGGGCAAGCGCATCCTGATCCTGGACGGCGCCATGGGCACCATGATCCAGCGCTACAAGCTGGGCGAAGCCGACTTCCGGGGCGAGCGTTTCGCGGCCCACGGCAAAGACGTCAAGGGCAACAACGAGCTGCTGTCGCTGGTGCGCCCCGATGTCATTTCCGAGATCCATCGGCAATACCTGGAAGCGGGCGCCGACGTCATCGAAACCAACACCTTCGGCGCCACCACCATCGCGCAGGGCGACTACGACCTGCCGGAACTGGCCTACGAACTGAACCTGGTTTCCGCGCAATTGGCGCGCCAGGCCTGTGACGCCTACAGCACGCCGGACAAGCCGCGCTTCGTGGCCGGCGCCCTGGGCCCGCAGCCCAAGACTGCGTCGATCTCGCCCGACGTGAACGACCCCGGCGCGCGCAACGTCACGTTCGACGAATTGCGCGTGGCCTATATAGAACAGTTGAACGGCTTGCTGGACGGTGGCATCGACATCGTCCTGATCGAAACCATTTTCGACACGCTGAACGCCAAGGCCGCCATCTTCGCCACCGAAGAAGTGTTCGAGGCGCGCGGCATCCGTCTGCCCGTCATGATCTCGGGCACCGTCACCGACGCGTCCGGCCGCATCCTGTCGGGGCAGACCGTTGAAGCCTTCTGGAACTCGGTGCGCCACGCACGCCCCATCACCATCGGCCTGAACTGCGCGCTGGGCGCGGCGCTGATGCGCCCGTATGTGGCCGAGCTGTCCAAGATCTGCGACACCTACGTCTGCGTGTATCCCAACGCCGGCCTGCCCAACCCCATGGCCGAAACCGGCTTTGACGAAACGCCGGCCGACACGTCCGCGCTGCTGGAAGAATTCGCCCGCGCCGGCTTGGTGAACATGTCGGGCGGCTGTTGCGGCACCACGCCGGACCACATTCGCGCCATCGCCGACAAGGTCACGGCGCTGACGCCGCGCGTCGTGCCGGACATTCCCGTCAAGACGCGCCTGTCCGGCCTGGAAGCGCTGAACATCGACGAGGACACGCTGTACGTCAACGTGGGCGAACGCACCAACGTGACGGGCAGCAAGATGTTTGCCCGTCTGATCCGCGAGGAAAAGTACGACGAGGCGCTGGCCGTGGCGCGCCAGCAGGTCGAAAACGGCGCGCAGATCATCGACATCAACATGGACGAGGCCATGCTGGATTCGGTGGCCTGCATGCACCGCTTCCTGAACCTGATCGCGTCCGAGCCCGACATCGCGCGCGTGCCGGTAATGATCGACAGTTCCAAGTGGGAAGTCATCGAAACCGGCCTGAAATGCGTGCAGGGCAAGGCGGTGGTGAACTCCATTTCCATGAAGGAGGGGATCGAGCCCTTCCGCCATCACGCCCGCCTGTGCCGCCGCTACGGCGCGGCCGTGGTCGTCATGGCCTTTGACGAATTGGGCCAGGCCGACACGCTGGAGCGCCGCAAGGAAATCTGCGGCCGCGCGTACAAGATCCTGGTCGAGGAAGAAGGCTTTCCGCCGGAAGACATCATTTTCGACCCGAACGTTTTCGCGGTCGCCACCGGCATCGACGAACACAACCACTACGCGGTGGACTTCATCGAAGGCACCCGCTGGATCCGCCAAAACCTGCCCCACGCCCGCATCTCGGGCGGCGTGTCCAACGTCAGTTTCTCGTTCCGCGGCAACGAGCCGATGCGCGAGGCCATCCACACCGTGTTCCTGTATTACGCGGTCAAGGAAGGCATGACGATGGGCATCGTCAACGCCGGCCAGCTGGGCGTGTACGCCGACTTGGACCCCAAGCTGCGCGACCTGGTCGAAGACGTGGTGCTGGACCGCCCCGACCCTGTCGGCAAGACGGACCCGTCCGACGAACGCACGCCCACCGAACGCCTGGTGCAGTTTGCCGACAGCGTGAAGGGCTCGGGCGCCAAGCGCGAAGAAGACCTGACCTGGCGCAAGGCGGACGTCGAGCAGCGCCTGTCGCACGCGCTGGTGCACGGCATCACCACCTTCATCGTGGAAGACACCGAAGAGGTGCGCCAGAAGATCTTTGACCGGGGCGGTCGCCCTATCGAGGTCATCGAAGGCCCGCTCATGGACGGCATGAACGTCGTGGGCGACCTGTTCGGCGAAGGCAAGATGTTCTTGCCGCAAGTGGTGAAGTCGGCGCGCGTCATGAAGCAGGCCGTGGCCCATTTGATTCCCTTCATCGAAGAAGAAAAGCGCCAGATCGCGGCGGCCGGCGGCGACGTGCGCGCCAAGGGCAAGATCGTCATCGCCACCGTCAAGGGCGACGTGCACGACATCGGCAAGAACATCGTGTCTGTCGTCTTGCAATGCAATAACTTCGAAGTCGTGAACATGGGCGTGATGGTGCCCTGCGCGCAGATCCTGGAAAAGGCCAAGGAAGAAAACGCCGACATCGTCGGCTTGTCAGGCCTGATCACGCCCAGCCTGGAAGAGATGGCCTACGTGGCCAGCGAAATGCAGCGCGACGATTACTTCCGCAGCCGCAAGCTGCCGCTGATGATCGGCGGCGCTACCACCAGCCGCGTGCATACGGCCGTGAAGATCGCGCCCAACTACGAAGGCCCGGTCATCTATGTGCCCGACGCCAGCCGTTCGGTGGGTGTGGCCACCAACCTGATGTCGGACCAATCCGAAACGTACCTGGCCGAGCTGGCCAAGGAATACGAGGAAGTGCGCCGCCGCCACGCCAACCGCAAGGCCACGCCGATTCTGCCGCTGGCGGATGCGCGCGCGTCGCGCCCCGTCATCGACTGGGACAACTACACGCCGCCGCGCCCCAAGTTCATCGGCCGTCGCACGTTCAAGAGCTATGACTTGGCCGAGATCGTGAAGTACGTGGACTGGGGTCCGTTCTTCCAGACATGGAGCCTGTTCGGCCCGTTCCCCGCCATTCTTGATGACAAGGTCGTGGGCGAGCAGGCCCGCAAGGTCTATGCCGATGGCCTGGCCATGATGAAGCGCATTGTCGAAGGCCGCTGGCTGACGGCCAACGGCGTCGTGGGCTTCTACCCGGCCAACAGCGTCAACGACGAAGACATCGAAATCTACAAGGACGAAACGCGCAGCGAGGTGCTGTTCACGTATCGCAACCTGCGCCAGCAGGGCGCCAAGCGCGAGGGCGTCAGCAACAAGTCGTTGGCGGATTTCATTGCGCCCAAGTCGTCGGGCAAGATGGACTACATCGGCATGTTCGCCGTCACGGCGGGCATCGGCATCGAGAAAAAGGAAGCGGAATTCGAGAAGGCGCTGGATGACTATTCCAGCATCATGTTGAAGTCGCTGGCCGACCGCCTGGCCGAAGGCTTCGCCGAATGCCTGCATGCCCGCGTGCGCCAGGACCTGTGGGGCTACGCGCCCGACGAGGCCCTGTCCAACGAAGACATGATTGCCGAAAAGTACGTGGGCATCCGCCCCGCGCCCGGCTACCCGGCCTGCCCGGAACACGTGGTCAAGACCGATATGTTCCGCGTGCTGGACGGCGCCGACATTGGCATGATGCTGACCGACAGCTACGCCATGTACCCGGCGTCCAGCGTGTCGGGCTTTTACTTCAGCCACCCGCAATCGCAGTACTTCAACGTGGGTGTGATCGGCGAAGACCAGCTTGAAGACTACGCCAAGCGCAGCGGCCGCGGCATTGAAGACCTGAAGCGTACCCTGGCGCCAAACCTGGGGTGATCCCCGCAGGCGCGCCAGGTCGCGCCTGAGTTCCTTTCCAGTCTGTTATAGGCGGGCCGGCCCGCCGTGCTTTGGTTCGCGGGAAGAGGCCCAAAAGATATCTGAGCCCTCTCGGACTGGTATCGGACTGGTATCGGAGTGGTATAGGACTGGTATAGGAATAATCAGAATATATATGTCTACGTATGTATTCCAGTTAATAAGCAGAAGCCGCAAGTAACATCGCCTTCAAGCTTGAATGTCTATTTAAATTCAACGCTTTACGTTCATGTGCGGTCGATGGTGGTATCTGCTGGCGTCGAATCACAGTTGCAACATCAATAATAAAAACGCCGGCTTGTCCGAGTACGTAAGGCTTTACTTTCAATTTCTCTGTAGTAATCGGATGCTGTGCCGTTATCGGTCGTCGTGTCATTTCCTGTGCTTTTCAATGCTAGGAGAACGAGATGAAGATGCGCGCTGCGCTTATCGAAAAGATCCTGATCAAGAAACTGGAAACGAATATCAAGTGGCAGGCGATTGCAGATGCGCTCGGACTGCCCCTTGCCAAGGCCACCGCGGCATGCCTGGGCCAGATGCCGTTGTCCGAACTCAACGTCGGCAAATTGGACGGCCTGCTGAGCTTGGGCCTGACCAACACGGAAAAGCTGATTCTTCAGACGTCGCCCGACCGGGGCTCGCTGGAAGCCCTGATTCCCACGGATCCCGCCGTCTATCGCTTCTATGAGTTTCTGCTGATCTATGGGTCCACCCTGAAGCAGCTGATCTCGGAAAAATTCGGCGATGGCGTCATGTCCACTACGGATTTTGACCTGGTGGTGGACAAAACCGAAGACGCGGGCGGTCCCCGCGTGCGGCTTCAGATGACGGGCAAGTTCATGCCGTTCACGATGAACTGAATCCCGTGCCGCGCGGGGCCGTGACAGGCGTCGCGGCCCCGCCTTTCATAGCTGGTCAGGCCCGCGAGGCCATCCCTCGATCAGACCCCTGCAAGCCCCTTCCGTCACTCACCAAGGAGGACGAGATGAGCGTCACTGTAATCCGCAATCTTGCCAAAGCGCCCGATGCAAAAACCATCGCCGACGTGGCCAAAGTCGGCCGGTATTTCCGCCATCCCGATTCCGCGCGGATCGTTTATCCCACCATCGTGCAGCAACCGCTTGGCACCTTGCCCGCCGGCAAGAATCTGCGTGTCGCAATCGTGGGCGCGGGCGCGGCAGGCATCGCTGCCTTGAACGAGCTGTCGCGCATGGTGAACGACACGACAGGGACGGTGAACGTCTCGCTGTATGAATCGGACCCGGACAGTTTTCTGTTCGATCTGGCCCGAGGCTTGACCGTCAAGGGTAAGAAGGCAGGCCGTGTCCTGGCCGTGCAGTCCGATGACCGCACGGTGTACGAGGTGGGCGCGATGCGCTTTCCGGAAAGCGCCGGCCTGACCTGGCAGTATGCGCAGCGCGTGTTCGGCGCGGCAGCGAAAGTGCAGGTGTTTCCCAACCCGGGCAAGATCGCTACGGAATTCGTATTCGGGCACCGCGCCGACCGCTACAAGGGCGATGCGTGGCAGGACCCCGATTCGCCCACGCGGGCGGTCCGCGACCTGGTGTCGTCGCGCTTGGTCGGCGACGGCGTGCCGGCGCTGCTGCCCATTGGCCCGCGCACGCCGCTCGATGTCATTCGGATCCTGACCACGGATACCAGCTCCGATGCGTTGTTGCAGGAAATCGACCGGGACTGGAAACGATTTATCGCGGACAACGATGGCACCACACTGGAAGGCGCCGTGCGCACCATCATCCGGGAGTACGGCGCGTCTTTGCCCGCACTGCCGGGCCTGAGCCCCGACGATACTGAAAACTACTATGTAGAACTGTTTGCCCGATTCGGATTCGGCACGGGCGGATTCAAATCGCTGTTCGGCATCTCCATCGTCGAAATGATGCGGCTGGTTCTTTGGGATTATTCCAACGAATACACCTTGCCCGTGGTCGAGAACGTCGACTTCATCCGCCAGCTTTACACCACCACGCTGGCCAGTGCACCGGCAAATAAATTCAGCGTCACCCCGATTCAAGGTCGCGTGTCCGACGTGTTCCACCGCAAGGTTTCCGGGGCGAACACCGCTGTGGTCGCGCACTATGCGCCCGGCGGCGACAAGCTGCTGGACCAGTCATTCGATTACGTGATCCTGGCGTTGCCGCATGAACAACTGATTGGCCTGGTGACCCGGGCCGGCTATGCCACGCAGCCCAGTGCCAGCGTCACGTTCGGCGATCAGACAATGGGGCTGGAAGGACGCGCGTTTACCGACGTGTTGCCGCCCTTGCTGCTCAGCACCACTAGCGACATCCCGAACGCCCGGGCCGTCACCGCGATCAGCATGTTGCGCATGGTGCGGTCCTCGAAGATCTTCGGCACGATCAGCAATGCCGATCTGGCTAACCTGCCGATGCTGACACTACCGGGCGGTGTTTCGGAACCCATCAAGGCCGTCGTGTCCGATAGCGGCCTGGCCACGAGCTACATCGTGCCAAGCTCGATCAGCGCGGATTATTCCAGCGTGCTGGCAAGCTACACCTGGGACGACGACTCCACCCGCCTGCAACGCGACTTCGGTGCGTATCCGCAAAACCCGCCGGCAAGCGCGGGCGAAAGCGACGCCAACGGCATGTTTACGCGGATGATCAATCGCGCCGACAAGGACATCAAGTTTCCCGGCGAAGACGTCTACAAGCGCTGGTGGTTTGTCGATATCCTGAAAAAGATCCAGGTGCAGAACCGCTTTGTGTTCGACTGGACGACCAATGGTTCGGCCGGCGGCTTCAAGCTTGACCTGAGCGGTGACCACTACCAAAGCAATTTCTGCTTCCGCTATCACACGCACGCCCAGCATCCCGAGCTGGACAGCCGCTTCTTCATCGCGTCTGACAGTTTCAGCCACCTGGGCGGCTGGCTGGAAGGCGCGTTCATGAGTTCGGTCAACGCGGTGGCGGGTCTGGTGTTGGCGGCTAACGGGGGCAATGCCGCCAGCCTGAACAATGAAGCCGCCAAGGTCTTCACCACGCTGGAGTCGGTGGTCTACACCGCGCCGCCAACGCCGCCCGCGGGAAGGTCGGCCCTTGTCCGGCTCAGTCCCAACGACCCGTTGATGCGCGCTTTCAGAGAGATCTTTGCCATGTACGGCCCGACGATGAAGACGCTGCTGTCCGAACGGTTGGGCGATGGCGTGATGTCGACGACGGACTTTCGGATAAGCGTCGACCGGATTCCCCACGCGGACGGCGATCGCGTGGCGATCGAACTGAGCGGTCGCTTCGAGCCTTTCGATGCGTGACACATAACGGGCGCAATCATGCGCGCCGTGGTGGGCGCCGCAGCAGGTAAGACCAGGTCGAGGCGATCCGGCGCAAGCACGATGCCTCGACCCGTTTGTTTGTCACGCGTGTCGTCTATCGTCAGGCCGACGGCGGGGCGATGCGGCCCAGGATGCGTTCAAGGGTCAGCCCAATCGCCAGCACCGCGCGGTCTGCTTTCGGCAGCGCGTCTATCTCCAAGCCCACGGGCAGGCCTTCTTTCGACAACCCGGCCGGGATGCTCAAGCCCGGCAGCCCGGCGTTGCTGCCCGGGTCCACGTTGCGGGCCAGTCGGCTGAACGCTTCGAAGCTGCTGGCCTGCGGCGTAGCGGGCAGCGGCAGGATCGGCAGCGTGGGAAACAGCAGGCCGTCCAGCCGGTGTTCCTTGAACGCGCGGCGATAGACGTCGATGAGTTCATCGCGCTGGTGCGAGATCACGCGCTCGTACAAGGGTTGCAGCGCCAGTACCTGACCATCCGGGGTGGGCAATACGCCGGGCACGATCAAGCCTTCAAAAATGCCTTTGACGTCGGAGCTGGATATCCGCGCCACCACCTCGTCAAAGCTCACGCCCGTGTCGTAGCGTTGCAGGTAGTCGGTCAGGTCCGGCTTTTGTTCATACAGGCATAGCGGCATGCCGACCGCGGCGTTGGCGGCAGGCAGCTCGGGCATGTCGATCTCCACCAACTGCACGCCCGCGTCGCGCAGCTTTTGCAGCGCGGCGTGGGTGACCTCGCGGACCTGGGGTTCCAGGTCGTTCCAGAAATAGCTGGCCAGGCCCAGGCGCACGTTTTCAGCGGCAAGGGGTGCAAGCGGTGCGTTGTCGTCGGCCAGCACGGCATCCAGCAGCACGATGTCGTCCATGCTGTTGGCAATGGGGCCCGGGGTATCGCGGGTGTGCGAAATGGGCGTGATGCCCGCGCCGTCATAGCGCCCGACGGACGGCCGGAACCCAACGGCGCCGTTCACCGACGCCGGCAGCCGCACCGATGCGCCGGTGTCGGTGCCCATGGCGGCCGGCGTCAGGCGCGCGCCCACGGCGGCGCCGCTGCCCGACGACGAACCGCCTGCGATGCGGCTGCTGTCATAGGCGTTGCGCGTGCCGTCGCCCAACGGGCCGGGAAACGCAGTGTTGTAGCCCGACACGCCAAACGCCAGTTCATGCATGTTGGTTTTGCCAACGATGACCGCGCCCGCCGCGCGCAGCCGCTGCACCACCGGCGCGTCCTCGGCCGGGCGGAACGACTTCAGCGCGGGCGTGCCGGCCGTGTTGGGCAGGCCGGCAACGTGGATGTTGTCTTTGATGGCGATGGGTACGCCGCCCAACGGGCCGCCGTGCGGTTGCGCGTCGTAGGCGCGGGCCTGGGCCAGTGCGCCATGGCGGTCCACGGTAATGAAGGCGTTCAGCGCGGCGTGGGCGTCGATACGGGTCAGGCTGGCCTGGGTCAGCGCTTCGCTGGACAAGCGGCCCTCACGGATCAGGGCCGCGGCCTGGCCGACGGTCAGGGCGGCCAGCACGTCGTCGCCGTGAGCATGAGGCAAGGGCGGCGCGGAGGTGGGCTGCTTGGATGAATCGGACATGGCGCGGTTCCCTTAGGCACGGTTGATGGAACCGCCATCTATACCGTTAGCGGGCGGGCGTGTCGAGCGCGGCCGCTACGCCTGGCCACCCAGGACTTGGTTCACCGGGGGTGCGCCGACTGTTTACCGACGGTTTGCCGACGGGCTACTGGTAAACCATGATGCCTAGGATTGGTGAACCAAATATTATTTGGTCAGACCACTTCAATATGCCATGACGCTGCAACTCATCCCCAAACCCGAAGAGCCGGCCAGCAAGCCCGCGCCGGACCGCGCCTACGTGCGGCTGGCCGCGCAGATCCACGCCCTGGTCGCCCAAGGCGAATTCGCCGTCGGCAAGCGGTTGCCGGCCGAACGCGCGCTGGCTGAACGCTTTGATGTCAGCCGCACCGCGCTGCGCGAAGCCATCATCGCGCTGGAACTGCAAGGGGTGGTGGAAGTGCGGGGCGGGTCGGGTATTTATGTCTGCGAACCCAAGCCCGGCGTGGCCCGCCTGCCGCCCGCGCAGGAAGCGGGGGCCGGGCCGTTTGAACTGCTGCGGGCGCGCTGCCTGATCGAGTCCGAGGTGGCGGCGCTGGCCGCCACGACGCGCAGCGATGCCGACCTGGACCGCATCTTCGAGGCGCTGACCACCATGCGCGAGCAGATGACGGACAAGGCGGCCAACCAAGAGGCCGACCGGCGCTTTCACCTTCTCATCGCGCAGTCCACCGGCAATAGCGTGTTGCTGGCGACGGTAACGTCAATGTGGGACCAGGCCCAAGGCCCGATCTGGGAAAAGATAGAACAGCATTTCCATTCGCAGGATTTGCGTCAGGCATCGCAGCAAGACCATCAGCGAATTTTCAGCGCGCTGGTTGCGCGCGATGCGCAGGCGGCCAGGCTGGCGATGCGTGCGCACCTGGAACGCGTCATCGGCGAATTCGCCCAGGGGTGGCGATAGCGCATCCCGTCACATAGGGGCACACCAGCATGTTGAATTGCGCAATTCATGGTGCACAGGATCTGCGTCTGGACGTACAGGCGCCTGAAGCGTTGGGCGCGACGCAGGTGCGCGTGGCCATTAAGGCGGTGGGCATCTGCGGGTCGGACCTGCATTACTACCGTCATGGCAGGGTGGGCGACTTTGTCATCCGCGAACCGCTGACGCCCGGCCACGAGGCCTCTGGCCAGGTGCTTGAAGTCGGCGCCGCCGTTACCGCCGTGAAGCCAGGCGACCGCGTGGCGCTGGACCCGGCCCGCACCTGCGGCGTGTGCCGCTATTGCCGTCAAGGCGATTCCAACCACTGCGAAGCGGTGCATTTTTTTGGTAGCGCCAGCCGCTATCCGCACATGCAGGGCGCCATGCGCGAACAGGTTGTGGTGCAGGACGCGCAATGCCTGCCCGTGCCGGATAGCTTGTCGTTCGAACTGGCGGCCTTTGGCGAACCCGTGGCCGTGGCGCTGCACGCGGTGCGCAGCGCTGGCAGTCTGCTGGGCAAGTCGGTGATGGTGGTGGGGGCCGGCCCCATCGGCGCCTTGATCCTGATGGCGGCGCGGCTGGCCGGCGCCAGCCGCGTGACGGTGGTGGACATCGTGGATGAAACGCTGGCCGCCTGCGCCCGCGTGGGCGCCACGGGCACCATCAATGCCGCTACGGACCCCGGCGCCATCGACGCGCTTGCCGCGGGCAAGGGTACGGTCGACGTGTGCTTTGAAGCGTCCGGCAATTACGCGGGGCTGGCCAACTGCATCCGCGTCACGCGCCCGCGCGGCGTCATCGTCACGGTAGGAACCTTGAACGGCAGCAGCGACCAATGCCCGTTCAATCAGATCATGGTGAAAAGCCTGTCGGTGATCGGCAGCTTTCGCTTCGTCGACGAGTACGCCTGGGCGGTGGATTACCTGAGCCGTGGCGTACTGGACGTGTCGCCGCTGCTGACGGCGGCGGTGCCGGTGCGCAACGTGCATGACGCCTTCGCGCTGGCGGCCGATCGGCATTTGGCGATGAAGGTAATGGTGACGTTCTGACGCGGCCTGCTCCGGCCAACCCTATTCCTGCCCCCCGCTGTCTACTCGGAAAACCACAATGAAAATTACGAATGCACGCGTGATCGTTTGTTCGCCGGGCCGCAACTTCGTGACCCTGAAGATAGAGACCGACCAGGGGCTGACGGGCATCGGCGACGCCACCTTGAACGGGCGCGAACTGGCGGTGTCGGCGTATCTGACCGAACACGTGATCCCCTGCCTGATCGGGCGCGACGCGCATCAGATCGAGGACATCTGGCAGTACTTGTACAAAGGTGCGTACTGGCGGCGCGGCCCGGTCACCATGACCGCGATCGCCGCCGTGGACACCGCGCTATGGGACTTAAAGGCCAAGGCGGCCGGCATGCCGCTGTACCAGCTGCTGGGCGGCAAGAGCCGCAGCGGCGTGATGGTCTACGGGCACGCCAACGGCTCGGACATCGAGCACACGCTGGACGAAGTGCTGCGCTATGCCGACATGGGCTATCACGCCATCCGCGCGCAAAGCGGGGTGCCGGGGCTGGACAAGGTCTATGGCGTGGGGCGCGGCAATCTGTTCTACGAGCCCGCCGACGCCGACCTGCCCAGCGAACATGACTGGTCCACCGAAAAATACCTGCGTCACACGCCGCAACTGTTCGAACGCATCCGCGACAAGCTGGGCTTTGATCATCACCTGCTGCACGATGTGCATCACCGCCTGACGCCGATCGAAGCCGGGCGGCTGGGCAAGTCGCTGGAACCCTACAACCTGTTCTGGATGGAAGACGCGACCCCGGCCGAAAACCAGGACGCCTTTCGCCTGATCCGGCAGCACACGACCACGCCGCTGGCCGTGGGCGAGATCTTCAATTCCATCTGGGATTGCAAGGACCTGGTGCAGAACCAGCTGATCGACTACATCCGGACCACCGTGGTGCACGCGGGCGGCATCACGCATCTGCGCCGTATCGCTGACCTGGCCTCGCTGTACCAGGTGCGCACCGGCTGCCACGGCGCTACCGACCTGTCGCCGGTGTGCATGGGCGCGGCGTTGCACTTTGACCTGTGGGTGCCAAACTTCGGCATCCAGGAATACATGCGCCACACCGAGGAAACCGACGCCGTCTTTCCGCACGCCTATACGTTCAACCAGGGCATGCTGTACCCCGGCGACGTGCCGGGCCATGGCGTGGACATCGATGAAGCGCTGGCGGCCAAGTACCCCTATAAACGTGCTTACCTGCCGGTCAACCGCTTGCAGCAGGACGGCACGCTGTGGAATTGGTAGCGGCCGACGCCGCGCGGCTTGCGCCTGAGCGATTGGCCTCATTGCCCGATGCGGTGACGCGGCCCACGTATGACCGGGCCGCCTTGCGCGTGGGCATCGTGCATCTGGGCTTGGGGGCATTCGCGCGCGCGCATCTGGCGGCGGTCAACGAGGCCGCGCTGCATGCGGGCGCGGGCGTGGACGTGGACCTGGGCTGGGGCATCTGCGGTGTGTCGTTGCGGCAGACGGACACGCGCGATGCGCTGGCGCCGCAAGCGGGGTTGTACGCGTTGGCGCTACGCAGCGCGCGCCAGGGCGGCGGCGAGGGCGAGGGCGGGTGCGGCGGTACGGGCATGCGCGGGAACGGCGGCCTGCAACAGCAGATTGCGGTGATCGGCTGCCTGATCGAAACCCTGGTTGCGCCCGAAGATCCCAACGCCGTCCTGACGCGCATCGCCCATGCGGACACGCGCATCGTCAGCGTGACCGTGACTGAAAAGGGCTATTGCCACGACCCGGCCACTGGCCGGTTGAACCTGCAACACCCCGACATCGTGCACGACCTTGCCCATCCGCTGGCGCCGCGCAGCACCATCGGTTATCTGGTTGGGGGCTTGCAGCAGCGGCGCGCGGCGGGGCGCGGCGCAATCACCTTGATGTCGCTGGACAACCTGCCCGGCAACGGGCATCTGCTGCGAGGCATGGTGCTGGCGTTTGCGCGGCAGCTTGACCCGGCCCTGGCGGCATGGATCGATGCCTCGTGCGCGTTCCCGTGCTCCATGGTGGACCGCATCGTGCCTCGTACAACCGACGAGGATCGCCGCGCCGTGGCACGCGCGCTGGGCCTGCACGATGCGTGGCCGGTAGTGGGCGAGCCCTATCTGGAATGGGTGGTCGAAGACCAGTTTGCCGCCGGCCGGCCGGACTGGGCGGCGGGCGGCGCGCGTTTCGTGTCGGATGCCGCGCCGTTTGAAACCTTGAAGCTGCGCACCGTCAACGGCCTGCATTCGGCGCTGGCCTATCTGTCGGTGATGGCGGGCTGGGCGACGGTGGACGAAGCGCTGGCCCAGCCGGCGCTGAAGGCTTATCTGGCCGCGTTGATGCAGGACGAAATCGTGCCGACGCTGCCCACCTTGCCGGGCCTGGACCTGGCGCATTATCAGCAGCGGCTGTTGCAGCGCTTCGAGAACCCGGCGTTAAAACACCAGACTCGGCAGATTGCGATGGACGGTTCGCAGAAGCTGCCGCAACGCTTGCTGGACACCGTGCGTGCCCGCTTGGCGGCGGATATGCCGATCGACAAGCTGGCGCTGGCGGTGGCCGCGTGGCTGCACTTCTTGCGCGGCGTTGACGAGGCGGGGCGGCGTTTTGACATCCAGGACCCGATGGCGGCAGAGTTGGCGCAACGGCTTGCCGAGGCGGAGCGTGCCGTTGATGCCCGCAGCGCCGGGCCGGCCGCCATGCAAGCCTGGACCGAAACGCTAATCGGCGTGACCGCGGTGTTTGGTGACCTGGGCGACGACCCGCGCTTTGTGCGGGCCGTGTCGCAAGCCGCGCATGCGCTGCGCACGCGGGGCGTGGCGGGGGCGCTGAGCGCGCAGGGCCTGCTTACGTAGGCCTGTACGTAGGCCTGCACGTAGGCCCGTTTACGTATGGGCTGTTTCGGTATGGGCTGTTTCCGTATGGCCTGTTTCCGTAGGCCGCGTTCATCACCCCGGCTTTTTCACCACGATCGTCGCCGTGTCGCTGGTGAACGAGCCGTCGTCCTGCACATCGAAATGCGCGCGCACCACATCGGGCGCAATGCTGAACATATGGCGCAACGCCGCAACCAGCGTGTCCGGCGTGCGCATGCGCGTCACCCAGGTCTGGAATTCCAGCGGCAGGCGGCGCGGCGACAGGCCCTGCAAGGTGAAGCCTGCCTCGGTCAGCATCCGCGTCCATTCGGCCACGGAATAGTCGCGCACGTGGGACGTGTCGCGCAGCACTTCAATCGTTTGCAGCCAGGTGTCCAGCAGCGGCTCGCCGGGCGAGACCACGTCGGCAAACACGGCGATGCCGCCGGGCTTGAGCACGCGGAACGCTTCGCGCAGACCACGGCCGGCGTCCTGCCAGTGGTGGGTGGAATAGCGCGACATCACCACGTCGAATTCGCCATCGGCAAAGGGCAGGTATTCGGCCTTGCCCTGGCGCGTGGCCACGTTGGCCAGCCCGCGCTTGGCGGCTTCACCGGCCACCACGTCCAGCATCTGCTGGGACAGGTCGTAGGCGGTGACGGCCTGGACTTCGGGCGCCACGTGAAACGTCACGTGGCCGCCGCCACAGCCCAGGTCCAGCACGCGTGCCTGCGGGTGTTCGCGCGCGATGCCGGCCATTTGCAGCAGGTCTTCGCCCTGGGCGTGGACTGCGCTAGTCAGGTACGCCGTGGCGCGGGGGCTGAACTGGCGGTCGACGGCGGCGTCGTGGGTGCTGGCGGTCATGAAATTCCTTGGTTAGCGTTGTGCGGGGTGTAAGGTGCAGGCGCTAAGATAGGCCGGCCTTTATACACGTACAAGTCCATTGCTTATCCTGGTATGACTACTTCCCCCCAAAGCGCGGCCAACCAAGATGGATCGCCCCTGCGCCGCCAGGCGCTAGGCGAATTCGTGCGCAGCGCGCGGTCGCGCATTACGCCTCAGATGGCGGGTCTACCCGAAGGCATGCGGCGCCGCACGCCGGGCCTGCGACGCGAAGAAGTGGCGCAACTGTGCGGGATCAGCGTCACCTGGTACACGTGGATCGAGCAAGGCCGGGAAGTCTCGGTGTCGCCGTCCGTGTGGTCGCGCATCGCGGGCGTGCTGCAACTGGCGCGCGCCGAACGCGCCTACCTGTTCGACCTTGCCGACTGCGCCGACCCCCAGCACGCGCGCGATGACGCAGGCGCGGCGCCCGGCCCTTTGCAGGAATGCGTGGACGCCATCAACGCGCCGGCCTATGTGCTGGACCGCGCGTGGAATGTGCTGGCGTGGAACGAGCCGCTGCGCGACCTGTTCGACAACTGGCCCAAGCGCGATGCCGAACCGAATCTATTGCGCTACATCTTCCTGGACCCGGCCGCGCGTGAGCTGGTGGTGGATTGGGATCAGCGCGCGCGCCGCGTGGTGGCGGAATTTCGCGCCGACGCGGGCGCGCATCTGGATGAGCCAGCCGTGCTTGGCCTGCTGGACACGCTGAATCGCCAAAGCCCGGTGTTCGCCCATTGGTGGACGCGCCATGCGGTGGTGGAACGCGAAGGCGGCCTGCGTGAATTCCAGCATCCCCGCGACGGCAAGCTGGCGTTTCAGCAGATCACGTTCCGACTGGCCACGCACCCCGACCTGAAACTGGTGATGCTGTTGAGCGGCTCGGCGCCTGAAGACAGGTAGTTCGCGGGGCGGCGGCGAGTTGCCATTTTTTCAGCGCTTGGCCGTGCAGAACAGGCTGTCCTGCATGCCCGCGTCGACCAGCCCCTGCAATAGTTTCTTGACCGGCGCGGGCAGCGCCATGGATGCCAGCTTGTCGGCGGGCACCCAGCGTTCCGGCACGGGCGATTCGCGCAAGCGGGCGGCGCGCACGGGCACCAGCCACGGACGGATGTGCAGGCGATAGTGCGTGAACGTGTGGGCGAAAGCGGCCAGTTCGAAGCGCTGTTCCGGTTCCAGTCCCAGCGCGCGCGAGGCGGCGTCGGGGTCGCCCGCCACGTCGAATTCAGGCAGGCTCCACAGGCCGCCCCAGATGCCCGGTTCAGGCCGCTGCTGCAACAGGAAAGCGCCCTGGTGCTGCAACACCAACATGCCGGTCTCGCGTTCAGGAATCGCCTTGCGGACCTTGGGTGTGGGCAGTTCGGCCTGGCGGCCTTCGCGGCGGGCGACGCAGGTGTCCGCCATGGGGCAGCGTTCACAGGCGGGCTTGCCGCGCGTGCACAGCGTGGCGCCCAGGTCCATCAAGCCTTGCGTGTAGGCGGCCATGTCCAGCCCGGGGGCCGCTTCGACCTGCGCGTCGGCCAATGCCCACAAGCGGGTTTCGACCTCGCGCTTGGCGGGGTCGCCGGCAATGCCGAAGTGGCGCGTGAAGACGCGCTTGACGTTGCCGTCCAGGATGGGCGAGCGCTCGCCGTAGGCGAACGCGGCGATGGCGGCGGCGGTGGACCGGCCGATACCGGGCAGCGTGGCGATGGCTTCGGCCGAAGGCGGAAAGCGTCCGTTCCACAGTTCAGCGATCTGCACCGCGCAGCGATGCAGGTTGCGCGCGCGGGCGTAGTAGCCCAGCCCGGCCCAATACGGCATCACGTCTTCCTGGCTGGCGGCGGCCAGCGCGGCCACGTCCGGAAAACGCTGAAGGAAACGTTCGTAGTACGGGATGACGGTGGCCACTTGCGTCTGCTGCAACATGATCTCGGATAGCCAGATCCGATAGGGGTCACGCGTGTTTTGCCAGGGCAGATCGTGGCGGCCGTGCTGGCGTTGCCAGGCGACGATTCTCGGGGCGAAGTCCATGGCGGCAATTATCGCATCGCCCTATTGCCGGGGTGGGGGCGACCGGTTACAACTATCGGCACTACAGCGCTAACGCGCCACGACTTCACTTTCACGGCCCTTGTTGGCCCGCGTGACCGTCAAGCGAGGCGGCTCGCGAAGCTGGAGGGGGCCTCCAGGATTTTGGAGTACACATGAATGCCCCCCTGCCAGCCGCCGTACGCACGGCGCTTGAATCCGTCCAACTTGACGACAAGTACACCCTGGAATCCGGCCGCGCCTGGATGAGCGGCATCCACGCCCTGGTGCGCCTGCCCATGATGCAGCGCGTGCGCGATGCGCGGGCGGGGTTGAACACCGCGGGCTTCGTGTCCGGCTACCGGGGTTCTCCGCTGGGTGGGGTGGACCAGAACATGTGGAAGGCGGCCAGGCACTTGAAGGCGCACCACATTGAATTTCAGCCGGGCGTCAATGAAGACCTGGCCGCCACGGCGGTCTGGGGCTCGCAACAGGTGAACCTGTTTCCGGGCGCCAAGTACGACGGCGTCTTCGGCATGTGGTACGGCAAGGGGCCGGGCGTGGACCGCTGCGGCGACGTCTTCAAGCATGCCAACGCCGCGGGCACGTCGCGCCACGGTGGCGTGCTGGTGGTGGCGGGCGACGACCATCCGGCCAAGTCCTCGACCTTGCCGCACCAAAGCGATCACATCCTGAAGGCCTGCATGATTCCGGCGCTGTTTCCGTCCAGCGTTCAAGAGGTGCTGGATTACGGGCTGCACGGGTGGGCGATGAGCCGCTATGCGGGTGTGTGGGTGGGCATGAAGTGCATTACCGACATCGTCGAAGTGTCGGCGTCGGTGGACGTGGACCCGCATCGCGTACAAATCCAGTTGCCGGAAGATTTCATCCTGCCGCCTGACGGCTTGAACATCCGGGTGCCCGACACGCCGCTGCAACAAGAGGCGCGGCTGTTGGACTACAAGCTGTACGCGGCGCTGGCGTACGCGCGCGCCAACAAGCTGAATCGCGAGCTGTGGCAGGTGCCGCAACGCGATGCGCGCTTTGGCATCATGACGTCGGGCAAGGCGTATCTGGACACGCGTCAGGCGCTGTCGGACTTGGGCTTGACCGAGGCCGTGTGCCAACGCATTGGCCTGCGCTTGTACAAGGTGGGTATGGTGTGGCCGCTGGAGTCAGCCGGCATGCAGCAGTTTGCCGACGGGCTGGACGAGATTCTGGTGGTCGAGGAAAAGCGCCAGGTGCTGGAATACCAGCTGAAGGAAGAGTTGTTCAGCTGGATCGGCAGCGGCAAGAAGATTCCCCGGGTGGTGGGTAAATTCGACGACAAGGATGGCGGTGAATGGTCGGTGCCGCAGGGCAACTGGCTGCTGCCGGCGCATTACGAGTTTTCGCCCGCGATGGTGGCGCGCGCGATTGCGGCGCGGCTGCTGCGCTTTGCGTTGCCGGACGATGTGCGCGCGGGTATCGAGGCGCGGCTGCAATTCATCCAGGATCGCGAACAGGCGCTGGCACGGCCGCGCGTGGTGCAGGAGCGCAAACCATGGTTCTGTTCGGGCTGTCCGCACAATACGTCGACGCGTTTGCCGGAAGGTTCGCGCGGGATGGCGGGCATTGGCTGCCACTACATGGTGCGGTGGATGGACCGCAATACCGAGGTGTACACGCAGATGGGCGGCGAGGGGGTGCCGTGGATAGGGCAGGCGCCGTTCACGGAAGAAAAACACGTGTTCGCGAACCTGGGCGACGGCACGTATTTCCATTCGGGGCTGTTGGCGATCCGCGCGGCGGTGGCGGCGAAGGTGCCCATCACCTACAAGATTCTGTTCAACGACGCGGTGGCGATGACGGGCGGGCAGCCGGTGGACGGACCCATCAGCGTGCCGATGATTTCGCGGCAGATGGCGGCCGAGGGAATCGAGAAAATCGTGGTGGTGACGGACGAGCCGGACAAGTACAAGGACGCGCCGGGTTTGGCGCCGGATGTTCCGGTGCTGCATCGTGATGAGCTGGACGCGGTGATGCGCGATTTGCGCGAGCATCCGGGCGTATCCGTGCTGATCTACGACCAGACCTGTGCAACGGAAAAGCGGCGTCGCCGCAAGCGCGGGGCGTATGCGGACCCGGCGCGGCGCGTGGTCATCAACGAGCGCGTGTGCGAAGGCTGCGGAGACTGTTCAACGGCGTCGCATTGCCTGTCGGTGGAGCCGCTGGAAACGGAGTTTGGGCGCAAGCGCAAGATCAATCAATCCAGCTGCAATAAGGACTTTTCCTGTTTGAAGGGCTTTTGCCCCAGCTTCGTGACGGTGGAAGGCGGCAAGCTGAAGAAGCCGCAGGCGTTGTCGCAGGAAGGCGTCGTCGACGAGGGCGTGCCGGAGCCGCGCGTGCCGGTGCCGGATCACGCTTATGGCGTGTTTATCGCGGGGGTGGGCGGCACGGGCGTGGTGACGATCGGGCAGTTGTTGGGCATGGCGGCGCATCTTGAGGGCAAGGGCTGTTCGGTGCTGGACATGGCGGGCCTGGCGCAGAAGGGCGGCGCGGTGTATTCGCATGTGGTGCTGGGGCAATCGCCGGAACATCTGTTGAATACGCGCGTGGCGATGGGCGAGGCCGATCTGGTGCTGGCGGGCGACTTGGTCGTGGCAACCAGCGCGGACAGCATGGCGCGGGTGTGCCCGGGCCGCACGAAGGTGCTGTTGAACAGCGACACCGCGCCCACGGCGGCGTTTGTGTCGAACCCGGACTGGACGCTGCCGGGCGCGGACCTGACGGCGGATCTGCAAGCCGCGTGCGGCAAGGACAATTTGTACGCGGTGGATGCGGCGGCGATGGCGGTGGTGTTGTTGGGCGACGCGATCTACTCCAACCCGTTGATGATGGGATATGCGTATCAAAAGGGCTGGCTGCCGTTGTCACGCGAGGCGTTGCTGCGGGCAATTGAATTGAACGGTCAGCAGGTGGCGAACAATCAGGCGGCGTTTGCGTGGGGGCGCCGCGCGGCGCACGACCCGGCGGACGTGATGCGGTTGATGGCGAACGGCGGGGTGCCGTTGGCGGGGCCGCAAGACATCATCGAGCTCAAGCGGCCGCGCAGCGCGGCGCCGGTGACGGACTTGAAAAAGCCAACCGGAGAATTGGCGCAGGTGGTGGCGGTGCGCAAGGCGTTTCTGACGCAATACCAGGACGCGGCGTATGCCAAGCAGTACACGGACCTTGTCGACAAGGTGGCGCGTGCGGAACAGGAAGCGACGGGCACGCATCGGTTGGCGGTTGCCGTGGCGCGCAACTATTTCAAGCTGATGGCCTACAAGGACGAATACGAGGTGGCGCGGCTGTATTCGGATGGGGAGTTCGTGAAGAAGATCGGGGAACAGTTCGAAGGGGACTGGAAGCTGCACTTCCATCTGGCGCCGCCGCTGTTCTCGCGGCGCGACAAGGCGGGGCATTTGGTCAAGCGTGCTTATGGGCCGGGGATGTTGAAGGTGTTCGGGGTGCTGGCGAAGATGCGACGGTTGCGGGGGACGCGGTTGGATGTGTTCGGGTATACGGCGGAGAGGCGGGCAGAGCGCGAGCTGATACGGGAGTATCGGGAGACGTTGTCGGCGATTTTGGTGAAGTTGAATCGGGGGAATCTGGAAAGGGCGGTGGCGTTAGCGCGGGTGCCGGAGGAGATTCGGGGGTATGGACATGTGAAGGAGGAGGCGGTGGCGCGGGCGGCTTTGGTGCGGGAGGAGTTGTTGAAGGAATTTAGTGCGAGGGTGGTGGCGATTGGGGTTCGGGCGGCTTGAGGGGGGCTGGGGTGGGAGTTGAGGTTGGGGGGGATGCTGGGATTTGATGCTGGGATTTGAAGCTGGGATTTAGGGTCAGGGGCGGTTTGGGTCTTTTGGAGCGGAGCAGGTTCTTTTGACGCCTGGCGCGGCGGCGGCGCGGGGCGGCGGGTCAACGATTGCGGTCCGGAGCCTTCGCTCCGGACTGCCCCGTCGTCATCTTCGTCCGCCTTCGGCTCCCTTCAGATTCCCTCGGGCTTATCGACTCCCCGCCACCCCGCGCCACCACCACGCCAGGCTGCGTCAGTTGGCGCTGAGGGGGGCTGGGGAGGGGGGGCGTTCTTTTGGTTCTTGCCTACTGGAGGGGTGGGGCGGAAGGGCTTGCGGGGCCCGCCCCAGGCCGGCCGCGCGGGCGGCCTTTTGGGGCTTACGCGGTTGTGGTGCGTCGGGGCGGGGGCGCTGCGCGAATGCGGGGGTTGTGGTGCGTCGGGGCGGGGGCGCTGCGCGAATGCGGGGATTGTGGTGCTTCGGGGGGGCGGGCGCTGGTTTTGCGCCCCGGTCCGCCTTCAGGCGGGCGCGCTCCAACCTTTGGAGAGGTCTACGGCTTGGCGCCAGCGTTTCATTCTGGCGTCGCGTACGGCTTGGGGCCAGGTGGGGGTGAAGGTGCGTTCGGCCTGCCATTTGGAGGCGAACTCTTCCAGGTGGCTCCAGAAGCCTACCGCCAGGCCCGCCAGGCCGGCGGCGCCCAGGGCGGTGGATTCGGGCACGCGGGGGCGGACGACGGGGACGCCTAGCAGGTCGGCTTGCATTTGCATCAGCAGGTCGTTGCGGGCGGCGCCGCCGTCTACGCGCAGTTCGGTCAGCGCGATGCCGCTGTCGCCGTTCATGCAGGTCAGCAATTCAGCGCTTTGCAGGGCGATGGATTCCAGTGTGGCGCGGGCGATGTGGGCGCGGGTGGTGCCGCGGGTCAGGCCCACCAGGGTGCCACGGGCGTAAGGGTCCCAGTGGGGGGCGCCCAAGCCGGCGAAGGCGGGCACCATGAAGACGTCGTCGGTGTCGGAGACGCTGGCGGCCAGGGATTCGATTTCTTCGGAACGCTGGATGATGCCCAGGCCGTCGCGCAGCCATTGGACGGCGGCGCCGGCGACGAACACGCCGCCTTCCAGCATGTAGGTGGGCTTCCACTTGCCCGCGTCGGCTTGGGGCAGGCCCCAGCCCACGGTGGACAGCAGGTGGTTCTTGGATTGCACCGGTTGGTCGCCGACGTTCATCAGCATGAAGCAGCCGGTGCCGTAGGTGTTCTTTGCCATGCCGGGCGTGAAGCAGGCCTGGCCGAAGGTGGCGGCCTGCTGGTCGCCGGCCACGCCCGCAATGGGGATCGAACCGCCCAGCCATTCGGGCAGGGCGTCGCCCACGACGGCACTGCTGGGCGCGATCTTGGGCAGCACGCTGCGCGGGATGTTCAGCAAGGCCAGGATGTCGTCGTTCCAGTCTTGCGTGTGCAGGTCGAACAGCATGGTGCGCGACGCGTTGCTGCAATCGGTGCTGTGGACGGCGCCGCCCGTCAGTTGCCAGATCAGCCAGGTGTCGACGGTGCCGAATGCCAGTTCGCCGCGTTCGGCCATCTTGCGGGCGCCGGGCACGTGGTCCAGCAGCCAGGCAAGCTTGGTGCCGGAGAAGTAGGCGTCCACGACGAGGCCGGTGCGCGATTGCAGGAAGTCGGCGTGGCCGTCGCGGCGCAACTGGTCGCACAGCGGGGCAGTGCGGCGGTCTTGCCAGACGATGGCGCGGGCCAGCGGGCGGCCGGTGGCGCGTTCCCAGATCAGCGTGGTTTCGCGCTGGTTGGTGATGCCGATGGCGGCCACGTCGGCGGCGGTGGCGCCAGCGTTGCGCAGGGCTTCGCGGGCCACGTCCAGTTGGCTGTGCCAGATTTCGTTGGCGTCGTGTTCAACCCAGCCGGGCCGGGGGTAGTGCTGGCGGAATTCACGCTGGCCGACGCCGCGGACCACGCATTCGCGGTCGAACACGATGGCTCGGGAGCTGGTCGTGCCCTGGTCCAGGGCTAGGACAAATTCATTCGTCGTCACTTTTTTTGGCGCCGTTCAGGTGTGCCCCGGCTTGCGGATCGAGGCGTCTAAAGGAAAGGGTCGAGACCATGCACATCAGCCCGATGACGATAAAGCCGGCGACGACGTCGCTGATCGCCAGCGTTTCGGCGCCGCGCAACGTCATGCTGACGTTCAGCGTCACCGCGGCCACGCCCACGCCCAGGCTGATGCCCAGTTGCTGCGCCATGGCGGCAAAGCTGCTGGCGCGGCTCATCTGGGACGGCGGGATGTCGGCATAGGTTAGCGTATTTACCCCGGTAAATTGCAGCGATCGGAAGAAGCCGCCGACAAGCAAGATGGCGATCATCAGCCACACCGGCGTGGTGGGCGTGAAGGTGGCGCAGACCATGATGAACACGCCGGTCAACAGGGCGTTCACGGTCAGCACGCGCCGGAAACCGAAGTGGCGGACGATGGGCGTGGCCACGAATTTCATCAGCAGGGCGCCGGCGGCGCTGGCAAAGGTGATGAGGCCGGCAGAAAACGGGGTCAGGCCAAAGCCCACTTGCAGCAGCATGGCCAGCAGGAAGGGGGTGGCGCCCACCGCAAAGCGGCACAGGTTGCCGCCCAGCGTCGAGATGGCAAAGGTGGGAATCCGCATCAAGGACAGGTCGATGATGGGGTGGTCGATGCGCCGGGCGTGCCAGGCGTACAGAAAACCGCACGCCGCGCCCACGGCGATCAGGCCCAGCAGCATGGGCAGCGGCATGATGTCGCGGCCGATGGCTTCAAAGCCGCTGACCAGCGCGGCCAGGCACACCGCGCTGAGCAGAAAGCCCAGCCAGTCCAGCCGCGGGGCGGATGCTTCCTTGATTTCAGATACATAGCGCAGCACCAGCGCAATACCCAGCACGCCGATGGGGATGTTGATCAGGAAAATCCAGTGCCACGACATATAGGTGACCATGAAGCCGCCCAGCGGCGGGCCGATCACCGGACCCAGCAGGGCCGGGATGGACAGGAATGACATGGCCTTGAGCAGGTCTTGCTTGGGCACGGTACGCAGCAGGATGATGCGACCCACGGGCACCATCATGGCGCCGGCCATCCCCTGGACGATGCGGGCCACGACCAGCTGGGGCAGGTCCTGCGACAGGGCGCAGGCAACGGAACTCAGCGTGAACAGCCCGATGGCGGCCACAAATACGCGGCGCGCGCCGTAGCGGTCGGCCGCCCAGCCGCTGACGGGCACGAACACGGCCACCGAGAGCAGGTAGGACGTAATGGCCACGTTCAGCCGCACGGGGGTGGAGCCCAAGGCGCGGGCCATGGCGGGCAGGGCGGTAGCCACCACGGTGGCGTCCAGCATCTGCATGAACAGCGCGCAGCCGACAATGAAGGGAATCATGCGCGCTGCGCGCACCGCATCCGGGGTTGAAGGGGGTGCGGGATTGGCTGCGGCGACGGATTCGGCTGACATGGCGGAGGGGGGCGTTGGGTGCCTGACGATTGTAACGCCGGGGAATTGGCCCCGCGTGAAGTAAACTCGTCGGATCTGCAACCTACTGAAATTGGCGTCATGGCGACCAACTACGAATCCGAGATCACCCTTTTCCTGAAAGACTTCAAGCAGTCGCACCCTGGCACGGAAGAACGCCAGCGTGAAGGCCGCGCCCGTCTTTGGGACAAACCGCAAGATCCGGAACTGCTCGAAGGCTTCCGCGCGGCCCGCGTGCCGCAAAAACCGTACGTGTATTCGGCAGACTGATTCCCGTTGCGGCAGACATGTCCCGTAACCCTTCAGTCCCTGGCGAGGCACTGGCCAAGCTAGTGGAACCGCCTGTGGACAGCACGCCAGACACCGTCGACAGCGTGGCGTTCGCGCGCCTGTACGGCGAGCCGCTGTTCCAGATGCCGACGGATCTGTACATTCCGCCGGACGCGCTGGAGGTGTTTCTTGAGGCGTTCGAAGGGCCGCTGGACCTGTTGCTGTACCTGATCCGCAAGCAGAACTTCAACGTTCTGGACATCCCGATGGCGGATGTCACGCGGCAGTACCTGTCTTATGTGGACCAGATCCGCATCACCAATCTAGAGCTGGCCGCCGAATATCTGCTGATGGCGGCCATGCTGATCGAGATCAAGTCGCGCATGCTGCTGCCGGTCAAGAAGACCGACACCGGCGAAGAGCCCGAAGACCCGCGCGCCGAACTCGTGCGTCGCCTGCTTGAATACGAGCAGATGAAGCTGGCCGCGCAAAAGCTGGACAAGCTGCCGCAACTGGGCCGCGATTTTGTCAGCAGCCAGGCCGTGGCCGACCTTAGCGTTGAACGCATGATGCCCGAGGTCAGCGTGGACGATCTGCGCCTGGCCTGGGCCGACATCATGAAGCGGGCCAAGCTGAACCAGCACCACCACATCACGCGTGAACAGCTGTCGGTGCGCGACCACATGACGCATATCCTGCGGCGCCTGAACGATGTGCGCTTCATGGAATTTGGCGACCTGTTCATGGAGCGCGTCCGCGAAGGCGCGCCGGCGGCTGTCGTCGTCGTGCATTTCATCGCCATGCTGGAACTGGCTCGCGAATCCCTGCTGGAAATCACGCAGGCCGAGCCTTATGCGCCCATCTATGTCCGCCTGGCTTACACCAGCGTGGCGGCGGTCGCGGCCTGATCCTGACCGGGCTGCCCCCAACCCCGGAGAGTTCCCTTGAAAGTCGTACACACCATCCAGGAATTGCGCGATCACCTGCGCGGCCAGAACCGCGTGTCGTTCGTGCCCACGATGGGCAATCTGCACGAAGGCCACCTGTCGCTGATGAAGCTGGCGCGCCAGCATGGCGACCCCGTCGTCGCCAGCATCTTCGTGAACCGGCTGCAATTCGGTCCGAACGAGGACTTCGACCAATACCCGCGCACGCTGGCGGCTGATATTGAAAAGCTGGAGCAGGCGCGCGACGTCTACGTGCTGTTCGCGCCGAATGAGCGCGAGATGTATCCCGAGCCGCAGAACTACCGTGTGCAGCCGCCGGACGATCTGGGCGACATCCTGGAAGGCGAGTTCCGTCCGGGCTTCTTCGAGGGCGTCAGCACGGTGGTGCTCAAGCTGTTCTCGTGCGTGCAGCCGCGCGTGGCCGTCTTCGGCAAGAAGGACTACCAACAGCTGATGGTCGTGCGCAATATGTGCCGCCAGTTTCAGCTGCCGGTCGAGGTGCTTGCCCATGAAACGGTGCGCGCGGATGACGGCCTGGCGCTGTCCTCGCGCAACCGCTACCTGACTCCGGAAGAACGCGCCGAAGCGCCCGCGCTGTATGCGGGCTTGCAGAAGATCGGCCAGCGTCTGACGCAGGGCGAGCGCAATGCCGAAGCCCTGGAGCGCGACGCCATTGACGAGCTGACCCGGCGCGGCTGGAAGGTCGATTACGTGGCCCTGCGCCGCCAGCGCGATCTGAAGCGCCCCGAGGCTGCCGACTTGCAGGCCGGCGAGCCGGTCGTGGTGCTGGCCGCCGCGAAGCTGGGCGCGACGCGTCTGATCGACAACCTGGAATTGGCCTACACGGCCTGATCCCGCATGAACAGGGTAGGGGCCGCAGATTGCGGCATCCCGACCCCTGACAGAATTGCTAGCTTTCGCCGTTATTAGGGGGAGGGCAGACTTCTTGTAATCCTACATTGCAAAAACGAGTCGCCCCATGCGTGTTCCCCGTCCCGACCTTGATGCAGCGCTTGTCGCCTTGACGCCCCGCGAAAGGCAGATCGTCGACTATGTGGCGGCCGGCAGGCCGAACAAAGTGATCGCCATCGACCTGGGTATTTCGCTGCGCACGGCGGAAGCCCATCGCGCCCGCATCTTCGCCAAACTACATACCCGCAACGCCATGGAGCTGGCCTGCCGCCTGTGCGCGCACGGCCGTTCCGGGGCGTCGCCCATTCTCGAAGCCGCGGCAGTGGATGCGGCGGTGGCTGCTGAGCGGGGTGCCGGGGTGGGTGCTGAGCGGGGTGCTGAGCGGGGCGCGGCCACGGGTTCACGGCCCGCGCTGGGTATGGCTGGAGGCAGGCCGATGACTGGCTCTCCCACGCTGCCCGCCGACGCAAATTTGCCCATCGTCTCGCAGCCGATCATCCCCGGGATTTATTCCGCCGCCATGTTCCCCCCTATGGCGTCCAGCACGACGCTGCACGAACCGCCGCTGGGATATGGAGTCGATCCCGCAGCAGCGGATGACCCGACGGACGACCCGACGGATGACCCCACGGATGACCCCACGGACGACCCTGCGGACACTCATGATTAGCCGGCGCGGGGCCCAAAAAAACGCCGGGCCCGCGAACAAGGTGTTCGGCGGGCCCGGCGGGATCGGGTTGTTGCGTTATGCCGGCGTTACGGGCACTTGGGCGCCGCGGCCTTGGCCAACTCGTCGATCGGGTCCAGATCCGGCTGGCGGGTCAGGTTGTAGTTCAAGTTGGGCGTTTGGCCGGCGATCGAACGCACGCGCAGCACGTTGTTGGCGGCCACCACGAACTCGGCGCGGACGTTACCGTTGCCGTCCATCATGATGACGCGCGGCGGGCGTTCGTCGGTGGCGTCCCAGCAACCCTGTTCGGTTACGGCGGGGCCCTTGTTCGGGTCGTTTTCCAGGTAGGCCGTGCGGCCACGCCAACGGCCGTTGGGCGCCAGGGTCAACGTCACGCGCTGCGCCGTGCATTGCATGGCGGGCGAGAAACACGGCAACGTGCCCATGTAGGTCTGCGGCTGTGGCACCAGGCTGTGGGCCGCGGCATTGGGCGGGGCAGCCGGGGCGGGCGTGGAAGCGGCAACGGCGGCGCTGTTGTCGGCGCCTTCCGGAACGGGCTGGCCGTCTTCCGTGGTCTGGCCACCGGCAGCGGCTTGCGCGGCTTGGTTCTGGGGTTTGCGAGCGTCGGGCTTCAGGGCGATTTGCACTTGCGACGGCGCGCGGATGACGCTGCGGTAGCCGGCGCCCGAACCCTGGTACTGGGCATCGGTCACCGTGCTTTCAGCCGGGGGGTCGTAATAGCCTTCGGTTTTTTGCTGGGCGCAGCCTGCCGCACCTAGTGCGGTACCGGCCAGCAGCAGCCCCATGACGCTGAGTTTGCGGGATCGGGTAACGATGTCGACGCGGGCGGTCATGGCAGCTTATCCGTGAATTGAGTCTGTCTCCGATTTTACGCACTTATGCGAAGATTCGATACGTTCCCTTAGCCACTCTTGGGTGTAGTCAGCACTTTATGCACAATAAACGACACGGCCGCCGTTTTGCTGTCGGCCTTTTGGCCGACGGACGGGTCGCGGGATCTGGCGCTGGGTCTGGCGCGCGCCTTCGTCGCGGGCGGGCATGAACGTGCTGCGACACGCTTTCGATATTCCCTTGGGCGCCTTCATTGCGCTGGCCGCGTTGGCGGGCTTGTTCGTCGGCAATTGGCTGACCGTGCTGACCTATCGGCTGCCTCGCATGATGGAACGCGAATGGCAGGCGCAATGCCTGGACGCGGTGGGCCGGGCGCGACCCGACAGCCCCGACGGTCTGTTCCATCCGGCATCGCATTGCCCTGCCTGCAACGCGCCGGTGCGTGGCTGGCGGCGGCTGCCGGTGTTGGGCTGGCTCTTGCTGCGGGGCCGCTGCGCCGCGTGCGATGCCGTGATTGCGTGGCGCTACCCCGCCATTGAATTGCTGACCTGCCTGGTGTTCGCCGCCTGCGCCTGGCGCTACGGCGCCACGCCCGTCGCCTTGTGCGCCATGGGCTTGTCGGCCATGCTGATCGCCTTGGGCTGGATCGATTTTGAAACCACGCTGCTGCCTGATGTGCTGACGCAGCCGCTGGTCTGGGCCGGCCTGCTCGTCAACCTGTTCGGCACCTTCACCACCTTGCCGCTGGCGGTGATCGGCGCGGTGGCCGGCTATGTGTTCCTGTGGGTTATCTTCCATCTGTTCCGGCTGCTGACCGGGCGCGAAGGCATGGGCTATGGCGACTTCAAATTGCTGGCCGCGCTGGGCGCCTGGTTTGGCGCCGAGTCGCTGCCGATGCTGTTGCTGGCGGCCTCGTTGGTGGGCGTGTTGATCGGCGGCGCGCTCACGCTCAGCGGTCGCGCGGGCCGGGGGCAGCCGCTGCCTTTCGGACCCTACCTGGCATTGGCCGGTATCGTGATGTTGCTGTTGGGTGGCGACGAGGGCTTGTGGTTGTTGATGCGCCAGGCGTGAGCCGGCGGGAAAGGATAGGCATCATGTTCAAGATTGGGCTGACGGGCGGCATCGGGTCGGGCAAGTCCCGCGTGGCCGACATGCTGGCGGACTGGGGCGCAACGCTGGTCGACACCGATGAAATCGCGCGCGCGCTGACCGCCGCGAATGGCGCGGCCATGCCCGCCATCGCGACCGAGTTCGGCGCCGATGCGTTGACCCCGGACGGTGCGCTGAACCGCGACTGGATGCGCGAGCGCGCCTTCGCCGACCCCGCCGTGCGGCAGCGGCTTGAAGCCGTGCTGCATCCCATCATCTCCGAAGAAACACGGCGCCAGGCGGCGGCCGCGACCGGATCGTATCTGGTCTTTGTGGTGCCGCTTTTGGTGGAGTCCTTACAGCGGTGGCGCGGGCGCGTTGACCGCATCTGCGTGGTGGACTGCGACCCCGACACACAGGTGGCTCGCGTGCAGGCTCGCAGCGGGCTGACGGAGCCCGCCATCAGGCGTATTATGGCGGCACAGGCTGCGCGGCAAGTCCGCCTGGAGTCCGCTGACGACGTCATCATCAACGACGGCGCCACAACACCCGAGCAATTGCGCGCGCAGGCAAAGACCTTGCATGACCGCTGGCTTGCGCTGGCGACCACCCAGGGCCGGTAAGCGCAAGCGGGCCGGCACCCTTCCACATCCCGGCCGGCTGGCTGACCACTGATGGGCCTGTAAAAAAGCGTGATTGTTTACGAATACCCCTTCAATGAGCGCATCCGCGCCTACCTGCGATTGGAATACCTGTTCGACAGGTTGTTCTTCTTTGCTCAGGCAGGGGATTCACGCCAACATCAGGTTGCCGTTACTTCTCTTTTCGATTTGCTTGACGCCTGCGAACGCACGGACGTGAAAGGCGCCGTGCTGCAAGACCTTGAACGCCAGCGCATGGCGCTGGTGGGTCTGCGCGATCACCCCGGCGTGGCGCAGGATGCGCTGGAAGCCATGTTGCGCGAACTGGAAAAAGTGGCCACGGCATTGGCCGCGCCCGGCAAGACCGGCCAGTCGCTGCGCGAAAACGAATGGTTGACCAGCCTGCGCGGTCGCTTGTCCGTGCCGGGCAGCGCCACGCAGGTCGACATGCCGTCGTACTTTGCCTGGCAGAACAAATCCGAAGCCGCCCGCCTTGCGGACCTTCAGGCCTGGATCTCACCGTTTCTTGCCCTGTACGACGGGCTGACGATGGCGTTGCGGCTGCTGCGCGAGTCCGGCCGCAAGACCGACATCGTGGCCGAGCAGGGCGCCTACCAGCAGATGCTGGGCGGCAAGCAGTTTCATCTGCTGCGCGTGTGGGTCGACCCCGAGCAAGGCGTATTCCCCGAGATCAGCGCCAATAAGTACATGATCTGGATACGTTTTTCCACGCAAGACGGCGAATTCAAGCCCCAGCAGGTGGCCCGCGACGTCGCCTTCCAGATGACGTTGTGCAGCTCGTAGGCTGCTGCCTTGCCCGCCCACGGCCGCCGCAAGGCTGATTCTTGTTGCGGCCAGTTTCAACTGGCGCCCGCGATGCGCGAAACGGAACCCGACTAGTAGACAATACGGCTTTCTGCATTAGTGCCGGAACCGTTTCCATGTCCGAAAGTCGTCCTGTTTCCCCACCGTCCCGCTGGACCCGCCGCCGCATTGGCGGCTTGGTCGTGTTGCTGCTGGTGGTTGCCGGTATTGCCTGGCTGGTGCTGCGGCCCTCTGCCAAGCAGGGCGGTCCGGCCGGCGCGCGAGGCCCGGGCGGCGGCCGGCCCCCCGCGGCCGCGATGGCCAATCTGCCCGTCCCGGTGCGCATCGCCACCGCCACCAAGCAGGACATCGACATCTATCTGAAGTCCCTGGGCACCGTCACCGCGTACAACACGGTCACGGTGCGCAGCCGCGTCAGCGGCGAACTGGTCGACGTGAAATTCCAGGAAGGCCAGCAAGTGAAGGCCGGCGATGTGCTGGCGCAAGTCGACCCGCGCGCCTTCCAGGTGGCGCTGGACCAGGCGCGCGGCACGCAGATGCAGAATCTGGCCCAGCTTGAAAACGCGCGGCGCGACCTGCAACGCTATCAAGCCCTGTTCAAGCAGGACTCCATCGCCAAGCAGCAGGTCGACACCCAGGCCGCGCTGGTGCGCCAATACGAAGGCACCGTCAAAAGCGACCAGGCCAACGTGGACAACGCCAAGTTGCAGCTGGATTACGCCCGCATCACCGCGCCCATCAGCGGCCGGCTGGGCCTGCGCCAGGTGGACCGGGGCAATCTGGTGTCCAGCTCCGATACCAATGGGCTGGTTGTCATTACCCAGACCCAGCCCATCTCCGTCGTCTTCACGCTGCCGGAAACCCAGCTGCCCGAAGTGCGTGGCGAAATCGCGGCCGGCCGAACCTTGGCCGTTGACGCGTACGACCGCGCCGACACGCGCCGTATCGCCACCGGCGTGCTGGAAACGCTGGACAACCAGATCGACGTCACCACCGGCACCTTGAAACTGAAGGCCAAGTTTGAAAACGCGGACGACGCGCTGTTCCCGAACCAGTTCGTCAACGTGCGCCTGCACGTGCTGACGCGCAAGGACGTCACCGCCGTCCCCACGGCCGCCATCCAGCAAGGCTCGGCCGGCGCCTTTGTGTTCCTGGTGCAGCCGGACAACACCATCGCCGTGCGCCAGGTCAAGCTGGGCGCCATCAACAACGGCATGGTCGCCGTGAACGAAGGGCTGCAACCGGGCGACCGCGTCGTCACCGAAGGCACCGACCGCCTGCGCGCCGGGGCCAAGGTTGAAATCGTGGGCGGCGCCGAAGTCATTCCCGCCACCCGCGACAAGACGCTGGGCGCGGGCGCCCCTGCCGGCACCACGCCGCCGTCCAAATAAGCCGAGCGCATCGTGAGTCCGTCGCGTCTGTTCATCCTGCGCCCCGTCGCCACCACGCTGGCGATGGTGGCCATCCTGATTGCCGGCTTCATCGCCTACCGCATGTTGCCCGTGTCGGCGCTGCCCGAGGTGGACTACCCGACGATCCAGGTGGTGACGCTGTACCCCGGGGCCAGCCCCGACGTGATGACCTCGCTGGTCACGTCCCCGCTGGAACGGCAGTTTGGGCAGATGCCGGGCTTGAACCAGATGTCGTCCACCAGTTCGGGCGGCGCGTCGGTCATCACCATGCAGTTCAACCTGACCTTGCCACTGGACGTGGCCGAGCAGCAGGTGCAGGCCGCCATCAACGCGGCATCCAACCTGCTGCCCAGCGACCTGCCGGTGCCACCCACGTACAACAAGGTCAACCCCGCCGATGCCGCCGTGCTGACGCTGGCGATCACATCGCCCACCATGCCCTTGCCGCAGGTGCGCGACCTGGTCGACACGCGGGTGGCGCAGAAGCTGTCGCAGATTCCCGGCGTGGGCCTGGTCAGCGTGGCGGGCGGGCAGCGCCCGGCCGTGCGCGTGCAGGTCAACCCGCAGGCGCTGGCCGCCAACGGCTTGGCCATGTCCGACCTGCGCACCGCCATCGTGGGCGCCAACGTCAATCAGCCCAAGGGCAACCTGGACGGCCCGCTGCGTTCCACCACCATCAACGCCAATGACCAGCTGAAGTCGCCCACCGACTACAACGACCTGATCATCGCCTACAAGAACAACGCGCCGCTGCGCCTGTCCGACGTGGCGCGCGCGGTCGAAGGCGCCGAAGACACGCGCCAGGCCGCATGGGCCGGCGACAAGCCCGCCATCCTGTTGAACATCCAGCGCCAGCCCGGCGCCAATGTGATCGACGTGGTCAACCGCATCCAGACACTGTTGCCGCAGCTGCGCGCCGCGCTGCCGGCCACGCTGGATGTCACCGTGGTGTCCGACCGCACGCAGACCATCCGCGATTCCGTCGAAGACGTGAAGTTTGAAATGCTGCTGGCCGTGGGGCTGGTGGTGATGGTGACCTTCGTGTTCCTGCGCAGCCTGACCGCCACGCTGATCCCCAGCGTCGTGGTGCCGCTGTCGCTGGTGGGCACGTTCGGCATCATGTACCTGGCCGGGTTCTCCATCAACAACCTGACGCTGATGGCGCTGACGATCGCCACCGGCTTCGTGGTGGACGACGCCATCGTCATGATCGAGAACATCGCGCGCCACATCGAAGAAGGCGAAACGCCGATGCAGGCGGCGCTCAAGGGGGCCTCGCAGATCGGGTTCACGCTGATCTCGCTGACGTTCTCGCTGATCGCCGTGCTGATTCCGCTGTTGTTCATGACCGAAGTCGTGGGCCGGCTGTTCCGCGAATTCGCCATCACGCTGGCGGTGTCCATCCTGATTTCACTGGTGGTGTCGCTGACTCTGACGCCGATGATGTGCGCACGCTTGCTGCGCGCGGAATCGGAACAGAAGCACGGGCGTTTTCACACCGCCACCGGCAACTTCATTGACCGCGTCATCGCCGGCTATGACCGGATGCTGCAAGTGGTGCTGCGCCATCAGCCGCTGACCTTGCTGGTGGCGCTGGGCACGTTCGCGCTGACCGTGGTGCTGTACATGGTGGTGCCCAAGGGCTTTTTCCCGCAGCAGGACACCGGGCTGATCCAGGCCATCACGCAGGCGCCGCAATCCATTTCGTTTCCGGCCATGGCCGAACGCCAGCAGGCCGCCGCGCGGCTGGTGCTGCAAGATCCGGACGTGCAGGCCGTGTCCTCGTTCATCGGTGTCGACGGCAGCAACGCCACGCTTAGCGCCGGCCGCATGCAGATTTCCCTAAAGCCGCAAGCCGAGCGCAGCGGCGATTTGCGCACGGTGATGGCGCGCTTGCAGGAATCGCTGGGCAAGCAGGACGGCCTGACCGTCTACATGCAGCCCGTGCAGGACCTGACCATCGAAGACCGCGTCAGCCGCACGCAATATCAGATGACGCTGTCCAACCCCGACCTGAAGGTGCTGAGCGAATGGACGCCCAAGCTGGTGGATCGGCTGCGCCAGGTGCCGGGCCTGAAGGACGTAACGGATGACTTGCAGGACGACGGCTTGCAGACCTGGGTCGAGATCGACCGCGATGCGGCCTCGCGCCTGGGCATTACCGCCGCCGTCATCGACGAAGCGCTGTACGACGCCTTCGGCCAGCGCCTGATCTCCACGATCTTCACGCAATCGAACCAGTACCGCGTGGTGCTGGAAGTGCAGCCACAGTTCCAGATGAACCCGTCCGCGCTGGGGCAGATCCATGTGCCCACGGCCGCGGGCACGCAGGTGCCGCTGTCGTCCGTGGCGCACATCACCGAAGGGCGTACGGTGCTTGCCGTGAACCGGCTGGACCAGTTCCCGATGGTCACGGTGTCGTTCAACCTGGCGCCGGGCGCGTCCTTGTCCAACGCGGTCGAAGCCATCACCGCCGCCGAAGCCGAGATCGGCATGCCCGCCGGGGTCGAGACCCGCTTCCAGGGCGCCGCGCTGGCGTTCCAGAATTCGCTGACCAGCACGTTGTGGCTGATCCTGGCCGCCGTGGTCACCATGTACATCGTGCTGGGCGTGCTGTACGAAAGCTACATCCATCCCATCACCATCCTGTCGACCTTGCCGTCCGCCGGCGTGGGCGCCTTGCTGGCGCTGTTGATCAGCGGCACCGAGCTGGACATGATCGGCATCATCGGCATCATCCTGCTCATCGGCATCGTGAAAAAGAACGCCATCATGATGATCGACTTCGCGCTGGACGCCGAGCGTAAGCGCGGCCTGAGCCCGCGCGCCGCCATCCATGAAGCCGCGCTGCTGCGCTTCCGGCCCATCTTGATGACCACGCTTGCCGCCCTGTTCGGCGCCTTGCCGCTGATGCTGTCTTCGGGCACCGGCGCGGAATTGCGCCAGCCGCTGGGCCTGGTGATGGTGGGCGGCCTGCTGCTCAGCCAGGTGCTGACGCTGTTCACCACGCCCGTCATCTATTTGATGTTCGACCGCCTGTCGCGCCGCTGGCGTGGCGTGCGCGCGCCCGCCGCCGGGGACGCGTCATGATCATGTCGGCGCCCTTCATCGTCCGGCCGGTAGCGACCACGTTGCTTAGCGTGGCGGTTGTGATGGCGGGGCTGCTGGCGTTTTTCCTGTTGCCGGTGGCGCCCTTGCCGCAGGTGGATATCCCCACGATTTCGGTGTCGGCCAGCCTGCCCGGCGCCAGCCCCGAGACCATGGCATCCAGCGTGGCCACGCCACTTGAGCGGTCGCTGGGCAGCATCGCGGGCGTGACTGAAATGACGTCGAGCAGCTCGCAGGGGTCTACCCGCGTGACGCTGCAATTTGATTTGTCGCGCGATATCAACGGCGCGGCGCGCGACGTGCAGGCCGCCATCAACGCGGCGCGTTCGTTGCTGCCTTCCGGCTTGCGCAGCAATCCCACGTATCACAAGTCCAACCCGTCGGACGCGCCCATCATGACCTTGGCGCTGACGTCCGACACGCTGGGCCAGGGCCAGCTGTACGACATCGCCTCCACCATCGTGGCGCAGAAGCTGGCGCAGGTGGACGGCGTGGGCGAAGTCACCGTGGGGGGCAGTTCGCTGCCGGCCGTGCGCGTCACGGTGCTGCCCGGCGCGCTGGCCAATCGCGGCGTGTCGCTGGACCAGCTGCGCAGCACGCTGGCCAACGCCAACTCGAACCGCCCCAAGGGCGTGCTGGAAAACGACCGCTACCACTGGCAGATCATGGTCAGCGACCAGCTCAGCCGCGCCGAGCAATATCGGCCGCTGATCGTGGCCTGGAAAGACGGCGCGCCGGTGCGCGTGTCGGATGTGGCCAAGGTCGAGGATTCCGTCGAAGACCTGTATCAGACCGGCTTCTACAACGACCGCAAGGCCATCCTGATGATCGTGCGTCGGCAGGCCGACGCCAACATCATCGAAGCCGTGAACGCCGTGCGCGCGCAGCTGCCCGTGTTGCAGGCGCTGATGCCGGCCGACGTGAACATGACGGTCGCGCAAGACCGCACGCCCAGCATCCGCGCGTCGCTGCACGAAGCCGAACTCACGCTGATCATCGCCGTGGGCTTGGTGGTGCTGGTGGTGCTGCTGTTCCTGCGCCGCTGGCGCGCGGCCATCATCCCCAGCGTGGCCGTGCCGGTATCGCTGATCGGCACGTTCTGCATCATGTATATGTGCGGCTTCACGCTGAACACCATTTCGCTGATGGCGCTGATCGTGGCTACCGGCTTTGTGGTGGACGACGCCATCGTGGTGCTGGAAAACATCATGCGGCATGTCGAGAACGGCATGTCGCCCATGCGCGCGGCGCTGCGCGGGTCGCGCGAAGTGGGCTTCACGGTGCTGTCCATGAGCCTGTCGCTGGTGGCGGTGTTCATCCCCATCCTGCTGATGGGCGGCGTGGTGGGGCGGCTGTTCCGCGAATTCGCCGTCACGCTGTCGGCCGCCATCATGGTGTCGCTGGTGGTGTCGTTGACGTTGACGCCCATGATGTGCGCGCGGCTGTTGCGTCCCGAGCCCAAGGACGCCAAGCCGCCCGGACGGCTCGCGCGCTGGTCCGAACGCGGCTTTGAAGCCATGCTGGACGGCTATCGCCGCAGCCTGCGTTGGGCGCTGGCGCATGGGCGCCTGATGATGCTGACGCTGGCCGTGGCCGTGGGCCTGAACGTGTACCTGTACATGGCGGTGCCCAAGGGCTTTTTCCCACAACAGGATACGGGCCAGCTGCTGGGCTTTTTCCGGGTCGACCAGGGCACCTCGTTCCAGGCCACCGTTCCCAAGCTGGACGCGCTGCGCAAGGTGGTGCTGGCGGACCCGGCGGTGCAAAGCATGACGGGGTACGCCGGCGGGCGCGGCGGCAGCAACAGCAGCTTCATGCAGATCCAGCTCAAGCCGCTGGAAGAGCGCAAGGTGTCGGCCGATGTGGTCATCAACCGGCTGCGCGGCAAACTGCAAAACATGCCGGGCGCGCGCATGTTCCTGGTGTCGCAGCAGGACATCCGCATCGGTGGGCGTCAGAGCCAGGGCTCGTACGACTACACGCTGATGTCGGGCGACCTGCAATTGCTGCGCACCTGGATGCCCAAGGTGCAGCAGGCGATGGCGAAGATTCCTGAAATCACGGACGTGGATACCGATGTCGAGGACAAGGGCCGCCAGATCAACCTGGTGATCGACCGCGAGGCCGCAACGCGGCTGGGCGTCAGCATGTCCACGATATCCACGGTGCTGAACAATTCGTTCAGCCAGCGGCAGGTGTCGGTGATGTACGGGCCGCTGAACCAGTACCACGTGGTGCTGGGGCTGGAGCCCAGGTTTGCCGAAGACATTGAATCCCTCAAGCAGGTGGAAGTCATCACGTCGACCGGCGCGCGCGTGCCGCTGCTGGCGTTTGCAAGCCTGGAAAACGGCAACGCGCCACTCAGCGTGCAGCACCAGGGTTTGTTCGTGGCGGACACGGTGTCGTTCAGCCTGGCGCCCGGCGTGTCGCTGGGTCAGGCCACCGCAGCCATCGATGCGGCCGTGGCGCGCATCGGCTTGCCGTCGGACCAGATCCAGGCGGGCTTCCAGGGCACCGCCGCCGCTTTGCAGCAAACGCTGGCGCAGCAGCCGTGGCTGATCCTGGCGGCGCTGGTCACGATGTATATCGTGCTGGGCATTTTGTACGAGAGCTTCGTGCATCCGCTGACGATCCTGTCCACCTTGCCGTCCGCCGGGCTGGGCGCGTTGCTGGCGCTGTTGCTGGTGCGGCAGGACTTCACGCTGATTGCGCTGATCGGCGTGTTCCTGTTGATCGGCATCGTGAAAAAGAACGCCATCATGATGGTGGACTTTGCGCTGGAAGCGCAGCGCGTGCAGGGCATGGCGCCGCGTGAAGCGATCTTCCAGGCGTGCGTGACGCGCTTTCGCCCCATCATGATGACGACCATGGCCGCCATCTTCGGCGCGCTGCCGCTGGTGCTGGCAACCGGCGCGGGCGTCGAGATGCGCCAGCCGCTGGGCATCACCATCGTGGGCGGCCTGGTCCTCAGCCAGATCCTGACGCTGTACACCACCCCCGTGGTCTATCTTTACCTGGACCGTTTTCGCCTGTGGGCATCGCGCTGGCGCGCCCGGCGAAATGACGCCCCTGCTTCCATAGAACCTACATGATCCGACCCAAGCCGTTTGCCGCATCCTTCCTACCCCGCAGCGCCGTCACGCTGGCGCTGTGCGCGCTGCTTGGCGCGTGCGCGGTCGGCCCTGATTACCAACGCCCCGCGCTGGATGTGGGCGCGTCCTACAAGGAAGGGCAGGGGCAAGAGCAGGTAGACGGCTGGAAGCGGGCGGAACCGCGTGACGTGGCCGACCGTGGCAAGTGGTGGCAGGTGTATGGCGACGACACGTTGAATTCGCTGGTCGAGCGCTTGAACACGTCGAACCAGACCATTGCCCAGGCCGAGGCCAACTACCGTCAGGCGCTGGGCCTGGTGCGCGCCGCGCGCGCGGGCTTCTATCCCACCGTGGGCGCCAGCGCCGGCATGTCGCGCGCGGGCGTCGGCACGGGCTCGTCATCGTCGTCAGGCAATGGCAGCAATGTGTCGAACCAGTATTCCGTGACGGGTAGCGTCAGCTGGGAACTGGACGTGTGGGGACGCGTGCGCCGCAGCACGGAATCGTCCGAGGCCAGCGCGGCGGCCAGCCTGGCGGACTTGGCCGCCACGCGCCTGAGCGCGCAGGCGGCGCTGGTGCAGACCTATCTGCAACTGCGCGTGCTGGACGAACAGAAACGTTTGCTGGACGCTACCGTGGCGGCGTATGAAAAGTCGCTGCAACTGACGCAAAACCGCTATGAAGTGGGCGTGGCGGGGCAGGCCGACATCGCCGTGGCGCGCACGCAGGTGGAAAGCACGCGCGCCCAGTCGATTGACCTGGACTGGCAGCGCGGCCAGTACGAGCACGCCATCGCCGTGTTGATGGGGCAGGCCCCGTCGCAGTTCAGCCTGCCGCCGGCGGTATTTGCCTTGCAACTGCCGCAGATTCCGGTGGGGCTGCCGTCCGAACTGCTTGAGCGGCGGCCGGACATCGCCGCCGCCGAACGTCGCGCGGCCGCGGCCAATGCGCAGATCGGCGTGGCCGAGGCCGCGTGGTTCCCCTCGCTGATCCTGTCGGCCGACGGCGGCTTTCGCAACGGCCAGTTCGCCGACCTGCTGACGGCGCCCGCGCGCTTCTGGTCGTTGGGCCCGGCGTTGGCGCTGACCCTGTTCGATGGCGGCGCGCGCGCCGCACAAGTCGAACAGGCGCGCGCCGCCTACGACTCGCAAGCGGCGGCCTATCGCCAAGCGGCGTTGGTGGGCCTGCGCGAAGTTGAGGACTATCTGATCCAGCTGCGCGTCATGGAAAACGAACAGACCGTGCAACGCCGCGCGCTGGAGTCCGCGCGCGAGTCGTTGCGCCTGATCCAGAACCAGTACAAGGCCGGCCTGGTGGACTATCTGAGCGTGGCGGTGGTGGACGCCACCGCGCTTAACAGCGAGCGCAATGCGCTAAGCCTGTTGGGCACGCGCCTGGTGGCCAGCGTGAATTTGATTGTGGCGTTGGGTGGGGGGTGGGATGGCCTGCCGGCGGTGCAGCAGGCCGACGCGGCGCCAGCGCCCGCTTCGACGACGGCCCCCGTGAACTGAGCGCGCAGCCGTTCACACGACGGGTTCGCCGGACGCCGCGCTGCTTTGGCGGCGCGCTTCCAATGTCGATAACGCTTCGGCATTGAGCTCATCCGGAAAGCTGTGCGCGACCAGGTATTCCAGCGCTTTGTCGATGCGCGCCCAGCCTTCAGGCTCATGCAGCGGCAAGCCTAAAAAGTGCGTGGCGGTTTTGGCGCGCAATGTCAGGTAGACCGCCCCGGCCAGTATCACGCCCGCTACGGCGGGCACGTCTACGTCAGGCGCAAGTTCGTCAACGCGCTCGATGAATCCGCGCGCGGCATTTTCGCGGCGTTCGGCAAGCGTTGCGGTGACGTCGTTCTGTTCGATCAGCTCCCAGCGCCGCACCTCGCGCAAGGTTTCATTGCCTGATAGCGTTTCAATCTGCGCGCGCAGCATCGTCAGAATCAGATCGGCCGGCGTGCGCTGGCTGGATTCCTCCGTGGTCAACAAGCCGGGGTTGCGTGTCCAGAAATCTTGTTCTTTCATCCACGCCAGCAGCAGGCCCGACATGCCGTCAAAGTAGCGGTAGATGAGTTCTTTGCTGACGCCTGCGCGCTTGGCGATGGCGTTGATGCCGACTCCGCCCATGCCTGTTTCCAGGATCTGGGCTTCAAGGGCTTGGAGTATTTGGCGCTCGGTATTCGCACGGCGGGACATGACAGGTTCCTTCATGACGAGAGAGCTGTCGTGGCCCGCCACGCGGGGCACCCGGCTATCAGGACCGGAGCGGCGCCGGACGAGCCGGCGGCGGGGCCGATAAGACTTACATCTTGCCAGACTTCCGGCCCCGCAGGGTAGTTAGATCACGCCACGTATACCCGCGATGCCGTGCGCACCATGACGTAGTGCGTGCGACACGGTGGCGGTGGACTGGCCGCCCAGCGCGAATACGGGTATGCCCGCGTCGCGATTGCCCGCCACAAAGCCTTCCCAGCCGAGCGTCGCGGCGCCAGGGTGGCTGGGCGTGTCCAGCACGGGACCCAGCACGGCAAAGTCGGCGCCGATTTCACGGGCGTGGACGACTTGCGCGTTGTCGTGCGCGGACACGCCAACCAGCGCGCCGGCCGGCAATTCGGGCCGTGCGTGCAAGCGGGCGGCATCCGCAGTGCGCAGGTGTACGCCGTCGGCTTCTTTCCACCATGCGGCGGGGTGCGCGCTGTTGACCAGCACACGCGCGCCGGCGGCGCGGCAGC
The DNA here is from genome assembly GCF_003600685.1 of Achromobacter sp. B7. Classification (NCBI taxonomy): domain Bacteria; kingdom Pseudomonadati; phylum Pseudomonadota; class Betaproteobacteria; order Burkholderiales; family Alcaligenaceae; genus Achromobacter; species Achromobacter sp. B7. Next base: position 508,931 of record NZ_CP032084.1, read on the forward strand.
GCTTGATCACTTGCTGAAAAACTTCATGCAGCGATGCTGCACCGGCGCCATCGGGCCATTGCGGTTCACGCAGTTGCACGAGCTTCACGCCACGCGCAAGCGCTGCGTCCAGCCGGCCCAGGAACGCGGCCACGCCCGCACGCGAGCCGATCGAGCTGATGCCATAAGTAGTGGGCAGTTGCAGCCAGCGCAGCGGCGGCAGCGTGGCGGGCAGCAAGTCGCCGACCGATGCCGCGTTGGCCGGGTCCACCCATTCCAGGCGCTGGTTTTCCAGTCCTTGCGGTTCGCCTTCCCAGGCGGTGACGTGGCAGAACGCCAGGCGCACCGTGGTGTGGGGGTAGACATGCACATAGGTCACCCACGGGCGCGACTGCGTCACGCGGATGCCCAGCTCTTCCTGCAATTCGCGGGCCAGCGCTTGCAGCACCGTTTCGCCGGGTTCCAGCTTGCCGCCCGGCAGCTCCCACCAGCCCGACCAGGGCTTGCCCTCGGGCCGCTGGCCCAAGAGCAGCATGCCGTCGGGACGCAGGATCAGGCCCGCTGCAACGTCAACGATCTTTTCAGACATGGCGGGCCGCCCAATCGCGCGCGAACTGATAGGCCACGCGGCCCGAACGCGATCCGCGTTCAATCGTCCATTGCAGCGCCTCGGTGCGCGAGGGCTCGATGTGCGCCTCCGGGCAGCCCAGCTCGCGCAGCCAGTGGTAGACGATGTCCAGGTAGTCATCCTGCTTGAACGGATAGAACGACAGCCACAGCCCGAAGCGTTCCGACAGCGAGATCTTTTCCTCGACGGTTTCGCCGGGGTGGATTTCGCCATCGGGCTGATGCTTGGCCTGAAGGTTTTCGCTCATGTATTCGGGCATCAGATGACGCCGGTTCGACGTGGCGTAGATCAGCACGTTGTCGCCCGAGGCCGACACCGAGCCGTCCAGCACCGACTTCAACGCCTTGTAGCCGGGCTCGCCTTCTTCAAACGACAGGTCGTCGCAGAAGACGATGAAGCGTTCGGGGCGCGGCGCGACCAGTTCGACGATGTCGGCCAGGTCGCCCAGGTCGGACTTGTCCACTTCGATCAGGCGCAGGCCCTGGTCGCCGTACGCCGCCAGCATCGCCTTGACCAGCGAACTCTTGCCGGTGCCGCGCGCGCCGGTCATCAGCACGTTGTTGGCCGGCTTGTTCGCCAGGAACTGCTGCGTGTTGCGGTCGATGGTGGCCTTCTGGCGCTCGATGTGCTGAAGGTCCTGCATGTCGATGCGCGCCACGTGGCGCACCGCATCGAGCCAACCGCGCGAGCCGCGCTTGCGCCAACGGAACGCGTGCGCGCTCCAGTCGATCTCGGGCGTGGCCGGCGGCAGAAAGGCCTCAAGCTGCGCCAACACGCGCTCGGCGCGCTGGATAAGGGTGGTGAACTCGCTAGCGCTCATGGCCGATCACGAACGGTAGTCGGCGTTGATGGACACGTATTCGTGCGAGAAGTCGCAGGTGTAGACGGTGTCAGACACCTGGCCCCGACCCAGCGCGATGCGCACCAGGATTTCGGCCTGCTTCATCACGCGCTGGCCATCGGCTTCCTGGTAGTCGGGGTTGCGGCCGCCGTTCTTGGCCACCAGCACATCGTCCAGCCACAGGCGGATGTTTGACACGTCCAGGTCGTCGATACCGGCGTAGCCCACGGCCGCCAGGATGCGGCCCAGGTTGGGGTCCGACGCGAAGAACGCGGTCTTGACCAGCGGCGAATGCGCCACGGCGTAAGCCACCTTCAGCGCTTCTTCGGTGGTGCCGGCCTCTTCGACGCGGATGGTCATGAACTTGGTGGCGCCTTCGGCGTCACGCACGATCTTGGTGGCCAGCTCCAGCGCGGCGGCGGTCAGCGCGTCGCGCACGGCGGCGTAGGCGGCGTCTGATTCGCTGTTGACGTTCACGCCCGATTTGCCGGTGGCGGCGATGATGAAGGAATCGTTGGTGGACGTGTCGCCGTCAACCGTGATGCGGTTGAACGACGCGTCGGCGATTTCACCGGCCAGCTTGCGCAGCAGCGGCTGGGCAATGCCGGCATCGGTGGCCAGGAAGCTGAGCATGGTCGCCATATTGGGGCGGATCATGCCGGCGCCCTTGCTGATGCCGGTGAAGGTGACGGTTTTGCCGTCGATCCGCACCTTGGTCGACGAGATCTTGGGCAGCGTGTCGGTCGTCATGATGCCGTGCGCGGCGCTGGACCAGTGGTCGGCGCCCAGGTTGGCGATGGCGCCCGGCAGGCCGGCGACCAGGCGGTCCAGCGGCAGGGGCTCAAGGATGACGCCGGTGGAGAACGGCAGGACTTCGGCGGCGGGCACGCCCAGCAGCTTGCCCAGCGCTTCGCAGGTGTCCTGCGCTTTCTTCAAGCCTTCTTCGCCCGTGCCGGCGTTGGCGTTGCCGGTGTTGATGACCAGCGCGCTGATGGGGCCGCCGGCGGCCAGGTGGGCCTGGCAGACCTGCACCGGGGCGGCGCAGAAGCGGTTGCGCGTGAACACGCCCGCCACGCTGGTGCCTTCGGCCAGGCGGAACACGGTCAGGTCACGTCGGTTGGCTTTGCGGATGCCGGCCTCGGTGACGCCGATTTCAACACCGGCTACAGGAAAAATTTCGGACTCGGAGGGGATCTGCAAATTAACGGCCATGACTTCGTCTCTTGAGTAGGCAGGACAAAATCGCCGCCGGTAAGGCGGCGCGCGGGGGGAAAGCTTCGTATTATCCCACCGGTTTGCGGCAGGGGTTTGTCAGGCGGCGGCCGGTGGGGCAGGGTGGCCCCTGGCGGGCAAGGCGGTCAGGGGGCCATCCGCATGGCCGCCACGTCCAGCACGCCGGCCTGGCGGTTGGTCAGCACGCTGCGCACCGTGCCGTCGGGCGCTTGCAGCACCGAGTTGCCGGCGTCGACGTCTTCACCCCCATTGCGGCGCGCCGAGCGCCCGCGCGACGGCGAAAACAACAGGTCGCCTGCTTGCGCGCCGGGCAGGCGCGGGTTGGCGGCCAGCACGCGGGTGCCGGGCGGGTAGGTCATGGCGCCCAGCGTGGTCTCGCGCGCCAGCAGGCCTTCAAAATCCAGCAGGCGGCGCTGGCTGTCCAGCCGCATGTCCACCTTCAGCAAGGGCAGTTGGCGCAACGTCACCGCGTCGCTGCCCTCGGTACGCAGCAACCAGCGCGGCGAGTTGGCGCCCGCGTCGGGCGGCGTGCCGCGCGCGGCCTCGTCCACTTTCAACCAGGCGCCCGGCGGCACCGGCTGCTGGTCCAGGGTATTGCCCACCGCCAGATGGCAGCTGGCAAAGCGCGGCTGGCCGCCTTGCAACACGAATTCCAGCCGATGTCCGTGCGCGCACAGCCAGCCTTCCTGCGCCTGGTCGCGGGCAATTTCCACGGACAGGGTTTCGGGTTGCTTGGGCGTGGCGGCGTAGCGGAACAGGCGGGTGGCGGACACGCCCAGGATGGCGGCGGGTTGCGCGTCGGGGAAAACGGCGCGGTCGAACGAGGCCATTTCCCCCGGCCGAGTCAGGCTGAGCACGGTGCCGGCGGGCATGTCCACGCCGGACAGGCGCGTGGCGTGGGCCAGCGTTGTCTTGCGGCCTGCGTCGGCCTCGGCGTCGCGGTGGGCGGCAAACCACAGGCTGAACTGCTGATAAGGAAAGATGGCGCCGACCAGCGCAAGAATGGTCATCAGCGTCGTGCCGATGCGTCGGTGGTCGCCCAGCCACAGCCGCGCGCTGGGCGTGGTCGCCAGCACGGCCAGCCAGGTCAGCAAGGTCGCCAGGCAGGCCAGCGACGCCGCCATCAGCACATAGAAATTACCGCCAGGAAGGGAAACCGGAATCATGGCGGCAATTATGCGCCAAACCGGGGTCGGTTTTCAGCGCTGGCGGGGGGCAAAGCGTGGCTTATGGCTTGGCGGATTCCGAGCGGGTGGCCACCACTTGCAGCTTCAGTTCGCCCAGCGCCTGGAACAGCGCGTTGCGGGTGGACTCGGGCAGGTCGCCAAACATGGACTTGACCCAGGTTTCATGGGCGCGCGCCATGCGGGCAAAGCTTTTCTTGCCCTGGGGCGTGAGCTTGATGAGCGAACTGCGGCGGTCGGACTCGACCTTGGTGCGCACCACCAGCCCTTCCTTTTCAAGCTGGTCGGTAATGCCGGTGATATTGCCGTTGGTGACCATCATGTGCCGCGAGAGCTCGCCCATCTTCATGCCCTTGGGCGCGCGTTGCAATTGCGCCATCAGGTCAAAGCGGGGCAGGGTGGTGTCGAACTCGTTACGCAGGCGGCTGCGGATCTCGCTTTCGACGAGGTTGGCGCAGGTGAGCATGCGCAGCCAGAGGCGCAACGCATGGTGGTCGTCGGGCGCGGCGCGGGATTCGAGATCAGGAGCGTCAGTCATCGGCGTTTTCTTGAGGTTCGGCAAGATGTCGGGTACTGTCGCGCGTGCGCCGTACCCAGCGTGTCGTCGAAGTGGTCATCGTTGATGGGGGGCTGGTAAACCCGCGGTAGAAACCCCGCTGGTAAAAACCCTAGTCTTGTTTTGAAGAATACTTTAAACCTAAACTATGAACCGCGCCAGCTTTCCCTATGCCGCGCGCAGAAGTCATTCGAATCGCACCCTCAATAAGAACACCCTCTGCGCGGGCTCGCGCACGGAGCACACCACCATGCGTTTGATCACTTCCCTTATCGCCGCCGCCGCGCTGGTTCCGGCCGTGGCCATGGCCGACGCCGTCAAGGTCGGCATCGCCAACGATATCTCCGGCCCGTTCTCGGCGCTGGGCGCCGAAGCGCGCGATGGCTTCAACCTGGCCATCAAGCAACTGGGCAGCAAGCTGGGCGGCCAGCCCGCCGAATTCGTGCAGACCGACATGGGCGGCAATCCCGACCAGGCCCGCCAATTGGTCACGCGTTATATCCAGCGCGAAAAAATCGATTTCTTCACCGGCCCGATCGGCTCGAACGTGGCGCTGGCCGTCGGCCCCGCCCTGTTCGCCGCCAAGGTGCCGTACCTGTCGAACAACCCGGGCCCCAGCCAGTTCGCCGGCGCCCAGTGCAATAACTACTGGTTCGGCACGTCGTACCAGAACGACGCCTTCCACGAAGCCGCCGGCAAGGTCGCCGCCGACCGAGGCTTCAAGAAAATGTTCATCATGGCCCCCGACTATCCGGCGGGCAAGGACGCGTTGACGGGCTTCAAGCGCGGCTACAAGACCGCCCCGGGCGACGAGGTCTACACCAAGCTGGGCCAGATCGACTACGCCGCCGAGATCGCGCAGATTCGCGCCGCCAAGCCGGACGCCGTCTACATCTTCCTGCCGGGCGGCATGGGCATCAACTTCGTCAAGCAGTTCGTGTCGGCCGGCCTGTCGCAAAGCGTCAAGCTGATCGGCCCGGGCTTCTCGGCTGACGAAGACGTGATCCAGGCCGTGGGCGAACCCATGCTGGGCATGTACAACACCGCCCAGTGGGCGCATGACCTGGACGTGCCGCAGAACAAGGCGTTCGTGGACGCCTTCCGCAAGGAATACAACGGCCGTTACCCGTCGGTTTACGCCGCCCAGGCGTACGACGTGATCATGGCCATGGACGCCGCCGTCAAGCAGGCCGGCGGCAAGGCCTCGGATCGCGCGGCCGTCATCGCCGCCCTGGAAAAGGCCGACTACCCGTCGGTGCGCGGCAGCTTCACCTACGGCAAGAACCACTATCCGATCCAGGCCTATTACCTGCGCGTCGTCGACAAGGACGGCAGCGGCCGCATCACCAACAAGCTGGTCGGCAAGGTGTTCGACAAGTACCAGGACGTCTACGTCGGCGAGTGCAAGCTCTGAGGTAAGACGCCCAAGCGCGCGTCAGCCGTGGTTTCCGGCCCAGCCGGACGCGGCCGGCGCGCGCCGCCGTCCCATGTAGGTTTGAATCGCACGCGCACCGCTATCCAGGCGCGCGGCAGGGGGAAGTGTTCATGACGTTTACGCTGATCGTCGAGCAATTGCTGAACGGTCTGCAGTTTGGGTTGATGTTGTTTTTGATCGCGGCCGGGCTGACCCTGGTTTTCGGCATCATGGACATCATGAATCTGGCTCACGGCTCGCTCTACATGGCCGGCGCCTATGTCGCCGCCGAGACCATGCAGCGCACAGGTTCATTCACCGCCGCCGTCCTGGTGGCGGCCGTCGCCACCGGCCTGGTCGGCGTGGTGCTGGAACTGACGCTTATCCGCCGCCTTGCGCTGCGCGACCATCTGGCCCAGGTGCTGGGCACCTACGCCGTCATCCTTATCGCCAATGACCTGGTCAAGATGATCTGGGGTCCGGCGCCCGTCATGCTGAACATGCCGGCTGTGTTGTCAGGTCCGGTGCGGCTGCTGCCCGACCTGCTGTACCCGGCCTATCGGCTGATGATCATCGTGTTCGGCGTGGCCGCCGCCGCAGGGCTGTACTGGTTCGTGACGCGCACCCGCGCCGGCGTGCTGGTGCGGGCCGGCGCGTCCAATCGCCAGATGGCCACGCTGATGGGCGTGCGCGTGCCCTTGCTGTTCCTGGGCGTGTTCGTGCTGGGCGCCATGCTGGCCGCCGTGGCCGGCGCGTTGCTGGGGCCGATCACGTCGGTGCAGGTCGGCATGGGCGAAGAAATCCTGATCCTGGTGCTGGTGTGCATCGTCATCGGCGGCATCGGATCGATTCGTGGCGCGTTTGTCGGCGCCTTGCTGGTGGGCATGGTCGACACGGCGGGGCGGGCCTTCCTGCCCATGTTGCTGCGCCAGGTCTTTTCGCCCGCTGTCGCGTCCAGTGTCGGTCCGACGCTGGCCGCCATCGCCATCTACGTATTGATGGCGGCCGTGCTGGTGTTCCGGCCCTCGGGCCTCTTTCCGGCGCGGGGTTGATGATGAAAAGCACAATCTGGACGGTGGTCCTGTTGTTGGCGCTGGCGGCATTCCCGCTGGTCGCGCCCGCACTGGGCCTGGATTTCTACATTTCGTTCGTGCGCCGCGTGCTGATCTACGCCCTGGCCGCGACCAGCCTGAACCTGATCCTGGGTTACGGCGGCATGGTGGCGCTGGGCCACGCGGCCTTCTTTGGCGCGGGCGCCTACGCCGTGGGCATCCTGGCGATGTCGGGCGTTACATCGGCGTTTATCGTCTGGCCGGTGGCGATGCTGCTGGCGGCCGTGCTGGCCGCGATCACGGGGGCGATCTCGCTGCGCACGCGTGGCGTCTACTTCATCATGATCACGCTGGCGTTCGCGCAGATGCTGTTCTATATCTTCATTTCGCTGCGCCAGTACGGCGGGGAAGACGGGCTGAACCTGCCCGGCTATTCCACCTTGCCGGGCATCGACCTGGCTAATGACGTCAGCTTCTATTACCTGGTGCTGGTGCTGTTTGCGCTGCTGATGTGGGTGTTCAGCCGCGTGGTGTCGTCGCGCTTTGGCACCGCCTTGCAGGGCATTCGCGAAAACGAATCGCGCATGGAATCCATGGGCTATCCCGTCTACCGCATCAAGCTGGTGGCGTTCACGCTCAGCGGCGCGGCGGCGGGCCTGGCGGGCGCGCTGCTGGCCAATCACAACCTGTTCATTTCTCCCAGCCTGATGCATTGGACGCAGTCGGCCAACCTGCTGATCATGGTGCTGGTGGGCGGCATCGGGCTGCGCTGGGGCGGTGTGGCCGGCGCGGTCGTGATGCTGACGCTGGAAGAAGTGCTGCGCTTGTGGACGGAATACTGGCACCTGCCGCTGGGCGTGTTGCTGCTGTGCGTGGTGTTCGGCGCCCCGCGCGGTCTGGTGGGCCTGTTCGGCCCGATGTTCGGCGGACGCGCCGCTGCCCAATCCGGCAAGGTGGGATCATGAGCCTGTCATCCATTGTCCAGACCCCCTCGGCAAATACGCCCGCCTTGCAAGCCACCGGCCTGGTGCGCCGCTTTGGTGCGCTGGTGGCCACCGACAATGTGTCGCTGTCCTTGAATCCGGGTGAGATCCACGCCTTGATCGGCCCCAACGGCGCCGGCAAGTCCACGTTGATCCATCTGTTGTCCGGCACCTTGGCGGCCGACTCGGGCACGCTGACGGTCGGCGGACGCGACGTGACCGGCCTGAACGCGCACCAGCGGGTGGCGGCCGGTTTGTCCCGGTCATACCAGATCACCAATATCTTCAAGCAGTCCAACGTGTTGGACAACCTGGTCCTGGCGGTGCAGGCGCACGCCGGCAGCAGCTTCCGGTTCTGGAAGCCGCGCGCCGCCGAGGCTGCGCTGTACGAACAGGCGCGCGAGCTGGCGCGTGAATGCGCCATCGACGCCAGCCTGCTGGACCGCCCGGCCGGCACCCTGCCGCACGGCGAACAGCGCAAGGTGGAATTCGCGCTGGCGCTGGCCGCGCGTCCCAGTGTGCTGTTGCTGGACGAGCCCATGGCCGGCATGGGGCCGGACGAAACCGTCCGCCTGACCGAACTGATCGAAAGCCTGCGCGGCCGGGCCGCCATGCTGCTGGTCGAACACGACATGCAGGCGGTGTTCCGCCTGGCCGACCGTTTGTCGGTGCTGGTGTATGGCCGCGTCATCGCCACCGGCACCCCCGACGACATCCGCGCCAATCCCGAAGTGCGCCAAGCCTACCTGGGCGACGAGGAGACCGCATGATGCTGACCATTGAATCGGCCAAGAGCGGCTACGGCGCCAGCCAGGTGCTGTTCGGCGTGGACCTGCAAATTGGCGCGGGGCAGGTGGTGACGCTGCTGGGCCGCAACGGCATGGGCAAGACCACGCTGCTGCGCACCCTGTTTGGCCAGTTACCGCTGCGCGGCGGCAAGATTCACTTTGCGGGCCAGGACATCAGCGGCTGGAGCACGGACCGTATCGCGCGGGCCGGCGTGGCCATCGTGCCGGAAGGTCGCCAGTGCTTTCCGAACCTGAGCGTGCGCGAACACCTGACCGCTTTCGTGGCGGGCCGCAACCCCGACATTACGGACCCGTGGACGCCCGACCGCGTCTTCGACCTGTTCCCCCGCCTGCGCGAACGCGCCCGCAACATGGGCAACCAGTTGTCGGGCGGCGAACAGCAGATGCTGGCTATCGGCCGGGCGCTGGTGACCAATCCGCGCCTCTTGATCCTGGACGAAGCCACCGAAGGGCTGGCCCCCAAGATCCGCGAAGAGATCTGGCATTGCCTGGCGCGTCTGCGCGAAGCCGGGCAGACCATCCTGGTCATCGATAAATATGTCGAAAGGTTGCTCAGCCTGGCGGATCAGCACGTCATCCTGGAACGCGGCAAAGTGGTCTGGACGGGCGACTCCCCCGCGCTGGACGCCGACCGTGGCCTATGGGAACGCTATCTGGGCGTGTAGTAATAAAGCTGCACAGGGGCGGGTGAGCGGAAAAATAATAAGAAAAAAGTAGGAAATAAAACGCAATAAACCGCCATTTTCATTGCTGCGTTGAAACACAAGGTGTCTGGCTCGAATCCAGACGTTTGCAGCTGTTTCAAAAGCCCCCGCTGTTCTCTACACTTGTCGCGCCTGTCCCCATCGCGTGTGCTTGCCGACTGGGTACGCACGTGACGCACGTTATGTCTTATCAAGTTGTCAGGAAGACTTCGCATGGCGAAATGGGGTTTGCGCAAAAAATCATTGATGGCGCTGTTGCTGGCGTGCGTGGTCGCCTTGGCGCCTGCCGCCGTCATCGGTTGGTTGGTGCTGGACGGCGTCCGGGACCACTTCGGACGCGCCTTCGCCGATAACTTCACGCAGCTGAACCGGCAACGCATCCTGGCGCCGGTGTCGCGCGAACTGGCCTTGTCCTTGCGGCTGGCCGACAGCGAAGTCACTCGCCGCTGGCTGCGCAACGAAAACGATCCCGCCGCCCGCGAGCTGTTCTTTCGCGAGGCCGACGGCTATCGGCGCGACTTGCTTGGGCGCGCCTACTTTATCGCCAGCGCCGCCTCCGGCAACTACTACTTCAACGACGACCAGCCGCTGTCCGAGGCGCCGCGCTATACGCTCAGCCCCTCGGCAGCGGACGACGGCTGGTTCTACGCCACGCTGAAGTCGCCGGCCAAGTACAACATCAACGTCAACCCGGACCTGAAGCTCAAGACCACCAAGGTCTGGATCAACGCGCAGGTGCGCGACGGCGACAAGGTGGTGGGGCTGACCGGTGCGGGGCTGGATGTGGGCGGCTTCCTGCGCGAATTCGTCAACAGCGGCCAACCTGGCGTTACGCCGATCATCGTTGACGAAGACGGCGCCATCCAGGCGCACATGGACCCCACGCTGATCGCCTATAACTCGGGCGCGGGCGGCGGCGCGGCGGACCGCGGGCGGGTGTTCAGCCTGCTGGACGCGGGGCCGGGCCGGGAAGAATTGCGCGCGGCCATGCATGCCGCGCAGGCGGACCCGCAATCGGTGCAGACGGCCTGGGTGGTCATGGACGGCGCGCGCCAGCTGGTGTCGGTGGCGTATATGCCCGAACTGCACTGGCACGTGCTCACCCTGGTGGACCTGGGCGCCGCGCGCGTGCTGGACACCGACTGGCTGTGGCCGGCCGCCATCGGCCTGGTGGTGCTGTTCGCCGCCATGCTGCTGTGCTTTGGCTACGCCATTGAACGCCTGATGCTGCGCCCCTTGCGACGCTTGCAGCAATCGGCACGCGCCATCGCCGACGGCAGTTACGACGTGCGCCTGCCGCCGGGCGGCCAGGACGAAATCGGCGACCTCAGCCGCGCGTTCGGCGTCATGGCCGACAAGGTCCGCCAGCACACGGCCGAACTGGAAAGCAAGGTGCGCGAGCGCACCTCTGCCCTGGAAGACGCCAACCGCGCCATGGCGGCCGCGCACAAGAAGATCGGCGATTCCATCGACTACGCCAGCCTGATCCAGCGCGCCATCCTGCCCGACCGCCAGATGACGCAATCGCTGGGCGCGCACCACTTCGTGCTGTGGAAGCCGCGCGATGTGGTCGGCGGCGACTTCTACGTGTTCCGTTCCGATGGCGCCAACTGCCTGTTGGGCATCATGGATTGCGCGGGCCACGGCGTGCCGGGCGCGCTGATGACGATGCTGGCGCGCGCCGCGATCGATCTGGCGATTACCGAGGTCGGCCCCAGCGACCCGGCCGGGGTGCTGACCCGCACCGACGGCGCCATCCGCGCGATGCTTGCGGATGCGCAATTGCCGCGCGCGCTGGCCACGAATACCGATGCGGGGCTGGTATATATTGACCGCCAATCCGCGCGCCTGCGCTATGCCGGCGCGAAGATCAGCCTGTACGCCAGCGATGGCGAGACCCTGCGCGAAATCCAGGGCGGCAAGCGCGCGCTGGGCGACAAGCGGGTGGGCGTCTATGAAAACATCGACGTGCCGCTGCAATCCGGCTGGACGTATTACCTGGCCACCGACGGCTTCCTGGACCAGGCCGGCGGCGAGCACGGATTCGGTTTCGGCAACACGCGTTTCGCGGAAATGCTCAAGAGACACGCGCGGCAGCCGTTAACCGAGCAAGCAGCCGCGTTTTCGCAGGCGCTGGCGCAGTACCAGGGTGGCCGTCCCCAACGTGACGACATCACCCTGCTGTCTTTCCGTTTCGAATAAACGTTATCAGGGCGGTAACCCCCTATGAATGCCTCCGATCTCTACGCGTTGGGCGAACGGTTCAACCAGAACCGGACCCTGCTTTGCTTTAACGGGCCGATCTCCCGCAGCCTGATCGAGGAAATCGGCAATGCGCTCAAGAATTACCTGAACGCGGAACATGCGCGGCCGGCCGAAGCCATGGACGTCTTTTCGGTCTATATCGAAATGATCCAGAACATCCGCCAATACGCCACCGCCAATGGCGATGCCGAAGCCTGCGCCACGGTGGTCATAGGCCGCCGCGACGAAAGCCGCTACGTGGTGTCGGCGGGCAACAGGGTCAAGGCCGAGGACGGCCACGCGCTGGTTGCGCGCATCCGCGAACTGGCCGCGCTGGACAAGGCGGCGCTCAAGGCCGAATACAAGGCGCAGCTGCACAAGCCGCGCGCCCAGGGCGTGGCCTCGGGCGCGGGCCTGGGCCTGATCGATATTGCGCGGCGCGCCGGCGCTCCGCTGGAAGCCAGCCTGACGCCCACGGCGGGCGAGGGCGTTGCGTTCTTCAGCCTTAGCGTTGTGATCTGAAGGCTACGCGCGCAGCCAAGAATCATTTTCGGAGTATCTGATGAAAGACCTGAACATTCCCGGGACGCAGTCCACGCCCGCCATCACCGCCGACGCCGCTGCCGGCGTGCTGGCGATGCGCGGCGACTCCTACCCCGAGAATTCGTTTGAATTGTTCGGCCCGGTCATTGAATGGGTCGAAGCCTATCTGCTGGGCACGACGGCCCCGTTGCGCCTGGAACTGGAGCTGCTGTACCTGAACACCAGCAGCATCAAGTCCGTCATGGACATCTTCGACCTGCTGGAAGCGGCCCATTGCAAGGGCCAGCCGGTCAGCGTGACCTGGTTCTACGACAAGCGCAACGAGCGTGTCGGCGAGCTGGCCGAGGAATTCAAGGAAGACTGCACCTTTCCGTTTTCGGTGGTTGGCCGCGAATGAAACCGGGCGCCGCCGAGCTGGATCGCCGCATCGCCGAACTGCTGGCGGACCCTGCCCATACCGGCCACCCGCTGCGCGAGGCGCTTGAAGCGCTGTGGCGGCACACGGCCGAACAGATGGCGCGCATCGAACGCGTGACGCAGTTGTCGGACGCGTACCAATCGATGGCGCACGAGCGCGAGCTGGGCCTGTGCGACCAGTTCGACCGCCAACTGCGCCGATTGACGCGCATTGCCCGCATTTCCGATCACTACCAGAACATGATGCGGGACTTGAACACCGCGCTGGAGGAAACGTCCAGCCGCGATCCGCTGACGGGCCTGCTGAACCGGCGCGCGCTGATGGACATGATCAAGCAGGAAGTGGGCCGCGCCTCGCGCAGCAACGAGAGCTTCGTGGTTGCCATGCTGGATGTGGACCACTTCAAGGCGGTCAACGACCGCTATGGGCACGAAACCGGCGACCGCGCGCTGGTTGAACTGGCCGGGGTGCTGCGCGAAAGCCTGCGCACCGGTGATCTATGCGGACGTTGGGGCGGCGAAGAATTCCTGGTGATGCTGCCCAACACGCAACCCGAAGCCGCCCAAGGCGTCATGGACAGGCTGGTCGGCGCGGTGCGCGGGCTGGCGGTGGCGGCGGGCGAGCACGACGTATTGAGGCTGACGGTCAGCATCGGCATGGCGCACTACCAATCCGGAGAAACCTTTTCCGAAACGCTAAGCCGAGCGGACCAGGCGCTGTATCTGGCCAAGCAGGACGGACGCGATCGCGTCGCCCTTGGTTTTCCAAAGCGCTGAATGAAACCGGAACTGCTGTTTTCCGGTATGGAGCCCCTTATGCTTGACACTCATCAGGCAAGCGTTTCAAGCGCGGGCCCCCAGGGCGCCGCGTGGCATACCCAGAATTACCTGGCGTCGATGGATCGGGCGCTGTTGCTGTTCGACTTTGACGCCGATGGCGCGCTATTGAAGGCCAACGCCAATTTCCTGGCGGCGGTTGGCTATACCCGCGAAGAGGCGCTGACGCTGCGCCACGACATGCTGTGCGACAGCATGGATGAAGGCAAGGGCATCGCCAGCGGCGAACGCATCTGGACGCGCTTGCGTCGGGGCGAACATTTTTCCGGCACGTGTCGCTACCGCATGAAGGACGGCGGCAGCCTGTGGATCGAAGCCACGTACCTGCCTTTGCCCGACGAGGACGGCGCCATCACGCGCGTGTCGGTGGTGTCGCGCAAGTCGATTGCCGACGCGGAACGGCAGGAAGAGATTCGCTTGCTGCTGCTGGGCATCAACGAAACGGGCAACGCGGTGGCGGTGTCCGGTTGCGATGGCCGCATCGTCTACGTGAACGACGGCTTTCAGCGCATGCTGGGCTTTGCGCGCGGCGCCGCGCTGCATCAGGAACTGGGCGAGTTGCTGGCGGGCGGACGCCCGGACGGCGGCACGCGCGAAGAACTGGACCGCCGCATCGCTTGCCGCGAAGGCTTCCATAAAGACGTGCTGGTCTATGACCGCTGCGGCAAGCCGTTGTGGGTGTCGGTCATGGCCAACTCGGTCTTCGATGACCGTGGCACGCTGGTCAACATCGTGGATGTGCTGACCGACATTACGCCCACCAAGGTGCACGAGGTGCTGCAACGCCGCGTGCTGCAAGCCATGGTGAACGAGGCGTCGGTGGTCGAGGTCATGAACATGGTGTGCCGCGAGGTCGAGCGCCTGGCGCCCGAAGTGGCGGCGACGGTGTTGCGGGTGGACGATACGGGGCATCTGCGCCCGCTGGCGTCGCCGAGCATGCCGGACGCCTACTCCAGCGCGCTGGACGGGGTGAAGATTGGTCCGAATGTGGGCGCCTGCGGCACGTCGGCGTTCCTGGGTCGGCCGGTCATCGTGCCGGACATCGCGACGGACCCGCTGTGGGACGACTACCGCCATCTGCCGCTGCCTGAAGACATCAAGGCATGCTGGTCGTCGCCCATCAAGTCCAGCGATGGCCGGGTGATCGGTACGTTCGGCTTTTACTTCCGCGAACGCCGCCTGCCGGACGATTTTCATCATCGGCTGGTGGATGTGTGTGTGTATCTGTGCGCGCTGGCGCTGGAACGCGAGGAAGCGCGCGCCCGGATTCGTCAGTTGGCGTTCTATGACGAGCTGACGGGCTTGCCGAACCGCAATCTGTTGCTGGCGCAGGCCGAGCAGGCGATTGCGCGGGCGGAGCCGGAACGCAAGCGGGTGGCGGTGTTGTTCCTGGACCTGGATCGGTTCAAGCAGGTGAACGATACGCTGGGACATCCCATCGGCGATGCGTTGCTGCGGGATGTGGCGCAGCGTTTGCGCCGGCTGGCGCGGGCGTCGGACATCGTGGGCCGCTTGTCGGGCGACGAGTTTGTGATGCTGATGCCGGACTTCGAGCATGGCCGTCTGACGGCGGCGGCGGAACATGTCCTGGTGGCGTTGGCCCAGCCGTTTTCGGTGGGCGGCGTGACGTTGAATCCGTCGGTCAGTATCGGGATCAGCGTGTTCCCGGAGAACGGCCGCGATATGGATACGTTGCTGCGCCATGCGGACATGGCGATGTATCAGGCGAAGACGGCGGGGCGGAACCGCATTTCTTTCTTCAGCGCGGAAATGAACCGTCAGGCGCAAGAACGTCTGGCGCTGGAAGCGGCGTTGCGAGATGCGTTGGAAGCGAAGGCGTTGCGGCTGCATTATCAACCGCAGGTGGGGTTGAAGAACGGCAGTCTGTATGGAATTGAGGCGTTGGCGCGATGGCGCCATCCGACGTTGGGCGATATTTCGCCGGCGCGGTTTGTGCCGTTGGCCGAGGAATGCGGGCTGATCGGCGACCTGGGGGACTGGGCGCTGCGCGAGGCGTGTTCGCAGTTGGCGATCTGGCGCAATAACGGTTTGCGGGTGCCGTCGGTGTCGGTGAACTTGTCGGCCACGAATTTCCATAATCTGAATCTGCCGCGGATGATTGCGGCGACGTTGGCGGAATTTGGGCTGGCGCCGGCGGATCTGATGCTTGAGATCACGGAAGGGGTGGTGCTGGATGCCACGGCCGGGACGCTGCGCACGATTGCGGAGCTGCATCGCCTGGGGGTGCGGCTGTCGATGGATGACTTCGGAACCGGGTATTCCAGCCTGGGGCACTTGCGGCGGCTGATCGTCGATGAGCTGAAACTGGATCGCAGCTTTGTGCAGGGGCTGGAAAGCGATGATGCGGCGCGGGCGTTGACCAGTGCGGTGATACGGATTGGTGAAAGCTTGAGCCTGCCTGTGGTGGCTGAAGGCGTCGAGAATGAAGAGCAGCGACGGTTTTTGATCGAGCAGGGGTGCGCGGCGGGGCAGGGGTTTTTGTTTTCGCCACCGTTGCCGGCGGGGGAGTTGGAGGAGTGGTTGCGGGGGAGGTAGGTGGCTGTTTTGGGTTGGCGTTCTAGGGGCGGGTGTTGGGTTCTTTTGACGCCCGGCGCGGCGACGGCACGGGGCGGCGGGTCAACGATTGCGGTCCGGAGCCTTCGCTCCGGACTGCCCCGTCGTCATCCTCGTTGTCGCCTGCGGCGACTGCCTTCGGATTCCCTCGGGCTTATCGACTCCCCACCGCCCCGTGCCGCCGCCGCGCCGGGCTGCGATCGGGCATTGTGATCGGTCGCTGGGGCGGGTGGGGTTCTTGAGGGTTTAGCCACGGGTGGGGTGGGGCGGAAGGTCTTGCGGGGCCCGCCCCAGGCCGGCCGCGCGGGCGGCCTTTTGGGGCTTACGCGCTTTTGTGCGTCGGTGGGGGGCGCTCTCGCGCTTTTCGGGGCGGGTCTTGCGTGCGTTGGCGCGCTGGCTCTGGCTCTCGTTCTCTGCTTCTCTCCCCTGCCTCTCTCCCCTGCTTCTTTTCTCTGCTTCTATTCCTTTCTTTCAATTTGCCTTGCTGGCTCCGCGCGGCGGGTGCGGCACTATTTTGTGGTCCGTGCGGTTTGTCTTTTTTGCGGTGACGTTCGTTGCCGTGTCCCTTTTTTCTGGTTTTCCTAATAGCTTTCCCGCATTTGCGCACCCCTCACTTCAGGTATATATTTCAAGCCTAAACTATCCAGACCTAAATATCCGCGGCGCCCCGCTCCGATACACGAGCGACTGTCGCGTACCTCGGAGCGTATACGGCAATGAAAATAGTCTGCATCGGCGGCGGTCCCGCCGGCCTGTATTTTGGTCTGCTCATGAAGTTGCAGAACCCCGCTAACGAAGTGACGGTCATCGAACGTAATCGTCCGTATGACACCTTTGGATGGGGCGTGGTGTTTTCGGATGCCACCATGCAGAACTTGCGTGAAGCCGATCCCGTGTCCGCTCAGACCATTGGCGATGCGTTCAACCATTGGGATGACATCGACATCCATTTCAAGGGCCGCAGCATCCGCAGCAGCGGGCACGGTTTTATCGGGATTGGGCGCAAGAAGCTGTTGAACATCTTGCAGGCGCGTTGCGAGGATGTGGGCGTGAAGCTGGTGTTCGAGAACTTTGTTCAGGACGATCAGGCCATTGCCCGCGAGTACGACGCGGACCTGGTGATTGCGTCGGACGGTATCAACAGCCAGATCCGTACGCGCTACGCGGATACGTTCCACCCGGATATTGACCAGCGTCGTTGCCGCTTTGTGTGGCTGGGCACGAAGAAGGTGTTTGATGCGTTCACGTTTGCGTTCGTGCAGACGGAACACGGCTGGTTCCAGGCGCATGCCTATCGTTACGAAGATGGCATGTCGACGTTTATTGTCGAGACGCCTGAAGAGACGTGGCAGGCGGCGGGCATTGAGCAGATGAGCCAGGAAGAGGGCATTGCGTACTGCGAAAAGCTGTTTGCGCCCTGGCTGGATGGCAATGCGCTGATCAGCAATGCGTCGCACCTGCGTGGCTCGGCGATCTGGATTCGTTTCCCGCGGGTGATCTGCAACACCTGGGTGCACTGGAATACGCTGGAGACGGCGCGCGGTCAGCGTCGGGTGCCGGTTGTGCTGATGGGCGATGCGGCGCACACGGCGCACTTTTCCATTGGCTCGGGCACCAAGCTGGCGCTTGAGGATTCCATCGAGCTGGCGCGCTGCCTGAGCGGCGCCGAGGGCAGCGTCGAGGCGGGGCTGAAGCACTATGAAGAGGTGCGCAGCGTCGAGGTGCTGAAGATTCAGAACGCGGCGCGCAATTCCACCGAGTGGTTCGAGAACGTTGAGCGTTACGCCGAACTGGAGCCGGAGCAGTTTGCGTATTCGTTGCTGACGCGTTCGCAGCGCATCTCGCATGAAAACCTGCGCTTGCGTGATCCGGCGTGGTTGGAAGGGTTTGAGCGCTGGATTGCGGAACGTGCCGGTGCGCCGGCGGCGCCGGGTCAGCGTCCGGCCATTCCGATGCTGACGCCGTATCAGGTGCGCGGCGTGCGCTTGAAGAATCGCATTCTGGTGTCGCCGATGGCGATGTATTCGTGCACGGACGGCGTGCCGGGTGATTTTCATCTGGTGCACCTGGGGGCGCGCGCCATGGGCGGCGCGGGGCTGGTCATGGTTGAGATGACGTGCGTGTCGCCGGATGGGCGCATCACGCCGGGGTGCCCGGGCCTGTGGAACGACGAGCAGACGCAGGCGTTCAAGCGCATTGTGGATTTCGTGCATGGCAATAGCGATGCGCGGATCGGTGTGCAGCTGGGCCATGCGGGCCGCAAGGGGTCAACGCAGCTGGGCTGGCAGAAGATCGATCACCCGTTGGCGGAAGGGAATTGGCCGTTGCTGTCGGCCTCGGCGCTGCCGTACATCGAAGGGGTGTCGCAGACGCCGCGCGCGATGACGCGTGCCGACATGGACGATGCGCGCGACAACTTTGTGGCGGCGGCTCGGCGCGCGCAAGCGGCCGGTTTCGATTGGCTGGAGCTGCACTGCGCGCACGGCTACCTGCTGTCCAGTTTCATTTCGCCGCTGACGAACCATCGGGACGACGAGTACGGCGGCAGCCTGGAAAACCGCTTGCGCTTCCCGTTGGAGGTCTTCAAGGCGGTGCGCGAGGTGTGGCCGCAGGACAAGCCGATGTCGGTGCGGATTTCGGCCAGCGATTGGGTGGAAGGCGGCATCACCGCCGACGACGCGGTGGAGATCGCGCGCCATTTCAAGGCGGCGGGCGCCGACATGATCGATTGCTCGTCCGGTCAGGTCAGCAAGGAAGAGAAGCCGGTTTACGGCCGCATGTTCCAGACGCCGTTCGCGGATCGCGTGCGCAACGAGGCGGGCATTCCCACCATCGCGGTGGGCGCCATTTTCGAAGCGGACCATGCCAACGGCATCATCGCGTCGGGCCGGGCGGACCTGTGCGCGTTGGCGCGTCCCCATCTGGCCGATGCCTCGTGGACGCTGCGTGAAGCGGCGCGCGTGGGCTATCGCGATGTGGCCTGGCCCAGCCAGTACTTTGCGGGCAAGCGCCAGCTGGAAACCAACTTCGAACGCGCTGCCGCGATGGCGCAACTGGATATCAAATGACAAGTCTTGCGCAACCGCTGGCGGGGCGCCACGCCTTGGTGACGGGGGGCGCGCGCGGCATCGGGCTGGCCAGCGCGCGTGCGCTGCTGGCGCGTGGTGCACGCGTGACGCTGCTGGGCCGTGATGGCGCGGCGCTGGAAGCGGCCACGGATAGCCTGGCCGCGTTGGGGCAGGTGCAGTCCGTCAGCGCCGACATCGCGGACGAAGCGTCGGTACGAGCCGCGTTTGCACAGGCAGAAGCAGAATTCGGCCCGGTGCTGGTGTTGGTGAACAACGCGGGCCAGGCGGTCAGCCAGCGCTTTGACCGCACCGACGCCGCGCTGTGGCACCAGATGATCGCGGTGAACCTGACCGGCACGTTTCACTGCATCCAGGCTGCGTTGCCCGGCATGCTGCAAGAAAAATGGGGCCGCGTTATCAACGTGGCCAGCACGGCGGGCCTGACCGGCTATGGGTATGTCAGTGCTTACTGCGCCGCCAAGCATGGCGTGATCGGGCTGACCCGTTCACTGGCGCTGGAAACCGCGCAGAAGGGCGTCACCGTGAACGCGGTGTGCCCGGGCTACACCGAGACCGACATCGTGCGCGGCGCGGTGGCCAATATCGTCGACAAGACCGGCATGACGCCGGACGCCGCTCGCGCCAAACTGGCCGAGCGCAACCCGCAGGGCCGCCTGGTGCAGCCCGAGGAAGTGGCCGAAACGGTGGCATGGCTGGCGTTGCCGGCCTCGGCCTCGGTCAACGGGCAGGCGATCGCCGTGGACGGCGGCGAAGTGATGACCGGCTAGGCCGGCGCCCCATCAACCCCTGGATAACGAACGGAGACACCATGAGCAAGCAGTCCGAAGAGCACACCATGAAGCACCACAAGCGTCCGCTGGCCGGCTATCAGGCGCAGACGTTTCTGTGGGAGGTGTCGGCCGACGGCAAGATCGGCACGGTCACGCTGAACCGGCCCGAACGCAAGAACCCGTTGACGTTCGATTCGTACGCCGAACTGCGCGACCTGTTCCGTTCGCTGGTGTATGCCACCGACGTGAAGGTCGTGGTGGTGACGGGCGCGGGCGGCAACTTCTGCTCGGGTGGCGATGTGCACGAGATTATCGGGCCGCTGACCAAGATGAGCATGCCCGAGCTGCTGGACTTCACCCGCATGACGGGCGACCTGGTCAAGGCGATGCGCGCCTGCCCGCAGCCCATCGTGGCGGCGGTGGATGGGGTGTGCGCGGGTGCGGGCGCCATGGTGGCGCTGGCCGCCGATATGCGTTTGGGCACGCCGGCCGCGCGCACGGCGTTCCTGTTCACCCGCGTGGGTTTGGCGGGCGCCGACATGGGCGCGTGCACCTTGCTGCCGCGCATGATCGGCCAGGGCCGCGCATCCGAATTGCTGTACACCGGCCGCGCCATGACGGCAGACGAGGGCGCCAGCTGGGGTTTCTTCAACGCGCTGCATGATTCGGCCAAGCTGGCCGAAGCCGCGCAGACGCTGGCCGCGCAACTGGCCGCCGGCCCGACGTTCGCGCATGGCGTCACCAAGAAGTTGCTGCATCAGGAATGGAACATGGGCGTGGACGAGGCCATCGAGGCTGAAGCCGAGGCCCAGGCCATCTGCATGCAGACGCGGGACTTCCATCGCGCCTACGAGGCCTTCGTGGCCAAGCAAAAGCCGGTCTTCGAGGGGAACTGATGATGCGTGACGCAAGCTGGCTGGACTGGCCTTTTTTTGACGATGCGCACCGCAAGCTGGCGCACGAGGTGGACGCCTGGTGCGAGGCGTCGCTGGGCGACGTTGACCATCACGACGCGGACGCCGCGTGCAAGAAGCTGGTCAAGGCCATGGGCCAGGCCGGCTGGTTGCGCTACGCGGTGGCGGGCGGCCCGGGCGGTGCCTGGGGCGGCGCGCTGCCGGAAGTCGATTCGCGCGCCGTGTGCATCCTGCGCGAAACGTTTGCGCGCCACGAAGGCTTGGCGGATTTTGCCTTTGCGATGCAAGGGCTGGGCAGCGGCGCCATCTCGTTGATGGGCTCGGACGAATTGCGCCAACGCTACCTGCCGCGCGTGGCGCGGGGCGAAGCCATTGCCGCCTTTGCGCTGTCGGAACCCGATGCCGGTTCCGACGTGGCCGCGCTGGCCTGCGAAGCCAGGCAGGACGGCGATCATTACGTACTGAACGGCACCAAGACGTGGATCTCGAACGGCGGCATCGCGGATTTCTACGTGGTGTTTGCCCGCACCGGCGAGGCCCCGGGCGCGCGCGGTATCAGTGCCTTCGTGGTGGATGCCGACACGCCGGGGTTTGACGTCAGCGAACGCATCGAACTGATCGCGCCGCACCCGCTGGCCACGATCACGTTCGACAACTGCCGCGTGCCGGCCTCGCATCGTTTGGGCGATGCGGGCCAGGGCTTCAAGCTGGCCATGATGACGCTGGATATTTTCCGCGCCTCGGTGGCGGCGGCCGCGCTGGGGTTCGCGCGCCGCGCGCTGGACGAAGGCCTGGCGCGCGCCAAGTCGCGCCGCATGTTCGGCCAGACGCTGGCCGACCTGCAACTGACGCAAGCCGCGCTGGGCGACATGGCGACCGCCATCGACGCCTCGGCGTTGCTGACGTATCGCGCCGCGTGGATGCGCGACGTGCAAAAGCTGCGCACCACGCGCGAAGCCGCGATGGCCAAGATGACGGCCACGGAATCGGCGCAGACCGTGATCGACCGCGCCTTGCAGATGTTTGGCGGCGCGGGCGTGGTATCGGGGATGCCGGTGGAGAAGCTTTACAGGGAAATCAGAGCGCTGCGTATTTACGAAGGCGCCACCGAAGTGCAGAAGTTGATCATTGCCCGTGAATTGTTGAAGTCGTAAGGGGCCATCGAGCCCTCGCCTTCCAGCAAGAAAAAACCACACCGCACCGCATCGCACATCAAGGGGAATTTCATGGAAGTATCCGCCCACATCGACACCTTTGCCCGGGACAATCTACCCCCGGGCGATCAATGGCCCGAGTTCCTGCTTGATGGCCCCGACGTGGCCTACCCCAAGCGGTTCAATTGCGCTGTTGAACTGGTGGATGCCATGGCCGATCGCGGCTTTGGCGATCGCGTTGCGCTGCGCTGGCGCGACGGCGACAAGCAAGCCACGATGAGCTATCGCGAGCTGGCCGCGCTGACCAACCGCATTGCGCGCGTGCTGACCGAGGACATGGGCCTCGCGCCCGGCAATCGTCTGCTGCTGCGCGGACCGAACAACCCGATGATGGCGGCGGCCTGGCTGGCCGCGATCAAGGCGGGGCTGGTGACGGTGCCGACGATGCCGCTGCTGCGCGCCAAGGAACTCAAGCAGATCATTGAAAAGGCGCAGATCCAGGCGGTGCTGTGCGATGCACGCCTGAAGGAAGAAGCGCAGTTCTGCGCACAGCCCGACCACGAGCATCATTGCCCGCAGCTGACGCAGGTCATGTTTTTCAATGACGCCGCGCCCGATGCGCTGGACGCGCTGGCCGCCACCAAGCCCGACGATTTCACCGCTTGCGATACCGCCGCCGACGACGTGTGCCTGATCGCCTTTACCAGCGGCACCACGGGCTCGCCCAAGGGCTGCATGCACTTTCATCGCGACGTGCTGGCGATGTGCGACCTGTTCCCCAAGCATGTGATCAAGCCCGGCCCCGACGATATCTTCTGCGGCACGCCGCCGCTGGCCTTCACGTTTGGCCTGGGCGGGCTGCTGTGCTTTCCCCTGCGCGTGGGCGCCAGTACGGTGCTGGCGGAAAAGCTGTCGCCGGAAAGCCTGCTTGAACTGATCCAGGACTTCCGCGCCACCATCGTTTTCACCGCGCCCACGTTCTACCGCCAGATGGCCGCGCTGGTCGGCAAGTTTGATTTGTCGTCGCTGAAGAAAAGCGTGTCGGCGGGCGAAGCGTTGCCGGACGCCACGCGTCAGTTGTGGAAGCAGGCCAGCGGCATCGAAATGATCGATGGCATCGGCGGCACCGAAATGATCCATGTGTTCGTGTCCAGCCCGCCCGAGGCCGTCAAGCGCGGCGCCATCGGCAAGGTGGTGCCGGGCTATGTGGCGCAAGTGGTGGACGACGATATGAAGCCGGTGCCCAACGGCACGGTCGGCCGACTGGCCATCAAAGGCCCCACCGGCTGCCGCTACCTGGCCGACGAGCGCCAGCGCCGGTTTGTACAGCAGGGCTGGAACCTGCCGGGCGACACGTTCATGCAGGACGATGACGGCTATCTGTACTATCAGGCGCGCAACGACGACATGATCGTCTCGGCCGGCTACAACATCGCCGGGCCGGAAGTGGAAGACGCGCTGCTGCGCCACGAAGCCGTGGCCGAGTGCGGCGTGGTCGGCGCGCAGGACGACGAGCGCGGCCAGTTGGTCAAGGCGTTTGTGGTGCTCAAGCCCGGCTACACGGCCAGCGATGCGTTGGTGGCCGACATGCAGGCGTTCGTAAAGGCCAGCATCGCCCCGTACAAATATCCGCGCGCCATTGAATTCGTGACCGCATTGCCCCGTACCGAAACCGGCAAGCTGCAACGCTTTGCGCTGCGCAAGATGGCTTGAACGCGAAGTCGGGAAATCAGGAAATCAGGAAATCAGAAACTCAGGAACTCATCATGGCCGCAGCATTCACCAGCCAGGTAGAAGTCCGCTTTCGTCATTGCGACCCGGCGGGCATTGTGTTCTACCCCCGCTATTTTGAAATGATCAATGACTTTGTCGAAGAATGGTTCGACAAGGGCATGGGCCTGCCTTTCCATGCCCTGCATGTGGACCGGCATATCGGCACGCCCATGGCGTCGGTGACGTGCGATTTCAGCGCGCCCAGCCGCTGGCATGAACGCCTGCGCCAAACGCTGGAAGTCCAGCGTATCGGCGGCGCGTCGTTCAAGGCGCTGGTGCGCTTTGAAGGGCCGGACGGACAGTTGCGCTTGTCGGCCACGCTGACGATCGTGACGGTGGATTTACGGACGATGAAGTCCATGCCCATGCCTGCCGACCTGCGGGAACGCATGCAGGCTTATCTGGTTCCCGCGGCCTGACGCCGCGAGACCACCCAGTCGTTTGTTTTTTATAAATAGGATGAGACGTTATGAAGATTCTGCAACCGCCGGATTGGATGGCGCCCCGGGGCTATTCGAATGGTGTGCTTACCGAAATGACGGTGGGCAGCAAGCTCGTGTTCGTGGGCGGGCAGGTGGGGTGGAATGGGCAGCAGCAATTCGAATCGGATGATCTGGCGGACCAGGTCCGCCAGACGCTGTCGAACATTGTCGCCATCCTGGCCGAAGGCGGCGCCAAGCCCGAACACATCGTGCGCATGACGTGGTACGTCACCGACAAGGAGGCCTATGTGGCGGCGTATCCGGCCATCGGCAAGCACTACCGCGAGTTCATCGGCCGGCACTTTCCGGCGATGACGGCGGTGGAAGTGGCGGACCTGGTCGAGGACCGCGCCAAGGTTGAAATCGAAGTGACGGCGGTGGTGCCCGCTGCCTGAGCCGGTGCCAAGGGCGGCTTGATTCCGGCGCTTTGCCCCGGGCCGCGTTCTACCCTTGCCCACGCCGCGTCTCGCGCGGCAGTTCGCCAAACCGTTCCCGGTAATACTCCGAGAACCTTCCCAAGTGCCCAAAGCCCACGCCCAGCGCCACGTCGGTGACGCTGGCGTGGGCGTCTGTCTTGAGCTTTTGTCGCGCCGTGTCCAGCCGCAACGCGCGCAGCGCAATCATGGGCGTGGTATCCCGGTGTTCCTGAAACAAGCGGGTCAGCGCGGTAGCGCTGGCGCCGGCGTGGCGGGCGATGTCGGTCAAGGTCAGCGGGGCCGACAGGTGCTCGCGCATATACGATTCCGCCAGCGTCAGGCGGCGCGGCAAGCGGGGCGACTGGCCCGCGTGCGACTGCCAGCTGTTGGGCTGGTTGTACAGCAGGTGCAGCACCAGCGTGTCTTCCAGGTGTTCCAGCCATGCCGAGGGCGGGCGCAGGGCGCCGTCATCCAGCGTGGGCAGCAGGTGAATCATGCTGGTGACCATGCTGCGCCAGGCCGCGCCCACGGGGTTGTCCAGGCGCAGCGCGGGGCTGAAGTCCAGCGGCAGGGTGGCGGCCTCGCCAAAGGCGCGGCGGCCGATGGCTTCGAGCTTGCCGCGCGGAATCTTCAACAGCAGCTGCTCGCAGCCGGCCTCCCAGTGCAGGCGTAGCGGGCGGTTCGGTGCGATGACGGCGGCGCAATCGGGGTGGGCGTCCACGCAGTCGTCGCCGCATTCAATGCGCGCGCGGCCGCGCAGCGGCACCTGCACCAGCATGAAATCCTGCAAGCGGTCGGGCTCAATATGCACTTCGGCGCCGTAGCGCAACGTACAGACCGTCAGCGCGCCAAACCGGCCCCGGTTCAGCTCGGCGTCCACGCGGCCGCCCTTCCAGGTCAGCCGGTGTTCCTTCAGCGCTTCGGACACGCGCGTGCGTGTCTCGTCCTGTTGCGTGGAGCTGAACACGCGGCGCTTGAATAGCGGCGCAAGTTCTCGTCGTGACCAGCCGTGCATGGAAGCCTCCGGAACGGGAACGCTCCCGTATCTGGGGCCAGAATAAATTAATCGGCCAGGGTTTGGAATTAAGTGAATCCCGGATAAGGCTGGGCGGAAACGGATAGAGCGGCGCGCCCGGGCGGCATACGCTAGCCCAAGCTCTCTTGCGGGTATTGGAGGGCGTCGTCACGGCGCGTAAGCTTGGCGACTTCGATCGGCGGCATGCGTGTACCGACGGCAGACGGGATCTGTCAGCTTTGCGCCAGCGTGGCTGGCGGCGAAAACGGGGTAGCCCATGATTCAACATCTTTGGAGCCGGCGCGCGCTGGCGGCGCTGGTCTGTATGTCCGCCATGGCAAGCGCCGGGGCGGCCGACAAGGTCAAGGTGGGGTTGCTGACGACGTTGTCCGGGCCAGGGTCGGCGCTGGGCAATGAGATCCGCGACGGCTTCAATCTGGCGCTGCAACATACCGGTGGCAAGCTGGGCGGCCTGCCTGCCGAGGTCATCGTGGCCGATGACCAGCAGAAGGCGGACGCAGGCCGCCAGGCGGTGGAACGCCTGCTCAAGCGCGACCGCGTGGATGTCATGACGGGCATCGTGTTCTCGAACGTGCTGCTGCCGGTGATGCCCGCCATCTTGCAATCGAACACGGTGTACCTCAGCACCAACACGGGCCCCGAGAACTACGCGGGCGCCGGCTGCAACCCCAACTTTTTCGCGGTGGCCTGGCAGAACGAGGACATCCCCGCCGCCATGGGCAAGTACGCCATGGACCAGGGCTATAAGCGCGTGGCGCTGATTGCGCCCGACTACCCGGGCGGCCGCGAATCGCTCAACGGCTTCAAGCGTCTGTACAAGGGCGGGCTGTCCGAGGAGATCTACACGCAGCTGGGCCAATTGGACTACGGCGTAGAGATTACCCGGCTGCGCGCCAGCAAGCCCGACGCGGTGTTTTTCTTTTTGCCTGGCGGCATGGGCGTGAACTTCATCAAGCAATTCAACGGCGCGGGCCTGTCCAAGGACATCGCGCTATTGGCGCCCGGTTTCTCGGGTGACGAAGACACCATCGCGGCGGTGGGCGCGCCGATTGTGGGCATGCGCAACACGTCGCAGTGGGCCGCCGACCTGGACAACCCGGCCAACCGGAAATTCGTCGAAGACTTCAAGAAGACCTACAAGCGCACGCCCACGCTGTATGCCTCGCAGGGCTATGACGCGGCCATGCTGCTGGACAGCGCCGTGCGGCAAACGGGCGGCAAGCTGGACGCCGACGCGCTGCGCCCGGCGCTGCGGCGCGCGGATTTCAAATCGGTGCGAGGCGACTTCAAGTTCAACCGCAACCAATACCCCATCCAGAACTACTACCTGCGCGTCGTTGAGGCGGGCGCGGACGGCAAGCTGGCCAACAAGCTGTCGGGCACGGTGCTGACGCAGTACCAGGACCCGTTCGCCGCCGCCTGCCAGATGAAATAGGCGCCGGCCGCCACGGCAATCGCGCCGCGGGCACGTTGCAACACAGGAGAACCGCATGACCCCATCCATCACGACGCGCGAGGTGACCGTTCCCTCGCACGACGGCAAGACCTTCAGCGCCTATCTGGCCGTGCCCGCCTCGGGCCACGGCCCCGGGCTGGTGCTGTGCCAGGAAATCTTCGGCGTGAACGACTTCATGCGCCGGGCCGCGCAGCTGCTGGCCGAAGAGGGCTATGTGGTGCTGGTGCCCGACCTGTTCTGGCGCCAGCAGCCCGGCATTGAACTGACCGACGGCCCGGCCGACATGCCGCGCGCGTTCGAGCTGTATCAGGGCTTTGACGTCGAGCAGGGCTTGAAAGACATTGCCGCCACCATCACCCTGCTGCGCGACTTGCCCGAGCAGCAGGGCGGCGTCGGCGTGCTGGGCTATTGCCTGGGCGGCAAGCTGGCCTATCTGGCCGCCTGCCGCACCGATGTGGACGTGGCCGTGGGGTATTACGGCGTGGGCATCGAAGACAGCCTGGACGAAGCCGTCAACCTGCGCGGCCGCCTGGTGCTGCACATTGCCGAGCAGGACGGTTTCTGTCCGCCCGCCGCGCGCCAGCGCATCCTGGACGCGCTGGGCGGCAAGCCCGGCGTCGAGCTGTACGTGTACCCGGGCATGGACCACGCTTTTGCGCGCACGGGCGGCGATCACTACGACAAGCCCGCCGCGTTGATGGCGCACCAGCGCAGCATGGCCGCGCTGCAACGCGCCATCGGCCCCGAGTTCGATTATTCGTACTTGTGGGACAAGCACTGCGAATACGAATTCGGCACGCGCGACGTGGCCGCCACGATGGCGACGATGGTGGCCGAACCCTACGTGAACCACATCCCCACCATGACGGGCGGCGTGGGCCACAAGGAACTGTCGCGTTTCTACCAGCACCATTTCGTCAACGGCAACCCGCCCGACACGCGCCTGATTCCGCTGTCGCGCACCGTGGGCGCCACCCAGATCGTGGACGAACTGCTGTTCTGCTTCACGCACACCACCGAGATCGACTGGATGCTGCCCGGCGTGCCGCCCACCGGCCGCACCGTGGAAATTCCGCTGCTTGCCGTGGTGAAGTTCCGGGGCGACAAGCTCTATCACGAGCACATCTATTGGGACCAGGCCAGCGTGCTGGTGCAGGTGGGCCTGCTGGACCCCACCGGCTTGCCGGTGGCGGGCCGCGAGACCGCCGCCAAGTTGCTGGATGAAACCCTGCCGTCCAACACGCTGATGGCGCGTTGGAAAGACAGCGAGAACAAGTAGGAGCGCCTGATGTCTTACACCGACCAACAACTGTCCGAGATGGTGCGCGGCGACAGCGTGCACCGAGGCGTCTACACCGATCCGGCCATCTTCGACCTGGAGATGCAACGCATCTACGGCCGCGCCTGGATCTACGTGGGCCATGAAAGCCAGGTGCCCAAGACGGGCGACTATCACACCACCCGCGTGGGCGATCAGGACGTGCTGATGGTGCGCGCGTCCGATGGCCGCGTGCACGTGCTGTACAACCGCTGCCCGCACAAGGGCGCCAAGGTGGTGGCGGACGGCGAGGGCTGCGTGGGCAAGTTCTTTCGCTGCCCGTACCACGCCTGGACGTTCAAGCTGGACGGCAGCCATCTGGGCGTGCCGCTCAAGCAGGGCCTGGAAGGTACGTCGTATGACCCCACCGACCCGGCGTTCTCGATGCGCCGCCTGGCGCGCGTGGAAAGCTATCGCGGCTTCGTGTTCGCCAGCCAGGCCAAGGAAGGCCCGGCGCTGGTCGACTTCCTGGGCGGCGTGCGCTCGTCCATCGACAACCTGTGCGACCGCTCGCCGGTGGGCGAGGTGGAAGTGGCCGGCGGCATTTTCCGCGTGATGCAGCGGTCGAACTGGAAGGTGTTCTACGAAAACCTGCATGACACGATGCACGCCCGCGTCACGCACGAATCGTCCTACGCGGCGGCGCGCGACGAGGCCAAGGAAATGGGCGAAATGCCGCTTGAGCTGCACATCATGGACGGCAACGGCGAGCCCTACGAATTCTGGGAAAAGCTGGAGCTGCGCGCCTACGACAACGGCCACGGCTATATGGAAGGCATCTTCAACCCCGGCGCCGCCGAACGCGATCCGGTGTCGCGCGCGCACTTCGACACGCTGAGCGCCGCGTATGGTGAAGACCGCGCGCGTGAAATCCTGGGCATGAACCGCCACAACACCGTCATCTACGGCAGCGGCTCGCCTCACACGGTGTTCCAGCAATTTCGCGTGATTCGCCCCATCGCCGTGGACCGTACGCTGATCGAAATCCAGACGTTCCGCTGCAAGGGCGCGCCCGACGGCGTCTTCAAGCGCGCGATGCTGTACGCCAACGTCATCAATTCGCCGTCGTCCAACGTCATGCCCGACGACATCGAGCTCTACAACCGCTGTCAGGAAGGCAACGCCACGCGCGGCGGCGAATGGGTCAGCATGCACCGCTATCACGGTAGCGACCGCAGCGACGCGGACGGCATGGTGTCCGTCAACGGCACCAGCGAACTGCCCATGCGCAACCAGTTCCGCGCGTGGAAGACCTACATGGAAGCCGGCGCGGCGTCGCACGCGCCCGCCACGGGAGAAGGCGCATGCTGCTAGACCTGGATTTCGATGTCGGCACGGCCGACCTGTCGCCCGCCGAGGTGCCCGCCGATGCGTATCACCGCATCGCGCAGTTCCTGTATCGCGAGGCCCGGCTGCTGGACGAGCGCCGCTACGACGACTGGCAGGCGCTGTGGACGCAGGACGGTATGTACTGGATGCCGCGCGTGCACGGGCAGCAAAGCCCGTACGACCATATCTCGCTGTTCTGGGAAGACCGCATGCTGCGCGACGTGCGCATCCGGCGGCTGGAGCATCCGCGCAACTGGTCGCAGCAGCCGCCCACGCGCAGCGTGCGGCTGGTGGGCGGGGTGCAGGTGGAAGGCGTGGACGCGGGCGGCAACCTGGTGGTGCATTCCGCGTTCCAGATGACCGAATGGCGCAAGCGCCAGCCGCGCCAGCTGGCGGGCCGCTACACGCACAAGCTGGCCGCCGAAGGCGACAGCTGGCGCATCCGCATGAAGCGCGTGGACCTGGTCAATTGCGACGACGTGCACGATGTGTTCGAGGTGTTCGTGTGATGTTGGCGGATACCGCGGTGCTGGCGCTGCACTACCAGAACGACGTGCTGCATCCCGACGGCAAGATCCGCGTCGGGCTGGATGCGGACAATGGCGCGCGCCAGCGCCTGCTCGATAACGCGGCGGCGCTGCTGGACGGTGCGCGCGCGCGATCGTTGCCCATCGTGCACGTGCGCATTGCGTTTCGTCCGGACTACGCCGACCTGCTGCCCAACTGCGCCATCTTTCGCAACGTGGCGTCCATTGGCGCGGTGCCAGAGGGCCAGTGGGGCAGCGAGTTCTACGACGGGCTGCAACCCGTGGCGGCAAGCCCGCGCGAGTTCGTGGTGAAGCACACCCGCATCAGCGCCTTCTACGGCACGCCGCTAGAGGAAACGCTGCGCGTGATCGGCGCGCGCCGGCTGGTGGTGGCCGGCGTGGCCACGCATTCGGTGGTGGAAGGCACGGTGCGCCACGCCGCCGATATCGGTTTTGAGGTGATGGTGGCCGAGGACGCGTGCGCGTCCGCCGACCTGTCCGTGCATGAGGCCTCGCTGGCCAGCATGCGGCTGATTGCGCAAACGGGTTCGGTGGCGCAAGCGATGCGCTGGGCAGCCGCGCCGCATTGATCAAGGATTCTTCATGGACTTTTCAGGCTTTCCCGGCTTGGCCGGCAAGACCGCCATCATCACCGGCAGCACGCAGGGCCTGGGCGCGGACATCGCGCGCGGCCTGGCGGCGGCGGGCGCCAACGTGGTGCTGGTGGGGCGCAACGCACCGGCCGGCCAGGCACTGGCGCAAGAACTGGACGGGCGCGCGCTGTATTGCGAAACCGACATTGGCGAGGATGCGCAGATTCAGCGCTGCATCGACGCCGCGTTGGCGCGCTTTGGCCGGCTGGACATTCTGGTGAACAACGCCTGCCAGTACGCCGACCGCGGGCTGGCGTCATCGCGCGACGAATGGCACGCCACGCTGGACACCAACCTGGTGTCCGCCGCCATCTTCACGCAGCTGGCCGCGCCGCATTTGCCGCGCGGGGGCGTGGTGGTCAACATGGGCAGCACGGGCGGCAAGTTCGGCGCGGCCGGGCGCGCGCTGTATCCGGCGTCCAAGGCGGCCATGTTGCAAATCACCAAGAACTTCGCGGTGGAATTGGCGCCGGCCGGCGTGCGCGTGCTGGCGGTGTCGCCGGCGTGGACGTGGTCGCCGTCCGTTGAACAGCTGTCGGGCGGATCGCGCCAGGCGGCGGACGCCGTGGGGGCGCATTTTCATCCGCTGGGCCGGGTGGGGTCGGGCGACGAAATTGCCGCCGCCGTGTGCTTCGCTTGCTCGGACGCGGCCTCGTGGATGACGGGTGTGGACATCCCGGTGGACGGCGGCTTTTCCATCCTGGGCCCCGACCGTGGCATTTCGCCGCGCGTGTGGTTCAAGGAACTGGCACCCTGAGCCGGCCGAGCCGAGCTAGCGGATAACGATCTCGCCTTCTTCCAGACCGGCCTTGCCGCCCACCTGGTCTTCCAGGAATTCCTGCACCTTGTTGCCCAGCTGAATCTTCGCGCCGCTGCAAAAGCGGCGGGTGGCGGTGACGGTGGCGGTGTGCAGCGGTTGCAGGTCGCGCACGAGTTGCCCCTCTTCCTCGTCCAGGGCGATCAAGTCGCCGCTGAGTTTGACGTGGGTGTTGCGCGCGCGCTCGACCACGTCGCCCGGGGCGCGTTGCGGATTGGCCTGCAAGAACATCAGCAGCTGTTCCAGCTTGGCCTTTTCCTCGTTCATCTTCAGGCGCTTGCGCGTCAACGCGGAACGCTTGATGTCGGCGTGCGGGTCCAGCCCGGCTTGGACCAGGGTGGGGATGCCCGACGGTGAACCGATGGTGCCGGCGCGCACGGCGTTCAGCGCGCGGATCTGGCCGCCGGTGATGGCGCTTTGCTGCGTGTTGGGCGGCCCGACGTGGACGCTGCCGCCCGCCGCGATGCTGCTCTGGCGGATCTCGCGTTCCACTTCGACGTCCTGCCCGGCGCTGATGATCGCGTTTTCGATGAACTTGGCGCGCAGCATGCCGCCACAGACGATGTGAGCGGTGCGCGCGGTGGCGGACGGGTCCTGCAAGGCTTCCGCCATGCCGATGATGCCGCCCTTGACCGTGACGCTGCCACCGGCTTCCACCAGGGCCGCTTCGATGGTGCCGTTGACCACGACGTCGCCCGTCACGCGTACTTCCATCGTGGCGGCGATGTCGCCGCGCACTTGCAGCGAGCCTTCAAAGGTGATGTTGCCGGTGGACAGGTTGACGGCGTCCACCTCGACCATCGGGTTCACCTGCACGCCGTGGCTGATCAAGGTGGGCGTGCCCGCAATGGTGGCGCGCAGCAGCAGCGGATCTTCTGGGTCCACCTCGACGCCGGACAGGTCCCGGGAGAACGGGGTGTCGGGCAGTTCATCCGGCAAGGCCGGTTCGCCCAGCACGGTGACGCCGTCCACGCCGGGCAGCGGCGGTATGCGGCGCATCAAGGGCGTGCCGGGCGATACCAGCAGCAGGCTGCCCAGGTCGCGGTAGTCCACCTGCGCCAACTCATCGATTTCCTGCGCGCGCGGTTTCAGGCGGTCCAGCAGGCTTTCGAAGCGGGTGGGGGTGCCGCGCGTGGGCGGCGTGCCCTGGGCGATGACCACGGTTTCACGCGTGCCCTTTTCAACGGCCTCGGCCAGCGCCTGGTCGAGCACGCCGTGCACGATGCCGCGGTCGGCCACGGCCTGGCGCAGCGTGTCCAGCGTGACCGGCTTGCCGCCCTTGGGCGGGTGCAGCGTCAGCAGCGCGGTCATGCGGTTGGGGTCCAGTTCCAGCTCGAACGCGCCGTCCACCACCATGCCCACCGGGAATTGGACCGGTTCGGTGGCGGTGCGGCAGCGGTCGATAAAGGCCAGCACGGCGTGGTTGTCCAGCGCTTCGGCGCCCCAGCCGTTGGCGACGGCGGCGGCGGTCAGCGTGTCCCAGCTGGGGATGTCGGTATTGAAGGGCGGGGCGGGTTCGGCTTCGACGGCCAGGTCGGCGTCGGCCTGCTGCGCATCGGCGTCGCCGTCGTCGGAGGCGGAGCGCGAGTCGGACGCGGCGTCTGGACCGGCGCCGGCAGAGGATTGGGCGGGGTCTTGGGCAGAGGGGGCCTGGCGTGGGGGCGGCGTGTAGATTGCCGTCAGGACGTTGGTGCTGGCTTCCAGCACCAGCTGGAGCGTGTTTTCTGCGTCCATCTTTGCCTCTCCGTGCCTGGCACGATCGGCCAGGTTCATTCATTTGGAAAATAATCGAAATATTACGACATATTGAGCTTCGCGTCCGCCGTATGTCCTAGGTATGTCCCCCAGGTTCCCAGCGGGCGCATCCTCGGGCAAGGGACTAGGGCGTAGGGCCTAGCGACAAACCGGGTCGACCGCCGCAGCATAGGGGCTCGCCAACGCGTCTTTGGACGCCGCCGGAGCCCCAACCATGGACCCTCGACACCGACCCATTCCGCTGGCCTTCAACGCCTTTGTGGCACGTGCGGGCGGCATGGCGGTGCTGATGGCGATTGCGTTGGGCGCTCTGGCGCTGGCGCCCTCGCGCCCCGCGCAGGCTGCCGAGATCTACCGCTACAAGGACCCCTACGGCGTCTGGCGCGCCATGAAGGTGCCGACCGGCTATGCCAAGCATTACAAGCGGGCGCAGACGCGGACGGCGTGGCGGGGCAACGGCATGAAGGTCTGTCTGGACTGCGCGCCGCAAGCCGGCGACGGCGCCCGCCTGGCCGCGCTGGCGCCGACATCACGCGCGCTGCGCTGGGGCGAGGCCATGCCTACCGCGCACGATGGCCTGATCGAAAGGGCCGCCCAGGACTCGGGCGTGGACCGCGCCTTGCTGACGGCGGTCATTGCGATTGAATCGGGTTTTCGCAGCGATGCGCGTTCGCCCAAGGGCGCGCTGGGCTTGATGCAGCTGATGCCCGCGACGGCGGCGTCGGTGCTGGCGGTGGACGATATCGAGCGCGCCCTGGTGGACCCGGCAACGAATGTGCGGGCGGGCTCGCGCCATCTGCGTCGGCTGATCGACCAGTATCCCGGCCGGCTCGATCTGGCGCTGGCGGCGTACAACGCGGGGGAAGGGGCGGTGCGCAAATACGATGCGGTGCCGCCGTATGCCGAAACGCAGGCGTATGTGCGGGACGTGACGGCCCTGTACGAGCACTACAAAACGCCCTGAACAAAAACCGGCGCCAGGCTTGCCGCCCGGCGCCCGTGCCGCCCGGATGCCTAGATGGCGGCGAAGACCTTTTCAGCGATATCCAGCGTGGACTGGATCACCGCGTCGTCGTGCGTGGCCGACACGAAGCCCGCTTCGAATGCCGACGGCGCGAAGTGCACGCCGTGATCCAGCATGGCGTGAAAGAAGCGGTTGAACGCGGCGGTATCGCATTGCGAGACTTCGGCGAACGACGTCGGGATCGTGTTGCTGAAGTAAATGCCGAACATGCCGCCCACCGAGTCGGCCGAAAACGCCAGGCCGGCGGCGCGAGCGCGTTCTTGCAGCCCCTGGGCCAGCTTTGCGGTTTGCGCGGCCAGCTTGTCATAGAAGCCGGGCGCGGCAATCAAACGCAGCGTGGCCAGGCCGGCGGCCACGGCCACCGGGTTGCCCGACAGCGTGCCCGCCTGGTAGACGCCGCCCAGCGGGGCGATGTGCTTCATGACGTCGGCGCTGCCGCCGAAGGCGCCCACCGGCATGCCGCCGCCGATCACCTTGGCCAGCGTGGTGATGTCCGGCTTGACGCCGGTCAGCCCCTGCACGCCTTGCGGACCCACGCGGAAACCCGTCATCACTTCGTCAAAGATCAGCAGCGCGCCGTGCTGGGTGCAAACTTCGCGCAGCCCTTCCAGGAAGCCGGGCGCGGGCTTGATCAGGTTCATGTTGCCGGCAACCGGCTCGACGATGATGCAGGCGATGTCGGCGCCGTGCTGGGCGAAGGCTTCGCGCACGGCATCCAGGTTGTTGTATTCCAGGGTCAGCGTGTGCGACACGAATTCCGGCGGCACCCCGGCCGAGCTGGGGTTGCCGAAGGTCAGCAGGCCCGAACCGGCCTTGACCAAC
The DNA here is from genome assembly GCF_003600685.1 of Achromobacter sp. B7. NCBI lineage: Bacteria > Pseudomonadati > Pseudomonadota > Betaproteobacteria > Burkholderiales > Alcaligenaceae > Achromobacter > Achromobacter sp. B7. The sequence continues at coordinate 544,264 of NZ_CP032084.1, forward strand.
AGGCTGTCGGAGTGCCCGTGATAGCAGCCTTCGAACTTCACGATCTTGGCGCGGCCGGTGGCGCCGCGCGCCAGCCGGATGGCCGTCATGGTGGCTTCGGTGCCGGAGCTGACCAGGCGCACCTGTTCCAGCGAGGGCAGGCGCGAGATCAGCACTTCGGCCAGATCGATTTCGGCTTCGGTGGGGGCGCCGAACGACAAGCCGTTGACGGCCGCTTCCTGCACCGCGCGCACCACTTCGGGGTGCGAATGGCCCAGGATGGCGGGGCCCCAAGAACCCACGTAATCGATGTACTGCTTGTCGTCCGCGTCCCACACGTACGGCCCTTGCGCGCGCTTGATGAAGCGCGGCGTGCCGCCCACGGAGCGGAAGGCGCGCACGGGCGAGTTGACGCCGCCGGGGATGCTGCGGCAGGCGCGATCGAAAAGCTGTTCGTTACGGGACATGGCGTTCAAGGCTTGCGAAGAGGGTTGGCGGAATAGGGCGCGGAGCAGGCCACCGCGGCGGCACGGATGCTGGGCGCTTCGAAAAGGGCGGTGATGACGGCGATGGCGTCGGCGCCGGCCTGAGCCACCAGCGGCGCGTTGTCGGGCGTGATGCCGCCGATGGCGACCACGGCGGGCCGGGGCGCGTCGCGCTCGTCGACGAGGCGGCGCGCTTCGGTCAGCACCGACAGCGGCGCGCGCACGGTGTCCGGCTTGACGGTGGACGCGAACATGGCGCCAAAGGCGATGTAGTCGGCGCCGGCGTCCAGCAGTTCGCGGGCGCGGGTCAGGTCGTCGTAGCTGGAGCCGCCCAGAATCAGGTCGGGGCCGGCTTCGGCGCGGATGTGCGCCAGGCTTTCGTCGTCGCGGCCGACGTGCGCGCCGTCGGCGCCCACGTCAAGCGCCAGGCGCCAGTCGTCGTTGATCAGGAACACCACGCCAAGCTCGCGGCACAGCGGCGCCAGGGCGCGCGCTTGCGCCGCACGCACGGCGTCGGGCACGTTCTTGCGGCGCAATTGCAGGGAGCGCATGCCGCCCTCAGCGGCCTTGCGCACGGCTTGCAGCAGGCGGTCGGTGTCGTCCCATTCGGGCGTCACGCCGTACAGGCCGGAAGGAAAGCGCAGGGGTTTCATTGCGGTTGGATCCGGTTGGGAATGCGCCGGCCCATGCCCGGCAGGAAGCTGGCGGCCACCGAGGCATCGGCATGCGCCAGGCCCTGGCGCACGGCTTCCGGCATGTCCAGCCCGCGCGCCAGCATGGCGGTGATGGCCGTGGCGGCCAGGCCGCCGGCGTCGCCGTTGCGGTCGGGCGGGGTCTGCCAGGGCCAGGTGTGGGTCTGGCCGCTGGGGCCGAGCAGCACGTTGGCGAAGTGGCCGGGCCGCTGCGGGCTGCCCAGCACCAACACCCACTGCGCGCCGGCCGCCACCAGGGCGTGCATGGGGGACGGGGCGTCCCCGATATCGATGTCGCCGTCGGCGTGCCACTGGGCCAGCCGCAGGTGTTCGATGACAAGCAGATTCGTCTGCGGCAGCACCAGCTCCAGCGTCGCGGCCAGGAGGTCGTCGGCGTCGTCTTCATCGGCGGCGTCGGCGGGCAGCGGGGCGCGCTGGCCCAGGTGCAACACCAGCGGCACCTGGCTGTAGTCAGCGGCCACCTGCGCGGCCACGCTTGCCGTTTCCGCGGTGTATAGTCCGCCCACCTTGATGGCCTGCACGGACATATCTTCCAGCAGGCAGCGTGCCTGGTCGTCCAGCAGGTCGGGCGAAACGGGATGGATTTCTTCGATGCCGGCAGTGTCCTGCACAGTCAGTGCGGTCACGGCCGCCAGGCCATGACAGCCCAGGCGGGCGCAGGTAACGGCGTCCGCGGGCAGGCCGTCCGATCCCGAGGGATCAAACGGGCCGAAGACCAAAACGAGAGGGGGGGTAACGGGGGCCACGTGGACAGCGCTTGAGCTTTGAGCGGAGTACCCGGACTCATTTTGAGGTGAATCAGGGGAACCCCTATTGGGTTTCGGTAAGATTGTCCCCATTCTAATGGAAGCCCCCCACCTTTGCCCCGCCACGGGGAACCGGGTCGGGAATTGATGTAAGAGAGAACTATGCGTACTTGGATGTGTCTGATTTGCGGCTGGGTCTATGACGAAGAGGCCGGCCTCCCCGACGAAGGTATCGCGCCCGGCACCCGCTGGGAAGACGTGCCGCCGAACTGGGTCTGTCCCGAATGCGGCGCCCGCAAAGAGGATTTCGAATTGATGGAAATCTGAACCCGACCCGCTGACCCATTCCGCCAGGGCTCGTAAGATGGGGCATCGCCCCATCCAACGCAACCGACGACGGTCTGCCGACAGGCAAGATGGCCACGCCGCCGTGTGCCACGTCGACGGTTCTTTCAGACTACCCAAAGGGGTTGCCATGACGGAAAAACACCACGAATCCGCCACCACGCAGGCGGCCAACTTTGCCAACCAGTTCCTGATCGCCATGCCCGGCATGGTCGAGGGCAGCCTGGCCGGCTCGGTCATCTACGTGTGCGAACACACCGAGCGCGGCGCGCTGGGGCTGGTCATCAACCGGCCTACGGACCTGACGCTGGGCACCTTGTTCGAGCGCATCGAACTGACGCTTGAAATCGGCCCCGTCAAAGACACGCTGGTTTATTTCGGCGGCCCGGTCCAGACCGACCGCGGCTTCGTGCTGCACGCGCCCGCCGGCGACTACAGCTCCAGCATCAAGATGGGCGCCATGGCGCTGACCACCTCGCGCGACGTGCTGCAAGCCGTGGCCGACGGCAACGGCCCCGAACGCATGCTGGTCACGCTGGGTTATGCCGGCTGGGGCGCGGGGCAGCTGGAAAGCGAGATGGGCCAGAACGCGTGGCTCAATGTCGGCGCCGACGATCACATCATCTTCGACGTACCCGCCGAAGACCGCTACCCGGCCGCGCTCAAGCTGCTGGGCATCGATCCGGTCATGCTGGCGGGCGATGCGGGCCATGCCTGAAGAAACACTGCTTGGTTTTGACTTCGGCGAAAAAAAGATCGGCATCGCCATCGGCAACACGCTGACGCGCCAGGCGCGCCCGCTGGAAATCATCTTCAGTGAAATCCGCGATGCGCGCTTTGGCCGCATCGCGGCGCTGTTGCAGGAATGGCAGCCGCACCGTGTGGTGGTAGGGCTGGCGCTTGACGCCGATGGCGGCGAACAACCCGCCACCGCGCGCTGCCGCCGCTTCGCCAACCAACTGCACGGCCGCTTCGGCATCGCCGTTGAACTGGTCGACGAACGCGGTTCCAGCATGGAAGCGCAGCGGCTGCTGGGCACGCACGCCGCCGACGACGCGATGGCAGCGGCTGTTATCCTGCAACGATATCTGGATACCCTGCCAGCGCCGTGATACGCGCGGCCCGGCTTCTTCTATGCTCAATCCGCAACTTGATCGCCGCGGCGAACTCATCCATCTGCTGACAACGGAAGGGCTGCCCAAGCGCCACGTCCAGCGCTTGCTTGACGATGCGCGCGGCTATGCCCGGTCGGCAGAGACGGCGCCGACGCCCTCCGTGCCCGTCTCCCCCACGTCGTTCTCCGCCACATCGTTCTCTCCCACGCCCTTCTCCCCCACGTCCGACGCCATCGTCGCGCCATGTCCCGTGTTCCTGTCCCTGGCTGACGACCGCGAGGCGTATGCCGCCTGCGCGACGCGCCTGTCCCTGCTGCCCGTGGTCCTGGACGCGCAAGCCGTGGACCCGCACGCCGGCGATCCCCTGGCGCAGACCGTGGCCGGTTTGCAGCCGGGCGTGCTGGTATTGCGCCACGCGGCCAGTGGCGCGGCGCATTGCGCCGCCGCGCATGCCGCGCCGGGACTGCGCATTCTTAATGCCGGCGATGGATCGCATGCCGACCCCTTGCCTGCCCTGGCGCTGGTGCAGGCGATGCTGAACGCAAGGCAGGACCTGACCAACCTGGCCGTGACGCTGGTGGGCGACGTGCGCCATTGCGGCGTGGCGCGTTCCGTCATCCACGCCATGACCACGCTGGGCGTGCCCGAAGTGCGCGTGGTCGCGCCGCGCACCTTGCTGCCGGAAGGCTTGCCGCAGTTGGGCGTGCGCGAATGCGGCAGCCTGTACGAAGGCTTGCTGGACGCCGACGTCATCATCGTCTTGCCGTTGAAGGTTGAGCAGATCAGCGGCGCGCTGCTGCCGTCCGCGCGCGAATACGCACATGGCTACGGCCTGACGCCCGCCGCGCTTGCCGCCGCCAAACCCGATGCGCTGCTGTTGCCCGTGGGCGCATTGACGCCGGGCGTGGAAGTGGACGGCGACGTGGCCGCCAGCCTGCCGCCCGTGCAGGCGCAGTTGGCGGACCTGGAACAGCATCTGCGCCTGGCCGCGTTGAGCCTGCTGGCCGGAGACGCGCCATGAGGCTGCATATCGCCAACGGCCGCCTGATCGATCCCGCCAATGCGGTGGACGGGCGGCACGATCTTTACCTTGCCGACGGCCATGTCGTCGCGGTGGGCACCGCGCCCGACGGCTTCCAGGCCGACCGTGTATTCGATGCGCAGGGCTTGGCCGTGTTGCCCGGCCTGGTCGACTTGTCGGCCAGGGTCGCGCAGCCTGGCCACGCGACCGGTCTGGCCTTCGCGCCCGCCGAATTGCGCGCGGCATTGGCAGGCGGCGTGACGCGCCTGGTGATGCCGCCGGATGCCGACGCCGCGCCGGACGAACCGGGCAAGGTCGACGCGCTGATGCGCCAACAGGAAGCCGGCCACCCGCGCATCTACCCGCTGGGCGCGATGACGGTTGGGCTGGCGGGCCAGACGCTGACGGAGATGGGCTTGCTAGCCCAGGCCGGTTGCGTGGCGTTCGCACAGGGCGAACATGGCATCGCGGATACCCGTGTGCTGTGGGGCGCGATGCGTTATGCCAGCGGGCTGGGCCACACGCTGTGGCTGCGCCCGCAAGACCCGTGGTTGGCGCCGCGCGCCGTGGTTGCCGGGGGCGCCTATGCCGAACGGCTGGGGCTGGAAGGCCTGGCGCCGCAAGCGGAAACGATTGCGCTGAATACGATTTTTGAATTGCAGCGGGCAACGGGCGCGCGCGTGCACCTGACGCGGTTGTCCACGGCGGCGGGCTTGGCGCTGCTGCGCGCGGCCAAGCGCGAGGGGCTGGCGGTGACGGCGGACGTGTCGGTTCACAACCTGCACCTGACCGACGTGGACATCGGATTCTTCGACACGCACTACCACCTGCAACCGCCGCTGCGCGGCCAGCGTGACCGCGACGCCATCCAGGCGGCGTTGGCCGACGGCCTGGTTGCGGCGCTGTGTTCGGACCACACGCCCGTGGACACGCTGGGCAAGGCGGCGCCGTTCGCGTCGTCCACGCCAGGGGCAACGGCGTTGGAGCTGTTGCTGTCCTTGACCTTGAAATGGGCGCGCGACCATCGTGTGCCGCTGGCCGACGCGCTGGCGCGCGTCACATCCGGCCCCGGCGCCGTGTTGAACAGCCTGGAGAATAGCCGGACGGTCGGCTCGGCATTTGCCCCGGCAGTCGGCTCAGCAAGCAGCGCGGCGCGGGCCGGGCAACTGGGCGTGGGTGCGCCCGCCGATGCTTGCGTGGTGGACCTGGACGCCGAATGGCTGGTGACGCCGTCGGCGCTGCAAAGCCGCAGCCCGCACACGCCGTTCGCGGGTATGATGCTGCCCGGTCGGGTACGCGCCACCGTGGTCGGTGGCCAACTGGCCTGGGAGACTTCAGTTTGAAGCTGCTGCGCTTTGTCTTACGGCTGGCCCTGGTGCTGCCGCTGATTGTCTATGGCCTGGTGTGCGTGGGCCTTGTCTACCCCTTCATCCGCCCCGCGACGCGCGCCTGGCTGAACCGTTCATGGTCTCGCGCGTTGATGGCCGTCTGTGGCCTGAAGGTCGCTTTCAAGGGCGAACCCCGCATGACCGGGCCCGTGCTGCTGGTGGCCAACCATGTGTCGTGGATCGATATCTTCGTCCTGAATTCCGCGCGCCCCACCTCGTTCGTCGCCAAAAGCGAGATCCGCAAATGGCCGGTGATCGGCTGGCTGGTGGCGGGCGCCGGCACCTTGTTCATCGAACGCGGCCAACGGCACGCGGTGCACGCGATGGGCGAGGCCATGCAGGCCCGGTTCAAGCTGGGCGATGCGGTGGGGCTGTTTCCCGAAGGCACCACGACCGAAGGCTTCGACCTGCTTCCATTTCATGCCAGCCTGTTCGAACCGGCGCGTTCGGCGGCCGTTGAGATCCAGCCGGTGGCGCTGCGCTTCCTGCGCCACGGCAAGCGCGACGGCTTTGCCGCCTTTGTTGGCGAAGAAAGCCTGGTGGCCAATCTTTGGCGCGTGTTGGGCGCGACGGGGCTGGCCGTTGAAGTGGTGTTCCTGCCGCCGCTGGCGGCGCGGCATCCGGATGGCAGCCTGCCCACGCGGCTGGAGCTGTCGCATCAGGCTCGCGACGCAATCCTGGGCGTGTTGTAACGCCCGCGCCCGACCCACCGGCGGGCTTCAGATGCCGCCGGAAAACTCGCAGCAACTCTCGGCCAGCTCGGCCACGCTTTCACAAAACGCCACGTCCGCGTCACGGCGGAACATCGCGCTGTAGACCGATTGCGGCGGCGCGGTGCTGGTGCGCGCAATCACCAGCTGCTTCTTGCTGACCATGTCCGCAAAGTAATCGCGCGGCAGGCAGCTGACGCCAAAGCCGGCGGCGGTCAGCCCCGCCATTGCGATCAGGCTGTTGATCGTGAAGATATTGCTGTCGGGCGTGTGCGGCCGCAGCCACCCGTCGTAAATCATGTTCAAGCCCGATTCGCGGCTTTGCCGCAGCAGCGGCAGGCGCGCGATGTCGGCGGGCGTGTAGACGCGGCTGGCGTCGATCAGGTCGGGGCTGCCCATCCACGCGAATTCCAGCCGCTGTAGCGCCACCACCTGCAAGTTGGGTTCCGCGAATTCCCCATGCAGGAACGCCATGTCCAGCTGCCCGGCCTGCAAGCGCTTGAGCAGGTCGGCGCCCAGGTCGATGTGCGGCTCAAGCGTGATGCGCGGATAGTGCGCGCGCAGCAGGCGGATCAGCGCGGGCAGCCACGTCATCGCCGTGATCTCGGTGATGCCGAAGCGAAACGTTCCGGTCAGCGTGTGCTGGCCCTTCAAACGCACCAGCAAGCGGTCGCGATGCCCCAGCATTTCTTCGGCCAGCGCATAGACCTCGTGCCCGCGCGCCGTCAATTCCGCGCGGTGGCCCGAGCGGTCGAACAGCGCCACGTCGAAGTCCGCCTCCAGTTCCTGGATGCGCTTGGTGATGGCCGATTGCGTGGTGTGCAGCTTTTGCGCCGATGCCGAAAACGTGCCCAGCCGCACGGTCCAGTACAGCGCCTCGATCTGCTTGAAGGTCAGCATGCCGAGCCCTGAGCAAGGGTGATGTTCATTCCGAAATTTCCGCCTAGGGCTAACCCGTATATTCTTAAAAGCGATATAGATCGTGGAAATTTAATCCCTTTTTCTGAAAACGAAAAGCTCGCAACATGCGATCTGAACCCACCCCGACCGCCGGCATCCCGGAGCCTTACCCCCCTTGCCACCGGCGGCTTTCGATAGAGGACGTTGCAGATCGTCATGGCTCAGATTCTTACCGGCGCACGCCAATTGCCGGCTTCCCCCGTTGCTCCCGCCGCCGTACTCCAAGCCCTGGCCGGCATCGTCACGCCGCACCTTAGCGACAACCTGGCGCGCCGCGAAGGCATCTCGGGCCTGCACCGCTACAACCGCGGCGGCAAGCTTGTTGGCACTGCCTTGACCGTCAAGACCCGCCCGGGCGACAACCTGATGATCTACAAGGCCATGATGCAGATCCAGCCCGGCCACGTGCTGGTGGTGGATGCGGGCGGCGACTTGTCCAACGCCGTGCTGGGCGAAATCATGAAGCGCTATTTGCAGCTGCACGGCTGCGCCGGCGTGGTGGTCGACGGCGCGATCCGCGACGTGGCCGCGTTCGAGGCCGACAGCTTTCCCTGCTATGCGCGCGGCCACATCCATCGTGGCCCGTACAAAGACGGCCCGGGCGAAGTCAACGTGCCCGTGTCGATCGGCGGCCAGGTCATCCAACCCGGCGACATCCTGGTGGGCGACGAAGACGGCCTGGTCAGCTTTCCCGCGTCCGACGCGCAAAGCCTGATCGAGGCCGCGCACGCGCACGCCGCCAAGGAAGAACGCATCATGGCCGAGATCGCCAAGGGCGATAAGACGCAAAGCTGGATGCAGGCCGCGTTTGCCGCCAAGGGGCTGGCATGAACGCCGCCGACACCGCCTTCCTGGCTGACCGCGCCCTGGCCATCAAGCCATCGCCCAGCATGGCCGCCAAGACGCGCGTGGATCAACTGCGCGCGCAGGGCCGCGACATCGTCGACTTCACGGTCGGTGAGCCGGACCTGCCCACGCCCGCGCACATCGTGCAGGCTGGCATCGACGCGCTGAACAGCGGCGACATCCGCTACACCGCGTCAGTCGGCGCCAAGCCGCTGCTGGAAGCGGTGCGCGCCAAGTTCCAGCGCGAGAACGGCCTGGACTACGGCCTGGACGAACTGATCGTGGGCGTGGGCGCCAAGCAGCTCATCTTCACGGCGCTGGCCGCCTCCGTGCAGGCCGGCGACGAAGTCATCATCCCCGCGCCGTACTGGGTGTCGTACCCGGACATGGTGCTGGTCAACGACGGCAAGCCGGTGGTGGTCGCCTGCCCCGAAGCCGACGGCTTCAAGCTGACGCCGCAAGCGCTGGAACAAGCCATCACGCCACGTACGAAGTGGCTGCTGCTGAACACCCCCAGCAACCCCACCGGCGCGATGTACAGCGAAGCGGAGCTGCAAGCGCTGGGCGAGGTGCTGACGCGCCATCCCCACGTGTGGTTGCTGACCGACGAAATCTACGAACACCTGGCGTATGGCGATGCGCGCCATGCCTCGCCGGCGGCCGTGGTGCCGGCGCTGGCGGGCCGCACGCTGACCATCAACGGCGTGTCCAAGGCCTATGCGATGACGGGTTGGCGCCTGGGTTACGCGGGCGGTCCCAAGCCGCTGATCCGCGCCATGGCCACGCTGATCTCGCAAAGCACCAGCTGCGTCAGCGCCATCAGCCAGGCGGCCGCCCGCGTGGCCTTGACCGCAGACCAGCGCTGCGTCACCGACGCCGCCGCCATCTTCCATGCGCGGCGAGACCGCATCGCGTCTTTGCTGAACGCCGTGCCCGGTATACGTTGCCCGCAACCGCAGGGCGCGTTCTACGTCTATCCGTCGGTGGAAGGCTTGCTGGGCAAGCGCACGCCCGGCGGCCGCGTGCTGCAAACCGATTTGGACGTGGTGATGTATCTGCTGGATGACGCGGGTGTCGCCGTGCTGGACGGCGCGGCCTATGGCTTGTCGCCGTACCTGCGCCTGAGCTTTGCCACATCGATGGAAAACATCGAAGAAGGATGCCGCCGCATCGCCCAGGCTTGCGCGGCGCTGGATTGACCTACATACCGATACTCAAGGGGAATATTCATGAAGACCACCATCGCCAGCCTTCTTGCCGCCGTGGGCGTTGCCGCCACGCTGGCGCCCGCCGCGCACGCGGACACGTTGCAGGACATCAAGGCGCGCGGCAAATTCATTTGCGGCACCATGGGCACCGCCGAGCCCTTCAGCTTTCAGGACCCCAAGACCCGTGCCGTGGTCGGCTATGAAGTCGATATGTGCCAGGCGGTGGCCGACAGCCTGGGCGTACCGCTGGAGCTCAAGCTGATCGCCGTTGAGGCCCGCATCCCCGAACTGATCGCGGGTCGCGTCGATGTGGTGGCGGCCAACCTGGGCTGGAGCCCCGAACGCGCGCAGCAGATCGATTATTCGCACCAGCATTTCGTCAGCCTGCAAAAGATCCTGGCCCGCGATTCCGAGAAAGACCTGAAGGCGCCCGCCGACCTGGCCGGCAAGCGCGTCAGCGCCGTGCGCGGCTCGTCGTCCGAGCAAGGCGCTCGCAAGAACATCCCCAACGTGGACCCCGTGACGTTCAAGGACCCCAGCGGCGCGTTCCTGGCCTTGCAGCAAGGCAAGGTCAGCGGCTTTGTCGGGTCTGAGCTAATGCTGGTCAAGCTTCAGCATCAGGCGGCCACCAGCGCCGTGCCAGTCAAGATTCTGGAGCCGGCGCTGTTCGTCGAGCCCTGGGGCATGGGCGTACGCAAGGGCGACACGGCGATGTTGAACCAGGTCAACAAGGTGCTGGACGGCATGGAGGCATCTGGCCAGGCCGGTAAGGTGTTCGACAAGTGGTTCGGCGCCGGCACGCAGTTCAACATGAAGCGCGACTTCCGCATCGAAGCCATCAAGGGTTGATGCGCGACGCGCGCCGGAGCCTGTCTCGATGCATTACGTTTTCGACTTCAACGCCATTTTCCAGGGCGAGTATCCAACGTGGCTGTGGAGGGGATTCGTCACCACCCTGGCGCTGGCGGGGCTGTCCTGGGTGCTGGCGTTCGGCGTGGGCAGCCTGTTGGCGGTGATCCGCCTGACGGGCTCGCCCGTGGCCAACGCGGTGATCGCCACCTATGTGGCGTTTCATCGCAACGTGCCCATGCTGGTGCACATCCTGTTCTGGTACTTCGGCGTGCCGGCGCTGCTGCCGCAAGGGGCCAGCGACTGGCTCAACAGCCACGGCAGTGAATTCATCATGTCGTGCATCGCCATCGCGCTGGTGATGTCGGCCTACATCTGCGAAGACCTGCGCAGCGCCGTGCGCGGCATTGCGCCGGGGCAGGTCGAGGCCGCGCGAGCGCTGGGCCTGGGCTTTCTGCGCACCATGCGCTGCGTGGTGCTGCCGCAGGCGTTTCGCATCGCCATTCCGCCGCTGCTGAACCAGACGCTGCTGTTGTTGAAGAACACCAGCCTGGCGATGGCGATCGGGGTGACGGAGCTGACGGCGGCCGGGCGCGAAATCGAGAACTACACGTTCCGCACGTTCGAGGCCTATGCGGTGGTGACGGTGATTTATCTGGTGCTGTCGTTCCTCATCATGGGTGGCGGCGCGATCTTGCAACGACGGTATCGTCCGCTGGGGGCGCGCTGATATGTGGGACATCCTGAAAGACAACTGGCTGCTGCTACTGATCGGGCAGTATCCGCACGGCCCGGTCGGCGGCCTGGTCGCCACGCTGGGCCTGGCGGCGATCAGCCTGGCGTTGGCGCTGCCTTGCGGCGTGCTGCTGGCGCTGGGCCGGATCAGCCCCTACCGGATCTTCTACTGGCCGTCGTCGGCCGTGGTGTATCTGGTGCGCGGGCTGCCGCTGCTGATGTTTATTTTCTGGGCATACTTTTTTGTGCCGCTCATCATCGGCCGGCCCGTGGCGGGCACGACCACGATGGTGGTTGCGCTGGTGTGCTACGAAAGCGCGTACCTGGCCGAGATCATCCGCGCCGGCATCCAGGCGTTGCCGCCCGGACAGCAAGAGGCCAGCCGGGCGCTGGGCCTGTCGTATATGCAGACGATGCGGCGCGTGATCCTGCCGCAGGCGCTCTACAACATGCTGCCCAGCATGCTGAGCCAGTTCGTCTCGACGGTGAAGGAAACGTCGCTGGCCTACGTCATCAGCGTGCAGGAGCTGACCTACGCCGCCAACCAGATCAACAGCGTGTTGCTGACCAAGCCGTTTGAAGTGTTCGGCTTGCTGGCGATGACCTATTTTGTTTTGAATTTTGGCCTGAGTTCCTTGGTGCACCTGACCGAACGACGTATCGGCAGACGGCGCGCCGGGCTGGGGGCCGCCCCTAAAGTGGTGCCGACATGATCCGATTTTCACAAGTGCAGAAGTGGTATGGCGATTACCAGGCGCTGGCCGACGTGACCGAAGAGGTCAGGCAGGGCGAAGTCGTCGTGGTGTGCGGGCCGTCAGGGTCGGGTAAATCCACCTTGATCCGCACCATCAATCGGCTGGAACCCATCCAGAAGGGCCTCATTGAAGTGAACGGGCAGGACATCTACGGGCCGAAGGTGCACCTGGACCAGCTGCGCAGCCACATCGGCTTCGTGTTCCAGCAGTTCAACCTGTTCCCGCATCTGTCCGTGCTGGAAAACCTGATGCTGGCGCCGCTGCAATTGAAACGCGCGCGGCGTCCCGAAGCGCGCGAGCGGGCGCTGCAATTGCTGGAACGCGTGGGCCTGTCGCACAAGGCAGAGGCGTATCCCGCCCAGTTGTCGGGCGGTCAGCAGCAACGCGTGGCGATTGCGCGCGCCTTGGCAATGAACCCGCCGGTGATGTTGTTTGACGAGCCGACCAGCGCGCTGGACCCCGAGATGGTGGGCGAGGTGCTACAGGTGATGAAGGGCCTGGCCAAGGACGGGATGACGATGGTGTGCGTGACGCACGAAATGGGTTTCGCGCGTGAAGTGGCGGACCGCGTGTGGTTCATGGACGCCGGGCGCATCGTGGAAACGGGCACGCCCGACGCGTTCTTCAGCCGGCCCGCAACGGTGCGGGCACAGAAGTTCCTGGCCGAAATCCGTCACTGAGCGCGTGACGGGGTCAGTCCGACAGCGGGTTCTGGAATTGCGAGCACTTGACCTGGACCAGCTTGCGGTCTTGCAGACGCAAGGCCGTCAGCGCGCCGCCCCAGACGCAGCCCGTGTCCAGGCAGATCACGTCGGGGCGCTGTAGCAGGCCCAGCGTGGACCAGTGGCCGAACACGGTTGTGATGTCGCGCGTGGCGCGATTGGGCACGTCAAACCAGGGCACCAGGTTGGGTGGCCACGCGCCGGGGGCCACCTTGGTGGCAAATTCCATGTGGCCGTTGGGCGTGCACAGGCGGATACGCGTCAGCGCGTTGATGATGACCCGCATCCGCTTGCCGCCCTTGTGGTCTTCTTTCCACGTGGCCGGCTCGTTGCCGTACATCTTTTGCAGCGCCTTGTGCCAGTTCGGGCCGCGCAGCGCGTCCTGCACTTCGCCGGCCAGTGACAGGGTCTTGGCCACGTCCCACTTGGCCAGCGTACCGGCGTGCACCAGCAGATGGCCCTGTTCAAAATGGGCCAGGGGGCGAAAGCGCAACCAGTTGATGAGTTCGGCGGCGTCGGGCGCGCGCAGGATCGGGTCCAGCGTGTCGGACTTGGACGGCTTGCGCACGCCGGCCGCGGCGGCCAGCAGGTGCAGGTCATGGTTGCCCAGCACCGAGGTGGCGCGGTCGCCCAGGTCGATGATGCGGCGCAGGGTTTCCAGCGATTGCGGCCCCCGGTTGACCAGGTCGCCCGCGAACCAGAAGCGCGAACGGGGGTCTCCGACCAGGTCGGGATGGGCCAGCAAGCGGTCCAGCGGCGAGCAGCACCCCTGCACGTCGCCGATCATCCAGATACTGCCGTTCATGCGGGACTCTTGCTCCAGGGCCAGCGTTGTTGGACCACGCGCGTGATCGTGTGGCGGTATTCCATGTAGCTCATCGCGCCCAAGGCCAGGGCCATGGCACCGATGTTCGGACCCAGCGCTGTCAGCCATGACGGCCATTTGCCCAGCATGCCGACGTTAAGCGCCAGCTGGTTCAGCATGAAGAAGCCCACGCCCAGCAGGATGCCGATGAACACTTTGGCGCCCACGCCGCCACGGCGGGTTTGCATCAGGCCGATAGGCGCGGCAATGGTGATCATCACCAGCAGCGTGAACGGATACGCCAGTTTGCGCCACAGGGCCACCACCTGTCGACCATATTGCAGCTGGTTGTCGCGCAAGTACTGCACGTAGTCCAGCAGCGTGACGATGGACATGCGTTCGGGCGTCAGCACGCGGGCCAGCAGGCGTTCGGCGCTAAGCGTGGTGTCCACCGTGCGCTCGGGCACCTTGGCGACCGAGGCGGGCGGGTTCTTGGGTTGGCGCGCGTTGGCCAGTGCTTCGGCCGCGTCGTCGTCCAGGCGGGTTTCCGACACGTCTTTCAGCACCAGGTCGCCATGCGCGAACAGGCCGGTGGGCGCCGTGGACAGCACGGTCAGCGTCTGGTCTTTCTTGAATTCGTAAAGGGTGATGCCGGCCACCTGGCCGTCGCCCTTGAGTTCGGCGATGTTGATGATGCGCATGCCGCCGTTGGCGGTGGGTTCCTTGAACCAGTAGCCGCTTTTCAGGCGGTCGCCGCCGGCCTTGCCGCGAAACATCAGGTTGGCTTCGCCGCTTTTGATCTCGGCCCAGGGCGTGACGTATTCGGACAACAGGGCGGCGCCGATCATCAGCGGGATGGTCACCACCCACAGCATGCGCAACAGCCGCATGCCGCTGACGCCCGAGACGCGCAGGATGACCAGTTCGTTGCGCTGGGCCAGGCCGGCCAGCGCCAGGATCGCGCCGATCAACAGGCCGATGGGCAGCAGATCGTACAGGCGGGTGGGTATGGCCAGCGCCTGCATGTAGAGCAGGGCCATCATGGAGAACTTGTCGCCCACGTTGTCCAGGTCGTCTACCAGCGCGAAGAATGTGAAAAGGCCGAGCAGGGCCATAAGGACCACTGCACAAGAGCGATAGATTTCGCGGGCCAGGTAGCGACGGGCGGTACGCATGAAAATGTGGGGAAGCGCTAAACGTGAAAGCTTAACAAATCCCACCGCCCAGGGTGCGAAGTGCGCGTAGCGGGCGGCGGGTTCGGGAGGTCAGGAGACGCAAGAATGCGTCACGGGGACGTCAAGGCGGATCAGGGGATGTCCACCATCTGCATCCGGCGGGTCAGTACCCCCACGCGGGAGTTCAGGTAATTGGAATTGCGGCGGGTGTCGTAGAAGCGTGGGTTGGGCAGCATGGCGGCCAGCCGCGCGGACTGGCTGGCGCTGAGGTTGGCGGCCGACGTATTGAAATAGTGCTGCGCGGCGGCTTGTGCACCAAAGACGCCCACGCCCCACTCGGCCACGTTCAGATACAGCTCAAGAATGCGTTCCTTGCTCATGACGTGTTCGATCATGTAGGCCAGGACCAGTTCCTGCCCTTTGCGGATGTAACTGCGCGAACTGGACAGGAACATATTCTTGGCCAGCTGCTGCGTAATGGTGGAGCCGCCGCGCATCTTGCTGCGGCCGGCTTCTTCCTGGCGCTGGTTGTATTCCCAGGCCTTGCGGATGGCGTCCCATTCGATGCCGTCGTGTTCGGTGAACTTGGAATCCTCGGACGCCACCACCGCGCGCTTGAGGTTGCGGCTGATCTTGTCGTAGGGGACCCATTCGTATTTCAGCTGGAAGGCGGGGTTGCCTTCGCGCAGGCGCGAGCGTTCTTCGCGCATGATCGCGCTGCTGCCGGGATCGCGGTAGTTGTACCAGACCACCTGCGAGAACAGCCAGAATTGGTACAACAGCACCGCGCACACCAGCGCCATCAGCACGCCGGTGATGATCCGGAACCAGGATCGGCCCTGCTTGCGCGTCGCCATGCCGCTTAGTGTCCGGCCGCCAGGGCCTCGCGCAGCGCGGCCAGCACCGGCGCCGGGTCGGGGCGCACGCCATGCCAGATCAGAAAGCTCTCGGCGGCCTGGCCCACCAGCATGCCCAGGCCGTCGGCCGTCAAGCTGGCCCCGTCGGCCTCGGCCTGCTTCATGAAGGCAGTGGGCTTGGCGCCGTACATCATGTCGTAGGCGGCGGCGCCCGGCGCGTACAAGCCGGGCGGCAGGTCCGGCGCGGCATCCTGCAAGCCGCTGGCCGTGGCATTGATGACCAGGTTCCAGCCGCCGGGCCGCGCGGCGTCGGTCAAGCCGCCCGCCGTGACCTGGGTTTGGGGCGACACGCCGGTGGCGCGCCAGGCATCGGCCAGTTCCAGCGCCTTGGACGCGGTGCGGTTCACGATGTGGATGCGCGCGCAGCCGGCTTGCGCCAGCGGTTGCAGCACGCCGCGCGCCGCGCCGCCCGCGCCCACCATCAGCACGGCGGCATCGGCCAACCGCAGGCCCAGGCGTTGCAGGTCCGACACCAGGCCCACGCCATCGGTATTGCAGCCGTGCCAGGCGCCATCGCGCCAGGACAAGGTGTTGACGGCGCCGGCCAGGCGCGCGCGGGCCGACAGGTGGCCCGCCGCCAGCGCGTAGGCATCCAGCTTGAAGGGCACCGTGACGTTCAGCCCCAGCCCGCCCTCGGCCACGAATGCGGCCACCGCTTCGCCAAAGCCGTCGACCGGCGCCAGCAGGCGCTCGTAGCGCAGCGGCTTGCCGGTCTGCTGGGAAAACATGGCGTGGATCTGGGGCGAGCGGCTGTGCGCGACGGGGTTGCCGATGACGGCGTAGCGGGCAAGAGGGGGCGCCTCGGTCATGGGGCTTGGGTTTCCAGGGTGTCGTTGACGAAATGCCACGTGCGGGTGATGACCAGCACGTCGGTATCGCGCGCGATATCGGGGGGGAAGGGCGGGAAAGGCGCGGCCAGCTGGACGATGCGGCGCGCGGCTTGGTTCAGCACGGCATGCGGGGACGGCTGGTCGATTTCCACGTTGGCGATGCTGCCGTCGGCGCGCACCGATACGGTAATGCGCAACGACCCGTAGATGCGTCCGCGCGCCTCGTCCGGGTAGTGCTGGGTGCCGACCGTTTCAATGCGGGCACGCCACGCGTCCAGGTAGGCGGCGTAGCGCGAGGCTTCGGCAGACGGCGCGACGAACTGCTTGCGGGGTTCGTTGCTGTATTGTTGGACGCGCGCGGCCAGCGCGGCAACCTGGGCATTCTGGATCACGCTGGCCTGGTCCTCGGCGTCCTTGCCCAGGTCGGCGCCGTCGGGCCAGGGGTTGACGGCCTGGCGTTCGGCGCCGGCCTGTTGCGCCGAGCGCAATTGGGTCATCAGGCGGGTTTGTTCGGCTTCCAGCTGCACCTGGCGGCGGCGCATGGCTTCCAGCACGATGGTCTCGGCGGCTGCGCCGGTCTGGGGCAGCGGCGTGGTGGTCATGCCTTGTTCGGCATTGCCGCCACCGGTCATCTGGTTTTGCGCCTGGGCGCGCGGCGCCTCGGGCGGGGTTTCGCTGCGGGCGTTCAGCAGCACCACTTCCAGGCTGGTTACGGGCGGCCGGGTAAGCGCGGGCACGCCGAAGCGCCACGCCAGGGCGCCGGCGTGCACCAACAGCGATATTGCAATGCCGATGCGCAGGTAGTGCTGGGCGGGAGCGCCCAGCCACCGCATATAACGGCCTAGCGGGGAGGAGGAATCAGGGCGTTGCACGGACGCATTGTAAGGCGAGTCCGCGCCGCCCGGACAGGCCGGCCAACCGCTTGTAACAGCTATTGGACGGCATGCCGGGATGGCGGGCGAGCGGCCGGCGCCGCCCGGCCCGATCAGGCCTGCTTGCGCGGGAACACCCACACCTTGCTGGCCGGCAGGGCCAGGCGGCTGGGGCCGGGTTCGCGGCCTTCGGGACCATAGGCGCGCAGCGCCAGGGTGTTGGCCGGGTCCGCGTCGGGCGTGCGGAACAGGTATTCCCAGCGGTCGCCCAGGTACATGCTGGTCAACAGCGGCATGTCGATGTGGTTGCCGTCGGGGTCGTCCGCCAGGCGCACTTGTTCAACCCGGATCACGGCGGTGCCGTCCTGGCCGGCCGACACGCCTTCGCCCGCCTTGCCCCACAGCGCCCAGCCACGGCCCTCGATGCGGGCACGGCCATCGCGCACTTCGGTGACCTTGCCTTCCAGCCGGTTGTTGCTGCCCATGAATTCCGCCGTGAACAGCGTGGACGGCGAGCCGTACATTTCCTGCGGCGTACCCTGCTGTTCGATCTTGCCGTTGTTCAGCAGCAGGATGCGGTCGGAAATGGCCATGGCTTCGCTCTGGTCATGCGTCACCATCAGGGCCGACAGCCCCAGGCGGATGATCAGTTCACGCAGGAAGGCGCGGGCTTCTTCGCGCAGCTTGGCGTCCAGGTTGGACAGCGGCTCGTCCAGCAGGATGACGGGCGGGCTGTACACCAGCGCCCGGCCGATGGCCACGCGCTGTTGCTGGCCACCCGACAGCGCATGCGGATGGCGCTGGCCCAGCTTGCCCAGGCCCAGCTGGTCCAGCACGGCCTGCACGCGTTCGCGCACTTCGGCCGACGGCACCTTGCGCAACTTCAGCGGGTAGGCCACGTTTTCAAACACGGTCTTGTGCGGCCACAGCGCGTAAGACTGGAACACCAGGCCCAGGTTGCGCTCTTCGGCCGGAATCTCCTTGCGCGCGCCGCCGTCATAGACGATGCGATCGCCAATGGTGATGCGGCCGCGCTTGGGGCCTTCCAGCCCGGCCACGGCGCGCAGCAGCGTGGTCTTGCCGCTACCCGAGGGGCCCAGCAGCGACACCACTTCGCCTTGGCGCAATTGCATCGACACGCCCTTCAGCACGGGGTTGTCGCCGTAGTCCAGGTGCAGGTCTTCTACAGAAAGCTCAATCATGAAGTTTGACTCCGAATCGCAGGGCGATGCCCAGGCCGATCACGACCAGAACGATATTGATGAAGGAAAGCGCGGCCACGATGTCGATGGCGCCCGAGGCCCACAGCGACACCAGCATGGAACCGATGGTTTCCGTGCCGGGCGACAGCAGGTAGACGCCGGTGGAGTATTCGCGCTCGAAGATCAGGAACATCAGCAGCCATGAACCGATCAGGCCGTACTTGGCCAGCGGCACCGTCACGTGGCGTGTGACCTGGCCGCGGCGCGCGCCGGCGCTGCGGGCGGCCTCTTCCAGTTCGGGGCCCACTTGCAGCAGGGTCGACGAAATCAAGCGCAGCCCGTAAGCCATCCAGACCACCGTGTAGGCCAGCCACACGCTGAAGATGGTGCTGCGCATGGCGCGCAGCCATTCGATGAAGTTCTCGCGCAGCCAGTCGGCGAACGGCAGCGCCGACAGCCAGCCGTTTTGGTCCACGTCCAGGGCGTTGTCCAGCCACATCGGCACAAACAGGAACACCCACAGGAAGGCCAGGCCGGCCAGCAGGCCGGGCACGGCGCGCGGCACCAACACGCTGTAGTCCATGAAGCGCGTCACGTTGTCGGGCTTGCGGTGCATGGCCAGGCCCACGAACATGTAGCACATCACCGCCAGCGCGCCGCCGAACACCCCGATGGCGACCGAGTTCACAATGGCGCGGATCAGGTTGGGCTGTGCGAAGACCGTACGGAAGGCGTCCAGCGACAGCACGTCGAACAGCGACACGCCCATGCCCCAGTTGGACACGAACGCGCGCAGCAGCACGCCCAGCAGCGGCACGATGATGGTGACCACCAGCCAGAACGCCACGACCGCGCCCGCCGCCCAGCGCCACTTGCCCAACGGCAGCGGACGAGCGCGCGAGGCTTTGCCCTTGACGGTGACGAAGCGATTCGCGGTACGCATCAAACGGCGTTGCAGCATCACCAGCGGAATCGTCATGCAGATCAGGATCACGGCCACGGCGGCCATCAGGTGATACGACGGAATGCCCAGCTTGTTGGTCAGCTTGTACAGGTACGTGGCCAGCACCAGGTTGCCTTCGGGGTCACCCAGCACCAGCACCAGGCCGAACACCTCCAGGCCCAGGAAGAACAGCAGCACGGTGGCGTACAGCATGGCCGGGCGCACCATCGGCAGGCTGACCGACACCATCACGCGCAGCGGCGACGCGCCGGCCACGCGAGCCGCTTCTTCCACGTCGGAGCCCATGCTGCGCAGCGCCGACGAGATATACAGGTACGCGTGCGGCACGTGCGTCAGGCCGGCGATGATGACGATGCTGGTCAGCGAATAGACGTTCCAGGGCACGAAGCCCAGGATGTTCTGCGCCCAGATCGAGAAAAAGCCCACCGGGCCGGCGGCCACGACGTAGCCAAAGCCCAGCACCATGGGTGACACGAACACCGGCACCAGGATCAGCGGTTCGATCCAGCGGCGGCCGGGCAGGTCGGTGCGGATCATCAGGAAGGCCAGCATGCCGCCTAGCGGAATGGCGATGATGGCCAGCCCGAAGGCCAGGATGAAGCCGCTTTTCAGCGCCTTGTAGAAATCCGGGTCCGCGAAGATGAAGCGGAACGCGTCCAGGCTGAAAACCTTGGACGGGGCAAAGAAGGGCGCGGATAGAAAGCTTTGGACGATGATGAACGACAACGGCACATAGATGGCGAGGGCCGTAATCAACACCACCACGCCGCGCGGCAGGGACTGCCATTTTCTGCGCAATGACTGCATGGGGAAATCCTGTATTCAAAGTGACGCGACGGTCGCGCCGCCCGGGTAGGGGCAGGCCCGCCCGGGGGGCGGTCAGGCGGGCGGCAGGCTGCCGTCCGCTACGCGTATGGGGCGCCGGGGCGGGCGCGCCGCGCCCCGGACCCGCGCGGCCTTACTTGCCGGCCGCGGCGCGCCAGTCCTTGATGAACTGAAGGCGCTTGGTCTGCTCAAGGTAGTCCAGCAGCGTTTCGTTGACCGGAATCGGCTTGAGCGAGGCGCCCAGCTTCTTGGTCATGCCGTCCACATCGTTGTCGCCGTCGATGTCATCGCGCACCGAGGCCAGGTCGGCCTGGTTGGCCATGATTTCCTGGCCCTTCCTGGACAGCAGGTAGTCCATCCACAGCTTGGCGGCGTTGCGGTTCTTGGCCTTCTTGCTGATGAACGCCACGCGCGACAGCACCAGCGCGTAGTCGGTCGGGTAGGCCACGCCCAGCGACGGGTCGGACTTGGCGCGGGTTTCGGCGTACGAACCCAGGATGTTGTAGCCGATCAGGTTTTCACCCGAGGACACGCGTTCCATCATGGTGCCGGTGGACGATTGCACGACCAGGCCGCCCTTGGCGATGTCTTTCAGCGTGTCGAAATACTTGGGGTCGTTGGCCTTGTCCTGCACGGCCAGCATGAAGCCCACGGCCGACTTTTCGATGTCGTAGGTGGTGACCTTGTTCTTGAACTTGTCGGGCTGGCTGGCAATCAGCTTGGCCAGCGCGCCGTGCGTGGTGGGCACTTCGGCGGCGGGGATCAGGCGCTTGTTGTAGATGAACACGGCCGGCTCGTAGGTCGTGCCGTAGGCCGAATCCTTCCAGACGGCCCAGGCCGGCAGCTTGCCGGCTTCGGGCGACTTGTATTGCAGCGCGTAGTCGGTGGCCAGCTTCAGGGCCGAATCCATCGACGAGCTCCAGACGATGTCGCCGCTACCGCCGCCCGCCGCCTGCTCGCTGATGTAGCGGTTGTAGAGCTCGGTGCTGTTCATGTCGTTGTATTCGACCTTGACGTCCGGATACAGCGCTTCGAAGCCCTTGATGATGGGGCCGGCGGCCTTGGTGTCGGTGGTCGAATAGATGACGACCTTGCCTTCCTTCTTGGCGCCGTCCAGGATCTTTTGATAGTCGGCCGGGTAACCCGCCGGCACGGCCTGCGCGAAGGCGCTGCCGGTGGCGATGGCGAAAGCTGCGGCGCAGGCGGCCGCCAGTTGGGACTTGGCAAGCATGTGTTCGTCTCCGATTGGAATTGGTCTATAGCGGGATCTGGGTCCAGCCTGCGGCCATCTTAGGAGGCGGCGTCTGTCGTCGTCCTGTCATGGGGGCGATAAGCGGCTAGGGGTAATCCCTGGCCTTGCCGCGCCCGGCCTACGGCCGCTTGGGCGTGTCCGTCACCAGCCGCACCCAGTTCTGCACGAAGCGCGAATGCCGTCGCTGGTCCAGCCCCACCAGCAATGCCGGGCTTAACACCACCGGCTGCACGATGCCTTGCGAGCGCGCCAGCACGGCCTCGGAGGTCCAGCGGCCCGGCGTGTCTTCCATGATGGAACCCAGCGCCGCGTGGCTGGACGCCACCTGCTGGCCGGCCGGAGACAGCAGCCAGTCCACCAGCGCGCGCGCCAGATCGGGGCTGGGCGCGCGCCGCGAGATCAGCACCGACCGCGCCAGCACCAGCACATAGTCCTGCGGAAACACCACGCCGATCTTGCTGCCGGCGGCCTGGCGCGACAGGGCGTATGAACCCAGGATGTTGTAGGCCAGGTCCAGTTCGTCGTTCTCGATGGCGTCCAGAATCTGCGCGCTGGTGGGCGACAGCCGCACGCCCACTTGCCCCATCGCGTTGGCCAGCCCCCAGAAGTTGGACGACACCAGTTCGTCTTGCTCGGCCAGCAGATAGCCCAGGCTGCTGGCGGCGATGTCGTAGGTGCCGACACGGCCTTGCAGGCTGGCTTGCTCGCGTTCCAGCAGGCGCAGGATGTCCTGCCGCGAGCGCGGCACGGTGGCCTCGGTAAAACGCTTGGGGTTGTAGACGATGACGGCCGGTTCGAACGTGAAGCCGTAGACCTCGTTGCGCCAGACCGCCCACGACGGCAGCTTGGACGCGTAGGGCGACGAGTACGCCTGCGCATAGCCGTCGTTGGCCAGCCGGATCTGCAAGTCCGACGCCGAACTCATCAGCACGTCTACGTTTTTCAGGCGCCCGTCCACGGTCGCTTCGTACAGGTCGCGGCTGCTGATTTCGCGATACACCACCGACACGTCGGGTCGCAATGATTGAAAGCCCTGGATCAGCGGCGCGACGACGGGCGTGTCCGTGGGCCCGGCGATGACCAGTGTGCGCGACGTGGGCTGCGGCGCGGGGTAGCGCGTGACGATTTCGTCCAGATCGGCCGCGCGCGCATCCTGCGGGGCGGACACCAGCAGCATCGCCGCCGTGCACGCCGCGCCCAGCCACGCCGCCACGTTGCGTCCGGCCGGCTGTTGTTGCAGCGGCAGGATGACGCGCGCGGACAGGCCGCCGCCCGGCCGATCATGCAGCCATAGCGACCCCCCGTGCGCCGTCGCCACCGAACGCACGATGGCCAGCCCCAGGCCAGATCCCGGCTGCGACTCGCCAGCCCGTCCGCGCGTAAAGCGCTGCTGCACGGCTTCTTTTTCGTCGTCCGAAATGCCCGGCCCGCGATCGGACACCGTCAACGCCACGCGGAAACCGGCTACCGGCGTGGCCTGGATGTCCACCGTGCCGTCGGGCGCATAGCGCAAGGCGTTGTCCACCAGGTTGCGCAGCATCTCGCGCAAGGCCACCCGGTCACCGGCCAGTCGCGCGCGGCGCACTTCCGGCGCGATCTCGATGCGCAGGCGCTCGGCTTCCACCGGGCCGATGCGTCGGCGCGTTTCGTTGATGGTCTCGGCCACGCCCACGGATTCCGGTGGCCCCTTGCCCAGCCGGTGCGTGATGGTGGCGTCCATCAGCAGCTGGTTGATCAGCTGGCTGGCATGCGTGGCGTTCTGGTGAATGCGTACGATGCGTTCGCGCAGCCGCTTGGGGTCGGTCTCGTCCAGCGCCACTTCGGCTTGCGCGCGCAGCGAGGCCAGTGGCGTGCGGACCTGATGCGTGGCGTCGGCCACCAGCGTGTTCAGCGTGTCCATGATGATGGACAGGCGCTGCATGAAGGCGTTCAACGCTACGACCAGGCGGCGCACTTCGCGCGGTACGGGCGTGGTCACGGGCGTCAGGTCTTCGGGGGCGCGGGTGCGCAGGTCGCGTTCCAGCACGGCCAGCGGCGCAAACGCGCGCTGCACGCCAAACCACAACAGGCCCAGCGCCACCAACGACACCACCACCAGCGGCAGGACGCCACGCCCCAGTATTTCGTCGGCCAGTTCATCCCGCGACCCCAGGGTCTCGGCCACCCGCACCGTGACCCAGCCGGCATGCTGGCTGGCCGACACCAGCCGCCCCACGGTCGCCACGCGCACCGGCTCGTCGTGGTAGGTGACGTAGGCGAACACCGGCGTGGCGGCTTGCGCCAGCGGCAGCTTGGGCGCCAGGTCGCCATAGCCGGTGATGAGGTGACCATTGGAGGTGCGCGCTTCGTAAAAGACCCGTTCGCCGCCCGACAGCATGGCCAGCGACGACACTGGCGGCTCGACGGTGACGCCTTCGTCATCGATCTGCACGGACCCCGCAATGGTCAGCGCCGACGCGGCAAGCAGGCGGTCGAACGCCTGCTCGGCGGCGCGCTGGGCATAACCCCGCAGGAAAAAAACCAGCCCGATCAGCGCGCAGGCCAGCAGCGCCGCGCCCAAGGTGAAGACGCGGCGCCGGATCGAGGCGCTTTCAGGGATGTTCATGGCTGCGGGCCTGATAGCCGACGCCGCGCACGGTGATGATGTCGATCGACGCGCCCGCCAGCTTCTTGCGCAGCCGCGAGATCAACAGTTCCAGCGCGTTCAGCGAACCGTCGTCCAGGTCGAACAGCTGGTTCATCAGCCGCTCTTTCGCCACGGTCTGGCCAATGCGGCCCACCAGGATCTCAAGCAGGCGGAATTCGCGCCGGCCCAGTTCCAGCGGTGTACCCGCCAGCGTCACGCTGCGCCCGGCCAGGTCCAGGCTTAGATTGCCGTAGGAGGTGGTGCTGCTGGTTTGCCCGGCCGGCCGGCGCATCAGCGCGCGCAGCCGCGCCTCAAGTTCACGCAGGTCGAAGGGCTTGACCAGATAGTCGTCCGCGCCCAGGTCCAGCATGTCGATCTTGTCTTCGATTTCAGCGCGCGCGGTCATGACCAGCACCGGCGCTTCCAGCCCGGCGGCGCGCAATTCACGGATGACCGAGAAGCCATCCTTGCCGGGCAGGTTGATGTCCAGCACCAGGGCGTCCCAGGTTTCGTCCAGGCCCCAGCGCAAGGCCGCGACGCCGTCGCGCACCCATTGCACGCTGTGGCCGGCCGACCGCAGCTTGCTCTCCACCGCATCGCCCAGATCAAGGTTGTCCTCGACCAGCAAAATGCGCATGTTGCGTCTCCGTCTTGTTATGGTCCTCTGCCGCGGGCAACCCCTCTTGCGCAATGGCGGGAGGGGCTGCCCGCGGCAGGGACGTTTTTTATGCTTTTGTTACGTTGCGCTGTCGCGCTGGATGCATCCTACGTGCTTGCGGGCTCGGGAGCCAGCTGGCCGACATACCGGCAGTCCAGTTCCAGCGCCAGTTCATCCATGCCCAGGATGTCGATTTCAACCGGCGTGCCGCGTTCCAGTTCGGGCATGCCGCCCACGCGCGTCACCAGCGGCGCGTTGGCAAATCGCACCAGATCATCGCGCAGCACGTGCGCCACCGTGCGGGTGATGCCGTTTTGCTTCAACCAGCGCAGGCACCAGTAGCGTTCCATGGCGCTTTGGAATTCGGCCCAGGCCGCGTACTGCGCATCGAACGCGCCGATGATGGCGAACAGGTCGGCGTCGCGCGGCTTGAACGGCGCCACCAGACGCGCCGATACGCCGTGTTCCACCGCGGCGATCAGTTGCCACTGGTTGACCAGGTCGACATAGCGGCGCAGCGGCGACGTGCTCCACGCATACTGCGGCACGCCGATAGCTTCGTGCGGCAAGGCCTGCGTGCTCATGCGCACGCGGCCCGCCTGTTGCGACCGATAAATGCCCGGCACGCCGTGTTGGTGCAGCAAGCCGCCCCACAGGTTGTTGGCCAGGATCATGTATTCGGCCACCATGCGGTCCAGCGGCGCGTTGCGCTGACGCGGCACCAGGCGCACCGGCGTGTCCGGGTCGTCGGGGTTGCCGTCCAGGTAGAAGCTGTATTCCACGCGGGAATTGTTTTCGGGCTTGCCGCGCACGTTTTCGCGTTGCGCCGACAGCGCCTGCGCCAGCTTCCACAGCGGACGCAACCAATGGCCGTAGGGAATGTCGGCCGACGGGTCGGCCAGGCTGGCCTCGGTGACTTGCGCGTCCAGCATGTTGTGGCGCAGGTTTTCACGCACCACCACCCGTTCCAGGCGCGTGTCGGATTCGATGATTTCGCCCGTTTCCGGGTCGGCCACCACATACAGCGACAGCACCGGCACTTCGCGCCCGGCATCCAGCGAGAACGCCTTGATGACGTTGTCCGGCTGCATCGGGATCTTGTCGCCCGGCATGTACACCGTGGACAGGCGGGCGCGCGCCAGCTTGTCGAATTCGCTGTCGCGGGTCACGGTCAGGCCGGGGGCGGCCACGTGCACGCCCACGCGCAGGCGGCCGTCGGGCAACGTCGTGACGGACAGCGCGTCGTCGATCTCGGTCGTGGTGACGTCGTCCACCGAATAGATCTCGGCATCGGACAACGGCAGTTCTCGGTCGATGGGCGGCAGTTCCAGTTCCGGGAATTCCAGGCCGCGCGGGAAGTTGACGGCCAGGAAGCGGCGCTTGTGCAACGCCAGCGCGTGCGGCCATGCGCCCAGTTCCAGCAGCAGGCGGTCGGGGCTTTTGCCCAGCTTGGCGCAGGCGGCGTCCAGCGCCTTCCATTGCTGCGAATTCTTGTCCGGGCGGATCAGCAGCGTTTCGGCAACCTGGGCAATGGGTTCGGGCAGGCGGCCGGCGGCCATCTCGTCGACCCATTCCTGTTGCTGCTCGGCCTGGCGCTGCTTCTTTTCCAGCGCCGCCAGCGCAGCGGCCAGGATGTCCGGCGGGGCAGGGCGGTAACGGCCCTTGCCACGGCGGTGAAAGTACGCGGGCGCACTGTGCAGGCGCATCAGCAGGGCGGCATGTTCCACCGGCGTGGGGGCGTGGCCGAAGTAGTCGGCGGCCAGCGTGGGCGTGTCGAACTCTTCTTGCGGCGCGCATTCCCACAGGAATTGCAGATCCAGTTCGTCGGCGGCCGCGGCCGCCTGGCTCATCAGCGCCGCCGGTTCGGGCGACGCGAAATTGAACAGGGTATTGGCGCGCTTGATCTTGCTGCGCTTGCCCGACTCTGACTCCACCTGCAAGCTGGCGTCGGTTTCGGACAGGATGTTGCCGGCCTTGAAGCTGCCGTCATCTTCGTAAAACACATACATGGTGGGGATCTTCCTGGGCGGCGCGTACGCACCGCCTTGCGCAGCGAAATAGAGTGTTGATGTCTGGTACTGATTATTGAGGGCTAACCTGCTTGCCGCCAAGGGCGAATTCAAGCACCTCGGGCATCCAACGTTCGAAGTCGGACAAACCGTGGTCGCTGCCTTCGACGATACGCTGCCGGCAGCCCGCGTAGCGATCGCGCATTTCACGCCAATCCAGGACCTCGTCGCCCGTGGCCGCCAGCAGGAAGTACCGGTCGGGATGGGTGATGCGGGGGACGTGGATGGCGGCCAGTTCGTCTACATATTCAGGCAAAAAGACGAACGGCGCGTCGGAATGATACATGTGGTGCTCGCCGACCTGGGTGGCCAGGTCGCGCGCGGCCTCGACGGCCGGGTTCAGCAGCACCGCCTTGCAATCCAGTTGTTCTGCCAGCCAGGTGGCGTAGAAACCGCCCAGGGACGAGCCCACCACGGTCAGCGCCCGGGGGCTGTCCGCGCCTTGCACTTGGCGCTGCGCAATGTCCATCGCCAGCGCAATGGCTTGCCGGGGGCTGGCGGGCAGCTGGGGGCAGGCCCACTGCGCGGCCAGGCCAAGCCCGGCCATGGCATCGGCCATCTGCCGGGCTTTGGTGGAACTGGGCGAGGAACGAAAACCGTGCAGGTAGAGAATCATTTCGTGCTCGTCCAATAAAGAGGGATCAGCGGCGTGCCCGCAGCGCGTCCAGCAGCTTGCCATGGACGCCGCCAAACCCGCCGTTGCTCATGACCAGCACCTGGTCGCCGGGGCGGGCGGCGGCGGTCACGGCCGCGACCAGCGCGTCGATGTCATCGTAACTGGAAGCTCGGTCGCCCAGCGGCGCCAGGACCTCGGCCGGATTCCAGCCCAGCGCATGCTTGCCGCTGTGGGCGCCAAAGCAGAACACCAGGTCGGCGTCGGCCAGCGCGTCGGGCAGGCGGGCGGCCATGGTGCCCAGCTTCATCGTGTTGGAGCGCGGTTCCAGTACCGCCAGGATGCGGGCCGACCCGACTTGGCGGCGCAGCCCTTGGACGGTGGTGGCGATGGCGGTGGGGTGGTGCGCAAAATCGTCATAGACCTTGACGCCGTCCACGGTGCCGCGCAGTTCCATGCGGCGCTTCACGCCCGCAAAACGCGTCAACGCGGCAATGCCTTCCGGGGCCGACACGCCCGCGTGCTCGGCGGCGGCCAGCGCGGCCAGCGCGTTCATGCGGTTGTGCTCGCCGGTCAGGTTCCAGCGCACGGTGCCGATGTCGACCTCGCTGCGTATCACCGTGAAGGCGCCGTCATCATCCGGCGGGGATGCCTGCCAGGCGCCATCCGCGCCGAACGCGACCGTTTCAGACCAGCAACCGCGCGCAATCACGCGGTCCAGTGCGTCGCAATGGGCGGGCCGTACGATGCGGCCGGACGCGGGAATGGTGCGCACCAGATGGTGGAATTGCGTTTCGATGGCCGCCAGATCGGGGAAGATGTCGGCGTGGTCGTATTCCAGGTTGTTCAGGATGGCGGTGCGCGGGCGGTAATGGACAAACTTGGACCGCTTGTCGAAGAACGCCGTGTCGTATTCGTCCGCTTCGATCACGAAGGGGCGGCGCGTGGGGTCATAGCGGGCGGATACATGCAGGTCCGCCGCCACGCCGCCGATCAGGAAGTTGGGGGCAAGGCCGGCGGCTTCCAGGATCCAGGCCAGCATCGAGCTGGTCGTGGTTTTGCCATGCGTGCCCGCCACCGCCAGCACGTGCGCGCCCGGCAGGATGTTGTCGCCCAGCCATTGCGGGCCGGACACGTAGCGCGCGCCGGATTCCAGAATGGCTTCCATCAGGGGGTTGCCGCGGCTGACGACGTTGCCGATCACGTACAGGTCGGGGGCCAGCGCCATCTGGTCCGCGCCAAAGCCTTCGATCAGGTCGATGCCTTGCTCGGACAACTGCGTGCTCATCGGCGGGTATACGCCCGCATCGCAACCAGTGACCTTGTGGCCGGCGGCCCGCGCGATCAGCGCCAAGCCGCCCATGAACGTACCGCAGATGCCAAGAATGTGCAGGTGCATTGAAAACTCTCCTGTCCGGCATTGTATATATAGCGGCCACCGGCCATGCCGCCCGGGCAGCGCGCAAAATACCGGCAGCGGTTATGATCGCGCCATGAATCGACGCCTACTTCTATCCGCCGGCGTGGCCGTGGCCGCCACGGTCGCCGGGGGCTATACCCTGTTGGGGCAGAAGTCCCGCACGTCTGCACCGCCCACTGAGGCCGGCGACCCGGTTGCCGCCTTGATGCAATTGCAGATGCCCGACCTGCATGGCGCGACGCAGTCGCTGGCCAACTGGAAGGGCCAGCCGATGGTGGTCAATTTCTGGGCAACGTGGTGCGCGCCGTGTGTGCGCGAGATGCCGGAATTGGATGCCTTGCAGAAAAAATACCCGAATGTCCGCTTTGTCGGCATCGGCGTTGATTCCGCAGCGAACATGCAAAAATTTGTCGAGAAAGTGCAAGTTTCGTACCCCTTGTGGGTGATCGGGGCAGGTGCGATCGATACCTTGCGCAAGCTGGGCAACCCCAGCGGCGGCTTGCCTTTTACCATCGTGTTCAACGCTGATGGCGCAATTAACCGGAAGATACTGGGCGAAATTCAACCCGACGATCTGAACCAAACCTTATCCGGTTTGAAGGCATAAGTCTGTTGGACAAATAGTAGGAATTGGCGTAAAAAGCTGGTTTATCGGCTGTTTTGCCAACAATTCCACCGTTGGCAATCCACTCATTGGCAAGCGCATGGCGCAAAACATACTGGTATTGCATGGCCCGAATCTAAACCTGCTTGGCACCCGGGAACCTCATATCTACGGCAGTTTGACGCTGCCTCAGATCAATGAGCGCCTGGAGCTGCTTGCAGGGGAATTGGGCGCCAAGCTGGCTGCTTGGCAAGGCAATCACGAAGGCGCGCTGGTTGACCGCATTCAAGCGGCCCGGCAAGACGGCACAGACTTCATCATCATCAACGCGGCGGCTTATACGCACACCAGCGTCGCTATCCGCGATGCGCTGGCTGGGGTCGCGATCCCATTTATTGAAGTACATTTGTCCAATCTGTATAAGCGAGAGCCCTTCAGGCATCACTCTTATCTGTCCGACTTGGCGGTAGGCCTTATCTCTGGCCTGGGCGCGGACGGCTACGAGGCGGCTCTGCGTTACGCAGTGCGGCACTGATCTCGCACCAAACTCACGGCTTTTACATCTTATACGGCGCGGACCCCACGCTGGGACGCCGCCGACACTATCTCGGGAAGCAGCTTCTATGGACCTTCGAAAACTCAAAACCCTGATCGACCTGGTGGCTGAATCGGGTATCGCCGAGCTGGAAATCACCGAAGGCGAAGGCAAGGTACGCATCGTCAAGTTCTCGCAAACCTTGCAGCCGGTGGCTTACCACCAGCCCGAAGCCGGCGCGCAAGCCGCGCCCGTCGCACAAGCCGCCGCGCCCGCCGCGCCGGCCGCCGAAGCCGCCCCGGTCATCCAGGGCCACGTCGTCAAGGCGCCGATGGTCGGCACGTTCTACCGTTCGCCGAACCCGGGCGCCGCCCCGTTCATCGACGTGGGCGCCACCGTCAAGGAAGGCGATCCGCTGTGCATCATTGAAGCCATGAAGCTGCTCAATGAAATCGAAGCCGACAAGTCCGGCGTCATCAAAGAAATCCTGGTCGAAAACGGTGAGCCCGTCGAGTACGGTCAACCCCTGTTCGTCATTGGCTGATAGCTGAAAATGTTCGAAAAAATCCTGATCGCCAATCGGGGCGAAATCGCCCTGCGCATTCAGCGCGCTTGCCGTGAGCTGGGCATCAAAACCGTGGTCGTGCACTCCGAGGCTGACCGCGAGGCCAAGTACGTGCGCCTGGCCGATGAATCCGTGTGCATCGGGCCCGCGCCGTCGCGTGACAGCTACCTGAACATGCCGGCCATCATTTCGGCCGCCGAAGTGACGGATTCCGAGGCAATCCACCCGGGTTACGGGTTCTTGTCCGAAAATGCCGACTTCGCCGATCGCGTCGAAAAGAGCGGCTTCGTCTTCATCGGCCCGCGTCCCGACACCATTCGCCTGATGGGCGACAAGGTCAGCGCCAAGCGCGCCATGATCGAAGCGGGTGTGCCGGTGGTGCCCGGTTCTGAAGGCGCGTTGCCCGAAGATCCGCAGGAAATCATCCGCATTGCGCGCGAAGTGGGCTACCCGGTCATCATCAAGGCAGCAGGCGGCGGCGGTGGCCGTGGCATGCGCGTGGTGTACACCGAGGCCGCGCTGTTGAACGCCGTCACCATGACGCGTTCGGAAGCGGGCGCCGCGTTCAACAACCCGGAAGTCTATATGGAGAAGTTCCTTGAGAACCCTCGCCATGTGGAAATCCAGGTGCTGGCCGATGGTGGCCGCAACGCCGTCTGGCTGGGTGAGCGCGACTGCTCCATGCAGCGCCGCCACCAGAAGGTCATCGAAGAAGCGCCGGCTCCCGGCATCGCCCGTCGCGCCATCGAGCGCATCGGCGACCGCTGCGCCGACGCTTGCCGCAAGATGGGCTATCGCGGCGCGGGCACGTTCGAGTTCCTGTTTGAAAACGGCGAGTTCTATTTCATTGAAATGAACACCCGCATCCAGGTCGAACACCCGGTCACCGAACTGATCACCGGCATCGACCTGGTGCAGCAGCAGATCCTGATCGCCGCTGGCGAGAAGTTCACGCTGCGCCAACGCGACATCGCCTTCAAGGGCCATGCCATCGAATGCCGCATCAACGCCGAAGATCCGTTCCGTTTCGTGCCCAGCCCCGGCCGCATCACCAACTGGCACACGCCGGGCGGCCCTGGCGTTCGGATTGATTCGCACGCCTACAACAGCTACTTCGTGCCGCCCAACTACGATTCGATGATCGCCAAGGTCATCACGTATGGCGATACGCGTGACCAGGCATTGGCGCGCATGCGCATCGCGCTGTCGGAAATGGTGGTGGAAGGCATTTCGACCAACATCCCGCTGCATCGTGAATTGCTGCAAGATGCCCGCTTCATCGAAGGCGGCACCAGCATCCACTATCTGGAAAACAAGTTGGCTCAGCGTCCCTGACCGACGACCCGGGGCCTCACGGCCCCTTTTTACGTTTTATGGTCTATCGGGCCGCGGCGCGAGCCGCGGCCCGATGGCCAGATGGAAGAATAATCATGCGTGAACTCGTGCTCCATTGCCTGGAGGCTCAGGCCGAAGCCCTGTCGGACGCGTTGCTCGAAGCGGGCGTGCTGTCGGTGTCCGTGGAAGACGCCGATTTCGGCACCGATGACGAACGCCCCTTGTTTGGCGAACCGGGCACCGAGCCCGACGTGCAGGCCTGGGACCGCAACCGCGTCGTGGCCTTGCTGCCCGATGGCGCCGATCCCACGCAGATCATGGAAGAAGCCGCGTCGGCCGGTGAGCTGGACCCGACGCTGTTTGCCGGCTGGACGCTGCGCGACGTGCCGGACGCCGACTGGGTGCGCCTGACGCAATCGCAGTTTGGCCCCATCCACATTGCCGAACGCCTGTGGATCGTGCCCAGCTGGCACCGCGACAATCCCGATGTGCCCGGGCTGGACCCGGCCACCGCTGAAGAGGGCGCCATCCATATCGAGCTGGACCCGGGCTTGGCGTTCGGCACGGGCAGCCATCCCACCACGCACCTGTGCCTGGCCTGGCTGGAAGCCGAATTGCCCGCCGGCGCGACCGTGCTGGACTACGGCTGCGGCTCGGGGATTCTGGCCATTGCCGCGCGCAAGCTAGGCGCAGGCCCGACCTTGGCCGTGGACATCGACGCGCAGGCCGTGCAAAGCACGGCCTACAACGCCGAGGTCAACCACGTAGCACTGCAAGCCATGCTGCCCGACGCGCTGGCCGACGGCACCTTCCAGGTGGTCGTGGCCAACATCCTGTCCAATCCGCTGAAAGTGCTGGCGCCGATGTTGGCCGGCCGCGTGGCAGAGGGCGGGCATCTGGTGCTGTCCGGCGTGCTGGAACGCCAGGCCGAGGAAGTGGCTGCCGCCTACGCGCCCTGGATGGCGATGTCGGTCTGGCGCGCCCGCGACGGCTGGGTTTGCCTGCACGGCCAGAAGGCCTGAGCACCGCTTAGGCAGGATCGCATCACATGGCTTTGACCACCCGCTGCCCGCAATGCGGCACCACGTTCAAGGTGGTGCCGGACCAGCTGCGCGTCCGTAACGGCCTGGTGCGCTGCGGCGCCTGCTCGACGGTTTTCGACGGCCGCGCCTGCCTCTTGCCCGGCGCCGACGCGAAGGCGCTGCCGCCCGTGCCGCCAGCCGCGCGTCCCGCAACGCCGGCCCCGGCCGCAGCCGCCGCCGCGCCGGTCCTCTCGCGGCCCTCGGTAGAGCCGCGCCAGGTTCCGCCCTGGGAAGACGAACCGGCCTCGCATCCGCATGCCCCGGCCGCCGCGCCGACGCCTGCCGCACCAAGGCCTGCTCCGGCAGTGCCGCCAGCCCCCGCCACGCCTGCGTACGCCCCGATGACGCCGCCGCCGCCGCCGGGCCGAGCCGAGCCGGTAATTCCGGCCGCCGTGGCGCCTGCCGCTGCGCCCGCCGTGCTGCGCGGGCGCGACGCGATACGCCGCCACGTCGAGCCCGACGATAAGCTGCCGGAAGACGAGTTTGACGACGAAGGCCCGTTGGACCGGGACCTGGAAGATGAAATGCGGGACGACCGGCATGGCCGCGTCCAGACGTATCGCCCCGAACCCATCATCGCCACGCCGCGCGGCAACGAACCGGTGTTCAACTGGCAGGACCGGGCCGACGAAGACGACCGAGACGATCATCGAATCGACGATCGGGATCACGACCGCGACCACGATCACGACCGCGACCGCGACCAAGACCGCGATCACGACCACGACGATCACCGCATAGGCCACCACGATGACCCGCGCGTCGATCACCGCAACGTCTCCCGCGATCGCACCCCCCGCCACCACGACGTTCGCCAGCCTTACGTCGCCGACCACGCCCTGAGCCGTCACGACGCCTACCGCGCCGACGACGACGGCCCCGGCTTTGACGACGGCATCGAGCCCGTGCTGGGCGATGCGCGCACGCGATATTCCAGCGCCACCGATGTGGGCCGCGCCCCGCCCGAGTTCCTGGACCAGGACCGTACCGAACGCCGTGGCCTGCTGCGCAAATTGTGGGGCTATGCGTGCCTGTTGGGCCTGATCGCGCTGGGCCTGCAACTGCTATACGTTTACCGCACCGACATCGCCAACTCCGTGCCGGCCGTGCGCCCGGTGCTGGAAGCCGCGTGCAAGCCGCTGGGCTGCACGGTCGGCTACGCGCGGCGCTTGGAGCGCATCGCGATTTCCTCGTCGTCATTGCAACCGCCCACGGGCGCCGCCGCCATCGACGATGGTCGCAGCCGCCTGGTGCTGAACCTGGTGCTGCGCAACCGCTACGACAAGCCGCAGCATTGGCCGGCGCTGGTGCTGGACCTGACGGATCTGTCCGACACGGTCGTGGTGCGCCGCGTGTTGCGGCCCGAAGACTACCTGACGCCCGAGCAACTGCGCGGGCCGTTCGCGCCGGCGGGCGAGCTGAAGATTTCCGTGCCCATTGAAGTGACTGGTGTTCAGGTCAATGGCTACCAACTTGATAAGTTCTTTCCTTAAAGGATGACACGCATGGCAACCCCCGTCCTGGTTTGCGGTTCGATGGCGTTCGACACGATCGCCGTGTTCGAAGGCCGCTTCAAAGAGCACATTCTTGCCGACCGCATCCAGTCGTTGAGCGTGTCGTTCCTGGTGCCCAGCATGCGCAAGGAATATGGCGGTTGCTCGGGCAACATCGCCTACAACATGAATCTGCTGGGCGGCAAGCCGCTGCCCGTGGCCACCGTGGGCGAAGACGCCGGCGAATACCTGGAACGCCTGTCGGCCCTGGGCATCGACATCGCCCGCGTCAAGGTGATTCCCGATACGTTCACCGCGCAGTGCTTCATCACCACCGACCTGGACGACAACCAGATCACCGCTTTCCACCCGGGCGCCATGTCGTTCTCGGCCGACAACGACCTGAGCGATGCGCAAGCGGCCTGGGCCATCGTTGCCCCGGACGCCAAGGAAGGCATGTTCGCGCACGCCGAACGCCTGCACGCGCGTGGCATCCCGTTCATCTTTGACCTGGGCCAGGCGATGCCGCTGTTCGACGGCGCCGACCTGGAACGCATGCTGAAGATGGCGCGCGCCCTGACCGTGAATGACTACGAAGCCGGCGTTGTCGAACAGCGCACGGGCCGCGGCATGGCGGACATTGCCGCCACGTTGGAAGCCGTGGTCGTGACGCGCGGAGCCGAAGGCGCCACGCTCTTGACCGGCGGCAAGACGATCCAGATCGCGCCGGTGCGCGCCACGCAAGTGGTCGACCCGACCGGTTGCGGCGACGCGCAGCGCGGCGGCCTGCTTTACGGCCTGACCAGCGGCTGGAACTGGGAAGACAGCTGCCGCCTGGGCAACGTCATGGGCGCCATCAAGATCGCCTCGCGCGGCCCGCAGAATCACGCGCCGTCGCGCGCCGATATCGACGCGGTGCTGCACGCCACCTACGGCATCCACTTGCCGGCTTGATCGTTTTATCCGGACTTCGAGACACGGGAACCGCCGCGCGATTGCGCGGTCGAACGGACGTTGAAAATCACCGATGCGACGGCGCGAATATCGCGCTGTCACAAGGTGATTGCTGGCTTTGGCCGTGAGTTTCAGTGTGTTGCAACCGCGCCTGCCCGGGGTAGTGCGCGGGGTATGATCAGTTTTCGTCGGCAGT
This sequence comes from Achromobacter sp. B7, assembly GCF_003600685.1. Classification (NCBI taxonomy): domain Bacteria; kingdom Pseudomonadati; phylum Pseudomonadota; class Betaproteobacteria; order Burkholderiales; family Alcaligenaceae; genus Achromobacter; species Achromobacter sp. B7. The sequence continues at coordinate 579,833 of NZ_CP032084.1, forward strand.
GCCCGATCGAGGAGTCCAAATGAATCAAAGTAAATCTCTTTCCCTGGTGACCCCGCGTACTGGCCGGTGGCTGGCCATCGCGGCCGTCGTGACGTCGATGGCTGTGCTTGGCGGCTGCGCGAATCGCAGCGCGTCCAGCGGGGTATATAGCTACGACCAAGCCCAGCGTGAGCAGATCGTCCGTACGGGCACGGTCACGGGCGTGCGCCCGATCGTGATCCAGAATGACAAGTCCAGCGGTGTCGGCATGTTGGCCGGCGGTGCGCTGGGTGGTGTGGCCGGCAACGCGGTTGGCGGCGGCACGGGCCGCACCATCGCCACGGTTGGCGGGGCCATTCTTGGCGCGCTGGCGGGCAACGCGGTCGAAAACCGCGTTGGAACCAACTCCGGCTATGAAGTCACCGTGCGCCTGGACAACGGCGAAACCCGTGTCGTGGCGCAAGAAGCCGACGTGCCGATCAGCGTGGGCCAACGCGTCCAGGTGATCAGCGGCGCAGGCCCCACCCGCGTCACCCCGATGTAATTCCCGAAGCCCGCGCAAGCGGGCTTTTTCGATGCGCGCCGACGCGTATGAAGGCCCCGATTATCGGGGCCTTTTTTTGCCTGAAAGTGTCGCTCCGCCGCAACGAGAACCCCGGGATTTACCCGCAGGCGTTACGTTTCCCTGCCTTTTCTCGCGATTTAGCCCAAAAGTTTCATGGCGATTCGACGGCCAAAGTGCAATGATTGCGCCTGCGATCGATGTCAAGCTTTCGCGGCGATGTAACCAAGTGCGTCCCTGTGGGCGTCCCTGCGTGCTCCCCGACATCGTTCTGGATCGCTGAATCCCGTCAGTTGAGCTTCAGCTTTTTTCTGTATTCTCGTCACCTGAATCCCAGGGGCGGGGATGTTTTGCCGACAAGGCAACTGCAATATCTATGCATACCGAGCAAGAACTCCACACCAAGATCGGCGAGATCGTCGAGTCGATCGTCATGAAGAAAGTCACCCCCGATACGCAGTTGATCGCCACGGGTCTGGTCGATTCCCTTGCCGCCGTGGACATCACGCTGGCTGTCGAATCCGAGTACGGTTGCAGCATCCCGGCTCCTGAAATCGCGGAACACCTGCAGTCGGTCCGTACGCTTGCCGGCTATGTCGCTGCCCATACTGCATAACACCCGGTTCTTGTCCCACGTCGCGGCCGCCGCGACGGCAGTAGCACTGGCGATAGGCGTGTACTGGGGCGCGGACGATGTGCTTAGCCGCATCGTGACGCCCGCCGCCTCGCCCATGGCCGCCGCTGCCGACAAGAGCAACTACCTGCCTAATCTCGGGCCGGACTGGGGCACTCAACACGTCAACCTGAATCGCCTGGGCAACGCCCTGAGCGACGGGACGCTGGTCGTGCTGGGTTCGTCCGAATTGTCCAGCCACGACCTGCGCTTCGTGCCTTACCGCTTCTTCCCTGAAGAACTGAAGGTGCCGACGCTGGCGTACGGCCACGCCATGTTCCAGTCCTACGGCATCGTCAGCGTGCTGGAGTCCGTGGCCGATTCCCTGACGCCCAACACGCGGTTGGTCATCATGGTGTCGCCGGCCTGGTTTGCCTCGGGTGGCCAGCTGCCGCGCAGCGCCTTTGCCGAGCACGTGACGGGCCCCGTCTGGGACCGCCTGTGGGATCAGCCCAGCACGCGCGAGCAGATGCAGAACTGGATCAGCGACAACGCCAACTGGGGGCTGCTCTGGCTGATCGCCAATGGCCAGGTAGCTGAACTGAAAGACAAGCTGTCGCTGTGGTGGCATGCCCGCAAAGAGCCGGCGCCCGACCGTCCGCGCACCAAGCTGTCGGTGCCCGCGCACCGCTTCGTGTCCTGGCCATCCGCCGCGCGCCTGAACGAAGGGCAGTGGGGCCGGCTGACGCATGAAGCGCGCGAAGTCGAACGGCAGCTGGGCGGCAACAACCCCTACGACGTGCGCGACGATTACTACAAGCAGTACCTGGCGCCGCTGTATTCGCCAGCGCGCAACGAGTTCGCCGACGTCGACCCGATCACCCGCACCGAGCTCGGAGATCTGTCGCGCGTGATGGCCTTGCTGCAAAAGCGCAAGGTCAAGGCGTACTTCGTCATTCAGCCGTTCAACCCCAAGCTGATCCTGGACGTCGAAAGGTTCGACCCGGTGGTGGCCGCCATCACCGGCATGTGCCAGCGCTATCAGATGGGCTGCCTGGACCTTTACAGCATCCCGTTCGAACCGGGCATGGTGCGCGATGACATGCATCTGGCCGAGCTAGGCTGGGCCTTGGCGGACCAAGGTATTGCGGAGTACTTTTCCCGATGAAATTTTTTCGCAAGGACGGCGCCGGGCGCCGCTTCTTCTGGCATTTGTGCCTGTACATCGGGGTGATCCTCGTATTCGTGCTTCAGGCTCAGCCCACCACGGGCAGCGGCGGACCGATCAAGGTCGAATTCCAATACCAACAGTTCTGAGCGTGCCATGGAATTGTTCGCAAGCTTGAGCTTTTTTGGCGGCGCCCTGTGCGGCGGCCTGGGCCTGTTGGCGTATCGGTCGTTCGGCATGCCGCTGCGCATCGGTTATCGCCACATCATCGGCGTGATCTGCCTGGGCGTCTGGATGGCGGTCTTCTGGGCGCGGCCGTATCAGCCCATCGCGCTGCTGGCCATCTCGGGCAGCGCCTTGTGGGCGGTCCGCCGCAACTACATTCCGACGTGGCTGGCCGTCATCATCACCATGACGCCGCTGCTGCTGGTCAAGACGGGCGTGTCGCATCTGGGCGCCATGCTGGGCCTGTCGTTCGCGACTTTCCGCGCCATCGATGTGCTGCTGTTCGCACAGCGCAACGAACGCGTGTCGCCGCTGGACTACTTCATCTACCTGTTCTTCCCGCTGACGCTGCTGGCCGGCCCGATGTACCGCTGGCGCAATTTCCAGGCCGACCTGAAGCGCGGCTATGAAGGTGTGAACCTGAACACGTGGCTGATCGGTCTGGAACTGATCATGGTGGGCGTGATCCAGAAGTTCGGCCTGGCCGAGCTGATCTGGCGCTATGGCCTGGCCACGCTGGACGCGCACGATTATTCGTTCACGGGCGTGGCGTTGAACGCGTCGCTGTACAGCGCGTATCTGTTCTTCGACTTCGCCGGCTATTCGACGATGGCAATCGGCATCGGCATGCTGTTCGGCTTCACCTTGCCGATCAACTTCCGCAATCCGCTGGCCACGCTGAACCCGCAGGATTTCTGGCGCCGTTGGCACATCAGCCTGTCCGAGTGGCTGCGCGACGTGGTGTTCATGCCGATCTACAAAGCGCTGAGCAAGACCAGGTTCTTCGGACGCCATCGCATGGCGGCGCAGAACATCGGCATCTTCGCCACGCTGCTGGCCATGGGCGTGTGGAACGGCCTGTCGCTGCACTACATCGTCAGCGGGCTGATGTTCGGCGCGTATTCGGTGGGTCACAACCTGCTGATCAACGCGTCGCGCACCCGCCCCGCGTTGCAGGCCACGCTGGCGCATCCGGTGATGCGCTTCCTGGGCCGCGTGCTTACCTTGATCCTGGCTGCGCTGGCGCTGTACGTGTTCAGCGGTCGCAGCCCCATCTGACGCCGGGAGTTTCGGCATGCGTTTCGATCTGAAATCGTTCCAGTTCGTGGATACGGACGTCTCGCCCGACGCCCTGGCCATTGCCGCCGCCGACCGCTCGCTAAGCTGGTCGCAGTTGCGCGACGAAGCCCAGGCCTGGGCGGACGTGGCGCGCAAGCAGGGCGTGGCCCCCGATGTGCCGGTGGCCATCTACGGCCACAAAGAAGCGTCGTTCTTCGTCGCCATGGTGGGCGCACTGCTGATCGGTGCGCCGTTCGTGCCTGTCGACACCATCTACCCGGCCGACCGCCTGCGCCGCATCGTCGAGATCGTGCGCGCCGCGGCTGTCTATGATGCGGCCTCCGATACCTTCACGCGTGGCGAAGGCGCGATGCTGGCTGAACGCGGCCTGGCCTATGTGATGTTTACCTCCGGCAGCACGGGCGACCCCAAGGGCGTGCAGATCGGCCGCGAAAGCGTCGGCCTGCTGGGCGACTGGATGCTGGGCAGCTTTGGCCTGGGTGACGCGCCGGTGTTCATGAACCAGGCGCCGTTCAGCTTTGACCTGTCGATGTATGAAGTGTTTGCCACGCTGGCCTCGGGCGGCGCCTGTGTGTTGAACGCACGCGAGCAGATCGCGGCGGCCGGCACGTGGATGCCGCGCCTGGCAGAGCATGGCGTGACGGTGTGGGTGTCGACCCCGTCGTTCGCACACCAGCAGTTGGCCAACCGCGACTTTTCCCCCGCGACCTTGCCGGCGCTGCGCACGTTCCTGTTTTGCGGCGAGCCCTTGCCCGCCGCGCTGGCCAAGAAGCTGCGCCTACGCTTTCCCGATGCCGTCATCCTGAACACCTACGGCCCCACGGAAGCCACGGTGGCAACCACCTGGATCGAAGTCACCGACGCGGTGCTGGCCGCGCACGATCCGCTGCCCGTGGGCCATGCCAAACCCGATAGCGTATTGATCGTGGACGAAGGCGAGATCTGCATCGTGGGCGACCACGTGATGCGCGGCTACCTGAATCGGCCCGATCTGAACGAAGCCAAGCTCTACACCTATGAAGATGGCCGCCGCGCGTTTCGCACCGGCGACCTGGGGCTGATGCAGGAAGGTGGGCTGCTGTTTTGTCGTGGCCGCATGGACGACCAGATCAAGCTGAACGGCTATCGCATCGAGCTGGCCGAGATCGATGAGGCATTGCATGGCCTGCCGGGCGTGGAGGGCGGGGCGTGCGCGGTCCTGCGCCGGCCCGATGGCACGGCGGTGCGCTTGATTGGTTTCGTGGCGGGTGTGGCCCAAGAGCCCGATGCGCGCTTTCTGGCGCCCGACGCGCTGGCCGGCTGGAAAGAGCGGCTGTCCCAGCGGCTGCCGCCGTACATGGTGCCGTCGGAACTGGTGGCCTGCCCGGCGCTGCCCATGTCCAACAACCACAAGATCGACCGCAAGAAGCTGGTCGAGATCTACGCCGGCATTCCGGCCTAGCGCGCTGACAGGAAAACAGGAACGGGGCGCAATGCCCCGTGTCCTGGTTTACTACAGGCCCATCATGCGCTGGCTTAGGTTGGCCAGCACCATCAGCAGGATCTGCGCCACGATCAGCAGCACCAACGGCGAAAAGTCGATGCTGGTGCGCGGCAGGATGCGGCGGATGGGGTCCAGCATGGGCGCGGTCAGCGCCTGCAACAGCGGCATCATCGGCGCCGTCGGGTTGACCCAGGACAGCACGGCCTGGATCAGCGTCAGCCACACCACCAGGTTCAAGGCCCACTTGATGGCCATGATCAACGCCGAACCCATGGCGGCCGGCAGCAGCGCGGCGGGAATCAGTGCGCCCAGCGCCACCAGCCAGATCAGCACGATATAGAACAGCGCGGCCAGCCAGGCGGCAACCAGGCTGGTCCAGTCGATCTTGTTGCCTGCCGGGATGACCTTGCGCAGCGGCAGCACCAGCCAGTTCGTGGCTTGGTAGATCGTGCGCGCCAGGGGGTTGAAAGCGTGGAGGCGGATCGCGTGCATCCAGGCGCGGGCAATCAATGCCGCGCCAAACAGCGTGAACACGATTTCGAGTAGGAAGCGGAAGATTTCACCGAGCATGGACGCGATCACCCAAAAAAAGAGGAGTCAATTGTCGCACGCTGCGCGCACATATTGCCGCCGCATTTGACGGATGGCGCAGGCGCAAAAAAGCCGCCCGGCCAAGGCCAGGCGGCTCTAGTGAAGCTATTGCTTCGAACCGTCCGAATTAAGGACGGCCACCCGTGGGAAAGGGCCACGACGCGGCGGGATTCAGCGCGGTCTTTGCGCCCGGGGCAGCAGCCGTGGAGGGCGGCGTTGCGGGCTTCTTGGGAGCGGCCTTCTTGGCAGCAGGCTTCTTGGCAGCGGCGGGCTTGGCAGCAGCAGCCGGCTTGGCGGCAGCAGGAGCCTTCTTCGCAGCAGCAGGAGCCTTCTTTGCAGCAGGCGCCTTCTTGGCGGCAGGAGCCTTTTTGGCAGCGGGGGCCTTCTTGGCTACCGCTTTCTTGGCAACGGCCTTCTTGGCGGCGGGAGCCTTCTTGGCAACGGCCTTCTTTGCAACTGCCTTCTTGGCGACGGCCTTCTTGGCTACCGCTTTCTTGGCGGCAGGCGCCTTCTTGGCAACGGCCTTTTTGGCGACGGCCTTCTTGGCTACCGCTTTCTTGGCTACGGCCTTTTTGGCAACTGCCTTCTTGGCAACGGCCTTCTTGGCGACGGCTTTCTTGGCTACCGCTTTCTTGGCGGCAGGCGCCTTCTTGGCGACGGCCTTTTTAGCGACGGCCTTCTTGGCTACCGCTTTCTTGGCGACGACCTTCTTGGCTGCCGGCTTCTTGGCGGCAACCTTCTTCACTGCCGGCTTCTTGGCGGCGGCGACTTTCTTGACTGCTACCTTCTTGACAGCGGCTTTCTTGGCCGGTGCGGCCTTCTTAGCGACTGCCTTCTTGGCGGCGGGCTTCTTCGCCGCTGCTTTCTTTACGGCTTTCTTGGCTGTTGCCATGGTCATGCTCCTTAGGTTCAGGGGTCCCAGAACTTAAACCCGTGCCCCGACTCGCCAACAAGGCGAACCGTGCCCGGGCTATTCATCGGCGCATGCCGCTGTTCTGTGCGAGCAACAGCTACTACGGTTTGCGCTAATGAATTCGGCACAGCCATTTGATATGGCCCCCGCTCCTTTGGCGCGAGCCATTTCAAATGGCGCCGGTCGCAGCCTGATCACAGGCCGCCGACCGCTTGTTCTACGTGTTCGAAAACACCCTGACCAGGAAGCGCGTCATCAAGCCTGTCGCGAACGCGACGCTCTGCATTCGCAGAGCGTGCCCGCGCCGGGCTTGATGACGTACTGCTTTACTCCCAGCTCAGCGTGCCACCGGTTTGGTATTCGATCACGCGAGTTTCAAAAAAGTTGCGTTCCTTTTTAAGATCGATCATTTCCGCCATCCAGGGGAAGGGATTTTCTTCCTGCGGGTACAGCGGTTCGATACCGATTTGCTGGCAACGACGGTTGGCGATGAAGCGCAGGTAGGATTTGAACATAGGTGCGTTCAAGCCCAACACGCCGCGCGGCATCGTGTCTTCGGCGTAAGCGTATTCGAGTTCGACCGCTTTGCGGAAGAGTTCTCGAATTTCTTCGCGGAAGGCCGGCGTCCACAGATGCGGATTTTCCAGTTTGACGGTGTTGATCAGGTCGATGCCGAAGTTGCAGTGCATGGATTCATCGCGAAGGATGTACATGTACTGTTCGGCCGCGCCGGTCATCTTGTTCTGGCGGCCAAGCGCCAGGATCTGCGTGAAGCCAACGTAGAAGAACAGGCCTTCCATCAAGCAAGCGAAAACGATCAGCGACTTCAGCAGCGTCTGGTCGGCTTCGGGCGTGCCCGTCTTGAAGTTGGGGTCCGCGATCGCGTCGATGAACGGGATCAGGAACTGGTCTTTGGCGCGGATGGACGGAACTTCGTTATAAGCGTTGAAGATCTCGGCTTCGTCCAGGTCCAGGCTTTCGACGATGTATTGATAAGCGTGCGTGTGGATCGCTTCCTCGAATGCCTGGCGCAGCAGGAACTGGCGGCATTCGGGAGCCGTGATGTGGCGGTAGGTGCCCAACACGATGTTGTTCGCGGCCAGCGAGTCGGCCGTGACGAAGAAACCCAGGTTGCGCTTGACGATGCGGCGTTCGTCTTCGGTGAGCCCGTTGGGGTTCTTCCAAAGCGCGATGTCGCGCGACATGTTGATCTCTTGCGGCATCCAGTGGTTGGCGCACGTGGCCAAATACTTTTCCCACGCCCACTTGTACTTGAACGGCACAAGTTGATTGACGTCGGTTTCGCCGTTGATGATGCGCTTGTCGGCAACCTTCACGCGCTGCGCGGTAGCGGCGCCGCTGGCAGCCAGACCCGCCGCGTGTTCAGGCGCGGCAGGCGTGGGCATGGCGGTGTCGCCGAATACACCCGTCGCCGCCCGGACTTCGGGCGCAGCCTGCTGGCCGCCCGCAGGGGCGGGGGAAGCAGGTTGCGTGGCGGTGGTGTCGTCTTCCCAATTAATCATTTCAATTCTCCGGAGGCGGTTATTGGCAGGCTTCGCACTCTTCGAAGCCGGGGTCGCCCGGCCGCATGGTGCAAACCGCCCCGAGAACTTCGGGTTCCGGCAAAACAGGTGCGGCGCCCACGGCCGCGGCCGTGGATTGACCACCAGCGGTGACGGCGTTCAGTTCGCCGCCGCGGCCCGTGGACTTCTCGGCGCTGGTGGCGCCCAGGGTACGCAGGTAGTACGTGGTCTTCAGGCCACGCAGCCATGCCAGCTTGTAGGTGTCATCCAGCTTCTTGCCCGATGCGCCCGACATGTAGATGTTCAGCGACTGAGCTTGATCGATCCACTTCTGACGGCGCGACGCGCATTCAACCAGCCAGCTCGGTTCGACTTCGAACGCGGTGGCGTAGAGTTCGCGGAGTTCGGAAGGTACGCGATCGATGCGGGACAGGCTGCCGTCGAAGTACTTGAGGTCGGCGACCATGACTTCGTCCCAGAGACCGAGTTTCTTCAGGTCACGCACGAGGTAATCGTTAACGACCGTGAACTCGCCGGAGAGATTCGATTTGACGTACAAGTTCTGGAAAGTAGGTTCGATGCACGCAGATACACCAATGATATTGGAAATAGTCGCGGTTGGGGCAATTGCCACGCAATTGGAGTTGCGCATGCCGTGTTGTTTGATGCGCGCGCGCAACGTATCCCAATCGAGCGTGCTCGATTCATCAACTTCAACATGACCACCGCGTTCATCACGCAGCATCTTCAACGTGTCTTGCGGCAAGATGCCACGCGACCACAACGAACCTTCATACGATTGATAGCGACCACGTTCTTCGGCGAGCAGGCTCGACGCGAAGTACGCGTGATAGCAAACGGCTTCCATCGAACGATCAGCGAATTCAACGGCGGCTTGCGATGCGTAAGGCACGCGCATCATTTGCAGGCAGTCTTGGAAACCCATGATGCCCATGCCCACCGGACGATGGCGCGCGTTGGAATTGCGGGCCTTCTCGACGGCGTAGTAGTTGATGTCGATAACGTTGTCGAGCATGCGCATCGCGATGCTGACCGTGCGCTTGATCTTGTCGTGATCCAGTTCGAATCCGCCGCCGGCAGCCGGCTTCATGTGCGCGACCAGGTTCACCGAACCCAGGTTGCACACCGCGATTTCGGATTCGTTGGTGTTCAGCGTGATCTCGGTGCACAGGTTCGAGCTGTGGACGACGCCCACGTGTTGCTGCGGCGAACGGATGTTGCACGGATCCTTGAACGTGATCCACGGGTGGCCGGTTTCGAACAGCATCGACAGCATCTTGCGCCACAACGTCAGCGCCGGCATCTTCTTGTACAGCTTGAGCTCGCCGCTGGCGACGCGCTTTTCGTAGCCGACATACGCTTCTTCAAACGCGCGGCCGACCTTGTCGTGCAGGTCGGGGCAGTCGGACGGCGAGAACAGCGTCCATTCACCGCCTTCCATGACGCGCTTCATGAACAGATCGGGAATCCAGTTCGCCGTGTTCATGTCGTGCGTGCGGCGGCGTTCGTCGCCGGTGTTCTTGCGCAGTTCCAGGAATTCTTCGATGTCCAGGTGCCACGATTCCAGGTACGTGCACACCGCGCCCTTGCGCTTGCCGCCCTGGTTCACCGCGACGGCGGTGTCGTTGACGACCTTCAGGAACGGAACCACGCCCTGGCTTTCGCCGTTGGTGCCCTTGATGTGGCTGCGCAGCGCGCGCACCGGGGTCCAGTCGTTGCCCAGGCCGCCGGCGTACTTGGCCAGCAGCGCATTTTCCTTGATGGCGTCGTAGATGCCTTCCAGGTCATCGGAGACGGTCGTGAGATAGCACGACGACAACTGCGAGTGCAGCGTGCCCGAGTTGAACAGCGTCGGCGTCGAGCTCATGAAGTCGAACGAGGACAGGATCTCGTAGAACTCGATGGCGCGCGTTTCGCGGTCGGCTTCGCGCAGCGCCAGGCCCATGGCCACGCGCATGAAGAACACCTGCGGCAGTTCGATGCGGGTGCCGCGGATGTGCAGGAAGTAGCGGTCGTACAGCGTCTGCAGGCCCAGGTAGCCGAATTGCAGATCGCGCTTGGCGTTCAAGGCCTTGCCCAGGCGGGTCAGGTCATAGTTGGCCAGTTCGGGCGACAGCAGGCCGCCTTCGATGCCGCGTGCGATGAACGTGGGGAAGTATTCGGCGTAACGCGCGATCATGCCGTCTTGCGAGACTTCTTCGCCCAGCACTTCCTTGCGGATCGTGTGCAGCAAGAGGCGAGCGGTGACTTGGCTGTAGGCCGGGTCTTTTTCGACCAGCGCGCGCGCGGACAGGATGGCGGACTTGAACACTTCGTCGACGGGGATGCCGTCGTACAGGTTCTTGACCGTTTCCTTCAGGATGGCTTCGCTATCGATGAATTCGTCCAGGCCTTCGCCGGCGGCGACGATGGTCGCGCGCAACTCAGCCAGGTCCAGCGGACGGCGCACACCGGCGTCGGTGACGTTCAGCACGTGTTCTTCAGGAGCGGCGGCGGCCTTTTCCTGGCCTTCGGCGGCAGCGGCGGCGGCGCGCTCTTGCGTGCGCTTCTCGCGATACAGGACGTAGGCGCGGGCAACGTCATGTTGGCCCGAGCGCATCAGCGCCAGTTCGACCTGGTCCTGGATGTCTTCAATATGGAAGGTGCCGCCGTTGGGGCGGTTGCGCACCAGGGCGTTCACGGCCTGGCTGGTCAGGTTTTCGACCAGTTCGCGCACACGCGCGGACGCGGCGCCCTGGCCGCCGTTGACGGCCAGAAAGGCCTTGGTCATGGCGATGGCGATCTTGCTGGGTTCAAACCCAACCACCGAGCCATTGCGGCGAATGATGTTGTAGCTGGCCCATTGCCCGCCATTGGCGTCGGCAGGGGAATCGGTTTGCGAGGGCGGCACGGCCGAAGGCCGGGTCACAGAGGCGATCGAAGTCTGCATGGAAGCTCCTGTGCGAAAACGCGTAGATAGCGACATGACGGCGGTCATGTCGGGTACGAATGTGGATCTTTTGAGGGGGTCGGAACGGCTTGGACGGCTTAGTCCAAAAGGCGTGGCCGACGAGAATCAGCGCTTAGGCGACCACAACATGTAGTGTAGCACCCCTCGTTGGACACTAATTCTAGTGATCGAGACCTACTGGAACAAGAAGAAGATATGACGAAGCTCACAAAAGATTGTTACTAAATGCACTGGGCGCGCCCAGTAAGGCGCGCCCAGGACTGCACCGCTCAGAGCGACTGTTTATGCGGTTTTCCGCAGGGGTATGTCGCGCGGGGCCGGTGCCATATAGCTCTGCATCAATCGACCCAATTGCGTCCGGTACTTCTCGACGTTCGCAGACTTCACGTGGCCGTAGCCGCGGATGGTTTCTGCAAGGCCGGCGATTGTAGCTGCTTGCGCGATCTTGTCGCGGGTCAACCCTACAAGAAGCTGGTCTATGGTCTGGCGGTACTCGGTGACAAGCGCCCGCTCCATCTTGCGTTCGGCGGTGTGGCCGAACGGGTCGAACCAGGTGCCGCGCAGTCCTTTCAACCGTGTCAGCAATTTCAGTGCCGACATGGTGCGCGGCCCCAGCGTCATCTTGCGCGGCACGCCGGTGCGCGGATCCTTGCGGGCGAAGATCGGCGGGGCCATGTGAAAGCGCAGGCTGTAGTCGCCTTCGAACTGGCCCTTCAGCTGCGCCTGGAACGCCTCGCCGGTGTAGAGCCGCGCCACTTCGTATTCGTCCTTGTAGGCCATCAGCTTGAACAGGCCGCGCGCCACCGCCATCGCCAGTCGCGGTGACTTGGCCTCGGGCGCCAATTCGCGTTCGCGCGCGGCAACCGCTTCGACCACGTCCTGGTAGACGCGTGCGTAGCGGGCGTCTTGATACGCGGTCAGGTCCGCAATGCGGCGGGCCACGGCGCGTTCGAAGGTTTCCGGCACGTGCAGCTGTACCACCTGGGCACGCGGACGCAGCGCGCTTTCCAGCGCGTCGGGCTGATGCGCAGCCAGCCGGCCGCTGTCGAATGCCGCGCGGTTCGCGGCTACGGCCACGCCGTTCAGTTCGATGGCGCGGTTGATCGACGCCTGCGACAACGGCACGCCGCCGCGCTGCCAGGCATAGCCCAGCATGAACATGTTCGACAGGATGCTGTCGCCGAACAATGCCAGCGCGGCTTCGTGCGCGTCGATGGCGGCCGTGTTGGCATCGCCGGCGGCGTGGCGAATCTTGGCCAGCAACGCCTCGGGGCGCATGGCGGCGTCGGGGTCCCGCGTGAACTCGGACACGGGCGCCACATAGGTGTTGACGGTGACCTGCGTGTGCCCGCGGCGCAGCGCGCCCAGCGAATCCGGCGCGACCGAGGCGACCGGGTCGCACAGGATGGCGGCATCGGCCTGCTGCCAGTCCAGTCGCACCGGACCCGCCGGCGCGCCGGCAGGCGCCAGGCGAATATGGCTGACAACGGTGCCGCCCTTTTGCGCCAGGCCGGTCAGGTCCAGCACCGCCGCCGACAGGCCTTCCAGGTGCGCGGCCATCGACACGATGGCGCCGATGGTGATGACGCCCGTGCCGCCCATGCCGGCGACCAGCAGCCGGTAGGGCCGGTCCAGCGACGGCGTGGCGGGTTGCGGCAATTGCTCGATCAGGCGTTGCAGGCGTTCCTGATCGGTCTTGGGCGCGGCGCTCTTGCGCGGCTTGCCACCCATGACCGACACGAAGCTGGGGCAGAAACCTTCGGCGCAGGAATAGTCCTTGTTGCAGCTGGACTGGTCGATGGCGCGTTTGCGGCCGTACGGCGTTTCCAGCGGCACCACCGACAGGCAGTTCGATTGCACGCCGCAGTCGCCGCAGCCTTCGCACACCGCGCTGTTGATCAGCATGCGGCGCGCCGGGTCGGGGAACTGGTTCTTCTTGCGGCGGCGGCGCTTTTCGGCGGCGCACGTCTGGTCATGGATCAGCACGGTCACGCCGGCAATCTCGCGCAACTCGCGCTGCAACGCATCCAGCTCGCGGCGGTGGTGCACCTTGATGTTGGGTCCCAGGTCCACGCCCTGGTATTTTTCAGGCTCGTCACTGGTGACGACGATGCGCGCCACGTTCTCGCCGCGCAGTTGCTGGCAGATCTGCGGCACCGAGATCGGGCCGTCCACGGGTTGCCCGCCCGTCATCGCAACCGCGTCGTTGAACAGGATCTTGTAGGTGATGTTGGCGCGCGCGGCGACCGCCTGGCGAATCGCCAGATAGCCCGAGTGGTAGTAGGTGCCTTCGCCCATGTTCTGGAAGATGTGCGGCATCTTGGTGTAGCGCGACAGCCCGATCCAGTCCACGCCTTCGCCGCCCATCTGCGTCAGCCCGCCCGTGTCGCGGTCCATCCACGCAGCCATGTAGTGACAGCCCACGCCGGACAAGGCCTGGCTGCCCTCGGGCACCTTGGTCGACGTGCTGTGCGGACAGCCCGAACAAAAATACGGCCGGCGGCGCATGCCGTCGGCGTCGTTCGACAGCGCCGACTGGCAATCGAACGCGGCCAGGTCCGTGCCCAGCGGCAGGCCGGCGCTGCGCGACAGCCACGCCGCCAGCGGCCGCGCCAGCAGCGACGGGCGCAATTGGCCCGCCGACGGCACCACCGTTTCGCCGTCCAGGCCTTTCTTGCCGATGACGCTCGGGCGGTCCGGCAGGTTGAACAGCAGATCCTTGATCTGGCTTTCGACCACGGCGCCTTTTTCTTCGATCACCAGGATGTGCGACAGCCCGCGTGCAAACTCCAGCAGCCGTTCACCGTCCATCGGCCAGGTCAGGCCCGGCTTGTAGATGCGCACGGGCGCGTTGGCGGTGACGGTGTCCACGCCCAGGCGCGCCAGCGCTTCCATGGTGTCCAGATGCGCCTTGCCGACGGTGACGATGCCCACGGTGGCGCGCGGCGCCGGACAGGTCAGGCGGTCAATGCTGTGGCGGCGCGCGAAGGCGGCCACCGCTTTCATGCGCAGATTCATGCGCGCTTCCACGGCCAGCGACAGGAAGTCGCGCGCGGAATACTCCAGCGACTCGGGCGGCATGTCGGGGTTGGACGGCATGTCGTAGTGCTGCACGGCGGCGGGGGTGAACGAGTGCCCGCTTTCGATGGTTTCGGACACCGCCTTGAATGCGACCCACGTGCCGGAATAGCGCGACAGCGCCCAGCCCCATAGCGCAAAGGTCTCGTACTCGTCGATCGACGTCGGATGCACGATCGGCATCTGCCAGCCGATCAGCGACGCTTCGCTGGCGTGCGGAATCGAGGACGACACGGCGGTGTGGTCATCGCCCACCACCACCAGCACGCCGCCGTTGCGCGATGCGCCGGCCGCATTGCCGTGATGCAGCGCATCGCCCGCGCGGTCCACGCCCGGGCCTTTGCCGTACCACATGGCGAATACGCCATCGACGTTGCGGTCGGCGCGTACGCCGGCCTGCTGCGTCCCCATGACGGCGGTGGCGGCCATGTCTTCGTTGATGCCGGGCAGGAACGAGATCTTGCTGGCGTCCAGCGCCTTCTTCGCCTTCCACATGGCCATGTCCACGCCGCCCAATGGCGATCCGCGGTAGCCCGACACAAAGCCCGCCGTGTTCAGCGCGCGTTCACGGTCGACCCGTGCCTGCGTCAGCATGATTCGCACCAGCGCCTGCGTTCCCGTCAGGAAGATGCGGCCGGACTCCCGCGTAAGGTTGTCGGCAAGCTGGTAATCAAGGTCCAGCTGGGGTTCGGGGGCGGGAGTGCCGTCCATAATGAATGCTCCTGGTATTTCGCACCATGATAGGTTCGCGAGGCATCCGATTTATTGCGTTTTGGGATCGTGCTATCCCTATAATTCGCAATGAACATTTCGTGTTCGACAAAAACCAGGAGACAAAGCGATGGACAAGACCGATATCGGCATCCTCAAGGCCTTGCAGGAGGACGGCCGGGCTTCGGCGCAGCAGCTGTCCGACAAGGTAGGGCTATCGGCCGCGCCGGTGTGGCGGCGGGTCAAGGCGATGGAAGCCAGCGGGGTGATCCAGGGCTATAGCGCGCAGGTGGACCGCAGCAAGGTGGGCCTGGGCTGCATGTTTGCGCAGATCAGCCTGGAGCGGCATTCGTCGAACACGGTTGAACACTTCGAACGCTCGGTGCGCGACGCGCCCGAAATCCTGGAGTGCTACGCGGTCACCGGCGATTCGGACTTCCTGTTGAAAATCCTGGTGGAAAGCCCCGAGGCCTACGACCGTTTCCTGCATCGCTTCCTGTTCAACATGCCGGGCATTCGCCAGACGCGCACCATCGTGGCGCTGCGCGAGATCAAGCACGAACAGCGGCTGCCGTTGTGACCCAGGCCGATCGCAGCGCTCTCTATATATAGAGAGCGCGGAAAGAGCAGCCGTGGACACGCGCGCGGTGTCGCTTGAAACCAACGCATTCGTGCGCGTTCCATGGCTAAACCAGCGGCTTTGCGACGCCGACTGTTGCGCAATTGCACACCGCGCGGATCGTCGTTGATTCTTCCCGAGCGGCTCTTTAGAGTGCGTGATGTTTGCTGCGCGAGGGACGTGCCGGTGTGATCGGCGCGGCGCGTCGACAGACGTGTTGAGGAAGTCATGAGCAGTGTGTATTTGCGTTCGGCCGGCATCGCCTGCGCCGTTCTTATCCTGGCCGGGTGCGTCGCCAGGAAGCCCGCCGTCATTACCGAGGCGCAGCCCGCGGACCCGCCCAAGGCGGTGGCCTGTGTGCCGGCCAAAAGCGGCGACCCCATGATTGGGACCTGGCTGTCGAACACGCGCCCGCGCGATGTCAGCGGCGAATTGCAATCGCTGATCGTGTTGTCCGCCGATGGCTCGATGGCCTATGAGTCTTTGCTCAAGATCGGGCGCAAGTCGCGCCCGGCCCTGCGCGAGACCGGTTGCTGGACGGTGGCCGACAACGTCTACACGATGCAGACGACCAAGTCCGCCGGCGAGCCCGTGGATGCCAACGACCCCATTTACCTGAACCGCTATCGCGTCGAAAAAGTCGAGCACGCCAAATTGACGCTGCGCGAACTCAAGAGTGGCGGCCAGGTGGTCACCGCGCGCCGCATGCCGCAGGGCTATCGCCTGCCGTATTGAGCGTTGCGCGGGGAGGGCGCGTGCCGGCGCTGCGCCAGAACAAGGCCGCGCCTGACGCACCGTTGCGCGGGGCGGACACTGCGTTCGCCCACCGCGCCAAGATGGCCGGGCTGCGGTAAGGTGCGGGCTTCGACTTTTGCCTAGCCGCCGGTTCCCCATGCCCGCCATGTCCTCTGAAGCACGCGCCATCGCGCTGCTTGCCCTGGCCGCCTTTGTCAGCGCCAGCGCCTTTCGCATCTGTGATCCCATGCTGCCGCAGCTGGCGGCGGAATTCGGCACGACTACCGGCCAGGCCGCGCGCGCCGTGACGGCGTTTGCGGTGGCCTACGGCGTGTTGCAGATGTTCTTCGGTCCCGTGGGCGACCGCTACGGCAAGTACCGCGTGGTCAGCGTGGCCACCGTGGCCTGTGCGCTGGGCAGCGCGGGCGCCATCATGGCCGAATCCCTGGATGTGCTGGTGCTTTGCCGCGCGCTGTCCGGCGCGGCGGGGGCGGGCATCGTGCCGTTGTCGATGGCCTGGATTGGCGACAACGTACCCTACGAGCGTCGCCAGGCGACGCTGGCCCGCTTTTTGACCGGCACCATCCTGGGCATGTCCGCGGGCCAGTTGGCCGGCGGCATTTTCGCGGACACCGTGGGCT
This sequence comes from Achromobacter sp. B7, assembly GCF_003600685.1. NCBI lineage: Bacteria > Pseudomonadati > Pseudomonadota > Betaproteobacteria > Burkholderiales > Alcaligenaceae > Achromobacter > Achromobacter sp. B7. The sequence continues at coordinate 596,725 of NZ_CP032084.1, forward strand.
GGCGCTGGGCCTTCGCGGCCCTGGTGGTGGGCTACCTGATCGTGGGCGTGCTGCTGCACCTGGAGGTGCGGCGCCAGCGCGCGGCGGGCTTTGCGCAGGTGGACCCCAACGCCGTTCGTCAGGGCTTTATCGGGCAGGCGCGGCTGGTGCTGGGCACGCCGTGGGCGCGCATTGTGTTGGCCACGGTGTTCGTTGAGGGCCTGCTGGTCTTTGGCGCGCTGGCATTCGCGCCGTCTTACCTGCACGAACGATTCAACATTTCGCTGACGGCCGCCGGTGCGCTGGTGGCGGTGTACGCGGTGGGCGGGCTGATCTACACGGTCGTGGCCGGCCGCATACTCAAGCGTCTGGGCGAACGCGGCCTGGCGGTTGCGGGCGGTCTGGTGCTGGGCGTCGCCTTCCTGTCGTATCTGCTGGGTCCGGTCTGGATGTGGAGCCTGCTTGCCAGCGTGCTGGCGGGCTTTGGCTATTACCTGCTGCATGCCACGTTGCAAACCAACGCGACGCAGATGGTGCCTTCCGCGCGTGGCACGGCGGTGGCGTGGTTTGCGTCGTGCCTGTTCATGGGGCAGGCGGCGGGCGTGGCGTTGGCGGGGGCGGTGGTGGACGAGATCGGCGCCGCGGCGCTGTTTGGCGGGTCGGCGGTGCTGCTGCCCCTGCTGGGCGCGTTCTTCGCCCGGGCGTTGAAGGCGCGCGCGGCGATCACGAACGCGTAGGGCGGGGGGGGCAGGGCCAATGGCAAGGCAATCGCCCGCCAATAGCCAGCCAATAGCAAGCCAACAGCAAGCCGATAGCAAAACGAAAAAACGGCGTTCCGAAAACTCGGAACGCCGTCTTGGGGCCAACATATCGGATTCGACCCGGATCGCCTTGGCTAAGCCGATCTGGTTCAACAGGTCTGTGCCGAGTCGGGCCAGCCTTGCCCGGCCCGGCTTGAAGGCCGTCCTGCTTAGATCGCAGCCAGGCGGGCCAGCACCGTCTGCTTGCCCAGCAGGGCCAGCACGGCGTCGACGGCCGGGGTTTGCGTTTGACCCGTCACCGCCACGCGCAGCGGAATCGCCAGTTGCGGCATCTTCATGCCACGGTCGGCCAGCACGGCCTTGATCAGCGCCGACAGGGCCTCGCGGGTCCAGTCGGTGTCTTGCGCGCGCTGGGCAAAGTCCGCCAACGCTTCGCGCGCGGGGGCAGTCAGGTGCTGCTCGACCAGTTCCGGCGCGGCCGGTGCGAACGGCGCGCAGAACAGCATCGCGCCATCGGCCAATTGTTCCAGCGTTTCAGCGCGGTCTTTCAGCAGGCCCATCACGCCCGGCAGGTCGATTTTTTCAGGGTGGCCGCCCCGGTTCGCCACGCGCGGCGCCACGCGTTCTGCCAGTTCCGCGTTGTCCATCTGCTTGATGTAGTGCGCGTTGACCCAGTTCAGCTTCTTCGGGTCCCATTGCGACGCGGACTTCGACAGGTGCTTGGTGTCGAACCAGGACACCAGCTGCTCGCGCGAGAACAGCTCGTCGTCGCCGTGGCTCCAGCCCAGGCGGGCCAGGTAGTTGATCATGGCCTCGGGCAGGTAGCCGTCGTTGTCATATTCCATGACGTTGACCGCGCCGTGGCGCTTGGACAGCTTTTCGCCGTCCGGGCCCAGGATCATGGGCACGTGGCCGTATTCGGGCAGCGTGGCGCCCAGCGCGCGCAGGATGTTGATCTGGCGCGGCGTGTTGTTGACGTGATCGTCACCGCGCAACACGTGCGTGATGCCCATGTCCCAGTCATCGACCACGACGCAGAAGTTGTACGTGGGCGTGCCGTCCGGGCGCGCAATGATCAGGTCGTCAAGTTCGGTGTTGTCGAAGCTGATGGTGCCCTTGACCATGTCGTTCCAGGACGTGGCGCCTTCTTGCGGGTTCTTGAAGCGCACCACCGGCTTGCGGCCTTCGGGGATGGCGGGCAGCGTCTTGCCGGGCTCGGGGCGCCACGTGCCGTCATAGCGCGGCTTGTCGCCGCGTGCGCGGGCGGCTTCGCGCATGGCTTCCACTTCTTCGGGCGAGCTGTAGCAGTGGTAGGCAGTGCCGGCGGCCAGCATCTGCGCGACCACTTCGCGATAGCGGTCCATGCGCTGCATTTGATAGAAGGGGCCTTCATCGGGCTGCATGCCCAGCCACTGCATGCTGTCCAGAATGGCCTCGACCGCTTCCGGCGTGGACCGCTCGACGTCCGTGTCTTCGATGCGCAGCACAAACGTGCCTTGATGGTGGCGCGCGAACGCCCAGGAGAACAGCGCGGTGCGCGCGCCGCCCAAATGCAGAAAGCCCGTGGGCGAAGGCGCGAAGCGCGTACGAATGGGGGAGGTGGCGTTGGAAGTCATAGGTGGCAATGATAGCGGCTGCGGCGCCACAAAAGCGGCGTCAGGCTGGGTCCACATCAAGCGGACGGCGGGCTTGTCTTGTTACGATGAACGGTATTTTAGATTAGGGCGTACCCCCTATGCTGCGACACGCGCTTGCCCCCATGTTCGAACCCAGTTCGCTGGTGATCGTTGCCGACCGGCCACTGCCGGCGGCGGGCTCTCTGTCGCCCGCGCTCAAGGCGAAGACCACGGTGGTCGATTGCCAGGCGGGCGCCGCGCCGGAATTGCCCGCCGCCCTGGAAGGCCTGGCGGCGGGAGCGAGGCCTGATCTGGCCCTGGTTTGCGTGTCGCCCGCCGTGCTGCCGGAAACACTGCGCCGCCTGTCGCCGCTGGCGCCGCGCGCCGTGATCCTGTTGCCGCACGAACTGCCCGATCCGTATCCGCGCGGCACCTGGGCGTTGTGTCGCGCGTGGGCGGAAGAGAACCGCTGCGAACTGCTGGGGCCGCGCTCGTTTGGCGCGCAGCGGCCGCACGCCGGGTTGAACTTCAGCCAGCACCCGGTGCTGGCGCGCGCGGGGCGCGTGGCGCTGGTGGCGCAGTCGCGCTCCATCATGGCCGCCGTCATGGACTGGGCCGAAGACGTGCACATCGGCTTTTCCACCGCCGTGTCGCTGGGCGACGAAGCGGTGGTGGGGCTGTCGAAAGTGCTGGATTACCTGGCCAGCGACCCGCGCACCGACAGCATCGTGCTGTACCTGGAAGACGTGGGGCCGGCGCGCGAATTCATGAGCGCGCTGCGCGCCGCGGCCAGCGTAAAGCCCGTCATCGTGCTCAAGGCGGGTCGGTCCGATGCCGACAGCGCCGACGCCATTTTCGATGCCGCCCTGCGCCGCGCGGGCGCGGTGCGCGTGCGCTACTTCGTGCAGCTGTTCTCGGCCGTGAAAGTGCTGGGCTATACGCGCCGCCCCAAGGGTCGGCGCGTGGCGCTGATCTCGAACGGCAGCGGGCCTCCGCAATTGGCCATGGACCTGATCGGCCCCGACGCCGCCGTGCTGCGCGCCGACCTGGCGCCCACCACCCGCCGCGCGCTGGAAGCCATGCTGGAGCCCGACGCCGCCTGCGACAACCCCGTCATTACCTACACGCCGCTGACGCCCGAACGCATCCGCGCCATTCTGGAAACGGTGCTGGACGACACGGGCGTGGATGGCGTGCTGGTGCTGCTGGCGCCTGACGCGCTGGCCGACATGCCCGCCGTGGCGCGCGAGCTGGCGCAGATTGCGCCCAGCGCGAAGAAGCCCGTCGTCACCTGCTTCATGGGCGACGCCGGCATGCGGCCGCTGCGCCGCATGCTGGACGATGCGGGCACGTCGGCGTTTCGTACGCCGGAATCGGCCGCCGACGCGTTCGGCGTGCTGGCCTCGCACCACTACAACCAGCAGTTGCTGCTGCAAACGCAACCGCAAGAACCCCCCACCCACGTGCCCGACCTGGCCGCCGCGCGCGAACTCATCGCGCGCGTGCGGGCGGATTGCCGCCGTGAATTGAATACGTCCGAAATCCGGACCTTGCTTGGCCTGTTCTACGTGCCGCTGCGCGACATGCCGGTGGAGGTGGCGTCCGCCGAACCCGAATCCCGCCCCATGGCGATCCGGGTGCGGCGCGATCCGCAGTTTGGCCCTGTCATCCGCTTTGGCGCGGGCGGGCCCGACGCGGTGCTGTCCGTGGCCGATCGCGGCATGGATCTGCCGCCGCTCAACGGCTTCCTGGCCCGTCAGCTGATCGAACGCAGCCGGCTGTGGCGCCGTGTGCTGGCGCCGCGTGTGGGCCATATGGCGGCCGAGTCGCTGCAACAGGCGGTGGTGCTGGTGTCTGAAATGGTGTCGGAATTGCCCGACATCGAAACGCTGGATATCGACCCCCTCTACGCCGGCGAAACCCATCTGCGCGCGGGCGGACTGCGCATGATGCTGACCGAAACGCCGGGCTGTGAAACGCCGCAGACGTCCGGTTATCCGCATATGGCGATCCATCCGTATCCCACGCGGCTGGTGCACGTGCGCCGCTTCAATGACGGCATTCCGTGGGTGCTGCGCCCTATCCGCCCGGAAGACGGCGAGGCCTTGCAGGAGTTCATTCGCGGCTTGTCCGAACGGTCGCGCTATATGCGCTTTGTGTCGATGATGCGTGAGCTGACACCGCGCATGGTGTCGCGTTATACGCAGGTGGATTACCACCGCGAACTGGCGCTGGTGGCGGCCACGCAGGTGCCCAACCCGGCCAACCGCGGCCATCCGCGCGAAGTGATCGTGGGCTTTGCCCACTATCTGCGCAACCCGGACGGGCGCGGTGCGGAATACGCGCTGGTGATCGGCGATGATTGGCAGCGGCGCGGCCTGGGTCGCCAGCTGATGACGGCGCTGATCGACGCCGCGCGCGAGCAGGGGCTGGAATACATTGATGGCCTGGTGCTGTCGACCAACCGGCCCATGCTGGCGCTGATGACCAGCCTGGGCTTTACCAACGACGCCGACCCGGAAGACCCGACGATGCGGCGCGTGTGGTTGGGCCTGGCCTAGGCGCCGACACGGCAACGCATCGGGTTGGCCCAGCTTGGCCCGGCCTGGCTGGGTCGGGCCTGGCCGGGCCGCCCATGATGCACCGCCTGTTGCCGGGTGTAGCCCGACGCGCCGTCGCCGTCAGGCGGTTTTCCGCACCGCCTCGGCCGGCGTCAGCCGCGCCGTTACCTCGTCCACCGACAGCACATCCCCAAAGAACAGCATCCAGCCCTGCAAGGCATGTTCGTGTTCGGCCGGCGTGACCGCCGCCAGCGCGTCGTCGACCATGATGGTGCGAAAGTCGCGCATCATCGCGTCGCGCGCGGTGGATTCGCAGCACACGTTGGTGACGGTGCCGGTGATCAGCAGCGTATCCACGCCCAGCCCGCGCAGCAGCGGTTCAAGCTCTGACGAGCCCGTCGCCATGGCGCTGTAGAAGCGCTTGACGACGCGCGGGTCGGCATCGTCCACGTGCAGGTCGGGGTGCAATTGAAACCCCGGCGAATCGCGGCGCAGCGTTTCCAGGCGCCGCTTGCTGCGTTCGGGCGTCAGCATCACCCCGTGGTGATGCGACCAGAATGCGTCGGCGTTGTCCGACGCCGTCTGCACCCACACTACCGTCCCGCCCGCCGCGCGCACCGTGTCGCACAGCCGGTTGATCGGCGCGATGATGTCACGCGCCGGGGCGCATTCGCCTTGATAGCCGGGCAGGGTGAAGTACTGCTGCATGTCGATCACGACCACCGCGCAACGCGCTGCCGGCAGAGTGTCGTAGGGATGCAGGCGCCCTTGCCGGGCCACGACGCGGTCTTGTACCCATTGCGGAAATTCCATGACGCCTCCTTAGCCGTAGCGCCGCGCCACGGCGGCTTCGACGCGATAGATGATTAGGTACATCACGCTGGAGATCAGCGCCAGCATGGCAATTGCCGTCATGACGATGTTCAGCTTGAACACCTGGCTGCCGTTCATGATGAGAAAACCCAGGCCGGAATCGGCCGACTGGAATTCGCCCACGATCACGCCCACCAGGGCCAGGCCGATGTTCATCTTCACGGCCGCGATCAACGTGGGCACGCTGCCCGGCAGCACTACCTTGGTCAGCACCTGCCAGCGGCTGGCGCCAAAGGTGTGGGCAAGCTTGACCTTGTTCTGGTCGATGCCGCGAAAGCCCGCGTACACGACCATGATGGTGACGAACACCGCGATGGCGACCGCCATGCCGTACACGGCGTAGTCAGACCCCAGCCACAGATAGAAGATCGGCACGAAGGCAATCTTGGGCATGGCGTTGGCCACCACCAGGAAAGGGTCCAGCACCTTGTACAGGAAGTCCGACCACCACAGCGCGGCCGCCACCACGATGCCGATCGCCATGCTCAGGGTGAAGCCGACCAGCGTGGCCGACAGCGTGGTCATGATGTGCCTGGCCAGATGGCCGTTGTTCCACAGGTCGATAAAGGTAGGCCACAGCGCGCTGGGGTAGCTGGTCAGCAGCGGGTTCACGATGTGCATGCGCGGCAGGATTTCCCACGCGCACAGGAACACGATCAGCAACAACGCCTGGCTTAGCCGGATATTGCGCTTCTTGGCGCGGTCCCGGCGCAGGTAGTCCAGGTATTTGGCGCTGGGCGCGGGTACGGCGCGCAGGGGAACGGTGTTGGCAACGGGGGAATTCATCGATCAGCCCTCCACGTGGACGTCCAGCTCATCCCAGAGCTGTTTGAAATAGGCGTTGAATTCCGGCCGCGAGCGCGCCTGGAAGGGCGTGGGACGCGCACCGTCGCCGTAGTGGATGCGGTACTGGCTTTTCAGCCGGCCGGGGCGGCGCGACAGCACGATGACGCGATCCGTCATGGCGATGGCTTCACCGATATCGTGGGTGACCAGCACCACCGTCTTGCCCTCGCGCCGCAGGATGTCCACGACTTCGTCCGAGATGGCCAGGCGTGTCTGCGAATCCAGCGCCGAGAACGGCTCGTCCAGCAAAATCACGTCCGGCTCGGTGACCAGCGTGCGCGCCAGCGCGGCGCGTTGTCGCATGCCGCCCGACAGCTGGCGCGGCGTGTGCGTCAGGAACCCGCCCAGCCCGCACTTTTCAAGAATGTGCACGGCGCGCGCCTCGCTGCGCGCATCGCGCCGGCCCTGGATCTCGGCGCCCAGCATCACGTTGTCCAGGATGGTGCGCCATTCAAACAGATAGTCCTGCTGCAACATGTAGCCGATGCGCGGGTTCGGCTTGGTCACGCTTTGGCCATCGACCATGACGGCGCCCGATGTGGGCGGAATCAGGCCCGCAATCAACGACAGCAAGGTGCTTTTGCCGCATCCGCTTTGGCCGATCAGGCTGACGAATTCGCCCGGCGCCAGCGAGAACGACACGTTCGACAGCGCCTCGGTTTCGCCATCGGTCGTGAAGTACGACAGGCAGACGTCGCGCAGCTCGATTTTTGCCGTGGCGGTGGCCGGCTTCAGGTTATGGATGGCGGCTCCCATTACTGCACCTTGTTGGCAAAGTCGGCCACCACCACGTCCTCGTATTTCACGCGGGCGGAGTCCTTCATGACGGCGCTGGCGATCAGCATGTCCTGCAACTTGTTCATGGCCTCGGCGGTGACCAGTGGCGACGTCTTCCAGATCTGGTATTGCTTGTAGCGCTCGATGGCTTCCGTGACGGCGCCCTGGTCCATGCCCGGGAAGAACGTCATGATCTGCGGCGCCAGCGTTGCGGCCGGCGTGTCCTTCACGTACTTCTCGGCGCGCGCCACCACATTGGTCCAGGCCTGGATGACCTTGGGGTTGTCGCGGATGTATTTGTCGGTGGCGGTGAAGACGGTGTAGTCCACCTGGCCGACTTCATGGCCCACCGACGCAACGATGTACCCCTTGCCGTTGCGCACCAGCTCGCCGGCCTCGGGCTCCAGGAAGATGCCGTATTCACCCTGGCCCGCCATCCAGGCGCCCGCACGCGCCGGGATGCCGATGTTGTTCAGCAGCTTGACGTCTTTTTGCGGATCCAGGCCATGCTTGCGCAACGCGGTTTCCAGGAACACGATGGGGTTCGAGCCGGGTCGAAACCCGATGACTTCCTTGCCCTTAAGCATCGACCAGTCAAACTTGTCGACCGGCTTGCGCGCCAGCAGGAAGAAGCCATCGGTGGCGGTCAGCCCGGCAAAGATCTTCGGTTTGACCGGCGATTCGCTGTTCTGCACATAGATGGAAGCCTCGGGCCCGATCAGCACAATGTCCGCGCTGCCCGACAGCAAGGCGGTCATGCCCTTGTCGGTTCCCTGCGAGGTTTTCATGGACACGTCCAGTCCGGCGTCCTTGAAGTATCCCTGTGACAGGGCCACGTACTTGGGCACGTAAAGCACGGATCGCACCACTTCTTCGTAGCGCACCTTCACGGGGGGATTCAGGGCTTGGGCCTGGGCGGCCAAGGGAGCAAACAGCGCAAGCAGCGCCGCGCCCGCCAGGCGGGGAAGTGGCATGGATTTCACGGGACTTTCTCCTGCGTCTTATATGGCACGCCGAAACCCGGCGCAGCATGGCCAATGGGGTTGAATCGACAGCAACAACAGGGAAGCCCGAACACCAGCAGCCCGGGCCGATAAGGCATGGATCGAATACTATATTCAAGCAGCGGGCGTAGACAAGCTTTTTGGGATTGGCGTTTTTCTCTATGGACGAGGGCCGGCGAAGCCCGGAAAATTCAGGGCTTGAATACCACTTGGTATACCAAAGGGGTTTTTGCCGGATTGTCGGCAGGGGGCTGGAGCCGGCTTGCCTGGGGCAATGCCCAGGGCACGGCGGCGTGCCGCAAGCGGGTCCCGGCAGCCGGCAAGATCAGGCGTGGCGGGCCGGCAAGCCCGGCGCGCGCCTGAACATCACTGCTGCTTCAGGCAAGCACGCTATTCAAGAACGCCGAGATATCGCGGACTTCTTCGGCGCACACCGAATGCGGCATCGGGTACGTGTGCCAGCGCACGTCATAGCCCAGGCGCTTCAATTCCGTCACCGACGCCTCGGCGCGCGCCAGCGACACAACCGGGTCGTGCAGGCCATGCGCCATGAAGATCGGCGTGGCTTGGTTGGCGCCGTGGCGTTCGGCTTCGGCGGTGTTCAGCAGCGGCAGATAGCCCGACAGCGCCATCATGCCCGCCAGCTTTTCGGTCAGCCGCAAGCCGGTGTGCAAGGTCATCGCGCTGCCTTGCGAGAAGCCCGCCAGCACGATGTTCGACGTCGGGATGCCGCGCGCGTTTTCACGCGCGATCAGCTTGTGGATGGCGGCTTCGGAAGCGCGGATGCCCTTGGCGTCTTCCACACGGACCAGGTCCATGACCAAAATGTCATACCAGGACCTCATCGACATGCCGTTGTTGATCGTCACGCGCTGCACCGGCGCGTTCGGAAACACAAAGCGCACGCCCAGCCCTGCGGGCAGGTCCAGTTCCGGCACGATGGGGGCGAAGTCGTTGCCATCCGCGCCCAAGCCGTGCAGCCAGATGACGGCGTGTGTGGGGTTAGGGGCGGTTTCGATCTCGATGCAGTCGAGCAGGTCGTTGGAAGCGTTCATGGACGGCCGAAAAAAATCAAAAGGGGGAATCAGAGCGTCAAGGTCTTCAAGGCCTGGAACAGCGCGCGATAGTGCTTCTTTTGCGGCTCCTGGCCTTGCAGCAGCGAGGCATTGCCCAGCTTTTCCTTGCGCGCGGCGCGGATCAGCGTGCGCAATTGCTGCGCATCCGCTTGTGGATTGTTCGCCAGCAGCTTGGTCAGCGTGTCGTCGTCGTCCAGCAGGCGGTCGCGCAGGGCTTCCAGCCGGTGCATGGCGGCGGTTTCTTCGCGCGAGCCGTTTTCCCACACATCCAGCTGGGCGCGGATCTCGTCGGCGGGCGCGTCGCGCATCAGCTTGCCCACAAAGTGGATCTGCCGGCGGCGGCCTTCGCGGCCCGTCGTGCGCTGCGCCGTGCGGATTGCCTCATAGAGGCGCTCGGCCAGCGGCAATTGCTTGAGGCGGTCGGGGGACAGTTCGATCAGCTGTTTGCCCAGGTCCAGCAAGGCGTGCATTTCACGCTTGACCTGGGACTTGCTGGGACGGTCGTAGCCGTTCTCGTCGTAACCGTCGTCGACGGATTCTTCTTCAGTATGGGAATTCATGGAAAACTGCGCAATGACAGACTTGGCTATGATAACCGTCTCTGCAAATTGGACAGCAATGGTTAAAACCTCCTCATCCTTGCCGCTGGCGGCGAATCACGCGCGTTTTTCCGAACTCGTTGAGCAAACCCTCGCCTACGCGCGCCAGATTGGCGCTTCGGACGCGGCGGCGGAAGTCTCGGAAAGCCTGGGGCTGTCGGTCTCGGTACGCAAGAACGACATCGAAACCGTTGAGCAGACACGCGATCGCTCGCTGGACCTGACGGTTTACGCCGGCCAAAGCCGCGGGTCGGCCTCGACGTCCGACTTCTCTGAAGCCGCCCTGCGCCAGACGGTCGAAGCCGCCTGGCACATCGCCCGCCACACCGCCGCCGATCCGGCCGCCGGCCTGCCCGACGCCGACCAACTGGCCACGGAATTCCCCGATCTGGACCTGCACCACGCCTGGACGGTGTCCACCGAGGAAGCCGCCGAACTCGCCTTGCGCGCCGAACGCGCGGCGCGTGACGTCGATCCGCGCATCACGAATACCGATGGCGCCACCGTGGGCACCTACGAAGGCCAGTTCGTCATGGGCAACAGCCGTGGCTTTATGGGCGGCTACCCGTATTCGCGCCACAGCCTGTCCGTGGCGCCTATCGCCGGCCGGGGCAACGGCATGCAGCGCGACTACTGGTACACGTCCGAACGCGACCCGGCCAACCTGGCATCCCCCGAAGCCATCGGCCGCTACGCCGCCGAACGCACGTTGTCGCGCCTGTCGGCCCGCCGCATTCGCACCGGCAAGTTCCCGGTCCTGTTCGAAGCGCCCCTGGCGCTGGGCCTGGTCGGCGCGCTGACGCAAGCCGTCAACGGCGGGGCGCTGTATCGCAAGGCCAGCTTTCTGCTGGACGCGCTGGGCAAGCCCATTTTCCCCAAGCACATCAACCTGACCGAAGACCCGCACATTCCCGGCGCCATGGGCAGTTCGCCGTTTGACGACGAAGGCGTGCGCACCCGCCGCCGCAACGTTGTGTCGGCCGGCGTGCTGGAAGGCTACTTCCTGTCCAGCTACACCGCGCGCAAGTTGGGCATGGCCACCACCGGCAACGCCGGCGGCTCGCACAACCTGGTGTTCAGCTCCACGCTGACCAAGCGCGGCGACGACTTCGAAGCCATGCTCAAGAAGATGGGCACGGGCTTCCTGGTCACCGAGCTGATCGGTCAGGGCGTCAACTACGTCACCGGCGATTACTCGCGCGGTGCGTTTGGCTACTGGGTGGAAAACGGCAAGATCCAGCACGCGGTGCAGGAAATCACCATCGCCGGCAATCTGGCCGACATGTTCCAGCAGATCGTTGCCGTGGGCGCGGACACCATTTCGCGCGGCACGAAGACCACCGGCTCGATCCTGATCGAGCAAATGGCCATCGCCGGCACCTGAGCCATGAGCGCGCTCGCGGGCGCGCTCATCCATCCTGCCGAATGCATTGGGATGGGGGCCGCGCGGCTGGGGAATTCCTCTAGCGCCCGGCACGGCCTCACCGTGTAATATCCGGCGGGTATTGCTCGACGTACCCCGAAGCTGCTGAGGAGCATTGCGATGCAACGACGTTCATTCTTGAAGCATGCCGGACTGGGCGCCGTTGCAACCGGCGCCGCCGTCAGCGCGCCTGCGTTCGCGCAAGACATGCCGTCCTTGAGCTGGCGCCTTGCCTCTGCATTTCCCAGCGCGCTGGACTTGCGCATCGGCGCGGGCGAACAGTTTTGCAAGTTCGTCACGGAATCCACCGGCGGCAAGTTCAATATCCGTCATTTCCCGGAAGGCGAAATCGTACCGGCCGCCGACCTGCTTGAAGCCGTCTCCACCAACAAGGTGGAATGCGGACACGGCTCGTCGCGCGCCTATCACGCCAAGAACCCCGCCTTTTGCTTCGATGCCGCCGTGCCCTTCGGGCTGACGGCGCGCCAGATGAACGCCTGGATGAGCGAGGGCGACGGCCTGCGCCTGACCCGCGAACTGTTCAAACCCGAAAAGATCATCAACTTCCCGCTGGGCAATACCGGCGCCCAGATGGGCGGCTGGTACACGCGGGAAATCAAGCGCCAGGCTGACCTGAAAGACCTGAAAATGCGCGTCTCCGGCCTTGGCGCCGACGTGCTGGCCCGGCTGGGCGTAGCGCCGCAGCCGGTCACCCAGGTGCCGCTTGCCGAGGCCTTCGACAAAGAAGGGCTGCAAGCCATCGCGGGGGCGGGCGCCTATGACGACGCCAAGCTGGGCTTCAATAAAGTAGCTAAGTATTACTACGGACCCGGCTGGTGGGTGCCCGGCGAGCAGCTGTCGCTATATATCAATGACGACGCCTGGAACAAGCTGCCCAAGCATTACCAGTCCATCGTGCAGGCCGCCGCGTTGGCTGCTCACGTGTCGCTGACTGCCCGCTACGACGCGCGCAACCCGGCAGCGCTGGCGCAACTGGCGGCAAGCGGCGTGCAAGTGCGCGCTTTTCCGCGATCCATCATGGACGTGGCATTCGAGGCCACGCAACAGGTCTACAAGGACTTGTCGGCCAAAGACCCGAAATTCAAGGCAATACACGACAGTTACATGGGCTTTCGCGACAGCGAAATGCCGTGGTTCCGCCTGACCGAAAACGCTTACGGCCAGTACGTGGCCGTGGCGTTGTCGGGACGGTAGAAGGAGGGCGCCGGACGCCGAATGGCATTCGGTGCAAAGTAGGGTTTTTGCTAGTAATAGCGCATTTTTTACAAAAAAATGGGCGGTTTTCGGGCTTTTCTCGAACCACATTCGAGTTTCGGCCTGATACAAAGGAGTAATATCCCGGGTCTTGACGCGCAATCATGGCGCCTTTAGGCGGCATATGACGTCAATCCGGCGGGATTACACCAGCCCGGATTACCAATATTCCGAGACAGACTTTAAGGTGGTATCAACCATGCAATCCAAGACCAAGAAGCTGCTGGCTGCGCTGATCGCCGCTGGTATCGTCCCGGCTGCGCACGCGGCTGACATCAAGCTGGGCGTGGCAGAAGCCCTGTCCGGCGGCGCCGCCCAGTACGGCGTGTCGATCCGTAACGGTTTCCAGCTTGCCGCTGATGAAATCAACGCTGCGGGTGGCATCAACGGCAACAAGCTGGTGCTGGTTGTCGAAGACGAACAAGGCAAGAAAGAAGAAGCCATCAACGTCTTCAAGAAACTGATTTTCAAAGACAACGTCCTGATGGTCTTTGGCCCGACGCTGTCCAACTCGGCCCAAGCCGCTGACCCGATCGCGCAAGCGGCCAAGACGGTCGCCTTCGGCACGTCCAACACCGCCGATGGCATCACCTCCATCGGCAACTACGTGTTCCGCAACTCGGTCACCGAAGCCGACGTGCTGCCGGCCACGATTTCCACCGTCAAGGCAAAGACCGGCCTGAAGAACGTGGCCGTGCTTTACGGTAACGACGACGTCTTCACCAAGAGCGGCTACGACAACTTCAAGAAGGCCCTGGAAGACCAGAAGATCCCGGTCACCACGACCGAAACGTTCGCCAAGGGCGACGTGGACTTCAAGGCCCAGCTGACCAAGATCAAGGGCACCAACCCCGACGCCATCGTGCTGTCCGCACTGCTGGCCGAAGGCGCCCCGATCATGGTGCAAGCGCGCCAACTGGGCCTGAACGTGCCGGTCATCGGCGGCAACGGCATGAACTCGGTCAAGATTTTCGACCTGGCCCCTGGCGGCGCATCGAACAATCTGTGGATCGGCAGCCCGTGGTCCATCGAGAACAAGGCCCCCGAGAACGTCAAGTTCATCGACGCCTACAAGGCCAAGTTCAACGGTTCGCCGGACCAGTTCGCGGCTCAGTCGTATGACGCCATGTACATCGTGGCCCAGGCACTGAAGAACACCAAGATCACCGGCGAATTGCCCAAGGACCGTGCCGCGCTGCGCGACGCGCTGCCGTCCGTGACCTGGACCGGCGCCACCGGCGCGTTCAAGTTCCGCCAAGCCAACGACCGCGCCGGCAAGCCCGCCGGCTACGACGCCGACCAGGCGCCGATCGTCAGCGTGACCAAGGACGGCAAGTACGTCATCGAAAAGTAAGCGCTACGCATCCCCGCGCGGGGGGATGCGCCTTGCGGGCAGCCCACAGGCTGGCCGCAAGGCGCTTTTTATCGCAGGGCCGTCCCAATAAAAGCCATGCCGTCTTCGCGGGCGGCGTCAGGCCATGCAGTGGGCGCTGCATGGGGCCCTCATAGATCTGGAAAGTCCCATCATGTTCGAACAACAATTCGTCAATGCCTTGTCGCTGGGCTGTGTGTATGCACTGTTCGCGCTGGGCTTCACGCTGATCTTCGGCGTGCTCGGGGTGATCAACCTGGCGCATGGCGCCGTCTTCATGGTTGGCGCCTACGCGGCACTGTTCGTGGTTCAGCAATTCGGCCTGCCCTTGTGGGCGGCGCTGATGGTCGCGTTCTTTGTGGCCGGCTTCACCGGGGTCATCATCGATTACCTGGTCCTCAAGCCGCTGCGCAAGCGCAACGCACCCCACTTGATCCCCATGATCGCCACGATTGGCGTGGGCATCATCCTGAATAACGGCGCCCAGAGCATCTTTGGCGCCAGCAACCTGCGCTTTCCGCACGGTACCGTGCCCGAGGAAGTGATCGAGGTCGCCGGCCTGCACCTGACCGTGATCGAGCTGGGCATCATCTTCCTGTCGTTCGCGTTGATGGCCGTGCTGATGTACGTCATGCGCCGCACGCAGTTCGGCCGCGCGCTGCGCGCCATCGCCGAATCGCCCAAGGCCGCCTGGCTGCTTGGCATCAACGTTGAAAAGCTGTTCGTCACGACCTCGTTCGCTGCCGCCGCCCTGGGTGGCGTGGCCGGCGTGCTGATCGGCCTGTATTCGAACGCGCTGTTCCCGCTGATGGGCCAGCCGATGCTGCACAAGGGCATCGCGGTCATCATCCTGGGCGGCATGGGCGACATACGCGGCGCCATGCTGGGCGGTCTGTTCCTGGGATTCGCCGAGGTGCTGTCGGTGGCCTACATCGGCTCCACCATGCGCGACGCGGTGGCATTCGGCCTGCTGTTCCTGATCCTGCTGGTGCGCCCGCAAGGTCTGTTCGGCAAAGTGGTTCAACGCAAGGCTTAAAGAATGAGCGGATTCGAAAACTTCTGGGCCATTTACGGCAACCTGGTGCTTACGCTGGGCACCAACGCATTGCTGGCCCTCTCCATCTGGCTGACCCTGGCCTGCGGCATGCTGGCCATGGCCAACGCCGCCTTCATGGGCATCGGGGCGTACACCGCCGCGCTGCTCACCATGAACTACGACGCGCCGTTCTCGGTTGCGCTGGCCGGGGGCATGGCCGCGCCCGCGCTGGTGGCGGCGTTGATCGGTTTGCCAACCTTGCGCCTGTCCGGGGTCTACCTGGCCATGGCCACGCTGGGCTTTGGCGAAGTGGTGCGCGTCACCATCCTGAACACCGAATCCATTACCGGCGGCGCGCTGGGGCTGAACGGCATCCCGCAGCTGACGCAGTGGTGGCATGTGGTGCTGGCGGTCGTCATCGTGCTGTTCGTGCTGTGGCGCGTGCGCGCCTCCAAGATCGGACGCTCGTTCGACGCCATTCGTGGCGACGAAACGGCGGCCGGCTTGATGGGCATCGACGTGCGCGCCAACAAGATGCTGGCCTTCGTGGCCGGCGCGATGATCGCGGGTCTGGCTGGCGCGCTGAACGCGCACCTGACCTTCTTCATCGGTCCCAATGAATACGGTTTCGACCGTGGCGTTGAAATCCTGACCATGGCCATCCTGGGCGGCATCGGCGGTTTGGCCGGTCCCGTGCTGGGCAGCTTCATCATTACCGTGTTGCCCGAGCTGCTGCGCGGTTTTGCGGATCTGCGCCTGGTCGCCAACGGAGTGATTCTGGTGGTGATTGTGTTGTTCCTGCCGCAGGGCATCTGGGATCCGGCGCGCTTCAAGCGCTGGATGCGTCAAGGCCGGGGCGGCCAGGGAGGCAAGCGCCATGCTTGAGCTTTCTTCCGTCTCCAAGAGCTTCGGCGGCCTGCATGTGCTGCATGACGTCAACCTGTCGGTGCCCGAGGGTTCCATCTTCGGCTTGATCGGCCCGAACGGCGCCGGCAAGACCACGGTGTTCAACCTGATCACCGGGCTGTTGCCGCCCAGCGGCGGCACCATCACGTTCAACGACCAAAGCGTCCTGTCCAAGAAGCCGCACAGCATCACGCGCATGGGCATCGCCCGCACGTTCCAGAATATTCGTCTCTTCAAAGAGATGACGCTGCTGGAAAACGTGGTGGTGGGCGCCTATCGGCACATGAACTACGGCTTTCCCAGCCTGCTGCTGGGCCTGCCGGGTTACCGCGAGCACGAAAAACGTGCCCGCGAGCGCGCGCACGAATTGCTGACGTGGATGCGCCTGGATCACAAGGCAAACGATCTGGCCGACAACCTGTCCTACGGCGAACAGCGCCGCCTGGAGCTGGCGCGCGCGCTGGCCACCGAGCCCAAGCTGCTGCTGCTGGACGAGCCGGTCGCGGGCATGAATACCGGCGAACGCGCCGAGCTCATGCGCGAGATCCTGGCCATTCGGGATCGCGGCTACACCATCCTGATGATCGAACACGATATGCGCTTCGTCATGGGCCTGTGCGAACGCATCGCGGTGCTGAACTTTGGCAAGATCATCGCTTGCGGCGGCCCCGACGAAATCCGCAACAACGAGCAGGTCATCGAGGCCTATCTGGGCCGCGAAGACGACGAAGACACCGAACAAGTGGAGGCCGCCAAATGAGTCGCCGGGCTGCTCCCAAGATGAATACCGTAGCGCGTTGCGCGGAGGCTGCACAATGAGCGCAATGCTTGAAGTCCGCGGACTCGAAGTCAACTACGGCCACATCGAAGCCGTGCGCGGCATCGACCTGGACCTGAACGCCAACGAGATCACCGCCCTGGTCGGCGCCAACGGCGCCGGCAAGTCCACCACGCTGCTGGCGCTGTCGGGCCTGTTGCCCAAGGCGCGCGGCCGCGTCCTGTTCGAAGGCGAAGACATCACCAACCTGGCGCCGCACCAACTGGTGGCGCGCGGGATCGTGCAGGTGCCGGAAGGCCGCGCCATCCTGACCACCATGACGGTGCTGGAAAACCTGGAGCTGGGCGCGTATCGCCGTGGCCTGAAGAACGTGGCTTCCGACCTGGAATACGTGTTCAACCTGTTTCCGCGCCTGAAGGAACGGATCACGGGCATCGCCGGCAACCTGTCGGGTGGCGAACAACAGATGCTGGCGATTGGCCGGGCCCTGATGGCCAAGCCGCGCCTGCTGCTGCTGGACGAGCCGTCCATGGGCCTGGCGCCGATCGTCGTGCAGGAAATTTTCCGTTCGCTGCGCGCCATCAACGCCGATGGGCTGACCCTGTTCCTGGTGGAGCAGAACGTGCGTCAGGCGCTGAAGATCGCGCAAAGCGGGTATGTGCTGGAAAACGGCGCCATGGCGCTGACCGGCACGGGCCGCGAACTGCTGGGCCACCCGCGCGTGCTGGAAGCCTACCTGGGCGCCTGAGCGCGCCGGGCTCTGGCCGGCCCGGGCGCGGGCGATTTGTCCCTGGATTTTTCTGTGCGCTGGCTGCAACGTTGCTTGCGGCCAGCCGCCACCTGACTTCTTTTCGCTTGCCCAATCTTTGAGCAGCCGTGTTAGAATTTCAGGCTTTCCCTCATTTTGACTATTGCACGGGCGGGTAATAACGCTTAGGCGGGACGTCGATAAAGGCAAAACCCCGAACCGAATCCTTGGGTTGCGGTTCATCAGGTTTTTGGTTTTTGCCCAGTTGGGGAAAGAACACTGGCTAGACGTTCTAGTCAGCAAGAACTTTTTATTCTTAGGAACCATCATGAAGACCTTTGTGGCCAAGCCGCATGAAGTCCAACGTGACTGGTTTGTGATCGACGCCAAGGGCAAAGTCCTCGGTCGTGTGGCCAGCGAAGTCGCACGTCGTCTGCGTGGCAAGCACAAACCTGAATTCACGCCGCACGTTGATACTGGCGATTACATCGTCATCATCAACGCTTCCGATATCGTCGTTACCGGTACCAAGGCGAAGGACAAGAAGTACTTCCGCCACACCACGTACCCGGGCGGTATCCGCGAAACGAACTTCGAGAAAATGCAAGAGCGTTTTCCCGGTCGCGCCATTCAGAAGGCCGTCAAGGGCATGCTGCCCAAGGGTCCTCTGGGCTACGCCATGATCAAGAAGCTGAAGGTCTATGCTGGTGCCGAGCACCCGCACACCGCCCAGCAGCCCAAGACGCTGGATATCTAAGGAAACGCCATGATCGGTAACTGGAATTACGGAACCGGCCGTCGCAAAACTTCGGTGGCTCGCGTTTTCATCAAGAAGGGCACGGGTAAGATCGTTGTCAACGGCAAGCCCGTTGACGATTTCTTCGCCCGCGAAACTGGTCGCATGATCGTGCGCCAACCGCTGGAACTGACCGGCCACCTGGAATCGTTTGACATCAAAGTCAACGTCCACGGCGGCGGCGAAACCGGCCAGGCTGGCGCAGTCCGTCACGGCATCACGCGTGCCCTGATCGACTACGACGCGACCCTGAAGCCCGCACTGTCGCAAGCTGGCTTTGTGACCCGCGATGCCCGTGAAGTCGAACGTAAGAAGGTCGGCTTCCGCAAGGCACGTCGTCGCAAGCAGTTCAGCAAGCGTTAATGTTGCTGCAAAAAACCCGCTTCGGCGGGTTTTTTGTTTATGGGCATTGATGGCGGATGGGTGTCCGATTTGTCCCGCCCGCCTTCTGCAACGCGGAACTCCGCGCCGCCTTTTTCGGTCGGATGAGTCCAGATCGTTCCACGCGATGCTCGCGTCGGCGCAACCCTGTATTCTCCGGGCGATACAATCTGTTTTCGTCCTACGAAGAGTTCATACCTATCATGGCCCAAGCATCGAATACCCGTATCAAGGTTGGTATTGTCGGCGGCACCGGATATACCGGCGTCGAGCTGCTGCGCTTGCTGTCGCAGCATCCCAATGTGGAATTGACCGCCATCACGTCCCGCAAGGAAGACGGCTTGCCGGTCGCTGATATGTATCCGAACCTGCGCGGTCGCGTGAATCTGGCCTTCTCCGCGCCGGAAAAGGCGTCGCTGACCGAATGCGACGTGGTGTTCTTCGCGACCCCGCACGGGGTGGCGATGGCGCAAGCGCAAGAGCTGCTGGCCGCCGGAACCCGCATCATCGATCTGGCGGCGGACTTCCGCCTGCAGGACATCCCGACGTTCGAACGTTGGTACAAAATCCCCCACACGTGCCCCGAAATTCTGGCTGAAGCCCAGTACGGCCTGGTTGAGCTGAACCGCGAAGCCATCGCCAAGGCGCGCGTGATCGGCAACCCCGGCTGCTACCCGACCACCGTGCTGCTGGGCCTGGCCCCGTTGCTGGAAGGCGGCAAGGCCCTGGTCGACACGCAATCCCTGATCGCCGACTGCAAGTCGGGCGTGTCGGGCGCCGGGCGCAAGGCCGAGGTTGGCTCGCTGTTCTCCGAAGCGTCCGACAACTTCAAGGCGTACGGCGTGTCGGGTCACCGTCACCACCCGGAAATTTCGTCGCAGCTGGAAAAGATCTCCGGTGGCAAGGTCGGTCTGACCTTCGTGCCGCATCTGGTGCCGATGATCCGTGGCATGTTCTCGACGTTGTACGCGCGCATCCTGCCCGAAGCGCGCGACACGGACTTCCAGGCCCTGTTCGAAGAGCGTTACGCCAACGAGCCTTTTGTTGACGTCATGCCCGCCGGCAGCCTGCCCGAGACCCGGTCGGTACGCGCATCCAACAACCTGCGCATCGCCCTTAGCCGCCCCGACAACGGTGACCTGCTGATCGTCATGGTCGTGCAGGACAACCTGGTCAAGGGCGCTGCCGGCCAGGCCGTGCAGAACATGAACCTGATGTTCGGGTTTACCGAATCCACGGGCCTGGATCAGGTGGCAATCCTGCCTTGAGGCTTTGCACGGGCCGGCGGCGCAAGTGGCCGGCCCTGCGCGCTTTATGTCCGTCGACGCCCCGTCCTCCCACTCGCCATCCCGCCCAGCAGGCGGGATGCTGCGCATCGTTGCCGGGCTGCTGTTCGGCGTGCTGCTGGGAGGCGCCGTCGGTTACGGCTATGCGCTGCGGCAGGCTCGTCCGCCGGACGCCTTGGTGATCAGTACACAACAGGCCGAGGCGCAGGCAGAGGCCATGCGCCAGCAAAACGCCCAGCTGCGCTACACGCAAAGCCAGCTGGATACGGCGGACGGCGAGCTCGTCATTGAGCGGTCGGCGCGTCAAGAGCTTGAAACGCAGTTGCGCGTCGCCCAGGCCGAGGTCGGGCGGGTGCGCGACCAGCTGGCGTTCTACGAACAATTATTGCCTGCGGGCCCGGAAGGGTCGGTGGATATCCGGGGCGTGCAGATCGACCGTGAAGGCGGCGGCCTGCGCTACAAAGTGTTGTTGATGCGCAGCGGCCGCAATGGCGGCACGCCGTTTGCGGGCGCGTTGCGGTTTCAAGCCACGGGCGTGCTCAAGGGCGAAACCGTTACCGTCGACCTGGCGCCGATGCAGGTCAAGGCCGAGACCGGCCCGGTAACGACTACAGGCGAAACCACCACGGCCGCCTCGCTGGCGTTGCAGTTCGATCAGTACCAACGCAGCCAGGGCATCCTGGCCGTACCCGAGGGATTTGTCCCCGAAAGCGTGACCGTCAGCGTCCTGGAAGGCGAAACCGTCCGCGCGTCGCGAAGTGTCAAACTGGAACTTTGAGTCTAGTCAAGCCCTGCGCTATAGTGACACTATGCGAGCGCCGTTGCCGCTCACCGAAATATGGCCGACCCGGCCAGGAGTGAACCATGAATGCAGTAACCGAAACCGTCGATCTTCAGGCCGCCCCGCCTGTGCCCTTGGTCTTTACCGACTCGGCTGCCGCCAAAGTGAAGGATTTGCTGGCCGAAGAAGGCAACCCTGACCTGAAGCTGCGCGTCTTTGTCCAAGGTGGCGGCTGTTCGGGTTTCCAGTACGGCTTCACGTTTGACGAAGTCGTCAACGAAGACGACACCGTGCTGGACAAGGCCGGCGTCCAACTGCTGGTTGACCCGATGAGCTTCCAATACCTGGTCGGTGCCGAAATCGACTACAAGGAAGACTTGGAAGGCGCGCAATTCGTCATCCGCAATCCCAACGCCAGCACCACGTGCGGCTGCGGTTCCTCGTTCTCGGTGTAATAACCCTGGCAGGAAAGTAAAAGCCCTTCGGCACGCCGAAGGGCTTTTTGCATTGCAGTGATTGGGCGATCAGGCCGGATACAGCGCGCCCAGAATTCGCGGCCCGCGTGCACCCGTCACGGCGGGATGCCCGGCCGGCCGCCGCTGCACGAACGCCTGCGCCAGCCACGCAAAGGCCAATGCCTCGACCTGTTGTGCCGGCACGCCCAGCGCGTCGGTTGGCTGTACGGGCCGTTGCAGGCAGTACGCCAGCTCTTGCATCAGGCCCGCGTTGCGCGCGCCTCCTCCGCATACGAAGACGTCCTGCGTGCCCGCCGCCGCGGCATCGATGGCGTTTGCCACGGTGCGGGCGGTCAAGCGTTGCAGCGTGGCCTGCACGTCCTGGGGCGCGGGCTTTGGGCCGTCAAAGGCCGCCAGACGATCATCAAGCCATTGCAGGTTGAACAGGTCGCGCCCGGTGGACTTGGGCGCGGGCAGCGCAAACCACGGTTCGCTGGCGATCATCTGTTCCAGCAGCGGCGCCACCACCTGGCCGGTGGCGGCCCAGCGGCCGTCTGCGTCGTACGGCTGGCCCAGGTGACGCTGGCACCAGGCGTCCAGAAACACGTTCGCGGGGCCGGTATCGAAGCCACGCACGGGCTGGCCAGGAACAAGCAGGGTGACGTTGGCGATACCGCCCAGGTTGAGGACGGCACGGCCATGCGGCGTGCCGAAGATCGCCGCGTGAAAGGGCGGCACCAACGGCGCGCCCTGGCCCCCGGCGGCCACATCGCGGCTGCGAAAATCCGCTACGACGTCGATCCCGGTCAGTTCTGCAAGCAGCGCGGGCGCATTCAATTGCACCGTATATCCGCTATCGGGTCGGTGCCTGACGGTCTGGCCGTGCGCGCCGATGGCGATCACGTCGGTGGCATCCGCTGCGGCGTCCTGAAGCAGGGCGGAAACCGCTTGCGCATACAAGCGGGCAAGCGCATTGGCGGCCAAGGCGGCGCGAGCCAGCTCATCGTTGCCGGAAACGTTCAGCGCCAAGAGCTCGCGCCGCAGGTTTTCCGGCATGGGCAGGTTGGCGCTGGCCAGCACCTGCGGGGCCTGGGAGTCGCCCAGGCGCACCAGCACGCCGTCCACGCCGTCGACGCTTGTGCCGGACATCAAGCCGATATAAAGCCCCTGGTGTGCGGGCGATGCGGTTGAAGGGGAGTTCACGGGCGCCTCGATAAAAAGAAAAAGGCGGCCGGCAGAGTGTGCGCGGGCCGCCTTTCTGGACGTTTGCGGATCTGGCCGCCTAGCGGCTGGCCACGTTGGTCAACGCGTCGGGCAGTGTCTGCTGGAATTGCGTCAGCAGTTGGATCTGTTGCTTGTAGGGCGCCACGGCATTGTTGAATGCACGGACTTCCGCCGGTTCCAGGGCACGAGCAACGGGCAGGTCCACCGCCAGTGGGTCGATCGGCTGGTTGTCCACGCGGAACTCGTAGTGCAGGTGCGGGCCGGTGGCCCAGCCGGTGGAACCGACATAGCCCAGCAGTTGCCCCTGCGAGATCTTGGCGCCCTTGGTAATGCCTTCGGCGATGCGGCTCTGGTGCGCGTACAGCGTCGAATACTTGCCGTGGTGCTTCACGATGACGACGTTGCCGTAACCGTTCTGCCAGCCCGAGAACTCGACCGTGCCATCCGCCGTGGAGTGGATCGGCGTGCCCGAAGGCGCCGCGTAGTCCACGCCCTTGTGACCCGTCCACGTTTTGTGGATGGGATGCATGCGCATGCCGAAGGTCGAGCTGATACGGCTGAACTTCAACGCGGTGCGCAGGAACGCGCCACGCAGGCTGGTGCCGTCGAAGTCGTAGTACGAACCGGATTTTTCGTCAGGGCTGAACCAGACGGCGTTGTAGGTCTTGCCGTCGTTGATGAATTCCAGGGCCAGCACGCGGCCCGCGCCGGCATAGCGGCCGTCGTGCGAGCGGACTTCGTAGACCACACGGAACTGGTCGCCTTGGCGCAGGTCTCGCAGGAAGTCGATCTTGGCGCTGAGGATGTCGGCCATCTGCATGGTGACCGAGTCCGGAATGCCGGCGGAGTCGGTCGCGCCAAAGAGCGACGACTTGATCGTGCCCACGGCAACGCGCGTCTGGCGCTCGGTGCTTTCGGTGACTTCCTCGGCCTTGTAGGTGTCGCCGGCAGGGGCGACGTGCAGCATGCGCGTGACGACCTGGCCGTCGGTCTCGTTGCCCGGCGTGTGGATGTAACGCAGCCAGATCAGGTTGCCCTGTTCGTCCGTGGCGGCTTGCACCGAGCGGCCCGGGTACAGCTTGTAGATGCTGCGGGCGCTGGGGTCATGCGTCAGGAACGTTTGCAGGCTGGGCGCGTCCAGCTCCAGGCGCTGCAACACCGCGGCCAGCGTGTCGCCGGAGCGAATGCGGGTTTCGCTGATGTACGGCGCGGCGCTGGGCGTGCTGACTTCGACCTGTTCGGCTGTCAGCGGCAGAACGCTCTGGATGATGCGGGACGGGGGGAGTTCGGAGCGGTCGGGTTGCTGCACCATGCCCAGGGCGGCGGCGCCGGCAAACAGACCAATAGCGGTGACGAGAACAGTGCGACGGAAAAGTCCCGAGCGATGCGGCTTGGGCTCAACGGGCGCAAACAGGGCAGCAACTTTGCGCTTGATGCTACTCGCCAGTTCGTGGAGGCCACGATTCATCGTGAAGATACCCTCTCAGGTGGCATGAGCTCGCAGGGTGCGTGACACGAACGGCCCCCGCGCGCCACGATATCCGGGGCAAGGGCTGGCGCGGGGCGCATCTTGTGAACAACGGGTGGTAGACCGAACCACAACTGCGTATATATGGCAGTTGCGTATGATTGGGCGGTATCCTAGCTGATTCGGCTAGAATTTTCGATAGTTTTCGTCACTTTTTACACCTTTTTGTCGGCTGAAGCCGCTTTGGTCCCCCTGCCATGTCTCCCTCTGAAGCCCCTATCACTCCTGAAGTCGAAGCTGATCTGCGTATAGCCAAGCGCGGTTGCGACGAACTGCTGGTTGAATCCGAATTCGCGCGCAAGCTGGCAAAGAGCCGCGCCACCGGTGTGCCGCTGCGCATCAAATTGGGGCTGGACCCCACCGCGCCCGACATCCATCTGGGCCACACGGTGGTGCTGAACAAGATGCGCCAGTTGCAGGACCTTGGCCACAACGTCATCTTCCTGATCGGCGATTTCACCTCGACCATCGGCGATCCCAGCGGCCGCAACAGCACCCGCCCGCCGCTCACGCGCGAGCAGATCGAGTCCAACGCCAAGACGTATTACGCGCAGGCCAGCCTGGTGCTGGACCCGGCGCGTACCGAGATCCGCTACAACTCCGAATGGTGCGATCCGCTGGGTGCTCGGGGCATGATCCAGCTGGCGTCCCGTTATACGGTTGCCCGCATGATGGAACGCGAGGATTTCACCAAGCGCTTCAAGGGTGGCATCCCGATTTCGGTGCACGAATTCCTGTATCCGTTGATGCAGGGCTATGACTCCGTGGCGCTGAAGTCCGATCTGGAGCTGGGGGGCACCGATCAGAAATTCAACTTGCTGGTCGGGCGCGAGCTGCAAAAGGAATATGGCCAGGAGCCCCAGTGCATTTTGACGATGCCGCTGCTGGTCGGTACCGACGGCGTCGAGAAAATGTCCAAGTCCAAGGGCAACTACATCGGTATTTCAGAGTCGCCCGATTCGATGTTCGGCAAGCTGATGTCCATTTCGGACACGCTGATGTGGCGCTACTTCGAACTGCTGTCGTTCCGCTCGCTGGAAGACATCGCTGCCCTCAAGCAAGAGACGGATGGCGGCCGCAACCCGCGTGATGCCAAAGTCATGCTGGCTCAGGAAATCATCACGCGCTTTCATTCGGCCAAGGCGGCGGACGACGCGCTGGCCTCGTTCGAGGCGCGCTTCCGTGACGGCGCCATCCCCGAAGACATGCCCGAAGTGAATATCGGCGGGGCGCCCGTCGGCATCCTGAAGCTGCTGCGCGAGGCCGGCCTGGTCGCATCCGGTTCCGAGGCGCAGCGCAATGTCGAGCAAGGCGGGGTGCGCGTCAATGGCGATCGGGTGGAAGATAAATCGTTGCAATTGCCTGCGGGCACCTACGTGGTGCAAGTGGGCAAGCGCAAGTTCGCGCGTGTTAACTTGAACCCATGATTGCGAAGTTTTGATACGCTGAGGGTACGGACGAAGGCTGGTACGCCTTTGCGGCATTTCAAGGAGCACGACATGAAACTTTCGAGTTTGTCTTTTTCCGATCACGAGTCGATTCCCGAGCGTTATGCGTTCGGCAAAGTCGATGCGCAATCGCACGTCGCGCTGGCTGACAACCACAACCCGCAGTTTTCGTGGGACGACGTCCCGGCGGGAACGCAGTCGTTTGCGTTGATCTGCCATGATCCGGACGTGCCGTCGCAGCCCGATGACGTCAACCAGGAAGGCCGCGAAGTGCCCGCCGACCTGCCCCGCGTTGATTTCTTCCATTGGGTCCTGGTGGACCTGCCAGCGGATCTTCGCGAAATCGACGAAGGCGCGTTCTCCAATGGAATTACCCCGCGCGGAAAAGGCGGCCCGCTGGCGCCGATGGACGCCCGCCAGGGCATCAACTCGTATTCGTCCTGGTTCGCCAACGACCACGACATGAGCGGCGACTACTTCGGCTACGACGGCCCGTGCCCGCCCTGGAACGATTCCATCGTCCACCGCTACGTGTTCACGCTGTATGCGCTGGACGTCCAGAGCCTGAACCTGAACGGTTCATTCACCGGCGAAGACGCGCTGCGCGCCATGCAAAAGCACGTGCTGGCGCAGGCTTCGGTCACGGGCACCTACACGCTGAACCCGCGGCTGGCGCCTAAACAGATCGGCGCAACGTCAGCGACCTGACGCCGTTGCAAAAACCAAAAGGGCCGCGGTTGAGTGCGGCCCTTTTTTTATGCGGCGCCTTGCATGAATCTTGTTCAAGTCGGTATGAGCGCGATTTCCCGCCGTCAGCCTGTGCCGTGGTTTTCGCGCCCGTCGGCCGAAAATTGCCTGCCTTCGGCGCATTTTGGCGGCAATTGATTCTGGTTGACGCGGTAAACTACGCAAATTCTTCGGGTTTACCCACCCGACACTGCTTTCTCCTCTCTTACCGCCTCAGGAATCCCCCGTCATGTTTGACCGCAACCTTACCTTGTCCAAGGCTGACCCGGACGTTTGGGCCGCCATCCAGAAGGAAGACGTTCGCCAAGAGCAGCACATCGAGCTGATCGCTTCGGAGAACTACGCCAGCCCGGCCGTCATGGAAGCCCAAGGCACGCAGCTCACGAACAAGTACGCCGAAGGCTACCCGGGCAAGCGTTACTACGGCGGTTGCGAATACGTGGATGTGGTCGAGCAACTGGCTATCGACCGCCTGAAGCAGATTTTTGGCGCTGAAGCCGCCAACGTACAACCGAACTCCGGCTCGCAAGCGAACCAGGGCGTGTACATGGCCGTGCTCAAGCCGGGCGACACCGTGCTGGGCATGAGCCTGGCTGAAGGCGGCCACCTGACGCACGGCGCCTCGGTCAACGCTTCCGGCAAGCTGTACAACTTCATCTCGTACGGCCTGGACGAAAATGAAGTCCTGAACTACGCGCAAGTCGAGCAGCTGGCCAAGGAACACAAGCCCAAGCTGATCGTGGCCGGCGCGTCGGCATACGCCCTGCACATCGACTTCGAACGCATGGCCCGCATCGCCCGCGAAAACGGCGCGCTGTTCATGGTCGACATCGCCCACTACGCGGGCCTGGTCGCCGGCGGCGCCTATCCCAATCCGGTTCCCCATGCCGACTTCGTCACGTCGACCACGCACAAGTCGCTGCGCGGCCCGCGCGGTGGCGTCATCATGATGAAGGCCGAGCACGAGAAGATCATCAATTCGGCCATCTTCCCCGGCATTCAAGGCGGCCCGCTGATGCACGTCATCGCCGGCAAGGCAGTGGCCTTCAAGGAAGCGCTGGAACCCGGCTTCAAGGACTACGCGCAACAAGTGGTCAAGAACGCCAAGGTGCTGGCCGACACGCTGGTCAAGCGCGGTTTGCGCATCGTGTCCGGCCGTACAGAAAGCCACGTCATGTTGGTCGACCTGCGCTCCAAGGGCATCACCGGCAAGGAAGCGGAAGCCGTGCTGGGCCAGGCCCACATCACGGTCAACAAGAACGCCATCCCGAACGACCCGGAAAAGCCCTTCGTGACCAGCGGCATCCGCCTGGGCACCCCGGCCATGACCACGCGCGGTTTCACTGAAGCCGACGCCGAACTCACCGCCAACCTGATCGCCGACGTGCTGGACAACCCGCGCGACGAAGCCAACATCGCCGCCGTGCGCGCCCGCGTCAACGAGTTGACCTCGCGCCTGCCCGTGTACGGCAAGCGTTAAGCCATACGCGGTAAGCAATCAGCCTGCGTGGTTTGCCGCGCGGGCGACGGATAAAGGGACGGCCCCGCAAGGCGCCGTCCCTTTGCTTTGCGCGGCACTGCGGTATCCTCGCGCCATTCATCGAAAATATTAGGGACAAATTAATCCCTGTCGGCGCTTCCCATGGGCGCGTCGTTACAATATGCTCAAATTTTGCCATTCGTGCCTATAGGGAACACACATGCGGTGTCCATTTTGCGGCAATGCCGAAACGCAGGTCGTCGACAGCCGGGTGTCGGAAGAGGGCGACGCCATCCGTCGCCGCCGCCGTTGCCTGTCCTGTGACAAGCGATTCACCACCTACGAACGGGTGGAACTTGCCATGCCTTCCATCGTGAAGCGCAATGGCAGCCGCAGCGACTACGATCCCGTCAAGCTGCGCGCCAGCCTGAGCCTGGCCCTGCGCAAGCGACCCGTCAGTACTGAAGACGTGGACGCCGCGGTCGCACGCATCGAAGAGCAATTGCTGGCCAGCGGGCTACGCGAAGTGCCGTCGGAACATATCGGCGAGCTGGTCATGAACGAACTGCGCAAGCTGGATAAGGTGGCGTACGTTCGCTTTGCCTCGGTCTACAAAAGCTTCGAGGACATCGGCGAATTCGTCGAGGCCATCCGTGAAATGCAGGGGCCACTGCTGCCAGGCAAGTTGCGCAAGGAATAAGTCGACGTTCGCAGGCCGGCGTTGTCGGGCGGTGGCGATATGGCGGTGAAACAGCGGCGCTTCGGCGCCGCTATTGCATGGGCGCCGAACGCGCCAGGCTGGGGGATTGGGGCTGAAATTTGCGCCAAACGCGGCGCATGTGCTGGGCAGATCCGAACCCGGATTTTTCGGCCACACGCTCCAGGTCCAGCCGGGTTTCACGCAGCAAGTCGCGCGCCAGCGCCACCCGGATCTGGTACAGGTAATCCATCGGTGTGCAGCCGGCATGCTCACGGAACAGCCGGGTAAGGTGCCGAGGGCTGGTGTACGCCTGGTCCGCCAACGATTGCGCGGACCATGGCGCGGCGGGATCGCGAATCACCGCGTCCTGCACGCGGTGCACGGTGGGGTGCATGTGGCTGCGGTGTTCCAGCCATGGCGACAGCGCGGTATCGGTGCCCGCGCGGCGCTGGTAGACGACCATCTCGCGCGCGACCTCGCTGGCCACGCGCGGCCCGCAGTGACGCGCGACCATATGCAGCGCCAGGTCGATGCCGGCGGTGATGCCCGCGCTGCTGACCAGGTTGCCGTCTTCGATGAAGATGCGGTTGTCATGCACGCGGGCGCTGGGATCAATACTGCTCAGTTGCGCCAGGCATGAGTGGTGGGTGGTGCAGTCGCGCTGGCGGGTCAGCCCCGCCGAGGCCGCAAACAGCGCGCCCGCGCACACCGTCATCAGCGTGAAGCCGTCGGCGGGATGGCGGACGGCCAGCCACTTGATGATGGCGTGCGCGTCGGGGTCCTCCAGACGGGTGTGTTGGCCGACCACGCCCGAAATAATGACCAGCGCATTGGCTGGCAGCGTCGCCGGCAGTGGCCGGATGCGGGCCAGATGCAAGCCCGTAATCCCACTTTCCACTTCCGGTGAGGGTCCGCAAAAGTGCTGTTCGAACGTACCCGGGCACAGCTTGTTGGCCACGCGGAACGCTTCCGCCGGCCCCGCCAGGTCCAGGAGAACAATGCCGCGCGGTAGAACGAAATACACCGGAATCATGGGTGCCCTGCCTCGTTTCAGCCCGCCAGCGCGTCCGCTGCCCGCGCAATGCGCGCGAAGCGGCCGTTCAGTACCAGTTCGGTATGGTCGCGAATCTCGGCCGGGCTGTAATGCTTGCCCGAAGGGCTTTGCATCGCGAAGGTCAGCGTGGCGTCCGTCGGAAACACCACTTTGAAACCCGCATCGCTGGCGTGGCGCGAGGTGGTTTCGCAGCATTGTTCGGTGCGGATGCCGCTGACGATGACGCCTTCCACCCCGTTTTCACGCAACCAATCGTGCAGCGTTGCGCCGTTGGCATCAACCGCAAACAGCGACGAATGCACGGTTTTGTGGAAAACGGCCGTGGGCGAAATGCGGAGCTCGGCAAGCGTTTTGACTTGTCCCGAAGCCAGCGAGAAGGGGTTGGAGGCGTCGTCCGACGGGCTTTTGTGAAACACCTGCAGCACCGGAATGTCTTTGGCGCGCGCCGAATCGATCAGGCCTTGGAGCTGCGTCACGAACGCGGGGTACTCGGTTTCGTCCCAAAACGGACGTTGCCGAAAAGACTCTTGGACGTCGATGACGATCAGTGCTTGTTTCATGGTCCGGCCTCCAGGCCTAGGGTTTTTGAGGGGGTAGCGGTATTCTGCGACGCCTTGCGGCGCCCGGCGAGCCATTCCCGGGCCAGTTATCGGCCCAAAACGGACATTCCTGTCGCGAGGTCCGTGGCAGCAGCTTACCCCTATCCGCGGCCTGCCGGAACGACCGCATGCGCGTCGCCGGACATACAATTCCGCCATGACACACCCAAGCGAATCCGACGATATTTCCTGGATGCGCCGCGCCCTGGCGCTGGCCGAAAGCGTGCTTTACACCACCGCGCCGAACCCGCGCGTAGGCTGCGTCATCGTGCGCGATGGGCAAGTGCTGGGAGAGGGCGCTACGCAGCCTCCAGGCGGCCCTCATGCCGAAATCGGCGCGTTGCGTGACGCCAAGGCGCGTGGCCACGACGTAACAGGCGCCACGATCTACGTCACGCTTGAGCCCTGCAGCCATTTCGGGCGCACACCGCCTTGTGTTGACGCCGTGCTGGCGGCCCGGCCGGCGCGCGTGGTCGTCGCCATCGGCGACCCCAACCCGCTGGTCAACGGACAGGGGCTGGCGCGCTTGCGCGCCGCCGGCATCCACGTGACGACGGGCGTGTGCGTTCAAGAAGCGCTTGCGTTGAATGCCGGTTTTATTTCGCGCATGAGCCGCGGCTTGCCCTGGGTGTGGATGAAGATGGCGGCGTCGCTGGATGGGCGCAGCGCGCTGCATAACGGGATGTCGCAATGGATTACCGGCCCGCAAGCCCGTGCGGATGGCCACCGGTGGCGCGCGCGCAGTTGCGTCGTGCTGACCGGGATGGGCACCGTGTTGAAAGACAATCCGCTGCTGAACGTGCGCGACGTCGACACACCGCGCCAGCCGCGCAAAGCCGTCGTTGATGGCCAATTTGCCATTCCCGAAGATGCCCGCCTGTTCGATGGGGGGCCAGTGATTCTGTTCACCGCGCGCGAAGATGCCGCCAAGGCCTCACGGCTGGCCGACAAGAACGCGCGCGTCATCCACATGCCGGGGGCCGTGCCGGGTCGCGTGGACCTTGGCGGCATGATGCGCTGGTTCGCGCAAGCAGAGTTCAACGAAGTTCACGTCGAGGCTGGTGCAGGCCTGAGCGGCGCGTTGGTCGGCGCGGGCTGCGTCGACGAATTGCTGTTGTATCTGGCGCCTGTCCTGCTTGGCGACGCGGCGGGCATGGTCCGTTTGCCCATGCTTGAGCACTTGGATGCCGCGCACCGCTACGAATTTATCGACAGCGTCATGGTGGGCGCGGACCTGCGTTTGCGTGCTCGCGTGCAAGCCACTTGGCGCGAGCTGATGCAGCGCGTGGCGTTGCCGACGTCGGTTTGATGCGGTCTTGGTTTGAACATCGTCGCACGTTCAAGGCAAGGTGCTAGCACTCGTCACAGGCGGCTGCCAATCGCGTTTTTCACGACGCATTGACGATGCTTTGCGTCGTTTCCGGCACGGCAATTGCGGCAAAGTTTGCGACTGTTTGCTCGCTCCTTTGCTTGCTGAAAACCCGCATTACGATTTTGATCATTACGCCAAATGAATTGCCACAAAACCGTCAATTGGCTTTAGCATAGACACATGACTTGGCGCTTCCTGCCTGCGGCCATCACCGCAAAGTGCTATGCGCCCACGTCACCACGGATTCCCGTGCCGCAGTATCGGCGCTGTTTCATAACCGACCGGCACGCTGCTGAATGAAGCGCAACGCGCTCTTCAGAACGTTCGCCGCCATCGCATGGCGGACGCATCGAGCTACTGCTCGAATCATAAGAATCCACCGGGATATCGCTCATCCCTTCAAATCATTGCCGTCCATTTCATGTGCGGTCGCACCACGCATGGCTGCCATAGCAATATGCTGAAGATGAGCGAGTTAACTTATTCACGTAAGTTGCATTCCCTGACGGAACTTGTGTCAGGCGCTTGCAGCCTAACTGGAAAGGGTCCGACCGTGCTTCATGGTTGATGTGTGGCGAAAGCAACATAACAACTGGCCGAAAACGCCAAACGCGAGATTGACTGGTAAAGCGTCGGCACTTAGGCACAATGGGGACACGTAGGCGTAGTGAATTTTTCGCGTGTTGTAGGAGGTTTCCGTGCAAAACATCGTCGAAGGCTTCAAGTCGCAGTATGCAAGAGAGCAGGAGTCAGAGCTTTCTCTTGAGGAATATCTGAACCTCGCCAAACGTGATCCCATGGCGTATGCCAGCCCCGCTGAGCGCATGCTGGCGGCGATCGGCGAACCCGAAGTCGTGGATACGCGCAACGACCCACGTCTTTCCCGTTTGTTTTCCAACCGGACCATCCGGCGCTATCCGGCGTTTCAGGAGTTCTACGGCATGGAGGACGTGATCGGTCAGATCGTCGCGTTCTTCAAACACGCCGCGCAAGGGCTGGAAGAGCGCAAGCAAATCCTTTATCTGCTGGGCCCCGTCGGTGGCGGTAAGTCGTCCATCGCCGAACGTCTGAAGGCCCTGATGGAAAGCTATCCCATCTATGCCCTGAAGGGTTCCCCCGTCAATGAATCGCCGCTGGGCTTGTTCCATCCGGAACGCTTTGGCGACACGCTTGAAAAGGAATACGGCATTCCGCGCCGGTACCTGACGGGCATCATGTCGCCGTGGGCGGTCAAGCGGCTGAAGGAGTTCGACGGCGACATCTCGCAATTCCGTGTCGTGCGCTTGAACCCGTCGGTGTTGCGTCAAGTGGCCATCGCCAAGACCGAACCGGGCGACGAAAACAACCAGGACATTTCCTCGCTGGTCGGCAAGGTCGACATCCGCAAGCTGGATCGACATTCGCA
The DNA here is from genome assembly GCF_003600685.1 of Achromobacter sp. B7. NCBI lineage: Bacteria > Pseudomonadati > Pseudomonadota > Betaproteobacteria > Burkholderiales > Alcaligenaceae > Achromobacter > Achromobacter sp. B7. The sequence goes on from NZ_CP032084.1 coordinate 629,611, forward strand.
AGACGACCCGGACGCTTACAGCTACTCCGGCGGCTTGTGCCTGGCGAACCAGGGGCTGCTGGAATTCGTCGAAATGTTCAAGGCCCCGATCAAGATGCTGCACCCGCTGCTGACGGCCACGCAGGAAGGCAACTTCAAGGGCACCGAAGGCTTTTCCGCGATTCCGTTCAACGGCACGATCCTGGCCCACTCGAACGAATCCGAATGGCAGACCTTCCGCAACAACAAGCACAACGAAGCGTTCCTTGATCGTATCTATATCGTCAAGGTGCCGTACTGCTTGCAGGTGTCTGAAGAAGTCCGCATCTACGAAAAGCTGTTGCATCACAGCTCGTTGTCGGCCGCACCGTGCGCGCCGGGAACGCTGGATATGATGGCCCAGTTCTCGGTGCTGACGCGTCTGAAGGAACCTGAAAACTCCAGCATCTATTCCAAGTTGCGCGTCTATGACGGCGAAAGCCTGAAAGACGTGGACCCCAAGGCCAAGGCGCTGCAAGAGTACAAGGACTACGCGGGCACCGATGAAGGCATGAATGGGGTGTCGACGCGTTTCGCGTACAAGATCCTGTCCAGCGTCTTCAACTATGACCAGACCGAGGTAGCGGCCAACCCCGTGCATCTGATGTATGTGCTTGAGCAACGTATCGGGCGCGAAGACTATCCGGAAGAAATTCGCCGTCGCTATCTTGAATTCATCAAGGGGTTCCTGGCGCCGCGTTATGCGGAATTCATCGGCAAGGAAATCCAGACCGCCTATCTTGAGTCGTATTCGGAGTACGGCCAGAACATCTTTGACCGCTACGTCACGTTTGCCGACTGCTGGATTCAGGACGAAGAATTCCGTGATCCGGAAACGGGCGAAAGCTTCGATCGCAGCGCGTTGAACGACGAGCTGGAAAAGATCGAGAAGCCGGCAGGTATTGCGAACCCGAAGGACTTCCGCAACGAGATCGTGAACTTCGTGCTGCGGGCGCGCGCCAATAACAATGGCCGCAACCCGACCTGGACCAGCTATGAAAAGCTGCGCGAAGTGATCGAGAAGAAGATGTTCTCGAATACGGAAGATCTGCTGCCAGTGATTTCGTTCAACGCCAAGGCTTCGGCCGAGGACAAAACGAAACACCAGAGCTTTGTGGATCGCATGGTGGAAAAGGGCTACACGGAAAAGCAGGTCAGGCTGCTGTGCGAGTGGTACCTCCGAGTGAGGAAGTCTTCCTGAGCGAGGTGAATCATGAATTCACTGATCGATCGCCGTCTTAACGGGCGCAATAAAAGCGCCGTCAACCGCGAGCGTTTTTTGCGGCGCTACAAGGACCAGATCCGCAAGGCGGTTCACGGGATGATCCGTGACCGCTCCATTCAGGATATGGATCAAGGCGGAGAGATCAACCTGCCCGCCCGGGATATTTCCGAGCCGACTTTCCGGCACGGATCGGGCGGTGACCGCGAAATGGTCCACCCTGGCAATCGCGAGTTTGCCAAGGGTGACACCATCGACCGGCCGCAGGGAGGCCAAGGCGAGGGTGGGTCCGAGCCGGGCGAAGGGGAATCGGTCGACCAATTTACCTTCAGCCTGTCGCGGGCCGAGTTTCTGAATCTGTTCTTCGAGGACCTGGAACTGCCGCATCTGGCGCGCAACCAGTTGGGCGAAGTCAGCCAAAAGAAGTGGCAGCGCGCGGGCTACACCACGACCGGTTCGCCCAGCATGTTGAGCATCAGCCGTACGCTCAAGTCATCGCTGGCCCGTCGGGTTTCACTGAACGTAAAAGCCCGCGCCGATCTCGAAGACGCGGAAAAGGCCTTGGCCGATGCGCGCGCGGCGGGTGCGCCCACCGCGACGATCCGCACGCTGGAGCAGGACGTCGAAGACTGCCGCGAGCGCCTTGCCCGTGTTCCGTTCCTGGATGACCTTGACCTGCGCTATCGCAATCGCGTGTCCGTGGCCATCCCGATGGCGCGCGCAGTCATGTTCTGCCTGATGGACGTGTCCGGTTCCATGGACGAAGGCAAGAAGGACCTGGCCAAGCGCTTCTTCACGCTGCTGTATCTGTTCCTGTCGCGCAAGTACGAACACGTGGACCTGGTTTTCATCCGCCACACCGACAACGCCGAGGAAGTCGATGAGCAGACCTTCTTCTACGACCCCAAGAGCGGCGGCACCATTGTGTTGTCGGCATTGGAACTGATGCGCGAAATTCTGGAAAAGCGCTATCCGCCTTCGGCGTGGAACGTGTACGCGGCGCAAGCCAGTGACGGCGATTCGTTTGGCGCCGACGCGGGTAAAAGCGCGCGCTTCCTGGCGGAACACTTGCTGCCGTCGACACGGTATTTCGCCTATATCGAAATTCCCGACTCGCAAGAGGCTCGCAAGAGCAGCCTGTGGGCCGAGTATGAACAGAAGCTGGAGCCGCATTTCGTTATGCGGCGCATCTGCGATCGCGGCGAAATCTTTCCCGTGTTCCATGACCTGTTCAAGAAGGAAACCGCATGAATGCCATCGTGGGTGCTCTCGTGGAGCCGAAATCGGCCGCCGGGGCTCGGCCGATTTCCCAAGGTTCCGAATGGACGTTCGAACTGATCCAGTCCTATGACGACGCGATTTCCAAGGTCGCGGCCGAGTACGGCCTGGATACGTATCCGAACCAGATCGAGGTGATTACCTCGGAACAAATGCTGGACGCCTATGCGTCGGCCGGCCTGCCCATCGGCTATCCGCACTGGTCGTACGGCAAGGAATTCATCCGCAACGAGCAATACTATCGGCGCGGCATGCAGGGCCTGGCTTACGAAATCGTCATCAACTCCAACCCCTGCATCTCGTACCTCATGGAAGAAAACTCCATGACGATGCAGGCCCTGGTGATTGCGCACGCCTGCTACGGTCACAACTCGTTCTTCAAGGGCAATTACCTGTTCCGGCAATGGACCGACGCCGATGGCGTGCTGGACTATCTGGTGTTCGCGCGCAAGTATGTGATGTCGTGTGAAGACCGCTACGGCATCGACGCCGTCGAGGCGCTGCTGGATTCCTGCCACGCGCTGTCCCACCACGGGGTTGATCGCTACAAGCGTCCGGCGCCCATGTCGCTGAAGGAAGAGGCCGCGCGCCAAGCCGAGCGTAAGGAACATGCGCGGCTGCAATACAACGACCTGTGGCGCACCTTGCCTCGCTTGGAAACGGACAAGGACACGCGCACGGAAACGCCCGCGTTCCCCCCCGAGCCCGAAGAGAACTTGCTGTACTTCATTGAGAAGTACTCGCCCAAGCTGGCGCCGTGGCAGAAAGAGCTGGTGCGTATCGTGCGCAAGATCGCCCAGTACTTCTACCCGCAGACGCAGACCAAGGTCATGAACGAAGGGTGGGCCACGTTCTGGCACTACACGATCCTGAACCGCTTGCATGAAAAAGGACTGGTCAACGACGGCTTCATGATGGAGTTTCTGCAAAGCCATACCAACGTGGTCAGCCAGCGCGGCTTCGACGAGCGGGGTTATGGCGGCATCAACCCGTACGCGCTGGGCTTTGCCATGATGACGGACATCCGCCGCATCTGCGAAGCCCCCACCGACGAGGACCGCCGCTGGTTCCCCGACATCGCGGGCGGCGACTGGCAAAAAACGTTGGACTTCGCCATGCGCAACTTCAAGGACGAGTCCTTCATTTCGCAGTACCTGTCGCCGCGCCTGATCCGGGAGTTCCGCTTCTTTGCCATCTCGGATCATCAAGCCAACCCGAAGCTGGAAGTGGCTGCCATCCACAACGACGAAGGCTATCGCGACATCCGCCGGCTGTTGGCCGCGCAGCACAATCGCGACAACCAGGTGCCCGATATCCAGGTGGTTCGCTTCAATCGCGATTCGGACCGTTCCTTGGTGCTGCGGCATTTGAAAAGCCGTGGCCGCCCCTTGGCCGGGGATGACGCCGAGCAGGTGATGAAGCATCTGGCGCGCCTGTGGGGCTTCAAGGTCCGCCTTGAAGAGACTGAGCCGGACGGCACCGTCAGCTCTTACCGCGAACAGGAACCGCCCGCCGCGCACTAAAGGCCGGGACGCACCACGGCGAACGTGTGGTGCGTCCCCGTTTCTTCCCTGGCTTGCCTCGCTACTTCGAAACCTGCTAGAATCGCGGATTCGCAATTTTCGCAGCGTCTTTTTGGCTGCCGAAAAGTGTCGATTAGGACAGGTGGCCGAGCGGTTGAAGGCGCACGCCTGGAAAGCGTGTATACGTCAAAAGCGTATCGGGGGTTCGAATCCCCCTCTGTCCGCCAAGAATACTGATGGCAAGGCAATTGCCCTCCACGTTGTACCGATCCGATCGGTGCGTATGAAATACATAAGGCCCTCGACTTCGATGAAGTCGGGGGCCTTTTTGTATTGCGGGCGGCTGTGCGGCTACAGGTAGCGCAACGTGAACGTCACCGAACCATCAAGCGGGATTTCCTTGGACGTCGGCAAAGCCGCGGTTCTGTTCAGCACGGGTATCACCGCCAGGCGTCACGGACGCGGTCGTGATTGGCATGGCGGAGGCGTCTTTGCCGAATGAGTACTCATCCGTGGGATTCAAGTTGATGGTGTCCACGGCCGATTGAACCGGCCAGCTTGTGCTGCCGCTGGGACGGGATAGAACCATGGACGTGCTCAGGAAGGGCGGAACGCCATCAACAACAGTGGCCTGGGGGCGCACCAGCAGTACGACGGCGCCGATCTTGACATCATCGATACGGCCGAGCCCCCAAGCATGGGGTGCGCCGTTCACCGGGTTTTGATAAGGCCAGGGCATGCCGGCGGCGCTGGCTTCCTGATGCGTAATGGCACTGTCAGGACGGTTTTCATGGACCGTGAACGCGACGCGCGTCGGGCCGCCACAAACGATTTCCAAGCGGGGGCGCTCTTCGGGCAGCAACGTGCCGTTGTGGTTCAGGCTTTGAAACGGCAACGTGCCGAAATCGATGGCACCCCCTCCGCCAACCCCCAAATTGCAAGCTGGCGGAGTGAGTTGACCGGCGATGACCAGGTTCGCTTGGCCGGTCGCGGCATGCGTGCTGCTTGCAGCGGCCAGGGCCAAGCAGGCGAAAAGACGTGGTGCGGTTGTCATCCTGTCAGCAAACATGGTCACGATCGTGCGTATGCCACTGGAACGTATTCACAGGTAACGCAAAGTGAACGTGATCGACCCATCCAACGGAATTTCGTTCGCGGACGGCAAGGTCGCCGGTTGGGCGATCATGGGCGTGAGCCCCATTGTCAATTGCGCGTTCGTAATCGGGACGGCGGGGCCGCCAATCGGGCCGAACGAGTATTCGAGGTCAGGGCTGAGGTTCAGGGAGTAATGCGACGACGCCAACGACCAGCTACTGCTGCCCGTGGGGCGTGCAAGGACCTTCTGCGCACCGGCCGTGGTCAGCAGCACGCCATCGACCGTGGTGGTAGCGGGGGTGATCAGCCCGATCAAGGCGCCGGTCTTGATTTTTTGGCCGTCCGCAAAGCCCAGGCCCCAGGAATACTTGCTGCCGTTTTCGGGGTTTTGGTACGGCCAGTTCAGGTTCGGGGCCTCCTGGATCGTGATGCCCGAGCCTGCCCGGTTATCCAGCGCGACAACGCTGACGCGCGTGGGCCCGCCGCAGTTGATCTGCAGGGCGGTGTCTTTGCTGCCCAGGTTCGTGCCATTGTTGTCCAAGGCGTTGAACGCGATGACGTCAAAGTCCAGCGTTGCGTTGCCGCCGAAATGAGCATTGCATGCCGGTGGCATGAGTTTGCCCGTCACATTGAGGTCACTATTGCCAGCAGCGTGCGATGCGGCAGCCAGCGTGGCAAAGGCCACGCCGACGAAGAATTGGTTTTTCATGATGAACGTTCCTGATGTGAACAAATGCCGTCCACGGAAGACAGCGAGCGAGCTGGCCCTGGCGTTATGCAATGGCAGCGGCGCTGTGCGGCCGTTGAAGGCCGCACAGCCGGACGCCGCGCTTGTTTTAAGGGTTTGTTCGATTGCGACAGGGCGCCACAGCGCGCCCTATGCAATGCGTTTACAGGTAGACCAGCGAGATCGTGGCGCTGCCATTCAGGTCAATGGCAGTGCTGGTCGGCAGAGCGGCAGCGCGGTTGATCGTCGGGGTGACGGTAAGCGAGCCGGTTACCGAAGCGACCGCTGCCGGCGTGGCGCCGGCGCCCGGCGAACCCAGGAAGAACGCATAGGTGTAATTGGGGCTGATGAACTGCCGCTGTATGGCTTCGGCAAGCCAAGTGCGCTTGTCCGCGCTGTAGAGGACGGTGGCCTTGGTGTCGTCGGCTTGGACGTCGCCTTCCTTGAAACCGAACATGTAGCCGCCGATAGGAATCTGCGTGTCGTCGGCACCGGCAACGGAACCAAGGCCGAAGATGAACGGGTCGTTGATGGTGGCGTTGGTTGAGCCCCACGCATTGACGTTCAACGAGGCCTTCAGAACTTTGCTGCTGGCGCGGTTGTCTACAACGTGCAGGCCCACGCGCGTCTTGCCGTTGCAGGTGATGTTCAGGCCGATGGTCTTGGAATCCAGTTTGGTGCCGTCGTGAGCGAGTGAGTTGAACGCGTGCTCACCGAAGTTCAGTATTCCCCCGCCAGCCAGTTCAAGGTTGCACGAAGGCGGGGTGATGCGGCCGATGATTGTCAGGTCCGCGGTGGGAGCAGCTTGAGCCGAGGCGGCGATCAAAAAGCTTGCGGCGAGAAGGCAACGCAGGGCGGGCAGAGGGCGTACCGAGTGATTCATGACTATCCAATTTCTGGTGGGACAAAGGAATCACTCTAGGAGACAGATGCCTTTTAGGATATAGGCATGAGCCTAATCTTCATTACAGTTGCGTAAACGGCTGCGTTACTATTTGTCCACGTTGGTTTTTCGCTCAACGAGAATCAGTGGAAAATCTGGGCTCTACCGGGGAATTCCATATTGTCTGCCTCCCATTTCTATCCGTTGCGCATCGCAATCCTGGATGACCATCCGGTAGTGCGGGCTGGCATGTCCGCCTACCTCTCGCAGAACCGGGACATTTTTGTCATCGGTGAGTTTGAGACCAGTCGCGACATGATTCGGGCGCTTGCGGCCCAGCCCGTCGACGTGCTGTTGATCGACTATTCGCTAGGTCCGGCCGAGGTCGACGGCATTTCGCTGATCAAGATGCTGCGCATCAAGTTTCCCGACGCACGCATCTTGGTGTTTTCCGCGCTCTACGACCCTGCAACCGTTGCGTTGGCCTTGCGTTCCGGTGCGCACGGCTTTGTGGGCAAGGGCGGGCGCGAAGAGGAAATCGTGCTGGCGCTGCGCAAGGTGGCGGCGGGCGGCATCTACTGCGATCCCCAGATGACGTATCTGCTGTCTGGCGCAAGCACCGAACAGACCGAGCCCTTGGCGGGCGCCATGCCTTCGGACGACGCAACCTTGTCCGCATCGACGAGCGGCCTGCTGGATGGCGCATCGTTGTCGGGTCGCGAACGTGAGGTGATTCGCTGCTTGCTCGCGGGCATGACCATTTCCGACATTGCGATCAAGTTTGGGCGCAGCCCCAAAACCATCAGCGCGCAAAAAGGCACGGCCTATCGCAAACTGGGCGTCACCACGGACAACGGCTTGTTCAAGCTGTGCGGGCTTTTGTAAGCCCAACGCTCACCGCCATGGACGGCGAACGGCCCCTGCTATCGATCCACCAATTCAAGCTGTAAGGTCGCCGACCATTCCGTCTGGTCCGCGACGCGTATGTCGGCATCGCTTACTTCCGGGTTCAACGCGATCTGGGCGGTAAGACTGCGTCCGGCGCGGCCGTTCTCCAGCATCACGATGTCGCCGGGCCGCAGGGCGATGCGGGGCTGAGCGCCATGGAGCGCGTCGGGGTTGATGACACGAGTTTCGTCGCCGTCAATCCGGGCGTGGCTGAGCGTGACGTGCAAAGCACCGCTGCCCGCGAACTTGGCGGCGCCCTGATGTCCGGGGGCGGCGTTCAGGCGCAGTGCGATGGGGCGCGCGGTAGGGCAGTTGACGGTCAGGGGCACCACACGCGGCTCAAGCTGGTAGCGCTGATTGCCATCCAGACTTAGCTGCCCCGCCGTGAAGCTGCCGTAGTCGACGATGGCTTGGCCGAATGACACCATGCAGCCCGCTGTCGGCGCTGCGGTTGCCCCGCGCGTCATGGACGGTGAGGGCGACGCTTGCGCCATGGCAGACGGGGCCCAGGCACCGGTCGCCAGCATCGTTGCCAGCGCCAGCGCGAGCCGGCACGATCGAATGAGACGAGTGTGGGCGAGAGTCATGGGGTCCTTTTGCGATAGGCAAGGTTGGGGGCTTTTACGGGGCGCATGTCGCACTGGCACGTTCGTACAAGGCGTTCAGGTCCGGCGTATCGGCGATGTCGAACTCGAGCGTGCATGACGCCTCTTCCGATGGCGCCACGCTGAACGGCGTGGCGCCCGCCAGCATGTCGGGCAGGAATATCTGGCCGCCGCTGCCCACCAGCGTGACGAACACGCCGTTGGCATCCAGCACGGCTGCGCCCTTGGGTACCGGCGTGCCGTCAGCGTAGGCGGCGGTCACGAGCGCGCGGCGCACCTTGACTACCGTGAAGTCCACCGCCGACACCGACCCGCGCGCCGGATCCAGGCTGTAGCGTCCGTTGATCAAGTCCACATTGCGCGCGAGCGATGCCGTGGCGACCTGGATCTGCCCGTTACGGTAGGCCGGCAGCGACGGGATGACGGCCCGGCCCCAGGGGTCGGTCCACACGTTGCCGGCCGGCGTGCTCAGGCGCACGCCCGACAGGCCGCCAACGGACGCGATGGCGAACGTGTCCTGCACGCGGTAGGGCGAAAAGCTCAAGCCATGTGCGTGGCCGACCAGCCCGCCGCGAACGCGCGCGGAGTGGCTGTATCCGCCCTTGAAGCTGCTGGCCGCCAGGCTCAGTTGTGTATAGGCTGAATTGACGCCGACCGAGCCGGAATAACTCGTCTGGCCGTGCGAGCCGGAACTGGCCGCCAGGGTATAGCTGCTTTGCTCGCTGATGGCGCCACCGGTATTGACGCCGTAGCTCATGCCGTTGTCTTGCCGCTGCATCGATGCGCTGACGCTTTGCTTGCCCAAGGGCAAGCTCACGTTCAGGTACATCAGGTCGCCCTGGTTGCGGTGGCTGGAACCCATGTCACGCTCGAATGACAGCGAAACGCTGGCCCGACCGAAGCTCTTGCCCCAGCTGAAAATGCCGCGACGGGACGAATGGCCGCGCGTGCTTTGGGATTCGCTGACGTTCATGCTGAAGCCGCCCAGCTTGGATCCGCTCCAGCCCAATCCCGCGCTGAGCTGCTGCTTGATGCGGTCTTCGCGAAGGCTCGGGTACCACTGCGTACCGTTCACCGGCCTGTTGGCGTAGTCCAGCACTTCGCTGTAGCCATCCGTGCGACGCAGCAGCGACAGGTTCGAGGACACGCCCGGCAGCACTTGCGCCGCGACCGAAATGATGTGCTGGGCACCGCTGCGCCCCGTATGGGAATTTTGCGAAAAAGTGCTCTGTACGCCGGTCTGGATGTTGCCGGGCAGAGCCAGATCCGTGCGGGCGCCGACCGAGCGATAGTCCTGCGTCAACAACAAGCCGGCCGCGACGTTGGCGCGCCTGCCCAATGCGATGCCGTATTCCGCCGCCACGACCGGCCGGGAGTCGCCACCTGCCGAGTCCGTTTGCCGCAGCATGCCCAGGCCGCCGGTGAATCCGGTGGCTGCGCCAACGCGGTCCACCTGCAACGCCGCCGCCGGCACGTAAAACACGCGCTCTTCGCCCGAGGCTTCGTGGACGACGACCTCAAGGTCTTGCGTCAACGACCGGGGCAGTACATCGGTCATGGTGAACGGGCCGGGGGGCACGATGGCGGAGGCCAGTGAAATACCGTTCTGCCGAACTTCGACGCGCGCCTGCGTGTGGGCGATGCCGCTAATTGGGGGGCCTGCGCGATCGCTGCTTTGTAGTGCGGTTTCCGGGAACAGCTGCATGCCGTTGACGGGAACGCCGGCAAACAGCGAGCCGCGCAGATTGATTTGCCCCGCCTGAAAGGTGGTGTGCCACGTGGAAAACGTGCGTTGCGCGTAAGCATCTACGTGGTTCCACGTCGACTTCCCGCCGCTATTGGAATAGCTGCTGTTGCTGCGCAGGATCCAGTCGTTCACGTTCAGGCCCAGTTCGGTATAAGCCTGCAGGTAGTTCGACCTTCCGCCGATATGGCGTGTCTGGCTGGAAAGCACGTCGTAGTTCAGGATGGCTGCGCGGCCGCCGGATTGATAGATCGTGGCGGTGTGTGATCGATTTATTGCGCCCGGGGGCGCGACGATGTCCACGGTCATGCGCTCGGGCTGTAGCGCGATGGTCGTAGTGGGCCAGGCTTGAAGAAAAGAGTCCGGACAGGCGTGAGAGTCGCCGCCTTGCGCTTCGGGCACCTTCAGTTCGGCCAAGGTCAGCAATTCCGGCGTCAGGCAGAGCTTGCCGCCGGCATCGAAGGTGGCCAAGGCACGCCCGACGCCGCGCCCGTTGACGCTCAGGTGCACGGTGTGCTGCCCCGGCAGGAATTGCGGTCCGTTCTTGAAGTGCGATGCGATGGCCGGATTCAAGCCGCGCGTTTTCAGGGTTTCAAGGTCGAACCCGCCCGTACCGGATTGCGCGATGGCAGCCCGGTGCAGGCACAGCAGGAGGCTTGCGGCGACGAAGGCGCCACCGCGAGCATTGCGTAAGCGGTTGCAGAACATGAAAACCATGAGTGAGCCTGGCGCGCAACGCCCGCCAGACCCCGGTCATGGAGTCTGGCGAGCAAGGCCAAGCGGGTTGATGCCCCGTGGGGGCACGATGCGGTCAGTTCTTGATAGGCGCGTCGAAGGACGAGACTTGATAGCCGTAGACGCTGGCGGGGTACAGGCGAACGCTTGACTGCCCTGCTTGCAGGGGCGCGTCCGTGCCGACCAGTTGTAGCGTTTCACCCGGCAAGATGTAGGTCTTGGGCAGGATCAGCGCCTGGTCGGACGGCTGCACATTGACGCGTTGGTCCATGCGCACGATGTAGGGGCTGGGGTTGTGCACCGTCAGCTTGCCGTCGTGAGCGGCCCACTGCAGCGAGCGCCACGGGGCGTTGTCGTTGGGGACTTTCTTGGGCAGCGCAATCAGCGGGAGATCCTGCCGGATGGTCAGGTGGAGCTTGTTGCCCTGTTCGCCGGTTTGCGGAATGCCTTCGAAAATGGCGCGCTTCATGCGCTGCGCGTCCAGCGGCTTGTCGTGGGTAAGCAGAAAGCGAACCAGCTGCGTTTTGCCAGGAGCCACCACGGCAGCGGGCGGCGAGACCATGACCCAGTTGTCCTGGTCTTCGGCAATGTGTTCGATCATGGAGATCAGCAGCACGGGCTCGTCGCCCGTGTTCTTGATGCCGATCGTGCCTTCGCCGGTTGCTTCGTGCACCAGCACGACCGAGGTTTCAGGCTGGATGCCCATGGCAAGGGCTTGGCTGGCGGGAAAAAGGACTGCAAAAAGGGTTGCCGCGACGATTCGCGGAAAGGAATTCTTGAACATGGGGATATCGCTAAGGCATCGGCCGGAAGGGCCTGGGAAGCATTGCAGTGTAGGAACCTGATTCCTGGCTTGATATAGGCGAGCGCCTATTTCCGGATGTTCAAGTGCAGTGGGCCGGACCATTGTCGGTCCGGCCCACTTGCGCGCCGCGTGTGGCGGGCTGGCGTATCATCGGCCGCTTTGCGGCGTCACCCTTTTTGGCGTCACCCTTTCGGCGTCACGTTTTGCGGTTCTCGTAGGACGTTTCCAGGATGTCGTCCTCGGGCGTGATGACACCGGGTTCGCCCGGTTGCGCGACGGCGCGTCCGTCGCGCGGCATGCCGGCCACGGTCTTGCTCTGTTCCGGCATGGGCAGCGTCTCCGTGCCTTTGCGCGGGTCCGTGGGCGGACGCGGGTCGACGTCTTTGGTGTTGGTGGCGGCGTTCGGGTCAGGGGCGGTTTTCAACATGGCTCATGCTCCGCTTGCGGGCGTCCCAGGATGGCGACGCGCCTGGTTTTCTGAGTTTTATCTTAGTCGCTGCGCGCGCCGACGCGGCCGTTGAGCCTGTCACGTTTGCAAGGGGCTGTTGCAGGAGCAGAACCTTATAATTTCCGGCGATCGTGCGGTCAGCCGCTTTGTACCGCTGCTTCACCGTCACCCTTTCATTGCGCGCCTTTGCACCGCGCCGGCATTTCCTCGCAGTCTTGCCGGTCCGGCCTTATTCGCTTAACCACCTTCACCGCCGCCCTCCTTGACCGACTCCATCGAACGCTCCGTCCATACCGAACTTGTCGCCGTGCTTGTCGCCGTGACGCATGGCGAGCCGCGTGTGTTGACGACGGATGACGCCAGCGCCTTGCCGGCCGGCCCTTTCGAGCTGTCGCATCGGTCGTTGCAGGCGGGGCTGCGCGCGTGGGTGGAAACGCAGACCCATCACCCCCTGGGTTACGTCGAGCAGCTCTACACCTTTGCCGATGGCGACCGCTCCGACGAATCCGGCGCGCGCGTCATGTCGGTCAGCTATCTGGGGCTGACGCGTGAAGCCGGCGAAACCGGCGTGGCGCAGGTGGGCTGGCAAGACTGGTATCGCTACTTTCCGTGGGAAGACCGGCGCACCGGCACGCCCGCCCTGGTCGACGAGCTGATCGTGCCGCGCCTGGCGCAGTGGTGCGCCGCCAGTGACGACGACGCCGTGCGTACACGCCGCCAGCAGCGCGTGGCCATCACCTTCGGGCTGGACGGGGCCGCCTGGAACGAAGACATGGTGCTGCAGCGCTACGAATTGCTGTTCGAAGCCGGCTTGGTGCCCGAGGCCGCGCGGCGCGCCGACGGCGACTTTGCAGCCGCCATACCCGGTCAATCGATGCGCCACGATCACCGCCGCATTCTGGCGACGGGCATCGCCCGCTTGCGCGCCAAGATCAAATACCGCCCCGTGGTGTTTGAATTGATGCCGGCCGAGTTCACCCTGCTACAGCTGCAAATGGCCGTCGAGGCCCTGGCTGGGCGCGCCTTGCATAAACAGAATTTCCGTCGGCTGATCGAGCAACAGGCGCTGGTGGAAGAGACCGGCGACATGGCGACCGGTACGGCGGGCCGTCCCGCCAAGCTGTTTCGGTTCCGTCGCGACGTGCTGCTTGAACGCGCCATCGCCGGTAGCAAATTGCCTTTGTCTCGCGCGTTATGACGCTTGACAAGGGTTATGCTCGTCTCTAGCATAAGTACTGCGCATTCACTGCGCGCCTTTTTTTTAACTCACAAATACTCAAAATGAGCATTAAAGCCGAAGCGCCTTTGACCGCCTCTCGCCTGGCGGTGCCTCCCCTGCCGGATGTCATGCTTGAGCCCCTGGTGCGCGCCGCCTTGCAGGAAGACCTGGGCCGTGCCGGCGACCTGACCACCGACGCCATCGTGCCGCACGACGCCGTGGCAGAAACGCGGCTGGTATCGCGGCAAGCCGGCGTGCTGGCCGGCCTGGATCTGGCGCGTCTGGCGTTTCGCGCCATGGACCCGACCATCGAATTTCACGTCTCTCAGCGTGACGGCAGCGACCTGGCGCCAGGTACCGAAATTGCGCGCTTGCGCGGCAACGCCCGCGCCATGCTGACCGCCGAGCGCGTGGCGCTGAACTTCCTTTGCCACCTGAGCGGCGTGGCCAGCGCCACCGCCTCCATCGCGCGTGCCATTTCGGGCTACGGCGCACGCGTCACCTGCACCCGCAAGACCATGCCCGGCCTGCGCGCGGTGCAAAAGTACGCGGTGCGCGTGGGGGGTGGCAGCAATCACCGGTTCGGGCTGGACGACGCGGTGCTGATCAAGGACAACCACATCGCCCTGGCAGGCGGCGTGGCCACGGCGGTGCAGCGGGCGCGCGCGGGCGTGGGACACATGGTCAAGATCGAGCTTGAAGTCGACACGCTGGCGCAGTTGGAAGTTGCGTTGTCGCTGGGTGTGGACGTGGTGCTGCTGGACAACATGAGCCTGGATGATTTGCGGCGCGCCGTCGCCATGGCGCGTGGGCGTGCGATCACGGAAGCCTCGGGCCGCATCACGCCCGAGACCGCCGCTGCCGTAGCCGCCACGGGCGTGGACCAGATCGCCGTTGGTTGGTTGACCCACAGCGCCAAGGTGCTGGACATTGGCCTGGACGCCTGAGAGCCCATCATGAAACGCCTGCTTCAAGCCAGCCTTGCGTTGTTGATCCTGCCGCTGGCGTCATGCGGCAACTCGCCGTCGGGCGAGGCGCCAATGGACGCGGCGTATCCCGCGCATCCGATCACCATCGTGGTCACCTTCCCGCCGGGCGGCGGCACGGACCTGCTGGCACGCCGCATCGGCGCCAGCCTGCAAACGCAGCTGGGCCAGGCCGTGGTGGTTGAAAACCGCCCAGGCGCCAGCGGCAACATCGGCGCGCGCCTCGTGGCGGAAGCACCACCCGACGGCTACACGCTGCTGATGGTGAACAGTTCATTCGCCATCAACCCGGGCGTGTATCGCAATCTGGGCTTTTCGCCCAAGCAGGATTTCGCCGCCGTGATCAATGTGGCGTTCGTGCCATCGGTGTTTGTGGTGCCGGCGGGATCGCCGCTGCACACGCTGGATGATGCGCTGGCAGCGGCGTTGCCGGGCAAGCCGCTACCGTTTGCCTCGTGCGGCAACGGCACGCCGCAACACCTGGCGGGCGAAATGCTGGCGCGCGCCACGGGTGCTGTGTTGCAGCAGGTACCGTACAAGGGATGCGGCCCCGCGTTGACCGACGTGGCGGCGGGGCAGGTGGCGATGGGTGTCGTCACAGCGTCCAGCGCGGCGCCCTTGATTGCCGCTGGCAAGCTGCGCGCATTGGCGGTGACCTCTCCCAAGCGTTCACCGCTGATGCCGACGGTGCCGACGGTTGCCGAGCAGGGCGTTGCGGGCTACGCGCTGGATCAGTGGCATGGTCTGTTGGCCCCGGCGGCCACGCCGCGTGCCGTCATCGAAAAGTTAAACGCAGCGGTGGCAAAAATCGTCAGCCAGCCCGATACCCAGGCTGCGCTGCGGGAACAGGGCTTCACGCCCGCCAGCAGCACGTCGCGCGAATTCCAGTCGATGATCCATGCGGATATCGACCGGTACACGGCGCTGACGGCATCAATCGGCTTGCGGGCGGACTGAGGGAGCACTGACGGTGGCCTGAGCGGCGCATTAAGCCCGCTCAGGCCACCGCGCTCTTGGCGTGCTGTTCCAGCTTTTCCTTCAAGCCGGGTTCCAGCTTGAGCTGCCGCGCCAGCTCGTCCAGGTAGGCCCGTTCCATATAGCTTTCTTCATCGACGACAAGCAGGCTGGCCAGATACATTTCGGCGGCCATCTCGGGTGTTTTGGCTGACTGGGCCACAGCCGCGGGGTCCAGCGGCCGCGACAATTCCGTTTCCAGCCATTGGCGGTCTTGCGCGTCGGATGACAGCTTGGCCAGCTCAGTTTCCAGCAGGCCGCGCTCTTCGGGCCCGATGTGGCCGTCAGCCTTGGCAGCGCCGATCATGGCGGTCAAAACAGCGTTGCTGTGCTGCTCGGCCTCGGGCGCGGGCAGACGGTCCAGGGTTTGAGGCGGCGCGGCCTGGGCGCCACCGGCCTGGTTACGCTGCCAGTCGCCATAAGCGCGGTAGGCCAGCGCGCCCAGCGCCGCCATGCCGCCGTACATCGCGACCTTGCCGCCGATCTTGCGTGCCTTCTTGCTACCCATCAACAGTCCCAACGCGCCAGCGCCCAGCGCGCCGCCGCCCAGGCCGGTCAGGAACGAGCCCTTGCCGCCGGCGGCGCCGCCCGTCGCGCCTTGCACGCGATTGGTGGCATCAGCCAGCAGGCCTTGGCCCGATTGCAGCAGTTGATCAAGAAGTTGTCTGGCGCTCATGCGGCCCCCTTTTATGTCGATACAGTCGGTGCGTTCAGTTCGTGATCGCGGATAGGGATATCCGACCGCCGCATGGGCAATAAGTTCAGCTTGTTGTCAGCCGTCAAAATCTGTCGTCGGATGCTACAACGTCAGCTTCAGGCGACCACCACGGGCGCCTATCCCAAGAGACCCTAGCCATGAGCATCCGCGTCCATCAGAATGCGCCCGACATCCTGCAATTCACCGCCACGGCCGAAGGCCACGCCCTGCCGGTGGCGATGCCCAAGCCGCAGGGCGATGGACCTGATCCGCATGATTATTTCGACACCGCGCTGGGCGGTTGCAAGGCGTTGACGCTGATGGTCTACGCGCAGCGCAAGGGCTTGCCGCTGACGTCGGTGGATGTGGAAGTGGTGCGTGATGCCAGCGAAGAGCGCAAGGGCGTCTATCGCTTGACGGCAAAGCTGACGCTCAATGGCGAGCTGTCGGACGCCCACATCGATGAATTGCTGGCAGTGGCCGAAAAGTGCCCGATTCACAAGCTGATGACAGCGGTGGACGTGCAGGTGTCCACGCTGGTGGTGCGCGCGGCCTGATACGGCGTCCTGATACGGCGTCCTGATACGGCGTCCTGATACTGCGGGCCGATACGGCGGCCGAGCGGCCATCTTGCCGCCCGCCCGACCGCCGCAAGATCAGTCTTCCATGCCCGGAACGACGGTCGAGAAGCCGGCGTCCACGTGGGTGATCTCGCCCGTGACGCCCGCCGCCAGATCCGACAGCATGAATGCCGCCACGTTGCCCACGTCGTCGATGGTGACGTTGCGGCGCAGCGGCGCTTGCGCTTCCACGAACTTGAGGATGGCCGAGAAGTCCTTGATGCCACTGGCGGCCAGCGTCTTGATGGGGCCGGCCGAAATGCCGTTGGCGCGGATGCCGCGCGGGCCCAGCGCCGTGGCCAGGTAGCGCACGCTGGCTTCCAGCGACGCCTTGGCCAGGCCCATGGTGTTGTAGTTGGGGACCACGCGTTCGGCGCCCAGGTAAGTCAGGGTCAGCACCGAGCCGTTGCGGCCTTCCATCAGGGGCAGGGCGGCCTTGGCCATGGCGGCGAAGCTGTAGGCCGAAATGTCATGGGCGATGCGAAAGCCCTCGCGCGACAGGCCGTCCAGGAAGTTGCCGGCGATGGCTTCGCGCGGGGCAAAGCCGATCGAGTGCACCAAGCCGTCCAGCCCATCCCAGTGCTTGCCCAGTTCGGCGAAGGCGCCTTCGATCTGGCTGTCTTCGGCCACGTCGCAAGGCAGCACGATCTTGCTGCCGAATTCGGCGGCAAATTCAACGACGCGTTCCTTGAAGCGGTCGCCCACATAGGTGAACGCCAGCTCGGCGCCTTGCTGATGACAGGCGCGCGCAATGCCGTAGGCGATGGATCGGTTTGATAGCACCCCGGTGACGAGAATGCGCTTGCCGGCGAGAAAGCCCATGATGGTTCCTTTGATTTTTTCCTGCTGAAAGACCGCCCATTTTAAGGAGTTTGGCGGCGTCGCGTACTTGTAAAAACGGCGCCGTTACCGGGCGCCGTTTTTGGGGGCTGCGGGCTGGGATCAGCCGCGGGCGTTCGTGCCCGGCACGCGCAAGGCGGTACCGACCTTGAGCGCGCTGCCCTTCAGGTTGTTCAGCGCACGCAGGGCGTCCACCGATGTGCCGTACTGCTTGGCCAGCGAGAACAGCGTGTCGCCCGGGCGGACCTTGTGGGTGCGCACATTGGGCCGGGCGCTGGCTACGCGGGCGGCGGGTGCCGGGGCGGCACGGCCACGCGGCGCGGCGGCCTTGGTGTCGGTGGGGGCCTGTTCCAGCGCGCCCACGGGGGCGGCCAGGGATGCCAGCTGCACGCCACCGGTGCCGGGCTCGCCGGGCACCAGCAGCGCCTGGCCCGAGGCGGACTTCTGGCGCGAGCCGATGTCGTTGGTTTCGCGCAGCTTGGCCTCGGTCACGCCGAAACGCTTGGCGATGGACGCGTAGGACTCACCACGGCGCGAATGGTAGATCTTCCAGGCGGACAGGTCGCCCTTGTAGTTCGTCAGGTTCGCGTTGAAGATTTCGACGCGGTCGGCCGGCAGCAACAGCGTGGGGCCGTGGTCGCCACGGATGACCGGGCGGTTGAACGACGGATTCAATGCCTTGAATTCGTCCAGCGGCATTTCGGCCAGCTTGGCGGCGATTTCAAGATCGATGTCGCTGTTCTTTTGCACCGTCACGAAGTAGGGCGTGTTGCCCACCGGGGGCAGCGCCACCGCGTAGCGTTGCGGGTCGGCAATGATGTTCTTGATGGCCTGCAACTTGGGCACGTAGTTGCGCGTTTCGTCGGGCATGTTCAGGGACAGGTAGTCCGTGTTCAGGCCGGCCGCTTCGTTCTTGGCCATGGCGCGTTGCACCGAGCCTTCGCCCCAGTTGTAGGACGCCAGGGCCAGATACCAGTCGCCCTGCATCTCGAACAGCTTTTCAAGATAGTCCAGCGCGGCGTTGGTTGACGCGATGGGGTCGCGGCGTTCGTCGCGCCACCAATCCTGCTTCAAGTTGAAGTGCGTGCCGGTGGCCGGCACGAACTGCCACAGGCCGGAAGCCTGGGCGCGCGACAGGGCAGTGGGGTTGTAGGCGCTTTCCACGAAGGGCAGCAACGCCAGTTCGGTGGGCAGGCCGCGGCGGTTGATTTCGTCGACGATGAAGTACAGGTACTTGCCCGCGCGCTCGGCCATGCGCTGAACCGCCTCGGGGTGGGACGCGTAATAGTCGGTCCACTGCTGCGAGAGGTCGGTATTCAGGTTGGGGATGGCGAAACCGCGGCGGATGCGGTCCCAGGCGTCGCTGGGCGGGTTGGTCAGGTCGACCGTTCTGGACGTATCCCGGGCGATGTAACGCCCTTGGGAATTGGTGGTGAGGTTCTTGCTATCGGGGGCTTTCGTTCCTGCGCAACCGGCGAGGACTGCCAACATGAGCGGCAGAAGGAGTCGGGATAGATTCATCAGGCGGTCACTTGAAATCGTTCTTCCATTCACGCAGGGAGGCAAACACCTCTACCGGCGTAGGTTGATTGTTTCCGGCCCAGTTGGATGCGGCACGGATCACGTCCACTTGCTGCGTACGCAAAAACGGGTTCGTCGCGCGTTCCTGACCGATTGTCGACGGAAGCGTGGGAAGACCTTCTGCTCGTAATTGCTGGGCTCGCTGATACCACTGATGCAGGGTGCGATTGGCGGGATCCACAGCCAATGCCCAGCGCAAGTTGGCTAGAGTGTACTCGTGCGCGCAAAAAACCTGTGTATCTGGCGGTAAAACGGAAAATTTTTCCAAGGAATCATGCATTTGCGCGGGAGTTCCCTCGAAAAGCCGGCCGCAGCCGCCCGCAAACAGGGTGTCGCCACAGAACAGGACCGGTTCTATCCCGGCTGCCCGGCCCGTGTACGCGATGTGCCCGGCGGTGTGTCCCGGCACATCCAGCACCCTCAGATCCAGGTCCAGTTCGGGCAGCGTCACCCGGTCGCCCTCGGCCAGCGGAACATCGCAGCGCGGCAATGTTTCGCGGGCCGGACCGTATACGGTAAGGTCCGCCATGCGTGACAATTCAAGTACACCGCCCACATGGTCGCCATGATGGTGCGTGAGTAGAATGGCGCGCAGCCTCAAGCCTTCCTGCTCAAGCCATCGCAGCACCGGACCCGCTTCGCCCGGGTCCACCACGGCGGCATTTTCGCCATGGACGATGGCCCAGATGTAGTTGTCGGTGAAGGCGGGTAGAGGCAAGACCGCGGCATGTTGCTCGCGGCCGCCTGCGGGGGCGGTCAAGGCTTGCATGAGATTCGAAGGAATAGAACGTGGCAGAAGAAACACCGCCGATTGTAGAACTGGCCGAATGGTTCCAGACGCCACCGGGGCAGTACGCCCTGGCCTGGGAACGGGCCCAGTTCGACGCGGCTGTCGCGGATGTGTTTGGCTATTATGCCTGGCAGGTCGGCCTGGCCGACATGAACCTGCTGCGCGCCAACCGCATGCCCTTCAAGGGCTATGTGGGCACCGAGACCCCGTCGCCCGAAAGTACCGCCGCCTGGCAGTCGCGCGTGGTGCTGGCCGAACCCGAGGCCTTGCCGTTCGAATCGCAAAGCGTCGATCTGCTGATCCTGCCGCATGCGTTTGAATGTACACAGGACCCGCACAACGTGCTGCGCGAAGTGGAACGCGTGCTGGTGCCGGAAGGCCGGGTCGTCATTTCGGGCTTTAACCCCTGGAGCATGTGGGGCGCGCGCACGCGCATGCCCGGCATGGAGCCCTGGCTGCCGCAGCCGCCGTCGGCCCAGGTGTCGCTGGCGCGCTTGAAAGACTGGTTCAAGCTGTTGTCCCTGGAAGTCGACGACAGCCATTTCGGCTGCTATGCACCGGCTTGCCGCAGCGAAAAGTGGCTGCAACGCTGGGGCTTTCTGGAATCCGCGGGCGCACGCTGGTGGAGCCTGGGCGGCGCGGTGTATATGGTATCGGCCGTGAAACGCGTGGCCGGCATGCGTATCATCGGCCCGGCCTGGAAAACCAAGCCCAAGCGGGCGCGCGCCGCCTCGGTGGTGGTCAATCGCCAGGCGGACGACGGCTTCGACCCTTCCTGAGAGCGGGCGGCGGCCGTTTTACATTGCACGAACAAGGATTTCAAAGCAGCACCATGCAGGACAACAAAGCGATCGATCAGAAAGTGGACATGTGGACGGACGGGGCCTGCAAGGGCAACCCCGGCCCGGGCGGTTGGGGCGTATTGCTGCGCGCCGGCGGCCACGAAAAAACCCTGCATGGCGGCGAGCTGCAAACCACCAATAACCGCATGGAACTGATGGCGGTCATCGAGGGCCTGCGGGCGCTCAAGCGCACCTGCGTCGTCACCATCCACACGGACTCGCAGTACGTGATGAAGGGCATGACGGAATGGCTGGTGAACTGGAAGCGGCGCGGCTGGATGACGGCCGAGAAAAAGCCGGTCAAGAACGCCGAGCTCTGGCAGGCGCTGGATGAGCAGGTGCAGCGGCATCAGGTGTCGTGGCGCTGGGTGCGTGGCCACAACGGCGACGAAGGCAACGAACGCGCCGACCAATTGGCCAATCTGGGCGTGGATCTGGCCCGCCGGGCCTGACCGCGTCCGCTGACGGCATCGGGATATACCCTGAAATCCGCCTTGTGAGGCGGATTTAGTCGTTTCATCCGGCGTCTGGATTGTTCCAGTATGTAAATTCGGGTGCTACAGTGCCTTCCCCCATTCCAGTTCCCGCGGCGCCGTCCAGGTGGGGAATACGGTGCGCGCCGCACCACCGCCACATACGCGCATGAAAAAAGCTGTACTGCTGGCCGCCGTCGCGGCCGGGTTGGCCGCGGGGGCCGCATTGGGCGTGTTCGTGCCGCGCTGGCTCGCGCCCGGCGCCTCGCCCACCGTCCAGGCGACCGCCAAGCCGGCCGCTGCGCCGGCCGCGCCCGTTCGGGTCGAGGTCGCTTCCGTGAAAGAAATTCCGTTTGCCCGGGGCCTGTCCGCCGTGGGCAGCCTGCGTTCGGACGAGTCCGTCGTGCTGCGGCCCGAGGTGGTGGGCCGGATCCAGGCGATTGAATTCAAGGAAGGCCAGCCGGTGGCCCGGGGCCAGGTGCTGATCCGGCTGGATGATTCCGTGCCGCGCGCCGAGCTGGCGCAGGCCCGAGCCAACTTGACGCTGGCGCAAAGCCATTACCGGCGCGCCGTGGAATTGCAGGGCAAGGGCTTCGTCAGCCAACAGGCGCGCGACGAGTCCGCCAGCACGCTGAAGGTGCAGGAAGCCGCCGTGGCGCTGGCGCAGGCAAGGTTGGACAAGATGACGATATCGGCGCCGTTCGCCGGCATCGTCGGGCTGCGCAGCGTGTCCGTGGGCGACTACGTCAACCAGGGGCAGGACCTGGCGCCGCTGGAAGCCATCGACCCCTTGAAGGTGGACTTTCGCGTGCCCGAAATGTACTTGAGCAAAGTGGGCGTGGGCCAGCAACTGACGCTGCGCCTGGACGCGCTGCCCGGCCAGGAACGGCAAGGGCAGGTGTATGCCGTCAGCCCGCTGGTCGACGCGGGCGGCCGGTCCATCCTGCTGCGCGCCACCGTCGCCAACAAAGACGCCTTGCTGCGGCCAGGCATGTTCGCCCGCGTGCAGCTGCTGTTCAACCAGGACAAGGCGCTGGTCGCACCGGAAGCGGCGTTGTCGCCATCGGGCGAAACACAGTACGTTTACCGGGTCAAGGATGGCCGCGCCGAGAAGCGCGAAGTGACCATCGGCGAGCGCCGCGAAGGCCGGGTCGAAATCCTGACCGGCGTTGCGGTGGGCGATCAACTGGTGGTGGCGGGCATACAGCGCGTCACGGACGGCGGCGCGGTGAACGTCGTGGGCAGCGGCTCGTGAGCCCGGCCACCTACTCTTTTTAGCGGTGACGCAATGCGTATCTCGGAAACCTGCATCAAGCGGCCGGTGTTTGCGTCGGTCCTGTCGCTGATCATCGTCCTGATCGGCCTGATCTCTTATTCGCGGCTGACGGTGCGCGAATATCCCAAGATCGACGAGCCGATCGTGTCGGTGGACACCACCTACAAGGGCGCCTCGCCCGAGGTGATCGAATCGCAGGTGACCAAGCCGCTGGAGGACCAGCTGGCGGGCATCGAAGGCGTGGACGTGATGACTTCGCGCAGCCGGTCCGAGCGCAGCCTGATCAACATCAAGTTCAACCTGTCGCGCAACCCGGATGCGGCGGCGGCCGAAGTGCGCGACAAGGTATCGCGCGCGCGCCGCTTCCTGCCCGATGAAATCGACGAGCCCATCATCGGCAAGGTCGAGGCCGATTCGCAGCCCATCATCTATATCGCGGTGGAATCGGGTTCGTACTCGGCGATCCAGACGTCCGACTACATCAACCGCTACATCAAGACGCGCCTGTCCGTGCTGCCCGGCGCGGCCGAGGTGCGTGTGTTTGGCGAACGCCTGCCGTCCATGCGCATCTATGTGGACCGTGACAAGCTCGCCGCCTACGGCCTGACCGTGCAAGAGGTGGAGGCCGCGCTGCGCAGCCAGAACGTCGAGATCCCGGCCGGCCGCATCGAGTCGCGCGCGCGTGAATTCTCGGTGGTGTCGTCCACCGACCTGCAAACGCCCGCGCAGTTCGAAGACGTGATCGTGGCCAACGTGAAAGGCTATCCGGTCCGGTTGCGCGACGTCTCCAAGGTCGAGATCGGCGCGGCCAGTGACCGGGTGCTGTCGCGCTTTAACGGCAAGCCGGCCATCAACATCGGCGTGACGCGGCAATCCACGGCCAACCCGCTGGAACTGTCCAAGGCGGCGCGCCACGAGGTCGAACGCCTGAACGAAACCTTGCCGGCGGGCATGAAGCTGACCATCGCGTACGACTCGTCGGTGTTCATCGAACGGTCGATCGATTCGGTTTTCCACACGATCGGCGAAGCCATCATCCTGGTGGTGCTGGTGATCTTCTTTTTCCTGCGCAATCTGCGCGCCAGCATCATTCCCATCGTCACCATCCCTGTGTCGCTGGTGGGCGCCTGCGCCCTGATGTATTTCTTCGGGTTTTCGATCAACACGCTGACCTTGCTGGCCATGGTGCTGGCCATCGGCCTGGTGGTGGACGACGCCATCGTTGTGCTGGAGAACATTTATCGGCACATCGAAGAAGGCATGCCGCGCAAGGAAGCGGCGTTGCGGGGCTCCAAGGAAATCGGCTTCGCGGTGGTGGCCATGACGATGACGCTGGTCACCGTGTACGCGCCGCTGGCCTTCGCCACGGGCCGCACGGGGCGCCTGTTCATTGAGTTTGCGCTGGCCCTGGCCGGTGCGGTGCTGGTGTCGGGCTTCGTGGCGCTGACGCTGACGCCGATGATGTGCTCGGTGCTGCTGCGCCATCAAAGCAGCCACAGCCGCTGGTACAACCTTATCGAAGGCTGGCTCAACGGCATGAGCAACGGCTACCGCCGCCTGTTGGGGGCGTCGTTGCGTCACCGCTGGCTGGTGGTGATGATCGGCGTGGCGGTGGCGTTGGGCAGCGGCGTGTTGTTCAAGGTGGTCAAAAGCGAATTGGCGCCCATCGAGGATCGCGGCGTGGTGTTCGGCATCGTAAGCTCGCCGGAAGGCGCCACGTTGAACTACACGCTGGACAGCATGCTGGGCATCGAAAAATTCTATTCAGAAATTTCGGAAGCCAGCGGCAGCCAGGTCACGGTGGGCTTTCCAACCGTGACGGACGGCACGGCAATCCTGCGCTTGAAACCTTGGGAAGAACGCGACCGCAAGCAGCAGGCCATCACGCAGCAGTTGCAGCCGCAATTCGCCTCGCTGCCCGGCGTGCGGGCGTTTCCGACGAACCCCCCGTCGCTGGGGCAGTCCGCGCGCTCGAAGCCGGTGGAATTCATCATCATGAGCCAGGCGTCGTACGCCGAGCTGGCCCGCCTGACCGATGTTTTCCTGACGGAACTGCGCAAGTATCCGGGCCTGTTGAACCTGGACACGGACCTGCGCCTGAACACGCCCGAACTGCGTGTGCGCGTTGACCGCGACAAGATGGCGGACGTGGGCGCCAATGTGGACACCGTGGGGCGCACGCTGGAAACGATGCTGGGCGGGCGTCAGGTCACGCGTTACAAGGATGAGGGCGAGCAGTACGACGTGATCGTGCAGGTCACCCCGCGCGACCGCGCCACGCCCACCGATATTTCCGGCATCTATGTGCGTGCCCGCGATGGCAGCATGGTGCAGCTGGACAATTTGCTGGGCGTGCACGAAGGCGTGTCGCCGCAATCGCTGAACCACTTCAACCGCCTGCGCGCCGTCAAGATCGACGCGGCGGTCGCGCCCGGCTATGCGCTGGGCGAGGTCCTGACGCACATGCATCAGGTGGCGCGAGACGTCCTGCCCAATACGACCATCACCGATCTGGACGGGCAATCGCGCGAATTCCGCGATTCGTCCGGCAGCATCTACCTGGTGTTCGGCATGGCGCTGGCCTTCATCTACCTGGTGCTGGCGGCGCAGTTCGAAAGCTGGCGTAACCCGTTCATCATCATGCTGTCGGTGCCGCTGTCGATGACGGGCGCGTTGCTGGCGCTGTGGCTGACGGGGGGCACGTTGTCCATCTACAGCCAGATCGGCCTGATTACGCTGGTGGGGCTGATTACCAAGCACGGCATCCTGATCGTGGAATTCACCAACCAGCTGCGCGACGAGGGCCGCGAACTGTTCGCCGCTGTGACCGAGGCCAGCGTGCTGCGCTTGCGCCCCATTTTGATGACGACGGGCGCGATGGTGCTGGGCACGGTGCCGCTGGCCCTGTCCACCGGCGCGGGGGCGGAATCCCGCCAGCAGATCGGCTGGGTGCTGGTGGGCGGCCTGTTGCTGGGTACACTACTGACCTTGTTCGTCGTGCCGGTGGCCTACACGCTGATTGCCACCGCACGCAAGAAACCCGGCCATGCCGGCAGCGCAGAGCACCCTCCGGCCCATCCGCCGGGCGGTCAGACGCCGCCGGCCTCGGCCAATGCAGCGTCGGAATAAGTCATGCGCCAGATCATCTTTGACACGGAAACCACCGGACTGGACCCTGCCCAGGGTCATCGCATCGTTGAAATCGGTTGTGTGGAAATGGTCAACCGGATGTCCACCGGCAACAACCTGCACATCTACCTGAACCCGGATCGCGACAGCGACCCCGAGGCCTTGGCCGTGCACGGACTGACGACGGAATTCCTGTCCGACAAGCCGCGCTTTGCCGACGTGGCGGACGAATTCGTCAAATTCATCCAGGGCGCGGAGCTGATCGCGCACAACGCCGCGTTCGACGTGAAGTTCTTCAACGCCGAGCTGGCCAAGACGGGCCGCGGCCCGATCACCGATTACTGCGAGACGGTCACCGATTCCCTGCTGCACGCCCGGTCGCTGTTCCCCGGCAAGCGCAATTCGCTGGACGCCTTGTGCGACCGCTTCGGCATTTCCAACGCGCACCGTACGCTGCACGGCGCATTGCTGGACTCGCAGTTGCTGGCCGAAGTGTG
Source organism: Achromobacter sp. B7 (assembly GCF_003600685.1). Lineage (NCBI taxonomy): Bacteria > Pseudomonadati > Pseudomonadota > Betaproteobacteria > Burkholderiales > Alcaligenaceae > Achromobacter > Achromobacter sp. B7. The sequence continues at coordinate 655,606 of NZ_CP032084.1, forward strand.
GCTAGCCATGACGCGCGGGCAGGATGCGTTGCTGATCGACGTGGACGACAACGACGGCGCGGGCAGCGATGGGATCGTGCTGGCCAAATTCGATGCCTCGGGGCTGGTGGTCATCAAGGCAAGCGACGAAGAGCTGGCCGAACACGAGGCCTATCTGGCGGCGTTGGACAAGTCGGTGAACGGCGAATGCGTCTGGCGCAAGCTGGATGCGCCGGTGGCGGCATAAAGGCTATTGCCGACCCGGCTTGCGGCGTGCGAACTTCGACTTGCGCACGTTTTAAAAAACATGCTATTATTTCGCCTCTTTCAGGGTGGTTAGCTCAGTGGTAGAGCACTGCCTTCACACGGCAGGGGTCACAAGTTCGAAACTTGTACCACCCACCAAAGACCCTTGGAAGGCAACACGAAGGCTTGTAGATAGCATTTAGTTGTTGCTGACCTGCCAGGCGTCTTTGGCATAAAGACTGAAAGAGAAAATAGAAAAAAGAAAAAAGAAAGCAAAACAGGCCAACCTTAATCGGTTGGCTTTTTTGTGCCCGTCAGCTTTGTGTGTGCAGGGGTGGGTGCCGGGGCGCGCGCCGGGGTTGGACGCAGGGGGTGGACGCAGGGGGGCACGCCGGGTTTGTGGATCGTCTTTGCGCATCGCGTTTGGGGATCAAAGCTTGTTGATCTGGCGCAAGAATGCCTTTCAGCCTTGCGTGCCGATGCCTTAGCAGGCGCTTATGATGGCTTCACGGTGCCGCCTGCAAAAGAATTGCCTTTTGACGGCCTGCCGGATGCCCGAGCATAGGAGACGTCCATGCCGCCGAACACCAATACCATGTTGATCATCATCGTCACGGGCGTGGCGCTGATGCTGATCGGTTTCGGGATGCGCGATCGCAATATCGGGATGGGCTTGATGGGCCTGGGCTTGATCACCGCCATAGGCACCATCATTTACAAGGCCTACGTCACGTTTTATTAAGGCCTTCCCTGTTCAGGCCTTTACTGTTCAGGCGCTTTCTTGTTTAACCGTGCCAGCAAGGTGTCCAGCTGGTTAGCGAACGCCTTGCGGTCGGCTTGGCTGAATGACGACGGGCCTCCCGTGTCGATCCCGCTTGCCCGCAATTCTTCCATCATGTCGCGCACCGCCAGCCGTTCCCGGATGGTTTCGGGTGAATAGCGTTCGCCTCGCGGGTTCAGCGCCATCGCCCCTTTGGCCAGCACGTCGGCGGCCAGCGGGATGTCAGCGGTGATGACGAGATCGCCCGGCTCGGCGCGTTCAACGATGTGCGCGTCCGCCACGTCAAAACCGCGCGGCACCTGCACCGCGCGGATCAGCGGCGAAGGCGGCGTGGACAGTGGCTGGTTGGCGACCAGGGTCACCGGCACCTGCCAGCGCTGCGCGGCGCGGAACAAGATGTCCTTGATGACCACGGGACACGCGTCCGCATCGACCCAGATGTGCATAAACGCTTATTCGCCCAGCGCTTTTTGCAGGATTTCGGCCACGATGTCGTTCGCGGACACGCCACGTTCGGCAGCCAGCGCGCGCAGCTTGTCGGCGTGCGCCTGCGACAGCTTCAACGGAAACGGCACCAGGCCGGCCGCCTGATCCAGCTTGCGCTGCTCGCGGCGGTCGGGCGCTTGAGAAGCGACGCCGAAGCGGTCGGGGGTGGCGGATGCCTTGAGCTGGCCGGCCAGCTTCAGGGCCTGGGTTTTTTGAAGATCAAATTTATTCATGGAAATTCCTGATTAGGAGCGCAATCATAAGCGCATCCGGATCAGCGCGGTTTGGCGAGTTCCAACGCGGCCAGGCCTTCTTCGGCCCCGTCGTGCAACGGGACGGTCAGGCCGCGTCGCGCATTGGCGATCGACACCTGCGCGCCCTGCGCCGAGCCGGCCGCCAGCAAGTCCTGGCCGGTCTGGTAGACGGCGCGAACCACCATCAAGGCTTCATCCCGGGTCAGGTTTGCCGTGGTCAGCATCAGTGCGGCGGTGCCCACCGTGGCAACCGGAGCGGTTTGGTTGGGATAGGTGTCCGCGGCAATCTCCAGGGGCATCAGGGCGCTGTCGTTGCCGGTCAAGGACTTGATGGCGGCCGGGTCCAGCGGCAGCAGCTTCAAGCGCGCCTCGGTCAGCGCGTCGCGCAGTGGCGTGGCGGGCACGCCGATGACCTGCGCGGCGGCATCGACCGTCCCGGCGTTCAGCGCGGGCAAGGACGCCGCGAAAGGCGTGTCGATGACCGTGTAGTCGCGCCCCGGCTCCAGGCCATGGGCGGACAGCACCGCTTGCAACGTGGCGCGCACCGCCGAGCCCTCGGGGCCCAGCGCAATCTTCTTGCCCTTCAAGTCGCGCACGCTGCGCAACGCCGGATCATCACGCACCACGATGTGGACAAGTTCGGGATACAAGCTGCCCAGCGCGCGCAGGCCGCTGAACGGCCCCTGGTCGGCGAATGGGCCGCGACCCTCGTAAGCCAGGCGCGCCGTGTCGGCCTGCGCCAGGCCGACCACGGCGTCGCCGCTGCGCAGCAGGGCGATGTTTTCGGCGCCGCCACCGGTGATCAGCGGGGTAACGCGGATTTGCCGGGCGCGCGCCACGGCGCTCAGCGCGCGGGCAAACGCCACATATTCGCCGCGGTCTGGCCCACCCGCCAGCGGATAGCCTTGTTGCAACCGCGCCAGCCGGCCGTTGATGCGCGCCACCGAGCGTTCCAGCTCTTGCTGCACCACGTTCTGCGCGGTGCTCGATGCGCTGTAGGCCACGGAATGGGTGATCTGGTCGAGCGTGTCCAGCAACTGCCGCGTAACGGGCGGGGGCGCGCCCGTATCCAGCGACGGCGCCTCGGCGGCTTTGAAACCGGCGGGCGTAATGAGCTTCCAGGTATCGCCTTCTTTACGGTAGATAGCGCTGGCGTGCGCGACGATGCGGTCCCCCGCCTGGTTGCCGCCGGACTTCACGCCGATGATGCTGCGCGGGCCCGCGCCCAGCAATGTCACCAGCGAGGCCGCGCCGGGCTGGTCCCAGGCACCCAGGGTCATATCCCGGCCCAAGGTCAATTCGACGTCGTAATACACCACGCGTCGGCTTTCACCGGCGGGGGCCGTGCTGTCGCTGGCTGAACCCCTGCGCTTGAGATCGGTGATGCGGAACAGGCCCTGGCCGTACGTGGTGGCCAGGGCGGTGTCGACGTCCGTGCGCAGCGCGTCGGCGTCGGGCGCGCGGCCGCAGGCGGCCAGCAGCAGGCAGAACGCGATCAATACCAGGCGTTTGAACATGGTCACATCCCCCCTACGAAGGGCAAGGAGATCAGCGACGTCAGCACGATCACGTTCAGGATGTCGACCAGGAACGCGCCGGTGACCGGCACCACGATGAAGGCTTCCGGCGCGGGTCCGTGACGGCGCGTCAGGGCCTGCATGTTGGCGATGGCGGTGGCGGTGGCGCCCAGGCCAAAGCCGCAGAACGCCGCCGACATGATGGCCGCCTCGTAGTCGCGCTTGAGCAACCGGAACACCACCCAGGCAGCGTACAGCGCGCAGAACAGGGTTTGCACGACCAGCATCAAGGCCAGCGGGCCGGCCAGGCGGGCCACGCTGGACAGGTCCAGCGTCATCATCGTCATGCCCAGGAACAGCGACAAGGAAATCGTTCCGATGATTTCGGTGGCCCGGTCGTCCAGCTTCAGCCCCAGGCGCGCGCCGCCGTTGCGGATCAGCACACCGGTGGCCAGGCACCACAAGAAGTTGGGCAGGCTCACGGGCGCGCCCTCGACCAGCATGGCCAGGTAGCCGCCGACGACCAGGCAGACGAAGGCGGCGGTCATCGACACAATGAACGAACCGGCGGTGGGCGGTTCGGCGGGTTCGGCAAGGTCGGGCGCGACCTGGCCGTCGCCGGCCTTGTGGTCCAGACTGCCTTGCAGTTTGTGCCGGCGCATGAGCCATTCCGCGACGGGGCCGCCGACCACGCCGCCCAGCACCAGGCCCAAGGTGGCGGATGTCATGGCCAACGCCATGACGTCCTGGATGTTGTTGAAGTCGGCAAAGCGCGTGGCATAGGCCGCGCCGGTTCCGTGCCCGCCCACCAGCGTGATCGTGCCGCCCAGCAGGCCCATCAGCGGGTGCATATCAAGCAGCCAGGCCATGCCCAGCCCGACGGCGTTTTGCAGAATCAAGAAGGGAATCAGCGCCAACAGGAACGCGATCAGCCGGGGGCCGCCCTTGGCCAGCAGTTTCAGATTGGCGGTCAGCCCGATAGAGCCGAAGAACAGCAGCAGCAGCGTGGGCCGGATGCTGGTTTCCAGCGAGACCGAGACGCCGCCCCAGTTCGCCAGCGCATACGCCAGGATCGCGAACAACAGGCCGCCAACAATAGGGTCGGGGATGCTGTATCGGCGCAGGATGCCGATACGGGTGGTAAGCACGCGGCCGATGACCAGCACCAGGCAGCAGGCAAGCAAAGATTGAACGGGCGAAAGGGAAATCATAAGAACCTTCGCGCCCCGGCAGGGCGCAGCAAGTCGGACTATCGGAACCGTTGCCGCCACATCGTTCGGGATTGCGGCCCTATATTACGACCGCGAATTGGCGATGTATAGGAAAGCGGCAACTCGCGGGGCCAGTCGTGCAAGGCCTTCGCAAATAAGGGGCTACAGCAAGTGGCTACAGCGGGAAGTCGCGCGTCATGTAGCGGGCGTCGGGGCCGTAGCCCGCCAACTTGTCGGCCAGATCGCGCATGCCGTCCATGGCGGACACGGGCCGATAGCCGTGGCGCAGCCAATAGCCCACCGCGGACTGCAATGAAACCAGACTGGCGCGACGCAAGCCGCTTTGCATTGCGCGCGCAGCGCCCGTTTGCAGCAGGGACTGGGCCACGCCATGCCCTTGCGCACGCGGGACCACGGCGCAGTCGTGCACGAACCAGTGTTTGGCCGGCGAAGGCAATGCCGTCAACGCCACGCCCAGCGCCGGGGGCAGCCCGGCATCCCAGGGATACGAAACCAGGTAGCCCAGCAGGGTGCTGCTGTCAGGCGCGGACGCCACCCAGCAATGATCAGGCGCAAGCTGCAAGCGGTTTAAGAAGAACTCCGCGCTTTCAAGCAGGAAGTCGGGGTAGGCCAGGGTCTGGGCATCCAAGATGCCGTCCACGTCGCTGGCCAGCATAGGGCGGACTCGGTATTGCATGACTACCTGTAGGGACAAAACAGCCGCGCATTTTACCGATGCGGGAAGAAACGTCGGTTCAATGGGGTCAGGAAATAGGGGTCGGATAAAGACCGGTTGGTCAAAAAACCGGTGCGCGCGAAGTGACGGAAGAGGGAACTGCGGGGGCGTTCCTGCCTCGGCGCCGTGTTGCGGGCATTTCATGAAAATTCGACGAGACGCTACGCATACTGCCGGTCATAGCATTCCCGTATTCCCAGACCTTTCGTCTTATGCACATCCAATACCGGCCCGATCCGATTCCTTCGCAAGTGCTGGCCAAAACGTATCCTCTGGAAGCGCTTTGGTCCGGCAAGGCTGCCGTGGTGCCTTACGACGCCTGCGTGACGTGCGTCATCCCGTGCCTGAACGAAGCCGAAAACCTGCGCGTCTTGTTGCCGCTGTTGCGCAGCCGTTTGCAGGCGCTGTGCACGCGCTGGGAAATCATCGTGGCCGACGATGGCAGCACGGACGGCACGGAATCATTGATGGGCGAATGGACTCAGCACGAGGGTTTTCGCTACGTCCAGCTATCCCGCAATTTCGGCAAGGAAGCCGCGCTTAGCGCAGGGCTGGAAGCGGCCACCGGCGACGCGGTGATCTGCCTGGACGCCGACCTGCAACACCCGCCGGCGTTGATCGAACAGATGCTGGCACGCTGGGCGGCAGGCGCCGAAATGGTTTATGCCGTGCGCGAAACGCGTCAAGACGAGTCGTGGTTGAAGCGATCTGGCGCACGGTGGTTCTACAAGCTGCTGAGCAGCGCGCGCGGCGTGGATGTGCCGGCGCATGCAGGCGACTTCCGCCTGATGGACCGTGGCGTGGTCGATGCGCTGAACGCATTGCCCGAGCGCACGCGCTTCATGAAGGGTTTGTACGCCTGGGTCGGTTTCAAGGGCGAAGCGTTGCCCTACACGCCGGACGAACGCATGCATGGCAATAGCCGCTTCAGCGGGCTGCGCCTGTTCCGTCTGGCCTTGGATGGTTTGACCGCCTTCACGACCTGGCCGCTGCGTTTGGTCAGCCTGGTTGGCGTGGCTTTCGCGTTGGTGGCGATGTCTTACGCCGCTTATCTGGTGGGCGATTATCTGCTGTCGGGCAATCCCGTGTCTGGCTGGACCACCATCGTCACCGCCGTGCTGTTCTTTGCCGGCGTGAATCTGATTTCGTTGGGTGTGGTGGGCGAATACGTTGCCCGCATCTTTGACGAAGTCAAAGGCCGGCCGCTGTACGTGGTGCGCCGCCGCCAAGGGCGGCCCGCCGACAGCGGCGCGCGGCCCCTCTGATTCTTGCGCCGCCGCGCAGCGCGCGGGCACCCGCCAATGCCTTGCATTGCATCGCAACCATTACGCGGTGGGCTTGCGAAACGCCCACAGACGGCTCGCGATGAATGTGGCGAACGCCAGCCCGATCAAGATCAATGCCAGCAACACGTCGTAGCGGATGCTGGTGGTGTGCAGCAGCAGCGCGTAGGCCGATTCGTTGATGAAAAAGCCCGCCGCTGAAATGAAAAAGAAACGGCGGATCGCTATGGTCCAGGGTATTTGGGCATGTCTGAACGTAAGCCGATAGTGGCCGGCAAAAGATACGACGAAGGCGACCAGCCAGCCGATCAGGTTGGCGGCCAGCGGGGGCAGGGCGAAGGCTTCGACGCAGCCGACAGCCACCGCCCAATGGGTGGCGGCAGCCGCGCATCCGACGGCGACAAACAGGCTGATCTGACGAAGCAAGGCGCGCATGAGTGCCCAAGTGGAATGGAACTGCGAGGAAATGCAATGAGCAAACGAGTCATAGTCTGCGGCGACGATTTTGGCATGAATGCCGACATCGATGAAGGCATGATTGCGTTGGCCGACATGGGGCGCATCAGCGCTGTCAGCTGCTTGTCGCTTGGCCCGACGTTTGCCGCCAACGCTCGCCGGCTTGGCGCGCGCAACGTGGATATCGGCTTGCATGTGAACCTGTCCGAGTCGCTGGGCGCGGATGCCGAACCGATGCCGTCCTTGAGCAAGCTCATCATCAGCGCGTACACAGGGCGACTGGACGCGGCCTGGGTGCAAACGCAATTGAATCGCCAGTTCGACGCCTTTGAAGCCGCCCTGGGGCGCGCGCCCGACTATATCGACGGCCATCAACACGTGCACCAGCTGCCGGGCGTGCGCGATCAAGTGTTGGCGCAACTGAAGCGGCGCTTTGGCGAACGACGCCCGTGGCTGCGCCAGACGGCGCCGGGCATGCTTAGCGGCATCCCCATGAAGGAAGCGATCAAGGCGCGCATCATCGGCGCGTTGGGGGCGGCAGCGCTGGCGCGTCAGGCAAGCCGCGACGGCCTGCGCACCAATCGCCGGCTGCTGGGCGTGTATGGATTCGACGGCGGCAAGCGGCGCTATGCCGGCCTGCTGCAGAACTGGCTGTTCAATGCGCGCGATGGGGATCTGCTGATGTGCCATCCCGCGATGAATAGCCAAGAGGGCAGTGCCATGTCGCGACAACGGCGCGCTGAATTCGACGTGTTGGCCAGCCCCAAACTGGGTGATTGGATGAACGCCAACGGCGTGCGCATTTCACGTCTGCCCACGCACTGATCGCTACGCCGCGCGGGCATCATGCCGGCGTGTTGTCTGCCCGGGTCAGGCTTTCCAGCAACCATGCCCCCGCCGGCCCCAGCGCGCGGCGGGTAGACCACACGGCGTCGACGCGTATGTGGCGCGGCCAGCCGGGCACCGTCAGTTCCACCAATTGGTCGCGGCCAAAACGCTGAATCATCCAGCGAGGCAGCTCGGTCCAGCCGAACCCCAGGCTGGCCATTTCCAGCAGCATCAGATAGCCGGGCGCGGACCACGTTGCGTGGGGCGGCGCCGTGTCCTTGTCGTCCAGTTCGTAAGTGCTGAGCCGCAATTCGCGGTGCGTCTTGAGCTCGTCGTTGCTGACGGCGGGACGGTCTGCTAGCGGGTGCCCGCGACCCACGCACAGCACGATTTCGGATCGTTCCGGCAGCGTCGCATGCGCCACGTCCGGGGGGTAGTCGTCTTGCGCCGCCATCAGGCCCAGGTGCGCGCGGCCTTGCTGCACCAACGCCACCACGTCTTCATACTCCGCAATCAGGCATTCGAAGCGCAGCGCGGGGTAGCGCTGGTCGATCTGGCTGAGCATGTTCTCAAAGGTCTTGGACTGGAACGTGTCCGACAGCACCACGGTCAGCCGGGGCTCAAGCCCGTCGGCCAACTGATTGGCGCTGCGGTTGAAGCGATCGTTCGCGGCCAGCACCTGCAAGGCCTGGCCCAGCAGTACCTGGCCTGCTTCGGTCAGGGCGGGTTGCCGCTGGCTGCGGTTGAACAGCGTGACGTTAAGGTCTACTTCCAGGTTGGCGATGGTTTCGCTGATGGTGGACTGGCTCTTGCCCAGTTTCCGGGCAGCGGCCGAGAACGAGCCTTCAGAGGCAACCTGGGCGAACGCGGCCAGGGATTCAAGAGAGTGGCGCATGGATTATCGGGAATTCCGATGGATAGTATCTTTATCGTAACGGAAATGTCGTGGAAAATCGCTTCCATTCTGACAAACCGACCGCAGGCGGGTCATGCAAGCCACTCACACCCCTACCCAAAAAACGCAAGTCACCAAAACGCTCAAAGAGCGTTTTTTTCACGCCTTCCTGTTTGAAATCCTGGCCATCGGCCTGTGCGCGCCGGCCGCTGCCTGGGCCATGGGCAAATCGCTGTTCGAAATGGGCGTGCTCACCGCCGTCATCGCCTGGATCGCGCTGGTCTGGAACATGATCTACAACGCCGGCTTCGACCGCCTGCAAAACCGCCTCGGCTTCGTGCGCAACATGCGCATGCGCGTGGTGCACGCGTTTGGATTTGAGCTGGGCCTGATCCTGATCGTGATTCCGTTGGCGGCCTGGTGGCTGGACATCAGCCTTTGGGAAGCCTTTGTGCTGGATATCGCGTTGGTGCTGTTCTATCTGCCCTACGCATTTCTGTACAACTTGGCCTATGACCGGTCCCGTCCGCGCGTCATGGCATGGCTGGGACGCGGCAAGGCGCAAGCCGCGCCGGCCGACGCTGCCGGTATCGCTCCGGCCGTGGCGCCGGCGGGGGCTGCCGCCGTTACGCGTCAATCACCTTGCGCGTAAACATTTCCAGGTAGTCCATCAACGAATCGGCGCCCTTGATGGCGTCGGCTTCGTTGCCGGTGGCAATGCCTTGCGCCATCAGCATGTGGCGGCGCGCGCCTTCCGCGATGTCGCCTTCGTGCTGATAGGCGTACCAAAAGCGCCGGCACTGGATGATCAGCGGTTCGACCGCATTTACGGCAGACACATTACGGCAAGCCAGATGACAGACGTGGTCCAGCAATTGGTCTGCGTGCATGTAGTCGTCAAGGTTGCCGCCTTCCGAGGCGCGAATCATCTGCGCGGCGCATTCCACGATCTGGGTGCGCTGCGCGGGCGTGGCGCGGCGGGCGGCGCTGGCGGCGATCAATTGTTCCAGCGCGCGGCGCGTCTGGATCAGATCCATGTGGTCGGCCAGCTGGATCATCGATACGCGCAAGCCGCGCCGGGGCTCCTGGCGGATCAGGCCAGCCGCCACCATGCGCAGCAATGCTTCGCGCAGGGGCGTGCGCCCCAAGCCGGTTTTCTCGACAAGTTCCGCTTCCACGACCGCGCTGCCAGGCTGCAATTGCAACGTGGCGATCATGCTTTCGATCTGGTCGTAGGCGACGTCCGCGGCGCGCCGTTTGGGTTCTGCTCCTGCCATCAATTATTGTTTTCCTTCGTTTTGCGCCACTGCGTGTACGCCAGCCATTCGCCGACGAACCCGCGTCGGAAGAACGACACGCACAACACGAAAATCAGCCCGATGACGATGGTGACAACATCGCCCAGGGTGGCAAGATAGTTCTGCAGGCTGACCACCAGCGTAGCGCCCACGACAGGGCCCCACACCGTGCCGATGCCGCCCAGCAGCGTCATCAGCAGTACTTCGGTGGAGGTGGCCAGCGACACGTCGTTCAGGGCCACCAATTGCAGCACCAGCGCCTTCAGGGAGCCGGCCAGGCCGGCAACCGACGCGGACAGCACGAAGGCCAGCAGCTTGCACCGATCCGTATCGTAACCTAGCGAAATGGCGCGCGGCGCGTTGTCCCGAATGGTCTTGAGCACCTGCCCGAAGGGCGAATGAATCACCCGGTAGACGAACAGAAAGCCCAGCACGAACACGCCCAGCGCGAAGTAATACATGTTGGTGTCTACGCTCAGGTCGACCAGCCCCAGGAACGTGCCGCGCGGAATGCCCTGCATGCCGTCCTCGCCGCGCGTCCAGCCGACCTGCACCGCCATGAAGTACGCCACCTGCGACAGCGCCAGCGTGATCATCGCGAAATAGATGCCGGTGCGGCGGATGGCCAGCCAGCCTATCGCATACCCGATGGCGGCCGCCATGGCCACGCCGCACACAATGGCAAGCTCGGGCGGCAGGCCGCGTGCGCCGAACAGGATCATCATTTCCCCCGCCGCGTAGCCGGCCCAGCCAAAAAACGCGGCGTGGCCGAAAGACACCAGGCCGGTAAACCCGGTCAGCAGATTGAAGGCCAGCGCAAACAGCGCAAAGCACAACACCTTCATGACGAACACCGGGTACACGACCTGGGGGAAGAACGGCACCAGCAGCGCGGGCACCAGCAGCAAGGCCAGGATGCGAATGGAAAACGGAATGCGCGACACCTTATTTCTCCTTGCCGAACAAGCCAGCGGGGCGCATCAACAGCACGACGGCCATCACGATGAACACGACAACGGTGGACGCTTCGGGATAGAACACCTTGGTCAGCCCTTCCAGCAGCCCGAGCGCCAGGCCGGTGACGATGGCGCCCATGATGGAACCCAGCCCCCCGATCACCACCACGGCGAACACGATGTTCAGCAGGTTGGACCCCATCAACGGGTTGATCTGCATGACGGGCGCGGCCAGCACGCCCGCCACGCCGGCCAGCGCCACGCCGAAGCCGTACGTCAGCGTGATCATCACCGGAACATTGACGCCGAACGCCTGTAGCAGCTTCGGGTTCTCGGTGCCGGCGCGCAGCATGGCGCCAAGGCGGGTGCGCTCGAACAGGTACCAGGTCGCGATGCACAGCGTCAGCGACGCCACCACCACAAAACCTCGGTACGCCGGCAAGAACATGAAGCCCAGGTCGAAGCCGCCTTGCAGGATCTCGGGCGGCTCATAGCCCACTCCGGAAATGCCGTAGAAGTAACGGAAGCCCCCTTCCATCATCAGCGCGATACCGAAGGTCAGCAGCAGCCCATACAGGTGGTCCAGGTGGTACAGCCGCTTGAGCAGTGTCTTTTCGATCAGGACGCCCACCGCGCCCACCACCAGGGGCGCCAGGATCAGCGCGGCCCAGAAGTTGACCTGCACGCCGGGGCCCAGCAATTGCGGCAGCTGCGTGAAGCCGATCCACGCCAGGAACGCCGCCATCATGAACTGCGCGCCGTGCGTGAAGTTGACGATGTTGAGCAGGCCGAAAATGATGGCTAGCCCCATGCTGAGAATGGCGTAGAAGCAGCCGTTGATCAGCCCGACCAGCAACTGGGCCAACAGGGCGGGGAGCGAGATGTCGAACATGGCGCGGGCTTAGGACTTGTTCAGCGGGCAGGCGGCCTGGGGCTTGGGGAACACGTCCTCGCCCTTGAGTACCGACTTCACGTTGTAGTAGTCCCACGGGGCCTTGGACTGCGCGGGCGTTTTCACCTGCAAGAGCAGCATGTCGTGCACCAGTGCGCCGTCCGCGCGCAGATGGCCGTTGCGGATCACGGCGTCGTTGATGGTCATCTCGCGCAGCTTGGCCATCACGGCGGGCGCGTCATCGGTGCCGGCGGCTTCGATCGCCTTCAGGTAGGACAGCGTGGCGGAATACACACCGGCCTGCGAGGCGGTCGGCATCTTCTTGGCTTTTTCGAAGAACTTCTTGGCCCATGCGCGCGAGGCGTCGTCATAGTCCCAGTAGAACGCTTCGGTCAGGTACATGCCCTGCGCCTTGGGCAGGCCCATGCTGTGCACGTCCGAGATATACGTCAGCAACGGCGCCACGATCTGCTTCTTGTTGATGCCGAATTCGTTCGCTTGCTTGACGGCGTTGACCGTGTCGTTGCCCGCGTTGGCCAGCGCGATCACGTCGGCCTTCGATGCCTGGGCTTTGAGCAGGAACGATGAAAAGTCGTTGCCGGGGAAGGGGTGGCGCGACACGCCCACGACCGTTCCGCCGTTTTCCTTGATGACTTCCGTTGCGTCCTTTTCCAGCGAATGGCCAAACGTGTAATCGGCCGTGATGAAGTACCAGGTCTTCTTGCCTTCTTGCACCAGCGCGCGCGCGGTGCCGGCGGCAAGCGCGTACGTGTTGGTGGTCCATTGCGCATTCAGCGGCGAACATTTTTCGCCCAGGATGGCGGTGGACAGGCCCGCCGAGGGCATCGTCACGCGGTTTTTCTGCTTGGCGATTTCCATCACGGCCAGCGCGGTGGATGCGGTGGGAAAGTCGGTGATCATGTCGACCTTGCCCTGGTCAAACCACTCGCGCGCCAAGTTGGCGGCGACGTCGGGCTTGTTCTGGTGGTCTGCCGCCACCACTTCCACCGGTTTGCCCAGCACCTTGTTGCCCATCTCTTCGGCGGCCAGGCGCGCGGCGATCACCGAGCCGTTACCGGCCAGGTCGGAATACACGCCGGACAGGTCGGTCAGCACACCCACCTTGACGACGTCGTCGCTGATCTTTGCCTGCGCGTGGGCGGCGCCGGCGACACCCAGGGTTAGCAACGCTGCTGCAATTCGGTTCAATTTCATCTGACTACGCTCCGTGTAGGAAGGGGCACTGCGGTCGGAAGGAATACGGAAAAACCAATACGGCAAAACTTCAAATGCCCAGCAAGGTGTTCAGCTTGTCCTGCGATTGCTGGACGTCGGCACGGTCGATCACGGCAACCACCTGGCCATGTTCGATGACGTAATGGCGGTCGGCCAGGTGCTGGGCGAAGCGGAAATTCTGTTCGACCAGCACGGTGGTGTAGCCGCGCTCTTTCAATTGCCGGATCACGCGGCCCAGCGACTGCACGATCACAGGCGCCAGTCCTTCGGTGATTTCGTCCAGCAACAGCAGGCGAGCACCGGAGCGCAGGATGCGCGCCATCGCCAGCATCTGCTGTTCGCCGCCTGACAGCCGCGTGCCGGGGCTTTGCGCACGCTCTTTCAGGTTGGGGAACATCGTGTAGATCTCTTCCACCGACATGCCGTCCGGCCCCACCGAGGGCAGCAACATGAGGTTTTCCTCCGCGGTCAGTGACGCGTAGATGCCGCGCTCTTCAGGGCAATAACCGATGCCCCGGCGCGCGATCTTGTGAGTGGGCATGCCCACCGTTTCCTGGCCCTGCACCTTGATCGAGCCGCTGCGGCGGCCCACCAGGCCAAGGATGGCTTTCAGCGTCGAGCTGCGGCCCGCGCCGTTGCGGCCCAGCAGCGTTACGCATTCGCCGGGCTTCACGTCCAGGTCGATGCCATGCAGGATGTGCGATTCGCCATACCAGGCGTGCAGGTTGCGGATTTCAAGCAGGTTGCCGGACCCGCCGGCGTGGGCGTTATTCATCGTCGGCTCCCATGTAGGCCTCGCGCACCGCCGGGTTCATCGATACGGTGGCGTAGGGGCCTTCCGCCAGGATCTCGCCCCGTTGCAAGACGGTGATGGTGTCGGAGATGTCCGCCACCACTTTCATGTTGTGTTCGACCATCAGGATGGTGCGTCCCGCGGATACCTGCTTGATCAGGTGCTTGATGCGGTCCACGTCTTCGTGGCCCATGCCTTGCGTGGGTTCGTCCAGCAGCAGCAGCTCGGGTTCAAGCGCGAGCGTGGTGGCGATTTCCAGGGTGCGCTTGCGGCCATACGGCAAGTCGCCCGCGGGCACCTCCAGATGCGTGCGCAGGCCGACCTGGTCCAGCAGTTCCTCGACGCGGTGGTGCAGGCTTTCCAGCGTGCGTTCCGACCGCCAGAAGCAGTAGTCCACGCCCAGCTTGCGCTGCAAGGCAACGCGCACGTTCTCGCGCACCGACAGTTGCGGAAATACGGCCGATATCTGGAACGATCGGACGATGCCCCGGCGCGCGGTCTGGGCGGGGCGCTCTGCCGTGATGTCGACGCCGTCGTACAGGATTTCGCCGCGCGTGGGGATGTGGAACTTGGTCAGCAAGTTGAAAAACGTGGTCTTGCCCGCCCCATTCGGGCCGATCAGCGCATGGATGGCGCCGCGCCGCACGTTCAGGTCGACGTTATTGACTGCCACGAAGCCGCGGAATTCCTTGGTCAGGCCACGGGTCTGAAGGATGATGTCGCTTTGCATGGTGTCCGATGAGCGTGCGTGGAGGCGGCCCCGGAACACCGCGCCGCGCGGCCTTCCGGGGATGGTGCCGCGGGCGGGTGGGGTGGCTTACGTCGACTGGTAGGCTTTGGGGCGCTTGGCTATCGCGGCCTGGATGATGGCGGTGCAGCGCTCGCGTTCCGCGCCGACCAGGGGCAGGCGCGGCTTGCGCACATGCTCGTTGCCGACGCCGGCCAGCGTTTCGGCCAGCTTGATGTTCTGCACCAGCTTGGTGGAAACGTCCAGGTGCAACAGCGGCGTGAACCATTGATACAGCGCCAACGCCTCTTGCCACTTGCCAGCTTTCATCAGGTCATACAGCGCCACGGTTTCGCGGGGGAATGCGGTCACCAAACCGGCCAGCAGCCCGTCTGCGCCCAGCGCCAGCGCCTCGAACGACAGGTCGTCCACGCCGATGAACAGCTGATAGCGCGTGCCCAGCGCATTGCGCAGGTCGGTCAGGCGGCGGATGTCGTCGCTGCTTTCCTTGATGGCGACCAGCCAGGGGCAGTCGGCCAGCTCGACCATGTGCTCGGGCTTCAGATCCACGCGGTAAGCAACCGGGTTGTTGTAGATCATGCAGGGCTTTTGCGCGGCTTCGGCCATGGTGCGGATGCTTTGCATCGCCTCGCGCGCGTCGGCGACGTAGATCAGCGAAGGCATCAGCATGAAACCGTCCACGCCGAGTTCGACTGCTGCCTTGATAAATCGCACCGCTTCGCGGGTGCTGGTCTCGGACACGTTGGCCAGCACGGGAATGCGGCCCGCGCTGACTTCGACAGCGCAGCGCGTGACTTGGAGCTTTTCTTCCAGGGTAAGGGTGCTGGCTTCGCCCAGCGAGCCGCAGGTGACCAGACCGTGAACCCCGTTGTCGATCAAGAAGCCGAAATGCTTGCGCATGGCTTCGAAATCCAGCGATTCGTCGGCGTGGAACTTACTGGTTACGGCAGGATATACGCCCTGCCAACGCACGTTACTCAACTGGCTTCTCCTGAAGATGCCGTCGCTTCAAGGGGGAGCGGCGAACAGGAGAAAGTCTAATATCCGTTAAATATATTTAGTAGATATTTTTATATGGGAGTTTCCCGATAGCGGGTTTTCCCGGCGCGCGTCAGCCCGATTTACGGGAGTAGGCGCGCGACGCGTCCTGCATGAAGGTTTTGACGGCCGCGTCGTATTGCGGGCCACTGCGGAAGGCGCCTGAGTGCGAAGCCCCTTCTATCTTGACCAGGCGCTTTAACTCGGGCGCCACGTTGCGCGCGGCGGCGAAGAGTTCGTCGCTCATGGTGTGCGGCACGACACGGTCGGCGGTGCCGTGCATGAACAGCATCGGCGTGTGCAACTGCGCCAGCTTTTGCACGGAATCGAAGGGCTGCGTGACCAGCAGCCCCGCGCCCGGGACCTTGCCCCAACGCAACGTGCCCAACATGGCGCCGATGCTGGTGAAGCTGGATTCCACGATCAGACCCGCAAAGTCAGGTTGCTCGGGGCGCGCCGCCAAGTCGATGGCGATGGCGCCGCCCAGGCTATGGCCGTAGACGAAGCGGCGGGCGGGATCGGGTTGCAGACGGGCCAGCTCTTTCAAGCCGGCCATGGCGTCTTCCAACGCGCTTTCTTCCGACGGCAGGCGGGGGGTGGACGCGCCAAAGCCGCGATAGTCGATGGCCAGCACGGAATAGCCCATGCGGGTCCAGCCATCGATGCGAAAGGCGCTGCCGTTCAGGTTCCAGCGCGCGCCGTGCAGATACAGCACGGTAGGCGCGCCCGCGCTGGGGCTTTGCCAATACCAGGTGCGAATCTTGTCGCCGTTGGCCAGCGCCAGGTCGTAGACCTTGGTGCCGGCGGCCGGTTCGCGCCACCAGGTCTGGGGCTCGGACTGCGGTGAAAAGATCGTCTGGCGTTGCCAGGAATCCAGCTGCGAGCAGCCGACCACGCTGGCGGCGGCCAGCACGGCGGCAATGAACAATCGGCGGGGGGAAAAGCGGGGCAGGGCGGGCATGGACGATATGACCCTGTCGGGCCGGCTGGGTTCCGCCGTCAGCATACTCCTGGACGTGTCGCGCCCGTCAATGAGAGGCTGCCCGAGGCTGCCGGCCGCCATCCCTGGCCGCGCCTGCTGTCGGGGCGGCCTCGGCTTAATGCATCAAATCCAGTGCCACCGGATACAGGGACGCCACCAGCAGCAGCGCCATGCCGACGTTGAACGCGCGTACGGCCCAGGGCTTGTGCAGCACGCGGCGCAGCGCCGTGCCGAAGGTCACCCACACGCCGATGCTGGGCAGGTTGACCACGCCGCACACCACGGTGGCGATGACCAGGTTGGCAAAGAATCCATTCTGAGGCGTGTAGGTGGCCACGACGCCCACCGCCATCACCCAGGCCTTGGGGTTGACCCATTGGAACGCGGCGGCTTGCAGGAACGTGAACGGTTTGCCGCGCGCTTCGCCATCTTCCATGTCGCCGGAATTGGCGATCTTCCAGGCCAGGTACAGCAGGTAGGCCGCGCCGGCATATTTCAGCACCGTGTACAGCGCGGGCACCTGTTGGAACACCGATCCCAGGCCCACGCCCACCAGGAAGATCATCAAAGTGAACCCCAGGTTCACGCCCAGCAAATGCGGCAGGCTGCGGCGGAATCCAAAGTTCAGCCCCGACGAGGCCAGCATCACGTTGTTGGGCCCCGGCGTTATCGAGCTGACCAGCGCGAACAGCGCCAGCGGCCCCAACAGCGACGCGGAAGCCAGGGGCACGTCCGCCCAGTTGGTTGGGAACAGAGTCATTTTTTGGTCCTTACGATGGCGCGGCGTCCGCCGGCGATAACGGCGATCACGGTGGCGGCGAACACGAACGTCGACGCCTCCACGGATTCACCAAACAACAATGCGGCCGCCACGACAGTCAGGAACGGTTGCAACAACTGGACTTGTCCCACGCGGGCGATGCCGCCCACGGCCAAGCCGCGATACCACGCGAAGAACCCTAAAAACATAGATCCGAACGCCAGATACGCGCAAGCGGACACCACGGCCGCGCTGGGCCAGTGGGCCTGCGCCGCCATCCAGCCCACGGGCGCCGCTACCACCGGCGCGCTGATCGCCAGCGCCCAGCAGATGGTGCGCGATCCGCCCAGCGTACGCGCCGCGCGGCCGCCTTCGGCGTAACCCATGCCGCCCAGCACCACGGCAACCAGTAGCCACAGATAGCCGGTGGTCAACGTGCCGTTGCCCTGGCGCAGCGCATACACCGTGACCAGGGCCGCGCCGGCTGTGGCCCACGCCCAGAAGGCGGCTGACGGCCGCTCGCCACTGCGCAGCGCGGCAAATGCGGCGGTCGACAGCGGCAGCAATCCATTGAACACCGCGCCCTGTGCGGACGGCACGGTCTGCATCGCCAGCGACGAGGCCAGCGGCCACCCCACCACTATGCCCAGCGCCGCCAGGATGACGCCCGGCCATTCCTGCCGCGTCGGCCGTCGGCTACGCGTGATCCACAGCAGGGCCACTGCCGGTACGGCCGCCACCAACGCGCGCCCCAGGCCCACCAGCAGCGGCGCCAGTTCCGCGACGGCCAGCCGCGTCATGGGCAGCGTCAACGAAAAGACCAGTACACCCAGGAACCCGTAGCCATAGCCTTCCCAGACAGGGGGTGGCGCGGCGGGCGCCGTCTGGGCCGAGGGGTAAAGCGCGGATCGGGACATGATGGTTGCCAAAAAAATTCTGAAAGGAACGGAAGCGTGGTTGCGGGCCGTTCGTATTGCTGTCACTCTACGCATAGTTATCGGTACAGTACCGGTACACTTTTGCATATCACTTTAATCACTGGCCTGGTCCAAATCCCATGACAGTTGCTCCGCCTCCCCCTCCTGCCTCTTCCCTGCCCTGGATGCCAGTGCGTCAGGCCGACGCCTCGTTGGTCACGCAACTGGCCGATGGCCTGGCCCGCCGTATCGATGAACAGGGCTTGCGCCCGGGCACGCGCTTGCCTTCCATCCGCAAAATGGCCGAGCAGTCGGGCGTCAGCCGCTTCACCGTGGTGGAAGCCTATGACCGCTTGGTGGCACGCGGGCTGGTGCAGTCGCGACGCGGCGCGGGCTTCTTTGTGCGCGCACGCAGCGGCCCGCTGGCGGCGGTGGCCGCAGCGCCGGCCACGTCGCTGGCGCCGCCCGCGCGTATCGACATCGCCTGGTTATTGCGCAGCATGTTCCGCGAAACCAGTTCGCTGGGCATGCCGGGCGGGGCCGGTTTGCTGCCGGCTGACTGGCTGGACCCTGACATGGTGGCCGGCGCGGTGCGCGCGGTAGGTCGATCGGTGCGCGCGAATCTGGTCAGCTACGGGCACCCGCAAGGGTTCGCCCCGCTGCGCCAGCAGATCGCGGCGTCGCTGCAGAATGACGGCGTGCCCGCGCACCCCGAGCTGAATTTGCTGACCACGAACGGCGTCACGCACGGCCTGGACCTGATCGCCCGGCACTTCGTCAAACCGGGCGACACCGTATTGGTGGAAGACCCCGCGTGGTTCGTCATCTTTGGGCGCCTGGCGGCGTTTGGCGCGCGCCTGATCGGCGTGCCACGCGGGCCGGACGGCCCCGACATCGCGCAGCTGGAACAGCTTGCCGCCGAGCACAAGCCCAAGCTGTTCATCATCAACAGCGCCGTGCACAACCCCACCGGCCACACGCTGTCGGCCGGCGTGGCCTACGACATCCTGCGCATCGCCGAACGGCACGATTTCGTCATCGTCGAAGACGACACCTACGGTGAGCTGCATCCCGGCGGCGCGATGAAGCTGGCGGTGCTGGACCGGCTGAACCGCGTCATCCTGGTCAGCGGCTATTCCAAGATGCTGGCGGCCAGCCTGCGCGTCGGCTATGTGGCCGCCAACCCCGACATCCTGCAAAAGCTGGCCGACCTGAAAATGCTGGCCGGCCTGACGTCGCCGGAACTGGGTGAACGCGTGATCCACCGGGTGCTGATGGAAGGGCAATACCGCCGCCACATCGAGCGCGTGCGCGCCCGCGTGGACGAGGCTCGCCAGCGCTGCCTGAAAACGCTCTTGAAACTGGGCCTGACGGTGCCGCACGAACCGAACGCAGGCATGTTCGTCTGGGCCGATTGCGGCCGCGATAGCGAGGTGCTGGCGCGTGAAGCGGCTGACCAGGGGATGCTGCTGGCGCCGGGCACGCTGTTTTCCCCGTCCCAGGCGCCGTCCAAGATGCTGCGCTTTTCGGTGTCCATCGCGGACGACCGCCGGATCTGGACCCAATTGGAAAAACTGTTCGCTCAAAACGGCTCCTACAATCAATAATAGGCAGCTATCTATCTGAAGGAACCGCCATGTCCGCACCCATCAAACCCCTGACCGACAATTTTGCCGTTGCGCCGCAGCTCGGCCCTGACGACATGGCCGATGTCGCAGCCGCTGGCTACAAAAGCGTCATCATCAACCGCCCCGATTTCGAAGGCGGCCCCGATCAGCCCACGGCCGCCGACGTCTCCAAGGCCGCCGAAGCGGCCGGCCTGAAGATCGAATATCAGCCCGTGGTCGGCAGCGCCATGACGGTGTCCGACGTGGTCCGATTCGCCGAATTGCTCAAGACGCTGCCCGGTCCCGTGCTGGCCTACTGCCGCACCGGTACGCGCTGCACCAACTTGTACGCCGCCGCGCAGCAGCTGGGCAGCTGAACCCAATCTTGACGTGCATCAATGTCGCCGGGTTCCGTTGATGTGAACCAGGCGCCTTTTCCAGTAGCATAAAGATTCCTCTCAAACAGGAGCAGGCAAGATGTTCAAGAAGATCCTGATTCCCACCGACGGTTCGCCGCTGTCGGCCCAAGCCGCCAACGCGGGCATTTCGTTCGCCCGTTCGGTTGGCGCCGAAGTCGTCGCGCTGTACGTGACCCAGCCGTTCGCTGCCACCATCGGTTTCGACGGCATGGCCGCTGCGTACGCCATTACCGACGAAGACTACGAGAAGGCATCGGCCGAGCAAGCCGACAAGTACCTCAAGCAGATCACCGACCGCGCCGACACCGCCGGCGTCAAGTCCGAGGCGCGCGCCGTCTCCAACTTCAACGTTGCCGACGGCATCGTGCAAGCGGCGACCGACGCCGGTTGCGACCTGATCTTCATTGGCAGCCACGGCCGTAGCGGCCTGTCGCGCCTGCTGCTGGGCAGTGTCACGGCCAAGGTGCTGTCGCTGGCCACCACCGCCGTGCTGGTGTACCGCGTCAAGGAAGAAAAGAAGTAAGCGCGTTGCGGATAGCGCGCGCTTGTTTCTCGCCGCCGCGTCCTGCGCGGCGCGCCGAAGCCCCTCTACTACCCGAGGGGCTTTTTTTGTGCACGCAGGCAACGAAGGCGGGGCCGCGATGAGCGGGTGTCCCCGGACGAATCGTGAATCCTTATCGCGCGTAGTGGCAAAGCTTGAAAGTTGACGCGCCGCGCGTAATATTTACGCATCAGCGCGGGCGCGGTTACGCATTACCCCTACGAAACGCGGCATGGCGCCCGCCGCGGCAGCGCCCGGTCGGGCTTGCCGTACTGCCCAGTGGTTCCCTGCAAGGAAGAGGCCATGACCCGCAAGACGCGTATCGAGCTTTACCGCAATATCGGCATCAGCGCCCATATCGATGCGGGCAAAACGACGACCACCGAGCGCATCCTCTTCTATACCGGCATCACGCACAAAATCGGCGAAGTCCATGACGGCGCCGCCGTGATGGACTGGATGGAACAAGAGCAGGAACGCGGCATCACCATCACATCGGCTGCCACCACCGCCTTCTGGAAGGGCATGGCCGGCAATTATCCCGAACACCGCATCAACATCATCGACACGCCGGGCCACGTGGACTTCACCATCGAGGTGGAACGGTCCATGCGCGTGCTGGACGGCGCCGTCATGGTTTATGACGCAGTGGGCGGCGTGCAGCCGCAGTCGGAAACGGTCTGGCGTCAGGCCAACAAGTACAAGGTGCCGCGCCTGGCCTTCGTGAACAAGATGGATCGCGTGGGCGCGGATTTCCTGCGCGTGCAACGCCAGATCGCCGAACGCTTGAAAGGCGATGCGGTGCCGATCCAGCTGCCCGTGGGCGCCGAAGACCACTTCGAAGGCGTGATCGACCTGGTCAAGATGAAGGCCATCATCTGGGACGACGCCAGCCAGGGCGTGAAGTTCCAGTACGAAGACATCCCGCAGGCCATGCAGGCCGAGGCGCAGAAGTGGCACGACAAGATGGTCGAGAAGGCGGCCGAGGCCAATGAGACGCTGCTTGAAAAATACCTGTCCGGCGAGACCCTGACCGAAGAGGAAATCAAGCAGGGCCTGCGCGCGCGCACCATCGCCAACGAAATCGTGCCCATGCTCTGTGGCAGCGCCTTCAAGAACAAGGGCGTGCAGGCCATGCTGGACGCCGTGATCGACTACATGCCGTCGCCGGTGGATGTGCCCGCCATCAAGGGGCACGACGAGCGCGACCGTGAAATTGAACGCCATCCGGCTGATAACGAGCCGTTCTCGGCGCTGGCCTTCAAGATCATGACGGACCCGTTCGTCGGCCAACTGGTGTTCTTCCGCGTGTATTCGGGCGTGGTGAAGTCGGGCGACTCGGTCTACAACCCCATCAAGGGCAAGAAAGAACGCCTGGGCCGCATCTTGCAGATGCACGCCAACGAGCGGCGCGAAATCACCGAGGTGTACGCCGGCGACATCGCGGCGGCGGTGGGCATCAAGGACGTGACCACGGGCGACACGCTTAGCGATCCGGCCCACATCATCGTGCTGGAACGCATGGTCTTTCCCGAACCTGTGATTTCGCAGGCGGTGGAACCCAAGACCAAGGCCGACCAGGAAAAGATGGGCATCGCCCTGAACCGGCTGGCGCAGGAAGACCCGTCGTTTCGCGTGCGCACCGACGAAGAATCTGGCCAGACCATCATTTCGGGCATGGGCGAACTGCACCTGGAAATTCTGGTTGATCGCATGAAACGCGAGTTCAACGTGGAAGCCACCGTGGGCAAGCCGCAGGTGGCTTACCGCGAAACCATCCGCAAGGCCTGCAACGAAGTCGAAGGCAAGTTCGTCAAGCAGTCGGGCGGGCGCGGCCAGTACGGCCACGTGGTGTTGAAGCTTGAACCGCAGGAACCCGGCAAGGGCTACGAGTTTGTCGACGCCATCAAGGGCGGCGTGGTGCCGCGCGAATTCATCCCGGCAGTCGACAAGGGCATCCGCGAATCGCTCAATGCCGGCGTGCTGGCGGGCTACCCCGTCGTGGACGTCAAGGCAACGCTGTTCTTCGGGTCGTACCACGACGTGGACTCGAACGAGAACGCGTTCAAGATGGCGGGCTCGATGGCGTTCAAGGAAGGCATGCGCCGTGCGGACCCGGTGCTGCTGGAACCCATGATGCAGGTCGAGGTGGAGACGCCCGAGGACTTCACCGGCAACGTGATGGGCGATCTGTCCTCGCGGCGCGGCATGGTGCAGGGCATGGAAGACATCGCGGGCGGGGGCGGCAAGGTGGTGCGCGCCGAGGTCCCGCTGGCCGAGATGTTTGGGTATTCCACGTCATTGCGTTCGCTGACGCAGGGGCGAGCCACCTACACGATGGAGTTCAAGCACTACGCCGAAGCACCGCGCCAGGTAGCGCAGGAGATCATCGCGGCCCAGGGCGCCGGCCGCTGACGCGGACGGGGCGACGCGCGCAGGGGCGTGGCGCGCGCCCGGGGCGTTGGTTTTGCGCCGGCCAAACCAGGCCGGCGCGAACGGCTGCCGCTTTCAGCCGCCGATGAATTCCTGAATGGCGTTGTTGAACACGCGCGGGTTGCCCAGGTTCATGCCATGGGACGAGCCCACCACCGTTACGCGGTGCGCGTGCGGCAGCCATTCGGACAAGGCGTCCAGGACAGCCGGATAGGGGGCGGGGCTTAACGCCCCACCGATCAGCAGCGTGGGCATCTTCAGGGTGCCGATCTGCTGTGGCGTCAGCGCTTCCGGCCTTTCGTCGGCCTGGCCAAACAGCGTGCCGACGTTGTCGCGCACCATCTCCTTGAACCACGGCACCATGCGCTGCCACGTGTTCGGCCCCGTCACGGTGTCCACGAACAGGGCCAGCCCTTCTTCGACGTCGCCTTGGCGGATCAGCGCCAAGGCGCGTTGCCGAAAGCCGCCGCGCGCATCGTCGCCGCCGGGCAGGGGCAAGCCGGGGTCGGCCAGCGTCAGGCTGCGCACCGCGTCGGGCATGGCCAATGCCGCTTCCAGCGCGACGCGGCCGCCGCGCGAATGGCCCACCAGATGGGCGGGGCCGCCCGCCACGGTGTCGATAAATTCCAGCACGTCGGCGGCGTGTTGCTCAATCGAAAAGCCGTCGCCTTCACCGTCCCAGCTTTCCGGCCAATAGCGGCGCAGACATACCGCCAGCACGCGAAACGAGTTGCCCAGCGGTGCCATTTGCGACTTCCAGTAGCGGCAGTCGGACAGCGACCCGTGCACCAGCACCAGCGGCACGCCGCTGCCGTACTCGGTGTAGGACATGGCGTAGCCGCCGATCAAGGCGGTTTGCAGCGGAAGAACGGGTTCGGAACGCATGAGGGGCATAAACGGAAAAGCCAGGTCCGCATTCTAGCGTGGGCCGTGGCAAGGTCCCGCGCCAACGTCCGGCTACGCGCTGGAACGCCCGTGCACGCCCCGGGGGCGCCGCTGATAAACTCGTCATCGGCATTGAACAAGGCAGCGTCCGCAGCGCTGCCGCCCGTCTTTCATGGAGTCCGCACGATGTCCCCCGAATCGCTTGCCGCGTTGCCCGAATCCGCCCAGCGTGTTGCCCGCTTGTTATTGGAAATCGGCCATGACAAGCCGGTGGTGGTCCTGCCGCAATCCGGCAGGACGTCGGCCGAGGCGGCGCAGGGCCTGGGTTGCGAGGTGGCGCAGATTGCCAAGTCCATCATTTTCCGACGCGCGTCCGACAACGCGCCGGTGCTGGTCATCGCCAGCGGCGCTAATCGCGTGGACGAAGCGAAGGTGGCCGAACAGGTCGGCGCGTTGGCCAAGGCCGATGCCAAGTTCGTTCGCGACATGACGGGCTACGCCATTGGCGGCGTGTGCCCCATCGGGCATGCCGTCAAGCCGGTCATGCTGCTGGACGCGGATTTATTCAATTACGACAGCCTCTGGGCCGCCGCCGGCCACCCGCACGCCGTCTTCAACCTGACGCCCAAGCAGCTCGCCGACATGACGGGCGCGCCGGTGGTCGATGTGGCCCAACGCGCCTGAGCGCGCCTGAACGCGTCCACGGCGGGCTAACGGGGGCGTTCGTTAAGCCCGTCGATCAGCACCTGGCGTAGCCCGCGCGAACACGCTTCGACACGGCCTTGCACGCCATACACCGCCGCCAGGGATTCGGGCGTGATCACGTCGGCAGGCGCGCCTTGCGCGTGCAGTCGTCCGTGCTGGATCATCACCGCGCGATCTGCGTGCTGCAAAGCCACGTTCAGGTCGTGCAGCACGATAACGCTGATCAGCCCGTGATCCTGGGTTTCTTGTTTGAGCAGCCGCATCACGTGAAACTGGTAATTCAGGTCCAGCGCGGACAGGGGCTCGTCCAGCAGCAGAACGCGCGGCTGGCGGATCAGCGCTTGCGCCAATCCCACCAGTTGCTTCTGCCCACCCGACAGCGCGTCCAGGTAATGCAGCGCAAGGTGGGCTATGCCCAGCCGCGCCAGCAGGCGGTCGATATCCGACAATTGCAGCGGCGGCGCCAGGGCATCGCGGCTGGCCCTGGCCGCCACCAGCACCGATTCAAACACCCGCAGGTGCACGGCGGCCGGCAGGCTTTGCGGCAGATACACCATGTGACGGGCGCGTTCGCCCACGCCCAGGCGGGTCATGTCCTGGCCATCCAGCATGACGCTGCCGCCGCGAGTGCGAACCAAGCCGGCCAGCGCTTTAAGCAGGGTGGACTTGCCGCTGCCGTTCGGCCCGAGCAGGGCGGTGACTTCGCCCGCCACCAGCGACGGGATGGACAGCCCATGCAGGACGTCCTCGCGGCCATAGCCCGCGTTCAGATCGTGTAAGTCCAGGGCAGCGTGCCGCGTCATGGCAGTTGTCGGCGCAACACGACCGCCACGAAAAAAGGAATGCCGACCAGCGCCGTCACAATGCCAACCGGCACGACGACGCCTGGCATCAGGTTTTTGGAAACGACGGAAGCCAGCGACAGAATCAGCCCGCCCACCAGCGCGCTGCCGGGCAGGTAAAAGCGGTGATCTTCGCCGAACAGCCGGCGTGCGATGTGCGGCGCGACCAGGCCGATGAAACCAATGGTGCCCACGAATGCCACCGCCAGCGCAGACAGCAGGCTGACACGCGCCAGCGCGGCAACCCGGACGCGGCGTACGTCCACGCCAAAGCTGGCCGCGCGATCTTCACCTAGCCGCAGCGCCGTCAGTTTCCACGACTGGCGCATTGCCAGGGGCATGGCCACGGCGATGGCCAGGGCCAGCACGCCGGCCGTTGTCCAGTTGGAGCGGGACAGGCTGCCCATGGTCCAGAAGACCAGGCTTTGCAGGGCCTCGGCGCTGGCCAGGAATTGCACCAGCGACACCAGGGCGTTGAACGAGAACACCATGGCGATGCCGAACAGCACCACCCCCGAGGTGTTCATGCCGCTCCAGCGCGCCACGACGTCCAGCAACAAAGCCGCAAACATCGCAAACAGAAAAGCGTTGCCGGCGATCAGCCAGGCGTCCGGAATGCCGGGCACGCCAAGCTGCAACACGATGGCCAGCGACGCGCCGAACGCCGCGGCAGACGAGACGCCCAGCGTGAAAGGGCTGGCCAGCGGGTTGTTCAAGATGGTCTGCATTTCGGCCCCGGCCAAACCCAGCGCCATGCCGACCAGCGCGGCCATCAGCGCGGAGGGCAGGCGTATGTCCCAGACAATGACGCGTACCGTCGCATCCGCCGACGCGGGCGTGGTCAGGGTCAGCCATAGCTCGCGCCATGGCAGGCCCGACGGGCCGATGGTGAAGTCAATCAGCAGCGCAATGAAAATCGCCGCCAGCAGCAGGGCGATAAGCCCCGCGCGGCGGCGCACGATGCGCCGATAGGCGCTGACCGCGCTTGCGGCGTTTGGCATTACTGCAGCAGTTGGAGGCGGCTCTTGGCCGTGCTGGCGGCTTGGGCGTTGGGGTAGTCGCGCACGATGCGTTGCAAGGTGGCCTTGGCGCCCGCGCGGTTGTTCAGTTCGATCTGACCGCCCGCGATGATGAGCAAGGCGTCAGGGGCGCGCGCGTTGTCGGGCGACTTCTGGACCATGGCGGTCAACTGTTCGATGGCGCCCTTGAAGTCTTTCATGCCGTAGCGGCTGCTTCCCAGGTAGAACTGCGCGCTGGGGGCCAGTTGGCTGTTCGGGTACAGGGCCGTGAAAGCGGCCAGCGATTCGGCGGCTTCTTTGTATTGGCCCTTGCGGAACAGGTCCATGGCGCCGTCATAGGCGGCTTGTTCCTGCGGATCGCCGGCGGCGGTGCCCGGCGGGTTGGTGCCGCTGGGGGCGCCCGGCTTGGCGCTGGGCTGCTGGCGCGACACCAATTCGAGCTGGTCGCGCAGTTGGGCGACCTCTTGCTGCAGGGATTGAATCTGATCAGCCAGTTGCAGCTTGGCCCGTTGGCTTTGCTCGTTCTGCTGCTGCACCTGCTGGCGCAAATCCAGGATGGCCTTGCGGGCCTCATCGTCGGAAAAAGCGTGGGCGGGCGCCGCCAATGCCGCAAGCACAAGGCCGGAGGCCACAATCAGAGGACGCAGGGACAGAACTTTATCGCGCATGAATATTCCCGGGTATAAAAACAAACGTCGGGACGGCCGGCTGACCGTCCCGACGCGTGGTAGGGCTCTTTGACTTAAGCGAAAAGCTTAACGCAGATAGTTGATATCGGCGCGGCGGTTTTCAGCAAAGTCGGCTTCCGACGTACCCGTCGACTTCGGCTTTTCTTTGCCGAAGCTGATGGTTTCGATCTGGTTGTCGCTGACGCCCAGCAGGGTCATCATGCGACGCACGGCGTCTGCACGACGCTGGCCCAGGGCCAGGTTGTACTCAGCACCGCCGCGTTCGTCGGTGTTGCCTTCGATCTTGACCTTCTGCTGCTGGTGCGAAGCCAGGTAGCGGGCGTGGGTTTCGACCAATCCGCGGTACTGGTCCGACACGGTGTAGCTGTCGAAATCAAAGTACACCGAGCGCTGTTGCGCCAGGATGCTTTGGGGGTTAAAGGGATCAAGGATTTGGCCAGAGGCCGAAGATCCTTGGCCAGCGCCTCCGCCCTGACCCGCTTTATCGTCGAGAGGGACGGAGCTGCAAGCTGCCAGAGTGGCAGCCAGAGCGGCAATGGTCAGGCTTTTGGCAATGCGCGACTTCATGATAGTTCCTTTGCAAAGAGAGTCACACGTGTTATCGGGTAAATGGGCCCCAAGTCGGTTCACGTATTTCCCCGTTCAGTACCGAAAGCGTCTGCCGTACGCGGCCATCGCTCGAAACACCCGCAAGTACGCTACGTCCATTTTGGATGGCGGCGTAAAGGACTTGCATGCCATTCGGCGCGAAACTTGGCGACTGATCGTCACGACCATCAGTGATCAAGGATTCGGAGCCTGAGGACAGGTTCAACGACGCGATTCGAAACGCGCCGTCGCGTCTTGCAACGTACAGCAGCGTCGATCCATCGGGGGAAATTCGGGGTGATATGTTGTAACCACCATTAAACGTGAGGCGGCGAGCTTCGCCACCTGTCGAGCCGGTCTGATAGATTTGCGGCCCGCCGCTGCGGTCACTCGTAAAGATAATGGAAGCACCGTCTGGCGTAAAGGTCGGTTCAGTGTCAATCCCGGGAGAACGCGTAACTCGCGTGGGATTGGCGCCATCCGACGCTCCAACGATGTAAATTTGCGACAAACCATCGCGCGTCAGGGCCACGGCCAGCTTGGAGCCGTCGGGCGACCAAGCGGGTGCGCTGTTGTTGCCCTTGAAGTTCGCAACCGGTACGCGGGCGCTGGTAGCCAGCGTGTGCACGTAAACAACGGGCTTGCCGGACTCGAAGCTCACGTAGGCCAGCTTGGATCCGTCGGGCGACCACGAGGGCGAAATGATGGGCTCGCGCGAGCGCAGCGCAACTTGCGGGTTTTGCCCGTCGGCGTCGGCCACTTGCAGTTCGTAGGTGGCACCCTTCTTCAGCACGTAGGCGATGCGGGTCGAGAACACGCCGCGAACGCCGGTGATCTTTTCGTAGATGCGGTCAGCGATCTGGTGAGCGACGCGGCGCAGTTCCTGCTCCGTGCCCGAAAATGCCACGCCATCCAGCTGACCTTTCTTGACCGTATCGGCCAGGCGGTAGCGGACGTCGTAGCGGCCATCGGCGCCACGGGTGATGCTGCCGTACGCCAGGAAGTCGGCGCCTTTGCCGCGCCAGTCGTCATGAGCGATGGGGGAATCAACATTCAAGCCGGAGCCCGCGGCGTTGATCAGGCGGAACTGGCCCGTGCGGGTCAGGTCGGCGCGGATCACTTCGGCCAGGGCGCGGCCGTGGGTGTCGTCAACGGCAAAGTCGGCGATCGCTACCGGATATTGCGTGGCGCCGGTGCCGGAAATATCGACACGCAGTTGCGCATGGGCGGGCTTGGCGGCCATCAGGCACAGCGCAAGCATCAGCAAACCGAGCCCATACGATCGCCAGAGAGCGAGGAGGGAACCTCGTCGGCTATAAGCGGGAGTCATATTCATCAATCTCCTGTCAATCATACATTTTGTGCACTACGTCAATGAACTTGTCGTAGCCGCCCGTGGAGGGCTTGGGGAAGGGGTTGCAGCGGCGGATACCGGTTTCGACCGCGCGGTCGAATGCCGCGTTGCCCGAAGAATCGGTCAGGGTCACGCCGTTAACCTTCCCGTCAGTGCCTAACTGTACCCGGTATTGTGCGGTCGGATTGGCCGAGCCGTTGCGCGGCGGGGGCTGGTAAGCCACGCCGGGAAGGATGCAGGCGCGGACCTTGGCGGCGTAGCCGTTGTCGCGTCCGCCGCCCGCCTGGTTGCGGTCTGCCGTGCCGCCGGGAATGCCGGCAGCGCCCAGCGCGTCGTTGCGGAATGCATCCTTGAGCGCCTTGTCGGCAGCTGCCTTCTTGGCGGCGGCGGCTTTCTCGGCAGCGGCCTTTTCGGCAGCGGCTTTGTCAGCGGCCGCCTTTTCGGCAGCAGCCTTGTCGGCAGCAGCCTTTTCAGCGGCAGCCTTCTTGGCGGTGTCTTCCTTGGCCTTTTTCTCGGCGGCAGCCTTGTCGGCAGCGGCCTTTTCAGCAGCTTTCTCGGCAGCAGCCTTGTCTGCCGCGGCCTTTTCAGCGGCCGCCTTCTCGGCAGCGGCCTTCTCAGCCGCCTGGCGTTCTTGCTCCAGGCGCTTCTTTTCTTTCAGTTCTGCCTGCTTGCGCTCTTCTTCAAGGCGCGCCTTTTCCTTGGCCTCAGCGGCCTGCTTTGCCTTTTCTTCCTGCTCGCGCTTTTTCTTGGCTTCCTGGATGGCGATCTCGGGATCGACTTCCTCGGTCTTGGGCTGAGCCGCGGGCTCGGGCTTCGGAGGAGGGGGAGGCGGGGGAGGGGGCGGCGGCTCGGGCGCCTTTTCGGGCTCGGGCTTGGGCTCGGGTTTAGGCTGCGGCTTGGGCTGTTCGGGTTGCGGCGTGGGCGGCGGGGCGACGGGCGAATTGCCGTCGGCCCAGAGCTGGACTTCGACGGGGCCGGGGGCCTCCGTGCGCCAGTTCACGCCAAAAATCAGGGCGACGAGCAGCAGCAAGTGCACCGCCACGGCCAGAATGAGCGCATTCCGGTTGTCGTTGTTGGGCGGGGTGGCCGGTGGGCCGCTGCGGTGTCGAATAATGGGTGGCGTCATGGGCGTTGCATGCCGGCAAAGCCGGCGGAAGGCGGCGCGTTAGCGTTTTTTCGCGGATGCGGGCTGGGACGTGCCTGCGGCGGACTGGTCCACCAGCAAGCCCAGGCGGGTGATGCCGTTGGTGCGTAGCTCGTCCATCACCTTGACGACCGTCTCATAGGGCACCTTGCCGTCGGCGGCGATCACCACCGGCGTTTCCGCGGTAATACGCGAACGCACCTGCGCCACGAGCTCGGGGCGGGCGATGTCTTGCATCGTCGCGCCGGGCTCGCGCATGCGCAGCGCGATCTTGCCGTCTTCAGAGATCTGCACTTCCAGCGGCTTGACCGGCACATCCGAGGCCGCGCCAACCGAAGGCAGCTGGATCAGCCCGGGCGTGATCAGCGGAGCGGTCACCATGAAGATGACCAGCAGCACCAGCATCACGTCGATGTACGGCACCACGTTGATGTCGGCCTTCATGCGGCGGCCGGACCTGCCGCGTGAGCTTACCGAGGGCATTAGCGCACCTGCCGTTGCAGAATGTTCAGGAATTCGTCGACGAAGCTATCGAAACGGATCGAGATGCGGTCGATGTCGTTTGTGAAGCGGTTGTAGGCGACCACGGCGGGAATGGCGGCAAACAGGCCGATGGCGGTAGCGATCAGCGCTTCGGCGATGCCGGGAGCCACCGAAGCCAGCGTGGCTTGCTGCATGTTCGACAGGCCGATGAAGGCGTGCATGATGCCCCAGACCGTGCCCAACAGGCCGATGTAAGGCGACACCGAACCGGCTGAGGCCAGGAAGTTCAGGTGCGATTCCAGCGCGTCCATTTCGCGCTGGTAGGCGGCGCGCATGGCGCGGCGCGGGCCGTCCAGCAATGCGGTGGCGTCGCCGGCCGAATTGCCGCGGCGCGCTTTCAGGAATTCGGTCATGCCGGCATCGAAGATGCGGGCCAGGGCGCCTTGTTCGTCGCGGCGCGACGCCACGGCCTGTTGCAGCATGGACAAGTCGCCGCCCGACCAGAAGTCGTCTTCAAAACGGCGGGTTTGGGTATGGGCCCGCTTGATGGCAAGGCGCTTGGCGAAAATGTACGTCCAGGACATGATCGAAATGCCCAACAGCATCAACATGATCAGCTGGACCGGCACGCTGGCGTGCGAAATCAGCGAAAGCAACGACATGTCGTTGGTGACTTGCATGGTTATTCCTGAATGAATTCCAGTTTTGCGCGAACGGCGGCTGGCAACTCTGCCGGCCGCATGTGAATGGCGTCGACACAGCAGACTTGGATGTTGCCTTCGGCAAGCAGTTCCCCGTCGCGTTCCGCGCGCTGCGCGAAGTGTATCGAAGCGCGGCCGAGTTTGGTGATTCGGCTGCGTATGGTAAGCAAATCGTCCAGTTTGGCCGGTTTCCGGTAGGACATGTCCAAGGAGCGGACAACGAATAAGCGTTGTTCGTTAACGGCCAGCCCGGACTGGTTGACTCCCAGGGCGCGCAGCCACTCCGTGCGGGCGCGCTCCAGGAATTTCAAGTAGTTGGCGTAGAAAACCACCCCGCCCGCATCCGTGTCTTCGTAATAGACACGGACTTGCAGCAGGGATTCGTTGGACTTCGGATCGGTCACGGTGCGGGTAGGCAATGAAGCGGGTCGGGACGCGGTAAAGTCCGTATCTACTATAGGGTTTAAAGGGTGTCGAGTTTTGTCAGCACCGCTTCAAGCGCGGACTCTACCGGAATCTTGGCAGCTTCG
Organism: Achromobacter sp. B7; assembly: GCF_003600685.1. NCBI lineage: Bacteria > Pseudomonadati > Pseudomonadota > Betaproteobacteria > Burkholderiales > Alcaligenaceae > Achromobacter > Achromobacter sp. B7. The sequence goes on from NZ_CP032084.1 coordinate 687,838, forward strand.
GTTTCCCGACGCGCTTGCAATTCCACCACACCATCGTTCAAGCCGCGTTCTCCAACTGTTACACGCAGCGGTGCGCCGATCAATTCCCACTCGGCGAACATGACGCCGGGGCGGGCATCGCGGTCATCAAGAATGACGTCCACGCCGCGCGCCAGCAGGGATTCATAGAGCTTCTGCGCGGTGTCACGCACCGTTTCACTTTTGCCCCAGCCCACCGGGCAGATAACCACTTCAAAAGGCGCGATCGCGCGGGGCCAGATGATGCCGCGCGCGTCATGGTTTTGCTCGATGGCAGCACCCACGATGCGGGTCACGCCGATGCCGTAGCAGCCCATTTCCAGCACCGCCGGCTTGCCGGTCTCGTCCAGGAAGGTGGCCTTCAAGGCTTCGGAGTACTTCTTGCCCAGATAGAAGACATGGCCCACTTCGATGCCGCGCTGGATGGACAGCGTGCCCTTGCCGTCCGGCGACGGGTCGCCCGCGACGACGTTGCGCAGGTCGGCCACCAGTTCGGGCTCGGGCAGGTCGCGACCCCAGTTCACGCCCTGGATGTGGAAATCTTCTTTATTGGCGCCGCAGACGAAATCCGCCATGTTGGCGACCGTGCGGTCGGCGATCACGTGCACCGGCTTGGCCGTCTTGACGGGGCCAAGGTAGCCCGGCTTGCAGCCGAAGTACTCGACGATTTCGCTTTCCGTGGCAAAGCGGAAGCCCGCCAGGCCGGGTAGCTTGCCCGCCTTGATTTCGTTCAGTTCGTGGTCGCCGCGCAAGAGCAGCAGCCAGATGTCGACGCGGCCCTTGTCGCCGTCGGTGGCAAGCACGATCGATTTGATCGTCTTGTCCAGCGGCAGCCCCAACAGCTTGGCCACGTCTTCGCACTTGGCCGCGCCCGGCGTTGCCACGTCGGCCATGGCTTGCGTGGCCGCACCCCGGGTGGGATACAGCGACACGGCTTCGGCCAGTTCGATGTTGGCGGCGTAGTCGGTTTCGGCGTTGTAGACCAGCAGGTCTTCACCGGTGTCGGCAATGACCTGGAATTCGTGGCTGCGCGTGCCGCCGATGGAGCCGGTATCGGCAGCCACGGCGCGGAATTGCAGGCCCAGGCGGCCGAAGATACGCATGTACGCGGCGTACATGGTGTCGTAGCTCTTGAGCGCGCCGGCTTCGTCGCGATCAAACGAATAGGCGTCCTTCATCGTGAATTCGCGGCCACGCATCAGCCCGAAGCGCGGACGGCGTTCGTCGCGGAACTTGGTCTGGATGTGATAGAAATTCAGCGGCAGCTGGCGATAGCTGTGAATTTCATTGCGCGCGATGTCGGTGATGACTTCCTCGGACGTAGGCTGCAGCACGAAATCGCGCTGGTGCCGATCCTTGATGCGCAGCAGCTCGGCGCCGTATTGCTCCCAGCGGCCCGATTCCTGCCAGAGTTCGGCGGGTTGCACCACCGGCATCAGCAGCTCGATGGCGCCCGACGCGTTCATTTCTTCCCGGACGATCGCCTCGACCTTGCGGATGATCTTCAGCCCGAGGGGCATGTAAGTGTAGATGCCGCCCGCGAGCTTGCGGATCATCCCGGCCCGGGTCATCAGCTGGTGGCTGGCGACTTCGGCTTCGGAAGGGGCTTCTTTGAGGGTGTTGATGTGGTAGTTGGATGCGCGCATGTTTAAAGGTGGCAGCAGATACGTATAATCGACTGTAATTGTATTGAATTCGGTGGGGGTGGCCCATGCTTGACCGCGAAGGCTACCGCCCCAATGTCGGCATCATTCTCGTCAACAGTCGAAACGAGGTCTTTTGGGGCAAGCGTATCAGGGAACATGCATGGCAGTTCCCCCAGGGCGGCATCAAATATGGCGAAAGCCCGGTGCAGGCCATGTATCGCGAACTCCATGAAGAGGTGGGCTTGAAGCCCGAGCATGTCCGTATTTTGGGGCGTACACGCGATTGGTTACGTTATAACGTGCCCGATCACTTCGTCCGGCGTGAGTGGCGTGGCCACTATAAAGGACAAAAACAGATTTGGTTCTTGTTGCGCCTGGTGGGACGTGACAGCGATGTGTGCTTGCGCGCGACGCAGCATCCGGAATTCGATGCCTGGCGCTGGAGCCAGTATTGGGTACCCCTGGATGCTGTCATCGAGTTCAAGCGCGACGTCTATACCCAGGCGTTGAACGAGTTGTCGGCGATCCTCTTTCGGCGTCATCACGAAACCCGCTATCTGCGCCAACGCGTGCACGGACAGCGGGCAGCAGAGAATTTGCCCGAAGGAACGGACGGTCATGCGCATATTGTTGGTTGAAGACGAACGGGACATGGCGTCCTGGTTGATGCGCGCGCTGGCCCAAAGCGGGTTTGTGCCGGACCACGCGGCAGATGCCCGCACCGCCGAAGCCTTCATGGCGGGCACGGAATATGACGCCATCGTCATGGACCTGCGCCTGCCCGACAAGCACGGTCTGGTCGTCCTGCGCGAAATGCGCAACCGCGACGACCGCACGCCGGTCTTGCTGCTTACCGCCCAAGGTGCGCTGCAAGACCGGGTGCGCGGGCTGAATCTTGGCGCGGACGATTTCCTGACCAAGCCCTTCGCCCTGGAAGAACTGGAAGCGCGGCTGACCGCCCTGGTGCGTCGCAGCCGCGGCCGCCAACATCCCCGCCTGCAATGCGGCTCGCTGTCCTACGACAGTGAAAGCCGCGCGTTCACATTGGACGGCTCCCTGCTGTTCCTGACCCCGCGCGAACATGCCGCCCTGGCGGCATTGCTGACCCGCAGTGGCTACCCCGTGGACAAATCCCAGCTATTCGGCAAGGTCTTCACGCACGATAGCGAAGCCAATCCGGACGCCATCGAGGTCGTGCTGCACCGGCTGCGCAAGAAACTGGCCGGCAGCGACGTCCGTATCGTCACCGTGCGCGGCTTGGGCTACATGCTGGAAAGCGTGGCCAGCGAGTCCACGGAAACCTAAGTGAGCCTGCGGATCCCCGGGTTGCCGCGTGTGGGCATCCGCGCGCTGCTTATCATCTTGCTGCTGCCCGGCGTGGTGGTGCTGTTGGTCATCGACAGCCTGAACGACTACCGCACGTTGTCCGAGATCACCAACGAAGCCTATGACAGCGCGCTGGTCGAGCCTGCGCGCGTGCTTGAAAGCAGCCTGGAATTCACCCCCGACGGCAATCTGCAAGTGGCCACGCCGCTGTACGCGCAAGTCATGCTGGAATCCCGGGCGGGCCTGCGCAAGTATTTCCGCATCGAACAGATGGACCCGCCGGTGCCCGATGGCTCGCCCGTGCCCACCGAGCAGGGCAAGACCCTGTTGGGCATGCCGGAAATGCCGCGGCCTCCAAGCTGGCCCCGCTCTAACGGGCAACCTATTTTCTACGACGGCGTCTACCGTAACGATCCGGTCCGGGTCGTGGCGGTGGTGCGTGACCTGTACTACCAGGGCCTGCATCGGCAAGTGATGGTGGTGGTGGCCGAAAGCACGGGCAAACGGATCGAAGCCGAGAACAACGCGCGTCGCCAGGAAATCTTGCGCGACGCCCGCATGCTGGCGCTGGTGGTGGTGCTGGTGTGGTGGGGCGTGTCATGGGCGCTCAAGCCCCTGCGGCGCCTGCGTGCCGACATCCGCAACCGGCGGCCCGATGACCTGACCCCGCTGGACGCCTCTCGTGTACCCAGCGAAGTGGCGCCGCTGGTCGACGCCGTCAATCACCACATCGCCCGATACCGCCGTGTGCTGGACGAACAATCGCATTTTCTGGCCGATGCCTCGCATCAGCTGCGCACGCCGTTGGCCATCATGTTGACCCAGGCGCAATACGCGCTTCGTGAACGCGACCCCGCCCGCACGCGCGAAGGGCTGCGCGCCATCGTTGACCAGCTGGGCCGCACCCGACGCTTGACCGAGCAGCTGCTGTCGCTGGCGCATGCCAACCAGGCGGAACCCCTGCCGCGCCAACTGCTTGACATGAACGCCGTGTCGCGCGAAGTGGTGCTGCAATACCTGCCCTTGGCGCACGAAAAGCAGCAGGACCTGGGCTGGGTGCAGGCGGGTTCCGAAGAAGGGCAGGAGACGTCCGCCCCGGTGTCGGGCAACGAAGCCGAGCTGCATGAAGCGCTGTCCAACCTGGTGCACAACGCCATCAACTACGCGCCCGCGGGCGCTCGCATCACGGTGTCGGTCAGCCGCCTGGAAAGCCGCGCCGAGGTCTCGGTGTCGGACAACGGCCCGGGCCTGGACCCGGTGCTGCGCAGCCGCGCCTTTGCGCGATTTGAGCGGGTCGGCACGGACAAGCCGGTGGCGTCATCGGGGTCCGGGCTGGGTCTGGCGATTGCGCGGGCCTATGCCCGCCGCAACGATGGCGACATCGAACTGCGGGACGGCGAGCGCAACGCTCAGGGCGGCGTCGGGCTGGCATCGGTGTTGTGGCTACCGTTGGCGCCGACGGTTTCGCAGTACCCGCGTCCGCTTGATATGGACTTGAAAGGCGAGCAATAAGCCCTACCGCCTGCCGCCTGCCTGCCCCACCCGCTGGCTACCGCCTTTCAAATTTTTTTCTTGTTTCCCCCTTTCCCGCGTTGCCGCTCCTCAGGGATAACCCCCGAATTCAGGAAGGCGACAGCGCACAGAAAGCGAATTAGCAGCTTCCCTCCGTAATCTGCGCTCCGGTTCGTTGTAAAGGGCCGGGCGAGGCTCGTGTCGAGCGGCGCATCAAGGGCCGGCACGGTCCTGCACCGGAAGGAGGAAGCAAGTGCAAAAAAATATCAACAGAAAGGACTACTACGGCGGCGCGCTGATGGTCCTGATCGGGTTGGGGGCGATATACGGCGGCACCGACTATCACATCGGTTCGCTGAGCCACATGGGACCCGGGTTTTTCCCCGCCGCATTGGGTGGCCTGCTGGCGTTGACCGGTGTGCTGATCGCGATATCCGCGCGCTCGGGCGATGCCACGCCGCCCGCGCCGGGCGACGGCCACGCACATGGTTTGCCGGACATGCGCGGCAGCGCCTGCATCCTGCTCGGGATCCTGGCGTTCCTGCTGCTGGGCCACTACGGCGGCCTGCTGCCCGCCACCTTCGCCATCGTGTTCATCTCGGCGTTGGGTGATCGCAAGAACACCATCAAGCAAGCAATTCTGTTGTCGATCGCCATGTCCGCGATCGCGGTCGTCGTTTTCTGGTGGGCGCTGCAATTGCAGCTGCCGCTGTTTCGTTGGGGTTGAAGCGCCATGATCTCTCAATCTTTGATGGACCTTTGGTACGGCTTCGGCGTTGCGTTCCAGTGGCACAACCTGATGTGGTCGTTCTTTGGCGTGCTGGTCGGAAACCTGATCGGCGTGTTGCCCGGCATGGGCGCCTTGTCGGCGATCTCGATCCTGTTGCCGTTGACCTACGTCATGCAGCCCGTGCCCGCCATTCTGATGCTGGCCGGTATCTTCTACGGATCGCAATATGGTGGCGCCATCGGCGCGATTCTGCTCAACCTGCCTTCGCACCCGCCGCACGCGGTCACCTGCCTTGACGGCTACCCCCTGACCAAACAAGGCAAGGGAGGGACCGCGCTGGGCATCACGATGATCTGTTCGTTCTTCGCGGCCTCGGTCGGCATCATCGTCATGATCTTCGCGTCGCCCTTGCTGGTGGAAGTGGCCTTCAAGTTCGGCCCGACCGAGATCTTCTCGATCATGCTGCTGGGCTTGCTGGCGGGTGCGACGATGTCGCGCGGCTCGCCGCTGAAGGGCGTGGCGATGACGCTGTTCGGCCTGATGTGCGGCGTGGTCGGCACGGATGTGAACACCGGTACCATCCGCTTCTCGTTCGGCCTGCTGGACTTGTCCGACGGCCTGGAACTGGTAGCGATCTCGATGGGCCTGTTCGGCGTGGCCGACTTCCTGATGAGCGTCAATCGCATGACCATCATCGGTAGCGGCGCCAAGCTGCGCATTCGCGACATGCGGCCGTCCAAGCAGGAATTGAAGACGGCTTTCTGGCCGATGGTTCGTGGTACGGCGGTGGGTACGCTGTTTGGCGCCATGCCGGGCACGGGTCCCACCATCACCACCTTCGTCGCCTATGCGCTGGAACGCAAGATCTCGAAGACGCCCGAAAAGTTCGGCACCGGCATGATCGCCGGCGTGGCGTCGCCGGAAGCGTCGTCGCACTCGAAGACGCAGGTGGACTTCATTCCCACGATGAGCCTGGGCATTCCCGGCGACGCGGTGATGGCGTTGATTCTGGGCGCCTTGCTGATCCAGGGCATCCAGCCGGGTCCGCAGCTGATCACCGAGCATCCGGACATTTTCTGGGGCCTGATCGCCAGCTTCTGGGTGGGTAACGTGCTGCTGATGGTGCTGAACGTGCCGCTGATCGGCGTGTGGGTCAAGTTGCTGCAAGTGCCGTACCGCTATCTGTTCCCGTCCGCGCTGTTCTTCATTGCAGTGGGCGTGTTCAGCACGCAAAACAGTCTCTTCCAGATTTGGGAAGTGCTGGCCTTCGGCGTGATCGGCGCGATTCTTATGACGCTGGAATTCTCGGTGGCGCCCATCCTGCTGGGCTTCGTGCTGGGCCCCATGGTGGAAGAGAATTTCCGCCGTGCCCTGCTGCTGTCGCGCGGGGATCTGATGGTGTTCGTGCAACGCCCGATCAGCGCGTGGTTCATCGCCGCCAGCGCCTTGCTGATCCTGCTGCAAGTGTGGGCGTTCGCGCGCCGTGGCAAGGGCAAGGACAAGACCAAACCGGAAGTGCCGCAAACGGTTTAAGCGGCGCTTACATCCGTACAACGACGGCCCGGCTTCATGCCGGGCCGTTTGATTTGTGTGACGCCATCCTGCATGCTTGCGGTTTCCGAAACGCCTTGCAGAGCCGCCAACATGCATATTCTTTTCGCTTGCCCCCACCACGATCCCGACGTTTGGGTGCCGCCTTTGGAAGCCGCGATGCCCGGGTGCCGCATCTCGGTGTGGAATCCCGATGGCCCGCCGTCAGGCGCCGAAGTGGCGCTGGTCTGGCGTCCTCCGGCAGAGCTTTTCAAGCACGAGACAGGCATCACGACGCTGTTCAATCTGGGGGCGGGCGTAGACGCCCTGTTGAAGATGCCCGAGATTCCCGAGCACGTGCGTATCGTGCGCCTGGAAGACGCCGGCATGTCGGTGCAGATGGCCGAATATGCGTTGTACGCGCTGCTGCGCGTGTCGCGTGATTTCCAGGCGTTTGACGAAGCGCAGGCCCGTCAGCATTGGGACACGCGAGAAGGCACCGCACAGTCGGATTGGCCGGTGGGCGTGCTGGGGCTGGGTCAGGTGGGCGCGCGTGTGGCGCAAACCCTGGCGGAATTTGGCTACCCGGTGGCTGGCTGGTCGCGGTCGCCGCGCGAGATTGCCGGCGTCGAATCGTTTGCAGGCGAAGCCGCGCTGCCGGCCTTCCTGGCCCGCACGCGCTTTCTGGTCAATGTGTTGCCACTGACGCCCGACACGCGCGGCATCCTCAACCGCGAGACGCTGTCGCAATTGCTGCCCGAGGCGCACCTGGTCAACGTCGGCCGTGGCGAGCATCTGGTTGAAGAGGATCTGGTGCAGATGCTTGAAGAAGGCGAGATCGCCGGCGCGACGCTTGACGTTTTCCACACCGAGCCGCTGCCCCGCGATCATCCTTTCTGGCGCGACCCGCGCGTGCACGTCACGCCGCACATCGCGGCCCGTACGTTGCGCGACGAAAGCATCGAGCAGATTGCGGGCAAGGTCGCTCAACTGATGCGCGGCGAAGCCATCACCGGCGTGGTCGAACGCACGCGCGGCTACTGAGTCGCGGGCGTCACGGCTTTTTCCAGCCGCTGGTACATCGAAGGCAGGCGTTGCGACAGGAAATCCAACAGCGTCCGGACGGCGGGCATCATGCCCCGCCGCGATGGATAAATGCAATGGACAATGCCTTCGGGCGATTGCCATTGCGGCAGCACCGGCACCAACTGGCCACGGCGCAGCTGTTCTTGCGTGGCGATAGACGGCAAGAGTGCAATGCCACGCCCACGCACGGCTGCTTCGGTCAGCACAATGAAGTCGTTGCACGATAGCTGCGGCTTCAGCTCGATCTGCACTTCTTCGCCCTTGTCATTGCGCAGCGGCCATCGCACTTCGTTCTGCGGGTCGGAAAAGCTCAACGTGGTGTGCGAGGCCAGATCTTGCGGTGTGTCCGGGCTGCCCCGGCGCTGCAAGTAGCCGGGGCTGGCCACTAGCGTGCCGCGCGCCGTGCCCAGATGGCGCACGACCAGTTCGGCGTCGGTGTCCAGCTTGGTTCGGACTCGCAACGCCAGGTCCACGCCTTCCCGGATCAGGTCAACCCGCCGGTTCGTTACCAGCAACTGCACGGAAATTGCCGGCCACGCATCCAGGAATTCGGGCAACAGCGGCGCCAGCACGTCCTGCGCAATCGACACCGGGCAACTTACGATGACGGGGCCGGCCGGTTCCGCTTGCAGTTGGCGCATAGCGTCGTCGGCGGCGCGCGCGGACGCCGCCATTTCGCGGCAGTAGTGCAGATACCGTTCCCCGGCGGAAGTCAGCCGCAGGCGTCGTGTCGTGCGTTGCAGCAGGCGTACGCCCAGACTTTCCTCCAAATGCGAAATCCGCCTGGATAGGCGGGATTTGGGAATGTCCAGCGCGCGGGCGGCGGCGCTGAATCCGCCCTGCTCAACGACTTGGGAGAAGTAATAGAGGTCGTTTAGATCTTGCATGATTGTTCTATTCCTGGAACGAACAGTTCATCATATCCCGGTTTATGCGAATAATGAACCGGTCTACAGTGACGCCATGCATTCGGGATCTGCCACCGCCACCCGGCGCCCAGCCCCAGTCCGGATTTCCCTTTGAACCGGATGTGGCGCTGTCAGATTCCGACGCCCGCCCCTGGCGGGCCAACTGGAGAAATTCGCTATGAAGACCCTTGTTATCCTTTCCTCGATCCTCGGCAACCGTTCGCACAGCAAGGAATTGGCTGACCACCTGATCGCCCGCCTGAAGGCCGCCAACCCCGCCGCCAGCGTGAAAGTTCGCGACATCGGCGCACAACCGATTCCGTACTTTGACGGCAACACGGCCGGTGCGTTGTTCACGCCCGCCGATGCCCGCACCGTGGAACAGCAACGCATCGTTGAGTTGAGCGATTCGCTGGTCGCGGAACTGATGGAAGCCGACCGCATCGTGTTCGCCGTGCCCGTGTACAACTTTAATTTGCCGGCGCAGTTCAAGAGCTACCTGGACTACGTGGCCCGCGCTGGCGTCACGTTCCGTTATACGCCCGAAGGCGTGCCGGAAGGCCTCGTCAAGGGTAAGCAGGTGTTCGTGTTGACGGCCCGCGGCGGCAAGGCCGAAGGCACGCCGTCCGACACGATGACGCCGTACCTGCGGCAGATGCTGGGTTTCCTGGGCATGGACGCCGTGACGTTCATCGCGGCCGAAGGCATGGCGATGGGCGAAGTGGCAGCCTTGGAAGGGGTGACCTTGGCCAAGCAGCGCATTGATGCACTGGTCCTGGATTCAGCACCGGCGGGCCTGGCAGCCTGATCGCGGGATGCAGGCAGTCACGGGTGTCGTGATGTTGTGATGCCATGATGTAGAAACAAAAGGCGAGCCAACCGGCTCGCCTTTTTTGTCGCCGCGTTCCGGCGACGTTACCCGCGCAACGCTCAGTCGCGCAGGCGCTTCACCAGGCTAGAAGTATCCCAGCGACCCCCGCCCATTTTTTGGACGTCGCCATAAAACTGGTCCACCAATGCCGTCACCGGCACACGGGCGCCGTTGTTGCGGGCCTCGGCCAGCACCAACCCCAAGTCCTTGCGCATCCAGTCGACCGCAAATCCGAATTCGAACTTGTCGTCGACCATGGTGCCGCCCCGGTTCTCCATCTGCCAGCTTTGCGCGGCGCCCTTGCTGATCACGTCCAGCACCAGCTTCATGTCCAGATCGGCAGCCTGGCCAAACGCCACGGCTTCGGACAAGCCCTGCACGATGCCCGCAATGCAGATCTGGTTGACCATCTTGGCCAATTGGCCAGAGCCCGGGGGGCCTACCAACGTGACCGCGCGGCCGAAGCTCTGCGCCACCGGCTTGATGGCGTCGAACACCGCGGCTTCGCCGCCGCACATGATGGTCAGAACGCCGTTGACGGCGCCGGCCTGTCCGCCCGAGACAGGCGCGTCCACGAAGTTCAGGCCCAGATCCTTGGCCTGTGCGTAGAGCTCGCGGGCAACGTCGGCTGACGCGGTGGTGTGATCGACGAACACGGCGCCCGGCGCCATGCCCGCAAAAGCGCCGTCAGGCCCCAGGACCACACTGCGCAGGTCGTCGTCATTGCCCACGCAGGCAAACACGATTTGTGCGCCGGCCACGGCTTCACGTGGCGTGGCTGCGTGGCCGCCGCCGAATTCAGCGGCCCAGGCTTGCGCCTTGGCGGGCGTGCGGTTGTACACCGTCACGGTGTGGCCCGCGCGGGCCAGGTGGCCAGCCATGGGCAGACCCATGACGCCCAGGCCGAGAAAAGCGACTTTCTGGGCTACGACCGCGTCGTAGCTCTTGGTACCGATCGTTGCCATGCAGGAAACTCCGCTCTATGTGAGTAAGGTCTGTCCGAGGACACTAACCTTAACGCAATCAAAAGCCGGCGGCGAGTCCATCGCGTCGGCTATCGCTGGCGCTGACATAGCCATCAACGGCAGGATCCCCCAGCCGCCAGATGAACTGACCGGATCCGAAGTCCATGTAAGGGTCGTCCACGCTTTCCAGCACGTGGCCACGCGCGCGCAGGCCTTGCGCCACCGCGGTCGACAGAGTGGGTTCGGCGTCGATGGTCAGCCCGTGGTTCCACTTCCAGCGCGGTGCGTCGCAGGCGGCTTGCGGCTGCTGGCCGTAGTCCAGCATGCGCACCAGCGTCTGCACCTGCCCCTGCGGCTGCATGTTGCCGCCCATGACGCCAAAGCTCATTACCGGCGCGCCGTCCCGCATCAGAAACGCCGGAATGATGGTGTGAAAAGGGCGCTTGCCGCCGGCCACCACATTCGGGTGCTCTGGGCGGGTGCTGAAGCAGTGCCCGCGATTTTGCAGGCTGACGCCGGTGCCCGGCACCACCACTCCCGAACCGAAGCCCATGTAGTTCGATTGAATGAAGCTGACCATCATGCCGCTCTTGTCGGCGGTGGTCAGGTACACCGTGCCGCCTTGCGGTGCATGGCCGGACAGGAAGTCCTGGGCCGCGTTTCGATTGATCAGGCGTGCGCGTGCAGCCAGGTAATCGGGCCGCAGCATTTGCTCGGGCGTCATGCGCATGTGGCGGGAGTCGGCGACATGGGCATAAACGTCGGCGAACGCCAGCTTCATGGCTTCGATCAGCAGATGCTGGGTGTCGGGATGATCGACAGGGCGCGCGGCCAGGTCGAAATTCTGCAAGATACCCAGCGCGATCAGGGCCGCGATGCCTTGGCCGTTGGGGGGAATCTGGTGCAGTGTATGGCCACGGTACGGCTGGCTGATGGGCGCTACCCATTCGGGCGAATAATCGCGCAGGTCCGCTAAGGTCAGCCCCGCGTCGTGCGCCTGCGCGTGTGCCACCAGCTTGTGCGCGGTTTCGCCTTCGTAGAAATCGCGCCCGCCTGTTGCGGCAATGCGCTTGAGGGTAGCGGCGGCGCCCGCCAACACGAAATGTTCGCCCACGTGGGGAACCCGGCCGCGCGGCAGGAAATGGTCGGCAAAGCCCGGTTGGGGCTGTAGCAGGTCAGCTTGCGCCGCCCATTTTTCGTGCACGACGGGAGACACGGCGTAACCGCGCTCGGCGTATTCGATGGCGGGGCCCAACACCTCGGCGAACGGCAGCTTGCCCAACTTTTCATGCAAGGCGGCCCAGCCGGCCACGCATCCGGGCACGGTGACGCTGTCCCAGCCGCGCATGGGAATCGCCCCTTGGTGCTTGCGCCGAAAATAATCCACATTCCAGGCGCTGGGGGCGGGGCCGGAGGCATTCAGGCCATGAAGCTTGGCGCCGTCCCAGATGACGGCGAAGCAGTCGGAACCCAGGCCGTTGCTGACTGGTTCGGTCAGGGTGAGGGTCGCGGCGGTGGCGATGGCCGCGTCAACGGCATTGCCGCCCTGGGCCAGGATGCGCAAGCCCGCCTGCGCCGCCAGTGGCTGCGACGTGGCGACGACGTTGCGGGCGAAAACGGGAATGCGGGTGGTGGGGTACGGGTTGTTCCAGTCGAAATTCATGCCGAATCATCGCGTGGGGTAAACCCGTACTTTACCGTAGCGGCTTCCCGAATCCGGCGGGGCGTAGTCCTGCGTAGCCTTTGGCAGCTTTCGCCAGGTCAGCCCAATAAAAAAACCCCTGGGACAAGCCCAGGGGTTTGGATCGCGCCGACACCGCCGCGCAAGGCGGCGGGTTCGCGTCTTACTCTTCTTCGACGAAGGTCTCTTCGCGCTTCTTGCGGATGGCGGGCAGGGCCACCAGGATCACCAGGAAGGCAGCCACGGCCAGCAGCGATGCCGACAGCGGACGCGTCACGAAGGTGCTGAAATCGCCACGCGACAGCAGCAAGGCACGGCGGAAGTTTTCTTCCATCATGGGGCCCAGAACCAGGCCCAGCAGCAGCGGTGCGCCTTCGCACTTGAGCTTCGACCACACGTAGCCGATGACACCGAAGATAGCCGTTGTGAAGATGTCGAACGAGTTGTAGTTCAACGAATACACACCGATCGTGCAGAACACCAGAATCGCCGGGAACAGGATGCGGTAGGGCACCTTCAGCAGCTTGACCCACAGGCCGATCAGCGGCAGGTTCAGCACCACCAGCATCAGGTTGCCGATCCACATCGAAGCGATCAAGCCCCAGAACAGCTCCGGGTGGCTCGTCATGACTTGCGGGCCGGGCTGGATGTTGTGAATCGTCATTGCGCCGACCATCAGCGCCATCACGGCGTTACCCGGGATACCGAGCGTCAGCAGCGGAATGAACGACGTCTGCGCGGCAGCGTTGTTCGCCGATTCCGGACCAGCCAGGCCGGCCGGGTGGCCCTTGCCGAAGCGTTCCGGATTCTTCGAGATCTTCTTTTCCAGGGTGTAGGAAGCGAAGGACGACAGCACGGCGCCACCGCCGGGCAAGATACCCAGGGCCGAACCCAGGGCCGTACCGCGCAGCACGGCGGGAGCGGCTTCCTTGAATTCCTGCTTGTTCGGGTACAGCGAGCCGATCTTGTCGGTGATGTCGACGCGGTTTTCCTTCTGCTCCAGGTTGGTCATGATTTCGGCAAAGCCGAACACACCCATGGCCACGATGGCGAAGTCGATACCGTCTTGCAGTTCGGGGATGCCGAAGTCGAAGCGGGCAACGCCCGAGTTGACGTCGGTGCCGACCATGCCCAACAGCAGGCCCAGGATGATCATCGAGATCGCCTTGGGCAGCGAGCCGGAAGCCAGCACCACGGCGCCGACCAGACCCAGACACATCAGCGAGAAGTACTCGGCGGGGCCGAACTTGAAGGCCACTTCAGCCAGCGGGGGCGCGAAGGCGGCCAACAGCAGCGTGGCCACGCAACCGGCAAAGAACGAGCCCAGTGCAGCGATAGCCAAGGCGGCACCGGCACGGCCGTTACGGGCCATCTGGTGGCCGTCCAGCACGGTCACCACCGCGGACGTTTCCCCTGGCAGCGCCACAAGAATCGCCGTGGTCGAACCGCCGTATTGCGCGCCGTAATAGATGCCTGCAAGCATGATCAGGCCGGCAATCGGGGGCAACACATACGTGATCGGCAGCAGCATCGCGATGGTCGGGACCGGGCCAATACCGGGCAACACGCCAATCAGCGTACCCAGAATGCAGCCCAGCAGTGCATAGGCCAGGTTCTCGGGCGTGAACGCCACCGAGAAGCCCAACATCAGGTTGTCAAACAATTCCATGACCGGTTGCTCCTTAGTTCATGCCCAGAAAGGACGGCCACAGCGGGAAGATCAGCCCCAGCCCCTTGACGAATGCCAGATACGAGAACACCACCAGGAAGACCGCGTTGGCGACGGCGACCTTCAAGCTGAACTCATGGCTGGCCAGGCTGCTTACGACAACCAGGATGAATACCGAAAGGTAGATGCCCAGCGGCTTGAGGATGAATCCGTACAAGACCACCGAACCCACGACGAGAAAAACGATGCGCCAGTCGAACTTGTCGACGTGTGTTTCCTGCGCTTTCTTGGAAAGCGAGCCAAGCAGCACGATGGCGCCCAGCAAAGCCAGAACAATGCCTAGCCAGAAAGGAAAGTACCCTGGGCCCATTCGGGCAGCAGTACCCATTTGGTAGCTGCTGGCCTGCCAGGCAAATCCCAGTCCAAGGGCGATGAACATCACCCCAGACCAGAAGTCCTGTCGATTGCGTAGCTGCATGATTGGTTGGCTCCTGTTTACAGCATGTAGATAAAAAAGTTTGTAGCCGGAGGGGGCTCGCCGAAAGGCGAGTGACAGGCACAAAAAAGGCACTTCAGGGTGCCATTAGTTATTCTGAAAGCGACGGCGTGGTTTCTTGAAAGGGCGAATGGTAATGGACGCCTGCCACGCTGCAAACCCTGTAAGGTCCGTGAAAGGCTGGGGTTTTCCCTAGAATTCGGGAACTCCCGACCCCGAGATGTAACGGCGCGGGAAGATTGAGGGATTTTTGAAAGCTAAGTGAAAGTTTATAGAAAGAAATGCGAAAGCCGGATCGGCCGGATGCGGGGATTTTGGAGGAGGGGACTTTTCTTCTTGGGCCGGAATCGGTTAGCCTCGCGCCGCCGACATCACAACCGTAATTCCTACCGAATATTGCCGGGTTTCTCACCTTGCGTGAAGAGGCCCGGTCTACCTCAGGATGGTTTACGATAGCGCCCATGCTGCAAGATCTAGACCAACTCGCCGCCCGAATCGGGCAACTGGTGCAACGCACCCGCCAACTCCACGCAGAGCGTGATGCGTTGCGCCTACGCTTGAACGACTTCGAAGCTGAACAGCGTGTGCTGAAGCAGCGCGCCGCCGAGCGCGAGGCTGACATCGTCACGTTGAAAACCAAGCTTCAGGATCACGACGGCGCCGTCACCGCAATGCTCGAGCAAGCCCAGCAGGCGGAAGTTGCCCTGCGCGAGCAGCTTGCCCGCGAATCCGCCGAACGCCAAGCGCTTGAGTCGCGCTTCGCCGCCCGCGAATCCGAACTGCAAGGCACCTTGCAATCTCGCGACAACGAACTACAGCGCTTGCGCGTGGCCGCCGCTTCGGCCCGCGAGCGCATTGACGCCGTGCTGGCCCGCCTGCCGGGCGCACCGTCTGGAGAGCAACACTGATGGAACGCGTAGACGTAACCATATTAGGACGCGACTATTCACTGGCTTGCTCTGCTGAAGAGAAGCCCACGTTGATGGCCGCCGTGCGTCATGTCGACCAGTTGATGCTGCGCATCCAGGGAACCGGCAAGATTTCCAGCAACGAACGCATTGCCGTCATGGCCGCTTTGCAAGTCGCCGGCGAGCTGCTTGCGATGAAAGCGCCCGATGGTCCGCTAGGGGGTTTGGCGGTTGGCGACTTCAAGCGTAGAATTGAGGACATGAACGCAGTACTCGATGACGCCTTGTCGGGTCAGGAAAAACTGCTCTAACGTTCATAAAGCTGTATTCAAGAATTTTCAGTTTGTCCCTGCCGTGTCCGTGACTAGGCCATACATTCTCTGAACCTATGTCTTTTGGCATATTGGTTGCGGGAGTGCAGAGCTGGAGTGATTGTCTCTCGTAGACGAACCCGACGCTCTTCGGAACGCGACCACCTTGAACCTCAGGGTTCGAGATGCCGGCCTTGACGGCACAGGCGGGGCATCTATCCCAGCGGGCCTGCCAACAGCGCAGGTCCGCGTCGGGTGCCAAAAATCCCCCAAGTTCTTCCCCTCTGTCCTCTTTCCTAGGACCCGTCCATGTTCAAACACCCTGTTTTTTCGCTGACGAAACTCGGCGCAGCGTGCGCAGCCGTGGCCGCCATCGCCGCCGTGCAACCGGCATACGCACAAGCGCAAGGTGCCGTGGCGCCCGCGGCAGCGGAATCGTCCACGAATCGTTCTCCCGAAATGACGCTGCAAGCCGCGGCCTCATCCGAGGTCAAGCAGGACACCGTTCGCATTTCTTTGACTGCTGAAGTCGATGCCCCCGATCAGCCTGCGGCGGGCAAGAAGCTGACGGCCATCCTGGATGACGTCGTCAAGCGCGCGCGTGACACCAAGGGCGTTGACGTCCGCACGGGCGGTTTCAACGTGTGGCCGAACACGAACAGCAAGGGCAAGATCAGTTCTTGGCGTGGCCAGGGCGAAGTGGTGCTGGAGTCCAGGGACTTCGACGCGGCAGCCGCGTTGGCGTCCAAGCTATCGGATAAGACCGCCATCTCGAACATCGCGTTTTCGCTGTCGCGTGAAGCGCGCGAGGCCGAAGAACGCAAGCTGCTGAAAGAAGCGGCGCAGGCGTTCAAGGATCGCGCCCTGGCCGCGGCAAACGCGTTCGGCTTTTCTGGCTATCGCCTGTCCAAGCTCGAGCTTGGTGGTTCGGGTGGCCCGGTACCGATGCCGCGCATGCTGGGCGCGGCCGCCATGGCTAAAGACGCTTCCGGCGGCTTCAGCCCGGACGTCCCGCTGGAAGCGGGAGACGTCACGGTCAGCGTCGCTGTTAACGGGACGATCGTTTTGCAGTGAGGGTGAACATGATGGCGCCCAAGGCGACCATCGGCACGGACAGCCACTGTCCCATGCTTAAGCCCCCCGCGAGCAGGCCAAGAAAGTTGTCCGGCTCGCGGGTGAATTCCACCAGGAAGCGGAACGTTCCGTAGCCCATCAGGAACAGCCCGCTAACCTGGCCCAGCGGGCGCGGCTTGCTGGAAAACCACCACAGCAACGCAAACAGCACGATGCCTTCCAGGCCCAGCTCATACAGTTGGGACGGATGGCGCGCCAGTCCGTCGCCGCTGTCCGGGAACACCATGGCCCACGGCACGTCGGTCGGACGACCCCAAAGCTCGCCATTGATGAAGTTGCCCAGTCGGCCAAAACCCAGACCCAGCGGGATCAGCGGCGCGATGAAATCACTGATGGCGAAAAACGGCAGCTTCTTCTTGCGGGCGAACAGCAGCATGACGACGATCACGCCTATCAGCCCGCCGTGAAACGACATGCCGCCCTGCCATAGATAGGCGACTTCCAGCGGATGCGCCAGGTAGTACGCAGGCTTGTAGAACAGCACATAGCCAAGCCGGCCACCCAGCACCACGCCCAGCACGCTGTAAAAAATCAGGTCTTCAAGGTCGCGCATGTTCAGCGACGTGGTGTGGCCGCTTGTGATGCGCCGACGCCCAAGCACATACACCAGGGCGAAACCCGCCAGATACATCAGCCCGTACCAATGAATGGCCAGCGGCCCGATCTGCAGGGCTACGGGATCGAATTTTGGATATTGCAGCATGTTCTGCCCGACACAATAAAGTTGAATGATAATAACCGGCGAGCACTGAAGATTCGCATGCGTGCAAGCGAGCCAGCTCCCCGGGTGCGTTCGCCATGTCCGCGCCCCGACGGCCGACAGGAGAGACAGACCATGCCGAACAATGAACGTTCCCGCCACATCACCCATGGCGTCGCGCGCGCGCCCAACCGCGCCATGTACTACGCGTTGGGCTACAAGGAAGCCGACTTCGACAACCCCATGATCGGCGTGGCTAACGGCCATTCCACGATCACGCCGTGCAACAGCGGCCTGCAAAGGTTGGCGGACGCGGCCATCGATGCCATCCGCGCATCCAGCGCGAATCCCCAGGTGTTCGGCACGCCCACCATATCCGATGGCATGTCGATGGGTACCGAGGGCATGAAGTATTCACTGGTGTCGCGCGAGGTTATCGCTGACTGCATCGAGACCGCTGCGCAAGGCCAGTGGATGGATGGCGTGGTGGTCATCGGCGGCTGCGACAAGAACATGCCGGGCGGCATGATCGCCCTGGCGCGCACGAACGTGCCCGGCATCTACGTCTATGGCGGCACCATCAAGCCCGGCCATTACAAAGGCAACGACCTGACCATCGTGTCCGTGTTTGAGGCAGTGGGCGAATACACCATGGGGCGCATGCCCGAAGCCGACTTCAAGCAAATCGAAAAATGCGCGATACCTGGCTCGGGTTCCTGTGGCGGCATGTACACCGCCAACACCATGAGCTCTGCCTTCGAAGCCATGGGCATGAGCCTGCCGTATTCCAGCACAATGGCCAACGAGGACGACGAGAAAGTCGTGTCGGCCGCCGAGTCGGCGCGCGTCCTGGTCGATGCGGTGCGGCGCAATCTTCGACCGCGCGACATCATTACGCGCGAATCCATTGAAAACGCCGTGTCCGTCATCATGGCCACTGGCGGCTCGACAAATGCCGTGTTGCACTTCCTGGCTATTGCCCATGCCGCCGAGGTGCCGTGGACCATCGACGACTTCGAAAGGATCCGCAAGCGTGTTCCCGTTCTGTGCGACCTGAAGCCGTCGGGCAAATACGTCGCCACCGATCTGCATCGCGCGGGCGGCATCCCGCAGGTCATGAAGCTGCTGCTTAATGCCGGCCTCTTGCATGGCGACTGCATTACCATCACCGGCAAGACCATCGCAGAGACGCTGGCGGATGTACCCGATACGCCACGCGCGGATCAGGACGTCATCATGCCGCTGGACCGCGCGCTGTATCCGCAAGGGCATCTGGCGATTCTCAAGGGCAATTTGTCGCCGGAAGGCTGTGTGGCCAAGATCACGGGGCTGAAAAATCCCGTCATGACCGGCCCGGCACGCGTCTTCGATTCCGAAGATGACGCGATGACGGCCATCATGGCGCGGCAGATCAAGGATGGTGACGTCGTTGTCATCCGCTATGAAGGTCCCAAGGGTGGGCCCGGCATGCGCGAAATGTTGGCGCCTACGTCTGCCCTGGTGGGGCAGGGCCTGGGCGAAACGGTCGGGCTCATCACCGATGGCCGTTTTTCCGGCGGCACGTGGGGCATGGTGGTCGGCCACGTCGCGCCTGAAGCCTTCGTTGGCGGCCCGATCGCCCTGATCCAGGAAGGCGATTCGGTTACCATCGATGCCCACAAACTGCTGCTGCAGTTGAACATCAGCGACGAAGACCTGGCGGCTCGTCGCCAGGCCTGGGTCCAGCCCAAGCCGCGTTATACACGCGGTGTGCTTGCCAAATTCGGCAAGCTCGCCAGCACCGCGAGCCGTGGGGCAGTTACCGATGCATTTGAAGATTAGTCTGTGGGTGGCCGCCGCCTGCGTGTTGAGCGCGGGCGCGGTCCAGGCACAAACCACCGGCCTGGATTTGGCCAAAAGCAAGGCCTGTATGGCCTGCCATCAAGTAGAAGCCAAGCGCGTGGGGCCTCCGCTGAAGAGCGTGGCGGAACGTTATGCCGGGCAGGGCGACGCCATGGTGGATTACCTGGCCGGCAAGATTCGCGGTGGCGGTCGTGGCGCGTGGGGCGCGGTTCCCATGCCTGCCCAAACGCATGTCAGCCAGGAAGACGCCCGCCTGCTGGCCGAATGGATATTGTCGCTGGCGCCCGCCAAGCAGTAGTCTTAATCTTTACGTCCCGCGCACGATGCGCGGGGGCGCGGCCCACGAACGGGTCGCCTATAAGAGAGGAATCGTCATGGCAGAACAACCTTCCCCCGGCAACGAGGTCGCCGTCCTTGGCGGCGGCTGCTTCTGGTGCGTCGAAGCGGTCTTCGCTGATCTGCGTGGAGTCAAAAGCGTCTTGCCCGGCTACAGCGGCGGGCACGTCGACAACCCCAGCTACGAGCAAGTGTGCGGCAAAGAGACCGGGCATATCGAAGTGGCCCGAATCGAATTCGACCCGTCGGAGTTGTCGTTCAGCGATTTGCTGCGTGTGTTTTTCGCTACCCACGATCCCACCACGCCGGGGCGCCAGGGCAATGACATTGGCCCGCAGTACGAGTCGGCCATCTTCTGGCAGAACGAGTCGCAGCGCGAGCAGGCCGAAGCGGTCATCGCCGAGGTCGAGGCGCAGCAGGTGTATGACGCGCCCATTGTCACCAAGCTGCTGCCGCCGGCCCGGTTCTGGCAAGCCGAGGACTACCACAGCAATTACTTTGCTTTGCATCCCGAACAAGGCTATTGCCAGTTCGTGATCGCGCCCAAGGTCGCGAAGTTCCGCAAGCAATTCCAGGATCGCCTGAAGCGCTGAGTCCATCTTCGCCGGTGCCCGCGCGTGTGCCGGGGGCAAAAAAAACCTCACCATTTGGTGAGGTTTCAAGGCCGGCGCCGCTGCATGAGCACCGCGCGCCGGCAGGGGAAGCGATTACTCGACGTTCTTCACAACGCCACGGCGCATCTGGTCCAGCTCGATCGATTCGAACAGGGCCTTGAAATTGCCTTCGCCGAATCCGTCGTTGCCCTTGCGCTGAATGATCTCAAAGAAGATCGGCCCGATCTGGTTTTCCGTGAAGATCTGCAGCAGCAGGCCACCACCCGGCGCGCCGTCCAACAAGATGCGGTTTTTCTGCAGGCGGGCAACGTCTTCGCCGTGGTTGGGCAGGCGGCGGTCCAGCAGCTCGTAGTACGTTTCCGGCGTATCCAGAAACACGACGCCCGACTCGCGCAGCGCCTCAATGGTGCTGTAGATGTCATCCGTGGCCATCGCGATATGCTGGATGCCTTCGCCGCGGTACAGGTCCAGATACTCCTGGATCTGTCCTTTCTCTTCCGTGCCTTCTTCGTTGATCGGAATGCGGATGTTGCCGCAAGGCGAAGTCATGGCCTTCGACTTCACGCCCGTCACCTTGCCTTCGATATCGAAGTAGCGCACTTCGCGGAAATTGAACAGGCGCTCGTAGAACTCCGACCACTCGGCCATGCGGCCCTTGTGGACGTTGTGCGTCAGGTGATCCACCAGCGTCAGGCCCGCGCCGCGGTGATTCAGGTCGGCCTGCGCATTGTCCGGGTCCACGGGCACGAAGTCCACGTCATAGATGCTGATGTCGCCAATACCGCCGTGGCCTTCCTTGCCGGTCCAGCGGTCAACCAGGTAAATCAGCGAATCGCCGATGCCCTTGATGGCGGGAATGTTCAATTCCATCGGACCACTGTGCGAGTCGAAGCCCCACGCACCCAGTTCCAAGGCGCGCTTGTATGCCGCATTGGCGTCTTGCACGCGAAAACCGATCGCACAGATCGACGGACCGTGCAGTCGCGCGAAGCGTTGTGCAAAGGAATCCGGCTCGGCGTTGATCAGGAAGTTGACGCCGCCCTGGCGATACAGCGTGACATCCTTGTGGCGGTGCTTGGCGATGGCTTTGAAGCCAAGCAGCTCGAACACCTTGCGCAACGCGGCGGGGTCCGGCGCGGCGTACTCAATGAACTCGAACCCGGCGGTGCCCATTGGGTTGTCCCACGGTTGAAATGCGCTGCTCATATGTCTGCTCCCTTGCATCATTTTTCAGGACGACTTGTTCTTCAAGTCTAGAAGGAGATTGTAGGTAGGATCGGCGGGCAGACAATTGCAAAGATGGCTTCGAAGCCCCGGTCTTCGGCAATAATATTGCTGCAATAGAAAACTTCGGGGCAATAAATGTCTGATATCGAGCTTGACAGGACAGATCTCAGGATCCTGGCCGAACTGCAGCGCGACGGTCGCTTAAGCAACCAGGAACTGGCTGACCGCGTTTCCTTATCCCCCAGCCCATGCTTGAGACGGGTCCGACGGCTGGAAGAAAAGGGCTTCATCAAAAAGTACGTCGCCCTGATCGATGCCGAGAAGGTCGGGCTGGGACTGTTGGCATACGTGAACATTCGCTTGAACAAGCACAGCGGTTCCAGTCACGCACCAATGAGCGACTTCGCACGGGACGTACAGCTGTGGCCAGAGGTAGTCGAGTGCTATGCGATGTCTGGCGATATGGACTACCTTCTCCGGATACAGGTAGCCGACCTGGCGCATTTTTCACGCTTCGCAATGGACACGCTGATGCGCCACCCGGCAGTCATCGACATGCGTTCCTTCTTTGCGCTTCAGCAAATCAAGGAAACGACGGAGCTGCGTCTGTAGGCGCGTCTTTGATGTCTCTCTATATATAGACGCCTTCTATATAGAGGCTTCGTCGGTAGACATAGAGGGGCGCTCCCCGTGGGCCTGCACTAGGTGCCCTCCGTACGGTTCCGAAGATATGGCTCCGGACGGCCGCAAAGAGGGTGCGTCCCTTTAAAAGTTCATTTTTCTGCAAAACGGGTGTCAACTTGGCCGGAACGCCAAAAATTCCGTGCTATAGTCTCGCTCCTTCGCAGTTCAGACATTTTTGAACCGCGAAGCCAAGCAGTACGACGGGCTCCGGCCTGCCGCCAAGCAGCCAGCGATGGCAGTCAGGTGGGATTGCAAGGAATGGTGCAAATCAGGCAAAAGCCAGTTGCACAATCTGCAAAAATCGTGCTATAGTCTTGGGCTTGGCTGGTGATGACGAGCAAGGGTTTACCCGGATCGAAATCGCGAGCCACCTGAGTAGTAACCGACCTCTGGTTTCCAGAGCCGCCCTAGCGAAAGCCGGTGGCGGGGTTGCAAGATAGGATGCAAATTAGGCAAGAGCCGGTTGCATAATCTGCAAAAGTCGTGTTATAGTTTCAGGCTTGGCAGTTGCCGAAAACTTAGGGTTTACCCGGATGGGTGTTCTGATGTTTCGATAGCTGCTAAAGAGAGCAGACCTGAAGAGGTCGCAGGCAAGAAAGCGGTGGCGCGAAAGCGAACGAAGCTGACTTGACAAGCGATAAAAACTTCTTCATAATCTCGCCTCTCTGCTGCTGAAAACAGCAAGCGACGCAAGGCAAAAGCCGCGCAGCGCGGGCAGGATCAGCAGGTAGCAGTAAGCAGTTTGTAGTACCGAATTTGCAGTACCGCTCTTTAACAATTAAACAACCGATAAGTGTGGGCGCTTGATGCGATGCACTGTGATTTAAGTCCGGGGTTAAACCTTGACTTGCTTCACAAGCACAATGAAATCAAGTGCTCACTAGAAGTGAAGTACCTTAGACGTCAAGTTTAAGAACATACCTCACTTCCTTTGAGTAGCGACGTATGACCTGGTTCGGATTTATTCGGACCAAGAATACGAAACAAATACAGAGATTAAACTGAAGAGTTTGATCCTGGCTCAGATTGAACGCTAGCGGGATGCCTTACACATGCAAGTCGAACGGCAGCACGGACTTCGGTCTGGTGGCGAGTGGCGAACGGGTGAGTAATGTATCGGAACGTGCCTAGTAGCGGGGGATAACTACGCGAAAGCGTAGCTAATACCGCATACGCCCTACGGGGGAAAGCAGGGGATCGCAAGACCTTGCACTATTAGAGCGGCCGATATCGGATTAGCTAGTTGGTGGGGTAACGGCTCACCAAGGCGACGATCCGTAGCTGGTTTGAGAGGACGACCAGCCACACTGGGACTGAGACACGGCCCAGACTCCTACGGGAGGCAGCAGTGGGGAATTTTGGACAATGGGGGAAACCCTGATCCAGCCATCCCGCGTGTGCGATGAAGGCCTTCGGGTTGTAAAGCACTTTTGGCAGGAAAGAAACGTCATGGGCTAATACCCCGTGAAACTGACGGTACCTGCAGAATAAGCACCGGCTAACTACGTGCCAGCAGCCGCGGTAATACGTAGGGTGCAAGCGTTAATCGGAATTACTGGGCGTAAAGCGTGCGCAGGCGGTTCGGAAAGAAAGATGTGAAATCCCAGAGCTTAACTTTGGAACTGCATTTTTAACTACCGAGCTAGAGTGTGTCAGAGGGAGGTGGAATTCCGCGTGTAGCAGTGAAATGCGTAGATATGCGGAGGAACACCGATGGCGAAGGCAGCCTCCTGGGATAACACTGACGCTCATGCACGAAAGCGTGGGGAGCAAACAGGATTAGATACCCTGGTAGTCCACGCCCTAAACGATGTCAACTAGCTGTTGGGGCCTTCGGGCCTTGGTAGCGCAGCTAACGCGTGAAGTTGACCGCCTGGGGAGTACGGTCGCAAGATTAAAACTCAAAGGAATTGACGGGGACCCGCACAAGCGGTGGATGATGTGGATTAATTCGATGCAACGCGAAAAACCTTACCTACCCTTGACATGTCTGGAATTCCGAAGAGATTTGGAAGTGCTCGCAAGAGAACCGGAACACAGGTGCTGCATGGCTGTCGTCAGCTCGTGTCGTGAGATGTTGGGTTAAGTCCCGCAACGAGCGCAACCCTTGTCATTAGTTGCTACGAAAGGGCACTCTAATGAGACTGCCGGTGACAAACCGGAGGAAGGTGGGGATGACGTCAAGTCCTCATGGCCCTTATGGGTAGGGCTTCACACGTCATACAATGGTCGGGACAGAGGGTCGCCAACCCGCGAGGGGGAGCCAATCCCAGAAACCCGATCGTAGTCCGGATCGCAGTCTGCAACTCGACTGCGTGAAGTCGGAATCGCTAGTAATCGCGGATCAGCATGTCGCGGTGAATACGTTCCCGGGTCTTGTACACACCGCCCGTCACACCATGGGAGTGGGTTTTACCAGAAGTAGTTAGCCTAACCGTAAGGGGGGCGATTACCACGGTAGGATTCATGACTGGGGTGAAGTCGTAACAAGGTAGCCGTATCGGAAGGTGCGGCTGGATCACCTCCTTTCAGAGCTTAAGTGCTCGTGTTAAGCGTCCACTCTTATCGGTTGTTTTTTGTAGCTGGGGTCAATCTTGTTTGGCCCCGCGTAGAAGCTAACGCATAGCGCTGCTTGCAGCGCTATGCGTTGGGTTTTACTCAACAGCTATATCGTTCTTTAACAATCTGGAAGAAGCACAACGAAATGTACTTATTAAGTACTCGGCGCAAGCCGAAGAAAATAAGTACGGGTTGTGATTGCATTATTTTGTTCCAAGTTCTCAAGACTGGGGTGAATAACCTCAGACTGCTTTGAAACTTATGAACGGCACAAACGCTAATACTCAGGTCCTATAGCCTACAGCGTTATAGGATCAAGCGACTAAGTGCATATGGTGGATGCCTTGGCGATCACAGGCGATGAAGGACGTAGTAGCCTGCGAAAAGCTACGGGGAGCTGGCAAACAAGCTTTGATCCGTAGATGTCCGAATGGGGAAACCCACCGCAGCAATGCGGTATCCCTAGCTGAATACATAGGCTAGTGGAAGCGAACCGGGTGAACTGAAACATCTCAGTAGCTCGAGGAAAAGAAATCAACCGAGATTCCGAAAGTAGTGGCGAGCGAAATCGGAAGAGCCTTTACGTTTTAGCACGCAAGATAGTCGAACGGAATGGAAAGTCCGGCCGTAGCAGGTGATAGCCCTGTAGATGAAATCTTGTGTGTGGAACTAAGCGTAAGACAAGTAGGGCGGGACACGTGAAATCCTGTTTGAAGATGGGGGGACCATCCTCCAAGGCTAAATACTCGTGATCGACCGATAGTGAACCAGTACCGTGAGGGAAAGGCGAAAAGAACCCCGGAAGGGGAGTGAAATAGATCCTGAAACCGTATGCATACAAACAGTAGGAGCCTCCTTGTGGGGTGACTGCGTACCTTTTGTATAATGGGTCAGCGACTTACATTCAGTGGCAAGGTTAACCGAATAGGGAAGCCGTAGCGAAAGCGAGTCCGAATAGGGCGATTCAGTCGCTGGGTGTAGACCCGAAACCAGATGATCTATCCATGGCCAGGTTGAAGGCACGGTAACACGTGCTGGAGGACCGAACCCACTAATGTTGAAAAATTAGGGGATGAGCTGTGGATAGGGGTGAAAGGCTAAACAAATCTGGAAATAGCTGGTTCTCTCCGAAAACTATTTAGGTAGTGCCTCAAGTATTACTGCGGGGGGTAGAGCACTGTTATAGCTAGGGGGTCATGGCGACTTACCAAACTATGGCAAACTCCGAATACCCGCAAGTACAGCTTGGGAGACAGAGCACCGGGTGCTAACGTCCGGACTCAAGAGGGAAACAACCCAGACCGCCAGCTAAGGTCCCGAATTATCGCTAAGTGGGAAACGAAGTGGGAAGGCATAGACAGTCAGGAGGTTGGCTTAGAAGCAGCCATCCTTTAAAGAAAGCGTAATAGCTCACTGATCGAGTCGTCCTGCGCGGAAGATGTAACGGGGCTAAGCGATAAACCGAAGCTGCGGGTGTGCACTTTTAGTGCACGCGGTAGGAGAGCGTTCTGTAAGCCTGCGAAGGTGGCTTGTAAAGGCTGCTGGAGGTATCAGAAGTGCGAATGCTGACATGAGTAGCGATAAAGGGGGTGAAAAGCCCCCTCGCCGTAAGTCCAAGGTTTCCTGCGCAACGTTCATCGGCGCAGGGTGAGTCGGCCCCTAAGGCGAGGCAGAGATGCGTAGCTGATGGGAAACTGGTTAATATTCCAGTACCGTCGTACAGTGCGATGGGGGGACGGATCGCGGAAGATCATCAGGGTGTTGGATGTCCCTGTTGCTGTATCGAAGATGGCGCTTAGGCAAATCCGGGCGCGTAAATCAAGGGTATGGCACGAGCGAGCATTGCTTGCGAAGTGATTGGAAGTGGTTCCAAGAAAAGCCTCTAAGCTTCAGCTGTACGAGACCGTACCGCAAACCGACACAGGTGGACGGGATGAATATTCCAAGGCGCTTGAGAGAACTCAGGAGAAGGAACTCGGCAAATTGATACCGTAACTTCGGGAGAAGGTATACCCCGGTAGTGTGAAGCGCCTGCGCGCTTAGCATGATGGGGTCGCAGAGAATCGGTGGCTGCGACTGTTTATTAAAAACACAGCACTCTGCAAAGACGAAAGTCGACGTATAGGGTGTGACGCCTGCCCGGTGCCGGAAGGTTAAGTGATGGGGTGCAAGCTCTTGATCGAAGCCCCGGTAAACGGCGGCCGTAACTATAACGGTCCTAAGGTAGCGAAATTCCTTGTCGGGTAAGTTCCGACCTGCACGAATGGCGTAACGATGGCCACACTGTCTCCTCCTGAGACTCAGCGAAGTTGAAGTGTTTGTGATGATGCAATCTACCCGCGGCTAGACGGAAAGACCCCATGAACCTTTACTGTAGCTTTGCATTGATCTGTGAACCGGCCTGTGTAGGATAGGTGGGAGGCTTTGAAGCGTGGTCGCTAGATCACGTGGAGCCATCCTTGAAATACCACCCTGGTTTGTTTGCGGTTCTAACCTTGGTCCGTTATCCGGATCGGGGACAGTGCATGGTGGGCAGTTTGACTGGGGCGGTCTCCTCCCAAAGTGTAACGGAGGAGTTCGAAGGTACGCTAGGTACGGTCGGAAATCGTGCTGATAGTGCAATGGCATAAGCGTGCTTGACTGTGAGACTGACAAGTCGAACAGGTGCGAAAGCAGGACATAGTGATCCGGTGGTTCTGAATGGAAGGGCCATCGCTCAACGGATAAAAGGTACTCTGGGGATAACAGGCTGATACCGCCCAAGAGTTCATATCGACGGCGGTGTTTGGCACCTCGATGTCGGCTCATCTCATCCTGGGGCTGTAGCCGGTCCCAAGGGTATGGCTGTTCGCCATTTAAAGAGGTACGTGAGCTGGGTTTAAAACGTCGTGAGACAGTTTGGTCCCTATCTGCCGTGGGCGTTGGATACTTGACGGAGCCTGCTCCTAGTACGAGAGGACCGGAGTGGACGTACCTCTGGTGTACCGGTTGTCATGCCAATGGCATTGCCGGGTAGCTAAGTACGGAAGAGATAACCGCTGAAGGCATCTAAGCGGGAAACTCGTCTGAAGATTAGGTATCCCGGGGACTTGATCCCCCTAAAGAGTCGTTCGAGACCAGGACGTTGATAGGTCGGGTGTGGAAGCGCAGTAATGCGTTAAGCTAACCGATACTAATTGCTCGTGAGGCTTGATCCTATAACACTGATGGTTATTGACCTGGTGATATAGCGTTCCAAGTGTCGTTCAATACAAAATCTGGCTGCACCGTCAGCAGCCAGCCAACACCAATTACGACCCCCCTGTGCATGATCATCGAGCCAGCCTCTGATCATCCACACGTTGTGTTTCTTCCAAGATTGGAGCCGTTGCGCTAACCCGCAACCGCTCAACCAGTTACGCCTGACGACCATAGCAAGGTGGTACCACTCCTTCCCATCCCGAACAGGACAGTGAAACGCCTTCGCGCCGATGATAGTGGACGGACGTCTGTGAAAGTAGGTCATCGTCAGGCTTTTATTGTGCAAAACCCCACAGGTAATCCTGTGGGGTTTTGTTTTCTATATAAGTGAGAAGCTATACTTCTCGCCGCTGTAAGATGAAGAGATTCAGAAAACAGCAGCGTGCAAGACGGTGCAAAATAGGCAAGGGCCAGTTGCATAACTTGTAGAAAAGATGTTATAGTAGCGGGCTTGGCTGCTGCCGAAAGTTCAGGGTAACTGCCCCGATATTTCGACAGCTGCTAAAAGAGAGGAGCTGGCGGAAACGCTGGTGAGAGGCCTGAAGGCTACGTAAGCCAGGCAGTGCAACAGATGACCCGCTCCAAGCGAACAGATGTGACACTGGTTTGACAAGCGATAAAAAACCCTTCATAATCTCGTTTCTCTGCTGCTGAAAACAGCAAGCGACGCAAGGCAAAAGCCGCGCAGCGCGGGCAGGATCAGCAGGTAGCAGTAAGCAGTTTGTAGTACCGAATTTGCAGTACCGCTCTTTAACAATTAAACAACCGATAAGTGTGGGCGCTTGATGCGATGCACTGTGATTTAAGTCCGGGGTTAAACCTTGGCTTGCTTCACAAGCACAATGAAATCAAGTGCTCACTAGAAGTGAAGTACCTTAGACGTCAAGTTTAAGAACATACCTCACTTCCTTTGAGTAGCGACGTATGACCTGGTTCGGATTTATTCGGACCAAGAATACGAAACAAATACAGAGATTAAACTGAAGAGTTTGATCCTGGCTCAGATTGAACGCTAGCGGGATGCCTTACACATGCAAGTCGAACGGCAGCACGGACTTCGGTCTGGTGGCGAGTGGCGAACGGGTGAGTAATGTATCGGAACGTGCCTAGTAGCGGGGGATAACTACGCGAAAGCGTAGCTAATACCGCATACGCCCTACGGGGGAAAGCAGGGGATCGCAAGACCTTGCACTATTAGAGCGGCCGATATCGGATTAGCTAGTTGGTGGGGTAACGGCTCACCAAGGCGACGATCCGTAGCTGGTTTGAGAGGACGACCAGCCACACTGGGACTGAGACACGGCCCAGACTCCTACGGGAGGCAGCAGTGGGGAATTTTGGACAATGGGGGAAACCCTGATCCAGCCATCCCGCGTGTGCGATGAAGGCCTTCGGGTTGTAAAGCACTTTTGGCAGGAAAGAAACGTCATGGGCTAATACCCCGTGAAACTGACGGTACCTGCAGAATAAGCACCGGCTAACTACGTGCCAGCAGCCGCGGTAATACGTAGGGTGCAAGCGTTAATCGGAATTACTGGGCGTAAAGCGTGCGCAGGCGGTTCGGAAAGAAAGATGTGAAATCCCAGAGCTTAACTTTGGAACTGCATTTTTAACTACCGAGCTAGAGTGTGTCAGAGGGAGGTGGAATTCCGCGTGTAGCAGTGAAATGCGTAGATATGCGGAGGAACACCGATGGCGAAGGCAGCCTCCTGGGATAACACTGACGCTCATGCACGAAAGCGTGGGGAGCAAACAGGATTAGATACCCTGGTAGTCCACGCCCTAAACGATGTCAACTAGCTGTTGGGGCCTTCGGGCCTTGGTAGCGCAGCTAACGCGTGAAGTTGACCGCCTGGGGAGTACGGTCGCAAGATTAAAACTCAAAGGAATTGACGGGGACCCGCACAAGCGGTGGATGATGTGGATTAATTCGATGCAACGCGAAAAACCTTACCTACCCTTGACATGTCTGGAATTCCGAAGAGATTTGGAAGTGCTCGCAAGAGAACCGGAACACAGGTGCTGCATGGCTGTCGTCAGCTCGTGTCGTGAGATGTTGGGTTAAGTCCCGCAACGAGCGCAACCCTTGTCATTAGTTGCTACGAAAGGGCACTCTAATGAGACTGCCGGTGACAAACCGGAGGAAGGTGGGGATGACGTCAAGTCCTCATGGCCCTTATGGGTAGGGCTTCACACGTCATACAATGGTCGGGACAGAGGGTCGCCAACCCGCGAGGGGGAGCCAATCCCAGAAACCCGATCGTAGTCCGGATCGCAGTCTGCAACTCGACTGCGTGAAGTCGGAATCGCTAGTAATCGCGGATCAGCATGTCGCGGTGAATACGTTCCCGGGTCTTGTACACACCGCCCGTCACACCATGGGAGTGGGTTTTACCAGAAGTAGTTAGCCTAACCGTAAGGGGGGCGATTACCACGGTAGGATTCATGACTGGGGTGAAGTCGTAACAAGGTAGCCGTATCGGAAGGTGCGGCTGGATCACCTCCTTTCAGAGCTTAAGTGCTCGTGTTAAGCGTCCACTCTTATCGGTTGTTTGATATAGCTGGGATCAGTTGTAGGCTTGGGTCGAGGGAATCTTCCCTGGGTCTTCAGCTACCTGACTACTGATCCGAGAAGGTTTTGGGTCTGTAGCTCAGTTGGTTAGAGCACCGTCTTGATAAGGCGGGGGTCGTTGGTTCGAATCCAACCAGACCCACCAAGTATTCTGCCATGCAGGATATGGGGGTGTAGCTCAGCTGGGAGAGCGCCTGCTTTGCAAGCAGGATGTCATCGGTTCGATCCCGTTCACCTCCACCATTGATTCTCATAATCGCCCCGGTGGTGATGTAGAGGCTAACTCATAGCGCTGTTGTCAGCGTTATGAGTTAGGTTTTACCTAACAGCTATATTCGTTCTTTAACAATCTGGAAGAAGCACAACGAAATGTACTTATTAAGTACTCGGCGCAAGCCGAAGAAAATAAGTACGGGTTGTGATTGCATTATTTTGTTCCAAGTTCTCAAGACTGGGGTGAATAACCTCAGACTGCTTTGAAACTTATGAACGGCACAAGCGCTAATACTCAGGTCCTATAGCCTACAGCGTTATAGGATCAAGCGACTAAGTGCATATGGTGGATGCCTTGGCGATCACAGGCGATGAAGGACGTAGTAGCCTGCGAAAAGCTACGGGGAGCTGGCAAACAAGCTTTGATCCGTAGATGTCCGAATGGGGAAACCCACTGCAGCAATGCAGTATCCCTAGCTGAATACATAGGCTAGTGGAAGCGAACCGGGTGAACTGAAACATCTCAGTAGCTCGAGGAAAAGAAATCAACCGAGATTCCGAAAGTAGTGGCGAGCGAAATCGGAAGAGCCTTTACGTTTTAGCGCGCAAGATAGTCGAACGGAATGGAAAGTCCGGCCGTAGCAGGTGATAGCCCTGTAGATGAAATCTTGTGTGTGGAACTAAGCGTAAGACAAGTAGGGCGGGACACGTGAAATCCTGTTTGAAGATGGGGGGACCATCCTCCAAGGCTAAATACTCGTGATCGACCGATAGTGAACCAGTACCGTGAGGGAAAGGCGAAAAGAACCCCGGAAGGGGAGTGAAATAGATCCTGAAACCGTATGCATACAAACAGTAGGAGCCTCCTTGTGGGGTGACTGCGTACCTTTTGTATAATGGGTCAGCGACTTACATTCAGTGGCAAGGTTAACCGAATAGGGAAGCCGTAGCGAAAGCGAGTCCGAATAGGGCGATTCAGTCGCTGGGTGTAGACCCGAAACCAGATGATCTATCCATGGCCAGGTTGAAGGCACGGTAACACGTGCTGGAGGACCGAACCCACTAATGTTGAAAAATTAGGGGATGAGCTGTGGATAGGGGTGAAAGGCTAAACAAATCTGGAAATAGCTGGTTCTCTCCGAAAACTATTTAGGTAGTGCCTCAAGTATTACTGCGGGGGGTAGAGCACTGTTATAGCTAGGGGGTCATGGCGACTTACCAAACTATGGCAAACTCCGAATACCCGCAAGTACAGCTTGGGAGACAGAGCACCGGGTGCTAACGTCCGGACTCAAGAGGGAAACAACCCAGACCGCCAGCTAAGGTCCCGAATTATCGCTAAGTGGGAAACGAAGTGGGAAGGCATAGACAGTCAGGAGGTTGGCTTAGAAGCAGCCATCCTTTAAAGAAAGCGTAATAGCTCACTGATCGAGTCGTCCTGCGCGGAAGATGTAACGGGGCTAAGCGATAAACCGAAGCTGCGGGTGTGCACTTTTAGTGCACGCGGTAGGAGAGCGTTCTGTAAGCCTGCGAAGGTGGCTTGTAAAGGCTGCTGGAGGTATCAGAAGTGCGAATGCTGACATGAGTAGCGATAAAGGGGGTGAAAAGCCCCCTCGCCGTAAGTCCAAGGTTTCCTGCGCAACGTTCATCGGCGCAGGGTGAGTCGGCCCCTAAGGCGAGGCAGAGATGCGTAGCTGATGGGAAACTGGTTAATATTCCAGTACCGTCGTACAGTGCGATGGGGGGACGGATCGCGGAAGATCATCAGGGTGTTGGATGTCCCTGTTGCTGTATCGAAGATGGCGCTTAGGCAAATCCGGGCGCGTAAATCAAGGGTATGGCACGAGCGAGCATTGCTTGCGAAGTGATTGGAAGTGGTTCCAAGAAAAGCCTCTAAGCTTCAGCTGTACGAGACCGTACCGCAAACCGACACAGGTGGACGGGATGAATATTCCAAGGCGCTTGAGAGAACTCAGGAGAAGGAACTCGGCAAATTGATACCGTAACTTCGGGAGAAGGTATACCCCGGTAGTGTGAAGCGCCTGCGCGCTTAGCATGATGGGGTCGCAGAGAATCGGTGGCTGCGACTGTTTATTAAAAACACAGCACTCTGCAAAGACGAAAGTCGACGTATAGGGTGTGACGCCTGCCCGGTGCCGGAAGGTTAAGTGATGGGGTGCAAGCTCTTGATCGAAGCCCCGGTAAACGGCGGCCGTAACTATAACGGTCCTAAGGTAGCGAAATTCCTTGTCGGGTAAGTTCCGACCTGCACGAATGGCGTAACGATGGCCACACTGTCTCCTCCTGAGACTCAGCGAAGTTGAAGTGTTTGTGATGATGCAATCTACCCGCGGCTAGACGGAAAGACCCCATGAACCTTTACTGTAGCTTTGCATTGATCTGTGAACCGGCCTGTGTAGGATAGGTGGGAGGCTTTGAAGCGTGGTCGCTAGATCACGTGGAGCCATCCTTGAAATACCACCCTGGTTTGTTTGCGGTTCTAACCTTGGTCCGTTATCCGGATCGGGGACAGTGCATGGTGGGCAGTTTGACTGGGGCGGTCTCCTCCCAAAGTGTAACGGAGGAGTTCGAAGGTACGCTAGGTACGGTCGGAAATCGTGCTGATAGTGCAATGGCATAAGCGTGCTTGACTGTGAGACTGACAAGTCGAACAGGTGCGAAAGCAGGACATAGTGATCCGGTGGTTCTGAATGGAAGGGCCATCGCTCAACGGATAAAAGGTACTCTGGGGATAACAGGCTGATACCGCCCAAGAGTTCATATCGACGGCGGTGTTTGGCACCTCGATGTCGGCTCATCTCATCCTGGGGCTGTAGCCGGTCCCAAGGGTATGGCTGTTCGCCATTTAAAGAGGTACGTGAGCTGGGTTTAAAACGTCGTGAGACAGTTTGGTCCCTATCTGCCGTGGGCGTTGGATACTTGACGGAGCCTGCTCCTAGTACGAGAGGACCGGAGTGGACGTACCTCTGGTGTACCGGTTGTCATGCCAATGGCATTGCCGGGTAGCTAAGTACGGAAGAGATAACCGCTGAAGGCATCTAAGCGGGAAACTCGTCTGAAGATTAGGTATCCCGGGGACTTGATCCCCCTAAAGAGTCGTTCGAGACCAGGACGTTGATAGGTCGGGTGTGGAAGCGCAGTAATGCGTTAAGCTAACCGATACTAATTGCTCGTGAGGCTTGATCCTATAACACTGATGGTTATTGACCTGGTGATATAGCGTTCCAAGTGTCGTTCAATACAAAATCTGGCTGCACCGTCAGCAGCCAGCCAACACCAATTACGACCCCCCTGTGCATGATCATCGAGCCAGCCTCTGATCATCCACACGTTGTGTTTCTTCCAAGATTGGAGCCGTTGCGCTAACCCGCAACCGCTCAACCAGTTACGCCTGACGACCATAGCAAGGTGGTACCACTCCTTCCCATCCCGAACAGGACAGTGAAACGCCTTCGCGCCGATGATAGTGGACGGACGTCTGTGAAAGTAGGTCATCGTCAGGCTTTTATTGTGCAAAACCCCACAGGTAATCCTGTGGGGTTTTGTTTTTGTATAAGTGAGAACGCGGTCAAGCGTGATGACAGCTACTCGGCGTCACATCACGAATGTGATTGGATGTTCATGCAGTGCCAGGCAGTACACAAAGATTCGAGAGGTTGACGCTCAAGGCAACCACTCAAGCAGTTACGCTTGACGACCATAGCAAGGTGGTACCACTCCTTCCCATCCCGAACAGGACAGTGAAACGCCTTCGCGCCGATGATAGTGGACGGACGTCTGTGAAAGTAGGTCATCGTCAAGCTCTTATCCCTCAAAGCCCCGCCGTTCACGGTGGGGCTTTGTCTTTGGCGATAATAGTTCGAACTCAGGCTCAAAATGAGCTCGCAAATGAACGACCAATTGACGCCGCAAGGGCGCTATCAATCACGCTGCAAGCCGCGCCAATGCTGAATGTGCCGAAATAACAACGCCCGTGGATGGGTGGGTATTGTGCGGTAAGATTGTCCGAGTCAATTCGTTGGAGCGTTATCGTGAGTGATCCCCAGACCCCCGTGCCCGGCACAACGTTGGACCTGCGCACGCTGACCCATGTGGCATACGGTTTATTCGCCCTGGGATTTCTGACAAGTGGAATTCTGGGCATTGCGACATTGGCGGCCGTGGTGCTGATGTACCTGAAACGCTCTGACGCCGCCGGCACGGTTTACGCTGGCCACTTCGATTGGATGTTGCGTACGTTCTGGTGGGCGATGCTGTGGCTGGCGATCAGCGCCATCGCGGTGTACATCTTCATTGGCTGGATCAGCTTGATCGCGACGGTCGTGTGGGTGCTGTATCGCTTGATCAAAGGCTGGCTGGCGCTGTTGGAAGGCAGCTCACCGACTCCCTACGCGTGATTGGGAAAAAGCGTCTTGTAGGCGCTTAGAAGGCCGGCAGAAATGCCGGCTTTTTTACGTCCACGAATTGGCTGTGATCGCGATGCCCTCGCAAAGACGCGTCGCGCGCAGACAAGCGTTAAGCGCGTCCCGACGCAAGGGCTTGGACACACACACGAGCAGACACAACGGCGCGTCAAACGGGGCGCAAACGGGGCGATCCGAAAGTGCTGGGGCGGTATGGGGATTGAGCTTCGCCGCATCCACAGAACGTGGATTTGGGATGGTGCGCCGAAGATGGCGCAGCTGAACAGAGGGTTGGCTAGCCCGGCGAAAAGCCAGGGCGTCGCGACAATCCAGGAGGCAGGGACGTACGGGGTACGCCCTTTGCCTGCTTACTTCAGATGTGCGTTGACCAGTTTGGTCAGTTCGAACATCGTGACCTGATCTTTGCCAAAGATCGGGCGCAGCTTGGCATCGGCGTTGATGTTGCGCTTGTTGCTGGCATCTTGCAGGTTGTGCTTCTTGATGTATTCCCAGATCTTCTTGGTGACCTCGGTACGCGGCACGGCTTCCGAGCCGATGACAGCGGCCAACTCGGCGCTGGGGGTCAGGGGCTTCATGAATGCAGCGTTCGGCTTGCGCGCGGTCGCGGGTTTGGAGGTTGTGGCCATAATGCGGCGCTCCTTCTCTGGCTGTTGGAAAAATTGTCCTGCGGCCGGAGCATAACGTGTCTCTCTGGTAAAGACAAAGGCATTTATCCTCTGTAGCAACTAAAATATACGCACCGTCCCCTCTATCACGCCATTCTGTAACCTCCTATGTACGCACGATCTGCCTTGGAATCAATTCGA
This sequence comes from Achromobacter sp. B7, assembly GCF_003600685.1. NCBI lineage: Bacteria > Pseudomonadati > Pseudomonadota > Betaproteobacteria > Burkholderiales > Alcaligenaceae > Achromobacter > Achromobacter sp. B7. Next base: position 723,867 of record NZ_CP032084.1, read on the forward strand.
CTTTTTCATGACGAGTTGACTGCGCTGCGACGCGATTTGCATGCCCACCCCGAACTGGGTTTCGAAGAGGTGCGAACCTCCGGGATCGTCGCCGGCGCGTTGGAAGCGTTGGGCATCGAAGTGCATCGGGGGATAGGCAAGACGGGCGTGGTCGGCGTGATACGTGGCCGGCGCTGCGACAGCGGCCGCATGATCGGGCTGCGCGCGGACATGGACGCCTTGCCGATGACCGAGGACAATGACTTCGGTCATAAGTCCACCAAGCCTGGCTTGATGCACGGATGCGGTCACGACGGGCACACGGCGGTGCTGATCGGTGCCGCCAAATACCTGGCTCAGACGCGCAATTTTGACGGTACGGCGGTCTTGATTTTCCAACCCGCCGAGGAAGGCCGAGGCGGTGCGCGCGCGATGCTGGAGGATGGCCTTTTCGACACGTTTCCGTGTGATGCCATCTATGCCCTGCACAACTGGCCCGGCTTGCGGCCAGGTACCATCGGCATCAACCCTGGGCCGATGATGGCGGCGGCAGATCGTTTTGAGATCCAGATCACCGGGCGCGGCGGCCATGGCGCGCATCCTTATCAAACCATTGATCCGGTAACCATCGCCGGCCAGATCATCACGGCGCTCCAGACGATCGTATCGCGCAACGTGAACCCGCTGGATTCCGCCGTGGTGTCGATCGGGTCGATGCAGGCGGGCCATCCCGGCGCCATGAGCGTCATCCCGCGCGAAGCCAAGTTGGTGGGCACTGTGCGTACGTTTCGCAAGTCGGTCCAGGAAATGGTCGAGACTCGCATGCGAGAGCTGGTCACCGCAATCGCCAGCGCGTTCGGCGGGACCGCTGAACTGATCTACGAACGCATCTATCCCGCCACCTTGAACACGCCGCAGCATGCGAACCTGGTGGCCGACATCGCCACCGAGATGATCGGCAAAGAAAACGTGGTGCGCGATCTGGTGCCGTCGATGGGCTCCGAAGATTTCTCGTTCATGTTGCAGAGCAAGCCGGGTGCATACTTCCGCCTGGGCCAAGGCGGCGCCGAGTCCGGCTGCGTGCTGCACAACTCTCATTTTGATTTCAACGATGCGGTCATTCCCCTGGGCAGCGCGATGTTTGCCGCGCTGGCAGAACGGGGCATGCCGCTGGCAGATTAAGAAGCCTCTTCCATGTCTACTCAAAGCACGACTCAGCTTACTATCACCCGCCCTGATGATTGGCACCTGCATCTGCGCGATGGCGCGGCACTGGAAGCCGTGGTGGCCGACACCGCGCGCCAGTTTGCGCGAGCCATCATCATGCCGAATCTGAAGCCGCCGGTGACCACCACCGAGCAGGCGCTGGCATATCGGGATCGCATCCTTCAAGCGTTGCGCAAGGCGGGCGGCAACGCCGACGCCTTCACTCCGCTGATGACGCTTTATCTGACGGACAACACCTCAGCCGAAGAGATCCGCAACGCGCATGCATCCGGTCAGGTCTACGCGGTGAAGCTCTATCCCGCTGGTGCGACGACCAACTCGGACGCCGGCGTGACTGACTTGTTGGGCAAGTGCACGCAGGCCCTGGAAGCATTGGAAAAATGCGGAATGCCGCTGCTCGTGCACGGCGAGGTGACGGATCCTGCTATCGACGTATTCGACCGCGAAGCCATTTTTGTCGAACGCGTCATGAAACCCTTGCGCCGCGCATTCCCGGCCTTGAAGGTCGTGTTCGAACACATCACGACGAAAGAAGGCGCCGAATATGTGCGTGATGCTGAAGGGCCGACGGCCGCGACGATCACCCCTCAGCACATGCTCTACAACCGCAACGCGATCTTCCAAGGTGGCGTGCGCCCGCATTGGTATTGCCTGCCAATCCTGAAGCGCGAAACGCACCGCCTTGCCCTGGTCGAGGCCGCCACCAGCGGCAGCCCCCGGTTTTTCCTGGGCACGGATAGCGCGCCGCACGCCCGCGGCTTGAAGGAACACGCCTGCGGCTGTGCGGGTTGCTACACCGCGCTGCACGCGATGGAGCTGTATGCGACCGCGTTTGATGCCGTGGGCAAGCTGGACAAGCTGGAAGGCTTTGCAAGCTTCCATGGTCCGGATTTTTATGGTCTGCCGCGCAATACCGGCACGCTGACGCTGGTGCGCGAAACGTATCAGGTGCCCGAAGAACTGGCATTCGGCAACACGACGCTGGTGCCGTTGGCGGCGGGCGAGGCGCTGGCTTGGCGCGCTCACGCTTGAGCGGCACGGGGCGCGCTCGGGCGCGGCCACTAACGTGAATCGGGGTGATCGGCATGTTGCCGATCACCCCGATTTTTTGCTGTGTCGCGGGCGGTCAATAGGCCGATATAGATGTGCCTATATATAGATGACCGAAATATAAGCTGCCGAAAAAAGTCGTGCCTGCGTTTTACAGCGTGCCGTCGCGGCGTGCTTCCAGCAATTCCCAACGCGCGAACTTTTCTTCAAGCTCGCTTTCCAGCTTGGCCAGTTCGCCGTTGATGCGCTCGACTTCCGCCGGCGCGTCGCGGTAGAGGCTGCCGTCCGCCAACTTGCCGGCCAGTTCCGCCTGCTGCGCCTCCAGCGCGGCGATGGCATCGGGAAGGCCTTCAAGCTCGCGCAAGTCCCATGCATTGATCTTGCTGGCCTTGGCCGGCTTGGCACGGGCCACTTTGGCGCGCGCGGCGCTTTCGTCAGCGGGCTTGGCGGTGGCTTCCACATCGGTTTCCACTGCGGCAGGCGCGGGCCGCTGCGCCACCCATTCATCGTATCCGCCGACGTAATCGCGCCAGTGTCCGTCGCCTTCGTAGGCGATGGTCTGCGTGACAACGTTGTTCAAAAACGCCCGGTCGTGGCTGACCAGCAGCACGGTGCCGGCATATTCCTGCAACAGCTCTTCCAGGAGCTCAAGCGTTTCGATGTCCAGGTCGTTGGTGGGTTCGTCCAGCACCAGCACGTTGGCAGGGCGGGCGAACAGGCGCGCCAACAGCAAGCGGGCGCGTTCGCCGCCGGACAGGCTGCGCACGGGCGAGCCGGCGCGGGCGGGCGAGAACAGGAAGTCGCCCAGATAAGTCATCACGTGTTTGCGGGTGCCGCCGATTTCAACCCATTCGCTGCCCGGGCTGATGATGTCCACCAGCGACGCGTTTTCATCCAGCTGCGCGCGCATCTGATCGAAATACGCGACGGCCACATTGGTACCCATTCGCGTCGTGCCGCTGTCGGGCTGCATCTCGCCCAGGATGAGCTTGAGCAGCGTGGTCTTGCCGGCGCCGTTGGGCCCGATGATGCCGATGCGGTCGCCGCGCAGGATGGTGGTGGAGTAGTCGTTCACGACCACCTTGTCGCCGAAGGTCTTGCCGACATGCTCAAGCTCGGCAACCAGCTTGCCCGAACGTTGGCCCTCAGCCAGTGCCAACGAGACGTCGCCAATACGTTCACGACGTTCAGCGCGCTGGACCCGCAGGCTTTCCAGGCGGCGCACGCGGCCTTCATTGCGGGTACGGCGGGCCTCGACGCCCTTGCGGATCCAGACTTCTTCCTGCGCAAGCAGCTTGTCGAAGCGGGCCTGTTCCAGGCGTTCCGATTCCAGCCATTGGGCCTTGCGTTCCTGCCACTGCGAGAAGTTGCCGGGAAAGCTCAGCAGGCGGCCGCGGTCCAGTTCGACGATGCGGGTGGTGACGGCGTCCAGAAAGCGCCGGTCGTGGGTGATGATGACGGCGGCGCCCCGCCAGCCGCGCAGCATCTCTTCCAGCCAGGCAATGCCTTCGAAGTCCAGATGGTTGGTGGGTTCGTCCAGCAGCAGCAGGTCGGGTTCTTCAACCAGGGCGCGTGCAAGCGCGACGCGCTTGCGCGTGCCGCCCGACAGGCCCGCGATCTGCACGTCCGCGGGCAAGCCCAGCTTTTCCAGCATGGCGCGTACGCGAGAAGGGCGTTGCCAGTCTTCATGGTCGCCTTCCACGTTGCAGACCACGTCGAATACGGTGGCGTTTTCGTCCAGCTCGGGTTCCTGTTCGACGGTGGCCACGCGCAACCCCGAGCTGCGGGCGATGTCGCCGTCGTCGGGCAGCGTGCGGCCGTCCAACAGCCTGAGCAGCGACGACTTGCCGGCGCCATTGCGGCCAATCAGGCCGATGCGCTCGCCGGCCTGAATGGCGAAGTCGGCATGGTCCAGCAACGGGTGGTGGCCATAGGCCAGCTGAATGTCGGTCAGGGTGATGAGGGTAGCGAGGGCCATGTAGTCGGTCTTTTCTGCGGCTTCTAAGCGGATCAACGCGTATTGTCGCAGGAACCTCGGCAAGCCGTTGAATGGGCCAAGACCGGGGCGTGTCGGGGACAGTGCCGCTACCTGTAATAGAATACGAACCGCAAGACGGGTCGGGCGATCGCGGTGGATGCGAATCCATCGAGGAAGGTCCGGACTCCACAGGGCAGGATAACGGCTAACGGCCGTCCGGCCGCGTCCTCGGGCGCGGTTGAGGAATAGGGCCACAGAGACGAGACTGGGAAGCGGGCGCGCTTTGCGCGCACAGGTACGGCCATCTCCGTATCGCGTCGTTCGGCAACGAATGGCGGCGTCTCAGGGTGAAACGCGGCAACCTCTATCCGGAGCAACATCAAATAGGCATGCGTGCGGCCCTCGGGTCGCGAAGGGCGGCTCCGTCCAAGCATGCGGGTAGATGGCTAGAGCGGCTCAGCAATGATCCGCGCAGAGGAATGATCGTCCGCCAGGGCAACCTGGTGTACAGAATCCGGCCTATAGACCCGTCTTGCATCGAATATTCCCACCCGCGCGGCGCCGGGCATCAATGCCTGGCCGCGCGGCATGCGCCGGCGATTTTTTCCCGGCGCCAAAATGGGGCGTTCGGCGGGAAGCCTCGCCAACCGGTGCAAAGGGCGCGGCGTAAAACAATGCAAAGGCATCGTTAGCCGCTACTTCTGACGAAGGACTTTTAGTGTGTGCCGCAACCTCCTGATAAATCAGGAGGTTTTTCTTTTTGCGGTTTTACATATTGGCCTAAGTCCTTGTTGTGATTGAAAAAATTGCAACCACTCGCTTGACCGCCCCATTGCCATACCGTAGAGTGGGAAATAGTAGGAAATTGTGCAATTAAGTGGGGTAAAAGTGGTGTTTCAGGGAAGCAGCGCACTCACGCTGGATGCGAAGGGGCGGATCTCGATTCCGACCCGGCATCGTGACGCGCTCATGTCGCAGGCCGATGGCCGGCTGACCCTGACCCGCCACCCTGACGGCTGCTTGCTGGTGTACCCGCGGCCTGAATGGGAAAAGAAGCGCGAGCAGATCGCCGCTTTTCCCATGACGGCTCGTGCGTTGCAGCGGCTGTTGCTGGGCAACGCTCAGGATGTCGAACTGGATGGCTCCGGCCGGGTCCTGATCGCTCCTGAACTGCGCAACGCTTCCGGTATGACGCGCGATGTGATGCTGCTCGGTCTGGGCGCGCACTTCGAGCTGTGGGACGCCGCTACTCTGGCCAGCCGCGAGGCGGAAGACTTGGCCAAGGGTATGCCGGATGTGTTGAACCAGTTTTCGTTCTGAAAAATTTTATGGAATTCGAACATCGGCCCGTTCTGCTGGAGCCGACGGTGGACGCACTACTGCTGCCAGACTTTGGCGGCAAAGGCGCGACACGGTCGCACTCCCAGACCGAGCCGGATACGGCTACGCGGGCGGAACGCGGCGTGTTTGTCGACGGCACCTTCGGCCGCGGCGGGCACAGTCGCGAACTGCTTGGGCGCTTGGGCAAGTCCGCGCGGCTGGTGGTGTTCGACAAGGACCCCGAGGCGATCGCGGTAGCCAATGCGTTGGCGGCTGCGGACCCGCGGGTCACGGTAGTACATGGCGGCTTTGCCACCATGGCAGAAGAATTGCAGCAGCTCGGCATCGACAAGGTCGATGGCGTGATGCTGGATCTGGGCGTGTCGTCGCCTCAGATCGATGACGCCGAGCGCGGCTTCTCGTTCATGCGAGACGGCCCGCTCGATATGCGGATGGACACCACTCGTGGTCCCACGGTGGCGGAATGGCTGGCGCAAGCCAGTGTGGATGAGATGCGGGAGGTCATAGCGGATTATGGCGAAGAACGGTTTGCTTTTCAGGTTGCAAAGGCGATTGCTGCTCGCCGCGCAACAAGGCCGCTGTGCACCACGCTCGAGCTTGCCGAGTGCGTCGCCAGCGCCGTCCGCACGCGCGAAAAGGGGCAGCATCCGGCCACACGCACCTTTCAAGCTTTACGGATTTACATCAATCGGGAACTCGAAGAGCTCGCGCGCACCCTCGCGGCAGCTCTAGACCTGCTTGCTCCGGGAGGGAGGTTGGCGGTGATCAGCTTTCATTCGCTTGAAGACCGCATGGTCAAGCAGTGCATCGTGGCGGCGGCTCGGCCGGCCGCCGCGCATGCACGCCTGCCGCTGCGCGAAAGCGAGATGCCCCAGCCTATCCTTCGTTCCCTGGGAAGGGTGCAGGCCGAAGACGACGAAGTCTCCGGCAACGCCCGCGCCCGCTCTGCCGTCTTGCGGGTTGCCGAACGCACCGAAACACCGCTGCCCCCCGAGGGCGGTTTTGCGTTTGTGAAGATCGGCTCCTTGCCTGGCAGCGACCTGGCTCCGCCGCCTCGCCGCGGTGGCAAAGGGGGGCGGCGCTGATGGGTCGTGTCAACCTGATCGTTGCGGCGCTACTGATGCTGTCGGCCATTTCCCTGGTCACCAGCCGGTATCAGTCGCGCCAGCTTTTTGTTGAGCTGGGACGCGATCAGGCGCAGGCGCGCGACCTGGAAACCAACTGGCGCCGCTTGCAGCTTGAGCGCGCCGAGCTTGCCCGCAATGCGCGGGTGGACGCCATTGCACGCGACGGCCTGAAGATGATCTCCATCGTCCCGGACCGTACGCTGTATGTAAATCAGGCGTCCGGCGCTGCCACCGGAGGCGCGCAATGAAACGCGTTCCCTTCTTCGATAACCCTGTACTGCGCGGGCAACTGCCCACGTGGCGCGCGCGCCTGGTGCTGATACTGCTGTTTGGCGGTTTCACGGTGCTGGCCGGGCGCGCCTTGTTCTTGCAGGGTTTGTCGACGGAGTTCCTGCAGCAGCAGGGCGAACGCCGCTACGAACGCACGCTGACGCTGGCCGCCACGCGCGGCAAGATCATGGACCGCAACGGCGCGGTGCTGGCCTCCAGTGTGCCGGCGCGCGCTATCTGGGCAATCCCGGAAGACGCCAAGCAAGGCACGCCCGCGCAAATGGATGCGCTGGCCAAGTTGCTGGAAACGCCGGTGGCCGACCTGCGCCATCGCCTGGTCGACGAAGACAAGAACTTCGTCTACTTGAAGCGCCAGGTCGCAATGGACGTGGCCGACAAGATCAAGCAGCTGAACATGCCGGGCATCCATCAGCAGCCCGAAACGCGCCGCTACTATCCCGACGGCGACGTCATGGCCCATGTGGTTGGCTTCAACAGCGTTGAAGATCAGGGCCAGGAAGGGGTTGAACTCACGTTCAACCAGCAATTGCAGGGCCGCCCGGGCAGCCGCCGCGTCATCAAGGACCGGCTGGGCCGCGTCATCGAAGACGTGCAGGCCGTGACGTTGCCCGTTGATGGGCGCGACCTGCGCCTGTCGATCGATACCCGCTTGCAGTACCTGGTGTTCAAGGAATTGAAGGACGCCATGGAAAAGCACCAGGCCAAGGGCGCCACCGCCGTGGTCGTGGACGTGCATACCGGCGAAATCCTGGCGTTGGCCAACGTGCCGACGTTTGACCCGAACAAGCGTGAAACCTTTCATGGTTCCAAGCTGCGCAACCAGGCCATTACCGACACGTTCGAGCCCGGCTCCATCATGAAGCCGTTCACGGCCGCGCTGGCGCTGGACCTGGGCCGCATCACGACGTCGACCCTGTTCGAAACGGGCAATGGCCGCTTCACCTATCAAGGCAGCACGATCAGCGACGTCAGCCGCAACGGCACGCTGGACGTTGCCGGGGTGTTGCGCAAGTCCAGCAACATCGGCATGACGATGATTTCCGAGAAGCTGGAATCCCGTGAAATGTGGGACCGCTTCACCGAATTAGGCTTGGGCCAGGCCCCTCAAGTGGGATTCCCCGGCGCAGCACCCGGCCGTTTGCGTCCCTGGGACCGTTGGCGCCTGATCGAAAAGGCCACCATGGCCTACGGCTACGGCCTGTCCGTGTCGCTGCTGCAAGTGGCGCGCGCTTACACCGTCTTCGCCCGTAACGGCGACATGGTGTCGCTGACGCTGGTCAAGCGCGACAGCGACCCGACCAGCGTCAAGATCTACACGCCCAAGACCACCGCCATGGTGCGCGCGATGCTCGAAGCCGCCGCCGGCCCCGAAGGCACCAAGGCCGCCCAGGTGCAGGGCTACCGCGTGGCCGGCAAGAGCGGCACCGCGCGCAAGATCGTCGACGGTAAATACAGCACGCAGCGCTATCGCAGCTCGTACGTAGGCTTTGCGCCAGTGTCCGATCCGAAGATCGTTGTGGCCGTGTCCATCGACGAGCCCACGGTTGGCGGTTATTACGGCGGCGCCATCGCCGCGCCGGTGTTCTCCCACATCGTGGGCGGAAGCCTCCGGTTGATGGGGGTGCGGCCCGACGCGCCTTTTGAATCCACGATTGTTGCTGGTCTCAAGGAGCCAGGCAGATGAGCGCCAACGGCTTCCTCTCTACCCCTGTCGCCACGGTTGCTGAAACCGTGGCGTGGTTGCATGCGCGCGTCTCGTTGACGGCGCATCTGAAACTGGACTCGCGCGATATCGAGCCGGGCGACGTGTTCGTTGCCTGCCCGGGCCTGTCCAGCGACGGACGTCTCTATATAGATAAGGCACTGGCGCTTGGCGCCAGCGCCGTCTTGTTCGAAGCGCCCGCCACCGAAGCGCTTCAGAACGCCGCGTTGGGCACGCCGATGCTGCCGGTGACGGGGCTGCGCGCCTTGCTGGGCGAATTGGCCGACACCTGGTACGGCCGCCCGTCGGCCGCGCTGGCCGTGGTGGCCGTGACCGGCACCAACGGCAAGACCTCGTCGGTGCAATGGATTGCGCACGCGCTCAGCCGCAACGACAAGCCTTGCGGCACCATCGGTACCTTGGGCGCCGTGCTGCCGGACGGCCGCACGCTGGGCGGCGACCTGACCACGCCCGACGTCCTGACCGTGCACCGCACGCTGGCCGCGATGCGCGACGCCGGCGCCCAGGCCGTGGCCATGGAAGCGTCGTCAATTGGTATCGAGCAAGGCCGCCTGGACGGTGTGCGCGTGGCGCTGGCCGCCTTCACCAACCTGACGCGCGACCATCTTGACTATCACGGCACGATGGAACGCTACGAAGCCGCCAAGGCGCGTTTGTTCCAATGGCCTGGCTTGACCGCCGCCGTCGTCAATGCCGACGACGAAGCCGGTCGCCGCCTGCTGGCAAGCCTGCCGCAAGGCATGGCCACGATGGGCTACAGCCTGAGCGATTCGCCCGACATCCCCGCTGCGATGCGCGCGCGGGATTTGCAGGCCACATCGCAGGGCCAGATCTTTACGTTGGTGTCCCCGCACGGCGAGGCCCAGATCGTGACGCGCCTGCTGGGCGCGCACAACGTGTCGAACCTGCTGTTGGTGGCCGGCGTGCTGTACAAGCTGGGCCTGCCGTTTGCACAGATCGCGCGCGAATTGGCCGCGACGGACCCGGTTGACGGGCGCTTGCAGACCGTGGAGCCGATAGCGGTGTCGCCCCAGTCTTCCGCTGGCCGGGGCGCGCTGGTGGTGGTGGACTACGCGCACACGCCGGATGCCTTGTCGCGCGCATTGACCGCGCTGCGCCCCGTGGCCGTCGCCCGGTCCGGCCGCTTGATCTGCCTGTTTGGTTGCGGCGGCGAGCGCGATCCGGGCAAGCGCCCGGAAATGGGCCGTATCGCCGCGCAGCTGGCGGACCACGTTGTGGTGTCCAGCGACAATCCGCGCACCGAATCCCCGCAAACCATCGTCGACCAGATCCTGGCCGGCATCCCGGACGCGGCGCACGCCGACGCCCAGGTTGATCGCGCGCGCGCCATCATGCAGACCATCTGGTCCGCCTCGCCAGACGATGTCGTGCTGCTGGCGGGCAAGGGCCATGAAACGTACCAGGACGTCGGCGGCGAAAAACTGCCCTTTGATGACCGCGAGTGGGCGCGCCTGTCGCTGCTGCTGCCGCAGGTCAAGGGCGTGTCCACGGATACCCGCCGCATCGGCTCGGGCGAGTTGTTCGTGGCGCTGGTCGGCGAGAACTTCGACGCGCATAACTATCTGGACCAGGCCGAAGGCCGCGGCGCCTGCGCGGCCGTCGTGGCGCACGCGGTGCCCGACGCCCGGCTGCCGCAATTGGTGCTGGGCGATACCCGCATTGCGCTGATGCGCATCGGTGCCGCGTGGCGCGCGCAGTTCACGCTGCCCGTGGTGGCGGTGACCGGCAGCAACGGCAAGACGACCACCAAGGAAATGATCTCGGCGATGTTGGCCGAATGGCAGGGCGAGTCGGGCCGTTTGGCCACCGCCGGCAATTTGAACAACGACATCGGCGTGCCGCTGACGCTGCTGCGCCTGCGCGCCGAACATCGCGCCGCGGTGTTTGAACTGGGCATGAACCACCCGGGCGAAATCGCACAGTTGGCCGACATGGCCGCGCCCACGGTCGCGCTGGTGACCAACGCACAGCGCGAACACCAGGAATTCATGCACACCGTGGAAGCGGTGGCGCACGAAAACGGCGCTGCCATCGCTGCGTTGCCGGATGACGGCGTTGCCGTGTATCCCGGCGACGAACCCTATTGCGCCATTTGGGACGCGCTGGCCGAACCGCGCCGCGTGTTGCGCTTCGGCTTGCAGCCCGGGCTGGACGTCTACGCCGAGCAGATCCTTGCCGATGTGGGCTCGACGCGTTGCCGCGTTGTGACGCCGGTGGGCGTTGCGGACCTGGTCTTGCCCGTGCCCGGCTTGCACAACCTGCGCAATGCGCTGGCCGCCATCGCCAGCGCCATCGCAGCAGGCGCGCCGCTGGACGTTGCCGTGCGCGCGCTGGCGGGCTTTGCGCCGGTGGCCGGCCGCATGCAGCACAAACAATTAAGCGACGGAACGTTGCTGATCGATGACACCTACAATGCCAACCCCGATTCGGTTCGCGTGGCCATCGACGTGCTGGCGCGAATCGCCGGCACGCGTGTCCTGGTGTTGGGCGACATGGGTGAAATCGGGGACAACGGCCCCGCCTTGCACGCCGAGGCGGGCCACTATGCGCGCGAGCAAGGGCTTGACGCGTTGATCACGCTGGGCGATGCCAGCCGGGCGGCCGCGGCCGCATACGGACCCGGCGCGCAAGCGTGCACATCGGTAGACGAAGTGGTGGCCGCCTTGCGCGGCTTGCGCCCGTCCAGCGTATTGATAAAGGGATCGCGCTTTATGCGCATGGAGCGGGTAGTGAAGGCTTTTTCCACGAACGACGAACAGACGGCCAAGGCGCAGGGAGAGCAGCATGCTGCTTGAGCTAGCCCGTCTGCTTTCCGATGATGTGCGCGCCCTGGGCGTGTTCGAATACATCACGTTGCGCGCCGTGCTGGCGTGCGCGACGGCGTTGCTGATCGGCCTGGTGGCCGGTCCGCGTGTGATTCGCAAGTTGACCGAAATGAAGATCGGCCAGGCCGTGCGCGCCTATGGCCCGGAAACGCATCTGGTCAAGACCGGCACCCCCACGATGGGCGGCGTGCTGATCCTGATTTCCATCGCCATCAGCACCTTGCTGTGGGCCGACTGGACCAACCGCTTCGTGTGGGTGGTGCTGCTGGTCACGTTCGGCTTTGGCTGGATCGGCTGGATGGACGACTACCGCAAGGTTGTCTATCGCGATCCCGAAGGCATGCCCGCACGGCAAAAATTCTTCTGGCAGGCCACCATCGGCATGGTGGCCGCGGTGTACCTGGCGTTTGCCGTGTCGGCGCCCGCCAACACCGACCTGTGGCCCTTGTTCAAGGCCTGGGTGGGTAGCGGCTTCACGATGTCGCTGCCCACGCGTGCCGACTTGATCGTGCCGTTCTTCAAGTCCGTCAGCTATCCGCTGGGCGTGCTGGGGTTCGTGGCGCTGACCTGGGCCGTGATTGTCGGCACCAGCAATGCCGTGAACCTGACTGACGGCCTGGATGGCCTGGCCATCATGCCCACCGTGATGGTGGGCAGCGCGCTGGGCATCTTCGCCTACGTGGTCGGCCGCGTGGACTATTCCAAGTACTTGCTGTTCCCCTACATACCCGGTGCGTCCGAACTCATGGTGCTGTGCGCGGCGATAGGGGGCGCGGGACTCGCCTTTTTATGGTTCAACGCGTATCCGGCCCAGGTCTTCATGGGCGACGTCGGCGCGCTTGCCCTGGGCGGCGCGCTGGGCACCATCGCGGTCATCGTGCGCCAGGAAATCGTGCTGTTCATCATGGGCGGCGTGTTCGTGGTGGAAACGCTGTCGGTGATGATCCAGGTGACGTGGTTCAAGTACACCAAGCGACGTTATGGAACAGGTCGACGCATATTCCGCATGGCCCCGCTGCATCATCACTTTGAAGTGGGCGGCTGGAAAGAAACCCAGGTGGTCGTGCGTTTCTGGATCATCAGCATGATGCTGGTGCTGATTGGCCTCTCAACCCTGAAGTTGCGATGAATACGATGGAAACCTCCCGCGCTGACGCGCCGCTTGTCCTGATCCTCGGATTGGGCGAGACGGGTGTCGCCGCCGCACGCTGGTGCGCCCGCCTGGGCGCCCGCTTGCGTGTGGCCGACACGCGCGCTGAACCGGGTGGCCTTGCCGCGCTGCAAGAGGTGCTGGCGCAAAGTGATGTGCAGTACCAGCTGGGATGCGATGCGTCGTTTGATCCCGCGCTGCTGGATGGCGTGACGCAAATCGTCCTCAGCCCCGGCCTGGCGCCCACGCAAGCACCCGCCGCCGATCTGCTGCGCGAGGCCGAGGCCCGCGGCATCGAGGTGGTTGGTGAAATCGAACTCTTTGCCCGCGCGTTGGCCGATCTGGCCGAAACGCGCGAATACCGTCCGCGCCTGTTGACCGTAACCGGCACCAACGGCAAGACCACCGTTACCGCTCTGACGCGCGACTTGATCGACGCCAGCGGCCTGTCGGTGGTGGCCGCCGGAAACATCAGCCCTGCCGCGCTGACCGCGCTGATGGACGCGCTGGACAACGATGCGCTGCCGCAGGTGTGGGTGCTGGAGCTGTCCAGCTTCCAACTGGAAACGACGCGCTCGTTGATGGCCGACGCCGCCGTCGTGCTGAACGTAACGCAAGACCACCTGGACTGGCATGGCGGCATGGACGCTTACGCCGCCGCCAAGGCCCGCATCCTGAAGATGGCGCGTATCGCCATCGTCAACCGTGATGACCCGCTTACCGTGGCCATGGTGCCCACCGTGAACGCGCTGAACGTGCGCAGCTTTGGCCGCGACATGCCCGAGCTGGTCGGCGACATGGGTCTTGAACTCGGGCAGGGCGTGGCTTGGCTGGTTGCCTGCGAGCCCAGCGATTTCGACGAACCCGCACCGCCCACGCGCCGCAAGAAAGACGCGACCGAACCCGTGCGTGCCAATGGCCGCAAAAGCCGCCTGATGCCCGTGGACGCGTTGCGCATTCGGGGCATCCACAACGCCTTGAACGCACTGGCCGCGTTGCAACTGGCCCGCTGCCTGGACCTGGGCTGGGGCGCCATGCTGCGTACCCTGCGCGAATACGCGGGCGAACCGCATCGCGCATCTTTCGTGCGTCAGATCGGCGGTGTGGACTATATCAACGACAGCAAGGGCACCAACGTCGGTGCCACGGTGGCCGCGCTGGAAGGCCTGGGCCAACCAGTCGTGCTGATCGCCGGCGGGCAAGGCAAGGGCCAGGACTTTTCTCCGCTGATTCCCGTGGTGTCGCGCCATGCGCGCGCCGTCATGCTGATCGGCGTGGACGGCCCCGAGATCGGCCGTGTGCTGGCGTCCACCGGTGTCAACTGCATCACTGTTGATTCGTTGCATGCCGCCGTGCGCGGGGCGGCTGAATTGGCGCAGCCGGGCGACGCCGTGTTGCTGTCGCCCGCTTGCGCCAGCCTGGACATGTTCCGCAATTATCCGCACCGCGGGCAAGTGTTCATGGAAGAGGTCGAAGACCTGGCCCGTGATCGCGGAGAAGTGGCATGAGCCTGATCGCCGATCTCACCGCCAGCGTCAACGCCGTACGGCCCGGCCGTACCAAGATGCGCAACTTCGATCTGCCGCTGGTCATCGCGGCGTCGACCTTGTTGCTGCTGGGTTTGCTGATGGTGTATTCGGCGTCGATCGCGTTGGCTGATGGCCCGCGCTACGCGTCCTATGGCCGCTACTACTTCGTGATCCGCCATGGCCTGTTCGTCAGCGCGGGTCTGGTTGCGGGCGCGGTCGTGCTGGCCATCCCGATCCGGGTCTGGCAGCGCATGGCGGTGCCGCTGTTCGTGGTGGCGATGGTGCTGCTGGTAGCGGTGCTGATCCCCGGCATCGGCCGCGAAGTCAACGGCGCGCACCGCTGGATCCCGCTGGGTCCGCTGAATTTCCAGCCGTCTGAATTGATGAAGCTGGCGGCCCTGCTTTACGCCGCCGACTACACGGTGCGCAAGCAGGAACACATGCAGGCGTTTGCGCGCGGCTTTCTGCCGATGGCGTTTGCGCTGGCGGGCGTGGGCATGCTGCTGCTGCTTGAGCCCGACCTGGGCGCCTTCATGGTGATCGTGGCCATTGCCATCGGCATCCTGTTTTTGGGCGGCATCAACGGCAAGTACTTCAGCAGCCTGTTGGGCGTGCTGGTCAGCACCTTCCTGATGTTGATCTGGCTGTCGCCGTGGCGCCGTGCGCGGCTGTTCGCGTACCTGGACCCCTGGAACGAAGACAACGCCTACGGCAGCGCCTATCAGCTGTCGCACTCGTTGATTGCCCTGGGCCGTGGCGAATGGCTGGGCGTGGGTCTGGGCGCCAGTGTTGAAAAACTGCATTACCTGCCCGAAGCGCACACCGACTTCCTGATGGCGGTAGTGGGCGAAGAGCTGGGCTTTGCCGGCGTCATGCTGGTGATCACGCTGTTCGCCATCATCGTCTACCGCGGCTTCGATATCGGACGCCAGGCCATCGCCATGGAACGCACGTTCGCGGGTCTGGTGGCGCATGGCGTGGCGATGTGGTTCGGCGTGCAGTCCTTCATCAACATGGGCGTGTGCCTGGGCTTGCTGCCCACCAAGGGCCTGACCTTGCCGCTGATGAGCTACGGCGGTTCGGGCGTGGTGATGAATCTGTGCGCACTGGCCATGCTGATCCGGGTCGACGTGGAAAATCGCGTGATGATGCGTGGGGGACGGGTATGACCGCCGCGCGCACCATCCTGATCATGGCCGGCGGCACCGGCGGCCACATCATGCCCGGCCTGGCCGTGGCTGATGTGCTGCGCGCGCGTGGGTGGCGCGTGATGTGGTTGGGCAACCCCGACAAGATGGAAGGCAAGCTCGTGCCGCCGCGCGGTATTGAACTGGTGCCGCTGCGCTTTCAAGGCGTGCGTGGCAAGGGCGCGTCCGCGCTGCTGAAACTGCCGTTCCTGCTGCTGCGCGCCTTTGCGCAAGCCTGGTCGCGTCTGGCGGACGTGCGTCCCGACGTGGTGCTGGGCATGGGCGGCTACGTGGCGTTCCCCGGGGGCGTGATCGCGGCCCTGCGCGGCACGCCGCTGGTGGTGCACGAACAGAATGCCGTTGCCGGCACCGCGAACAAGTGCCTGGCAAAGATGTCGCGCCGCGTGCTCAGCGGGTTCCCGGGCGTGCTGCCCAAGGGCGAGGCGATGGGCAACCCGGTGCGCGCCGACCTGTGCGCGCTGCCCGATCCGGCCGTGCGTTACGCCAGCCGCTCCGGTCCGTTGCGCCTGCTTGTGGTGGGCGGAAGCCTGGGCGCGCAGGCGCTGAACATTGCCGTGCCGCAGGCGCTGGCGCGCTTGCCGCAAGAGCGCCGCCCGGTCGTTGTCCATCAGGCCGGCGAACAACATTTACCCGCGCTGCAACAAGCCTACGCCCAGACGGGCGTGCAGGCCGACTGCCGCGCGTTCATCGAAGACATGGCGGGCGCCATGGGCGATGCCGACCTGCTGATCTGCCGCGCGGGCGCCATGACGGTGTCCGAAGTGGCTGCCGCGGGCGTCGCCGCCCTGTTCGTGCCACTGCCGCATGCCATCGATGACCACCAGACCGCCAATGCGCGCTTTTTGAGCGATGCAGAGGCCGCTTGGCTACAGCCACAATCCGCCCTGACGCCCGAGTGGCTGGCGGACTGGCTGGCCCAGCGTTCCCGACAAGAACTCCAGGCCGTCGCCGGCCGTGCGCGCGCGCATGCGCAGCCGGAAGCCGCGGCCCATATCGCCGATGTCTGCGAACAAGCAGCGGGGCGTTCATCATGAAACACAGAATTCAACATATCCATTTCGTGGGCATCGGCGGCTCGGGGATGAGCGGCATTGCCGAGGTCCTGCTCAACCTGGGCTACACGATCAGCGGTTCCGACCTGAACGAATCGGCGGTCACGCGCCGTCTGGCCGGTCTGGGCGTGAAGATCGCCATCGGCCATGTGGCCAGCAACGTCACTGGCGCGGCCGCCATCGTCACGTCCACCGCGGTGGCGGGCGACAACCCCGAGGTCATCGCTGCGCGCGCTGCGCGTATCCCCGTGGTGCCGCGCGCCATCATGCTGGCCGAGCTGATGCGCCTGAAGCGCGGCATCGCCGTGGCGGGCACGCATGGCAAGACCACCACCACCAGCCTGGTCGCCAGCGTGCTTGCCGCCGGCGACCTGGACCCCACCTTCGTGATCGGTGGCCGCTTGAATTCGGCCGGCGCCAACGCGCGGTTGGGGCAGGGCGACTACATCGTTGTCGAAGCGGATGAGTCCGACGCGTCGTTCCTGAATCTGCTGCCGGTGATGGCCATCGTGACCAACATCGACGCCGACCACATGGACACCTATGGGCACGATGTGGCGCGCCTGAAAAGCGCGTTCATCGAATTCACGCAGCGACTGCCGTTCTACGGCAGCGCCGTGCTGTGCTCGGATGACGCCAATGTGCGCGAGATCATGCCCTTCGTGTCGCGCCCGATCACTACCTACGGCTTGAACGAAGACGCGCAGGTGCGCGCTTATGAAGTGCAGCCGTCCGGCACGCGCATGCGCTTTAACGTGCAGCGCACGCATCGCGACACGCTGCTGCCGCCGTTGCAGGTGGAACTGAACCTGCCCGGCCTGCATAACGTGCGCAACGCGCTGGCCGCGATTGCCGTCGCAACCGAGCTGGGCGTGTCCGATGACGCCATCCGCGATTCGCTGGCCGCCTTCAAGGGCGTGGGCCGCCGGTTCACCCAGACGGGCGAATTTCCGGTGCCGGCCACCCATGGCGGCGGCACCTTCACGGTGATTGATGACTACGGCCATCACCCCGTGGAAATGGCCGCCACGCTGGCCGCCGCGCGCGGCGCCTGGCCCGATCGCCGCATCGTGCTGGCCTTTCAGCCGCACCGCTACACGCGTACGCGGGATTGCTTTGAAGATTTTGTACGGGTGCTGGGCACGGCCGACGCCGTGTTGCTGACCGAGGTCTACGCCGCCGGCGAACCGCCGCTGGTGGCCGCGGACGGCCGTGCGCTGTCGCGCGCGTTGCGGGTGGCGGGCAAGGTCGAGCCAGTGTTCGTCGAAGACGTGGCTGAACTGCCGCAGGCTGTGGTCGACTTCGTGCGCAACGGCGACGTCGTGATCGTGATGGGAGCGGGTTCGATCAGCAAGGTCCCCGCCCAAGTAGGAGAACTGGCATGAGCGCGCAATTCGGCAAAGTGGGTGTGTTGTACGGCGGACGCTCCGCTGAACGCGACGTGTCGCTGATGTCTGGCAAGGGCGTGCAGCAGGCGCTGGCCAGCGCCGGCGTGGACGCGCACCTGTTCGACACGGGCGAGCGCAGCCTGGCTGAGCTCGCCGCCGAAGGTTTTGACCGTGTCTTCATCGCGCTGCATGGCCGCTACGGCGAAGACGGCACGATCCAGGGCGCGCTGGAATTGCTGGGCATTCCGTACACGGGCAGCGGCCCGATGGCATCCGCCCTGGCCATGGACAAGACCATGACCAAGCGCGTGTGGCTGCAAAACGGCCTGCCCACGCCCGAATTCGAAGTGTTGGACGCCGACACGGAACTTCGCCTGGTGCCGGACCGTCTGAGCCTGCCGCTGATCATCAAGCCGCCGCATGAAGGGTCGACCGTGGGCATCACCAAGGTCGTGGGCTATTCCGACATGAAAGAAGCCTATGCCGCCGCCGCGCGTTTTGACAGCGAGGTGCTGGCCGAACAATTCATCACCGGCCGCGAGCTGACGGTGGCAGTGCTGGGTTCGGGCAAGGGCGCGCGCGCGCTGCCCGTCATCGAGATCGCCGCACCCGGTGGCAACTACGACTACGAACACAAGTATTTCTCGGACGACACGCAGTACTTCTGCCCGGCAACGCTGCCGGACGGCGTGGCTGAAGAAGTCGCCGCAATTGCCGTTAAGGCCTATCAGGCGCTGGGCTGCGAAGGCTGGGGCCGCGCCGACTTCATCCTCGACCGTGACAACCGGCCGTGGCTGCTTGAAATGAATACCTCGCCTGGCATGACCAGCCATTCTTTGGTGCCGATGGCCGCGAAGGCCGTGGGGATCAGCTACGCCGAACTCTGCGTGGCGATTTTGTCCGAGGCCTCGTGCAAAGTGCACAGCGCCCCGCGTAACGCTTGACCTGGATAATCCGTGTGGAACGACGCTCGCACTACCAACCTGATCGCCAACACGCTAGCCGTGCTGGCGGTTTGCGCCATGCTGATCGCGGGCGTGGTCTGGGTAGCGCAACGCCCGTTCTTCACGCTGACGGCCATCGAGCTGGAATCGATGCCGGACACCGAATTGCACTACGTGTCGCCGCAAGCGGTGCGCTCGGCCATCGCGGGTCGCTTCAAGGGCAACTTCTTCACGGTGGACCTGGACGACGCGCGCGAGATCTTCGAGTCGGTGCCGTGGGTACGCCATGCCACCGTGCGCCGCATCTGGCCCAACGTGCTGCGCGTGCGGATCGAGGAACAGCAGCCCTTGGCGCTGTGGAACGAAAACCAGATGATCAACACCTGGGGCGAAGCGTTCACGGCCAACACGGGCGAGGTGGACGACGAAACCGTGCTGCCGCAGTTCTCGGGCCCCGAGGGCACGGAATCGCTGGTGGTGCAGCGCTACGCCGAATTGGCGCGGTGGTTCGCGCCGCTGGACATGCATGTCAAACAGTTGGAGCTGAGCCCGCGCTATGCCTGGCGGGTGGTGCTGTCCAACGGCATGCTGCTGGACCTGGGCCGCGACCCGGGCGCCGACGCGCCGGACCCGCATGGCCTGCCCGGCGCCTTGCCGTTCGCGGCTCGTATTCAACGCTTTGTGCAGGCGTGGCCCGTCGTGTCGGGGCGCCTGGAAGGGCGCACCATCACGCAGGCCGACCTGCGCTATCCGAATGGTTTCGCCCTGGCGCTGGCTCCGTTGCCCGCGTCGGAAACCAAATCCAAATCCACACCGAAACCTCCCAAGAAACGCTAACGCCATGACCCGTGACATCAAGGACCTTATCGTCGCCCTCGATATCGGCACCAGCAAGGTGGTGGCTGTGGTGGCTGAAATTTTGCCCGAAGGGCGATTCGAAGTGCTCGGCCTTGGCCAGCACGAATCGCGCGGCATGCGCAAGGGCGTGGTCGTCAACATCGAGACCACTGTGAATTCCATTCAGCGCGCGCTTGAAGAAGCCGAACTGATGGCAGATTGCAAGATTCGCGACGTCTACACCGGCATTGCCGGCAGCCATATCCGCAGCTTCAATTCCAGCGGCATGGTCGCTGTGAAGGACAAAGAAGTCACCGCCACCGACGTTGCCCGCGTCATCGAGACCGCCAAGGCGGTGAACATCCCTACCGACCAGCAAGTGCTGCATGTGCTGACCCAGGAGTTCATCGTTGACGGCCAGGAAGACATCCGCGAGCCCATCGGCATGAGCGGCCTGCGCCTGGAAGTGCGCGTGCACATCGTGACGGGCGCGGTCAGCGCCGCGCAGAACATCGTCAAGTGCGTGCGCCGCTGCGGCCTGGAAGTGCAGGACCTGATCCTGCAACCGCTGGCCTCGAGCCTGGCCGTGCTGACGGCCGACGAAAAAGAACTGGGCGTCGTGCTGGTGGACATCGGCGGCGGCACCACCGATGTCGCCATCTTCACCGGCGGCGCCATTCGCCACACCGCGGTGTTGCCGATTGCCGGCGACCAGATCACCAACGACATCGCGGCCATGCTGCGCACGCCGACGCCGGACGCCGAAGAGATCAAGCTGCGCTACGGCGTGGCCAAGCAGGTGCTGGCCAGCCCGGACGAATCCGTCGAAGTGCCCGGCCTGGGCGATCGCGGCCCGCGCCAGGTCAAGCGCCAGGCATTGGGCGCCGTGATCGAGCCGCGCGTCGAAGAACTGTTCACGCTGGTGCAGCAGGT
This sequence comes from Achromobacter sp. B7, assembly GCF_003600685.1. Lineage (NCBI taxonomy): Bacteria > Pseudomonadati > Pseudomonadota > Betaproteobacteria > Burkholderiales > Alcaligenaceae > Achromobacter > Achromobacter sp. B7. Next base: position 744,470 of record NZ_CP032084.1, read on the forward strand.
GGTGCGCGATTCCGGCTACGAAGATCTGCTGGCTTCGGGCGTTGTCCTGACCGGTGGGTCGGCGCAGTTGCCCGGCATGATCGAACTGGCCGAGGACGTGTTCCTCAAGCCGGTGCGTGTGGCGGTACCCGAATACGAAGGAAGCTTGGCCGACGTGATGCGCAACCCGCGCTTCTCGACGGTCATGGGTTTGTTGCAGGAAGCACGGATGCAGCGTGTGCGAGGTCGCAAGGTCGCCGCTCAGACAGGCAATTTCAAAAGCCTGCTAGCGCGCATGAAGGAATGGTTCATGAATTAAAGAGGAAGGGGCAGGTTGGGGCCTGCTCCTTGGAACGCGTCGCGGCAGTATCGCGGGGCGGACCAGAAAGGGGAGGCGTCTCAAACCCGTCGCGGACCATAGCAGTCGGCATCGGCTTTGAGGCGATTCACAAAATATAGGTTGTTGGGGAATTTTTGTGATTTGCAAAATCGGACTTGTGAGGGAGTCATCATGATGAACTTTGAGATGCTTGAGAACAACACCAAAGGGACCGTAATCAAGGTCGTTGGTGTGGGCGGTGCGGGCGGCAATGCCGTCGCGCACATGATTCGCAGCGGCGTGCACGGCGTGGATTTCATCTGCGCCAACACCGATGCGCAAGCGCTGGCGGCAACCAATGCCCCGGTGCAGATTCGCTTGGGCCGTACCGGCCTGGGCGCGGGCGCCAAGCCCGAGCAAGGGCGTGCGTCGGCTGAAACCGCGCGCGAGGAGATCCGTGCTGCGCTGAACGGCGCTCACATGGTCTTCATCACCGCCGGCATGGGCGGTGGCACCGGCACCGGCGCGGGTCCGGTCGTGGCCGAAGTGGCAAAGGAACTGGGCATCCTGACCGTTGGCGTGGTCACCAAGCCTTTCACGTTTGAAGGCAACAAGCGCCTGAAGATGGCCGAGGACGGCATTGCCGAACTGGCCAAGCACGTGCATTCGCTCATCGTGGTCCTCAACGAGAACCTCTATGAACTGATGGACGAGGACGCGACGCAGGAAGACTGCTTCCGTTCGGCCGACGATATCCTGCACAACGCTTGCGCGGGCATCGCCGAAATCATCAACGTCGAAGGTAACGTCAACGTCGACTTCGAAGACGTCAAGACGATCATGGGTGAGCAGGGCCAGGCCATGATGGGCACGGCATCGGCATCGGGCGCGGACCGCGCACGTGTCGCCGCCGAGCACGCCATTGCTTGCCCGTTGTTGGAAGGCGTGGACTTGAACGGCGCGCGTGGCGTGCTGGTCAACATCACCGCCAGCCGCTCGCTGAAGATGCGCGAAACGCGCGAAATCATGGAAACGATCCGCAGCTACGCTTCGGACGACGCGACCGTGATCTTCGGTACGGCCTACGACGAATCCATGGGTGAAAACCTGCGCGTGACCGTGGTTGCAACCGGCCTGGGCCGTGCGCAAGCGCGTCCGCAACTGGTGCAAAGCACGGCTGAAGTGCTGCGTACCGGTACCGACAACATGCCCATGGGCACGATGCCGGCTGGTCAAGGTGGCGATTACCGCAATCTGGATATGCCGTCTGTCATGCGCAACCCGCGCAGCCAGGCGTCGGCCCAGGTGCGTGCGTTGGAAAGCTCGGGCATGGATCATTTCGACATCCCGGCATTCCTGCGCAAGCAGGCGGATTAAACGAAAGAGCCGACTACAGGCTCTGAATCGCAACTCCCTCATCTCCGGCTCGCTTGTCCCCGCGGGCGAGCCGGAGGCGGAGCGGTCCGTGTTTCCCTTGCACGGTTCTATAAAGGGACGGAAGTATCGGTCGATCCGGGTTGCTTGATGGCGCCAAGGATCGGACAGCGTTACAATACGTCAGTTACGCCGGCAATCTGTACTCTTCGTGCCGGCTTCCTGGCTCTAATACCCAAGCATCATGTTCCGACAGCGCAGCATTCAGAATCTCGTCCGCACGACAGGCGTCGGCGTCCACTCCGGACGGCGGGTAGAGCTCACCCTGCGTCCGGCACAGCCCAATACGGGCATTGTTTTCCACCGTGTTGATTTGCCCGAAGTCGTGGACCTGCCTGCTCAGGCCACCGGTGTGGGCGACACGCGCATGGCGTCCGTCCTGCAACAGGGCAACGTCCGCGTATCCACGGTAGAGCACCTGATGTCGGCTTTGGCCGGCCTGGGTATCGACAACCTGCATATCGACCTCACTGCCGAAGAAGTCCCCATCATGGACGGCAGTGCGGCAACCTTTGTTTATCTGTTGCGCTCGGCGGGCATCGTCGAGCAGAACGCGCCCAAGCAGTTCATCCGCGTCAAAAAGACGGTGGAAGTGCGCGAAGGCGAAGGCCGCAACGAAAAATGGGCGCGGCTGGAACCGCACGAAGGCTACGCATTGGCCTTCTCGATCGACTTCCGCCACCCCGCCATTGATTCCACCGCCAATTTTGCCGAGATCGATTTCGCCACGCATTCGTACGTGCGTGAAATTGCCCGCGCGCGCACGTTCGGTTTCGTCAATGAAGTGGAAGCGCTGCGCTCGATGGGCCTGGCCCGTGGCGGCAGCCTGGACAACGCCATCGTCATGGACGAATACCGGGTGCTGAACAGCGACGGGCTGCGCTATGACGATGAATTCGTGAAGCACAAGATCCTGGACGCCATCGGCGACCTGTATCTGTTGGGCAAGCCCCTGGTGGCCCGCTACGTGGCGTGCAAGTCGGGCCACGGCCTGAACAATCAGTTGGCCCGTGCGCTGCTCGCGCAGCAAGATGCCTGGGAACTGATCACCTATGAATCGCAGGCTGAAGCGCCGCAAGCCTTCCGCCACGAATGGAAGCTGGCGTAACGCCGGGTTCCTGACGGGATGCGGGCGGGGGCGCGATGCCCCGATTTCGTCCGTTTACCGCCTTGTCCGACCAATGGGCGGGGCCGGTCATCATCCCCTGATGCAACAGTCGCCATCCGGCTGCAAACCATCGTCGTAGTCCGACAAGAACTTGGTTTCGCTTCGTTTCCATGCGCCGTGCGCGCCGGACAAAGCCGGATAGCTTCAGCTACTCTTGTGATGCCTCAAGAGCTTGGCAACCGCGTCGGCCAACGGGCCGGGGCGCAGTTTTTCGTGCAGCGTCTCGAACGCGCCCAAGGCGGTATTGCCCAGGGGTTGCGCCTCTTTGGGAGGGCGCGGCTGACGGGCGCCGGGCTTCGGTAACCCCGCTTGTACCTTGACGGCAATTTCGTTAAGGTTCCAGCCTTGATCGGCCAGGGCACGCGCCACGCGCGGCGCCAACTGACGCATCTTGGCTGCGTGCGCGGCACTGGGCACCACAAGATGCAGGCACTGGTTTTCCAGTTTGCCCACCTGGCAGACGGCACCTAGCGGGGCGGGCAGAACCGCCGCCACCGCATACTGAATTTGCAAGTGCTTGCGGGCAGTCGCCAACACTCCGGCGCCCCGCATGTCATGACCCAGCCATCCCAGAGCGGTATTTTCTTTCCGCCGGCTGGAACTGGAACGTTGACGGTATGAAGTGGGTCTATTCATCCCGGCTCTAGAGAATTAGGAAGCAATCTTGAAAATCGTGATTATGCACGCCCGCGACGGGCGGGACGGGCATTTCACCCTGGGTGGCGCGCGGCTGGCGTTGCTGCTTGGGGCCGCTCTGATGACAGCCGCCATCTTTGGCGCCGCGCTACAGCGCTACCTTACTCCCATCCTGCCGGCGGTACACACCGTGGGCTGGCCGCTGGCACAACAGCCGGGTCGCGATACCGATTTCCTGCGTGGAAACATGAACCTGCTGGCCGCCAAGGTAGGCGCCCTGCAAGCCAAGCTGGTCAGCATCGACGGCTTGGGCCAGCGCGTGGCCAAGGTGGCGGGCGTGGCGTACACCGACCCGGAACTAGCCAAGCAACTGGCCGTGGCGCAGCCCGAAGCGCTGACCCAGCCGGAAGCGACCCAGGTCATGGATGACCTGTTCACCGACCACCCGCCGCCCAGCGCGGCGTCCGCCGAAGCGCTGGGCCGCCAGCTGGACGAAATCCAGGCGCGGCTGGCGCAGCAATCCGACAACCTGAAGCTGCTGGACGCGGCGCTGACCAAGCGGTCGGCCGACCAGGCCCGCATGCCCACGGCGATGCCCATCACCGATTATCCCTATCTGAGTTCCTCCTACGGCTGGCGCCGCAATCCGGTGACGGGTCGCACCGCCATGCACGAAGGCCTGGACTTCGCGGCGCCTTCGGGCACCCCGATCCTGGCCGCTTCCGGCGGCGTGGTGCTGGAAGCCAAGTTCCAGCCCGGCTTTGGCAATATGGTCGAAATCGACCATGGCGACGGCTTGATCACGCGCTACGCGCATGCGTCGTCGCTGATGGTCAAGCAGGGGCAACTGGTGGAACGCGGCCAGCAAGTGGCTCGCGTGGGCAGTTCCGGCCGTTCGACCGGCCCGCATCTGCACTTTGAGGTCCGCCTTGCCGGACAACCGCTGGACCCCCGTTTGTTCCTGGGATCGCAGCAGAACGCGCCGCCCGCCGTGGCCCAGGCCGCCGCGACTGAACCTGCGGCGCGCTGACCGGTCAAACCGGTCATCTTCAGCACTCTGGCCATAGGGCCAGGCTATTACGCGCCAGGTGCGTTAAACTGGTTCGTTTCCCAGCGGACCCCCGCTCAACCAATAAATCAAAGTCACGGGAGGCGCTGCCCTTGCCCTTTGCAGGCGCGGCGTGGCTCGTGCGGCCGACATACGCATGGTTTCTCTGCTCAAAAAACTCATAGGTAGCCGCAACGACCGGCTGCTTAAGCAGTATCGCAAGCTGGTAACCCAGATCAATGGGCTCGAGCCCAAGATTTCCGCGCTTTCCGATGCGGAGCTGGCGGCCAAAACTGACGAATTCCGATCCCGATACGCCCAAGGTACGTCGCTTGACGACCTGCTGCCCGAAGCTTTCGCCGTCGTGCGCGAAGCCGGCAAGCGCGTGTTCGGGATGCGCCATTTCGACTCTCAGTTGCTGGGCGGCATCGCGCTGCACAGCGGCAAGATTGCCGAAATGCGCACGGGGGAAGGCAAAACGCTGATGGCTACGTTGCCCGTTTACCTGAATGCATGCGCCGGCAAGGGCGTGCACGTGGTGACGGTGAACGACTATCTTGCCCGCCGTGACGCGGAATGGATGGGGCGCCTGTACCACTTCCTGGGCATGACGACGGGCGTGGTGGTGCCGCAGCAGCCTAACGAAGAGAAAAAGGCCGCCTACGCCGCCGACATCACTTACGGCACCAATAACGAATTCGGCTTCGACTACCTGCGCGACAACATGGAATACCGTGTTGAGGACCGCCGCCAGCGCGTGCTGTTCTACGCCATCGTCGACGAAGTGGACTCGATCCTGATCGACGAAGCCCGTACGCCGCTGATCATTTCGGGCCAGGCCGAGGATCACACCGAGCTCTACATCCGCATGAACGCGGTGCCGCCGCTGCTCAAGCGCATGGCCAGCGAGCCCAAGCCGCAAGAGCCGGAACCCGAAGGCGATTACTGGGTCGACGAAAAAAGCCAGCAGGTTTACCTGTCGGAAGCCGGCCACGAGAATGCCGAGGCCATCCTGGCCCGCCTGGGCATCCTGCCGGAAGGCGAATCGCTGTACGACCCGCGCCACATTGCCCTGATGCACCACCTGATGGTGGCCTTGCGCGCCAACAACCTGTTCTTCCGCGATCAGCAATACGTGGTGCAGGACGGCGAAGTGGTGATCGTCGACGAATTCACGGGCCGCCTGATGGTGGGCCGCCGTTGGTCCGATGGCCTGCACCAGGCCGTTGAAGCCAAGGAAGGCGTGAAGATCCAGCACGAGAACCAGACGCTGGCATCCATCACGTTCCAGAACTACTTCCGCATGTACGAAAAGCTGTCCGGCATGACCGGTACGGCCGATACGGAAGCGTACGAATTCCAGGAAATCTACGGGCTTGAAACGGTCATCATCCCGACCAACAAGCCGATGATCCGCAAGGACCAGAACGATCAGGTCTTCAAGACCGATCCGGAAAAGTACAACGCGATCCTCGAAGACATCCGCGACTGCCACGAGCGCGGCCAGCCCGTGCTGGTGGGCACCACCAGTATTGAAAACTCCGAGCTGCTGTCGGGCCTGCTGAAAAAGGCCAAGCTGCCGCACGAAGTGCTGAACGCCAAGCAGCACGCCCGCGAAGCCGAGATCGTTGCCGAAGCCGGCAAGCCGGGTCACATCACCATCGCCACCAACATGGCCGGTCGGGGTACCGACATCGTGCTGGGCGGCAGTGTGGACAAGCAGGTCGACCTGATCCGCGCCGACGAATCGCTGTCGGAAGCCGAAAAGAATGCGCGCATCGAGAAGATCCGCGCTGAATGGAAGCCGCTGAACGAGCAGGTCAAGGCCGCTGGCGGCCTGCGCATCATCGGCACCGAGCGCCACGAATCGCGCCGTATCGACAACCAGCTGCGTGGCCGCGCCGGCCGCCAGGGTGACCCGGGTTCGTCCCGTTTCTACCTGTCGCTGGAAGACTCGCTGATGCGCATCTTCGCGGGCGACCGCGTGCGCGCCATCATGGAACGCCTGAAGCTGCCCGAGGGCGAGCCCATCGAGGCGGGCATGGTGACGCGTTCGATCGAAACCGCGCAGCGCAAGGTGGAAGGCCGCAACTTCGACATCCGCAAGCAATTGCTGGAATACGACGACGTTGCCAACGACCAGCGCAAGGTGCTGTATTCGCAGCGTAACGACGTGCTGGAAGCCGCTAGCGTCAGCGCCACGGTGAACAACCTGCGCGATGCCGCCGTGGTCGAACTGTTCAACACGTACGTGCCGCCGGAATCGGTCGAAGACCAGTGGGACGTCCCCGGCCTGCAAAAGGCGCTGGAAGCCGACTGGCACTTGCACCTTCCGCTGACGGAAATGCTGGAGAAAGAATCCAACCTGACCGACGAAGACCTGCGCGAACGCGTGGTGGCCGCGGCGCGCGATGCGTACCAGGCCAAGGTTGACCAGGTGGGCGTTGAATCGTGGTCGCAGTTTGAACGTTCGATCATGCTGCAATCGATCGACACGCACTGGCGCGAACACTTGTCGTCGCTGGACTACCTGCGCCAGGGCATCCATCTGCGCGGTTACGCGCAGAAGAACCCCAAGCAGGAATACAAGCGCGAAGCCTTCGAATTGTTCTCGGGCATGCTGGATCGCATTCGCGACGACGTCGTGCGCGTGTTGATGACGGTGCGCGTGCAGTCGTCCGAGCAGGTCGAGCAAGCCGAAGCGGAAGCGGCGCAATCGCACGTGCAAAACGTGCAATACCACCATTCCGACTACGACGAGGCACTGGCCCAGACGGAATCGGACGACAGCGCGCAGCCCGTGCGCAACGCGCTGCCCAAGGTTGGCCGCAACGACCCGTGCCCGTGCGGCAGCGGCAAGAAGTACAAGCAGTGCCACGGCAAGCTGGTCTGATCAGGGGATAACGCCATGCTGCATTCTGTCGGCCGCACCGAATTCGACCACGCCGTCGTGATGGTGCGCGACCGGCTGGATGCGCTGGCGCCGCACTTTGAACGCCAGGGCTTTCACCTGAGCGACAAGGCGGTGCATAACCTGGGGTCCTGCAATCGGCTGATCGTGCTGGAAGGCACGTATGTGGAATTGCTGGGATGGCCGCCGGGGGCGCCGCCCGCCCGCAAGGAAATCGCGGATTCGCCGTTCGGGCTGGAAGCACTGGTGTTTCGCACCTATGACGCCGACGCCACCTACGAACGGCTCAAGGCAGCCGGGTTCGCCGTGAACCCTGTACAAGAACTGACTCGCCCGGCGATGCTGGACGGCCAGGAAGTGCAGGCCAAGTTCCATACCGTGCGTTTTGCCGAGCAGCCCTTGCCCGGCATCCGCATGTATTTCTGCCGACACCTGACGCCGGAATGCGTGTGGTCGCCGGCATTGATGGCGCATCCTAATGGCGCGCGCAGCCTGATTCGCATCGACGCGCGCGCGGCGGATGCGCAAGCGGTGGCCGAGCGCCTGGCGCGGGTGGCGGACGTGTCCGCCGAAGCCGCTTCGGGCGGCTGGGACGTGCCGCTGGCCAATCTGCGCATTCACGTTCAGCAAGACGCGGCAGCGGTGACGCCGGTGTTGTCCACGCTGACGCTGGAAAACCGCGACGGCGCCCACTACACGCTGGACACCGGCCTGTAGCTTCCCAACGGGCGTGTCGGTCGCGCCGCGCCCGTTTTCTGACTTCCACACTTGTGATCCCGGGCTGCTCTTTTCGCAGCCGTGTCGCGGTGCGTCCCCTTTTTGCCCGCAGCGCCCGCACCCGTCTCTTGCGGGCAAACCCTGCTTGCAAGGCAAAGTGTATGCACTTTAGTATGCACTTCATCCCGCCGCATTTCCCCAGCCCGATCTCCTCTATTTGCCAGCCGGATTTCGCTCCATGACGCAGTCGCCCACCGTCCATCGTCCCGCTGCCCGCACCTCCGCGGGCCAGGCCGAGCTGTACGGCGCGGTCAAGGCGATGGCGGTGCGCTTTGATTTCAAGCCCGGCGAACGCATCAACGAAGTTGAGCTGGCGCGCCGTTTGAACGTCAGCCGTACGCCGCTGCGGGAGGTGCTGAACCAGTTGATGGTTGAAGGCTTCCTGACCCGCTCGGTCAACCGCGGATTTATCGCCCGCTTGCTGGACGCCAAGCAGATTCACAGCCTGTACGAATACCGCTCGGTGCTGGAAGCGGGCATCGTGCGCGCCGCGTGCGAGCGTGCCAGCGATGAAGAACTGGCCCAGTTGCGGGCATTTGTCGAGCGGTCGCGCGATGTGCCGGAAGACAGCGACGCCACCCGCTTGCTGGAACTGGACGAAGCGTTTCACCTGCATCTGGCGGGGCTGTCGCGCAATGAAGAATTCGTGCGGGCCCTGGAAAGCGTCAACGCCCGGATTCACTTCGTGCGCTGGATCGATATGCAGCAGGGCCGGCGCAGCCACACCCAGGCCGAACACCTGCGCATCGTGCAGGCGCTGGAACAGCGCGACATGGACGCGTTGCCCGCGCTGATGGGCGCGCATATCGGACGCCGGCTGGATCAGATTACCGACGTGATACGCACAGGCTTTTCTACGATTTACATGCGGGACCAGGCCGAACCCGCCACGGTAGCGCCGGCCAACACCACAACAGCAGGGGAAAAATAATGAATCACACAATGAAGCGGATCCTGGCGGGCTTATGCACGCTGGCTGCCGCCGGGGGCGCCATGGTGGCCGCACCCGTCGCCGCCGAAGAACGGCCGTTGATCCTGGTGGTGCCGTACCCGCCGGGCGGCAGCACCGACATCCTGGCGCGCATTTTGCAGCCGCGTCTGTCGCAGCAACTGGGTGGGCGCGCGGTCGTGGTTGAAAACCGCCCCGGCGCGGCCAGCCAGATCGCCACCGCTTTCGTGGCGCGCGCCGAACCCGATGGCAATACGTTGCTGGTCAGCTTCGACAATCACGGCATCAACCCGGCCGTAAAGCCCAAGCTGCCCTACGACACCTTCAAGGACTTTGTTGCCATCTCGCAGACCGTGCGTTTTCCGCTGGTCATCGGCGCCAACCCCAATGTGCCCGGCAATAACCTGAAAGAGTTCCTGGCCGCAGCGGCGAAGGAATCGCCCAACAAATTCAACTACGCGTCCACCGGCGTGGGTTCGCTGAACCATCTGGCGCCCGAAGAACTCAAGCGCCTGTCGAAGGTTGAACTGCTGCATGTGCCGTATGGCGGCGGCGGCCCGGCCATCCAGGCCGTGGTGGGCGGGCAGGCCAATATGACGTGGCTGAGCTTTGCGGCGCTGCGCGGGCAGATCCAGGGCGGCAAGATCAAGCCCCTGGCCGTGGCCGGCGAAAAGCGCCTGCCTGAATTGCCCAACGTGCCGACGGTGATCGAATCGGGCTTTCCGGGCTTTGTCGCGTATTCCTGGAGCGGCATGTTCGCCCCGAAGGGCACGCCCGACGCGACCGTGAAAAAGCTGACGGCCGACTTCAAGGCGGTGCTGGCTGACCCGGACATCAAGAAGAAGGTGACGGAAGCGGGCTTCGAAATCGTGGCGTCGAACGGCCCCGAACTGGACGCCTACGTGAAGTCGGAATACGACCGCTGGAGCGCCTTCATCAAGAGCAGCAACATCAATCTGGATAACTGAGCGACGGTAAGCCGGGCGGCGCGCCGCCCGGTCCCGTCCGCGATACTCGTGGAGATGACATGGAAAATTTGACCGGCGCCGAAGCCATGGTGCGGATGCTGCAACACAACGGCGTCAAACATATTTTTGGCCTGTGCGGCGACACCAGCCTGCCGTTCTACGACGCGCTGTACCGCCTGGATCACGGCATGCAGCACATCCTGACGCGCGACGAACGTAGCGCGGGCTACATGGCCGACGCCTATGCGCGCGTGACCGGCAAGGTCGGCGTGTGTGAAGGCCCCAGCGGTGGCGGCGCCACCTACCTGTTGCCTGGTTTGGTCGAGGCCAATGAATCGTCGATTCCGGTGTTGGGCATTACGTCCGACGTCGCGGTGGGCTCGCGCGGCAAGTATCCGTTGACGGAACTTGACCAGGAAGCGCTGTACCGCCCGCTGACAAAGTGGAACCGCACGATCGACCGCGCCGACCAGATCCCCGGCATGGTGCGCGCGGCGTTCCGCGCCATGACGACCGGCAAGCCCGGCGCGGCGCACCTGTGCTTTCCGTATGACGTGATGAAGCAGCAAGTGGACGCGTCCGACATCTGGGCGCAGCCCGAACACGGCCGCTTCCCCGCCATGCGCGTGGCGCCGGACCCCGCGGACGTGGCGCGTGCCGCGCAGCGCCTGGTGGGCGCGCGGTCGCCCGTCATCATCTGCGGTGGCGGTGTGGTCATCGCCGGCGCCAGCGGCGCGTTGCAGGAATTGGCCGAAGCGCTGAAGGCCGCCGTGTGCGTGACCGTGAGCGGGCAGGGCAGCCTGGCCGACACGCATCCCCTGAACGCGGGCGTGGTCGGCTCCAACGGCGGCGTGATGGCCACGCGCGACGTGGTCGCCGCAGCCGACGTGGTGCTGTTCGTGGGCTGCCGGGCCGGGTCCACGTCCACGGAACACTGGCGCTTCCCGAACCGCGACGTGCCGATCCTGCACATCGACGTCGATCCGATGGTGATCGGCGCCAACTACCTGACCGAAGTGGGCCTGGTGGGCGACGCCAAGCTGGCGTTGGAGGCCCTGGGCGCCGAAGTAGAGGCGCGTCTGGCGCACCGCAATTCGGACGCCGTGGATGGCGCTGTGCTGGCCGGCCGCGCCAAGGCCGCGCGTCGGGCGCAGTTGGAGCCGTTGGCCAACAGCCTCGAGGCCCCGATTCGCCCCGAGCGCGTCGTGCAATCGCTGAACCGGCTGCTGCCCGACGATGCCGTGGTGTGCGCGGACCCGGGCACGCCGTGCCCGTACTTTTCGGCGTACTACGACGTGTCGCGCCCCGGCCGGCATTTCATTACCAACCGCGCACATGGCGCGCTGGGCTTCTCGATGTCGGCCGCGCTGGGTGCGTGGGTGGGCCGCCCGCAGTCCAAATGCGTATCGGTCATGGGCGACGGCAGCTTCGGCTTTACCGTTGGCGAACTGGAAACCATCGTCCGCCACAAGGCGCCGTTGCTGATGATCGTGTTTTCCAATTCCGTCTACGGCTGGATCAAGGCCAGCCAGAAGGCCGGCTACGACGAGCGCTACTACAGCGTGGACTTCAACCGCACCGACCATGCCCGCATTGCCGAAGCCTATGGCGTGAAGGCATGGCGCGTGGAAGATCCCGCCAAGCTGGACGCCGCCATCAAGGCCGCCATGGAACATGACGGCCCGGCGCTGATCGACGTGGTGGCGCAGCCCTTGCAGGACGCGGCCGCGCCGGTCAGCCAGTGGATGGGCTGATTCGCGCCTGATCGCGCAGCGGTACCCAGGGCCCTTCGGGGCCCTTTTTTTTGCCTGCGCGCACTGCCGCTGGTCCTATACTGATCCGCTTTGGCGCGGCGACGCCGCGTGGTCTGCAACACGTCAACGGGGAATCGGGCATGGATCTGGGGATCAGTGGCAAGACGGCTTTGGTGTTTGGTGGCAGCCGGGGCATGGGGCGCGCGTGCGCCTTGCAGCTGGCGCGCGAGGGCGTGGCGGTGACTATCGCGGCACGCAACCCGCAGACGCTAGAGCAGGCGGCCGCCGAGATCTCGAAGGAAACCGGCATCGGCGTGGGCTGGGTGTCGGCCGACTTGACCCAGGCAACTGGCCGCGATGCGGCGCTGGCGGCGTGCCCGCATCCGGACATCCTCGTCAACAACGCCGACGGCCCGCTGCCCGGCGATTTTCGTGATTGGTCCCGGGACGATTGGATCGCGGCGCTGGACGCCATGATGCTGGGCCCCATCGACATGATCCGGCGCGTGGTGGACGGCATGGTCGAGCGCCGTTTTGGCCGCATCGTCAATATCGTGTCGCGCAGCGTCAAGGCGCCGCATGCGGAACTTGGCCTGTCCAACGGGGCGCGTTCGGGGCTGATCGGTTTCGTGGGTGGCCTGGCGCGCCAGACCGTGCGGCACAACGTCACCATCAACAACCTGCTGCCCGGCGCCTTCGCGACCGATGCACAGATTCGCCACATCCAGGGCATGCTGGACGAGGCGGGCGGCAAGACGTTCGAGCAACTGTGGGACGAACGCGCGCGCAGCAACCCGGCAGGGCGTTACGGGCAGCCCGAGGAAGTGGGCGCGCTGTGCGCGTATCTGTGCTCGGCGCAGGCCGGCTATATGACCGCACAAAGCGTGCTGATCGACGGCGGCGGCTACCCCGGCACGTACTAGGCGCAAGCCGGGCCTCGCGCTGGACGCGCGCGGGACTAACAGGCAAGATTGGCACCCATGCCGTTCGAGAAAAAGCCCATGGACCAGACCGACATCAAGATATTGGGGTTGCTGCAAAAGGACGCCACGTGCTCGGTCGCGGAAATCGCCGAACAGGTGAATCTGTCGGTCACACCATGCTGGCGGCGAATTCAGAAGCTCAAGGACGACGGGGTCATTGCGCGCAACGCCATCTTGCTGGACCCGCGCGCGCTGGGGTTGAACCTGACCGTTTTTGTCTCGATCAAGACCAGCCAGCACAACGAAAAATGGACGCAAAGCCTGATCAACGCAGTCATGGCCTTGCCCAATGTCGTTGAATTTCACCGCATGGCGGGCGACATCGACTACCTGCTCAAGGTTGTGGTCGAGGACATGGCGGCGTATGACCGCTTCTACCGCCGGCTGATCGGCGCCGTGGACTTGCTGGACGTCAGCGCCAGCTTCTCGATGGAAATCATCAAAAGCACCACCGAATTACCGCTGGACGCGGTGTAGCAACGCGCCGCGCAAATTTTTTTCATTGCGGGCAGTTGAGGCGGATGCAAATTTCTTTCGGCGCGTTGCAAAACGCCTATCTCGCAATTCTTTTGCGCGGCCGTCGGCGTAGGATATCGCTCATTCCCTGCTGGGGAATGAATCGGGATATCAGAGGACCCTATGTCGTTCGCAGTACCCGCCGGCTGTGCCGGTCTGGAAAAAACGCGGCAAGCGCTATCGGTGGACGACCTGTTGGCCGGCTGGAACGGCGTCGACGACTTGTGGGTGTTCGCCTACGGTTCCCTGATCTGGCATCCCGGCTTTGCGTGGCGCGAACGCCGCCTGGCAACCGTGCGCGGCTATCACCGGTCCTTGTGCCTGTGGTCGCGCGATCATCGTGGTTCTCCTGACAACCCGGGGCTGGTGTTCGGCTTGAACCGGGGCGGTTGCTGCCGGGGCGTGGCGTATCAAATCGCCGCCGCCGATGTGCCCGACGTGTTCCAGGCGCTGTGGCGCCGCGAGATGGTGACGGGCGCCTATACGCCCCGCTGGCTGACCTGCCACACCGAATCCGCGCCGGTGCGCGGGCTGGTATTCCTGCTGAATCGCGCCTGCGACGAATATGCCGCCGATCTTTGCGACGATCGCCTGATCGCGTCCGTGCGCAGCGCCGTGGGACACTCCGGGCCTTGCCTGGATTACGTGGTGGAAACCGAACGCGCGTTGCGCGCCCACGGGATCGACGACTGGCGGCTGGGCGATCTGGTGCGCAGGCTGGGCCAGGCGTTTTAAGCTTGCGCGTGGCGCCTTAGAAGTGCCAGCGCCCGAACATATACAGCACGTTGCCCGCGCCGGACGCGCCGGGGATATAGGTGGCGTAGAACATCGCGTCTTTGTAGCCGGCGCCCACCAGCGGCAGGATGCCCGGAAACGGCACGTAGCCCATGATGTCGTGCCGCGCGGTCAGGAAGACGGTATAGCCCGCGCCCAACCGGAAGTTCTCGCTGACCTGTCCGATTTTCAGGAAGCCATAGCCGGCAATGGGCTCGACCTTGCTGTGCGAATCCAGAAACGCCATGGCGTACAGGCCCTGCCAGTCGCCGTCTTCGTCGTAGATGCTGCGGCCATAGCCGCCGCCCCATGCCAGCTCGTTGAAGCTGTCGATTTTTTCTTTGCTGTACGTGGCGCGGTTGTGCCAGGCGTAGCCGGAAACGTAGAGGTCGTGGCCGCCTTCGGTCCAGATCTGGTCCAGGCGATTGCAAGCGGATTGCGCCCACGAGGGCAGGCTTTCACAGGCCTGCGCGGCGGCGGTGAAAGTCGAGAGCAGCAGACAGAGGATCGCTGCCCGAAATTTGGCGTTCATTGCGGGTAAACAGGGGTAAAGATGACAATTCGATGACTGTACATGTAGTCATCGCTGCATCCCTGTCAGATGGCTGTCATGCATCGGCGTGCGTAGCCACCGCCCCAGGAAGGGGGCGGCACACCTGCGCAAAAACAAGAATTTTCTGTGGTGGCCGAGCTACAGCAAGAAGATCGTGGCCAAGCCCAGAAAGATGAAGAAGCCCAATGAATCGGTGGCGAAAGTCAGCAGCACCGACGACCCCATTGCAGGATCCTTGCCGAACCGCGCGCGCACCATCGGCACCAGCACGCCCACCGATGCACCGACCAGCATGTTGCAGATCATCGCCGCCATCATCACCAGCGCGATCGACAGCGAATGCGAGATGACCCAGGCGAACAGCGCCGCCACCAGGCTGCCGCACAGGCCGACCAGCAACGTCACGAAAAGCTCACGCTTGACCAGCTGCCACAGGTTGCGCCCGGTGATCCGGCCCATGGCCAGCGCCCGGATGATCAGCGTCATGGTCTGGTTGCCCGAGTTGCCGCCGATACCCGCAACAATCGACATCAGAAACGCCAGGATCACGATCTGGCTGACCGTGCCTTCGAATTGGGAGGCCACGAAAGATGCCGTGGCGGCGGTACAGAGGTTGAACAGCAGCCAGGGTGCGCGGTTGCGCAGGGCGGTGGTGACGGGCGCGAAGATGTCTTCTTCTTGCAGACCGGCACGCGACAGCGCTTGTTCTTGCGAGTCTTCACGCATCACGTCCACGACGTCCGCAATGGTGACGCGGCCGATCAGGCGGCCCTGGTCGTCCATTACCGGCGCGGACACCAGGTCGTAGCGTTCGAACGCGCCGGCGGCGTCGGCGTCGGAATCCAGCGGGTTCAGCGCCAGAAAGTCCGAGTTCATGACGGCGCGCACTTCCGTCTCGGGTTCGCTGACCAACAGGCGCGACAAGGGCAGAATGCCTTGCAGCTTGTCCTGGCGGTCCACGACGAAGATCTGGTCGGTGTGATCGGGCAGCTCGTGCAGGCGGCGCAGGTAGCGCAGCACCACTTCCAGCGTAACGTCCTCGCGCACACGGACCATTTCGAAGTCCATGATCGCGCCCACGCTGTCTTCCGGATAGCCCATGGCTTCCAGCAGCTGCGCGCGTTCTTCTTCGGTCAGGCCCTTTTGCACTTCGGCCACCACGTCGGGCGGCAGGTCGGGCGCCAGGTCCGCCAACTCGTCGGCGTCCATGTTGCCGGTGGCGGCAACCAGGTCCTGGCGGTCCATCGCTTCGATCAGCGATTCGCGCACCCAGTCTTCGACTTCCAGCAGCACGTCGGCGTCGTGCTCAGGGCTGACCAGCTTCCAGATGGCCTGGCGTTCGTCCTTGGGCAGCGATTCCAGGATGAAGGCGATGTCGGCCGGGTGCAGGCCGTCAAGCAGCGTCTTGAGTTCGGCTTCGTGCTGGCGGTGGACCAGGTCTTCGACCAGCGGCGCCTTGGCATCGCCTTCTTCCTGGCGATGCACCAGGTCGGCCACCAACTGCTGGCGGCGCAGGCGTTCCTGCACTTCGGCCAGGGCGGTCTGGGCGTCTTCCGGGTCGAGGCGGCGGGGCGTCGCGGGCGGTTTCTGCGCGGCGGCGGACTGCGTCATGCGTTACGGCTCAAAGAGAAGGTAGGGGGCGGCTGCGCCGCGCTTCGTCGGTGGCGACGTAGGTCAGCGTGGCCTCGGTGACCTTGACGACTTCAGCGTCCAGGCGTTGGCGCTGCGCGTAGACCTCGACGGACACGGTGACCGAAGTGGTGCCGGTCTTGACGATGGCCGCGTAAAAGCTGAGCAGGTCGCCCACGAAGACGGGCTCTTTGAACTGGAAGGCGTTGACCGCCACGGTGGCGACTCGGCCGGCGGCGCGGCGCGCGGCGGGAATCGAGCCGGCGATGTCCACCTGGGCCATGATCCATCCGCCAAAAACGTCCCCGTGGATATTTGCGTCGGCCGGCATCGGCATGACGCGCAATACCGCGTCGCGATTGGCGGGCAAAGTCGTAAACGGGGTTTTCGGGCTGGAGGTCATGCGGCCGACTCCAATGCATGGGAACCAGCCGATTATGCAGGAAAAACGAGACAGCGGCGTGCGCGGCGCAGGCCGTCGCGGCGCTTTGCCGCGACGGCCTGAAAATCAGGTCGCCAACTTCACGATGCCGTAGCCGCCAACCAACAGCCAGGCATACAGAATGAGTCCCAGGGCCATCACGCGGGGGCCCGCCTTCTTGATCTGGGCAAAGCGCGTTTCGATGCCCAGGGCGGTCATGGCCATGGTCAGCGCAAAGATGTCCAGGCGGCGGATGGCGGCGATGGCGTCGGCGGGGATGATGTTCAGCGAATTGATGATGGCCAGCACCAGGAAGCCGACGGCGAACCACGGAATGGGCAGCTTGCCGCCCTTGGCCTGGCCGCCCGACTGGCTGGCCGCGCTGCGCAGATACATGCCCAACACCAGCAGCACCGGCACCAGCAGCGCCACGCGGGTCATTTTGACGATGGTGGCGACTTCGGTGGTGGCCGGGTCGATATTGCTGGCCGCGCCCACCACTTGCGCCACTTCGTGGATGGTGCCCCCGATATAGATGCCCAGCGCCTGCGTGTCCAGGCCGAGCCAGCCCGCGTGATAAAGAATCGGATACAGGAACATGGAGAGCGTGCCGAAAAGCACGACCGTGGCCACGGCTACCGCGCTTTTGTGGGGCGCCGCCCGCAGCGTGGGTTCGAACGCCAGCACCGCCGCCGCGCCGCAAATGGCGCTGCCGGCGGCGGTCAGCATGGCGGTGTCGCGGTCCAGGCCTAGCAGGCGCTGCCCCACGACCGTGCCAATTACCAACGTGCCCAGCACTACCGCGACCGACACGGCCAGGCCGGGCAGGCCCACGGCGGCGATCTGCTGGATGCTGATGTTCAATCCGTAGAACGCCACGGCGATGCGCAACAGGCGGCGCGCCGTGAAGTTCACGCCCACGCCCCAGTCCGCCGGCATGGTGCCGCGCAGGAAATTGCCATACAGCATGCCGCAGACGATGCCCACGACCAGCGGCGAAAAGCCCAGCTGGCGAATGGCGGGCAAGTCCGCCAGTTGCATCACGGCAGCCGCCATCAGGCCGACGAACAACACGCCATTGAGCTTGTCGCGCCAGGGTGTGGCGGTGCCCGGGGCGGCTGCGGCGGGCGCCGCCGAGGCGGGCAGGGGAACGGCGGTGCTGGAAGAGGTGCTCATGACGGGCCTTTGCGGCATATCTAAATAACTAGACGAAATATTAAGTCGTGGGCCGTTATTTGAAAAATCTTCAATTCGGATATGTAATATCGGAAATTCTGATAATAAGCGCCGCAATCCATGACCCCTGACCAACTCCTCACATTCGCCTGCGTGGCCGATACCGGCAACATCAGCCGCGCGGCGCAGGTGTTGAATTTGTCTCAGCCGGCCGTATCCGGGCAGTTGCGTGCGCTACAAGATTGGTTTGGCGAACCGCTGTACCGGCGCAGCGGCCATGGCATTGCGCTGACCGAGGCCGGCGAGCGTCTGGCCGAACAGGCACGGCAGCTGCGGCAGGTGTACCGGCAGGCGCAGGCCGTCCGGGAATCGTGGCGCGGGCTGGAAACGGGCGCGTTGCGGCTGGGCGCCAGCACCACGCCCGCCAGCTATCTGCTGCCCCGGCTGGTGGCCGACTTCCGTTCCGCCTTTCCGGCGGTCAGCCTGCATCTGTCAGATGGCAACACCCGCGAAATCGTCGAGCGCTTGCCCGCGCTGGACCTGGCTTTTATTGAAGGGGATGTGCCCTCGGGGCTGCCCGCCGACACGGCCGTACATGCGTGGCGCCAGGACGAAGTGGTGGCGATCGTGCGCGCCGACCACGCGCTGGCGTCCAAGGGCGCGGTGACCTTGCGTGATCTGGCGGCGTCTGCCCTGGTTATGCGCGAGCCCGGTTCCGGCGTGCGTCGGCTGGTCGAGCGCGCCTTTGCCGATGCCGGTCTGGCGCCGTCGGTGGGGCTGGAATTGGCGGGGGTGGAAGGGGTGAAGCAGGCGGTGCGGGCGGGGCTGGGCGTGGGCTTTGTGTCCGTCATGTCGATGCGGCATGAAGACGGCGCCCTGGCGGCGCTGCGCTTGTTGCCCCGGCCGTTGACGCGCACCCTGAGCATCCTGGTGCCGCATGCGGATGCGGCCGCCCGCGCCGCTGAACGCTTTCTGGCGATGTGCCTGGCGGTCGGGGCGGCGGACGGCGGGTAGCGGTCAGGCTTTGGCCAAGCGCTTCAAGGCCAGCTGAACCCAATACGTGCCGCCCAGCGGCAGCAGTTCGTCGTTGAAGTCGTAGCTGCCGTTATGCAGCATGCAGGGGCCCAGGCCGTGGCCGCTGTCGCGGTGTTCGCCCGTGCCATTGCCGATCCAGACGTAGCAGCCCGGCAGTTCCTGCAGCATGAACGCAAAGTCTTCCGCGCCCATCGTCGGCTGCACGTGGTCGTTGACGTTGGCCTCGCCCACGATGTCGCGCAGCACCTCGGCGCAGAACGCGGCCTCTTCGGCGTGGTTGATGGTGGGCGGGTAGTTGCGCTGGAACGTGAACTCCACCTCGCAATCCATGGCGGCGCAGGTGTGGCGCGTGATCTCTTCCATACGGCGTTCGATCAGGTCCAGCACGTCCAGCGTGAACGTGCGCACGGTGCCGCGCAGTTCAGCGTGGTTGGGCACGACGTTGTCGGCGCTGCCGGCATGGATCTGCGTAATGCTGAGCACCGCGGCGTCCAGCGGATTGCGGTTGCGCGTGATGATGGTCTGCAACGACTGCGCCAACTGCACAGCGGCCATGACCGGGTCGATGCCCAGGTTGGGCATGCCGGCGTGGGTGCCCTTGCCTTTGACGACAATCGAAAACTCGTTGCTGGACGCCATGATGGGGCCGGGCGTCAAGCCGAATTGGCCGGGCTTCATGCCGGGCCAGTTGTGCATGCCGAACACGGCTTCCATGGGGAAGCGCTTGAACAGGCCGTCGTCGATCATGCGCTTGGCGCCGCCGCCGCCTTCTTCGGCCGGCTGGAAAATCACATAGACGGTGCCGGCGTAATCGCGGTGTTGCGCCAGGTATTGCGCGGCGGCCAGCAGCATCGCGGTGTGGCCGTCATGACCGCAGGCGTGCATCTTGCCGTCGTTCTTGCTGGCGTGCGCAAAGCTATTCACTTCTTGCATGGGCAGCGCGTCCATGTCGGCGCGCAGGCCCACTGCGCGATCGCCGGGCTGGTTGCCGCGGATGATGCCGACCACGCCCGTGCCGCCCAAGCCACGGTCGACCTCGATGCCCCATTCTTCAAGCTTGGCCGCCACCACGTCGGCGGTGCGGAATTCTTCGAAAGCCAGTTCGGGATGCGCGTGGATGTCGCGGCGGATCTTCGAAATATCCTGGTGCCAGGCGACGATGGGTTCGAGCAGTTTCATGGGGAAAGGTCGGGCGAAAAAAGGGAACGCAACAAGGTTATCATCATTCAAAAATCTATTTAATGGAGACAAACACCATGACGCGTCCGTGGCTTGCCCATTACCCGCAGGGGGTGCCGGCAGAGATCTCCACCGAGGGTTATTCCTCGCTGGCCGACCTGCTCGACCGCGCTTGCAAACAGTACGCCACGCGCATCGCCTGCACGGCGATGGGCAGCGATATCACCTATGCGCAGCTGGATCGGCATGCGCGCGCCTTCGCCGGATGGTTGCAAAGCCTGGGCCTGGAAAAGGGCGCCCGCGTGGCGCTGATGATGCCCAACGTGCCGGCCTACCTGGTCGGCATGCTGGGCACGCTGCGCGCGGGCATGGTCGTGGTGAACGTGAACCCGCTGTACACAGCCGACGAACTGGAACGCCAGTTGCAAGACAGCGGCGCGTCCGTGATCCTGATCCTGGAAAACTTTGCCCACACCTTGCAGGGCGTGAAGAATCGCGGTCGGCTCAAGCATATTGTCGTGACGGGGCCGGGCGATCTGCTCGGTGGGCTGAAGGCGCCGCTGGTCAACTTCGTGGCCCGCCATATCAAGAAGATCGTTCCCGCCTGGAACATCGATGGCGCGCAGTCCTTGCCCAAGGTCTTGGCCGCCGGCGCCAACCTGCCATTCACGCCGCCCGCGCTGACGATGGATGACGTGGCGGTGTTGCAGTACACGGGCGGCACCACAGGCGTACCCAAGGGCGCGATGCTGTCGCACCGCAACCTGACGGCCAACGTGCTTCAAACCGAAGCGGTCGCGCAGCCCGTCGTGCACGATCTGGCAAATTCCCAGCTCACCATCATCAGCGCGCTGCCGCTGTATCACGTGTTTGCGATGACGGTTTGCGGCTTGTATGGCTTGCATGCGGGCATGCGCAACGTGCTGATCATCAACCCGCGCGACCAGCCTTCGCTGATTGCGGCCTGGCGCAAGGTGCCGATCAATCTGTTCCCGGGCGTCAACACTTTGTTCAATGCGCTGGCCCACAACGCCGACTTTGCCAAGCTGGATTTTTCGGCCCTGCGCTTGACGCTGGGCGGCGGCATGGCCGTGCAGCAACCGGTGGCCGAACGCTGGCTGAAGATCACGGGCCGCCCTTTGATCGAAGGCTATGGCTTGTCGGAAACGTCGCCGGTGGCGACGGTGAACCCCACCAACGCCACGGCATATTCCGGTTCGATCGGCCTGCCGTTGCCGTCCACCGATGTGGCCATTCTTGATGATGCGGGTCACGAAGTGCCGCTGGGCGAACGCGGCGAAGTGGGCATACGCGGGCCGCAGGTCATGCTGGGCTATTGGCAAAAGCCCGAAGAAACGCAGCAATCGATGACGGCCGACGGGTTCTTTCGCACGGGCGACATCGGCATCATGGACGATAAGGGTTATACGCGCATCGTGGACCGCAAAAAGGACATGATCGCGGTGTCCGGATTCAAGGTCTATCCGAACGAGGTCGAGGCCGTGGTGGCGCAGATGCCGGGCGTACTTGAATGCGCGGCCATCGGCGTGCCGGACGAACACTCCGGAGAATCGGTGAAGGTGTTCGTGGTCAAGAGCGACCCGTCGTTGACCGAGGCGCAGGTGCAGGACTGGTGCCGCGAAAAGCTCACGGGGTACAAGCGACCGCGCTTCGTGGAATTCCGCGACGAATTGCCCAAGAGCAACGTGGGCAAGATCCTGCGCCGCGAATTGCGGCCCGACGCGTCTTCATCCGCACCCGCCGCGTCGCCATCTGGCGTCAACCCAGGCGCGAACACAGGCGCAAATGCGGGCGCGACCGCTCGCTAGGCGGCTGCCGGCCCGTTGTCCAGATGCGGCGCAATCATGTCGTGCAGGGCGCGTTCGATGGCGGGGTTGCCCGCCACGACGCGTCCACCGATAGGCCAGGGATCCAGCTTGTGCATGTCTGAACACGTGCCGCCCGCTTCGCGCAGGATCAGCGTGCCGGCGGCCACGTCCCACGGCGCCAGCCCCATCTCCCAATACCCGTCGTAGCGGCCGCAAGCCGTCCATGCCAGGTCCAGCGCGGCCGCGCCCATGCGCCGCACGCCGCGCGCGCGCTTGATGGCGTCGTTCAGCATGGGCATGTATTGGTCGGCAAAGGAAAAGTCGCGGAACGGAAAGCCGGTGGCCAGCACGGAATCTTCGATGGTCTGCGTGCGCGAACACTTGATGCGGCGGCCGTTCAACCAGGCGCCGATGCCGTACACGGCGGTAAACAGTTCTTCGCGATTCGGGTCGTACACCACGCCAATAACGGGCGTGTCTTCGGCAAGCGTTTCGGTGGCTGATACCGCCGTGCCCGCGTGCGCGATCAGCGCGATGGAAACGGCGTAGTGGGGAATGTCGTGCAGGAAGTTGGTGGTGCCATCAAGCGGGTCGATGTACCAGGTGGCGCTGCCTTGCGGCTTGCCGCCCGTCTCTTCGGCCACGATGCCGAACTTGGGCGTACGCTCGCGCAGTTCCTGAATAATGACGGCCTCGGCTTCGCGGTCCGCCTGCGAGACGAGATCGTTGCGCGCCTTGCGGTCGATCACGAGATCGGCGCGATGATGCGCGTAGGATTGCAAGATGGCCGCGCCGCCATGCGCTGCGGTAACTGCCGCATCGATCGCGGCGCACAGGTCGATGGGCTGGGCCAGTGAGCGGGGCTGATCATAGGTGTCCATGCAAACCAGTGTAAGCCCATGATTGCGTCAAACCCGCGGCAGCCGCGCGAAAGCCGGGCGCCGCGTGGCGTCCATCCAACGTCTGCGCGGCGGCCCGTCGATAATTCGCGTTTGTCACAACTCTGTCCATTCTTTCGAAAAACCCCATGTCCGCGCCTTACGTTCCCCTGACCCCCGCAGTGATCGAATTCGACGCCGACGGCAAGCTGTACAGCGCCGTGTACGGCGACGTCTATCACCCGCACCCCGGATCGGTGGGGCAGGCCGAACACGTGTTCCTGCGTGGTAACGGGCTGCCGGCGCGCTGGCGTGGACGCGACGCATTTACCGTTTGCGAGACCGGTTTCGGCCTGGGACTCAACTTTCTGGCGCTGTGGCACGCCTGGCGGCAAGATCCCCAGCGGCCTGCCGCGCTGCATGTGGTGTCGATGGAGGGGCATCCCTTTACCCGCGATGACCTTGCCGCCTTGTTGGCTCGCTACGCCGCCACGCCACTGGCCGAGTTGGCGCAGCGCCTGGTGGACCAATGGCCCGCGCTGCTGCCGGGGCTGCATCGGCTCGAATTCGAGAACGGCGCGGTGACGTTGACGCTGGGCTTTGGCGATGCCGGGGTGATTGCACCGCGCCTGTCGGCGCGCGTGGACGCCTTCTTCCTGGACGGCTTCGCGCCAGAGCGCAATCCGGGCATGTGGTCCGCGCCCTTGCTGCGCGATCTTGCGCAACTGGCCGCGCCCGGCGCCACCGTAGCCACCTGGGCATGCACCGGCGAGCTGCGGCAGGCCCTGCAGGACGCGGGTTTTGACGTGCGGCGCACGCCCGGCTACGGCGGCAAATGGCATATGACCGAGGGCATCGCCCGCGCGCCGGGCCAGGTAGCCGCCGCCATCGCCGGGCCGGTGGCCGTCAAGCATGCCGTGGTGATCGGCGCAGGGCTGGCGGGGGCCGGCATCGCGCAGTCGCTGGCCGGGCGCGGTTGGCGTGTAACGGTGCTGGATGCGGCCCGGGCCGTGGGCAAGCCCGCGCATGCGGGCCATGTGGCCGCCGCCCTGACGCCCGTGGTGGCACGCGACGACAATGCACGCGCACGCCTGTCCCGCGCCGGAAGCCAACGCGCGCAGGCCCGCTGGCAAGGGCTGGGCGGCGATGCCGCGCCCCGGGTTTGCGGTACGGTCCAGGTTGAACGCGACGCCGGCAAATCCGCCGCGCTGGCCGGCACATTGCAAACCTTGGCGTTCCCGCCCGATTGGGTGCGGGTGGTCGACCGTGACGAAGCCAGCGCCTTGGCCGGCCTGCCGGTGGCCCGGGGCGGCGTGTACTTCGGACAAGGCATGCTGGTTCAGCCCAACCGTCTTATCGACGCGTTGCTGCAAACGCCCGGCGTCGGCGTTGTGCCGGGCAACGCGGCCCGTGTCGAGGCGTCGGGGCAGGGCTGGCGTGTCTTGGACGCCCAGGGCAAAGAATTGGCGCAGGCGCAAACCGTCATCCTGGCCAACGCCTTTGGTGCGCAAGCGGTATTGAAGCAAAGCGGGTTGCTGGACCCTCTGCCGCGCGTGGCGCAGATGCACGCGCTGGCGGGCGAAGTCACGCTGGTGCCCGCTGCGGCGCTTGACGGCGGTCCGCGCTGCATTGTGGGGGGCGAAGGCTATCTGCTGCCGGACGTGGGTGCAGGTTGCGTGGTCGGCAGCACTTACGAACACGGCGCGGCCCAAGCCTTGGTCACCGAGCCGGGCCAGCGGACCACCTTGGCCAAGGCGGCTGGGCTGCTGGGCGGCCCCTTTCCGGGTTTTGAGGCCTTGGTGCCCGGGTCGCTGCCGGGGTGGGCGGGCTGGCGCGCCGTGTTGCCTGGGCGGCTGCCCGCCGTGGGGGAATTGCGGCACGCGCCCGGGCTGTGGATAGCCGTGGGCTATGCGTCGCGGGGCTTGTCGTGGTCGGCGCTGATGGGCGATGTGATCGCGGCACGCCTGAGCGGCGAGCCGGATGTGCTGGAAACCGATCTGGCCCAACTTATTTCACCAAGGTGAAAAAAAGTTCGGTCTCTGGCAGGGGCCGGAGCCAGGTGGCGTAGAATTGCGGTAATTGCCAGGATTTGGCGCCAAATAGACCGTAATGGGCCTGATGTTGGCGTTTCGGCGGCGCGCGGCTCTAGGCCGAGAAGCGTTGGCCGAGGGCTTTACGACCCCTTTTTAAGGATGAGAAAGCCATCCAGAAGAGGGACCGAGTTTATTTCAAAGCTCAAATCCGTCAAAATAGCGTCTTTTGATGGTTTTTGGCTTAAGCCGGGGGATGCTCTGTGCCGCCCAAGTTCGACTTTGCCCATACTACCCAGCTCGACAACATCGAGCTGCTGACGTCCCGCCCCAGTCGTTTTGATTTCGACGCGGGCGATGGGTTGCACCTGGTAGTCGAGGCGCATGCGCCTGGTGTTTTTCGCCTGCGCTGCGGCGAGGCGAACCACCTGAACGATGACAAGCCCGGCGCGCGTGCGCGCGCCGTGGCCGAGATGCTGCTCGCGCGCCAAGAGGCCGTGGGCGAAGCCACCATTGCCCCGCGCGATGGCGGCGATGGCTGGCGCATCACCCAGGGCGACGTCGCCCTGGAGATCCAGTCCAACCCCGTGCGCGTTGCGATGTATCGCAACGACGAACGGGTATTCGAGTCGGAAGTCTCGGCGCATACGCCCGCGTTCGGGCATAACGCGCTGGACAAGGAAGACGACGCAGTCTGGACGGCGGGGTTCACCTTGCTGGCCGACGAGCGTGTCTTTGGCCTGGGCGAAACCCCGGGCGACTTGAACCGCCGCGAAGAATCTGTTGTCTCTGACGACCCCGAGCATCGCGCCTTGCCATTGGCATGGAGCCCGCGCGGCTGGGGCGTCTACGTCAACACGATGCGTCGCGTGGAACATGCCGTGGGCGTCGCGCCGGCGGATTCGGCCTACGTGCTGACCGTTGACGATGCCGTGCTGGACGTGTTCCTGTTCGCCGGCGAGCCCGCCGAAATCCTGAACCAATACACCGCGCTGACCGGCCGCGCCGGCCAGCCCGTGCTGTGGGCGATGGGCGCGTGGCTGACCCAGGCTGCCGGCGAAATGCCTACGCAGACGGTCGCCCTGGTGGCGCGCATGCGCGAAAACCAGATTCCGGTGGACGCCGTCACATTGGCGCAGCCGGTGGCGTGGGGCTTCCAGTCCGACAAGGCGGTTTTCGAATGGGACGCCCAGCGCTTCCCTGACGCCAAGCAGATGCTGGCGCTTTTCCATAAGCACAACGTGCATGTCGCGGCCTCCGGTTTCCCCGGCGTGCTCAAGAGCAGCCCGTTGTTCGAGGAACTGGAAGATCGCGGCTGGCTGCTGGCCAAGGAAGACGGCGCCGCGCAGGTGTTCGACGGCATCGCCGCCACCTCCGGTCAGCCCTTCGGCTTGCTGGACCTGACCTATCGCGACATCTACAACCTGTGGGTCGAGCGTCATCGCCAGCTGATCGACGACGGCCTGGACGCGCCCGCTTGCGACGCCCAGATCGCCATCCCCGATGGCGTGACGGCACGCAACGGCGAAACGGGCCCCGCGTTGCGCACGATGTACCCGCTGCTGGTGCGCCGCGCGTTGTTCGATGCCGTGGCCGGCCTGAAAGTGCCGCCCGAAGGCGTCGTGCCCAGCTCTGACCTGTTCCCCGCCGCGCAGCGCCTGCCGTGGCAGGTGGGGCCGCAGGCGGAAAACTCCTGGGATGGCCTGCGCCATACCTTGCGCACCGCCTTGTCGATCGGCGCCAGCGGCCTGCCCGTGCAGGTCCATGGCATTGGTTCGGCCTCGCGCGATCGCGCCGGCATGACGTCCGAACTGTATTTGCGCTGGTTGACCGTGGGTGTGTTCTCGGCCAACTTCTCGTTCCAGGGCGTGGAAGGCCTGATGCCTTGGGACTTCGACGAAGACACCCTGGCGCAAGCCCGCACCTGGATGCAATGGCGTTATCGCCTGGTTCCCTATGTGCTGGGCGCCATCGAGGATTCCGCCCGCACCGGTTTGCCGGTGCAGCGGTCCATGGCGCTGTCGTTCCCGAACGACCCGCACGCCCACGAATGGGATCTGCAATATCTGCTGGGCCCGGCCCTGCTGGTGGCGCCGGTTACCGAACCGGGCAAGCAGGTGCGCGTGTATCTGCCCAAGGGCGAAGCCTGGTGGGATCTGAACACCGGCCATCGCTACGAAGGCGGCACCACCTGGACGATCGACTGCGAGCTGGGCCAGTTCCCGGTTTTTGGCCGTGAAGGGCACATGCTCTGTCTGGGGCCCGCCGCGCAGCATACGGGCGAATTCAATTCGGCCCGTATCCTGGACGAAGTCTGGATGTTCGGCATGCCGGTGCACAACCCGGTTGTCATGCGCAACAAGATCCGCGTGATGCAGATGCAGGGCTCCAGCTACATCAAGGGGCTGGAAGGGCTTCGTATTTCGCCGTCCGAAGGCCTTGAGGTCAAGCGCCGGGGGGCGGAAGTCCGCATTTCGCGCGCACGCTGACATCGGCGCGGCCGGCTCCCCGGTCATCGTCATAAAAGGGGCAGTCAGGAAGGCTTTCCTTCCTGACTGCCCTTTACGCGTTTTGCCGTGTCCGTATCGCGACCCTTCCTGCGGTGACGCGGGCCAATGAATCGCGGGCGCGGTACGGCGCGCCATATTACTTATAGTTATTAAAAATGAAAAAAACGGTCGTTCTCTTCAGAAGAGAAAAGATACAAAATCGCTTGCCATGATTCACATCGAGAACCTATCCAAGACCTATGCCACGCCGCATGGACAATTCCAGGCGCTGCGAGGCATCAACCTGCACATTGAGCAGGGCGAGGTCTTCGGCATCATCGGCCCCAGCGGGGCCGGTAAAAGCACGCTGGTCCAGTGCATCAACCTGCTCGAGCGCCCGAACGAAGGCACGATTGCCATCGGCGGACAGCAACTTACCGGACTGAACGAGGCGCAGCTGCGTGGTCAGCGCCGTCGTATCGGCATGGTGTTCCAGGGCTTTAACCTGCTGTCGCGCCGCACGGTGTACGGCAACGTTGCGCTGCCGCTGGAAATCGCCGGCGTGGCCAAGGCCGAGATCCCGGCCCGCGTCGAGCGCTTGTTGGCGCTGGTGGGCCTGGAGCATCTGCGTGACCGTTATCCCAGCCAGATCAGCGGCGGTCAGAAGCAGCGCGTCGGTATCGCGCGTGCCTTGGCCAATAACCCCGACGTGCTGCTCAGCGATGAAGCCACGTCCGCGCTGGACCCGGAAACCACGCACAACATCCTGGCGCTGCTGCGCGACATCAACCGCAAGACGGGCGTGACGGTCGTGATGATCACGCACCAGATGGAAGTAGTGCGCGAAGTGTGCGACCGGGTGGCCGTGCTGTCGCAAGGTGAAGTGGTGGAAATCGGCAGCACGCGCGAAGTGTTCGCGCAGCCGCGCCATGACGTCACGCGCGGCATGGTGTCGGCCGCTACCGCCTCCGACCTGACCGACGCCACCTTGGCCGCCGTGAAAGAGCGCATCGCCGCGCTGGCCGCCGCACAGCCCGGCCAGGCCGTGCGCTTGTTGCGCCTGTCGCTGACCGGCACGGATTCGTCGGGCTCGTTCCTGACCGATCTATCCAAGCAGTTTTCGTTGGACGTGGGCCTGGTGCAGGCCCGCGTTGAAGACATCCAGGGTGTGGCCGTGGGCACGATGTTCGTGCTGGCCCAAGGCACGCCCGCCGCGGTCAAGGACGCGATTGCCGCGTTGACCGCCCGTGACATTACCGTTGAAGAAATAGCTCATGAGTCCGCAACTGATCGACCTGCTTATTACGTCGCTGCTTGACACCTTGTTGATGGTGGGCGTGGCCAGCGCGATAGCGGTGGTCATCGGCATTCCGCTGGGCGTGACGCTGACCGTCACCGCGCGCGGCAACATGCTGGAGAACCAGCCGGTGAACCACGTGTTGGGCGCCATCATCAACGCCACGCGTTCGGTGCCCTTTGTGATCCTGATGGTCGCCATCATTCCGTTCACGCGGCTGGTGGCGCAGACGTCCATCGGCACCACGGCCGCGATCGTGCCGCTGTCGGTGGCCGCGATTCCGTTCATGGCCCGCATCGCTGAAAACGCCATGCGGGAAGTGGACCCGGGCCTGATCACGGCGGCGCGCGCCATGGGCGCATCGCCGATGCAGATCATCCTGAAGGTACTGTTGCCCGAAGCCTTGCCTGGCCTGATCGCCGCCACCATCGTCACCGTGGTCAGCCTGATCGGCTATTCGGCAATGGCCGGCGCCATTGGTGGCGGTGGCCTGGGCGACCTGGCCATTCGCTACGGCTACCAGCGTTTTCAATCGGACGTCATGGCCGCGGTCGTGATCGTGCTGATCGTGTTGGTGCAGGCGATTCAAAGCCTGGGCGACCGTTTCGTGCGCCGCATGTCGCATCGCTGAACGCGACATCGCTTCACTCTTGCTTCAATCTTCTTTCTACTTCCGTTACTCGGGATATCGCAACATGAGCATCAAGGTTTTGAAGTCGCTGGCTGCATTCGCGCTTGGCGCCGCCGTATTCGCCCAGCCCGCGCTGGCACAGGACAAGCCGTTGAAGGTTGGCGTCACCGCCGGCCCGCACGCGCAGATCTTTGATGTGGTCAAGGCCGAAGCCGCCAAGCAAGGGCTGAACATCCAGATCATCGAATTCACCGACTACGTGCAGCCCAACGTGGCACTGGCCGCGGGCGACCTGGATGTGAACAGCTACCAGCATCAGCCCTATCTGGACAACGCCAACGCCGACCGCGGCTACAAGCTGGTCAGCATCGCCAAGACGGTGATTTTCCCGATCGGCATCTACAGCAAGAAGATCAAGTCGCTGGCCGAACTGAAAGACGGCGCGCGCATTGCGCTGCCGAACGACCCGACCAACGGTGGTCGTGCCCTGTTGCTGCTGCAAGCCAATGGCTTGATCAAGCTGCGTCCGGAAGCGGGCCTGAAGGCGACCCCGATCGACGTCGTGGAAAACAAGAAGAAGCTGCGCTTCATCGAACTGGACGCCGCCCAATTGCCGCGTTCGCTGGACGACACCGACGCGTCGGCCATCAACACCAACTTCGCGCTGGAAGCCGGCCTGAACCCGACCAAGGACGCCATCGCCCAGGAATCGCCGGATTCGCCCTACGCCAACGTGCTGGTCGTGCGTGAAAAGGACAAGGACCGCGCCGAATTCGCCAAGCTGGTCAGCATCTATCACAGCCCGGCCGTGAAGCAGTTCATCGAGACCAAGTACAAGGGCGCGGTGGTGGCCGCCTGGTAATCCAGGACGCCGCACCGCTCGAAAACGGCCGCCGCAAGCGGCCGTTTTTTATGGGCGCACGGATGGCTTGAGCGGAACGGGGCGTCATTATTTTGACAAGTCCGAAGAAATCCGCCATAATTTCTGGCTTCGGTCGGGCTGATAGCTCAGTCGGTAGAGCAGCGGACTTTTAATCCGTTGGTCGCGAGTTCGAGTCTCGCTCAGCCCACCACAGAACACCGCAAGACCCGCAATGAAAAAAACGCCGCTATCACTAGCGGCGTTTTTTTTTGCGGCGTTTTTTTTGCGGCGTTTTTTTTCATCTGCGGGTCGGAGGCGCTTCGTGGAACCTCTTGGGGGGGGATTGCTTGGATCTGCCTTTACGAACGGACGGCAAGAACGGACGGCAAGAACGGGGCGACCAATAACGGGGCGACCAAGAAC
Source organism: Achromobacter sp. B7 (assembly GCF_003600685.1). Lineage (NCBI taxonomy): Bacteria > Pseudomonadati > Pseudomonadota > Betaproteobacteria > Burkholderiales > Alcaligenaceae > Achromobacter > Achromobacter sp. B7. The sequence continues at coordinate 775,118 of NZ_CP032084.1, forward strand.
GGGGTGACCAATAACGGGTGACCAATAACGGCGCCCAAGAAGGGCATCCAGGACCGCCGGCCAAGACCGGCATCCAGGACCGCCGCGCAAAGCCGGCGTCCAAGGCGGCATCCAAGAACGGGCTCGATGAGCCCGCTTCCGGACTTTCCTTCTTAGAACCGAACCGCCAACTTCAGCACGCCCGACTGCTGGCGGTTGCCGCCGCCGAACTGCGCGTCGTAGGCCACGCCCGCCGTGGTGTTCCGGGCGATGGCCATTTCAGCGCCCAAGCCCACCACTGCCGCGTCACGCGCGATGGGAACGCCTGTCACCGAGAACGTGCTGCCGCCTTCAAACGCCAATTCCTGCTTGGGGCTCACATCGCCCATCGCATGGCGCCAGCCCAGCGTTGCGGTCAGTCGACCCGGCGCGCGGTTGGATGCGAAATCCCACGAACCGCGCAGGCCCAGCGTGGTGCTGGTCACGTCGTCCGTGTTGCCCGAACCGTGCAATGCCGCCGTGCCGCCCGTCTCCTTGAAATCACGCGTGCGCAGCTGGTTCCACGCCAAGCCGGCGTAGGGTTCGATGCTGGTCGTGTCGCTCATCGGCAGCTTGTAGCCCAGTTCGGTGAACAGCTGCGTCGACGACGCGTGGTAAGACGATTCCAGTCGTTGATTCAGGCTGCCGGCCGCCACGTTGCGCTTGGCGTCGATGTCGTGCCACGTGTACGCGGCACCCGCCATGAAGCGGATGGCGCCCGGGCCTGCGCTGAAATTGCGCCCGCCGAACAACGATGCCGTGTAGCTGTCGACGTTCGTGCGCGACGACACGTCAGCCATTGAGTTGTGGCTGCCGATGTAGCCCAGCGCGCCGCCCATCCGCCATCCATTGCCCACGTCGCCATCGGCGCCGAAGAAGAAGCCGCCGGCCGACTGGTTGACGCTGGACGCGTTGCCGTCACCCTTGAACGTGCTCCAGTTGCCGAACGCCTGCGCCCATACGGGGTACGCACCGCTTTGCGGTAGCGCGTTGGACGAGGGTGACCCCAGTTGCGCCGTGGGCCGGCCCGCCATCGCGGGTGCGTCCAGGTTGGCGCGCAGGTGCGAAAGGGGCAGGGTGCGCGCGGCATCCGACTGGCTTTGCAGGATGCTGGTGGTGCTGGCGTACGCTTCGCCAGACAGCATCGCCAAGGCCGCTCGCGCTTGGCCCGGCGTCATGGCCAGCACCGCGTTGGTTACCTGGCTGGCGGCCGTGGCTTTGCCGGATGTGCTGCCACTGGCGACGACCGTGGAACCGGAGGTAGTCGGCGTGGCGCCGTTGCCGGTGGCAGGGGGCGTCGTCGATGCGGAGGGGGTGGAGGTGGAGGCCGAAGTGCCGCCGGTTGCGGTCGACGCGTTGCCGGTGGACGTCGAGCCGGTGCCTGCCGACGCCGATCCATTACCCGTGGCCGTTGATCCATTGCCTGCCGGCGCCGAGCCATTACCGGTGGACGTCGAACCGTTCCCCGCAGGCGCCGAACCATTGCCTGCCGGCGTCGAACCATTACCCGTGGACGCCGACCCGCCGCCTGCCGGCGTCGAACCACTACCCGTGGATGTCGACCCACCGCCTGCTGGCGCCGAACCATTACCGGTGGACGCCGACCCGCCGCCTGCCGGCGCCGAGCCATTACCCGCCGACGCGGACCCGTTGCCGCCCGCGGCCGGTGCTTCCTGGTCCAGTGCGCCGCCCACGCTGTTTTCGTTGCCCGTGTTGCCCACGCTGCCGATCGGCACGTCGTTGCGCGTCAGCGTCATGAAGGCGTTCTTGGCGTCGTAGCTCAGGGTGGGCGTCAGGAATGCATAGCCGCTCGACGCGCCCGTGAACCGGCCCTGGATGCCGCCATCCGCCGTCAGGATGTTGTACGTTGTGCGCGGCGCGTAGTTGCCGTCCGGGCCCACATGCGCGACGCTGCCGTCCAGGTAGGCAACGCCGGTGACGTGGATGCGGTCGCTGGCGCTGCTGGCCGGGTCGGCGTGCACGCGATAGATCGTGTCCTGGCCAAAGTTCAGGTTGCCGTTGATGGTCAGCGTGCCGATGGGCGATCCATCATTGCCCGGCGACACCACGGCGGTCGGGTAAAGCGTGGTGCTGCCCAATTGGCCCACCCCGGCCAGCACGACTTCGCGGCCGATATCCACGGGGCCGTTCAACTTGCCGTCGATTTCTAGTGCGCCGTCCGCGATCAGGATGGGGCCGGTCAGGCCGCTGCTGTCGGCGGTCAGGATGACCGAGCCCGGGCCGGTCTTGACGAAGCCCTGTGTGCCCTGCAAGGGGTTGTCGATAATGTCGACGAACTGGCCCGAGGCATAGGTGCCATCGCCCACGACGATCGCCGGCGGGTTGCCGCCGTTGCCCACCAGCGTGATGGGCGCGCCTTGCAGGCGGTAGCGGTCGGTAGCGAACTGAATGCCCGACACGCGGACAGGGCCCGCGCCGCCGTCCACGGTAACCGTGCCGGCCGCGCCCGTGAAAATCGCGTAGCCGCCATCCGGCAGCGCGCCCGTGGCGTTGCCGGGGCTGTTCCAGTTGGTGCTTGCGGCGCTCCAGGTGCCGTTGCCGCCACCCGCGCGCGTGGCGGATGCCGCGCCGTTGCCGTTCCACAGATTGGTCGTGCTGGGGCCCAGGATAAGGTTGATCTGCTTATCGCCCGTCAACGACTGGATGGTGGCCCCGGGTGCCGAGTCGCCGGTGACGCTGCCCAGCGTCAGCCCGTTGCCCGACAAGCTGCCGCCGTACGACAGGATGCGGTAATAGCCCGCGTTCACGCCCAAGGTATTCACCGTGACGTTCAGCGTCGTGTTGTTGATGGCGGCGTCGCCACGGACCGTGATGTTGTCGCCCGTGCCGGGTTGGGTGATGGGCAGGCCCGCGTAGCCGGTCTCGAAGGCAAACACGCTGTTGTTCATCGACAGGTTGCCGTTGACGACCAGGTTGCCGTTGGAAACGCCCGTTGGCGTGCCGACTTCGTAGCCGGGAGCAACCCGCGCGCCGGAGACGTTCAAGTCACCATTGACGGTGCCGAAGCCCGCCACCGTGCCATTCGATGATGCGTTGACGTTGCCGGCCAGCGTGACGCCCGCGCCACCGCCATTGCCACCGATAACCAGCGTACCGCCGTTGACGTCCACGCCCCCGGCGTAATTGGCCGACCCGTCGAACACTTGCGTATTACCGGGCGAAACCGTCAAGTCGGCGGCCATGACGCCGCCGCAGTAAGTTGTACCCAGCGCCAGTGTCGCCGTCAGCCACTTCTTCGTGCCGTATATCAAAACTGCGTCCTTTGTCTCGATTAATAATCCACGGCACAAACATTGCTGGATTGTTTTAAACGTATTTCTACGTAACAGGCCAATATGTGTGGACCGAATGGGTTAACGAAAAAAAGGACGCAATTTATACCAGTTCTTTTATATAACAAAACGCCTGCAAACAGATACCATCCATTCTGAAATCGCAGGCGCGGCGGATACCAACCGCTGTATTAATAAATGGCCCGCAGATACCATCCTGTTATATAAAATGCGAAGTTTGAAACACTAATTATTATTGAACGACAAAACAAAACGCGCCGGTCAGTATCTCCATGTCATATGCAGTGACCCCGCGTTTTCACGGTTACCACCGCCGAACTGGCCGCTGTAGGTCAAACCAATCGTCGCGTTTTTGGTGACTGCGGTTTCGACGCCCAACTCGGCCAGCGCGGCATTGCGTGCGATGGGCGCGCCCGCCACGGTAAAGGCTTGTCCGCCATCAAAAGACATCACGGATTGGGGCTGCACATCGCCAAAAGCATGTCGCCACCCCAACGTCGCCTGGAGGCGGCCTTCGGTTTGGCCCACCGTAAAGTTCGTCAGTGCGCGCAAGCCCAGCGTGCTGCTGGTCTGCGTGGTGCTGTCGCTTTCCCCGCGCAGCGCTGCTGAACCGCCTGATTCCGAGAAGCCGCGGGTGCGCGTGTCGCTCCATGCCAGGCCGGCAAAGGGCTCGATGCTGACGTGTTCCGAAACGGGCAGGGCGTAGCCCAGTTCCGTGAACAATTGCGTCGTGCTGGCGCCATAATCGGCCGTCAGCTTTTGCGAAGCACCTGCCACGTTGGCGTGACGTTCGGTGGATATGTCGTGCCAGGTGTACGACGTGCCCAGCATCAGATTCAACTTGCCCGGCCCCATCTCAAACACTTTGCCGCCGAACACGGCCGCGCTGTACCCGGCGACGTCGGCTTTGGACGAGCGGTCGTCAACGCGTATGTCGGCGTCGGTAAAGCCCAGCGCGCCTCCCAGGCGCCAGCCGCCGCCCAGGGCATGGTCCACGCCGGCGAAGACGCCGCCGGTCTTCTGGCGGACTTGGCCGGCATCGCTGTTGCCTTTCAAGGTTTGCCAGTTGCCGATCACTTCGGCCCAGGCGGGCTGCGCGTTTGACGAAGGCAAGGCGGACGCTAAGGGCGTGCCGCCGGCTTGCGCGGTGGGGGCGCCCGGCCGCATGCCGGCGCCCATATTGGCGCGCAGATAGGCCAGCGGCACGGTGCGCACCGTGTTGTTAAAGCCGGTCAGGCTGGAGGTCACGCTGGCGTGCGCTTCGCCGGACAGGCTGTTGAACGCGGCGCTGGTGGCGCCTTCCGGCAGCGTCAGGATGTAGTCGTGCAGCGGGTTGCCGGCGGGCAGGCTGTCCAGCGCGTTAGCCACGGCACGTTGGTTGCCGCTTTGCGCCGCGTCGGCGAAGGCGATGGGGCGGGTCGGCGTTTCCGGGGTGCCGGGCGTACCCGGGTCCACGGGCACCTGCTTGCGGCCAAGCTGCATCACGACGTTCTGGGCGTCGTAATGCAACGCCGGGTCCAGAAAAGCGTAGTTGGACGACAAGGAGTCGAACCGCCCGTTGATCGTGCCGGCGCTAAGAATGGTGTATTCGCGCTGCGTCTGGAACCCGCCATCCGGGCCGATATGGACGGCGGACCCCGCCAGATTCGCCGTGCCGCTGACCACTACGCGGCTGCTTGCCGACGATTGCGAATCCGCCATCACCTGGTAGACCGATCCTGGCGAGAATGTCAGGTCGCCCGCTACGGTCAGCGCGCCGCCAAGCTTGCCGGGCGACAGAATGGCGCCGCTTTGCAGCGTGGTCGTGCCAACCTGGCCGACCCCGCGCAATGACGCGCCGCCGGCTACGTTCAACGTGCCGCCCAGGATGCCGTTCACCGTCAGGGCGCCGCCTTGCACATGGGTCTGCCCGCTGAAGGCGCTGGAATCGCCCGTGAAGATGGTCGTGCCCGCCAGCACGTCGATCGTGCCCATTCCCGGTGACAAGGAATTGATTGCGGGGGCAAAGACATAATCCGTGCCGGTGTGGTTGAAGACCAGCTTGCCGGTCCCATTGCCAAAGCGCACGCCCAGCGCCGCCTGCACCACGCCGGGAGCCGTGGCGGCATCGCCGGCGGCGGCGCCGATATTCAGGGTGCCGGTCGAGCCGGTAGCGTCACCGATCCGGACGCGGTTAGCCGTTTCAAGCATGGCGCCATTGGACAGGCTGACGGTGCCTTTGCCCTGATAGCCCACCAGGAATGCGCTGTTCGTTCTGACTTTGGTTTGCGGGCCGTCGGCGACGACGGTGCCCTCGCTTGCCGCGCTGTATCCCGCCACGATCTGAAACGTGTCGACCAGCGCGCCGTCCGTTGCCGTCAGTTCGCCTTTCGATCCTGCATCCATGCCGATGGCGACCATATCGTTCACCGACGAGAACCGGCTGCCAACGCCGGACACCGCCAGTTTGCCGACACCGCCGGCATATGAGCCCAAATAGGTTCGGGTGGCCGATGTGGCCGACGCGCCGCCGGTGATGGTGACGGTGCCCGTGCCGCGCGCGCCGATCGTCATGCTGCCGCTGGTCTGTAATGAGGCCCCGGCGCCGAGGATCTCGACGGTACCCACCGAGCCGGCGCTATTGGCGACCAGCAAGGAGGAACCCTGCGCCGTGCCGTGATCCGAAATTCGCAACACGCTGGCGCCGCTGTCGCTGACGGTAATCTGCCCCGCCTGCAACGCGCTGCCCACGCCCGAAATATTCAGCGTGCCGTGGGACGTGGCGTGCGCGCCCAGCGACACGGTGTTGGCCGTGACGGCTTTGCCGCCCGCGGTAATGTTCAACGTGCCCGCGCCATATAAACCGAGGGTTAAAAAGGTGGCGTTCCATTGCGAGCCGGTGCCGCTGATGCTGGCCGTACCAGATTCAAGCTCGGACGTGCCGGCCGTAAAGCCATTATTCGAATTGCCGACGATGGCACTGTCGCTGTTTAACGTCCCGCCATTTATCAACGTCAACGATGGGCCGCCGACTGCGCCCAGAAACAATATGCCCGCCTGTCCGGCGCTGTTGTTGATAACCGGTGCGTTGGGTGCCACGCTATTGATGAATAAATAACCGGCGGCACCAGGAAGCGTCGCGGTGGACCAGTTTTGCGCGTCTTGCCAATCGCTGTTCTGCGTGCCGGTCCACGTGATGTTCTGGGCCAGCGCGGGCGTCGCGGCCAGCAGGCTTAACGACCACGCGCCGCTCAGGCCAAGTGATTGCAGGGCAAGACAGATCGCCCGTTTTTTCATTTCGTAGGAAGGCATTTTTGCTTTTCGGTAATGAGATGGGCGACGGCAAAACGGTGCACGCTTAATACTGGGTACTAAACGCGGGAGGGCCATTTCACAGACGAAGGGAAAGCGGACGGGCCGGCACGTTCGATAATGTCGACAAAAAACAAAAACGCGTCAGGCGTGCAGCTTTTAATAATCAGCCCAACAGTGTTTTGCAACGTGCGCAGGCGATCTTACGGATAGCTGACAGCTTCAAAGCCCTAAGGAAGGCCGATATAAGCGTCCATATATCCCAATGCCATGCGTCCCTGGAATACGTGTTGCGTCAGGATGGCGTGCGCGCCGATGCGCCCGACAGCAAGTGCAGGCTCAGGCCGCAACTGCGTGCCCGTTCGGACAGCGCTTCGCTTTGCGTCAACGCCCGCCGGCTTTCTTCCAGCAGCACGTCCAGCTGTTCTTCCAGCGTGGCCGCCATGACCCAGGCGCGTTCCGAAAAGCGTTCCGAGAATTGGTCGACGCAGCGCTTGCAGATGGCTGCACCGTTTTTTTCCAGCAACGGCGCGCCCTGGGCCAGCGTTGAATGGCAAAAAATACAGGCAAGGGCGCGATTCATTGGGCGGGCGGCTCGTTGTGGTGGGGGGCAAGGCGCCGCGTGGATAACGGCGCCTACACCTTTAACAACGGCCACAGGCCGGCAAGTCTTAAACCGGAAAACGGCTTAGGGAAAAAATACTCATACAAATGGATGGGGTGACGGGGCAATATCGGCCATTTGCATGAGGCGGCGGTCATCGCCTCAGTGCGCGTGGGCGTGACGTAACGCAACCGCCTGCCGCGTGACGTCGATAATGGTTTCAGCTGGCACCTTGAAAAACGCGGCCGTAGCGGCCAGACGCTTGGCCTGGTCTTCCAGCGACGATGCGGCAGCGGCGGCTTGCTCGACCAAGGCGGCGTTTTGCTGCGTCACGTCGTCCATTTGCGTAACCGCGCGGTTGATCTGGTCGATACCTTGCGATTGCTCCGTCGACGCTTCGGTGATTTCCGCCATGATCTGCGTAACGCGCTGCACGGACGACACGATTTCCTGCATGGTCTCGCCCGCCTGGCGCACCTGTTCGGCGCCGCTGTCCACGTTGGTGGTGGACTGTTCGATCAGGTCCTTGACCTCGCGCGCGGCTTGCGCGCTGCGTTGCGCCAGCGACCGCACTTCGCCCGCCACTACCGCAAAGCCCTTGCCTTGCTCGCCGGCCCGGGCCGCTTCCACGGCAGCGTTCAGCGCCAGGATATTGGTCTGGAACGCGATGCCGTCGATGACCGAAACGATCTCGGCGATGCGGCGCGAGCTATCCGAAATGCGCGACATGGTTTCCACCACCTGGTGCACCGCTTCGCCACCGCGCATTGCCACCCCGCGGCTTTCCGCCGCCAGCGCGTTGGCCTGGTGGGCGTGTTCGGTGTTCTGCTTGACCGCCGTGGCCAGCTCTTCCATGCTGGCGGCCGTTTCTTCCAGCGACGCAGCCTGCTCTTCCGTGCGGGAAGACAAATTGGTATTGCCCGACGCGATCTCGGCCGCGCCCGTGTTGATCTCGTTCACGCTGCGGCGCACTTCAGCCACGGTGCGCGTCAGGCTTTCCTGCATGCGCTTCAGGGCCGAGAACAACACGCCGATCTCGTTGTCGGCCCCGGTGTGGACGCGCTGCGTCAGGTCGCCCGAGGCGATGCGGTCAAAGTGCACCGCGGCCTCTTTCAACGGCGACAGCACCTGGCGGCTGATGAAGCGCCAGCAACCGATGGCAAGAATCAACGCCAGGCTCAACATGACGATGGCGGCGGTTTCGGCTTGCAGATAGCGGCGGTCCGACGCGTCGTTGATCGCCACGGCGCGCCGCTCGGTGTGGGACAGGATGGCGCCAAGCCGTTCTTCGAATCGCGCGTCCGCAACGCGGGCCTCGGCCACCGCCGCGACGTAGCCTTCGGCGGATTGCTTTTGCAGCGCATCGCCCAGCGCGTCGATGCTGCGGACATAGGCGTCGAATACGCCGTCCATGTCCGCCGTCATTTTGCGGGCGGCATCCGTCAGCTTGGGCACCGTCTGGAATACGGCATAGCGTTTGCGCGCGCTGGCCAGGAACTTGCCCGCCTGCTCGACGCTGGCCTGCGCCTGGGCGGTGCGTCCGGCCTGCACGTCCAGATAGGCGGCCACCAGCGTGATGCGGGTACGCAATAGCAGGACTTGCGTCTCGTAAAGCGGGCGGGTCTGCTCGGTAGACACCAGATTGAGGTTGTCGACCGCTTCATCGGCCACCTTGGCGAATGACCAGCCCATGCCGGTGGCGGCGGCCAGCGCCAGGACGAACAGCGTAAGGACGGACAACAGCCCGGTCCGAATTTTCAGGTTCTTAAACATGCGCGAGACTCCAGCAAGGGCGGTCGGCGCAAAGCCGCCGCCAAGATCAAGTGATAAACCCGCGTCGACTGTAAATTTAGATTACAACTTTAACAATTGATCATTTCTCAGCGCCCCGTTGTCGTTTCGGCAACGCAGCTGGCGGCGGCGCGCCCGTGCCTAGAACAATCCTTCGGTGTCGCTGCGCAGATACCGCAAAAACCGCTGGGCCGCGTCGGGCAGCGGGCGCGATACGTGGGTCTGGATCTGGATCTGGCCGCCGTTCAGCAGCGCGTCTTGAACGGGCCGGCAAACCAATGTGCCGGCCGTCAGCTGGGCGGCGGCGGTCAAGCGGGCGCACAAGGTCACCGCGTTGCCCGTCAGCACATAGTGGTAGACCGCATCGGGGTGATTGGAGGTGAAGGCGGGCGACAGGGTGGTGTTGTACAGGCTTGAGGCCATGTCCAGCAGCCGGCGCAACGCGCTGCCGCCTTCGGGCAACGCCAGCGGATAGGCCGACAGCTGCGTCAAATGCAACGAGCCATGGGCGGCCAGCGGATGGCCGGGGCGCATCACGGCCACGATCTCGGCCGGCCGTGCACAGATGACGGCAATGTCCTTTTCGGCTGCGTGGCTGTACGTGACGCCGATGTCGGCCTGCGCCGAGCGCACTCTTTCAGTGACCAGCCCGGCGTCCAGCACGGTCAGGTTAAAGCGCACCGACGGATGCTCTGTCTGGAACGCCGCGAATTTAGGCGGCAGCGCGCGCGCCGCAATGCCATGGGCGCCGGCGATCTTCACGGTTTGCGTGTATCGCCCGTTCTGGCCGCCGATTTCGGCATACGTGCGTGCGGCATCGGCTTCCACGCGCCGTGCATGGTCCGCCAGGATGCGGCCCACCTCGGTCACGCGCATGCCTTTGGGATGGCGTTCAAACAGCTGGTTTTGCAGGCGCTGTTCCAGCCCCGCGATCTGCCGGCTGACCGCCGAGCTGACCACGTTCAGCCGCGCGGCGGCGCCATTGACGGACCCGGTGTCGACGACGGTAAGAAAATAACGAAGCGCGGTGCTATCGAAGTGGAATCGCTTCATTGACGTGGATGCCGTAAATCTCAATGTCGAGTCCAAGCGGTTGGCAGCCGCAAAAATGGCGCGCGGGGCGGATGGCATCGGAAACGGCCGTCGCACGCAAGTCCCGGCGGGCAGGGACCAGCGGAAGTGCCAAAGACGGAATTTATGCCAGCAACGCCTTTTGCCACAATCGCAAAATAATCAATATTGCATTCGAATTTCGGCAACCTCGGCGTTTTTGCGCAGCGCCGGAAATGCAAAACGCGCCCGAAGGCGCGCAGGTACTGCCGCGATCTACGCAAATTCAATCCACGACGAATCCACTGGGGCCGCTGTGGCCGAGCAGTTCTCGCGCGCATTGCAGGGCTTCGGCGCTGGTGGCCACCGCCAGGAACGGCATGCCGAACGCGCGCGCCATTTTCTCGCCGCGTTGGCGGATGCGGTTCAGCGCATCAGGTTCCCGTTCAACCGCAATAAAGGCGCGGCAACGTGCTTTCAAGCGCTGCATATTGCGCGTCTGCCAATCGATCATCGCCTTGCGGTCGTCGTGGCCGGCTTCCATACGCATGTCTGGCATGACCATGACGAAGCTTTGCGGGTTGTCCACCAGCATTTCCATCTCGCGTATCCAGCTGGCCGAATAACCGTCGGGGGCGCCGCCGTGTTTGGCGGTCACGATGGGAAAGCGCGATAGATCATGAAAGAAAAAATGATCGCGGTTCATTCGAATTCTCCTTGGGCGAGCGGCGCGGCGGCTTTGCAGCCGCAACTGCCGTAGAGCACCAGGCTGTAGGAGTCCAGCAGGAAACCGCTGCGCTTGGCAATCTTGCGCACCAGTTGCGCCATGGCGGGATCGCTGGATTCCAGGATCTGTCCGCAGTGCTTGCAGACCAGATGGTCGTGGTGCCCTTTGTCGTTAAGCTCGAACACGGTGTTGTGCGCGTCGAGCTGAGTGCGTTTGAGCAGGCCGGCGTCTTCAAGTTGCGTGATCACGCGATACACCGTGGCCAGGCCGATGCTGCTGCGGTCCGAGATCAGATTGCGGTAAATGTCGGCCGCGCTCATGTGTTGATCGGCGTGCTGATAAAACAGATCAAGAATCTTCAGACGCGGGAAGGTGGCTTTAATGCCGGCGTCGCGCAGCCGCGTAGTGTCCATCGTTTTCTCCTTCGGGGGGCTGATGCCCGACTGATGAGAATGATGTACATTTTCAACTTCGCCCGCTAACGGGAACCCGTCAACCTGTAGCTCAAAGTTGCCAACCATGCTTCACATGGCCATCGCCAACGCGCGCCCCGATACGCTGCTGACATCGTTCAGCGTGCAAGGGCGGCGCGAGTCCAAGGGCATCGCCGTGCCCTTGCACGTGCATGACGAAGGCATGCTGACGCTGGTGCATGAAGGCCTGGTGGTGGTTCAGGCCGGCTCGCAGGTCTGGACGGTGATGCCGGGCAGCCTGGGCTGGATTCCGCCGGGCACGCCGCATGGCGCCCGCTGGTTCGGCGATGCCCGCGGCACGTTCCTCTACGTGCGGCCCGACGTCTGCCACCGGTTGCCGGCGCACTGCCGGTCATGGCCGTCATCCAAACTTATCGAAGCCCTGGTTGACCGGTTCAGCGGCAGCCAGCCGGGCGAAATTTCCGGCGCCTACCAGGCTCAGTTGTTTGACGTGCTGTTGCACGAACTGGACTCTCGCGCGCATACGCCGCAACTGCTGCCGATGCCCGTTGACCCACGTCTGCAGGACCTGGCCAACACGCTGCTGGATACGCCTGACGACATGGCGGGCATCGATGAATGGGCGCAGCGGCTGAACATGTCGTCACGCACCTTGATGCGCAGGTTCCGGCAAGAAACCGGCGTCACGCTGGGGCAGTGGCGGCAGCAGGCGCGCTTGCTGCGCGCACTTGAAATGCTGTGCCGGGGCGGCTCGGTAACGCAGGCGGCCTTGTCGGTGGGCTACGAAAGCACCAGCGCCTTCATCGGCAGTTTCCGGGCGGCTTTCGGCATGACGCCCACGCGTTATCTGGCGGGGCTGCAACCGCATTGACGGTGCGGCGGGCGCGTTGCTACGCCGCGGCGGGTTGATCCGGGTGCATCGGGCCTTGCGGGTCGTTTTCCGCATCGGGGCGGGGCGCAACGGGCGCCAGCCCCAGGCCTGCGCGCAGGCGCTGGCAGTCCGGGTTCGGCGACCCATCGGGCATCCAGATATCGAATTCCCGGCAGGGCGTGGGGCGGTCTTCGTAGATGGCGCAGTGGATGCCGGGCTTGCCCAGTTCGCCACGCAGTGAAATGCAGCGGCCGCCTCCCATTTCGGTGCCCTTCATGCAGGCGCGCAGCGGGCTCATCTGCGTGACCAATTCCACCGGCACGTGGCCACCGTTTTCGCCCGCCAGCTCGCCGCAATAGAACGACACCCGAAAGTGCGAGCAACAGGCGCCGCAGTCCAGGCAAGGGTTGGCATCGGCCTTGTCACCGGCCAGGATGGCGGGCGACACGAACGTCAGAACAGCGGTCTCTAGCAGCGACATGAGAGAGGGGAGAAGTTTGGCAAGCCTGCCCAACCCCGGGATGGACGCGAAACGGGCTTGCTGTTGGTGCAAGCCCGTTTGGGATCCGGGGCGCGCGCGGACAGGGCCGGCACGGGATCAGCGCGCAAATAGTAGCTGGATTCAGACTGCGGCTGCTACGACTTTTTTCGGGGACGTTGCTGCGTTAGCATCGATACCTGACCGCAGCCTGGAGCTTTGCCTTGAACGCCAAAAACGAATTCCCCGACGGCCTTGCCCGTTGCGGCTGGGTGGATACATCCGCCGAATACATGGCCTATCACGACACCGAGTGGGGGCGCCCGCAAGGGGATGATCGCGCGCTGTTCGAACAGCTTTGCCTTGAAGGTTTTCAGTCCGGCCTCAGCTGGCGCACCATCCTGAACAAGCGCGCGGCGTTTCGTCGTGCCTTTGCCGAGTTCGACCCCGCCCGCGTCGCGAAGTTTGGCGAGAAAGACATCCAGGCGCTGTTGGCCGATGCCGGCATCGTGCGCCATCGGGGCAAGATTGAAGCCGTGATCAACAACGCGGCGCGCGCGTTGGAAATGATCGATCGGGAAGGGTCCCTGGCCGCGTTCTTCTGGCGCTTTGAAGCGCCCGACGGGTCGCCATCGACGCTGGGCGCGTCAACGTCAGAGCAATCCATCGCGCTGTCCAAGGCATTGAAAAAGCTGGGCTGGAAGTTCGTCGGGCCCACCACCGTCTACGCCTTCATGCAATCGGTGGGCATGGTCAACGACCACACCCCCGACTGCCATTGCCATGCGCCCAGCGACAAGGCGCGCAAGGGGTTCCTGCGCCCGCGCTGATCAGCGCGTGGCGCGTAGATCAGCGCTTGGCGGCGTCCACCGGCGTGGCCGCCGTTTCGGGCGTCAGCCCGGGCAGGCTGTAACGGCCTTCGCGATACGCCCAGCTGGGCCATAGCGCGTGGGCCAGCGCTTCGGTGGCCAGCTCGGGGTTCAGGGCAACGGGCGCGTAGTCTTCGGGCGCGGTGTAGCGGTACTGCACCGGCGTTTTGTTGGGCGCCAGCACCAGCAAGTCGTTTTCCTTCAGATACCCGTACGTGTTGTCGTACTGCATGATGGCGCGGCCCGGTGTGCTGCGCGTCAGGTCGTGGCCGATCATCGGGTGTTCGGTGTCCACGCCGATCAGCGACAGCAAGGTGGGCGGCAGGTCGATCTGGCTGATCAGGCGGTCGTCGCGGCGTGCCTCGACGCCGGCGCCCAGGATCACGGCGGGAATATGGAAGTGGCGCACCGGCACCAGGCTGGCGCCGAACACGCGCGAATCGTGGTCGGCCGCCACCAGGAACACGGTGTTCTCCCAGTACGGCGATGCCTTGGCGCGTTCAAAGAAGCGGCCCAGCGCCCAGTCCGCATAGCGCACCGTGTTCTCCACGGTGGCGGGGTTGCCTTCCGTCTGGATGCGGCCGGCGGGGTATTCCCAAGGGGTGTGGTTCGATACGCTGAACGCCAGCGTGAAGGTGGGCTTGTCGCCGTCCTCGCGCAGCAGGCGGTCAAGCTGATTGAACATGTCTTCGTCCGACGCACCCCAGGTGCCCACGAACGCGGGGTCGACGAAGTCGGCGCGGTCAACGATCTGCTTGAAGCCGTTGCCCAGGAAGAAGCCCTTCATATTGTCAAAGTGCGATTCGCCGCCGTAGATGAAGCGCGAATGGTAGCCATGACGGCCCAGCAGGTCAGCCAGCGAGAAAAAGCCGCGCTGCGAACGGGGCAGCTTCAAGACGGCCTGGGCAGGCGTGGGCAAAAAGCCCGTCACCACGGCTTCCAGCCCGCGCACCGAGCGCGTGCCGGTGGCATAGGCGCGCGTAAACGCCCAGGCTTCGCGCGCCAGCGCATCCAGTTCCGGCGTCAGGTTGGCGCCGCCCAAGCCCGCGCTGTACTGCGCGCCCAGGCTCTCTTCAAGAATGATCACCAGGTTCAGCGGCCGCGCCGTCTTGCGCGTGGCGGGTTGGCGATGCAGGCTGGGGTAGTCGGGGTTGGCGGGCGGATTGGGCAGGCCGGCTTGCGCCAGCACCAGATCGTGCATCTGGTCATCGTCCATGCCGCCGTACACCGCCGAGGCCGACTTTTCGTTCTTCATGCTGTAGACGGCGTAGAACACGTTGTAGAGCGAATTGAGCGCGAGCGTGTTCAGCATGCCGTCCGAGCAATAGGCCACCGAAGACGGGTTGATCGGGCGATGGCCCAGCGTGCCGCGTATGGCCAGGATGACTACCGCCAGGATCACCACGCTGGCAATCGGCATCTGCCACCAGGTCAGCGCCGCGTCGGCCTGGGCGTGTCCGAACAGGGCGTACGCGCCCCAGCCGATCAGCGCCAGGGCGGCAAAGGCGCCCACCAGCACCAGCTTGTAGCCGCGCCACAGCATGCCCGAAACCTCGCGCGGGTGCTTCAGGTATTCAACGAACAGGCGGTTGGGCCGGGAGTCGTATTCCAGGATGAAGGGCGGCGAGGCCACTTCCAGAAAGGCCAGCAGCATGAAGGCCACCAGGTACCAATATCCGGCAAGCGAGGCGGCAATCGGAAAGTGGCCAAAGAAAGGCGACAGCACCGCCGGCAGCGCGGCCAGCACGGCGATCTGATGCGCGTCGATGCGCAAACCGCCCAGCAACAAGGGGACCAGGCCACCGGCATTGCGCACGCGCTGCCACTGCCAGGCGGCCAGCGCCAAGCGGCTCAACGTCAGCAGCGCAAATGCCGCCACTACGAAAATCAGGGTTGAATGCCGCATTGGGCCTCCAGGTTGTTCTGCATCCGGCCCGGTGGGCCGAAACCAATCTTGCGGGCATTGGATCAGGGACCGCGTAGAAAATTCAGCGAATCCGCGCGCCCGACCACGCCGGTCACCGCTTCGGCTATTTCGCTTTGTAACGGCCCTTATTGTGCTTCACCTTTACCGGGCACGCCGCATGCTGCGTCAGGCAAGGCGACGACCGCCATGTCGGCCGGTACGCAGCGCCGCCGCTTGGAAAGATCCGCACACATTATGGGGCCGGCAAGCTTAACCCTTGCCCCGGGCCGCGATACCCTTGTTGGTAAATGGGGTCGGCGGTGATGGGCCGGCCATAACGCCAAGGATGAACGCCATGACGCGAACAAGAAAAATAGCGATCGGGATTGTAGGGGCTCTGGCCCTGCTCGTGCTGGTATTGGCGGTGGTGATCGCCACCTTTGACTGGAACCGCGCCAAGCCCATGATCAACGAACGCGCCAGCGCTGCCATCGGCAGGCCGTTCGCCATCAATGGCGATCTCAGCGTCAAGTGGCAGCGTGAACGGGACGAGGGCGGTTGGCGGGCCTGGGTGCCGTGGCCGCACGTGGTCGCCAACGATATTTCGATCGGCAATGCGCCCTGGGCCAAGGCCCCGACCTTCGCCACCCTCAAGCGCGGCGAGTTCAGCCTGGCGCTGTTGCCATTGCTGCGCCAGCGCGTCGTCATTCGCAGAATCCAGCTGACCGAGCCCGCCGCCGATCTGCAACGGCTGGCCGATGGCCGCGCCAACTGGGTATTCACGCTGCCTGAATCCGGCGAGCCGTCGCCGTGGGTGCTGGACATCAACGAGATCGGTTTCGACAAGGGCCGCGTTGGTTTCGTCGACGAGACGCTTAAAGCCGACCTGACGGTGCTGGTCGATCCGCTGGGCAAGCCTGTCCCGTTCGCCGACGTGGCGGGCGCCGCCGTCGCGCCACAGGACGGCCAGGCCCCGGCGCCGCGCGACTATGTCTTCGGCTGGAAGGTTGACGGCAAATACAAAGGTCTGGACACCAAAGGCGAAGGCAAGGTCGGCGGCATGTTGGCCCTGCAAGATCCCAAGCAACCCTTTCCGGTCCAGGCGGATGTCGCCGTGGGCGGCACCAAGGCGTCGATCACCGGCACCGTGACCGACCCCGCCAACCTGGGCGCGCTGGACTTGCGCCTGAAGCTGGCCGGCGCATCCATGGCGCAGTTGTACCCGCTAACGGGCGTGACCTTGCCGGATACGCCGCCGTATTCCACGGATGGGCATTTGGTGGCCAAGCTGCAAAACCCGGGCGGCGCCGTGTTTGACTACAAGGACTTCAACGGCAAGGTCGGCAATAGCGACTTGCATGGCGACATCACCTTTGCCATGGGGGCGCCGCGGCCCAAGCTGACGGGCAAGTTGTCGTCCAAGCAATTGCGCATGGTCGACCTGGGGCCGTTGATCGGGGTGCCGGCAGACGGCACCGCCGCCGCGCCCGCCGACAAGACGAAGGACGCGCCGGCCAAGCCCAAGGGCGGCAAGGTGCTGCCCACGCAGGCGTTTCGCACCGACCGCTGGCGCGACATGGATGCCGATGTCTCGCTGGACGCCGGCCGCATCATCCACGACAGCAAGCTGCCCTTGTCAGACCTGTCGGTGCACGTGGTCTTGCAGGACGGCAAGCTGACGCTGGACCCCTTCAAGTTCGGCATCGCGGGGGGCAACATCAACGGCACCATCAATCTGGATGGTGCCCACGAGGCCATGGCCGGGCGCGTGGACCTGCATGCGCGCCGCCTGCGGCTCAAGCAGCTGTTCCCCGCCACCGAAGCCATGCAGAAGACGCTGGGCGAACTGAACGGGGATCTTGCCGTCAGCGGCACCGGCAATTCCGTGGGGGCGCTGCTGGGCACGTCCACCGGCGACATCAAAATGCTGGTCAACGATGGCGTCATCAGCCGCAGCCTGATGGAGATCGCCGGCCTGAATGTGGGCAACTACGTGGTGTCCAAGCTGTTTGGCGACGACGAGGTAAAGATCAATTGCGGCGCCGCCGACCTGGCCATGAAAAACGGCGTGATGACGCCGCGCGTCTTTGTTTTCGACACTGAAAACGCGCTGATCAGCATCACCGGCACGGCCGATTTCAAGAACGAAAAAATCGATATGGACGTCACGCCCGACAGCAAGGGCTTCCGCATCTTTTCACTGCGTTCACCCTTGTACGTGCGCGGTACGTTCGGCGACCCCGATGTGGGCGTGCACGTGGGCCCGCTGGCCGCGCGCGGCGCGGGCATGGTGGCGCTGGGCGTGTTGCTGACCCCAGCCGCCGGCCTGCTGGCCTTGATCGCGCCCAGCACCAACGACGAAAACGCGTGCGGGCCGTTGCTGGAACAGATGCGCAAGCCGCCGACCGCGCCGGCGCAGACGGGGAAGTAGGTCGGTCAGGATGGCGGCCCTCGGCTAAAGGGCCGCCGTGCCGCCGCGCCGCCGCGCCGCCGCCGCGCCGCCACCTGCGGCATCGCTACTTCGGCGACACGCGCCGGGCACCTTCCGGTTCGGCGTCATCCGCCACGCACACGGCGTTGCGGCCGTTGTTCTTCGCGTGATAAAGCGCCTTGTCCGCCCGCCGGTAGACCGCTTCTAGCGTGGCGCCGTGTTCGGGATAGCGCGCCACGCCCACCGACACCGTCAGCGGCGACCCGATGGAATCCGGCGGCTGCCGCGAGGCGATCTGCTGCCGCAGCCGTTCGGCGGCAGCCGCCGCGGAATGCAGCGAGGCGCCCGGCATCAGCACCACGAATTCTTCGCCACCCGCGCGCGCCAGGGTGTCGCCCACCCGCGAGCCTTCGCTCATGACGGCTGCCAACGCCTGCAAGGCCCGGTCGCCCGCCGTGTGCCCATAGCGGTCATTGATGGTCTTGAAGTGGTCGATGTCGATAGCCAGCAGCGCCACGGGCGATTCGCCCGCTTGCAAGAGCGCCATGGCCTCGTCCAGGCCGCGCCGGTTCAGCAGCCCCGTCAACGTGTCGGTGGTGCTTTCACGGCGCAGGTCGCGAATCTTGTGATGGATCGACGCCAAGCCGATGATGAGCGCGCGCTTGAGCTGCGCCGCCTCGAAATACCACGACCGCACGTCGCGGATGCGGTCGGCGGAATCCGGGTCCTCCATGCGCTTGGCGATGCCCGCCAGTTCGCCCAGCGGCCGGGCAATCCAGCCCGACAGTACCCAGATCGTGATGATGGACAACAGCAGCAAGGGCAGGGTATTGCGCGCGGTGGCCATGAGCAGGTCGCTCAAGGGTTGCAGGGTGCCCGCGACCGGCCGCTGCGCGACGATGCTCCAGCCGGTGCTGGGCACGGGGGCGTAACCCGCAAGCATGTCGCGGCCTTGCTGATCGGTAAACCGCATTTCACCCGTTTCACCCCGCCGCGCCGCCGCCAATGCGTCGATGTCCGGCGCCTTGTGGCCCAGCAGGCTGCGATCCGGGTGATAGATCAGCGTGCCGTTGCGATCCATCACGTACACGAAGGAATCATCGCGATAGAAATGCTTGTCCAGCAGGCGATCCAGCGCGTTGTCCTCGTGCAGATACAGCGTGCCGGCGATGTACCCCAGGTACCGGTAATCACGCGAGAAAATCGGATGCGAATACAGAATCAGCCAGCGGTTGTTGCTGGCCTGATAGGGTTCGCTGATATTCGGCTGCTGCGTGCGGATGGCATTGCGCGACGGCTCGCTGGTCAGTTGCTGGCCCAGCAGTTGCGGATACGCCGACGATGCCGCAATGACCTTGCCCGTCGGCGAGACCACCACGGTGGAATTGAACTGCCCCATCTGCGCTTGCTGGCGCCGCGTTTCTTCGACCATCAAGCCGGGGCGCGCTTCCATGTCGGTCAGCACGTCGGCGCTATACGCCAGATAACGCCGCACGTCCGCCAGGAACAGGTCGGTGGTGACGGCAAGCTTGGACGCGTAGACGCGGTTGACCTCAAGCGCGTTGTGCAGCAGCAGGTCGCGCTGCACCAGGTAGCTGGCGTGCAATCCGCCGGCCAGCACCAAAACGACCGACAGCAGGCAGATCCAAAGGATAAGGCGCCGAAGGTCGATGCGGAACATGGTCGCGGCCGTCAGGAACGGGCGTGGCCCGGAGGCACGCCTGAAGGCGGCCGGCTGCCCGTCAGGGCGTCCCAGGCGCACATGGCTTGCCGAGCCACTGACTGCAAAGTCTTGCGGCCGGCGCCGTCGCGCGCCTGGATCGACATGCCGTGCAACACGGTCGTGTAGAACGCCGCCAGCGCTTTCACGTCGGTGCCGGCAGGCAGTTCGCCGTCGGCAACGCCGGCGGCAAGGCGGGTCTGAATCCGGGCCTGCATCTCTCGCCGGCTATCGCAGAGGAATTCGCCAACGCTGGCGTGGTTGACGCTGCCGGACGGCGCGCCCAATACGATCATGCAGCCGGGCGGCGTGCCCGGCGCGGTGAAGCGTTCGGCTGCTGCCATCAGCATGGCTTGAACGCCTTCACGCGCAGTCGCGCCGTCTTGCAATGCGCGCCGCGATCCCCCGCCGGCGGTCTCACGGTATAGCTCGACGGCTTCACGAAACAGGTCTTCCTTGGAGCCGAACGCGCCATAAAGGCTGGGCGAGTTGATGCCCATCGCTTCCGTGAGTTCGGACAGCGATGCTGCTTCATATCCCTTCGACCAGAAAACTTCCATTGCCTTTTGCAAGGCCTGGGCCCGGTCAAAGCTCCGGGGGCGCCCACGTTCTGCCATGGCGGGATTTTACCTGCGACGCCTATTTTGTGTTGATCGATAAAAAATTTGTTGACGCCGCAAATATTTCGCGGCGATGATATTTGTATCGATCACTACAAATAAGGATGAAACATGGGCAACTTGAACGGAAAGGTCGCATTCGTGACAGGCGGCAGTCGTGGTATCGGAGCGGCCATCGTGCGCCGGCTGGCCGCCGAGGGCGCGCACGTCGCGTTCACCTACGTCAGCCCTTCCTCGGCTGACGCAGCCAAGGCACTGGCAACGGAATTGACCGCCGGCGCACGCCAGGTGCGCGCCATCCAGGCCGATGCGGAAGATGCGCTGGCCGTCAGGCAGGCCGTGGAACAAGCGATCAAGCTGCTTGGGCCGGTGGACGTGCTGGTCAACAACGCGGGCATTTTTGTCACCGGCGTCATCGGCGACACCAGCCTTGAGGAATACGAGCGCACGATGAACATCAACGTGCGCGCACCGTTCGTGGCCATCCGCACCGCGCAGGCATCCATGCCGGACGGCGGCCGCATCATCAACATCGGCAGCTGCCTGTCCCAACGCGCCGGCCGCCCCGGCGTGGCGCTGTACGCGGCCAGCAAGACCGCGCTGATCGGACTCAGCCAAGGCCTGGCGCGCGACCTGGGCGCACGCGGCATCACCGTCAACGTCGTGCACCCCGGCCCGATCGACACCGACATGAACCCGGCGAACGGCGACCACGCGGCCGACCTCGTCGCCGTGCTGTCGCTGCCCCACTATGGCGAACCGCGCGACATCGCGGGCATGGTGGCCTTCCTGGCGGGGCCGGAAGGGCGCTACATCACGGGCGCCAGCCTGTCGGTGGACGGCGGCTACGCAGCCTGACGCAGCGGGTGTGAAAGTTTTTTCGCACCCGACTTGCACAAACAAAAAAACCTACATATAATCTTGCTTCTTCGCACTACACACATAGCGAAACGCAGTCAGCAGCAAGGCCATCAACAGATAGCCGCGCGGTTGAAAACGAATCGAAATGCGTGCATTGCAGGGCTGTTAGCTCAGTTGGTAGAGCAGCGGACTCTTAATCCGTAGGTCGAGTGTTCGAGCCACTCACAGCCCACCAGAATTTTTGGTCGTACCCGGGAAACTTGGTGCACCAGGCAAAAAAAGCCCACCGCATGCGGTGGGCTTTTTGCTTTCCGGCCTTTTGCTTTGCGCGATTCCGACGGGACAGGGATACCTACCCCCGGCCCGTCATTGCATTGCACGCCTCACCCAAACTCCAACTGATAAAAACTCTGGCTCGCGATCAGCGTCGCGCCGCAGGACGTGCGCATGCCTTCCAGCGCGGTCATGCGGTCGGAGCTGACGTTGTGCACACCTTCGACGATGGTGTGCGTGTCGCCACATTTGGGGCAGGTGACGCGGTCGCCGACGCGGGCCATGGGCTGGCCGAAGATGATGACGGTTTCATCGCCGGTCACGACGACGCCGCCGTGCGACGTCTTGTCGCCTTTGCGGATGACGGGGCGTTGGGACATGGCGCGAGATATCTGTTTACAGATACGTGCCGTCCGGCGCGCGCCGGGCAGGGCCGACCACGAATGTGCCGTCGGGCGCCATGCGCACGGGGCCGCCGCCGCCTTTGTAGCTGCCGTCCGGCGCGCGTTGCGGGGTGCCTGCCACGTACGTGCCGTCGGGGGCGCGGGTGATGGGGCCTTCGCCGCCGACATAGGTGCCGTCGGGCGCTCGGCGCGGGGTGCCGGCAATGAAGTGCCCGTCGGGCAACATGCGGATGGATTTCGTCGTCATGGACGCTCCTTGGGTAGGAGCCGAAATCATAACGATGCATCGTGATGCGCCTTGTAATAGGACGTGTCATCTTTGAACGTTATGCGTAAGCGAATGTGGGATCATTTCCGCCATTCCCGCCGCTGGCAGCGTTGTCTTCGCCTTTGGCTCTGACGCCGCCAGCCCCGCTACCGCCTTCCAGAACTATGACCGACATCAACGCCTTGTTGCTTCCGATACCCGGCGATGCGCCCTGCGGCGTGGACCTGGTGTTCTCGCCCGAATTCGACGCCATACGCGAAGCGCGTCGGCACGACGATCCGCAGCTGGACCAAGGCGACTGGATCATTGATTTGAAAGAGGCCGACTGGCCGGAAGTGGCGCGCATCTGTTCCGAGGCGCTGCGCAACCGTAGCAAGGACATACGCATTGCGTCGTGGCTGGCGGAAGCGTGGGCCAAGACGCGCGGCTTTGCGGGCTTGCGCGACGGTTATCTGTTGATCGACGGCCTGTGTCAGAACTATTGGGATGGCCTGCACCCCGTGCCCGAGGATGGCGACGTGCAGCAACGCGTGGGCAACCTGGCGTGGCTGCTGTCGCGGTCGCAGCAACTGATTGGCGAGATTCCGCTGACGCAGGCGGACGGCGCGCGTTATGGCGCGGTGCTCTGGGAGGCCGCCAGCCAGTTGGCTAACGCCGTCAAGCGCACGCCGGACAACGCCAACGAGCTGACCCGGGGCAAGCTCACGCTAGACCGCTTTGATGCGGCGCGGCGCGATACGCCGCCGTCGTTCTATTCCGAATTGGACGGCCAGCTGGAAGGTTGCGCGCAGGCGTTGGCGCAGCTGGAACGCACGCTGGACGAGCGGCTGGGCGACGAAAGCCCGGCGTTTTCGAGGGTGCGCGAGGCGCTGCGCAACGTGACCGAACTGGTCCACCGCTTTGCGCGCGACGCTGGTTTGCTGGTGCGCGCCGATATGGCGCCGACCTTGCCACAGCCTCCCGTGGCGCCCGCCGTTCCCACCCGTGTGGAGCCGACCTTGCCCGCCGACGATTCCTTCCCTGCCGCCGGTGCGCCGGTCGGCATCCCCTCAACGCCCGCCGTGCGTGGTCCGATCCAGACGCGCGAGCAGGCGTTGGCGCAGCTGCGCGAGGTGGCTGATTTTTTCCGCCGCACCGAGCCGCACAGCCCGGTAGCCTATCTGGCCGACAAAGCGGCGAGCTGGGGCGAGATGTCGCTGCACCTGTGGCTGCGCACGGTGGTCAAGAACGACGAGACCCTGTCGGGCCTGGAAGAACTGCTGGGCATCAAGAAGGCCGGCGAGAACGGCTAAGGGCCAACCGCCAGCCTTATCGCGCCGCGCGGAATTCGATGCGTCGGTTCTTGGCCCGCCCCTCGGCCGTGGCGTTGGTCGCGACCGGTTGATCCGGGCCCGCGCCCATCGCCTCGAAGCGCGACACCGGCAAGCCCTTGTCCACCAGATAATCCCGCACCGCATCCGCGCGCGCCTGGCTCAGCGCCAGGTTGGTGCTGCGGCTGCCTGAACTGTCGGTGTGGCCGATGATCTGGATCTTGTCGGCGCGCAGCTTGGGCACCGCGTCCGCCACGCGGTCCAGCAACTCGCGGCCGCGTGCCGTCAACCGCGTGCTGCCCGTTTCGAATTCCACGACGCGGTTGCTCAGCAGGTTGTCCAGCACATCCTGTTCGTCCTTGCCAGCCGATACGCGCAGGCCGTTGACGATCTTGTACGTGGGGTTCAGCGACGTGGCGAAGGTGCTGGCGATCTGTTGCCGCGACGCTTCGTTGTCGACCTCGCCGCGCAAGCGGATCTGCGTGCCGTCGATCTCCAGTTGCCCCCGGTTGATCTGCTTGAGCGGGGTGTCCAGCAGCTTGCTGACGTGTTGCGACCAGTTCGCCGGCGCGACCACGCCGCCCACGTCGATGCGATCAATCACGTTCCCCACGCCATAGACCTTCTGCAAGCGCGCCAGCACGTCGGCCTTGGTGGCCTCGTCGGGCACCGCGCCGCTGGCCACCACCTGGCCGGGTTGGGGGATGACGTTGGCCGGCACCACCGTTGCGGCATCCTGGGCATGGGCCGCGCACGACAGCGTGGCGGCCAGGGCAAGAATAAGCGTGCGCATGCGCTAGGCTCCGATGAAAACTTCGCGGAACGTTTCCAGCGCCTGGCGCAAGGAAAGCCGCGGTTGATCCAGATAGCTCGACAGCTTGGCCAGCCCGTGGCTGGCGCTGACATGGTCGCGCACCCACGGCGCGCCCTCCAGCACGATGTAGTGCTGCGATAAGGTCTGCGGCGTGGACAACAGGCTGGCCAGCGTCTGCGGCGATGCGCCCCGAAAGCCCACCACCAGCCGATGCTTGCCCGCCACCCTGCCGATGAACATGGCGATTTCAAAGTCGGCGCGCGTCAGGAAGGGCGCGATCAGCGTCATCCAATACGTGGCCACCAGGTTGATGTAGAGCGGGTCGTCCGGCAGCGGCAACGCCAGCCCCGTGTCCAGCTGCGACGAGCCGCTGGACATCACGGGTGCAAGCAGGATGCCCAGCGCCAGCACGATGTCGTGCATGCTGGCCGCGTGGCCGTTGTTGCGCAGCATGGCCTCTACGCGTTCGATTGTTTGCAGGTCGATGAACGCATCGAAGCCGTCGTCGGCCGCCGTGCGGATCTCGCCTTCCAGGTCGTTCAGCGTTTGCAGCGCGGGGGCGGGGTCGCCGTCCTGCATCAGCTGCGCAGCGGCCGCGCCCATGCGGTTCCACATGCGGCTGAACGCCAGCGGGCTGCGCGCGATGAAATCCAGCGGACGCGCTACCTCTACCGACGTCGCGCTGATGAACGGAAAGCGCCGCCCTGACTGGTCGCGGCTGGGTTGCAGGTGGCCGGCAATGGCCAGCTTGCCGCGCGAGCCCAAGACCGCGAAGGGCACCGGCTGCGCCTCGTCGTACAGCGTCTTCCAGTGCGGGTCTTGCGCCAGGATCTCCATGGTGTTCGCCACCCACGCATCCAGCGTCGACATCAACTGGGGGTGCGAGGTGTTCTTCACGAAATCACCGCGAGACGGGATTTTGCCGAAGTAGGCCGTACGGAACATGGGGGACTGCGGATGGCTCATTGCTGCGCTCCGGCAGGCGTCGGGGCGACGGAGGGTTGAGAGGATGCGCCCACCACCGAGGCGGGAAGGCGCAGGTTGCGCAGCCCTTGGCTGCCGGGTTCGGTGCCGCCCGCGCTGGCGGCTTGCGCGTTGCTGATGATGCGCAGCTTGACCGGCACGGTGATGTTCGACTTGGTCCAGCTCATGTCGAAGCTGCCGTCGGGGTTGGGCTTGCGCTGCGATCCGGAGATCAGCCGTTCCAGGCCAAAGCGGCCGGGCTCGTTGATGACCTCGACCACGGTGCCGTCAAACGCGGTGGCCGTGATGCGCGCGCCCGGTGCGCCCTGCGCATTGGGCCACACGAAGTTGACCCACTGCGGCGGCGTGTTGCGATAGCGCAGTTGCTGGCCGTCGATCTCGATGGTGTATTCCGTGACGCCGCCCGCCGGCTTGGGTTGGATCTGGAACAGCGTCTGCGGCTGCGACGCGGCGCCCGAGCCTGCGGCCCCGCCCGCCAGCGGGGCCACCCACTGTGCAAAGTTGGCAGTGAACGAGGGCTGCAAATCTATGCCCATGTCGCCCCAGGTACGCGCCGTGAGGATGTCGCCGCGCCGCACGGTCAGCGGCCCCAGCGTGTCGTTCACGTACTTGGCGATGCTGCCTTGCGGGCCGAACACCTGGCCGATTTCTTCGCCGCTGGCCTCGATGCCGGCCTTGGTCGAGAACGGATACTTGTCGGCCAGGCCCTGGCTGAAGGGCTGATAGACCTGCGCGTTCCACACCTTGTTCAGCTCGGTCTGGGCGGGTTGCATGGCCACGGCATAGCCCTGGATCAGCGGGCGCACCAGCAGCGGGCGCAGCGTCTCGCGTTGCGCGGGCGTCAGGCCGGCCAGCATCTGTTCATCAACCAGCTTCAGCGCATCGGCAAGCTCCGAGTCCTTGCCTTCCAGCGTCTGGCGCATCAGCAGCAAGGCGCCGGGGCCCGGGTCGCCCTGGTTGTTGATCAGGTTAAAGCGCGTGCGGATCTTCGACAGCGCCGTCATGTAGTTGCCCATCAGCGACTGGTTGTCGCGCGTGACCACCAACCGAGCCACGTCCGAGAACTCGCGGCCCACCGGCCCCATCGGAATCTGTTCGCCGTTGGCCGCCGTCTGCGCCTGCGCGGGCTTGGGCTGGCCCTGGCGCAGGATCACGCGCTTGAACCACGCCACCACACCCGTCTGCGCTTGCGAAATGCCCGTGTTGATTAGCGACGGGTTGTCCCACGACGTTTGCTCGTAGGTGGTGTTGATCAGTTTGACCAGCGGCGAATTCTGCGGATCGCCCAGGCGGTTCATGCCGTGCACTGCTTGCTCAAAGCTGTTGAACGGCTTGATCGTGACCCCGCGCAGCATCTTCTGCCATTCCTGCGCGTACTCGGTCTTGTACATCGTGGCCAGGCTTTTCTGGATTTGTTCCGGGCTGCCTTCCAGCGTGAGATCGTCGCGCGCGTTCACGCCCAGCACCCAGTCGCTGGTCTGCACTTCGCGCCGCGCGGCCTCGCCGATGGCGGGCTCGATGTATTGCTCCCAGGCTTCGCGGGTGAAGGTGCCGGGCACGGCGTAGCTGCCCGCCACCACGGCGGCGTCGGCTTCGCCCATGATGCGCGCCACGGTCATTGCCGGGAAGCGCGTGGCGGCACGCGCCTTCAGCGTGGAATAGGCGCGTTCGCGCGCCGGCATGCCCTGCATCACGCTGCGCAGATTGCCGCGCGTGCGTTCCACCAACGCCAGATTGGTCTCGATCTGCGGCCAATCGGCATCGGCGGCGCGCGCCACGTAAAACGAAATCAGCCGCTCCGCGCTGCGGATCAACTGGTCGCGCGGCATGGCGCCGCGATTGGTTTCCAGCCAGCCGCGCCAAAAGCGCGTGATCTGATCCGACAGGTGGGTCGGGTCCACGTGCTCGCGGTTGGCCATCATCAGGTACGTCTTGAGCGCGTTGTACGCGTCGTCGACGTTGGTGGGCGAGGCGTCCTGGAACAAGGTGTCGCCGGCATTGGCGCGCGCCGGCTGTCCCTGTGCCTGGGCAGACGCCTGGGTGGATACCGGCGTGGCCGTCGCGCCGGCCGCCGCGGCCTTCGACGTATCCACGCGGCCCAGATACTCTTCCAGGCTGGCCTTCACCGGCACCAGCATGAACTGGCGCAGGCCGTTGTAGTACTCGGCCAGCAGGCGTTCGCGCAGCACATCGCCCTGGTACAGCCCCAGGCCCAACGACAGGGGGCGGCTGGACGAATAGCGGTCCAGCTGTTCGATGCGGTCTTGCAGGATCTCCATCGCTTCCAGACGGCTTTGCAGATCGGTGCGTTCGCTTTGCAGGCGCACCACCTTGTCCAGATCCGCCTGCACGTTGGTGGCCAGCTGGCGGTTGCCCAGGTACGACCAACTCCAGCCGCCCAGCACCAGGCCCAGCGCCAGCACCAGGCCGAAGAAGGTCAGGTAACGCATGCGGACTTTGTTCGGGCTGGCGTGTTGGCGCACCAGCTTCTTGTCGGCAAAGATCACGTTGGAAAACAGGTCGCGCAGGAACAGGCCGTTGTGCGATGCCGTGTTGGGCGCCGCGCCGCGCGTGGATGGGCGCAGGCTGAAGCGCTCGGCCAGCTTCTCTGTCGAGGTGCTGCGCGAGGCGCCTTCCTGCAGGGCGCTGGTGAAGTAAAAGCCGCGAAACACCGGCTTGTACTGGAACGGATTGGTCTCGAACAAGGTCGACAGAAACGTGCGCAGCGCGGGTTTGATCGCCGCGAATTCCGGCGGAAAAGTCAGCAGGCCCGGGGGCAGGGCGCCGCTGCGTCGCAGCGAAATCTGCGCCGTGCCCATTTCCTTCAGGCCTTCATACAGCTCGTCAAAACGCTCGTCGAATTGCGTCAGCACGTCGCGGCTTTCGTCCGCGCCATACGGCAGCGTGGCGCCCCACACGCGGTCGCGCTCGCGCGGGTCGGCATCCGCAAAAAACTCCGAGAAGCCAGCGATCAGATCCGCCTTCGTGAAAATCACATACACCGGCGCAAACACCTCCAGCCGGTCGGTCAGTTCCTGCACGCGCTGGCGCAGGTTCTTGGCCAGGTTGATGGCAAATTCCGGGCCGGAATCGGTCAGCTCGCTGATGCTGGCCGCCACGATGATGCCGTTGATCGGCGCCTTCGGGCGATGGCGCTTGAGCAGGTCCAGAAAACTCATCCATTCGTTGCGGTCTTCCTCGTGCACCGAATAGCGGCCCGCCGTGTCCAGCAGGATGCCTTCCGTGGTGAAGAACCAATCGCAGTTGCGCGTGCCGCCCACGCCGCGCACAGCCGCGCCGTTCTTGTCCGCAAACGGAAATTGCAGGCCCGAGTTGATGACCGCGCTGCTCTTGCCGGCCGCCGGGTTGCCGATGACGATGTACCAGGGCAGTTCGTACAGGGCTTCGTTACCCGACGTCTGGC
This sequence comes from Achromobacter sp. B7, assembly GCF_003600685.1. Lineage (NCBI taxonomy): Bacteria > Pseudomonadati > Pseudomonadota > Betaproteobacteria > Burkholderiales > Alcaligenaceae > Achromobacter > Achromobacter sp. B7. The sequence continues at coordinate 803,580 of NZ_CP032084.1, forward strand.
CGATCTTTGACGTCTTGATCGTGCGCACCGCCTGCGTCAGCCGTTGGCGCAAGGCATCGATGTCGTTGCGGTTGGCGGCGGGGCTGGACACGGCGCCCGTTTGCACCTGTTGCTCCAGCATGTCGCCCAGCTGCTGGTTGGCGCGCCGCGTGCGGCGGCGCCGCCACAGCTGCACGCACAGCCACAGCAACAGCAATACGCCCAGCGCCGTGCCGGCCCATATCAGCCCGATCTGCATGGTGTCCGCGAACAGGAACAGGAAGACGATCAGCGCGATCAACCCGATCACCATGAAGGTGCGCGGGTTGGCGAACACGCGCGCGCCCCAGTAGCGAATATCGCTCATGGAACTGGAAAGAGAAGATAGGAATCCTGAGGGGCTACGCATGGTTTTCGCTGTTATTTTCCGAGTCAGGCGGTAGTGCCGGCGGCCGGTCGATAGACCAGGGACGCGCAGCGCAATGCGGGGTCTTGCAGGGTAAGGGTCAGCACCGGGTGTTCGGCCTGCATACAGGCTTCACCGGCGATGGCCAAGGTCAGCAACGAGGCGGCCACGCCGGTGTGGCCACAGGCCACGCCCACCGCGTGGCAGTCCTTGCTGGCATCCAGGTGTTCAAACAATTGCGACGTCACGCCCAGGGCTTCCAACGGACGGCTGCCGCGATGATCGGCGTCGCTGACCACCTGCACGACGGTGTCTGGCGCAACGGCCGCGCGCTGCAACAGGTCGCGCGCCAGTTCGGCCAGCGCGGGCTCAGGCAACGCGCCCCGTGCATCCGCGGGCTTCTGGCGTTGGATCATGGGTGACAGGGCGACGCGCAGGTCGGTGGATGCAAAGGAGGGGGCCGTCGCAGCCGCGTTCGATGCGGTCGGCCCTGCGTCGGCCACACCCGCCTGGGTATCCACCAGGTTCAATAGCAAGCCGGCAGCGGCCTCGCCCGGCACGCGGCCGTGCGGATTGGCGTGCGTCAGCAGCGTGGCGTCCGCGTCCCATTGCGCTACCTGATCCTGATCGATGTAGCCGTCACCGGCCAGCACGATGCGCCACGTTGGCGCGGCCTTGGTGTCGACGGGCAGCGACGCCAATTCACGCAGCAGTGTCTCGGTGGCCATCACGTCATGCGCGATGTGTTCCGTGACGCTGACGCGGCTACCGGGCCAGACGCCCGCTGCCGCCAGCACTTCGGCGCGCGCGCGCTCACGCGCGGGCTGCGACCAGGTTGCGGGCAGCAGGAGGTCAAAGCGCAGTAACGGCCAGTCTTCGTCGCGCGCCGGCACATCCAGTTCCGTGACGCGGCGATGCGCTTGGTCGGTCAATGTGGCCGCGACATCGACCAGCAAGGCCGTTGCGCGCAGACCCGCCGTGGCCAACGCGTCGGCGGGCGCGCCGCGTTCGCGTGCGGCGGCGTACAGCTCAACGTCGTCCAGCTGCGGCACGCGCGCCGCGAAAACGGGAAAGCCCTGCAAGGTCTTCAGTTCGGGATCCAGCTCGGGGCGCTGTTGTTCGATCAACGCCTCGGCAATCGATGCTGCGTCCGGCCCGGCCCCCGCGCGCGCCGCGACCGCAACGACGCGCAGTTCGGCCCGAGCCGCCGGCGCCGCCTCGGCAGCGGGCGCTGACGCCACCGGTTGCGGCTTGGGCGCACGCGCCGCGCGCACGATGCGCGCGCCCAGCCACAGCGCGCCCAACAGCGCCAGCGGCAGCGCAAACAAATACAGCCCGATGTCCACGCCGGTCGGCAGCGTGCGCGACTCTTGCCACCAGATGATGACGGCCAGCCACACCACCGCGAACAGCGCCAGAACCAGCAAGCCTTTTTTCAGCAAACGTGCCATGTGCGCCCGGTCAGAGGAATGAAGTTGTTGTTATCGGGGCGCCGGCGCGCGCGTTGCAATGCGTCGCCTTCATTTCGCCGTGTCTCCCGCGCGCTGCATGGCGCCGGGCCGACGCAGCTCTACGTGACCGAAGTCCATCATCTTCCAGCGGCCGCCCCAGGTCAGGCCGACCAGCTCGGCGGTCTGGCCGAACAGCTCGTAGCCACGCATGGCCCACGGGTCTTTTTCCGAAATGACGATCTTGCCGTGGCGATAGAACGCGCTGTCGGCGGCCAGGCCATATTGGTGATAGCTCTGGAACGCGCCCGCGTTGGTCACGTGCGTGCCCATGCCCGCCAATTCTTCCTGGCGCTGCGGGCTGCGATAGCCCTCGATCAGCGCCATTTCGTAGCCGTGCTGCTCGCGCATGATGCGATAAGCCAACAGCAGACGCTGGCGGAAATCCGCATCCAGCAGGTCCCAATTGCGGTTTGCGCCACCCAGCTTCGGCCGCACCAATTCCACCTCACGCGTGGTGAACGCGTCGGGCGGCAAGGGGGCTGGCGGGGCCAGCCTTTCGCCTTCCAGCAAGGCCTGAATCCGGCGGTCCGGGCCCGTCATCTGAGGGCTGTAAATGAATGTGTGATTGTGTCGCATGACGAAAGCAAAAAGTGACGGCAGCAACACAATTGCAAGGCCGATTGCCACTTGCCAGCGATGCCGCGCCACCCATCCCGCCGACGTTTTCACCCCGCTGTGCAAGGCCCCGGCCGTGCCACCCACCGCACCGCCCGCCTGGCTTGCGCCGCGCGTTGCGCCGCGCGCCACGCCCTGTGCGCACGCGCGCAAACCCCGCACCGCGCCTTGGCGCAGTGCAGGGAAAAACAGGAGAGCGGAAACGCCCACCGCCAGCAAAAAATACAGGGGCAGTAGCAGTAACAAGATCGGTCCCTCATGCGGAAGGCGTCATCTTTTGTTCTATTCGCGTGGGAGGCAAGCGATCCGGCGTTGCAAACCGCGTCGGACCCTTAGAAATCGTAACAAGAATCGATGTTCCAAATGAGGTGTTCGGGTATTCTCGACGGGCTTGGTTACAGGGGGGCTGCACACGCCTCCTGCTGACACGGGAACCCGCATGGCAGAAGACGAAAAAGAAGCTCGCCCTACGATGACCGCGCCGAGTCTGCTCAGCGGTTCCACAGCCGCGCGAGGCGAGGCCGAGTCCACACGAATACTGGCGGCGCTGGAAGGGCGCGCGCCTGAAGCCGAGGTCAAACACCTGGCCGCGCGGCGCGACCCGCGCGCGCGGCGCTGGGTGGCGCTGGCGTTGCTGCTGGCGTTGGTGGCCGGTGGCATCACGTGGTTCATCCACGAGGACCCCACGGGCGCGATGCAGGCCCAGGCGCCGGGTGCTACGGGATTGAGCGCGGATGCTTCGCAGGCGAATCGGCCCGCGTCGCCAGCGGCATCGGGCGCCCCGCCCGCCGCCACGCGCGCGCCGCAGGCCAACGCGACGCAAGGGGCGTCCGACAAGCCGCCCGCGGTAGCCGCCATCATCGATGAATCGCCGCCCGCGCGCGATGCGGATGTGGGCCGTGGTGAACCGGAACCATCGCGCGAACCGACCAACCCGCTGTCCGTGCTGGCGATGACGTCGCCGGCCACCACCGCCCCTGCCGCTACCGCGCCCGGTCCCACGCGCCAGGCGGCGGAACAACGCGCGCGCGAAGCCGTGGTCCCGCATGGCAATGCGCCGCGCGCCGTTAAGCCCGCCGCCACGCCGCGCAAGGCCGCACAGCCCTCCGACACCGACGCGGCGCTGTTGTCCGCACTGATGAATTACGGCCTGCCGCCCGCGTCTCCGCCCGGCACGCGCGTCTATAAAACCGATGGCATTTTCATGCGCGAGATGCCGGGCTCGCCGTTGTCCGAACGCTTGAAGGAATGCCGCAAGCTCAGTTTCTTTGAAGGCGAACAATGCCGCCTGCGCGTGTGCGCCGGCCAATGGGGCACGGCCGCTGAATGCCCGACGCCGCAAGCCAACGTCGAACCCTGAATGCGCAACGCCCCACTCCGGCTTTTATCGCCCCTGTCCCACCGCGAGGTTTTTGCTCCATGGCTGTGAACGCAAGCAACGGCGGTGCCAGCGCCCCATCCCGGCTGTATCGCCTGGATGGCGAGGGCGCGATCGCGTCCCTGCAAGTGGAAGGCTGGGTGGCGCGTGAAGGCCTGTCGGACTTGAGCGAAGCGCGCATCGTTGCGCTGGCCGACGACGCTTCGCTGGATCTTAACGACATGGTGTCGCGGCCCGCCACGCTGTGGGCCACGCGCGCCGACGGCAGCGAGATTGGCCGCAGCGGCGTCGTGCGTGCCGCCGAGATGCTGGGTGGCAACGCGGGCAAGGCGCGCTATCGCATCACGCTGGCGCCCTGGCTATGGCTGGCCACGCAGCGGCGCGCCAGCCGCATCTATGAAAACCAGCCCGTGCTGGAAATCGTGCGGCATGTGCTGGACAGCTACGAGGGCTACACCTACAAGCTTGCCGACGACGTCGAGCGCCACCTTGCCGACCTGCCCACGCGGCCTTACACCACGCAGTATCGCGAAACCGACTACGCCTTTCTGTCGCGCCTGCTGGCGGAATCCGGCCTGGGCTGGACCACCGTCGAGGACAAGGCCGCCCCTTCGCGCCATGCCGTGCTGATCTTTGCCGACAGCCGCACGTTGCCCGAAGACGCAGAGTCCTCGGGCGGCGGCGTGCGCTTTCAACGCGCGCATGCCACCGAGACGCGCGACGGCGTGCAGGCCCTGGCGCGCAGGCAGCGGCGCGCGGTGGAACGCGTCACCGTTCTAGGCTGGCACGACAGCGGCAAGCACGCCATCACGGGCCAGGCCCTGGCCGGCCCGGCCAGCGGGTCCGACGACGAAACCGCCGGGCTGGAATGGTTTGAACCCCTGGGCCACGGCGGCCTGTTGAACCAGGCGCACGCGCAGTTTCAGGCCACGCTGTTGATGCAGGCCGCGCAGGCCCGCGCCGAAACGTTCATTGGGCGTGGCAACGTGCGCACGTTCCGGTCGGGCACACGCTTCACGCTGCAAGACATGTCGCCGTTAGGGCCCAAGGGCGAGGCCGGCTTCGAACCCGTGTTCGCGTTGGACCGTATTGAACACGTCGGCGTCAACAACCTGCCGGGCCAGGCCGACGCCAACTTGTCCGGCCAGATGGGCGCGCTGGACGACTTCCTGTGCTTTGACGACGACGAAGACGCCGCATTGAATAGCGACGCAGACATTCAGCGTGCCGATCACGACGACCTGGCCGACGACGATTCCGCCTACCCCCCAGACGACGCATTGATCGGCGTCGGCCGGCCTGACGCCGCCGTGCTGGCGCGGGCGCATGAAGTGGGCTACGCCAACCGCTTTTGCGCGGTGCGTTGCGACCGCCCCTGGCGCGCCTTGCCGGCCGCCGCGCGCGGTGCCCGATTGGCCGGCGCGCCGTCGGCCGTGGGCGTGCACACGGCGATTGTCACCAACGCCGAAGGGGCCACCGAGGCCAGCGGCGAAGACGAAATCCACCGCAACGCGCGGGGCGACGTGCGCGTGCGCTTTCACTGGCAGACCGACGGCCAGGGCCTGGCGAAAAGCCGTTGGGCACGCGTGGCGCAGCGCCAGGCGGGCGCGGGCATGGGCATGAGCTTCGTGCCGCGTATCGGGCAGGAAGTGCTGGTGCGCTTCCTGGACGAAGACATCGACCAGCCCCTGGTCGTCGGTGCGCTTTACAACGGGCGCGGCGAAGGCGGCATACCGGCTACGCCAGGCGGCAAGGCCGGCGAACCCATGAACACCGAGGTGTACGCGGCGGCCCTCGACGGCAAGCCCAGCGCGCAGGCCAACCTGGCCAGCGGCAACGCACCCGCCTGGCACGGCGCGGCGGCGGGCGACGAACAGCATCGCAACGCGGCCGCGTTAAGCGGCTTCAAGAGCAAGGAATTTGGCGGCGACGGCTACAACCAGATCGTCTTCGACGACAGCGACGGCCAGCTGCGCATGCAGATCAAGTCCACGCAGTCGGCCAGCGAACTGAACCTGGGCCATCTGATTCACCAGGCTGGCAACTATCGCGGCAACGTGCGCGGCGTGGGCGCGGAATTGCGCACCGATGCGTTTGGCGCGCTGCGGGGCGGCGCGGGCGTGTTGCTGACCACCTACACGGCCGGCGGCGGCGAACCGGCAGGCGACGCGGCGGCGCCCCTGGCGCTGGCCGGGCAGGCCGACATCATGGCGCAGTCGTTTGACGGCGTGATCGGCGCGCATCAGGGCGTGCGCCTGGCTTCGGCACGCGGCACCACGTCAGCAGGCGCCAGCCGACTGGACGGTGAACGCGCGCCCCTGGCCGCGATGACGCGCGCCGTCTCCGGCACCGTAGACGGCCAGGCGATCAGCGGCGCGGCGGGCGATGCCTCTGCCAAGCACACGGAAGTGGTCGACGGCAAGGTCCCGCACCTGACCGACCCGCTGGTGCTGATGGCGGGCCGCGCGGGGCTGACGCAAGCGGCCGGACGCAACGTGCAGATATCGGCCGGCGAACTGGTGCACTGGTCATCGGGGCTGGACCACAACCTGGCCGTCATCGGCTCGCTGCGCGTGCATACCGGCCAGGCGCTGGGCATCGTGGCCGGCGTGCAGAAGGGCGGCGCCGAATCCGGCCTGGACCTGATCGCCGGCACGGGCGAAGTCGACGTGATGTCGCAGCATGACGTGCTGACCGTGCAGGCGCAGCAGGACCTGCGCATGGTCAGCGCCAACGCCGGCATCGAATACGCATCGCCCAAGCGCATCCGCATTGCCAACGCGGCGGGTGCCAGCATCGTCATCGAAGGCGGCAATATCACCGTCACCGCGCCCGGCCGTATCGACGTCAAGACCGGCAACAAACAGTTCGCCGGCCCCACCCAGATGCCGTATCCCTTTCCGCAGTTCACGGTATGCAAAAGCTGCGTGCTGGACGCCCAGGACAGCGTGCAATCCATTACCGAAAAGGCGTGACGGCGATGGCTTATTCCTGGCAGCAGGCGCTGCTTTCCACCTTTGCGCAATTGCCGCACCACCGCGGGCCGTATGGCGAAGCCGCGCGCGCGTATGTGATCGTGGATTTTCGGGGGCACCCCGATCTGCTGGCACGCATCAGTGCCACCGAAGACCTGAGTTTTGGCTCGATCTGGGCGCAAACCGGGCTGGACATTTATGGCGACGTGGCGCCACTGCTGATCGAAGTGGACGGCGCATCGCAAGGCGTGCTGCGCGGGCCGCGTCGGCCTGATTTCAGTACGCCGCTCGTGCGCGTGTTGAACGCCCTGCACGAACGCAGCGGCGGCCGCTACGCAATGATGAGCTTCGCCTCCGCCGTGCCCCTGGAAAAGCTGATCGCGCATTTCGGACGGTTTTGCGACTACGCCTTGCCCGACGATACCGAGTTCTTCCTGCACTGGTACGACACGCGCATCCTGGCGCGCGCCCTGCAAGTCTGGACCGCCGAACAACGCGCCCGCTTCGCCTCGCCGCTGATCACCTTGCGCTACGCGTTGCGCGATGGCTCGCAGGCCGAGCTGTCGGGCACCGGCAGGCTGCCCACAGACGCGCCCGACGGCATCCAACGCTTCACGCCCGAGCAGCACCAGATGCTGTTCGACCTGGACTACCCCGACAAACTCGCGGTGCAACTACGCCGCTTGTATCCCGGTCTGCTGCCGGGCGACCCGGATCAGGACGCGCTGGTGCCGCAAGTGCAAGTGCAGTTGGAACGCGCGCGCGCACACGGCGTGGCGGGCGACAAAGACATGTTCGACTATGTGGCGTGGGGCGTATCGATATCCCCGCGCTTTGATGAGCATCCGCTGATCCGTGCGGGCTTGCAGGAGTATCAGCCCGGTGACGACGGCGCGCTGGCAAAGGCGCTGGCGGGCGTGCCGGACGCGGTGTGGGACGAGGTGCAGGCCTTGCATTGGGCCGGTCAGGATTGGCCTTCAGGAGAGATGAATGCGTAAGGGATTGATCGCCGCGCTGTTGTGGCTGGGCATGCTGGCGGGTTGCAATAGCGAGCCGGTCTACCAAGGCGTCAGTTTCATCGCCTATAACTACACGCCGTGGAATATCCGCAGCATCAGCGTCAAGGACAAGGGCGAAGGCGTGGCGTCGACGATGCAGGTCAGCCCGGGCGGCGGCGAGGGCTCGGTTACCTGCTGCTTCACGCTCAAGGGCACCGATTTCACCGTGGACTGGCGCGGCGTCGACGCCGAGCTGCTGCGCAAGCATTTGCACGATGGCAAGGCCGACTCGCTCTATTTCGATCGGCAGGGCGCCATCAAATTTCCGGCCGCCGAGATCCCGGCGGGCGACGGTCCGCTGTATCTGGAGCTGCACATCTATCCCGACGAACACATGGAGCTGGCGCTAAGCCGCAAGCTCCTGGGCCAGACGCGGATTCCCATTGTCGATACCGTGGACTGGCTATGGCGCGAGCATCGCGCATCGCTTGGCGCTTACCGCAGTGACGCCGAACTGCTGCGCGCGACCGCGAAGGCGTTGCAGCCGGCATGGAAAAAATACCGTATCGAAGACAAGCAAGACCTGCGCCAGTACATGCTGCTGTACTTCACGGTGGCGTCGAACTTCGATTCGGATCCACAGGTGAAGGCGATCCTGGACAAGCCGGGACGCGCGCCGGGCGATTTCGCCCGGGAAGTCGCGGCGTTGCCGCCGGCAAAGCTGGAGCAGATCAAAGCCATGGGCACCCCGGCGGGAGATAAGCATGTCTGACGCGCAATCCAGTGACTTGCCGCCGGAGAACCGTACGCCGGCATCGGTGCTGAAGGCAATGGCCCAGAACGAGGCGGCGTACCCCAAGGACGACTGCAATGAATGCGGTGCGGTCCTGCGGATGGGGTTCTTTTTTGACGGCTTCGGCCGTAGCCGCGACGAAGATGCGAAGCACCCCACGTACTATTCGAACATCTGCCGCTTGTGGGAAGCGCACTATGTCCAGAGCGATCCCGGCCGCCCTGAAAAGCACCACTGGTTTCGGTTTTATTACTCGGGTCTGGGCACGGATCTGAATGCCGATGCGGAAAACGACGACATGATTTATGCCGCCGCGAAGGCGGGCATGAAGGCGGCGAGCAACGCGCAAAAGGCGATATCGGCCAACGTCGGCAATGTCTTGCGCACGGACGAGATTCCGAACCATAAGCTCACCGGGCGCCTGACGGCGGCGGTGAAGAAGTCGCTGCGTGAGTCCTCGTATCAGCCCATGGTCAAGGCATACAAGGACGTCGTGAAAGACGTGCGGACGTTGCCCGAAAAGGCGGTCCGGATCTGGAATGCGTGGGACCCCGAGCGCGTGGTGAACCGTGCGCGCGCCACCATTCGAGGCTTCTGGGCCGGCTTCAAGAAAAATCCCCTTAAGGTCGCGTGGACGGCCGGCAAGGAAGCCGCCAAGTCAACCATGATGGAAACGGTGCCGATCATCCGCGATCAGGAAACGGTGGCCTACCTGATGGGCACGGGCGTAGACGTGCGCGTGGACTCGGCATTGCGCCAGTTCAAGGCGGCCTATGACGCCGTGAGCGAAGGGCAGAATGTGCGCCGCATTGAAATCACCGTGTTCGGCGCGGACCGGGGCGGGGTGGTCGCGCGCCAGTTCGTCAATGATCTGGTCAAGAAGTACCGCCGCCGTCACGATGCGGACCTGGCGGTGATTGGCGACCGAACGAAGAACAAGTCAGATGCTGATATCCAGATCCGCTTCATGGGCTTGCTGGATTCGGTCGCGTCCATCATGGACGAAAACACGTTCCTGGGCTTTTTGCCCGTCACTGACCTTATCAAGCAGACGCACAAGGACAGGACGTTGACGGTGCCAGCCGCCGTGCAGACGTGCGTGCATTTCGCGGCCGCGCATGAGCTGCGCCGCAATCAGCGCATGGACAGCCTGGAAAAGACGCGCGGCCTGCAGTATCTGTATCCCGGGTCCAGTGGCGACGTGACGGGCGTCAGTCCGCCCGGGTCGCTGAATGCGCGGGTCGAGCTGTCGCGCGTGGCGCTGCGCGACATGATGAACCAGGCCCTGTCGCACGGCGCGGCCTTTCACAGCATGGAAAGGCTGGCCGACCTGAAGCCCGATACCTATTTGCAGTTTTCGCTGTCCGAACCGATTGTGGATGGCAGTACGAAAAGCCAGATTCTGGATCTGGTCAAAGCGTATCGCGAGGTCGTCAAGTACGAGCCGGGCATCGACTTCATGCCGCATATGGAGGCATTCCTGCGCTGGCTTGCCGTGCGTTACCAGGACCCCACGTTCCGCGCCGAACTGTCGGACCCGGCCGAGGCGTGGATCAAGGACCGGGACTACTTCACGCCGGAACAGGAATACAACCAAGAGCTGCGGCGCGTGTCGGCATTGCCCGCCGAGGAACGCAACAAGCCCGAGAATACGGCCCGCCTGCGCGAGCTGGAGGCGCTTAAGAATGAGCGTTGGGAACGCGCCTCGGCAAGCCGTGGCGAATTGCCTCCGCAACGTTTCAAGCCGCTGTGGGAACGCCTGGAAGAGGAATACAAGAGCCTGGAGCACGCGGAACAGCAGGACGCCGATACCGCGCAGCGCCGCGCGGACCTGGAGCGTAATAGCCCGCAGGTGTTGCGCACGATGGAGTTGATGGACAAGGACATGCGCGACCGCGAGAACATGCGCAATGAACTGATCAAGCGCGGCGGCGGCACGCCGGAAAAGGCCGCCGACCCCCTGGCCGACATCAAGGCCGAGCGCGCGGTTCAGCAACGCCTGCTGACCGCCTGGCGCGAGGCGCGCGACGGCAAAACGCAGCTGCCCCCGAAGGTCATGACCTTGTTCGACTGGCTGGTGCACGACGCCATGTTGAGCAGTTGGCCCGATCACCTGTTGGCCAGCACCACGATGTACTTCCGCGTCCGCGACAAGGATGTATTCGCCAAGACCGACGCCAAGGCCGAAATGGCGCAGCGCGCCAAGGACATGCGCAACGCGGAAAAGGTCGAGGCCCAGGCTGCCCGGGCAGAGCAGAACATTCAACAGATGACACCGGCGCGCCCGTGACGCGACGAATGAAGGACGTGCGTGGCGCCTTCGATGCCGCTTACGTCTTGCCCGCTTCGACCGCTATCGTCACCGTATTCGACTTCACGTTCTCTGCCTCGATATACACCTCGTAGGTCGCGGGCGTGGCGGGCAGATGCAGGACGCCCGCCATATCCGTGGTGAAGCGGGTTTCCACGGTCATGCCGGGCGGCAGCGGAATCTTGGGCGGGGCCGCGCCTTCGCTGGGGTCCACCGACACATTGGGCAGCTTGGGCCGCACGTAGTTGAACGCGATGCCGCGATAGACCTTGCCGGTGCGCGTGTCCACCGCCACGAAACGCGGTAGCTGCGGCTCGTCTACCACGGGCAGGATGCCGCGCGCACAGATGGGAATGGTCAGCGTGCTGCCGTCGCGGATCGTCACGCGGGTGGGCGCGGCGATGCGCATCTGCGCGTCGTAGCCTTGCAGCGGCGGCATGCAGGCGTGTTCCTTTTGCGAGTGCGAGGGCACCGAGGCAAAGGTGGCGGGTTCAATCCAGTCGGTCGTCATGATGGGCATGTCGGTTCGGGCATGTCGGTTATCTGGAAAAGGCCGGCGTCAGAACGCCGTCCAGCCTTCGGAGCAGTCGACCTTGCGCACGGCCTTGCTGCAACTGGGGCAGAAATGAATGTTCGCGCAGGTGATGCCGTACATCACGCACTGCCCGATTTCCTCGTTGTACTCGCCATTCTGGTCGGGCAGGCCGTAATAGCAGTGCCCCCCCGCGTTGTAGTAGAAGTGCGGCGGCGGGTCCAGCTTTGAATCGTCGGCGGACTCGTCCTGGTTGCGCAGGCCGGGCCAGTCGGGGCCGCTGGGCACCATGCCCAGCAAGTGGCCCATTTCGTGGGCCAGGGTTTCGGTCAGGTAGGCCTGCGAGTTGGGTTCGTAGGGGTCCAGCGTCGAGACGAACAGCAGGTTGGTGCCCGTGATGGCAAGGCCGGCGTAGCTGGCGGCCACGGTGTTGAACTGGATGTTCAGCATGCCGGTCAGCGGCGTGGGCGATATGCGGGTCAGGTCCACGGACACCGACCAGACCGACCCATTGCTTTCGCGGATGGGGGTGATCAGGTGGCGCGGAATTGGAATCGACCGTTCGGCGCCGGAGGCGTCCGTGTGGATGTAGCGCGCGTGCACCAGCCAGTCGTCGCTGGCATCGAATTCGTACCAGAGGCTGGAGCGGCTGCGGTCGTCGTTGACGATGGGCACCGTCATGACGCGTCCGCCGGGGCCGGCGGGCACCGGCAGCCGCATGTCGCCGCTGACGCCCGGCGCGGCCAGGCGGTCAACGTGGCAAACGACCAGCGTATAGGGTTCGCGCTGCTTGCCCGGGGAAGGGGCATAGACCGCGCGAACGGCGTTCATGATGGCTTGCTGCGACTCGACGGTGTCGGCGGCGTCAACCGCCGAGCGGCCCCGGAATTGCAGGCGCGGAAGCTGGATCATATCGATACCGTGCAGCGCGAATTCCGCGGTGACGGGCGTGACGTCGGCCAGGTGGCCGGCCGGATGCGCGCTCATGCACATGACTTCCTGGATGTACAGGCGGCGCACGGTTTCAACGCGTTCGGTCTTGATCAATTGCCCGCGTTCGTCGCGCACTTCGAACAGGTACAGGTTCAGGCCGGCGGCCGGCAGCGTGATGTCGTCGACGATGCGGGTGCCGTCGGCGTTGGTGACGTAGCTGCGCGGGTTGCTGTGCGGTTCCTGATAGCTGGCGCGGCGGCCACGTTCGCGCGCGGAGTACGGAATGTTGGCGGGGTCGGCCTTCACGGTGATGGTGAAGCGGTGCTGGCCGGGGCGATTGAATTCCACGTGGATGCGCGGGCGGTTCGATTGGCGTTCGGTGGTGGTCAGCGCGCTGCCGTCGTTCCAGCGTTCGGCCACCTGTTCCAGGTTCACGTATTGCAGGCGCGCGCCGTCCTGGCGGGCGCGGTAGGTGGACACGCCGGGCACCGCGCGGCCGGAGCCGCCGGCGGGCGGCGTGCCGCCAGGCAGGTTGGTGCCCTGGGTGCGCGCCACGGGTCCCAGGCCGACCGAGTCAAGCACGTCGCGCGCGATCTGCGGCAGCGGGGACTCGGCCACGCCGGGTATCTTCATCAGCACCTCGGCCACCTTGGGCAGCGTCTCGGTGGCCAAGGTGGGCGATTGCAGGATGGCGCCGATCACGCTGGGCATCGACGACGATGACAGGCCCGGCATGCTGAGGATGGCGCCTGCCACCGACGGGATGTTGGCTTGCTTGACGTCGGGCAACGTAAACAGCGTGTCAACGGCGGAACTCAAGGCTGCCATGCGGTCGCCGCCGGCGTTCAGCGCCTGCGTCATGACCGGCACAATGGCCGCGCCCACGTTGGCGCTGACGCCGCCCGCCGCGAAGGTGGATGCGCTGGACAGCGCGGTGGACGCGGCGCTGGCCTGTTGCGCAAAGGTCGCCAGCCCGCCGCCGGCCGCAACGGCGCCGATGCCCACAGCGCCGGAACTGCCGGCGCTGGAAGCAGCGGCGGACGCGCCCGCACCCGCGCCGGCTGTGGCGGACAGATCGGTGGCGCGGGTGGCCGGCGTGCTGTCGGACATGCCCGCCGCGCGCGCGGTGGCGCTACCCAGGTTTGCATCCGGCGTGGCAGGCGCAGCGGTGGCCGCCGTGCTGGCTGGGGCGGGTGGCGTTGCGGCGGGGGCTTTGCCCAAGGGCGCGCTGCCGGCGGGCGAAGCCGATGTGGGAGTGGACGCGCCGTTGGCCGAGGCGGCGCTGGCCGTTGTCGTTGCGCTGCCCGATGGGCCGCCGGCCGCATGGGCTGGCGCGCTGGTGGAAGTGCCGGCGCTGGCGCTGGAAGTAGCGTCCGCCGTGGGGGCGGCCGAGGGGGTCGCCGGTGCACCAGCCGCAGTAGCTGCGTTCGCGGTACCGCCGACGGTGCCGGTCGAGCTAGCGTCCGCTGCGGAGGGCGCCGTGTTGACGCCCGCGCCTGCCGACGCCGTGGAGCCGGACTCGCTTCCCGCGACGCTGGCGACGGACGAGTCCCCGGCGGCGGTCGTCGCGGTGACGCTTGCCGGGGTTGCTCCGGCTGCGCTTGTCGCTACGACAGGTGAGGCTGCGGCAGGCGCGGCGGCGGAGGTCGCAGCGCTGCCGGCGGAGCCCGTCGCGGCGCTGGTCGCTGCCGTAGTCGAGCCAGCCGTGCTGCCCCCGGAGCCTCCCAGGCCCGCTGCCGCGCCTGCGCCGATCCCGCCAACGCCGGATGTCGCGCTGGCCCCCGCTGATGAGGGGTTGCTGGGGAAGTTCAAGCCGCCTTCACCCGAGCCGCCGGGCAGGCCCGCGCCCTGCGGCAGGGTGCTTTGCGAGGCAGGGACGAAGCCAGGCGTTTGCGTGGGGATGCCGGCGGCCACGGCAGGGCCGTCGCCAGACAGGCCGCCCGTCGCCGGCAGGGTGTCGCTGGATGCGATCAACGCGCCGCCGTCCGGGGCTGCAACGCCAGCGGCATGGGCGGAGACGTTTGCAGAGACGTCCGCGGGGACGTTAGCGGAGACGTTAGCGGGAACCTCAACGGGCATACCAGCGGGGACGTTAGCGGGAACCTCAACGGGCATACCAGCGGAGACGTTAGTGGGAACCTCAACGGGCATACCAGCGGGGATACCGGCGGAGACGTCGGCCGAAAGTCCCGTTGCCGAACCTGCGTCTCGGCCGGTGCTCGTTAATTGCGCAAGCTGGTCGCCTTGCGTCACGGTCCCGGCAGAGGACGGCGATGCGCCGTTCACGGCGCCGGGCCAGCTGAATCCGTGCAAGGCGCCAGAGGGCTGCGGAACGACGGTGGCCAGCGTAGCCGGGTCAGACAGCGCGCCGCCAGCAACGGCTGCCGAAGATGCTGCGGCTGCCGTATTGCCAGCCGCGTTTGCGGCGCCGGCCAGCAGCGTGCCCGCGCTGGCGGTCACGGTCGCGAGCAGCGTAGCGTTCGGCAAAGTCGACGTGTCGCGCGTGTCGCGTGGGTGCGCGGATGCCGTGACTGAGGCCGCGCCTTGTTGGCCGGGAGACACGGACGCAGCGAAAGAGGGCGACGATTGCGTCCCCACTGCGGCGGACGCGGAGGTGGGCGACGATTGCGTTGTTGCCGCGGCGGTCGCGAAGCTGGGCGATGGCTGCGCTGTTGCGGCGGCCGATGTCTCGTCGACCTGCTTCCGCTGGTCGTCGTCGACGCTTGCCTGGACGAGCTGGGTGTCGGGCGCGCCGGACCCTGGCGCGACGTGGGTGTCAGGGCTGGACGGCGTCGACGGCGCATGTCCGTGGCCCTGGGCGTTTGCCGTCCCGGCTATCGTCGCGGTCGATCCCGCAGCAAGCGAGGCTGCGGAACTGGCGGATGCGTCAGCGGGCCGGTCGTCAACGGCATGGCCTTGCCTAGGCTCCTGCACGCGCAGCGTGGGGGCCGCGCCAATCGTTGCGGCCACAGTGGTCAACAAGCCGATGCCATGGTTCGTCGCCGAACCTGCCGTAAAGGTTGCCGCGCCGGACCCCGGCGGCAGATCCGTCGTCAGCGGCGAAGCTCCGTCCGCCGCCGTGGCCGACGCGCGGGCGGCGGTTGCGGCCACCGAAGCAGCTCCGGTACCCGCCAGCGCGCCGACTTGCGATGCTGCGTGGGCGGATGCTGCCGCTAAGGTCGCGGGGGGAGGGGATGCGCCGTTGAAAGATGCCGCGTTAGAAGGGGCGGCGTTAGGTGCGGCGGCGTTAGAAGCGGCTACGTGAGACGAGTCGACGTGAGAAGAGGCTGCGTTATAGGCGTCGCCAGAGGAGACTGCCCCGCTGTAGGCCGCGTTCACGGCGGTCGCGGCGGTCATGCCGAGGTCCGTCGCGATGGATGGTGGCGACGACGTAGCGGCGCCGGTGAAGTCGCCGGCTGCCGGTCCGGCTTGCACTGACGCGGCCGACACAACGTCGCCCGGCAACGCGATGCTTTCCGTGGACGCCGAGACGAGGGCCGCCGAAGCCGGCGACACGGCCACGTCCGCCGTGGGAGATACGAAAGTGTCTGAAGCGCCCGCAACCGCGGACGCGCCGAATGAAGGCGTCGTCGACGCTACCGAAGCGGCGAATGACGAAGCACCGGTAGCCGCCCCAGCCGCCGCAATCGAGGCGGCGCCAGAAGACGCGCCGCCCGATATGACTGCGGACGCACTCGCAGCCGTAATCGAAGGCGTGGCCGACGCAGCACCGGCAGCAGCAATCGAAGGCGCGACCGTAGACGCACCGGCAGCGGTGATCGAAGGCGCGACCGTGGATGCGCTTGCGACGGCAATCGAAGGGGCGGCCGACGACCCGGCCGCATCGGCAACGGAGGGCGCCCCAGTGTTCGCGATCAGGGAATCGCTGGCGGGCGCATCGGGTGTTGCAACAGCAGACGGGGCCGACGTCGCAACGGACGAGGTACCGGTTGCGTTGACGGGTGCCGTGCCTGCGGCGGAAGCGCTGGACACGGGTGCGCCCGTGCCGGCAGTTGGCGGGGCAGACGCTACGACGCCAGCGGGACCGGAGGCGCTGGTCGCGCCGCCTGCGTCGGCGGTCGCGGTAGCGTTCGCAGCCGTCGACGCTGCACCTGTCGTTGGCGCGGGCGCGACCGACACGCTGCTGTTTGCGACCGGCGCTGCGCCAGCGCCAGCACTAGCACTAGCACTAGCACTAGCACCAGCAACAGTTCCACCGCCCGCACCAGCACTAGCCCCAGCCCCAGCCCCAGCCCCAGCACCAGCCCCGGAGGGCGATGCCGATGCGTCAGGCGATGCGCTCGCAAGCGCAGGCGAGGGCGCACCGGAGGGATCCGCAGCGGAACTCGCGGCAGATGCTTGCGGCGCAGACGCTGTACCGGCAGTTGCCGCGCTTGGCGTACCAGTCGCCGCCGGCGTGGCGCTTGCCACGGACGTCGCTCCAGCCCCCGATCCCACCCCCGCGAACGTCGCCGCTCCGGAAATCATTCCCGACGCGCCTTCCGGCGCGACGGCAGCCAGCATGTCCGTCGCGGCGGGCAATGCCGCCGAAGGGTTCTTGATGAAGGCCGCCGCTTGCGACACGGTGCCCGCCGCCGACGCGGCGGAATCGATCATGCCGCTGGCGCCCGGGGCCACCGAACCCAGCATGCCGGAGGCGGCGGGCAGCGCCGACATGGGGTTTGCGACCATGGCCTTTGCCTGAGCGACCATGCCTTGCGCCTGCGAGACCATGCCCATCGTGTTCTTGGCGGTGTTCAGCAGCCCGCCCATCGCGGGGCTGGCGTTGCCCAGCAGGCCCGGGGCGGCGGACAGCGCGCCCATCGGGTTCTTGGCCAGCCCGGCCAGCGTGTTGGCCTGGCCGGCAAGCTGCGACAGCTTGGAGGCGGCGCCTGCCGCCGTCTGGCCCAGGCTGGCCAGGCCGCTGGGCATGGCATCGCCCAGTGCCCCCAGCCCGGTGCCGGCGCCGGCTCCCGCCGCGCCGCCGAAACCGGCCATCAATCCGGACGCGGCCTTCTTGACGGCGGACGCCGTGGCGCCGTCCTTGTGCACCAGCTCGGCGCTGACGATCAGCGGATCGTCGACCGTGGTGCTGGGCAAGGCCGGCAAGTTGGCCGCGTCACTGGCCGGACCCACGAAATTGTGCGTGGCGCCCTTGACCGAGAACAGGCCCGGCCCCTTGAACACAATGTCGGCCCCATCCAGCGTCACGCTGCCGCCCGCGGCTTGCAGGGTTACGCGCTGGTTGCCCAGGATTTCGATGCCTTCGGCCGACGACGTCACGGTGATGTCCTGGCCCGCCAGCGCTTCCAGGATGTCGGTATGCGCGTGCAGCGACACGGGCGCTTGCGCCGAGATCGCCCGGATAGGGCCCTGCTGCGCGAACACGCTGGCCGAGCGCGCGGACACCGCCGAATACGTCTGCTGCGCGGACACGTGCGCGTCCGATTGCGCGGTGGCGTGCAAGTGCTTGCCCGCATGTAGCACGGCGCTGGCCGGCGTGGCCAGGTTCAGGGAATTGGGGGAATCGATCAGCAGGTGCGGGCCGTTGATGCGTTCGACGGCGGCCGAGTCCGTGCGCTGGCCGTTGGCGGCCTTGCCGGCGGCCTGGCCGTTGATTTGGGCCGGATAGCGTCCGTCCTGTTGCGGGTCCAGTGCGGCAAGCAATTCGTCATAGCCGTCGGCCGCCGCCATCGTGCGCGCCTGATGCTGGCCGGCGCTGTCGTTCAAGCGGCGCGATGCGTCTTGCGCGCCGCGCAGCAGCAGCAAGGCTTCCTGCGCGTCCGCCTGCGTGGACTTGGCCTGTTCGCGGGCGGTGGACGACACCAGCATGCCCTGGCCCGACCGCACGACCGTCCACGCGTCCGAGCGCAGTTCAAAGCCCGTGCCGCGCCATTGGCCGCGGTTGGCGTCGTCCAGGTCCTGTTCGACCAGATGGCCCAGGCCCAGCTGCGTGGCGGCGGTCGAGCTGGCCAGCCGCGTGCGCAACTTGCCGCGCGTGTCGTCAAACACCCACTGGTTGCGGCCCGCACCGTCCAGGCCGTGGCTATGCCAGCCGCTCAATACGCCGGCGTGATTCGCTTCGGCGTTCTCGCCAGCGGACCAGGGCGGCAGGTCCGCGTCGTTGTATAGCTGGCCGGCAACCACCGGCCTGTCGATATCGCCATCGATAAATTCCACGATGACTTCGGTGCCGCCACGGGGCAGATGATGCGCGCCCCAGTTGGGGCCCGCTTGCGCGCTGGCCACGCGCAGCCACGTGCCCGAGCGGTCGTCGCCCGGTGCGTTGCCGCTGGCGTCGCCGTGCGTCTTGTGCGGCAGGCCACCCGTGACGGGCTTGTCGCCGCGCTGCCAGGGAAACTGCACCTTCACGCGCAGGTCGCGGTCGGACGTGATGGGGGCGTCGCCGGCGCTGACCACCACCGCCGCCAGGCCTTCCGGCGCGGTCGGGCGCGGGCGCCACGCCGGCATCAGCGCGGCCGCCTCGGGCTGGGCCGTGAAGCGGTTGCGATAGGTGCCGCGTTCCATGTCGGCGCTGCTTGCCACCTGGGGGGCCTGTGCCCCCAGGTTGTTGGTGGCTTCGTGCACCACCTCCAGCACCACGTAACGGTTGCCGCCCAGCTCGTCCACCGCCTGCCCGCCGCCGCCCTCGGCATAGCGTTCGTGCTGCGTCATGGCGAACAAGCGGCCGGGGGCCAGCGACCGCGCCGTGCCCGCGCCTTCGAAGCGGACGATGCGCGATTCGTGGGCGCGCAACGAACGCGCGGCGCTTTGTTCGGCGGCCTCGTCGTCGGCGTAACGGCCGTGGCCGGCGTAGTCGTAATCCTCAAGCACGGGCAGGGCTTCCACCTGCACTGGCGAGCGGCTTTGCGCGGCATGCGCGGTCAGCGTGCGTTCGTTCCAGGCGGCGCGCGCCACGGCGTTCGGGCGCACGGACTGGGCCGCTGAAAAATGCGTGATGCTGTCGCGCGTTTCAGTGGCGTCGCTGCGATGAAAACGCAGGGGCGAGGCCGGGTCTTCGGGCCGCGCCGCGCCCGCATCGAAGATCACGACGCGATGGCGCGCTCCGCCGCCGGCCGCCTGGCCGTCGTCCTGTTGGTGTTCGAAGCGATACGACAGGCCCGCCTCGGCCAGGATGCGCTGCACGAATTGCAGATCCGACTCGCGGTACTGCGTGCAAGCCGGGCGCGCGGGCAATGCCTCGCTGACGTCGAACGCGAAGGCCGCCTGGGGATAATCCGCAAAGATGTCGCTGACGATGTCCTGCACGGACTGATCTTGGTAGATGAAGCTGTCGCGGCGCAGCGCCAGCGCGGCCATCCACGGCGCGGCGTGCAAGCGGTAGCGGGCCAGACCGCCATCGGCGCCCAGCGCGTCCACGCCTTCGACCACGGCATGCCAGCGGCGCATCGACCCATCCGCCTGCAACAGGCTGACGGTGATCTCCTTGCCCAGCAAGCCGCTTACATCGAGCTCGGCGCTGGCGGCCAGGCAGTCCAGCGTCAACGCGAACAGGCGCGACACGCCTTCGCGCAGCGTCATCTGCTCGGGCACCAATTCAGCGTCCAGCGGCGTGCTGACGCGCAGCATGCGCGCCTGTTGCGACAAGGTGGCGATGTTCATCGACGAGTAGGCCGAGGCGCTTGACGGGTTCGAAGGCGTAGTGTTCATGGCAACGAAATGGTCAGGTGCGCGGCGCGCGGACCCAGCTTGACGATGTCGTGGTACGGCGCCATCGCCGTCTGCATTTCCGAATTCAAAAAGTGGCCCATGCCCAGGAATGCCAACAGGCCCAGCAGCGCAAACACCGCCATGACCGACCACAGCGGCACGTCGCGCTTGAGCGTGTGGGCGATCTTGTCGGGCAGTTGCCAATGCGGCGCAAAACCGGTGCGCTTGCCGCGCAGCAGGGCAATCTCATCACCCAGGCGCGCGGTCAGGTAGCCCAGCTTTTCCTGGCCTTCGATCAGGTACTTGCCCTGGAAACCCAGCAGCAGGCACATGTAGTAGATCTCAAGCGATTGCAGGCGCGGCGCGCCTTGCGCACGCAGGTCTTCCAGCCGTGCAAAAAAGTTCTCGCCCGCCAGCTGCTCGCCGAACAGCGTCAGTTGCAGCGGCTGCAACATCCACGCGTCACGAATCGCGAAGCCGGAATTCAACACGGTTTCATCGACGGCGGCGCAAAAGGCGTACTTGGTGGCGTAGACGTCTTCGGCTGGAATATCCAGCTTCTTGGCGGCGCGTTCGTAGTCCGCCAGAAACTGCTGCACGCGCGCCGAGAAGGCCGCGGCGTCGGTCGGTTCCTGGCCGCTCTTGACCAGGAACAGCATCAGGAAGCCGTCGTACAGCAGGTCCAGCAATGACTTGGCGGGGCGGCTGGCATGGAAGTCGGCGGCGCGCTGAGGCAGCGTCGCGCCGGACATCAGGGAAGGGGCGTCGGCGGTCATGGCAGGGTTCCTGTCAGCGGGTGACGGCGATCAAATCCAACTTCAGTTCGGGAATGCCCGCGGGGGCGTAGATGGCAATGCTGCGTGCTTGCAGCATGCGGTCATAGAGCGAGCCGCGCGTCTGTAGCGCGAAATACACCGCGCCAGGTTTCACGGGCACGGCGGGCGGCACCTGCGGCGTATAGGTCAGCGGCACGCCCGGCATGGCGGACAGCACCAGCTTGTCGACGTCTTCGGGGGCGCCCACCTTGAAGCGCATCGGCACGCTTTCCGACAGCTCGCGGGCCGGCATGGCGGCTTGCACCGACAGATACAGCGAGGTGGTCTCGTCCAGCTTTTCGGAATCCAGGCGGCCCATGTGAAACGACGGGCGCAGCTCTTCCAGCACGATGGAAAAGTAGCGCGTCGAGATCACCGTTTCCAGCAGGTCGCGCAAGATTTCGTCCATGCGGGCAAACGCCGGGCCGGGCGCGTCGTGGCGATACACGGGCAGGTCGGCCAGCGTGTGCACCTTCGAGAACGTCATCAGCGCGCCCGCCAGCCGCAACAGTTCCTGGAACAGGCGTTCGGGATGCAGCTGCGGGTGGTGGAACAAGTGCGACAGCGTGGCGTAGGCTTCGTTGGCCGTGTGCAGCAGCCAGAACGACGCAACATCGCCCGAGCGGAATTCAATGATGTTCTTGCTGGGCTCGCGATGAAAGCCGTACAGCGCATTGACCTTGGCTTGCAGCGCGTCCAGCAGCCGGCGCAGCTGTTCGTGCAGCGCGCCCGAAGCCGTCAGCGACAGGCTGGGGGCGATGAACGAATTGTCCAGCTCGTAGCCCGCGCTGGCCGTGCGGCGCACGCGCGCCACCGGAATCGCCAGCAGTTCGTCGCGCGGTTCGAATTCGGAAATCAACCGCACGTCCTTGCGCAGGAATGTCAGCTCGGCCGTGGTGGCGCCGGTGTACAGATCGGGCGCGGGGGCATTGTCGTGCGTGTAGCGGGTATCGAAATTGCCGGCGCTCTGGCCGTCGCGATAATTGCCGCCAATCGCCTTGAGCGGATGGATGGCCAGGTAGAACACCGCTTCGCTCACACCGTCCAGCGCCGTCAGCGCGACGGGCGGGGGCAGCTCGTCGCCATGCGGCGCGTTGTAGAGCTCGCCGTCGGGAAACACGGCCGTCATTTCAATGGCGCGCAGCATGCCGTTGGCCAGTGCCGACGCATCGAAACGCGCGGATCGCAGCCCCCACGCATAAGGATGCAGCGCGCGGGCCATCTCGGCCAAGCGGTCCTCGTGATACGCGTCCTGCCGCTGAAAATGTTGCGGCCGGAGGAACAGGCCCTCGCCCCACAGGACTTTGGCTGAATAACTCAAGTTGGCGCTCCTTGTCTTTCTATCTCTATATATAGAAGGCGGGCAATCGCGCAGTGCGCGTCAACCAGGACACTGCACGCCGGACAGGCGCGCGGGGTCGTAGCTGGGTATGCCTGCCGGCAACGTGGGTTTGCCCGTGGCCACCGTCAGCGCGCAAGCGTGCGCGCCCAGGACGATGCCACTGTCTTTCACGTCGTCGACTTTGAATACGTACTTCCAACGCATCGGCGCCGGCGCATAGAACAGGCCGGCGACCGCGATGTACTCCGCTTGCTTGGGGACTTTTTCAACGCTCTCAACGCGCTGTCCTGGCGTGAGCGTGAGCTCGCGTGAACCCAGCACGGTTTCCCCCAGCGTGGCTTTCTCTTGCGCAGTGTCTATCAATTGCGTGAGTGGCGCACGTTGGAATTGCTCAGGATTCTTCAGGTAGTATATTTTTGTAACGACGGCCATCGCTTGCCCCGCGCCGGCGTTCAAATTTTCTCCCGCATGAATCGCTAATTTCACTTCCACCGGCGCGTTTTCCTGCTTTTTCAGGCCCGCCATCTCCATCGCATTCCCGGTCAAACCAGCCACCGCTCCGATGGCCGAAACCGCTGCACATCCAGTGATGGCGGTGCTTGCCAGCGTGCAAGCCGCCGCTGCGAACAAACGTGATAAATGGATATGTTTGGACATGGCCCTTTATACCGGAAGTGTGTGAAGCAATACAGATCGCGGCACGTTGCGTGCAGTTTCGACGCAAGTAACATGAAGTCACGCGCTGTAGCGCCGCACTAACAAAAGGTTGTTGAAATACGGCCCCTAGTTACAACCCCTGCTAGGTGCTTAAAACATGCCCTTTTCCCGCCTCGTCGTAGTCGCCGGCGTCGTCGCTTTGATGGCCGGTTGTGCGTCGGTAAAACCGCAGTCGGAAGCGGAATACAAACAGTCCATGGCCGCCGCTGAAAAGACGCTGGCGCAGAAGGGCGCGGAGCAGGCCGTCGCGCAATTCGAAGAGATCGCCCAACGCAATCCGTCGCAGGGCGCACCGTGGTCCTACATCGCGAAAATTCGTTTCGACGAACAGAAATATGGCCAGGCCATCGTGGCCGCCGATGAAACGTTAAGCCGCGATCCGGACGACTTCGTGGCCAAGACGGTGCGCGCCGTGGGCGGGCTGCGCGTGGCGATGCAATCACTGGCCGACCTGCGTGCCGACGCGTTGCTGGCCGGCAATGCCCGCGCCGACGCCGTGGCGCTGGCCGCCTCGATGCGCGAAACGTTGGGCCAGGACGTGTTGTTCCCGGAAGGCCGCCGCCCGCCGCCGCGCCCGCGTCAGCCGCGCAAGGTGGAACCGACCGCGCCCGCTGCCGGTATGCCCGCCGCCGGTACGCCCGCAGCCGGTATGCCCGCCGCCGGTACGCCCGCTTCGCAAGCCGCATCGTCTGGCGCCGCGCCCGCTGCACAACCCGCCGCGCAACCCAGTCGCCAGCCCGCTACGCAAACTCCTTCTACTTCGCCCGCCCAGCAGCCCAACCGCGCGCCGAATCCGTTCGGCGACCTGCTTACCAAGTAACCGCCTCATCGTGCGCCGCGCCATGCGGCTTACGGCTGACCGATAGACACGATCCTTTGCACGGAGCCTTCCATGGCCAAGAAAGAAAGCGTTCAGAAACGACTGCAGAAAGTCCGTCCGCCGCGCGTTCAGCTCACGTATGACGTTGAGAAGGGCGACGCCATCGAACAGAAGGAACTTCCGTTCGTGGTCGGTGTGGTGGGGGATTTCAGCGCGCAGTCCGAAGCCGAACTGCCGCGTTTGAAAGACCGCAAATTCGTCAACATCGACGTCGACAATTTCGACGACGTGATGCGCGGCCTGGAACCGCGCGCCGCCTACCGCGTCAAGAACAGCCTGACCGAAGAAGGCGGCACGTTCGGCGTGGACCTGAAGTTCCGCTCCATCGAGGACTTCCGCCCGGAAGCCGTCGTGCAACAGGTGGACCCGCTGCGCGAACTGCTGGATATCCGCACCAAGCTGGCCGACCTGCGCAACAAGCTTGCCGGCAACGACAAGCTGGAAGACCTGCTGGGCGAAGTGCTGACCAGCACCGAAAAACTGCAACAGCTGACCAGCGAGACCGACAAGGGAGGCCGCAATGAGTAATTCCGCCGCCGCGCAGAACAGCGCCACCGCCGCCGCATCGGCCGACAGCCAGAGCGGCCTGCTGGACCAGATCGTCGAGCAAAGCCGCGTGGCCAAGTCCACCGCCGAACACGACCGCGCCAAGGACATCATCGGCGAACTGGTGCGCGAAGTGATGAAGGGCACCGTGGTCGTCTCCGACAACCTGTCGGCCATGCTGGACGCACGCGTCGCCGAGCTTGACCGCCTGATCTCGGCGCAGCTTAGCGAAGTGATGCACGCCCCGGAATTCCAGAAGCTGGAAAGCACCTGGCGCGGCCTGCACTACCTGTGCCAAGAGACCGACACCAGCCCGATGCTGAAGATCAAGGTCTTGAACACCACCAAGCGTGACCTGGTTCGCGACTTCCAGACTGCGATCGACTTCGATCAGAGCCTGATGTTCAAGAAGGTCTACGAAGAAGAATTCGGCACCTTCGGCGGCGCGCCGTTTGGCGCCTTGCTGGGCAACTTCGAAATCACGCGCCAGCCCGAGGACATGTACTTCATCGAGCAGATGTCGCACGTGGCCGCCGCTTCGCACGCACCGTTCATCGCGTCGGCCTCGCCCGAGCTGCTGGGCCTGGACAGCTTTGCCGACCTGGGTCGCCCGCGCGACCTGGCCAAGGTGTTCGACACGGTGGAATACACCAAGTGGCGCAGCTTCCGCGATTCGGAAGATTCGCGTTACGTCGGCCTGACCATGCCGCGCTTTCTGGGCCGTTTGCCGTACGACCCCGTGGAAGGCACCACCGTCGAAGGCTTCAACTTTGTTGAAGACGTGGACGGCACCGACCATTCCAAGTACCTGTGGTGCAACGCCGCCTGGGCGTTCGGTGCGCGCCTGACGGCCGCGTTCGCGGACTTTGGCTGGTGCGCCGCCATCCGTGGTGTTGAGGGCGGTGGCCTGGTCGAGAACCTGCCGACGCACACCTTCAAGACGGACGACGGCGAAATCGCGCTGAAGTGCCCGACGGAAATCGCCATTACCGACCGCCGCGAAAAAGAACTGAGCGACCAGGGCCTGATCCCGCTGGTGCATTGCAAGAACTCGGACTACGCCGCCTTCTTCGGCGCGCAGTCGGTGCAGAAGGCAAAGAAATACAACACGGACAGCGCCAACGCCAACGCGGTGTTGTCGGCGCAGCTGCAATACATCTTCTCGGTATCGCGCGTGGCGCATTACCTGAAGGCGATGATGCGCGACAAGATCGGCAGCTTTGCGTCGGCGCAGTCCGTAGAGAGTTTCCTGAATCGTTGGGTGTCGCAGTACGTGCTGCTGGACGACAACGCGACGCAGGAACAAAAAGCGCAGTTCCCGCTGCGCGAAGCCTCGGTGCAGGTGGCCGAGGTTCCTGGACGTCCTGGCGTCTTCCGGGCCGTGGCGTTTTTGCGGCCGCATTTCCAGCTTGACGAACTCTCGATCTCGTTGCGCCTGGTTGCCGAATTGCCGGCGCAGGCTCAGAAATCCTGATCGTCGTTGCACTGACAACTCATCCATTCAAAGAGGTTTACAACAATGAAGGACATCTACGTCAAGTTCGGCAATCCGGCGCTCAAGGGCGAATCGCAAGACAAGGACCACCCGGATTGGATCGAAGTCAGCTCGTGGCGTCACGAGATCATTCAGCCGCGTTCCGCTACCGCCTCGACCTCGGGTGGCCATACCGCCGAACGTACCGAACATGGCGAAATGGTCTTTACCAAGGACCTGGACGTGGTCAGCCCGCTGCTGTATCAGCACGCCTCGGGCGGCACGACCTTTGACGAAGTCACCATCGACTTCCTGCGTGCCGACGGCGAAGGCAACCGCGTCAAGTACCTGGAAATCAAGCTCAAGTACGTGATCATCGCGCGCGTTGCGCCCGAGGTGGTTGCCGAAGGCCTGCCGCACGAATCGTTCTCGCTGAAGTACGCCGCCGTGCAGTGGAAGTACACGCAGCAGAAGGTGGGCGGCAACCAGGGCGGTAACGCCCAGGGCGCCTGGAGCCTGACCAAGAACGACAAGACCTACTCGGTCTGATCGCAGCCGGGCACGCAAAAGACCGCGGCCCGAGCCGGGTCGCCGTCTTTTTTTATGTGAGGCCCCATGAAAGGTTTCGAGCCGAGCCTGTTCGACAAGCTGTTCGAAGGCGAGGGGCAATCGCCCTACGCGCTGCGGCGCCTGTCGATCGAGGAAATG
This sequence comes from Achromobacter sp. B7, assembly GCF_003600685.1. Taxonomy (NCBI): domain Bacteria; kingdom Pseudomonadati; phylum Pseudomonadota; class Betaproteobacteria; order Burkholderiales; family Alcaligenaceae; genus Achromobacter; species Achromobacter sp. B7. The sequence continues at coordinate 830,164 of NZ_CP032084.1, forward strand.
AAGGAAACGGTGGCGCGCGACATCGAGGCGCTGCTGAACACCCGCATGGTGTTCACCGAGGAAGACCTGCGGCGTTATCCGAATTGCCAGCGTTCGTTGCTGACCTACGGGCTGTCGGATTTTTCCGGGCTGAGCCTGGCCAGCCACTACGACCGCGAGTTCATCTGCCGTTCGCTGGAGCAGGCGATTGCGCGGCACGAGCCTAGGCTGACTCACGTTCGGGTGATGTTGCAGGTGGATAGCCGCGCGACGTCGGTGCTGTATTTTGCGATTACGGCCATGTTGGACGTGGGCCCGGCCCACGAGCCCGTGACGTTTGACGCCACCTTGCAGCCGTCGACGTTGCAGTACTCCGTGACCCGTGGTTGGGCCAAGACGCCTGCCACGGTCTGAAGAATGAATCTGTAGTGCAGGTGCGGCTTGCGCGCTGGAAAGGAAGACAACAATGGAAGAATTGCTGCCTTATTACGAGCGCGAACTTGGGTTTTTGCGGACGTCGTCGCGCGACTTCGCGCAGCAGTATCCGAAGATCGCCGCGCGGCTGGGCTTGTCGGGCGAAACCTGCGAAGACCCGCACGTAGAACGCATGATCGAATCGTTCGCCTTGTTGAGCGCCCGCATCAACAAGAAGCTGGACGACGACTACCCCGAATTCACCGAAGCGCTGTTCGAGGTGATGTACCCGCATTATCTGCGGCCGTTTCCCTCGTGCAGCGTGGCGCAGTTTGACTTGGGCGGGGCCGGCGCGCAGTTGTCCGCCGCCGTGCGCGTGGCGCGCGGCATGGAACTGAAATCGCATCCGGTGCGCGGCGTATCGTGCCGCTTTCGCACCGCGTACGACGTAACGCTGGCGCCCATTGAAGTGCAGCGCGCGGGCTATTTTTCCAGCGCCAACGCGCCGGCCACGGCCAAGCTGCCGGCGGGCGTGACGGGGCGCTTTGCCGTCACGCTGGGATGCCAAGGCGAAAACCAGCATTTCGGCATGCCGGGGCTGGACAAGCTGCGCGTGTATCTGCACGGCGAACCGTCCTTCGTGGCGGCGCTGCGCGACGCGCTGTTCCTGCGCACGGCGGCGGCTTATGTCGAGCTGCAACCCGGGCGCTGGGACCGTCTGCCCACGATTCCGCTGGCCCAGGTGGGGCTGGCCGAAGAGGACGCGCTGATCGACTTTCCGGCCAGTTCGCATCCGGCCTATCGTCTGCTGGCCGAGTATTTTGTTTTCTCGGAAAAATTCAACTTTGTCGATATCGACCTGGCGGCACTGCGCCCCTACCTGGGCACCGTGCGCCAGTTCACGCTGCATCTGCCGGTGGCGGGCGTGCGCGCCGATTCCAATACCGCGCGCCTGCTGGAATCGATTACGGCGGACAACCTGCGGCTGGGTTGCACGCCCGTAGTGAACCTGTTCACGCAGCGGGCCGACCCGATCCGCGTGACGCACGCATCGGCCTCGTACCCGGTGGTGGCCGACGCCCGCCGCGCCTACGGCTACGAGGTCTATTCGATTGACCGGGTGCGCCAGGTGCGGCAGAACGCGCAGGGCGATGCCGTGGTGGATTTCAGGCCCTTCTATTCGCTGCACCATGGCGAATCGCCCGAGACGGCGGGGCATTACTGGACGATGCGCCGCGATGCCGCGATGGCGCAACGCAGCCCCGGCTACGAAACCGAAATATCGATCGTGGATATCGATTTCGACCCGTCCATTCCGCAAACCGAAACGCTGAGCCTGGACCTGACCTGCACCAATCGCGACCTGCCTGCGCAGATTGCGGTGGGGCAGTCGGGCGGTGACCTGTTCATGGAAGGCGGCACGGTGGCGCGCGCGATTCGCATGCTGCGCCGCCCCACCAACAGCCATCGCTTCCAGCAAGGGCGCGCGGCGCATTGGCGCTTGATTTCGCATCTGGCGCTGAACCATTTGTCGCTGGTGCAAAGCGGCTTGCCCGCGCTGAAGGAAACGTTGCGCCTGTACGACCTGTCCGGCTCGGCGGTGGCCGCGCGTCAGATCGAAGGGCTGGTCGGGCTGGACTACAAACCCGCCACGCACTGGATGCCGGGCGAGCCGTTCGCCACCTTCGTGCGCGGCATTGAAATCCGCCTGACCGTCAACGAAGACCACTTCGTGGGCACCAGCCTGCACACCTTCGTGGCCGTCATCAACCGATTCTTCGGCCTGTACGTGCACGCCAACAGCTTCGTGCAGTTGGTGGTGCTGTCGCGCCGTGGCGCAGAGGAACTTCTACGATGCCCCCCATGCAACGGCGACGCCATACTAGCGTGATGGATGCGCTGCTGGCAGAGCCGCAGCGCTTCAAGTTTTTCCAGGCGGTGCGTCTGCTTGAACAGTGCTTTGCGCGCCAGGAGCGCGGCGGCACGCGGCATACGGTGCCGGTGCACCTGCGCTTTCCGAACGCGCCGGGCCTGGGCTTTCCGCCCAGCGAAATCGTCGACGCCGTAGCCTATGACAAGAATGGCGAGGTGCTGGCCGACGAAGCCGCGCGCCGGGCCGCGGTGTCGGAAGGGCGGCTGGGCCGCGTGGATGTGACACCCGCGTTCTTCGGGCTGCTGGGTGCGCAGGGCGCCTTGCCGCTGCATTATTCCGAAATGCTGGCCACCCGCGAAAGCCTGCGGCGCGACCGGGGCGCGCGCGCCTTCTTCGATATTTTTTCCAATCGCGCCGCGGCGCTGTTCTATGCGGCTTGGAAGAAATACCGCATGCCGTTGCGGCACGAAGCCGAACAAGATCACCACTACCTGCCGTTGCTGCTGGCGCTGGGCGGCATCGGCCATCCGGCGCTGCGCGACCGCTTGCACAACGGCGCCGGCCGCGTGTTCGACGAATCCGTCGCGCACTACGCCGCGGCCGCGCGCCAGCGGCCTGTGTCCGCGCCGTTCTTGCAGCGCGTGTTGCAGGACTACTTCGGGGTGCCGCTGCGCGTGGAGCAGTTCGTGGGTCGTTGGTACGACGTGCCGCCGCAGAACCGCACGCAGCTGGGCCGGCCCGGCGCGGTGTTGGGCGTGTCGGCGCTGGCGGGCGATCGCATCTGGCAGCGCGACCTGCGGATCCGCCTGTGGATCGGCCCGCTGTCGCGCCAGGCCTTTGCCGACTTTCTGCCGGGCGGCGAGCGCGCCCAGGCGCTGGAAAAACTGCTGACCATGTTTGGCGGCATGACATTCGAATACGAAGTGCGCCTGGTATTGGCGCGCGACAGCATCGGGCCCAGCCAATTGGGCGGGGACGGCGATGTGCGGCTGGGGTGGAATTCCTTCCTGTCCACCGAACCGGCCACGCGCGACCGCGACGACGCCAGCTACGAACTGCACACGATTCACTGATCCATCGACGTAGAAAAACAAATCCATGGCCACACCGCTGAAAACCCTGATCGGGAAGCTGAACCAGACCTGCCGCCAGGCCGCCGAACGCGCGGCCAGCCTGTGCATGGCGCAGGGCCATTACGAGGTGGACCTGGAACACCTGTTCCTGGCGCTGCTGGAAAAGCCCGCCAGCGATCTGGCCATGATTGCGCGCCGCTGCCACATTCCCACGGATGCGCTGGAAGCCGACCTGAAGGCCGAGATCGGCCGTTTCAAGAACGGCAATACGCGCACGCCGGTGTTCTCGGCACATCTGCCCAAACTGTTTGAACACGCCTGGCTGATTGCCTCGCTGGACACGCAGACGACGCGCATTCGCTCGGGGCATCTGCTCTTGGCCTTGTTGACCGAACCCGATCTGGCGCAGTTGGCGCGGCGCGGTTCGCCCTTGTTTGAATCGTTCCGCCTGGACGCGTTGAAGCATGACTTCGCAGCGCTGACCGAGGGCTCGGAAGAGGCGGGGCAGGCGGTGGGCTTTGCCGACGGCGCGCCGGCCCAGGGCGACGCCGCGCAGCCCGCGCCGGGCTTGTCGGCATCGCCCGCACTGGACCAGTACACGACCAACCTGACCGAACGCGCGCGGGACGGCAAGATCGACCCGGTGATCGGGCGCGATGCCGAGATCCGCCAGATGATCGACATCCTGACGCGGCGGCGGCAGAACAACCCCATCCTGACCGGCGAGGCGGGCGTGGGCAAGACGGCCGTGGTGGAAGGCCTGGCGCTGCGCATCGTGGCGGGCGATGTGCCGCCCGCGCTGGCCGACGTGACGCTGCGCGTGCTGGACATGGGCTTGTTGCAGGCCGGCGCCAGCGTCAAGGGCGAATTCGAAAACCGGTTGAAGAACGTGATCGACGAGGTCAAGAAAAGCCCGTCGCCCATCATCCTGTTCATTGACGAGGCGCACACGATGATTGGCGCGGGCGGGCAGGCGGGCCAGAACGACGCCGCCAACCTGCTCAAGCCGGCGCTGGCCCGTGGCGAATTGCGCACGATCGCGGCCACGACGTGGAGCGAATACAAAAAGTACTTTGAGAAAGACGCGGCATTGGCCCGGCGCTTCCAGGTTGTGAAGGTCGAGGAGCCGGACGAGGCCCTGGCCGCATCGATGCTGCGCGGCATGGCGCCGCTGATGGAGCGGCATTTTGGCGTGCGCATCCTGGACGAGGCGATCAGCGCGGCGGCGCGCTTGTCGCACCGCTACATCACCGGCAGGCAGTTGCCCGACAAGGCGGTCAGCGTGCTGGATACGGCCTGCGCGCGCGTGGCCCTGGGCCGCAGCGCAACGCCCGCATTGATCGACGATGCGCGTCACCGGCTGACGCGGCTGCGCACCGAACAGGCCGCGCTGCGCCGCGAGGCCGCCACCGGCACGCCGCAATCGCGCCTGGCCGAACTGGAACAGGAAATCACCACGGTGCAGCAGACGCTGACGGACGCCGAGGCGCGCCATCAGGCGGAAACCGGCCTGGTGGAACGCATCCATGCGCTGCGCGCCGAACTGGAAGCGCAAGGCCAAGACACGACGGCAATGGAGGATGCGGCAGGCGGACCTGCGGCAGGCGATCCTGCGGCAGGCGGACCTGCGGCAGGCGGTGCCAAGGCTGCGGCGACCGCCGCGCCTTCCGCCTCGCGCCGCAAGGCGGCCGCGCCGGCCTTAACGCCGGAACAGCAGCGCCTGGCCGGCCTGATGGACGAGCTGCGGGCGCTGCAAGGCGAACAGCCGCTGGTGCCCGCGTGCGTGGATGCGCAGATCGTGGCCGAGATTATTTCGGCCTGGACCGGCATCCCGCTGGGCCGCATGGTCAACGACGAAATTCGCACGGTGCTGCAATTGCAGCCCATGCTGGCCGAACGCGTGATTGGCCAGGACCACGCGCTGCATGCCATCGCGCAACGCGTGCGCACGGCGCGCGCCGGGCTGGAAGACCCGGACAAGCCCAAGGGCGTGTTCCTGTTCGTCGGCCCGTCGGGCGTGGGCAAGACCGAAACGGCGCTGGCGCTGGCCGACATCCTGTATGGCGGCGAGCGCAAGCTGATCACCATCAACATGAGCGAATACCAGGAAGCCCACAGCATTTCGGGCCTGAAGGGATCGCCACCGGGCTACGTGGGCTACGGCGAAGGCGGCGTGCTGACCGAAGCCGTGCGGCGTCAACCCTACAGCGTGGTGCTGCTGGATGAAATCGAAAAGGCGCACCCGGACGTGCTGGAGATGTTCTTCCAGGTGTTCGACAAGGGCGTGATGGACGACGCCGAAGGCCGCGAAATCGACTTCCGCAACACGCTCATCATCCTGACCTCGAACGTCGGGTCCAGCACCATCATGCAGGCCTGCTTGAACAAGCCCGCCGAAGAACGCCCCACGCCGGACCAGCTGGCCGAGCTGCTGGCGCCGCAACTGTACAAGGCGTTCAAGCCCGCTTTCCTGGGCCGCATGAAGACCATTCCGTACTTCCCGGTGGATGACGACGCGCTGGCGCACATCATCGGCCTGAAGCTGGCGCGCATCGCGCGCCGCGTGCAGGCCACGCACCGCGCGGCGTTCGAATGGGACGAGGCCCTGGTCGAGGCCGTGCTGGCGCGCTGCACCGAGGTGGACACCGGTGCGCGCAACGTGGACCACATTTTGAACGGCGCGCTGCTGCCCGAGATTGCCGAGCAGGTGCTTGGGCGCATGGCGCAGGGCGAAGCCATTGCCAAGATCCGCGTGGGCGCGGGCAAGAACGGCGACTTCCGTTTTCGCATGAGCTGATCGGGAGACGCCGACTATGCCCCGAGAAACTGTCGCCGCCGCCGCAAGTTCGCTTGCCGCAAGCCCGCTTGCCGCAAGTCCGCTTGCCGCAAGTTCGCTTGCCGCAAGTTCGCTTGCCGCAGCCTTTACCCAAGCGGATCGGTTGCTGGACCTGAGCACGCCGCTGGGGCCGGACAAGCTGCTGGCCGAACGCTTGCACGGCTCCGAGCAGTTGAGCGACGGTGGCTTTGCCTTGCAAGTGGATGCGCTGTCCGACGATGCGCACATCGCGTTGAAAACGCTGATCGGCCAACCGGTGCAGCTGACATTGCAAACCGCCTTGGGCCGCGACGAACGCCGCGTCTGGTGCGGGCTGGTGTCCGAGGCGCGCTTCGAAGGCGCCAACGGCGGCTTCGCCCGCTACCGGCTGCGCATTGAACCGTGGCTGGCGCTGCTGCGCCAGCGGCGCGACAGCTATGCCTTTCAGGACCAGTCCGTGATCGACATCGTGGACAGCGTGTTCGGCGATTACAGCGGGCAAGGCGCGGTGGCCGCGCAATGGCGCTGGGAATTGAAAGACCGCGACGTCTACGCCAAGCGCAGCCTGACCATCCAATACCGCGAAACCGATTACGCCTTCGTCGAACGGCTGCTGGCCGAGGAAGGGATGTTCTACTGGGTCGAGCACGAGGCGGGCGACGGCGAGCCGGGCACGCATACCGTCGTCATTGCCGACCACAACGGCGCCTTCAAAAGCGGCCCGCAAGACAGCGTGAAGTTTCAACGCGCCGACGCCACCGAAACCGAGGACACGATCCAGGCGTGGCGCAAGCGACGCGCGTGGCGCACCAATGCGCTGCGGCTGGCCACCTGGGACTACCGCGCCATGCAGGCCCGCCAGGTCAGCGCGCAGGTGGATGACAAGGTGCCGAACACGCTGGAGCTGGCCGATGCCGATTACCCCGGCCAATACCTGTTCGAAGACGGCAACCAGGGTGACCGCCTGGCGCACAACGCGCTGGCTGCGCTGCGCGTGGGCCAGTCGCTGTACGAGGGCGCGGGCACGGTGCGCACGCTGGCGCCAGGCTTGCGCTTTGCGCTGACGGGGCACTGGGCACCGTCGCAAGGCGAAGGCAGCGATTTCGTGGTGATGCGTATCGAGCACGAGGCGCGCAACAACTTTGACGAAAGCCTGGGGCAAGCGGTGGCAGCGGCCCTGGGCGCGGGTGGAACCGCGGCCACTCCGGCCGATGGCAATTCCGAAACCGACTTCTATCGCAATCGCTTCGACGCCATTGCCGCCACGCTGGAATACCGGCCCCGCACGCGCGACGGCCATGGCGCGCGGTTGCATCCCCGGCCCACGGTGCACGGCGCGCAGACGGCCTTGGTGGTGGGCGCCAAGGACCCGGTCCATACCGACCGCGATCACCGCATCAAGATCCAGTTTCATTGGCAGCGCGGCAGCGCGTCCAGCAATCGGCAGACGCACCCGGCAGGCGACGATAACGCCCCGGCGGCGGACGCGCTGGGCACCTGGGTGCGCGTGGCCGAACCCGTGGCGGGGTCGGACTGGGGCGGCCACTTCATTCCGCGCCTGGGCCAGGAAGTGCTGGTGCAGTTTTTGCACGGCGACATCGACCGCCCCGTTGTGGTGGGCGCTTTATATAACGGCGCGGGCGCGGAGAACGCGGCCAACAATCAGGTGCAGGGCGGCGCGGCCAAGGCCACGGGCAATGCGCCCGCATGGTTCGCGGGCACGCAGGACGGCCATGCGCACAACGTGGTGATGTCGGGCTTCAAGACGCAGGCGCTGGCGCAAAGCGGCCAGGGCATGGGCGGCTACAACCAGCTGGTGCAGGACGACACACCGGGGCAGTCGCGGTTGATGGCTTCGACCACGCAGGCGGACGCCCGGCTGAGCCTGGGCCACCTGAAGCAGCAGCGCGACAACGAACGGCTGTCGGACCTGGGCCATGGCGCCGAGCTGGCCACCAGCGAGGCGCTGGCCCTGCGCGCCGGTGAAGGTTTGCTGATCAGCGCCGACAAGCGCGAAGGGGCAGCGGGCGGCTTGCTGGATAGCGGAGAAGCCATCACCCAGATGGAAAAATCCATCGAGCAGGCCGGTGAATTGTCCAAGGCAGCGGCGCGCCAGGAAGCCGCGTTGCCCGGCGATGCGGACAAGACGCGCGCGCTGGATGAGCTGGACGCGGTGCGCAAGATCATCGAAGGCACGCAGGCCGAGCAGGACGTGAACGTGCCGGCCTACACGCAGCCGCACATCCAGGTCAGCGCGCCCAAGGGCATTGGCCAATACACGCCGCACAACGCCTACACGGTGGCGGGCACCACGTTGTGCCAGGTGGCGCCGGACGTGAACTGGGCGGCGGGCGCGAATCTGGCGGTGTGCGTTGCGCAAGGCGTGGTGTTGTTCACCAAGGGCTTGGGCGGCAGCGGCCGGGCGGTGCAGGAACAAGGCATCCGGCTGCACGCGGCCGGCGGCAAGCTGCGCCTGCAAAGCCAGAAGGCGCGCATGCGGCTGATCGCCGAGAAGGCGGTAACGCTGGTGTCCGCGCAGGGGGCTGTGGATGTGACGGCATCGAAAAAGGTGCTTGCCACGGCGGCGGGGGCCTACATGCGTATCGAGGGCGGCGGCATTCAGTTGCACGCGCCCGGCAAGGTCGAGTTGAAGGCGGGTGTGCACAACTGGGTCGGCCCACAAAGCGGGGCGGGACCGGCGCAACCGCCGCAAGGCGAACTGGAAGGCTGCGCCGCCGCGCTGGAAGACGCGGCAGGCAGCGGGGCGTTGGCGGCATGACGACCGTTGCGAAACAACCGGCCGCCGCGCCAGGGCAATCACGTGTCGCGGCGACCCCGTCCGGCGACGCGCGTGGAGAGGCCGCGCCGCCCGCCCACGCGCGCGCTGACGCCGCCGTCGAACAGGCCATTGCCGGGCTGCGCGCCGTGCTGGACGCACGCCCCAGCCGCCGTGTGCTGCTGCTGTGCGATTCCACGCTGGCCGATCCGCTGGCGGACGATATCGCCCGCGCCGCGTTGCGGCGGCGGTCGGTGGACCTGCTTTCGCAAGGCGCATCCGCGCCGCCCCTGTACCTGGCCGAAGTGCCGGACGAGATCGCCGATGAACGGCTGGTCAATGCCAGCATCCGATTGGCGGTCGACGAAGCCATGCAGCCCGCGCCCGCGGTCAAGCGCGCGCGCTCGATGTCGGCGTGGCTGGCCACGGACCTGCCGCTGGCCGAAGTGGCGCAGCGCCTGATCTTGCGCGCGCGTTTGCGCGATGCCCAGGGTCGCATGCGCATCCTGCGGTTCTGGGACCCGCGCACGACGCAATTCCAAAGCGAGCTGTATGCGGGCTGCGCGCCCGCGTCATGGATCGCGGGCGCGACCTGGATGAGCATTGACGGTTTCGCGCGCTGGCAGGCGTTGCCGGACTTGCCCGGCCCAATGCAGACGGCCACGCCGGATTGGCCCCGGCTGGCGCGGCTGGGTCAGGTGAACGCGGTGCTGCAACGCTTGAACGCGGGTGGCCTGACTGTTGGCCCGGCGGCACTGGAGCCGATACGCCGTGCGCTGGACGCAGCGGCCGACTGCGGCATCAAAGACGACGAAGACGCCGCCCTGTTCGCGGCCTGGCGCGTGCGGCTGGATGCGCCGCTGGAACGTGCGCCGTCGTTCGCCGCGCTGCTGCGCGAGGTGCAGGAAGAGGGCGGCCGTCTGCGCAGCGCGGTCGAAGACATGGACGATGAGGATTGGTGGAGGTTTGCGCGGCAGGCGCAGGCCCCGGAGGATCGACAAGCATGACGACTGACTACGACGCGCTTCCCTGCAAGGGCAAGTTTTGCGGCCGGCCGGGTTTGCCGATCCTGCCGATGCGGATCGGCTACGTGCCGGGCGGCAAAAACGATCTGCCCAATGGCGTGTACGCGGATGCCGAGCTACATTACGAAACCATGCGCCAGGGCGCCTACATGCTGCGCGCCATCACCGCCGGCTATGTGTACGTGTGGGACCCGCGCCGCAGCTACGGCTGGCGCGCGTTTGCCGCCACGGCCACCGGCCAGATGAAAGAGGTGCCGGTGGACGACGACAACCGTCCGTCCGAGCAACCCACGTTCACCTGCACGCGCGAAGGGCATGGCCTGGAATCCGCCTTGATCAACGTGGAAGCGCCGGCCAATGCGTCGCGGCCGGTGTGGGTCGGCTATTCGCGCGTGTGGTGGACGCGCGATATCCGCCGCGAACTCACGCGCAACGAACGCTGGCGCAGCAAGATCATGGTCGAGCTGGATGCGCGCGCCGTCTGGGGCGGTGGGCATCCCAAGCCCGACACGGGCTACCGCGTGACGGCGGACGGCGCCAACCTGGCCGCGCATTCGGTTGAATTCCGCGATGCCGCCGGCGCCGCGACGCTGTTCAACAACACGCTGAGTCCGGCCGTGTCCACCTTCGGCGGCAAGGCCGGCGCGATGGCGGAAAAGATGCGGCAGATGTCGTCCAAGGGCGGCGTGGTGCTAGCGCTGCGCGACCCCGTCGGCTTGCTGGCGGACATCTCCACGTGGCGCAACAAGCGCATGGGGGAACTGGCCGAACACCATCTGGACCCGACGCGGCTGCGCGAAGTGGGCGTGGCGCAGATCATCCAGGGGCTGGAAAAGCAGATGGACGCATCGGGCGATGAGATCAAGCGGATGCACCAGCGCATCAACATGAGCAAGGTCACCAAGACCATCCGCGAGAACCGCGCCAGCATCGACCGCATGAAAGACCTGATCGAAGGCGCGGGCAAGGATTGGGCGTGGTGGTATGGCCGCGAAGCGTTCTGGATGACGCTGAAAGCGTACTCGCCCAACGACGCGGCGGCGGGCGCGCGGCTGGAAGAGGACCTGGCGCTGTGCGTGGACGGCGCGGGCGCGGTCCACAGCGAACACAAGGCCATCGACGAATCGCTGAAGGAAGACGACAGGGACGGGCTGTACGAGGCCATCTGGCGCGGCCTGGCCTCGAACGACGGCGAGCTGCTGGCCTTCCTGCAAAAAGAAGCGCGCGGCAAGTTGGCCAAGCAGGTGTCCACCGTGCGCAAGATGATCAAGAGCTATAACGACTGGCTCAAGGAGCGCCGGACAAAGGGCCTGCCGACGCCGACGCGCGCGGCCACCACGGCCATCGGCCGGTTCATGGCGACGCAGCTGTTGCGGCTGACGCTGGCGCGCGACCCCATCGCGGAACGGGTGGCGGCGCGCGTACAGATGACGATGGCGGCGCGCATGAACACCGTGTTGGTGGTGCGCAGCCACACCACCACGGTGCCGCGCATGATCGCGGATATGCACAACATCATCTGGGATTCCAAGAACCCGTCGTTGGAGATCACGGCGGGGGGCGGCGTCACCGCAACCCAGCACATGAGTTCGGGCTGGATCGGCACGCAATCCGAGGCTTCGCGGCCGGTCACCGTCAACTACGTGATTCCCGAAGAAGTCGATGCGCAGCTGAATGCGGCGCCGGCGGGGCGGCCACGGCCGACGCCCACGGCAGCGCCGCCGTTGGGCCTGCCCGCGCCACCGCCGATGCTGGCGTTGCCCGCGCCTACGATGTCGCCGATGGCGGGGCTGATCAAGTACGCCAAGTCGCGCGACGCACAGTTCGCGGGCGCGACGGGGGTGATGGCGCTGGTGGCGATTTACACGTCGGTGTCGGATCTGAACGCCGCGCAAGCCCTTGGCGATGCGAAAAAAGAACGCAAGGCCTGGTTCGGCATCACCACGGGCGTGCTGGGAGTGGGCAGCGTGGCGATTGAAGTCACGACGGGCGCAATTGGCGCCCGGGTTGGCGCGAACACTGCGTTCACGATGAACCTGCGGCTGAACTTGCGGCTGGCCACGTTCCGCACGGCGGGCGCGGTGTTCGCCACCGCCGCGACGTTCGTGGACAGCGCCAACAACGCCATGAACGCCAAGGACCAGTACGACGTGCACAACTATGAAGCGGGCGGGGCCTATGCCACGTCGTCCGCGTTCTTGTTGATGTCCAGCCTGACCGGCGTGGCCACGGCGGTGATCGCCGTGGGCGGCGCGTTCAGCACGGCCGGCGTGGCGGCGGGCGCGGGCGGTTTCGGCGGGGCGATGGTGGGTTTGACCAGCGGCGGCACGGTGCTGCTGGGCATTCCGGTGTGGGGCTGGATCGCGCTGGGGTTGTGCCTGCTGGTGGCCGGTCTGTACTTCAAGTTCTGGGGCGACAGCGCGACCGAAAGCGAGCTGGAGGTCTGGTATACGCGCTGCTGCATGCGCGCGGAAGAATTCGAAGGCGTGCAAGGCCGCGAGCTGTATCCGACCCGCGAAGAAGAACTGGAAGATTTCAACACCGCGGTGTTCGGCGTGCGCGTGACGCTGCAATGGTATGGCTTCTGGAGCGGCGAAGTGGCGGGCCGCGACCGGCTGCTGCTGGAAGTGACCATGCCCGGCTACACGCAAAGCAGCGACTACGCGTACTGCCTGAAACTGGGCGGCGCCGGCGTGACGGCCGTGGTGTCCAGCCGGGGCTCGCCCCGCGCGCAGGACCCGGAACTGCAACCGCGCGCGCCCTCGCAGGCGCAGATGGTGGCGGGTCGGCCCGACCCCCGGACGTGGATGGACAAGGTTGATGATTATGTGGATGGCCTGAGCGCGCGGCCGGGCTGGGCCGACATCTGGCGCTGGGTTCGCAAGGACCGTAGCCAGGCTATCGAATTCACGGGCAAACCGTGGGAAGATTCGGTGCAGTTCCAGGTTCACAATGGCTACGCGACGCTGCGCACCGAGGTGCTGGTGGACGACGACATCTTCACCGAAGCGTTTTTGAAGATCGAGTTCTGGCCCGATCCGGAACGCATGCCGGAAGTGCGCGCGTTGCCGGTGGGCAGCGATGGCACCAATCTCGTGAAAGCAAAAAATTGACAGGGTTCAAGCATGCAGAGCAATGAAGGCATCCAGGCCGCCGTATATACGCGCTGGCACCAGCTGTCGGTGCCCTTGGGCTTTGCGCTGGCCGCCGGCAGCTTCATGCTGATCGTCTTTAACCGGGGGCCGATGGTCATGGCGATTGTGCTGGCCGTGCTGGGTTTGCTGGTGCCGCCGCTGATTGCCTTTCGTGGCTTTCCCACGCGCAATGCCGTCAAGGTCACGCCCGACGGCCTGGAGTTTTCGCGGCGCGGGCCGATTGCGTTTGCCGATCTGAAAAGCTGGGGCACGGACGATTATCTGAAACTGATCCGCCCGGGCTTGCCCACCCTGCTGGTCAGCCCGGTTGACCTGCCCAGCCGCGAGCGGTTGCTGCGTGACTTCGAGCAGGCCTTGAACGCCTGGCAACAGCGCCAGCCCGCTGGCGCCGAGCGCGCGCGACGCACGCACTTCTATGGTTCCGCCGGGGGCCGCGTGGTGGGCGGGTTCATCACCGCGGTGGGCGTGGCGGCGGCAGCGCTGGCCATGAACCTGCGCGAACCGTCGATCTCGTTGGCAATCGTGGGGGGGCTGGGCGCACTGTTCGGCCTGACGATGCTGCTGGGCAGACGCGGCTGAAAGCGCCGCCTGGGGCAGTACAAAATGTTGCTTGTCGCCCCGCATCCCCTTGCTAGCATGGTTCAGCCGGAATCACCCGGCAGAACGATGCAATAGTTGGAGGTTGCCATGAACTCAAGAACAATGATCAACCGGATGGCCGTGGTGGCGGCGGCAGGGGCGCTGCTGGCGGGCTGTGCAACGCAACAGCAAACCAATACCGCGGTCGGTACGGGCGCGGGCGCGGCGGTGGGCGCCGGCATCGGCGCGTTGATCGGCCACGGCAAGGGCGCGGCAATCGGCGCGGGCATTGGCGCCGTGGCGGGCGGACTGGTCGGCTACAACTGGAAGGTGGTCAAGGAAGATGTGCAGCAGTCCGGCGCATCCTCGTTGGGCATCGACGTGGTCGAAATGCCCGATGGCAGCCTCAAGGTCAACATCCCCAGCGGCGTGTCGTTCGACACGGACAAGACGCAGCTCAAGCCGGCCCTGCTGCCGGTGCTGGACAGCGTGGCCCGTTCGCTGAACCAGCATCCCGAATTGCGCACCAAGGTGGTCGGCCATACCGACAGCACCGGCGCGCTGGCGCATAACCAGACGCTATCGATCAACCGCGCCAAGAGCGTGACGGACTACCTGGCAAAGCAGGGCGTGGCGTCCGGGCGCATGGCGGTGGAAGGGCGCGGCCCCAGCGACCCGATCGGCGACAATGCGACCGCCGAAGGGCGCGCGCTGAATCGGCGCGTGGAAATCTACTTGTACGCCGTCAAGCAATAAGGTCCGTCTCATGAGCATGCTTCCCCCCGCCCGTATCGGCACCGATACCGCCGTGGCCGCGCTGACCGGTTGGCAGGCCGCGGCCACGCGCGACGCCATTGAAAAGCGCTACCGCTTTCCGAACTTCAACGCGGCTTTCGGGTTCATGGCGCGCGTGGCCATGTTCGCGGAAAAGCTGAACCACCACCCGGAATGGACCAACGTCTATAACCGGGTGGACGTGACGCTGACCACGCATGACGCGGGCGGAGTGACCGAGCTGGACGTGCGCATGGCGCAGTTCATGGACGAGGCGGCTACGCAGATGGGCGCCACGGCGCCGAAGTCGGACGCCTAGCCGTCGCTGTCCGCTGCCGCGTCTTCGCGCGCTTGCAGATGCTCGATCAGGCGATCGAGCATCTGGCCCAGCGCGCGCTGTTCGTCGGCATCCAGGCAGCCGAATATTTCGTCGTTACGGCGCGCGATCAAATCAATGATGCGTTGATATTGCGCCATGCCCTCGGGCGTGGGCGTGAGCACCACGCCGCGCCCATCCGAGGCCGACAACGTTTTTTCCACCAGACCGCGTTCCACCAATGCCTGCGCCGACCGGCTGGCCTGGCCTTTGTTCAGGTTGGCCGCGCGCGCCAGGTCATTGACGGACAGCGGCGCGTAGCGCCCGATGGCAGCCAGGCAGCGGGCTTCGCCCAGGGGAATGCCGCAGTCTTCCAGGTAGGCGCGATTCGTGTCCCGGTCCGTGATCTTGTTGAGCACGTGCAGGCGATACGTCAGGAATCGTTCCAGGGCAGGCGGTTTCACGTCGGGCGGGCGGGGGTGGTGGTGGTGGCGGTGGCGGTGGCGGCGGGATAGTTTGCCACAGCGGCCTGGTCCAGGCAGGCGCTTTCGGCCTGCGCCAGCAGCGCCAGCGCCGTGTCCGCGTGGGGCTGGCGGGACAGCAGCGACAAGCCCAATATCGAAAGAAACAGCGGCGCCTGGGATTCGCCCACGCGCGTCAGCGCTTGCGCCATGGCGGTGTACACCTGGTCTAGATCGTCGTTGTTCATGCTTGGCCTTCCTGGGTTGCGGACTGGGCGATCGAAGGATAGTAGGGCGCCAGCGCGGCGCGTAGCTGCTGGGCGTCAGGCGTGGACCAACGGCCCAGCACATAGCCGTCCGGGCGGATCAGCGTGACCAGGCCGTCGGCGGCGCCATGGCGCTGGCGCAACTGCCCATGCGCGTCGTCCAGACAGCCAGAGCCCGAGCCCGAGCCCGATCCCGCCCCGGCGCCCACCTGCACGATCTGCAAGGGGTGCGGCGCGCTTTGCGTGGCCGTGGCCAGGGCATTCAATTCGCGGGCCAGCGACGCGTCGGGCGATACCGCCAGCAGCACGAAGCCCCGGCCGAAACTCTGGCTCAGGTAGCGGACAGCCGGGCCGTCTTGCAGCTGCGCATCGGGCACGGGTTGGCCGGGGGCGGCGGCGGGGCCGGCTTGCGGCGCGCCGTCGTGCAGGTTCAAGGGCGAGGCGTCGTACGAAATAGGCGCGGACTGCCGGGGATTGATCAGCGGGCGCACCGCCTCGTCCACCAACGCCAGCCGCAACGCGGCTTCGCGCATCAAGCGAAAGCCGAAGTCCGGCGGCGCCATGAATTCCGTGCTCTTGGCGCCATAAGCCAGGTTCTGGCGGGTGGCGTGCACGCGTTCGATGCTGTAGCTGTCCAGCAGGCTGTCCGGGGCCTGGCCCTTCAAGACCCAGGCCAGTTTCCAGGCCAGGTTGCCGGCATCGTCCAGGCCGGAGTTCAGGCCACGCACACCGAAGATGGGCACCAGGTGGCCGGCGTCACCGGCAAACAATACGCGTCCGTGGCGGTACTGCGCCAGCGTCAGGCACTTGGCGTTGTAGACCGAAATCCACAGGGCTTTCCACGGCGCGGTTTCGCCGATCATGTCCAGATGGCTTTGCACGCGCGGCAAGACGTTTTCCGGTTTGACGGCTTCGTCGGGGTCTTCGTCGTCGCGAATCTGGTAGTCCACGCGCCACACGTTGCCGGGCTGGCGGTGCATCAGCAGGGTCGAACCGGGGTTGGACGGCGGGTCGAACCAGGCCAGGCGTTCAACGGGGCGGGTCGATGCCTGTTCGATGTCGACGATGACGTAGCAGCCTTCGTACTGCATGCCTTCCAGCTTCAGCCCCATGGCCTCGCGCACGGTGCTGCGGCCGCCGTCGCAGGCAATCAACCAGTCGGCGCGCACGGTCTGGCGCGAGCCGTCGGTGTCGATCTGGACCGTGACGCCATCGGCGTCGGCGTGCAGGCCGGCCACGCGGGCCGACCACTGCAACGCGGCCAGATCGGAGTGGCGCTGCATGGCCTGATGCGCGTATTCCTCCACCGAGTATTGCTGGATGTTGACCATGGGCGCGTAGCGCTGCAAGGGGTCGTGCGGCATCTGGAAGTGCAGCACTTCGCGGTCGCGGTAGTAGCTGCGCCCGCCCGTCCAGGCCAGGCCGGTTTCCATCAGCGGCTTGTCCGCGCCCACCCAGCCCAGGATTTCCTGCGAGCGGCGGGATATGCAGATGGCGCGGCTGCCGCTGCAATAGTCGTCGTCTGCCTCGACCGTGAGCGAGGCGATGCCGTACTCGGCCAGCAGGGCGGCCAGCGTCAGGCCGACCGGGCCTCCGCCGGCAATCAACACGGGTACATGCGCGGGTAGCGGCATCTTGTCTCCAGGATATTTGGTTGTTTGCGCAACTATATTCTTCATAAGTTGCGCGCGCAACTACTTTGCTGGGACGTAAAAAAACCCGCCGGATCGAATCGGGCGGGTTTCTCGAAAAGGGCGCTGCGCGCTTAGTTGCGCACGCTTAGTTGCGCACGTTATAGATGCGCATCGCCTGCTGTTTCTGGTTGGCGTCCATGACGCGCAGCACCACCACGCGGGCGTTAAAGCCGTCGGGCAGCTTCAGCTGGCCCAGCGCGTAGTCGTAGCGGTCGACATTCAGCGTGGGGCCTTCCGGGGTGACGGTTGCGGCGCGGCCATTGGAATAGCTGCCTTCGATGCTGAACGTCAGCGTGCCCTTGAACGGCGCGCCGGTGCGCTCTTCGCGCATTACCAGAACCTGGTAGTCAAGCTGGCCGGGAGCGCGCTTGAACGTGGCCGAGCGGATGCCCAGGTTGCCGCCGCGCGGGTCCGGCGGCATGGCGTCCTGGAACAGGACCAGTTCTTTGTTCAGCGTATCGATCTTGGCGCGGGCATCGGCCAGGTCGGTGGTCAGCTTTTCGTGGCCGGACTTATTGGCGTCGCGCTGTTGGGTGGCTTCTTCCAGCTGGGTTTGCAGGCGCTGGCGTTCCAGGTTGGACGCGCTGAGCTCGCTATGCAGGGACTCGGACTGCTCGACGGTCAGGCGTTGCGGGCCGTAGTTCGTTTGCAGGAAGAGCACGCCGCCCGCACCCAGGGCAATTCCCACCAGCAGCAGGACAAGCCAGCGCGGCAGGCGCCGCGTGCGTTGACCGGGTTGGTACACGGAGGGCTTGAATACAGCCCGTTGCGATCTTCCAAACATCCCCATTCCTAGAAAACTTCCTGTGTATGTGCTTGTTCGCGCGGGTGCCCGCGCGCGCCAAAGCGTCAGAGAATACCCCGTTAGCCGGGGCGGTTGGGTGCGCGGACAAGCCTGGTTGCGCACCTTGATATTGTGAAATATGTGAGCGTCAGCGTGCTGCTGCGAGGAGCTCCGCGTCCAGATCGGCAAGCCGTTGCGGGGTGCCGACATCGACCCAGCGGCCGTCGTGGCGTGCGCCGCGCGCCAGGTTTTTGGCCATTGCCTGCCGTAGCAGGGGCGCCAGGGGCGCCGCCGTGCCGCGCTGGACATCCGCGAACAACGAGGGATGGTAGACGCCGATGCCTGCGTAGGTCAAACGCGGCTCGCCGTCGGCATGCAGGACGCCATCGGGCGATAGCCGGAAATCACCGGTCGGGTGCTGCACGGGGTTGTCGACCATCAACAAGCCCACGCCACCATCCGGCGCATTGGCCGCCAGGGACGGCGCCTGCGCGGGGTCCCAGTCGCACCAGACGTCGCCGTTCACAACCAGGAACGGCGCATCGCCCAGCAGGGCAAGCGCCTGGGCGATGCCGCCGGCGGTTTCCAGCGCGGTGCCTTCGGCTGAATACCGAATCTGCACGCCGAAAGCACCGCCATCGCCCAGCGCGCGTTCGATCTCGTGGCCCAGCCAGGCATGGTTGATGACGATCTGGCGGATGCCCGCCGCCGCCAGCCGTTCCAGATGCCAGACGATCAGGGGCTTGCCGCCCACCGCCAGCAGGGGCTTGGGCAGCCGATCGGTCAGCGGGCGCATGCGTTCGCCGCGGCCCGCGGCAAGAATCATGGCTTGCATCAAAAGGTGTATCCGACGCTGACCTGGCGGTCGTCCAGTTGGTCGAGCAGGCGCAGAAGGGGCGTGAAAACGCCGTAGCGCTGGGCCACCTGACGGACGTAGCCGTTCATGCGCGGCATGTGGGCCAGGTAATGCGCCTTGCCGTCGCGGTGGTTCAGGCGGGCGAATACGCCCATGATGCGCAGGTTGCGTTGCAGGCCCATCCATTCGTAGGCGCGATGGAATTCGGCAAAGTCGGCGTCCACGGGCAGGCCCGCCGCGCGCGCCATTTCCCAATAGCGGATGGCCCAGTCCAGCTGCTGCGGTTCTTCCCAGGTGGTGCGGGCGTCGGTAACCAACGAGGCCAGGTCATAGGTGATGGGGCCCACCAGCGCGTCCTGGAAGTCGATGACGCCCGGGTTGGGACCGTACTGCGGTTGGTCGCACACCATCAGGTTGGGCGAATGAAAGTCGCGATGCACCAGTACCTGCGCCTGGCCGCCGTTGCTGGTCGACAGCAGGGCGAAGATCTTTTCCAGGGCGTTGGCGGTCTTGTCGTCCAGCGTGACGCCGTGGTGCTTGTTGACGTACCACTGGGGGAACAGCTTGAGCTCGTCGGCCAGCCGGTTGGTGTCGTACGTGGCCAGGCCGCGGGTGGACGCCTGTTGCAAGCGCACCAGCGCGGCCAGTGCCTCGCGGTACAGCGTTTGCAGTTCGCTATCGGAAATGCCGGCCTGGATGCGCTGATAGTAGGTTTGCTCGCCCAGGTCGGACAGCAGCAGCAGGCCCTGGTCCAGGTCCTGTTCCAGCACCTGGGGCACGTTCAGCCCGGCTTCGGCCAGCAGTTGGCCCACGTGCAGGAAGGGGCGGCAGTCTTCGTGCGCCGGCGGCGCGTCCATGACAATCAGGGTGCGCTCGCCGGCGTCCAAACGGAAATAACGGCGAAAACTGGCGTCGGCGGAGGCCGGGCGCAGCGTGTCCACGGCCAGGTTCAAGGCTTTGGGCAGGCTTTCCAGCCAGTTGCGGATCTGCACCAGGCGGGGGTCGTGATCGTTTTTCAAGGAAGATCCGTGTCAGAAGGGCAATATTGCTGAAATTTGCGTTCGGCGCACATAAGGCTGGGCGTATGGCGCGGCTTCTCTATAATACCGGCTCGTTTACACCAGCATCGGCCGTTTTCCGCCGCCGATGCCAGGTTTTCCCATCGTCAAAAAGGGCTGTTTTCACTCGTGCGCAAGGTTCGGTGGTTGATCCTCTCTGCTGTCAGCGTGGCCGCCGGAGCCGTCCAGGCTCAAGGCAGCCAAGGTTCGACTCCCGCGGCGTCCGCAGCAACCGCGACCTCCGCGGCCCCCGTGTTGCGTACGTCGCCGGGTCTGCGCATTCACCGCCTGCCCGATGAAAGCATCCCCGCGTACCTGGAAGCCGACAGCATCGAGGGCGACCCCGATTCCGACCTGACCCTGAACGGCAGCGCGCAAGTGCGCCGCATCGATGGCGTCATCAAGGGCGACCGCATCAACTACCGCAAGGACACCGGCGAAGTCGATGTCCAGGGCAGTGCGCGCATGATGCGCGACGGCACCTTGGTGACTGGCCCCAACGCCAAGTTCAACGTCGACAAATATTCAGGCCAGGTCGAAAAGCCCAACTTCTGGATGGGCGCCACCGGCGGCTTCGCCGTTGCCGAACACGCCGACATCTTCAGCAAGTCGCAGATGCGGCTGCATACGGTCACGTACAGCGGCTGCTCGTGCGAAACGCCGTCCTGGTACATCAAGGCCAACACCGTCGACATCGATTTCGACGAAAACGAAGGCGTGGCGCGCAACGGCGTGCTGTATTTCAAGGACGTGCCGATCCTGGCGTCGCCCTACATGACCTTCCCGGTCAAGAAAGAACGCAAGTCGGGCTTCCTGATGCCGACGTATGGCACCACCAGCCAGGGCGGCTTCGACATTTCGCTGCCGTACTACCTGAACCTGGCGCCCAACTACGACATGACGGTCCAGCCGCGCTACTTTTCCAAGCGCGGCATGCAGCTGGGCGGCGAATTCCGCTACCTGGGCTCGTCCTATCTGGGCACCCTGGACGGCACCTACCTGCCTAACGACAACGTCACCAGCGAAGACCGCTGGATGTACTGGTGGCGCCACCAGCAGACGTTCTCGCACGGCTTCTACGCCGACTGGGACATCGCCAAGGTTTCTGACGACGACTACTTCCGCGACATCTCGCAGTTGGGCCTGAACCAGGCGTCGACCACCTACCTGCCGCAGCGCGGCCGCGTGGGTTGGGCCTCCAACTACTGGAGCACGTACGCACAGGTCTACAAGTACCAGACGCTGCAGGATCCGGACGCGCCGCTGGTGCCGCCGTACGACAAGGAACCCGAGTTGTACCTGCGCGGTGCGCGCTATGACTGGGGCGGTTTCGACGTTGACTGGACGTCTACCGCCGTGCGTTTCCGCCGTCCCGATTTCGGCTCGACCGTTCGCTACCCCGACGGCGACCGCTTGCAGTCCTACCCGACGGTGTCGTACCCCATCGTGCGCCCGGGCTGGTTCATCATCCCCAAGGCGGGCGTGAACTACACCCAGTACCAGACCAAATGGTATGGCGTGGATGCGCTGGGCCTGAACGGCGGTTCGGCCGACGGCCTGCCGCGTTCGCAATCGCGCACCGTGCCGATCATGTCGCTGGACGCCGGCCTGATCTTCGAACGCGACACGTCGCTGTTCGGCAAGGCGTCCACGCAAACGCTCGAACCGCGCCTGTACTACTTGCGCGTGCCGTACCGCGACCAGTCCAAGATGCCGGTCTACGACACATCGCTGGCCGACTTCAGCTTCTCGCAGGCCTTCGAAGAAAACATCTACACCGGCGGCTGGGACCGTATCTCGAACGCCAACCAGCTGACGGCCGCCTTGACCACGCGCTGGCTGGACGCCAATACCGGCTTCGAGCGCATGTCGCTGGCCGTGGCGCAGCGCCTGTATTTTGAAGATCAAAAGGTCACTCTGCCGGGCGAAACGCCGCGTGAAAACGTGCGGTCCGACTTCCTGGTGGGCGCCAGCGCGGCACTGACCGACACCCTGAGCACCGACGTGGCCGCTCAGTACAATCCTTACCAGAACCAGTGGTCGCGCGGCTTGGTCAGCGCACGCTGGTCGCCGCAGCGCCTGACCACGGTGGCGCTGTCGTATCGTTATCAGCGCGATCCGCAACCGGGCGTTCAGTATCAGCCCCAGGGCCAGAACCAGGTCAGCCTGGCGTTGCAATGGCCGTTCAACAAGCGTTGGTACGGCGTCGGTCGCGTGGATTATTCCTTGCGCTCCGGGCCGTCCAGCACGGTGGCCAACACGACGGAATCTCCCCGTGTCACGCAGGCCATCGCCGGCGTCGAGTACAAGGGCGATTGCTGCTGGGTGGGCCGCGTGGTCTACCAGCGCTATGCTGTATCGGCAACGGACGCGAACTCCGCTGTGTTCTTCCAGCTTGAGCTGACCGGTCTGGGCTCCCTGGGAACCGACCCGATGAACCTGCTGAACAGAAGTATCCCCGGCTACACCAGCATTACACCGCCCGTGCCGGCTGGGACCACATTTGAAAGGTATGAATGATGCGTAGGTTGCACTCTTTGCGCCGCCTGTCCGGCAGTGCGCTGTTGTTGGCCTTATGCGCCGGCCTTCCCGCCGCGCACGCGGCCGAGCCAACAGGCCGGGCCGCGAACAATGGCGCCAAGGCCGCGCCCGCCGCTCAGAAAACCACGCCGGCGCCCAAGGGCGAGCAGTTCGTGGACGGCATCGCGGCCGTGGTCGACAAGGACGTGATCACGTTGCGCGAACTGCGCGACGCGTCCATCCGCATTTCGACCGAACTGAAATCGCGCGGCATCCAGGTGCCCGACGACCAGACCTTGCAGCATCAAGTGTTGCAGCGCCTGATCATGGAACGCGTGCAACGCCACGAAGCCGACCGGCTTGGCATTCGCGTGGACGATGCCCAGGTGGACCAGGCCATCCAGACCATCGCGGCGCGCAACAAGATCAGCGTGGCGCAACTGCGCGGCGAAATCGAAAAGTCAGGCACCAATTGGGATACCTACCGCAAGTCGCTGCGTGACGAGATCCGCACGGATCGCCTGCGCCAGCGCGCGGTGGATTCCACCATCGTCATTTCCGACACCGAAGTCGACGCGTTCCTGAAGGACCAGCGCCGCAACCCGGCGTTTGGCGCCGCGCCGCAAGCGCAGCAGCAGCCACAACCGCAGGCGCAGCCCGAGCCCGCGCCCGAGCAGGCCGCCGCGCCCTCGGGCCCGATGCTGTACGCGCTGGCCCAGATTCTGGTGCGCGTGCCGGAAGGCTCCACCCCCGAACAGCTGGCGGTGCTGCGCAAGAAGGCCGAAGACATCCTGGCGCGCGCCAAGCGCGGCGACGATTTCGCCAGCCTGGCGGCAGCATCGTCGGATGGCCCCGAAGCCTTGCAAGGCGGCGTGATGGGCGTGCGTCCGCTGGACGGCTGGCCCGACCTGTTCGTCAAGGCCATCGGCAATCTGCAAAAGGGCCAGGTCAGCAACCTGATCCAAAGCGGCAACGGCTTCCACATCATCAAGGTGATGGACCGCGGCACGGCCCAGCCGGCGCCTGGCCGCACCGCGCGCACGCCCGCCCCCACGCCGGCACCGCAGCCCGCCGCGCGTCCGCAAGCGCCCGCGCAGCAAGGCCCGACCAAGGTCATGCAGACCCGCGCGCGCCACATCCTGATCAAGACGTCTACCGTCATGAGCGACGAAACCGCGCGCCAGCGCCTGGAACAGGTGCGCCAGCGCCTGGTGTCGGGCGGCGCCAAGTTTGAAGACATGGCGCGTCAGTACTCGCAGGATGCGACCGCGCCGCAGGGCGGCGAACTGGGATGGTTGAACCCGGGTGAAACCGTGCCGCCGTTCGAAGCCGCCATGAACGCGCTGAAGCCGGGCGAAATCAGCCCGCCGATCCAGTCGCCCTTTGGCTGGCACCTGATTGAAGTCGAAGAACGCCGCGAACACGACGCCACCGACGACCTGGCCCGCATGAAGGCGCGCCAGATTCTGTTCGAGCGTCGCGCCCAGCCTGCTTTTGAAGACTGGCTGGAGCAATTGCGTGCTCAGGCTTACGTCGACAACCGGCTTGAAAAGCAGCAAAAGATCCAGCAGAACAACCGCTAAACGCATTACGGGCTTTTCATGTCTCAACACCAGGCGCGCAAGCGCTTCGGCCAGAACTTCCTGACCGACGAAAGCGTCGTCGAGTCCATCGTCCGGGCGGTTGGCCCCGCCCGTGACGATGCCGTGGTCGAAATCGGCCCAGGGTTATCTGCCTTGACCCGGCCGCTGCTAGAGCGTCTGGACCATCTCACCGCCGTGGAAATCGACCGCGACCTGGCCGCGCGCCTGCGCAAGCAGTTTGATGCGTCGCGCCTGACCGTGGTCGAAGCCGACGCGTTGACGGTGGATTTCTCGCAATTCGGCAGCGCGCTGCGTGTGGTGGGCAATCTGCCCTACAACATTTCCAGCCCGCTGCTGTTCCATCTGATGACGTGGGCCGACCACATCCGCGACCAGCATTTCATGTTGCAGCGCGAGGTCATCGACCGCATGGTGGCGCAAGCGGGCTCCGGCGATTTCAGCCGCTTGTCCGTGATGTTGCAGTCGCGCTATCGCATGCACAAGCTGTTCGATGTGCCGCCCGAAGCGTTCGATCCGCCGCCCAAGGTGGTGTCGGCCATTGTGCGCATGGTGCCGCTGCCGGCCGACCGCCTGCAACCGGTCAGCGTGCGGGCCTTTGAAACCGTGGTGGCGCGCGCCTTTTCGCAGCGCCGCAAGATGCTGCGTCGCGTGTTGGCCGACTGGGCGCCGCAAGTGCCCTGGGAAGCGCTGGACATTGCGCCGACCGCGCGCGCCGAGGACATTTCGGTGGACCGGTATATCCGCCTGTCGGATGCGCTGGTGGCAGCGGGACTGCTTCAATAAGCGCAAAGCGCGGAGCGCTTCAAGCGGGCGTGGCGCATGCCACGCTATCCGCGCCACGCGCGTCACAACATGCGTTTTTGCGCGGCCATCCATAGCTGCATGACGTCGCGCGCACGCTCGGCAAGCAGCTTTTCCGCATCGGCCAGTGCTTGTTGCAACGTGATGGGACCGGGCGCCAAACTGAACGCGGCGCTGATGCCGCCGGCGTGCAGCGCTTCGTAGCCCTCACCCAACGACCCCGCCAGCGCCACTACCGGCACGCCGGCCTGCTGCGCGATCTTGGCCACGCCCGCCGGGGTTTTGCCGCGCAGCGTTTGCGCGTCCATGCGGCCTTCGCCGGTGAACACCAGCGTGGCGCCTTCGATGGCGTCGGCCAGGCCGCCAAGCTCGGCCACAATTTCCACGCCCGGGCGAAAGTGCGCCTGCAAGAACGCCTTGGCCGCAAAGCCCAGGCCACCCGCCGCGCCCGCGCCGGGTTCGTTGCGATGGTCCACGCCCAGGTGGCGCGCGCACACATCGGCAAAATTCGACAGCATCTGGTCCAGCGCCAACACCTGTTCCGGCGTGGCGCCTTTTTGCGGCCCGAACACGTGCGATGCGCCATGCGGGCCGCACAGCGGATTGTCGACGTCTGACGCGATATCGATGTGGATCCTGGCCAGGCGCGGATCCAGTCCGCGCGTGTCGATGGCGGCCAACTTGCCCAGCGCGCCGCCACCGGGCGGCAGGCTGTTGCCGCCCGCGTCCAGCAGGCGCACGCCTAGCGCCGTCAGCATGCCGGCGCCCGCGTCGTTGGTGGCGGACCCGCCCAAGCCCAGGATGATGCGCGTGGCGCCCGCGTTCACGGCCGCCAGCATCAGCTCGCCCACGCCGTGGCTGCTGGCGCGCATCGGGTCACGCTTGGACGGCGAGATCAGTTCCAACCCCGCCGCTGCTGCCATTTCGATCACGGCCGTGCCGTCTTCCAGCAGGCCCCATACGGCGTCAACCTTGTAGCCCAGCGCGTCGTTCACCGTCAGCTGCTGTTCCTTGCCGCCGGTGACGGCCAGCACGGCTTCGACCGTGCCTTCGCCGCCGTCGGCCATGGGCACGCATATCGTGTGGGCGCCGGGGCAGGCGGCTTTCACGCCGCGCGCAATGGCCGCCGCCGCGTCGGGGGCGGACACGCTTTCCTTGAAGGAGTCGGGAGCAATGACGATTTTCACGGGTTGGGGTCGCCTCGTAATCGGTGGGAGTAAGGGCTGGAGTAACCGCTGGAATAACTGCTGGAGCAAGGGCCATGATACCCGCGCCGACGCAGGCGGCGTACCATAGCGCTTTCGTTGTTTTTGCGAGAGTGGACCGTCATGCCTGTATTGCGCCGCACCAAAATTGTTGCCACCTTGGGCCCTTCGACTTCGACGCCCGAACGCATTGAAGCGCTGATCCGTGCGGGCCTTGACGTGGCCCGTTTGAACTTCTCGCACGGCAGCGCGGACGACCACCGCGACCGCGCGCGCCTGGTGCGCGACATTGCCGCCAAGCAGGGCCGTTTCGTCGCCATCATGGGCGACCTGCAAGGCCCCAAGATCCGTATCGCGCGCTTCACCGACAAGCTGGTGCAACTGCACGTCGGCCAGCCATTCACGCTGTCGCGCGTGCATCCCAAGGATGCGGGCACGGCCAGCATCGTCGGCATCGATTACCCGGAACTGGTCACGGATTGCCGCGTGGGCGACGAACTGCTGCTGGACGATGGCCGTGTCGTGCTGGTGGTGGACCGCGTCGAAGGCGATGAAGTCCACACCACCGTTACGGTGGGCGGCCCGCTGTCGAACAACAAGGGCATCAACCGCCGTGGCGGCGGCTTGTCCGCGCCCAGCCTCACCGACAAGGACCGCGTCGACATCAAGCTGGCGGCCGAAATGGAACTGGATTACGTGGCCGTGTCGTTCCCGCGCTATGGCAGCGACATCGACGAAGCCCGCGCCCTGTTGGCCGAGGCCGGCAGCCAGGCATGGATCATCGCCAAGATCGAACGCGCCGAAGCCGTGGCCGACGACGAAGCGCTGGACTCGCTGATTCGCGCCAGCGACGGCGTGATGGTGGCGCGCGGCGACCTGGGCGTGGAAGTGGGCGACGCCGAACTCGTCGGCATCCAGAAGCGCATCATCCAGCACGCGCGCACGCTGAATAAGGTGGTCATCACCGCGACGCAGATGATGGAATCCATGATCTCCAGCCCCATGCCCACGCGCGCCGAAGTGTCGGACGTGGCCAACGCGGTGCTGGACTACACCGACGCCGTGATGCTGTCGGCGGAAAGCGCGTCGGGCCAGTATCCCGTTGAAACCGTGCAAGCCATGGCGCGCGTTTGCCTGGGCGCGGAAAAGCACCCGACGTCCACCGTGTCGCATCACCGCATGGGCGAGACCTTCACGCGCTGCGATGAAACCATTGCGCTGGCGGCCATGTACGCGGCCAACCACTTTCCGGGCGTCAAGGCCATCATCGCCTTGACCGAAAGCGGGCACACGCCGCTGATCATGTCGCGCATCCGTTCGGGCGTGCCGATCTACTGCTACAGCCCGCACAGCCTGACGCAGAACCGCGTGGCGATGTTCCGGGGCGTCTACACCATTCCGTTCGCGCCGTCGGACTACGAACCGGCCGAACTCAGCGAGGCCGCCATCGACGAACTGCGCAAGCGCAACCTGGTCAAGACGGGCGACTGGGTCATCCTGACCAAGGGCGATTTCTACCGCGACAGCGGCGGCACCAACGGCATGAAGATCCTGCTGGTGGATTGACCCGGGCTGGCGGGGCCGCGACCCGGCCCCGCACGCCCGGGCAGGCATTCAGCCAAAGAACCAGTAGCACACGCCGATGGCGGCCATCACGCCGGCCGCATCGGCGATCAGCGCGCAGCCCACCGCGTGGCGCGCGCGCAATATCCCCACCGACCCGAAGTACACCGCCAGCACGTAGAAGGTGGTTTCGGTGCTGCCCTGCATCACGGCCGACAGCAGGGCGGGGAAGCTGTCCACGCCGAAATGCGTCATGGTTTCCAGCATCATCGCGCGCGCCGCGCTGCCGGAAAACGGCTTGACCAGCGCGGTCGGCAGTGCGTCGACAAAGCGCGTGTCCCAGCCGGCTTGCAGCGCCAGCCAGCGGATGCCGTCCAGCAGAAAATCCAGCGCGCCCGATGCGCGCAGCACCCCCACCGCGCACAGCATGGCCACCAGATACGGCAGCAGGCTCTTGGCAATGTCGAAGCCTTCCTTGGCGCCCTGGATGAACGTTTCGTAGACCGGCACCTTTTTCCAGGCGCCCACGACCAAGAACGCCAGCAGGATGCCGAACAGCGCCAGGTTGCCCATCACGGACGATAACGACGCGATGGCCATGGCCGACATGCCGGCCAGCAGCGCCATGAAGCCGCCCATGAGCAAGGCCGCGCCGCCCAGCCACAGCATCACTACCGGGTCGGTCAGCCGCAGGCGCTGGCACACGGCCACGGCCAGAAAGCCCGCCAACGTCGACGCGCTGGTTGCCAGCAGGATGGGCAGGAATACCAGCGTGGGATCGGCCGCGCCCTGCTGCGCGCGAAACATGAACAGCGTGACGGGCAGCAGCGTCAGCGATGACGCGTTCAGCACCAGGAACAGGATCTGCGCGTTGCTGGCGGTTTCAGGCGTGGGGTTCAGGGATTGCAGTTCGCGCATGGCGCGCAGGCCGATGGGGGTGGCGGCGTTGTCCAGCCCCAGACCGTTGGCCGCGAAGTTCAGCGTGATCAGACCGATGGCGGGGTGATTGCGCGGCACGCCGGGCATCAGGCGTGCGAACAGCGGCCCCAGCAGGCGCGCCAGCTTTTCCACCAGTCCGGCGGCTTCGGCGATACGCAGGAAGCCCAGCCACAAGGTCAGCGTGCCGAACAGCAGCACCATCACTTCGACCGACACGCGCGCCATGTCGAACAGGCTGGCCACCATCAGGCGAAAGACGTCGGGGTCTCCAATGGCCAGCCAGCGGTACAGCGCGGCGGCGGCGGCGGTCAGGAAGAAGCCCAGCCAGAGTTTGTTCAGCATGCGTGACGATGCCCGGACAGCGGTTGATTGCGCACCAGCGCGGGGACGCTCATTGTCGCAGAGTCAGCCCTGGCCAGCTTGGCCGCGCGGCGCCAATTCTGGTACTTTGGGCCGAACCGCCCTAGGGCCATAACAGTGAGGGACACTCATGGATTTCAATGCCTGGCGCCGTCGCCGCATCTCGGAACCCGCGTACCGCTGGGCGCGCAACGCCTTGCCCCCCATGTCGGCCACCGAGCGCGAGGCCATCGAGGCCGGAGACACCTGGTGGGACGCCGACCTGTTCACCGGCAACCCCAACTGGCGCAAGCTGCTGGACGTGCCCGCCGCCACCCTCACCCCCGAAGAGCAGGCCTTTATCGATGGCCCCGTGGCGCAGCTGTGCACGATGCTGGACGAATGGGACATCACCTGGAACCGGCGCGACCTGCCACCACAGGTCTGGAGCTTTCTGAAATCGCAGCGCTTTTTCGGCATGATCATTCCGCGCCGCTATGGCGGGCTGGGTTTTTCCCCGTACGCGCATTCCGAAGTGGTGCGCCGCATATCGGCCTATTCCATCACGGCGGGCGTGACCGTCATGGTGCCCAATTCACTGGGCCCCGGCGAACTGCTGATGCAGTTCGGCACGCCCGCGCAGCGTGATTACTGGTTGCCGCGCCTGGCCGATGGCCGCGAGGTGCCGTGCTTCGGGCTGACCAGCCCCGAGGCGGGCTCGGATGCCGCGTCCATGGTGGACACCGGCGTCGTCTGCCGCCAGGTGGTCGATGGCCGCGAACTGATCGGTATCCGGCTCAACTGGCACAAGCGCTACATCACGCTGGGGCCGGTGGCCACGGTGCTGGGGCTGGCGTTCAAGATGTCAGACCCTGACGGCATTCTGGGCGGCCCGGCAGACATCGGCATTTCGGTGGCGCTGGTGCCCACCGAGGCGCCCGGCGTGGAAATTGGCCGACGCCATCTGCCGGCCATGCAGGTGTTTCAGAACGGCCCGAACAAAGGGCGCGATGTGTTCGTGCCGCTGGATGCGCTGATCGGCGGCGAGGCCCGCGCCGGCCAGGGCTGGAAGATGCTGATGAGCGCCTTGGCCGCCGGGCGCGGCATTTCGCTGCCGTCGCTGTCGGCCGCCGCCGCCGTCATGTGCGCGCACACCACCGGCATGTACGCGCGGGTGCGTGAGCAGTTCGGCATCCCCATCGGCAAGTTCGAAGGCGTGCAGGAACAGTTGGCCCGGCTGGCGGGCAACGCCTATCTGGTCGAGGCGGCGCGCCGCCTGACCTGCGCCGCGCTGAACCAGGATGTAAAGCCGGCCGTTGTGTCCGGCATCATGAAATACCACGCCACCGAGCGCATGCGCGATTCGGTCAACGCCGCGATGGACGTGCACGCGGGCCGCGCGGTCATCGACGGCCCCAGCAACTACCTGGGCGCGCTGTACCGCGCGGTGCCCATCGCCATCACGGTCGAAGGCGCCAACATCCTGACGCGCAACCTCATCATCTTCGGGCAGGGCGCCATCCGCGCGCATCCCTATCTGATGCCGGAAATGCTGGCGCTGGCCAACCCCGACGAAGAACGCGGTATCGAGGTGTTCCATGACGTGTTCTGGCGCCATCTGCGGCACGCCGGCAAGAACACGCTGCGTGCGATCGGGCGCGCCTGGTCGGGCGCCTTGCTGGCGCCGTCGCCGGTGTCCGGCCCCACGGCCGGGCATTACCGGCGGCTGGGACGCTATGCGTCCGGTTTTGCGCTGTTGGCCGACGCTACGTTGGCGCAATTGGGTGGCGGGCTGAAGCGGCGCGAAATGATCTCGGCGCGGCTGGGCGATGTGTTGTCGCAGCTTTACCTGTTGTCGGCGGTGCTCAAGCGTTGGGAAGACGAAGGCCGCAAGCACGACGATCTGCCGCTGGTGCATTGGTGCATGGAACAGGGCTACGCCAGCATCGAGAAAAGCCTGGACGACGTGCTGCGCAACCTGCCGGGCCGCGTGCTGGCGTGGGGCCTGCGCGCCGCCATCCTGCCGTGGCGCCTGGCGCGCGGGCCGAACGACGCCCTGACGCGCGCCTGCGCCGACCTGCTGTTGAAGCCGTCACCCACGCATGACCGGCTGGCGGCCGACCTGCATCGCGAGCCGGGCAGCGGCGCGGGGGCTGGCGTACTGCTGGGGGGCGGCCGCGCGGGCAGCGACCCCTTGGCGGATCTGACCCGCGCCTTCGCGCTGGTTGAAGCGGTGCAGCCCATCCGCGACCGCCTGCGCCAGTCGAACGTGCGCAATTGGCGCCAGGCGCATCAGCTGGGCGCCATCACGGACGCCCAGGCCGCGCAGCTGGAGGCGGCGGACGCGATGGTGTCCAAGGTCTTGCAGGTCGATGATTTTGCGCCGCAAGAGCTGTCGCCCCAGGCGGCAAGCCCTGATTCGACGTCCGCTTCCGAACAGGCCCCGGAACCCGACGCTTAGTCGTCGGCGTTCGGATCCATGCCCGGAAACAGGATTTCAGTGAAGCCGAACTTCGTGAAATCCTGAATGCGCGATGGGTACAGGCGGCCGATCAGGTGGTCGCATTCGTGCTGCACCACGCGGGCATGAAAGCCTTCGGCTTCGCGCTCGATCAGCTGGCCATACGGGTCGCGGCCGCTGTAGCGGATGTGGCGATAGCGCGGCACCAGCCCGCGCAGGCCGGGCACCGACAGGCAGCCTTCCCAGCCGTCTTCCATCTCGTCCGACAGCGGCGTGATGACCGGGTTGCACAAGATGGTCTGCGGCACGGGGGGCGCGTCGGGATAGCGGTCGTTGCGGTCAAAGCCGAAGATCACCAATTGCAGGTCCACGCCGATCTGCGGCGCCGCCAGCCCCACGCCTTGCGCGGCCGCCATGGTTTCAAACATGTCGTCGATCAGGGCGTGCAGCTCGGGCGTGTCGAATGTATCGACGGGCGGGGCCACGCGCAGCAGGCGCGGGTCGCCCATTTTCAGGATGGGGTGGATCATGGCGGTACGCGTCAGTCCTGACGGCCTTTCTTCTGGATGAACTCGATCTTGTAGCCGTCCGGGTCTTCCACAAAGGCGATCACGGTCTTGCCGTGCTTCATCGGACCGGCTTCGCGGGTGACCTTGCCGCCGCGTTCCTTGACCTTGTCACAGGCTTCGTAGGCGTTGTCCACTTCCAGCGCGATGTGGCCGTAGCCGTTGCCCAGGTCGTACTTTTCGGTGTCCCAGTTGTGGGTCAGTTCGATGACCGCGCCTTCGGATTCGTCTTGATAACCCACGAAGGCCAGCGTGAACTTGCCTTCCGGGTAGTCGTTGCGGCGCAGCACGCGCATGCCGAGCACGTTGGTGTAGAAATCGATGGATTTATCAAGGTTGCCGACTCGCAGCATGGTGTGGAGCATACGCATGGAGATCTTCCTTAGGCGATGAGGGGTTGTGGCAGGAACCCGGGGTTGCCCGAGTGTTGCCGCGTAATGCCGATGTCGCGCAGTGCGCCGCCCATGGCGGCGACCGCCTGCCGCATCTGGTCCGCGCCAAAGGCGCCGATGCAGCCGACCCGGAACGTGGGTTGTTCGGTGTTGAAGAAATTACTGAGCACGTAGCCGCGCGCCTTCAGGGCGTCCACGAACAATTGCAGATGCCAGTTCGGGGAATCCGGCGCATGCACGTTGACGACGATGGGACCTTGCAGATCGCGCGACAGGTAGGGCGTCAGGCCCAGTTCGCTGACGCCATCATAAAGCGTGTGCATGTTGGCCGTGTAACGCGCCAGCCGCGCCTCGCGGCCTTCCTGGCGGTACAGGTCCAGCGCCACGGCCAGCGCCGCCAGCGTGGGTGCGGGCGGCGTGAAGCGCGGGCCGGCATTGGGCGCCAGCGTGTGTTGATAGATGTCGGCCAGGTCCAGCGACCAGCTGCCCGCGTTGCCGCGCGCGGCCTCCAGGCGGTCGCGGCGGGCCACGACGAACGCGGCGCCGGGCAGCCCTTCCAGGCATTTATTGGCAGTCAGCACCACGGCATCCACGGCGGGCAGGGAGGAGACATCCAGCGGCAACGCCCCGAAGGCGGATACCGCGTCGACGATGACGCGGCGGCCCAGCGCGTGGGCAATGCGCGCCAACGCCGGCACGTCGTGGCAGATGCCGCTGCCCGTTTCGCTATAGACCAGCGCCAGGTGCGTCAGCGTGGGGTCTTGTTCCAGCGCGGCGGCCACGGCGGCCGGATCCAGGCGTTCGGTGGCGCCCACCGCCAGCGGCACGGCGATGCGTCCGGCGTCGCTGGCCAACTTTTGCAGGCGGGCCGCGTACGCGCCGGTGGACGGCGCCAGCAGGCGGCCGCCGGGCGGCACGAAGGTGCGCACGGCGGCTTCCACCGCAAAGTGGCCGCAGCCGGGCAGCGCCATTGCCACGTGCTCGTCGGCCGAGCCCTGGGCCACCTGCAAGACGCCGTCGCAGACCTGTCGGTAGGCTGCGCGGAAATCGTTGTCCCACGGCGCGTAGTCTTGCGCCATGGCGGCCTTCACCCGCGCGTCGGTCGTGACCGGGCCAGGAATCAGCAGCAACATTGTCTTGTCTCCAGTGCGCCTCAGAACTGAGGCAGCGAAGCGGGGTCGTGGCGCCGCAGGACGTTCTTGGCGTCTTCGAAGTCGGGAAGGATCTGGCCGACTTCGCGCCAGAAGTCCTGACTGTGGTTCATCTCGCGCAGATGCGCAAGCTCGTGCGCGATGACGTAGTCGATGATGCCGGGCGCGAAATGGATCAGGCGCCAGTTCAGCATGATGTTGCCGTCGCTGGTGCAGGAGCCCCAGCGCGTGGCGGCGGACGACAGCCGCCAGCGGCGGATCTTCAAGCCGCTGATTTGCAGGAAATGCGCCAGCCGCGCGCCGAACCAGGCGCCCGCGCGCTGCTGTAGCCAGGCTTGCGCGGCGTCGCGGATGCGGCTTTGGTCGGCCGTGGACGGCAGCGCCAGCCACAGCGTGTCGCCGTCCTCCGGCGCGTCGGCATCGCCCGACAGGCGCGACTGGCGGCTGTCGCCGCCTACGCCGATCAGGATGCGCTTGCCCAGGTAAGGCAGTTCGCCGCCCGCCTGCCAGCGCGTGTGCGCCATGGCCAGCTGCTGCTTGCGGGCGTGCCATTCGCGCAGCTTGGTGACGATCCAGCGCGCTTTCTCGCGGACCGCGTCGTCGATCTGCGTCAGCGTGACCCAGCTGGGCGCGGTGACCCGCAGGCCGTCGTCGGTGATGACAAAGCCAATGCTGCGCCGGCGCGAACGCAGCAGCACGAAGCCGATGGGCTGTTGGTCCGTGGGAATTTCGCGCCAGCGCGCGCCGGGCGGCAGCGGGTCGGGGCAGGGCGTGGGCACGCGCGAGGCGGCGTTGGGCGACAGCGTCAGCAGCGGTTCGCCCTTGCCGGCATCGCCTTGAGCGGCGTCGGGGAACAAGTTCACCGGTGTGACAGGCTGGGGCTGGGGCTGGGGTTGGGGCTGGGGCTGCTGAGGCTGCGGTTCAAGCCTGGGCTGCGGCCGCGGCTTCGGCGTGGCGATCAGCGGCGACGCGCCGTGGGGCGCGTCGTGTTCTTGCATGTCGAACAAGAGTTCGAGCTGATCAGTGCTGGGCATACCTTTCAGGATTCAGACGCCGCATTTCCCCTTCGATCCATTCCTGAACCTTCTGGTTCAGTTCGTCGGGGGAGAGTCCTTTGGATTCTATCGCGGGACCGATCGACAGGGTGACCAGCCCCGGATATTTGACGAAAGCGTTGCGCCGCCAGCACTCGCCGGCGTTGTGCGCCACCGGAATGACCACCGCGCCGGTGCGCGAGGCCAGCAGCGCTCCGCCCATCTTGAAGCGCGCCGTCTTGCCCGGCGGCACGCGCGTGCCCTCGGGAAACAGCAGCGGCCAGCGGCCTTCGTCCATGCGCGTCTGGCCCTGCTTGACCACCTGGTCGAAGGCGTCGCGGCCCTTCGAGCGGTCAATGGCAATCATGCGCAGCAGCGCCAGGCCCCAGCCGAAGAACGGCACCATGTGCAGTTCTTTCTTGTAGACGAAGCACACTTCGCGCGGCATGTGCGCGGGAAAGAACAGCGTTTCCCAGGCCGACTGGTGCTTGGACAGGATCACCGCCGGGCCGTCGGGCAGGTTTTCCCAGCCCTTGACCTGCCAACGGATACCGCAGAACACCTTGGCGCCCCAGATGGCCAGGCGCGGCCAGCCCACCGTCAGCTTGTAGCGCCAATGCAGCGGCAGCGGCGCCCACAGGATGCACAGGAACGCGTAGGGAATGACCGTGATGGCCAGGAACAGGAAATACAGCAGCGAACGTAGCCGGGCCATTGAATCAATTGTCCTGAAGCAGAATGTCGACCACGGCCGACAGGTCTTCGCAGACCCCGGTGTTCTCGGGCAGGCCGCCCTTGGCCAGCGTCTTCTTGCCGTTGCCGGTGTGCACCAACCACGGCGCGCAGCCCACGGCCGCCGACGCTTGCAGATCGCGCAGCGAATCGCCCACCGCCGGCACGCCGGCCAGGCTGATGTCGTAGCGATGGCCGATCTGTTCGAACAGGCCCGGGCGCGGCTTGCGGCAGGTGCAGTTGTCATCCGGCCCGTGCGGGCACAGGAACACGGCGTCGATCGTGCCGCCCACGGCGGCCAGTTCGCGCCGCATCTTGGTGTGGATGGCGGTCAGCGTGTCCATGTCGAACAGGCCGCGCGCCAGGCCCGACTGGTTGCTGGCCACCACCACTTTCCAGTCGGCCTGCGTCAGCCGCGCAATGGCTTGCAGGCTGCCGGGCAGGGCGATCCATTCGTCGGGATTCTTGACGAACGCATCGCTGTCCTGATTGATGACGCCGTCGCGGTCTAGGATGATCAGTTTCACTGTGCCAGCCTGGAAATGTCGGCCACCTGGTTCATCAGGCCATGCAGCTGGCTCAACAACGCCAGCCGGTTGGCGCGCACGGCCGGGTCTTCGGCCATGACCATGACGTCGGCAAAGAAGGCGTCCACCGGTTCGCGGGCTTGCGCCAGCGTGGACAGGCTGCCGGCAAAGTCGCCGGCGGCCAACTGGGCTTCGGCTTGCGGGCGCAGCGTGGCGACCGTGGCGGCCAAGGCCTTTTCAGCCGGTTCCACCAGCGCGGCGTCGTTCACCGAACCGATCTCGCCCTCGGCCTTTTTCAGCAGGTTGCCGATACGCTTGTTGGCGGCGGCCAGGCTGGCGGCTTCGGGCAGTTGCGCGAATGCGGCGGCGGCGCGCACGCGTTCGGCCACCTGATGCAGCGGCGGCGTCAGCGCAATCACGGCTTCCACCGCGTTGCGGTCGAAGTCGTTGATGAGCTGGTTGCGATAGCGCTCGTAGATGAAGGTGCGCACTTCGGCCAGCGTGTCGGCCGGAATCTTCCCGGCGGGGAAGGTGCCGGCGGCCAGGGTCAACAGGCCGTCGAGCGACAGCGGGCCGTCCTGGCTGACCTTCAGCCAGCCGCCGGCCGCCAGTTGTTCAAACGCGCTGATCAGGCCCAGCGCCGCGCGGCGCAGGCCGAAGGGGTCGCGCTCGCCCGTGGGCGCCAGGCCGATGGCCCAGATGCCGACCATCGTTTCCACGCGCTCGGCGATGAACAGCGTGGCGGCGGTCAGCGTGTCTGGCGTGACGGGGGCGTCGTAGCGGTTGCGGTATTGCGTGCGCAGCGCTTGCACGACGCTGTCCGGCTCACCATCGCCGGCTGCGTAGTAAGCGCCCATGATGCCTTGCAGCTCGGGGAATTCGCCCACCATGTTCGAACCCAGGTCGGCCTTGGCCAGCATGGCGGCGCGGTCGGCGGCGGCAACGTCGCCGCCCAGTTGCTCGGCCACGCCACGCGCGATGGCGCGCACGCGTTCGACGCGTTCAAGCTGGGTGCCCAGCTTGTTGTGATAAACGATGGAACCCAGCTGCTCCACGCGCGAAGCCAGCGGCGTCTTGCGATCGGTTTCGAAGAAGAACTGCGCATCCGCCAGGCGCGGGCGGACCACGCGCTGGTTGCCTTCGACGATATTCACCGGGTTGTCCGTGTGCATGTTGCTCACGATCAGGAAGCGGTGCGTCAGGCGGCCGGTGGCCGGGTCGAACAGCGGGAAGTACTTCTGGTTCAGCCGCATGGTCAGGATCAGGCATTCCTGCGGCACTTGCAGGAACTGCTCTTCAAACTGGCCCACGTACACGGTGGGGTGTTCGACCAGCGCCGTCACTTCGTCCAGCAGCGCGGCCACTTCCGGGTCATCGCCCAGCGTGGCCGACAGGCGGCCGGCGTGGTCCAGCAACTGACGCTGGATCTCATCGCGGCGGCCTTCGAAGGACGCCACGACGCGGCCTTTTTCCGCCAGCGTGGCGGCGTAGGAATCGGCATCGACAAACGAGACCGGACCGGCGGACATGAAGCGGTGGCCCAGCGTGTCGCGGCCGGCCTGCATGCCCAGCGTGGACACGGGCACCACGTCGGCGCCGAACAGGGCGACCAGGCCATGCGCCGGGCGCACGAACTTGACGGTGGTGACGCCGTCGGCCAGCTGATAGCGCATCACCTTGGGAATCGGCAGGCTGTTCAACGCCGTGTCGATGCCTTCCTGCAAACCGGCAGCCAGCGACGAACCGGTGGCGGTGCCGCGGGCAACCAGGTAGTCCTGCTTGCCGTCGGACTCGCGGTCCAGCGTGGACAGGTCTATGTTTTCCAGGCCCTTGGCGGCCAGCTTCTTTTGCAGTGCGGGCGTGGCCTTGCCGTCTTCGGTCAGGCCGATCTTGGCGGGCATCAGCTTTTCGGCATAGGGCTGGTCGGGCGCCTGCGCCAGCACGGCGGACAGATGCACGGCCAGCCGGCGCGGCGTGGAATACGCGGTCACGGCGCAGCCGTCGGCCAACAGGCCGTGGCGTTCCAGCGTGGCGCGCACGCCTTCGGCAAAGGCCTGGCCCAGCTTTTGCAGGGCCTTGGGCGGCAGTTCTTCGGTCAGCAGTTCGACCAGCAGGGGGCGGATGTTCGTCGTCATTTATGCTGCCTCCCCGGCGGCCTGGTTGCGGCGCAGCATGGGAAAGCCCAGTCGTTCGCGGGAATCGAAATAAGCCTGCGCGACGGCGCGCGACAGGTTGCGGATGCGGCCGATGTAGGCGGCGCGCTCGGTCACGCTGATCGCGCCGCGCGCGTCCAGCATGTTGAAGGTGTGCGCGGCTTTCAGCGCGGCCTCGTAGGCCGGCAGCGCCAGGGGCACTTCCATCAGGCGCTTGGCCTCGGCTTCGTAGTCGTTGAAGTGCGCAAACAGCATGTCGGCCGACGAGTGCTCGAAGTTGTAGGTCGACTGCTCGACCTCGTTCTGGTGGAACACGTCGCGGTACAGCACGCGGTTGCCGTTGGCGCCTTCGGTCCAGATCAGGTCGTAGACGCTTTGCACGTCTTGCAGGTACATGGCCAGGCGTTCCAGGCCGTAGGTGATTTCACCGGTGGTGGGGGTGCAATCCAGCCCGCCCACCTGCTGGAAGTACGTGAATTGCGTGACTTCCATGCCGTTCAGCCAGACCTCCCAGCCCAGGCCCCAGGCGCCCAGCGTGGGATTTTCCCAGTCGTCTTCCACAAAGCGGATGTCGTGTTGGGTGGGGTCGATGCCCAGCGCCTTCAGCGAACCGATGTACAGGTCCAGGATGTCGGGCGGCGCGGGCTTGAGCACCACCTGGTACTGGTAATAGTGCTGGAGACGATTGGGGTTTTCGCCGTAGCGGCCATCCTTGGGGCGGCGCGAGGGCTGTACGTAGGCGGCGCGCCACGGCTCCGGGCCGATCGCGCGCAGGAACGTGGCCGTGTGCGAGGTACCGGCGCCGACTTCCATGTCGTAGGGTTGCAGCAGGGCGCAACCCTGCTTGTCCCAGTATTCCTGGAGCGTAAGGATGATTTGCTGAAAGGTGAGCATAGGATTCTTGGAATTCGACCGCCGGGCAAGGCCTGCCGTGGGCGTGGGAAACCGGGCATTTTAACTGGCCCGGGGCCGTCCCGTTTGGCGGGCGCCGCCGCGCGGTTACATCTATGTCCGGACGGCATCCCCCGGGCGGGCCAGGTGTGCCCCTGGCGGACGCTTGGGGGCGGCCTCGCTGCGCCTGCAAACCAATGGTCGTATGATTCCGGGTTACGTCCCAAGTCTTATATAAAACCCGGAACCCGATTCCG
Source organism: Achromobacter sp. B7 (assembly GCF_003600685.1). NCBI lineage: Bacteria > Pseudomonadati > Pseudomonadota > Betaproteobacteria > Burkholderiales > Alcaligenaceae > Achromobacter > Achromobacter sp. B7. The sequence goes on from NZ_CP032084.1 coordinate 869,197, forward strand.
AGAAATCCCGGAAGGAGCAGTCCTATGTCAGACCTGATCACGGTGGAAGTCACCGACGGCATCCAGATCATCACGATCAACCGCCCCGAAGCCAAGAACGCCATCAACCTGGAAACCGCCCAGGCCATGGCCGCCGCGCTGGACCAGCTGGACAGCCGCGACGACATCCGCATCGGCATCCTGACGGGTGGCGGCGGCACGTTCTCGTCGGGCATGGACTTGAAGGCATTCGCCAAATCCGGGCAGCGCCCCTACGTTGAAGGCCGTGGTTTTGCCGGCCTGAACGAACGCCCGCCCAAGAAGCCGCTGATCGCCGCCGTGGAAGGCTACGCGCTGGCCGGTGGCTGCGAAATGGCCTTGGCTTCCGACCTGATCGTGGCCGCCAACAACGCCAAATTCGGCCTGCCGGAAGTCAAGCGCGGCCTGGTGGCAGGCGCCGGCGGCATGCTGCGCCTGCCGCGCCGCCTGCCGTACCACATTGCCATGGAAGTGATCTTGACGGGCGAAATGCTGACGGCTGAACGCGCTTACTCGTTCGGCCTGGTCAACCGCCTGACCGAGCCGGGCGGCGCATTGGCCGGCGCGCTGGAACTGGCGCGCGCCATTGTTGAAAACGGCCCGCTGGCCGTGCAGACCGCCAAGAGCATCGTGTCGCAGGCCGTTGATTGGGAACAGGACGGCATGTTCGACCGCCAACGCCCGTTGATCGCCCATATCTTTTCGTCGGCCGACGCCAAGGAAGGCGCGACCGCTTTCGCTGAAAAGCGCAAGCCGGTCTGGCAAGGCAAGTAATGAGTATCTCCGGCCGCCTTTCAAGGCGGCCGGGCAACAATAACGATCTGTGCTCCCTTGTGGTTAGCTTCACCCGCCAGCCGCGTTTTCAATATCCAGTTTTCCATCTAGACCCGCAAATCGCCATGTCCGTCATCATTAAAGAAGAAGACTTCATCCAGTCGATAGCCGATGGCATTCAGTTCATCAGCTACTACCATCCCGTCGACTACATCCGCCATCTGGCCCGCGCGTACGAGCGCGAGGAAAGCCCCGCCGCGCGTGACGCGATGGCGCAGATCCTGACCAATTCCCGCATGTGCGCCGAAGGCAAGCGTCCGCTGTGCCAGGACACCGGCATCGTCAACGTCTTCCTGAAGATCGGCATGAGCGTGCGCTTTGACACCAAGCGCACCTTGCAGGAACTGTGTGACGAAGGCGTGCGCCGTGGCTACCTGAACCCGGACAATCCGCTGCGCGCCTCCGTGCTGGACGACCCGCTGTTCGCCCGCAAGAACACGCGCGACAACACGCCCTGTATCCTGCACGTCGAACTGGTCCAGGGCGACAAGGTCGACGTGCAGATCGCTTCCAAGGGCGGCGGTTCTGAAAACAAATCCAAGTTCGCCATGCTGAACCCCAGCGACTCGCTGGTGGACTGGGTGCTGAAAACCGTCCCGACGATGGGCGCCGGCTGGTGCCCGCCGGGCATGCTGGGCATCGGCGTTGGCGGCACCGCTGAAAAGGCCATGCTGATGGCCAAGCAGTCGTTGATGGAAGACATCGACATGTACGAACTGCTGGCCCGTGGCCCGCAGAACAAGCTGGAAGAGCTGCGTATCGAGCTGTACGAAAAGGTCAACGCGCTGGGTATCGGCGCGCAGGGCCTGGGCGGCCTGACGACCGTGCTGGACGTCAAGATCAGCACCTTCCCCACGCACGCCGCGTCCAAGCCGGTTGCCATGATCCCGAACTGCGCCGCCACGCGTCACGCGCACTTTGAACTGGACGGCACGGGCCCCGCGCGCCTGGACCCGCCGTCGCTGTCCGAATGGCCCGAAGTGCATTGGGCGCCGGACTACAACAAGTCCAAGCAAGTCGACCTGAACACGCTGACCAAGGAAGAAGTGGCCAGCTGGAAGCCGGGTCAGACGCTGCTGCTGTCGGGCAAGATGCTGACCGGCCGCGACGCCGCGCACAAGCGCATCCAGGACATGCTGGCCAAGGGCGAGCCGCTGCCGGTGGACTTCACCAACCGCGTGATCTATTACGTGGGCCCGGTGGATCCGGTGGGCGATGAAGTGGTCGGCCCCGCCGGTCCCACCACCGCCACGCGCATGGACAAGTTCACTGACATGATGCTTGAGAAGACGGGCCTGATCTCGATGATCGGCAAGTCCGAACGTGGCCCGGTCGCCATCGAAGCCATCAAGAAGCACGGCTCGGCCTACCTGATGGCCGTGGGTGGCGCGGCCTACTTGGTGTCCAAGGCCATTCGCGGCGCCAAGGTGCTGGGCTTTGCCGACCTGGGCATGGAAGCCATCTACGAATTCGACGTGAAGGACATGCCGGTGACCGTGGCGGTGGACGCCAAGGGCACGTCGGTCCACACGACGGGTCCGAAGGAATGGCAGGCCAAGATCGGGAAGATCCCGGTTGCGGTGGCGTAATCCACGCAGCGTTGCGCGCTGACATAAAAACGGCCGCTGAGAAATCAGCGGCCGTTTTTTTGACGCGGCGTGGCATGGCGCCTAGGCGCCGCGCGTGCCCTTCGTGAACGCTGCTATCGCGTCCGGCGATTTGCCCAGCACCTCGCGCAGCACTTCCTCCGTGTGTTCGCCCAGCAGCGGTGGCGCGCGCCGATACACCACCGGCGACCCCGAAAAGCGCAATGGGCTGGCCGTCACCGGCGCCACGCCGCCCAAGGGATGCGGCATGTCTCGACGCAACTGCCGGGCCTGCGCCTGCGGGTGCGCAAAGGCCTGCGCAATATTGTTGATCGGGCCGCATGGCACGCCCACCGCTTCCAGTTTGGCAATCCAGTCGTCGCGGCGGCCTTCCTGCATGATCGCCGTCAGGATGCCGATCAGTGTTTCGCGGTTCGTCACGCGCAACCGGTTCGTGGCAAAGCGCGGGTCGTCGCCCAATTCCGGCACGCCGATGGCGCGGCAGTACGCGCGGTACTGCGATTCATTGCCCGTGGCCACGATCAGGTGGCCGTCGCTGGCGGCGAACGCCTGATACGGCACCACGTTCTGGTGGGCGTTGCCCGCGCGGGTGGGGGCCACGCCCGAGTTGAAGTAGTTGGAATTCTGGTTTGCCAACAATGCCACGTGGCTGTCCAACAGGGCGATGTCCAGATGCTGCCCCAAGCCGCTGCGATGCCGTTCCTGCAAGGCCGCCAGAATCGCCACCGTGGCGTACATGCCGGTGACGATGTCCGTCACCGCCACGCCCGCCTTCTGCGGGCCGCCGCCGGGCAAGTCGTCGCGTTCGCCGGTGATGCTCATCAGCCCGCCCATGCCCTGGATCATGAAGTCGTAGCCGGGGCGCTGTGCAAAGGGTCCGTCCTGCCCAAAGCCCGTGACCGAGCAGTAGATCAGGCGCGGGTTGACGGCCTTCAGGCTGTCGTAGTCCAGCCCGTATTTGGCCAGGCCGCCCACCTTGAAGTTTTCGACCAGGATGTCGCTGACAGCGGCCAGCTCGCGGATCAGCGCCGCGCCTTCGGGCGTGGCCATGTCCGCTTCCACCGAACGCTTGTTGCGGTTGGCGCTGAGGTAATAGGCGGACTCGCTGGTGTCCTGGCCGTCGCCGTCCTTCAGGTACGGCGGCCCCCAGGCGCGCGTGTCGTCGCCCACGCGCGGGCGTTCGATCTTGATGACGTCGGCGCCCAGGTCGGCCAGGTTCTGCGTGCACCAGGGGCCGGCCAGGATGCGCGACAGGTCCAGCACGCGGATGCCGTCCAGCGCGGGCGCGCGCGTCATGATTGCACCGTCGCGGTACCGTGGCTCATCACCACCACGTTGCGTTCGCGCGAGCGCGCCAGGAACTGGATCTGCCCGTCCGGCAGCCGCCAGATGTCGCATTGCAGCGTTTCACCGGGATACACCGGCGCCGAGAAGCGCGTGTTCAGACTGGTCAGCCGCGATGCGTCGTAGTCGCAGCAGCTTTTCACGATGGCGTGCGCCACCACGCCATACGAGCACAGCCCATGCAGGATGGGGCGCGGATACCCGGCCTGGCGCGCGACCTCGGGGTCGACATGCAGCGGATTGGGGTCGGCGTTCAAGCGATACAACAGTGCGGCATTGGGGGCGATGCGCATTTCGCAGCGCAGGGTCGGGTCGCCCTGCGGCGCGGCGGGCAGGGGCTCGGGGCTGGCATCGCCCTGGCCAAAGCCGCCGTCGCCCCGGCAGAAGGTGCTTTGCCGCAAGGTGGCCAGGCAGGCGCCGTCCTCGCCGTGCAGCGTGCGTTCGGTGATGACGATGGCGCCTTTGTCCGCGCCCTTGTCGATCACATGCGTGTTGCGGCTGCGGCTGGTGACCTGGCCCGCCGGCGGCAGCGGCGCGTGCACGGTCAGGCGTTGTTCGCCGTGCACCACCTTGACCCAGTCGATGCTGCTGCGCGCATCGCGCACCCAGAAGCCCGGGTACGCCAGCACGACGCCCATCGTGGGAAATGCTTGCAGGTCTTCTTCGTACACGTAGCGCAGCTGCCGGGTGTCCTCGGGGTCCTGGCCCAAGCCGATGCCCAGCGCGTACAGCATGGTGTCTTTGTGGTCGTAGCGCTGACGGACCTCGTCAAAGCGCCAGTTCTTTACGGTCGCGTAATCCAGCGGCATGGCGGTCTCAGATGGGGTCCCAGTCGATCACGTCGGGCGAACGCTCCAACGCGTAGAAGTGCTTGCGCATGGCAGGCACGGCGATGTCGGCGATGCGTTCGGGCGTCCAGCCTTCGCTGTGGTGCACCGTGCGCAGCGGGCGCGGCTGGCTGATCAACATGATTTCGTTGGCGCGCACCGCGAAGATCTGCGCGGTGATTTCGCTCGCCGCGTCGCTGGCCAGAAACACGGCCATCGGCGCGACCTTGCCCGCTTCCATCTTCTTCAGTTTTTCGACGCGCGCTTTCTCTTCGTCGGTTTCCGCCGGAATGGAACTGGTCATGCGGCTCCAGGCAAAGGGCGCGATGCAGTTGGAACGCACGTTGTAGCGCGCCATGTCCAGCGCGATGGATTTGGACAGCGCCACGATGCCCAGCTTCGCGGCCGCGTAGTTGGCCTGACCGAAGTTGCCGATCAGGCCCGAGGTGGATGTCATGTGCACGAACGCGCCCGATTCCTGCTCGCGGAAATACGGCGCGGCCGCGCGGCTCATGAAGAACGAACCGTTCAGGTGCACGTCGATCACCTGGCGCCATTCTTCTTCGCTCATCTTGTGGAAAACCCGGTCGCGCAGATTGCCCGCGTTGTTGACGACGGCGTCAATGCGTCCGAACGCGTCGATGGCCGTCTGCACCACGCGGCTGGCGCTGTCGTACGCCGCCACGCTGTCGGTGTTGGCCACCGCCTGTCCGCCTGCCGCCGTGATTTCGCGCACGACCGCTTGTGCGGGGCCTTCGCCGCCGCCTTCGCCGGTCAGCGACACTCCGATGTCGTTCACCACCACCTTGGCGCCCGCCTCGGCCATCGCCAGCGCAATGCTGCGCCCGATGCCTCCGCCCGCGCCGGTGACGACCACTACCTTTCCGGAAACGATGCCGCTCATTGCCCTGACTCCTTTGCTGCGGCGCACGCGCCGTCGATGGAAAACAGTTCCGCATCAACCGGTCTGGTTCATGGGAATGCCCCATGGTAGATTCGTGGCGGCATTCGAAGAATTCAAAATTAGAAATGCCCCCCTTCTGCGTGGTGGAACATGAGACATGATCTGACGGACCTGCGTTTGTTCTTGAACGTGGGCGAAACCCTCAACCTGACCCGGGCCGCGGAACGCACGTTCCTGTCCTTGCCGGCGGCAAGCGCCCGGGTCAAGCACATGGAAGAAGCCTTCAAGGCGCGCCTGTTGGTGCGGCTGGCCACGGGCGTGGCGCTGACGCCGGCGGGCGAGGTGCTGCTCAAGCACGCTAATGCCGTCTTTCGACAGCTGGAATGCCTGAACGCCGATCTGCAACCCTATGCCAGCGGCCTGAAAGGGCGCTTGCGCCTGCTGGCCAACACCACGGCCACCAATTCGTTCCTGGCCGATGCCTTGTCCACGTTCCTGGCGGAAAACCCTGACGTGGACGTCGAGCTCGAAGAGAAAATTTCTGGCGACATTGTCATCGCCATCCGCGCGGGCGCGGGTGACCTGGGGCTGGTGGCCGGCAATATCGACGTGGAAGGCCTGGATGTCACGCCCTTGTTTCGCGACGAGCTCACCGTGGTGACGTCGCTGGACCATCCGCTGGCCGCCTCCAAGTCCGCGCACTTCGCGGACCTGGTCGACGCCTACCAGTTCGTGGGCATCCACCCCGACAGCGCCATCCAGACCTTTCTGGAAGACATTGCCAGCGGCCTGGGCAAGCGCCTGTGCCAGCGCGTGCACGTGGGCAGCTTCGAAGCGGTGTGCCGCATGGTCGAGGCGGGCGCGGGCATTGCCGTGGTGCCACGCGCCTGCGCCGCGCGCTACAGCCGCCCCGATGCGCTGCACGTGCTGAAGCTGGAAGACGCCTGGGCGCTGCGCGACCGCTTGCTGTGCCGCCAGCGCGGCCGCGACCTGCCCAGCTTTGCCGAGTGCTTCATCGAACACGTGCAACGCGCGGCGCGCGGCCAGTCGGCGTAAGCCGGCCCTCGTGCGTATGTCGTAGGCGCGACGGGACTTAGGGAAATTCCTGTCCGATGATCGAACATTGAAGCGGGTACGAAAGAGGGGCTTTTGCAAATGTGTAGCGGCGAATCCCGGCTCTCGGAAAATAATAAAAAAGCGTGAGGCGACCCACGCGAAGAAAAAGAGCGGCGGGCGGCAGCATCCAACGCCTGATCGCGAACAACACCGAGACCCAGGAGACCGCAGTGATTGATCCTCAACGCCGCCGCGTCATCGCGGGGCTGGGCGCCGCGTGCGCCTCGGCCGTGCTGCCCACTTTGTTTTCATCGCCCGCACGCGCCGCCACCTGGCCCGGCCATGCCGTGACCTTCATCGTGCCGTTTCCGGCGGGCGGGCCGGTGGATACCACCGCGCGCTTCACCACGCAGCCGCTGGGGCAGATGTGGTCGGTGCCCACCGTGGTGGACAACAAGTCGGGCGCGGGCGGCATCGTCGGCGCGCAGTTCGCGGCCAAGGCCGAGCCCGATGGCTACAACTTCTTTTTCGCATCCATCCATCACGCGGTGCTGCCCAGCCTGCGCAACAACCTGACGTACGACATCACCACCGATTTCGTACCGGTGGGCATGGCCGCGGTGTTTCCCATCGTGCTGGTGGTGAACGCATCGCTACCGGTGAACTCCGTCAGCGAATTGATCGCCTACGCCAAGAAGAACCCGGGCAAGCTGTCGTTCGGGTCGTCCGGCACGGGCGGCGGCACGCACCTGGCGGGAGAGTTGTTCAATGCCATGGCCGGCATCCGCATCCAGCACGTGCCCTATCGCGGCAGCGCGCCGGCCATGCAGGATTTGCTGGGCGGGCAGGTGCAGGTGATGTTCGCCGATGGCCCGTCCGCCGTGCCGCACCTGAAGGGCGGCAAGGTCCGCGCGCTGGGCGTGGGCAACCCCACGCGTTCCAGCATGCTGCCCGACGTGCCCACCATCGCCGAGTCGGGCCTGCCCGGCTACGAGGCCTATTCCTGGAGCGGCGTGATGGCGCCCAAGGGCACGCCGCCCGACATCGTCAAGCGCATCAATGCCGACATGGTCAAGGTGCTGTCCGATCCGGCCACGGCCAAGAGCTTGATCGCGGCGGGCGCCGAGCCCAAGCCCGGCACGCCCGAACAGTTCGGCGCCTTCGTGCGCGACGAGATCGTGAAATGGCGCGACCTGATCAAGACGGCGAATATCAAGCTGGAATAAGGCAGATGAGATAGAGCAGATGAGATAGAGCAGATGAAATAAGGCAGACCGCATCGGGCAGATTGATGAATCCGGATAGGGGCTTCGGATTGCGCTGCCGCATTTCAGATTTGTTCTATATCTGTTTGGCGTGGGGTCGGCTAGGCTCCCGGCAGGAAATCCTTACGGACTCTGCCATGCCCAGCCAGTCGACGTTCCGTTTCACCTTTGAGCCTGTGAAGGCAAGTGCGATCGGCGTTGCCTTCGACGTTGTCGAGTTCACGCTGGACGAAGCGCTGTCGGAATCGTATCGCTTGACGCTGTGGCTATCCAGCACGGCATCCGCCATGGATATCGGCGCCATGCTGGACGAAGCGGCCTTGTTCACCATCTGGCATGGTGCGCAAGCCGCGCGCCACGTACACGGCATCGTCACTGAATTTGAACAAGCCGCTACCGGCTTTCGCCGTACCCGCTATCGGGCAGTGGTCGAACCGTCTTTGGCGCGTGCCGCCCTATGTTCCGATTGGCGCGTCTATCAGCACCTGTCCGTGCCCGAGATCATGGCCGACGTGATCAAGCGCCAGGGCATCACCGACTACGAACAGTTCAGCACCCACGAACACCTGCCGCGCGAGTATTGCGTGCAGGCAGGCGACACGGACCTGGCTTTCCTGGACAGGCTTGCCGCCGAGGAAGGCTATTTCTATTACTACGCGCATTCCGACGGCGGGCATCGTCTGATCCACGGCGACCGCATCACCCTCAACGACGACATCCCGGGTGACCCGGTCATCTACCACCCCACCCGCGGCGGCGACCCGCCCGCGCCCGGCTTGCAGCGCTTTAGCTATACCGAGCGCGTACGTACCGCCATCCAGACACAACGCGACTACACCTATACGCACCCCCGGTACGAGCAGGAACACAGCGCTGTCGCCGAGGATCAGGCGCATCAGGACACCCGCTACGAGCGTTACGACTATCCCGGGCGCTACAAGCGCGATGAGGCGGGCAAGCCCTTTACCCGGACCCGCCTGCTGGGGCGGCGTAACGACGCTTGCAGCGCGTCTGTCGAAGGCGACGACCCGCGCCTTGTTCCCGGCCTGGCCTTTTTGTTGCAGGGCCACGCGCGCAACGAGTGGAACCGCAAGTGGCGCCCGGTACGCATGCGTCACCATGGGGTTCAGCATGTCAGCCAGGAGCAAGACGGCGCGCACGCCCAGTCAGGCACGCACTACGGCTACACGGCTGAACTTGTGCCCGATAAAACAGACTGGAAGCCGTCGCCCCGCGGCAGACCGTGCATCGATGGCCCGCAAACGGCCACCGTTGTCGGCCCGCCCAACGAAGAAATCTTCTGCGACGAGTTTGGCAGGATAAAAGTGCAATTTCCCTGGGACCGCCTCGGCCGCAACAACGAACACAGCTCGTGCTGGATACGCGTGGCGCAGGATTGGGCGGGCGCGCAGTGGGGGCATATGGCGGTCCCGCGTATCGGTCAAGAGGTCGTCGTGAATTTCTTGAACGGTGATTGCGACCAGCCAATTGCCATGGGGCGGCTATTCCGCGCAACCAACCTGCCGCCTTACGCGCTGCCCCGGCACAACACGATTGCCACCATCAAATCCAAAGAGCACAAAGGGCACCGCGCGAACGAACTGCGGCTGGACGACACCTTGGCCCAGATCAGCGCGGCGCTGATGAGCGACCATGCCGCCTCCGAACTACATCTGGGTTATTTGACGCAGCCCAGGCCCGAAGGCGGGGCGCCCCGTGGTGAAGGGTTCGAGCTGCGCACGGACGGACAGGGCGCGGTGCGCGCGGCAAAGGGGATATTGCTGACGACAGACGGACAGGCACACGCCAACGGCGGGCAGCTATCCCGTAGCGAACTGGTGCAGGGCTTTGAAAGCGCGCTGGAATTGGCCCGTAACCTGGGCGAATACGCCGCGCGCCACGAGGCGCTGACGCTTGACCCCACGCGCCAACAGCAGCTGACGGACAACGTGCGGGACCTTGGACATGGCGCCAACGACGAAGCCGGGGGCAGCAACGGCGGCCAACCCGTTATTGGGTTGAGCAGCCCGGCGGGCATTGCCGTGGGGACGCCGGCGTCAATCACCCTGGCAGCGGGCGGCAACGCGGATACCGTCGCGCAGAAGAACCTGCACCTGACGGCGGGGCAATCCGTCGTTATGAATGCGGGGCAGGGAATCAGCCTCTTCACACAAAGCGGGGATATGCGGCACATCGCCCACCAAGGCCAGATGCTGTTGCAGGCGCAACATGGCAGCGTGCGCGTGCAGGCCGAAAAAAGCGTTGAAATTTCCTCGGCCGACGCGCATGTCCTGGCGGTTGCCGACAAGCACATCACGCTGTTGTGCGGCGGGGCCTACATCAAGATGCAGGATGGCGCGATTGAGTTCGGCTGCCCCGGCGCGTTCACGGTCAAGGCGGCCAGCCACCAGATGTTGGGGGCGGCCAGCCTGGCAGCGGAACTCCCCCGGTTTGACCTTGGCCAGACCCAACGAAAATTCATCGTGACCCTGCCGGACGGTGTGCGCCCGGTGGCCCACCGCCGCTACACGATCACGTTGAACAATGGCGAAACCGTGCAAGGCGTCACCGACGCGCAAGGCGCGACGCAGTTGGTGCAAAGCGACGCAATGCACATCGCGACGCTGACTGTGCACGACGCCTATTGACGCGGCCGGGGGGTGGGCCGTGATGCGATTGGCCGGGCTGCCAGCGGGCCAATTCACTTCGACCAAGGAGGTTTCATGGCAACACATTCTGTCCCATTGACGGGCCAGCCCGAGGCGCTGCTGTTGCCCGGCGCGCGCCCTGCGATCGTGCGGGTACAACAGGCAAAGCCCTGCGTGGTGATTCTGATTCACGGAGTGAATGATCTGGCCGGCGTGTATGACGACCTGGAAACCGGCATCTGCGTGGGCTTGAATGAGCGCCTGGATCATTTGAAGGCCGCGGACGGCAGCAGAAGCTGCGCCGCGCTGAATCCCGCCAGTTACCGATTGCCCGCCGAGGATCAGGGCGCGGCGCCCAATCCTGACGCCGTCTACTATCGCCGCCGAGCATCCGCCGGCAAGTTCGGCGGCGCGTCGCGCAGTGTCGTCATCCCGTTCTATTGGGGCTTTCGCGAAGAAGAGCAATACATCGACAAGAAGACCGAGCACGGAGAATGGCTGGACCGCTACCACAACAGGCTCGACAAAGACGGCATCAAGCAGGGCGGGATGTTCGCGAACGCCACGACTTCCATCCCGGATATGTGGGGTGAGGGCTTCTCCGGCAAGCTGATGGGCCTGCTGCCGATCAACCCCTTGTTTGGGTCGCCCGACCACCCACTGGTCATGGCGCCCAGCCGCAAGTACATGCTGCTGGCGGCCAGGCGCCTGGCCATGCTGGTGAATATGATTCGCGCCTATCGCCATCCTGGCGGCAAGACCACCGGCGAAAACGACACGATCAACGTGGTCGGGCACAGCCAGGGCACGCTGATCACCCTGCTGGCCAACGCCTTGCTCAAGGACGAAGGCAAGCGCCCCGTGGATGCGGTCATCATGATGAACCCGCCATACAGCCTGCTGGAGTCCCGCTTCGAGCGCATGGAGATGTCCGAAGCGCAGCAGACCACCAAGGCGCGCGTGACAACGCTTGCGAATATCGTCGGCTTCATCGGCGCAAATCCCAACCCGGTGCCCACCTTCGCTCAGATGGCCGACCCCTCAAGCCCGTCCTGCATCGGTGGATTGCGTTGGAATGGCTTGCAATGCCAGACCACGCTGGAGGGCAAAGACGTTGCCTTTTCCGAGCGTGACAATCGCGGCCGCGTGTTCCTCTACTTCTCTCCCGAGGACAAAACCGTCGGCATGCGCAATGTGCAGGGTATCGGCTGGCAAGGCATTGCCGACACCTTGACTTACCAGGCCATGCCTGCGCACAAGCCAAGGACGATGGTGGATTTCGTGCCCACGATGGTGGGCAACATGGCGAAGCAGTGGGTGGGTGATATTTACGGCCCCGGATTGTCCGCACTGGGTAGCCATTTTCATCAACGCGTATTCACCATGCGAGCGCGGGACGGCGAGAGCCAACCCATTGGTTTGCCGCCAACGCAGGACTACGTCTTGCGCCGACAGCATGAAAGCACCTGGGAGGGTGCGGGCATGGGCCTGCCGCAGCGATGGGCGGCCAACGCCGACTTCGCGCCTGGCCAGTCGGTGCCCATCAACGCGCCAGCCCTGCCGCAGCCGTTTCTGGCGGACTTCAGGTCGGGCGGGGTGGTAATGGCCGAGCAGGCATCGGCGGGTATTGCACCGGTACACGCGCCGGATGATCCGATTGATGCATCGATTGCCATTACGAAAAAGGGAATACGTGTGGCGGGTACCCGCGTGGTGACCTTACCGGAAAGCGCCGGACCGGTCCCGCAAACCTATAGCTCCCGCAGTGCAAGCATGGCGTATGCGCCATTGCTTGAAGCCGAACTCACGGGTTTGAACGACCCGCTGCGCAACCCGTACACCGCACCGGAAAACAACGATTGGGCAGCGGACTGGCACCGGATCACCGGGGTCGACCACGTGGGCGGGCGCCGCTTTAACGTGACATATCAGGAAAGCCCGAACGAGGCGCGTCGGCGAAGAATGGACGCGGGGGTGGACGAGCAAAGCCCGCTCTCCTTTCATTCATCAATCCCCGCGAATTCGATGCATAGCCAACGCGCGATGGCGTACGACCTGGCGATAGGGCAGGCACGCAGTATTGATGATGAGCCGTTCTATGCGTATTTGTGTCGGGTGGCGGATTGGAGGATGGCTTGGGTGGAGTTCGATGTGGAACCAAACGCTAGCAAAGAGAACGACGCGGCACTGCCGGACGAGGCAACCTTGGATTACTACAGAAACGAAAGCTCCGAGAATCTCGAACTCATCAATGCTACCGACCTCTATCGAAGTCGGCGAGTTGCGGTCTATGACGAAGATGGGAAGTTGTTGACTAGGGGAGGAGGCAGCTTGCCTGCCTCGATCCATCAAATGAAGTTACCCACCTTGGTGTCTACGCAGACCCGAAAGGACAGAGATGCTGGCCGCGATCTCACGGCTGGGGACGGGGAGCCGGGATGAAGTTCATATCTTGCGCTATGGCCTTTTTGTTGGCTGCTACGTTTCAGCAAGAGGTACGCGCCGACACCGAAAGTTCAAGGGAGTCCTCCGAGTGGAAGGGCGTGGCTTGCGAATTTCCCCCAGCGCCTGATGCGTGGATTCCCGTTGACCCCATTCCGCAAGCCCCCGGAGTTGTGATGCCTATTTTCGCTGCGCCCTCCTCGTCCCCACGCCTGGAGACGTTGGACATCATCCGCGTTGGCTTGAGCTTGGACGTCTATCGACAAGGTCAGGTGTGGGCACAACTGCTACAACAGAACTCTTCACAATCCGACGCATTGCAGGTCGGGACCGCGTTGCAGATGGACCCTGCGTTCTATCCAACCATAGCGGAAGATAAGGACATGGCCTGGGCGCAGCGTAAGGCCAACGCATTGGAGTTGGCGCTGCGCGGCTTTCCTGAACGTTGGGCCATTCCCACCTTGACGGTTGTGCGCGATTACGACCCGACGGTGCCCCGACTGCGCTTTTCTCCAGAAAGAGCGTCTATTTCCCTCAACGGGATGGCCGACCGAACGATGGGGCCTGCGGGATTGCATTGGCATCGAAGTAAGCCGCTCAGACCCGGCGTTATTTGCAACAGTACGCCGGAAGAGTTCGTGAAGTATCTGTTCAGTGTCTTCGAAAAGAACCCCGATATGCCCGCGCTGCTGGTTTATGCCGTCGACGGCTTTGGCATGTTCTATGCAATGGGCAGTCGCAATGACAAGCGCAAGGGTGTGGCGACTGGTCCCCGCCAACCCGGCGAGCTGACAGACGCCGTTACCGCCATCGTCTTTGCCCGCCCCGAGCGCCTGGACTGGTTGCGCGGCTTTGCCAAATACACCAAACCGCACAAGAACGACATTGACCCCGCCTTCACCGGCTGGCGCCGCAACCCGCCATACTCCTTTCAACCCAGCCCCTGGTTCCCTCAACCCATCACCGAGCGCGGCTTCCAGCAATGGGACCGCCTGACACCGTTGGCCCGGTTGCACCGTCCGGTCGAAGTCTCGCTGCAATCCGACGGCATTCCCCTGAAAGGCGACGCACGTCATGCGGCAATGGCAAACGCCTGGACGCAGGCCGTGACGCCTCTGGCCCACGCGCCCACGCGAGTCTTCTACGACGCAGGCTTGAACCGTTCCGCCCTGGCCGATCTGCTTCCCGCTTTACAGATGGCCGACAGCTCGCTCGACCTGCTGGCTTCGGACCAAAGCTACGACCTGACGCAACGCCTGGGCGACACGGGTGCGGCGTCTCCCTTTGTGGGAATTGCGCTAGCCACCATGGCCAGCTATCTGAACGCCGACACCAGCGCCATCGTCCCGCTGCGCCGTGACGACCGGGTAACGGTGATCACCATCAGTTCGCCGACGCCGGGCCAGAAGCCGGCCAACGATCCCTTCGGCGTGAAGCTGCGCCCGCAAACCCGTACCTTGAGCGAAGCGCCGTCACCGGAGTTTCTGCAGCGGTTTGCGGAACTGACGCAAGAAAGCGCGCGTAACGCCCCGCCACCCGCTCGGTATGTGGACCCGGAGAAAATTGCGGCCGAGAAGCGCCTGCTGGATCAGTTCATCGCTGGCGGGCCGAGTATGGATTTGTTGGGGGAGTCGGAGAAGTGATGCCGCCGCTACACGCTAGCCCGCTACCGCCACCAACGCCGCGCGCGCGCTGAGATATTCGGCTTCCAGCTGATCCACCAGCGTCGCGATGGACAGAGTTTCCTGCGCCGCCCCTACCCCCTGGCCGGCGCTCCAAACATCCTTCCACGCCTTGGGCCGCGAGTTCTTGTCCATGTTGGCGGGCGGCGCTTCGCCGTTCTTCGCCAACGCCACCGGGTCCAGGCCCGCCGCCAGAATGCTGGCCGACAGGTAGTTCGCGGGCACGCCCGAAAAGTAAGGCGTGTAGGTCACGTCGGCTGCTTGCGCTTGCAGCACCATCTCGCGGTAGGCGTCGTTTGCCAGCGATTCCTGCGTGGCGATGAAGCGCGTGCCCATGTAGGCGAAGTCGCAGCCCAGCACCTGCGCGGCCAGCACGTCCTTGCCATGGCTGATACAGCCCGATAGCGCCAAAGGGCCGTCGTAGAACGCACGGATTTCGTTGACCAGCGCAATCGGATTGACCTGGCCGGCGTGGCCGCCCGCGCCCGCCGCTACCAGGATCAAGCCGTCCACGCCCGCCTCCAACGCGCGCTTGGCATGCCGCACGTTGGTGACGTCGTGATAGACCAGCCCGCCGTAAGGGTGCACCGCCCGCACCACCGCTTCGGGCGCGTGCAGCGACGTGATGATGAGCGGCACGCGGCGTTCGGCGCAGATCGCCAGGTCGCCCTGCCAGCGCGGGTTGCTGGGGTGGATGATCAGGTTCACGCCGTAGGGCGCCACCTTGGCGTGCGGATGGGCGCGGCGTTTGGCTGCCAGCCCGTCTTCAATGCGCGTGATCCAGTCTTGCAACTGTTCTTGCGGACGAGCGTTCAGGGAGGGAAAGGTGCCGATGATGCCGGCCGCGCATTGCGCCACGACCAGCTCGGGCCCAGAGACCAGAAACATGGGGGCGCCGATGATCGGCAGGCGGGTCTGGGCGCGTAGCGCAAGCGGGGCGGGCATCAGTGGGCTCCGGTAAGGGTCAGTTGGCCTGGATGTTGGCGCTTTGGATAACGTCCGACCACAAGGCGTACTCGCGGTCGATGCGGGATTGCAGGGCGGCGGAGTCGCCCGTGTTGATGGTGTAGCCGCCTTCGGTCATGGCTTTGCGGAACGCGGGGTCTTTGGACACGTCTTGCAGCGCGCGGGTCAGGCGGGCCGAAACGGCGTCGGGCAACTTCTTGGGGCCGACCAGCGCGTACCAGCCCACCACCTCGTAGTCCTTCATGCCGGCTTCGATCATGGTGGGCACGTCGGGCAGTTCGGGGTTACGGGTCTTGGACGTGACGGCCAGCGCGCGGGCCTTGCCGCTTTTGATGAATGGGATTGCGGTGCTGGTGATGTCGAACATGAAGGTCACCTTGCCGCTGATCACGTCCATCATGGCGGGCGAGTTGCCGCGATACGGCACGTGCAGCATCGACGCATCGGCCTGCTTTTTAAGCAGTTCGGCCGACAAGTGGTTGGACGCGCCGATGCCGGCGGATCCGAACGACACGGCATCGGGGTGCGAGCGCGCGTAGCTGACCAGCTCGCCTACGTTCTTGGCGGGAATCTGCGGGCCGATCAACAGCACGTTGGCGTAATCGACCACCAGCCCGATCAATGAGAAGTCGTGGCGCGGGTCGAACAGCGTGCTGCGCTGGACCAGCGGCGACATGGTCAGCGTGGGGCTGGCGGCAAAGCCCAGCAGGTAGCCGTCGGGCGTGGCCTTGGCGGTGGCGTCAGAGGCGATCATGCCGCTGGCGCCCGCGCGGTTTTCCACGACGACGGTCTGGCCCAGCTTGTCGCCCAGGTATTTGGCAAAGACGCGGGCTGTGGTGTCCACGGGGCCGCCGGGCGCGTAGCCCACCAGCAGGCGGATGGGGCGGTCGGGGTACGTCTGCGCGCCGGCGCTGGACGCCATGGCGAAGGCGGCCGTGGCGGCGGCCACGGCAAAAAGGGTCTTGAGTTTCACGCTGTTGTCTCCTTGTGTATAGGTGGCCGGTCGTGGAGCGGAACAGCGGGTCCGCGCCTACGCCAGCCTTTCTTTCAGCGGTTGCTTGAGGATCTTGCCGCTGACGGTCGTGGGAATCGTGTCGATGGAAATGATGCGCGCGGGCCGCTTGTACGGCGCCAGCTGGGCGCGCAGGTGCAACATCAAGAGGTCGGTGTCGACGCGTGCGCCCGGTAGCGGTTCGACGAACGCGATCACCTCTTCGTTCTGGTCGGCTATGTTGCGACCGACCACGGCGGACAGGCGCACGCCCGGGAACGCGTTGATCACCGATTCCACTTCGATGGGATAGACGTTGAAGCCCGAGCGGATGATCAAGTCCTTGGAGCGGCCGGCGATGAACAACGCGCCGCTGTCGTCCACATAACCGATGTCGCCGGTGTTGAGCCAGTCGCCGGGCAGCAGCGCTTGCTCGGTCTGTTCGGGATTGCGGTAGTAGCCCAGCATGACGCCGGGGCCTCGGATCAGGATGTCGCCACGTTGGCCGGGTTTCGGCGCGCCCGCGTCGGGGCTGCCCAGGCGCATTTCCACGCCGTCTACCGCGTAGCCGGCTGAGCAGTCATCGCGCGGCTCATCGATGCGCGTGATGAACATGGAGCCCGCGTATTCGGTGATGCCGTAGCCGTGATGCATCGCCACGCCAAAGTAGCGTTCGGCGTCGCGTTTCAATGTGGGGTCCAGCGCAGCGCCGCCGGTGTACAGATAGCGCAGGGCGGGGGCGCGCAGCTCGGCGCGCGGTGGCGCCACGGCCATCATGCGGCTGAACATGGTGGGCACGCCTTGCAGGATGCTGACGCCGGGATGCGCCAGCGCCTTGAAGGCGTCGTCGGCGTCGAAGCGGCTGCGCAGCACCAGGCTGGCGCCCGCGTGCACCGTGGCCATCAGCACCGTGGCGATGCCGAAGATGTGCGACATGGGCAACGCCGCGTAGCCGATGTCATGCGGTGTCAAGCGCCGCGACGCTGCCGACACGCGCGCAAAATGCAGCAGGCCGCGATGCGGCACCAGCACGCCCTTGGGCGCGCCCGTGGTGCCCGACGTATAGATGACGGTGGCCACTTCCGAGGCCAGCGCATCGGTTTCAGCAGCGGTGGGCGTGGCGGCGCGCGCGGCCTGCACGCCCGGCCCCCACACGGCAGGGTCCGCATCCACCGCGCGGGCGTCAGCGGCATGCGCGGCGGCGGCGGACGACACGCCCGTGGTGTACAGCAGCACTTCAGGCTGCGCGTGCTGGCGGATGTTGTCCACTTCGCGGCCGGACAGCCGCGCGTTCACGCCCACCGGCCACGCGCCCACCACGCCGCATCCGAATAGCGCGGCGATCATCGCGGTGCAGTTTTCGCCCACCATCAGCACACGATGGCCGGGCTGCACGCCTTGCCCGCGCAGCCAGTCGGCCACGGCCTGTACACGCTGCCATAGCTGCGCATAGGTGACGGTGCCGCCGCCTTCTTCGTACAGCACGATGGCGTCGGGTTGCCGGCGCGCTTGCCGGGCCAGCAGTTCATGGATGCGGGTAAGGGTTTCTGCTTGAGACATCGAAGGTGGCGTGTCAGTCAAAGTGCGGGTGAGTCGATCAAAGCCGGGATCACAGCCGGGATCACAGCGTGGCCTGGGTGCCCAGGATGGCGGTGGACTGGCTGGACAGCGTGCCGCCGTTGCCGTGCACCAGCGCCAGCTGCGCGTCGGCCACCTGCCGGTCGCCGCATTCCCCACGCAATTGCCGCACGGCTTCAATCATGATGAAGACGCCGTACATGCCGGGATGCACGCAGCACAAACCGCCGCCATTGGTGTTGACGGGCAGCCTGCCGCCCGGCGCAATCGCGCCATCCGCGATGAAGTCCTTGGATTCGCCCTTGGCGCAAAAGCCCAGGTCCTCCAGGAACAGCAAAGTGTTGATGGTGAAGGCGTCGTAGAGTTCGACCACGTCGATATCGCGCGGCGACACGCCGGCCATGTCGAAGGCCTGCTTGCCCGACTGCGCGGCGGCCGTCACCGTCAGGTCGTGCATGGACGAGATCTGCCGGTTCCACACGGCGGTGGCGTTGCCCAGTACGTAGACAGGTGGACGCGGCAAGTCGCGCGCGCGGTCGGCGCGCACCAGCACAAAAGCGCCCGCCCCGTCGGTGACCAGGCAGCAGTCGCGCACGCTCAAGGGGTCAGACACCATGCGCGCCGACAGAATTTCATCCAGCGTCGTGGGTTGGCGCAACTGCGCCTCGGGGTTCAACTGCGCCCATTGGTTGGCCGCCAACGCCACCTGCGCCAGATGCTCGCGGCGCGTGCCGTACTGGTGCATGTGGCGCGCCGCCGCCAGCGCGTATGACGACAGCGGGCTGAGCGGGTCGTAAGGGGTTTCATAGGGTTGCGGGTCGAACTGCTTGCGCACGCGGCCCACTTCGGCGCGGCTCAGGGTCGACGTGCGCTGCGTGCTGCCATAGCAGACCAGCACGGCGTTGCACTGGCCGGACGCCAGCGCGTGCATGGCCGGCAACAGGTGCGCGACGAAGCTGGAGCCGCCCAGCATGGTGCTGTCGATGAAGGTGGGGCGGATGCCCAGGTGTTCGATCACCGGCATGGCCCACATCGGCGCGGCCACGCTGGCGGTGCAGATGCCGTCAATGTCGCGCAGGGTCAGGCCCGCGTCGGCCACGGCGCGCTGCGCCGCCTGCACCAGGATTTCCATTTCGGTAAAGCCGTTGGCCTGTCCCAGGCCCGCATGGCCGACGCCGGCCACGGCCACCGCGCCGCGCAAATCGTTAAGCGTCATGCCGCCTCCTGCTTAGCGTCAAAGACCACCAGGCCGTGGCCGTCCTGTTGGATCACACGGGCGCGCACGGCCATGCCGATGCGCACGTCGGCCGGCGCAACGCCTTCAACGCGGCTCATCATGCGCACGCCTTCGTGCAGGTCGATCAGCGCCACGTTGTAGTCGCCGCCCGCCTCGGGCTTGCGGCGCACAACGGTGGTGGAATAAACGGTGCCGCGTCCGTCGGCCGGCGTGAAGGCCAGCTTGTCCGCGCCGCAATGCGGGCAGACCGTGCGGGGATAGAACACCGCGCGGTCGCAACCGCCACAGTGCTGGATAAGAAAGCGGCCCTGGTCGAGCGCCTGGCGGTACTGCGCCTCGACGCCCTGCGACACGCCTTCCTTGTGATCGGAAACAGTCATGGTGCGATGGGATTCCAGTGGATGACGGCTGCTAGTGTCGGTACTGCGCCAAGGTTCTGCCATTCTTCATTGCTGAAGCAGGCCTTTTGCGAAGCGGTAGTGGGCCGCTCGCGCCGTCCAGGGGTTGCCCTACATCCAGCGCGAAGCCGGTCTTCGGAAGAGGCAGATTGTGGGGCTGCCCGCGCCATGGCTAGATACCGGGCAAAGGAGGTAGACCATGAACCTGACCTGGACGCCGCAAGAGCGCCAATTCCGCGACGAGGTGCGCGCGTTTGCCGCCACCCGCCTGCCCGCCGACATCCGAGACAAGGTGTTGCGCCATCAGCGGCTGGAACGCGACGACTACGTGCGCTGGCACAACATCCTGGCGGACCAGGGCTGGGGCGCGCCGAACTGGCCGGTAGAGCACGGCGGCACCGGCTGGAACGCCTTGCAGCGCCTGATCTTCGAGGTGGAATGCTTCAAGGCTGGCGCGCCGCGCCTGCTGCCGTTCGGCTTGTCGATGATCGGCCCCGTGCTGATGAAATACGGCAGCGCGCAACAACAATCGCGCTTTTTGCCGCGCATCCCTCGGGTGCAGGATTGGTGGTGCCAGGGCTATTCCGAACCGGGTTCGGGGTCGGACCTGGCGTCGCTGAAAACACGCGCCGTGCGCGATGGCGATGATTACGTTGTCAACGGTCAGAAAACCTGGACCACGCTGGCGCAATACGCCGACTGGATGTTCTGCCTGGCCCGCACCGACCCCGACGCGCGCGCGCAACGCGGCATCTCGATGCTGCTGCTGGACATGCGCGCGCCGGGCGTGACGGTGCGCCCCATCCGCACGCTGGACGGCGGCCACGACGTCAATGAAGTCTGGCTGGAAGACGTGCGCGTACCGGTGGAAAACCTGGTGGGCGAAGAGAACCAGGGCTGGACCTACGCCAAGTACCTGTTGGGCCACGAGCGCACCGGCATCGCCGGGCTGGGCCATTGCCATCGCGAGCTGGGCATCTTGAAACACATGGCGGCGCAAGCGCAATCGCGCGGCAAGCCCTTGCTGGCCGACAGCCGTTTCCACGACCGTATCTCGCGCATTGAAGTCGACATCATGGCGCTGGAAATGTTGTTGCTGCGCGTAGCGTCCAGCAACGACGGCACGCCCGGCCCCGAGGCCTCGGTGCTGAAGATTCGCGGGTCTGAGATCCAGCAGGATCTGGCCATGCTGCAAATGGAAGTGACGGGGCCGGACGCCTGGCCCTACGACCCGGATTGGCTGCTGGCCGACCACGACGATCACGGGCCGGGCCCGGCGATGGCCGCGGCGTCGGGCGCGGGCTATGCCGATATGCGCAAGACGTCCATCTACGGCGGCACGACCGAAGTGCAGAAGGGCATCATCGCCCGCCTGGTGCTGGGCCTGTAGGCCCGCCGCGCCATCCGACAGGAAGACACGCATGGATTTCATCTATACCGAAGAACAGCGCATGCTGGCCGACAGCCTGCGCCGCCTGGTGGACCAGGCATGGACATTTCCCCAACGCCGCGCGCGCCAGGCCACCGGCACGCTGGACGCCCACGCCTGGGCCGCGCTGGCCGAACTGGGCGTGCTGGGCCTGACCATTTCGCAGGACTTCGGCGGCTTTGGCGAAGTGCCGGCCAGCCTGCTGCCCGTGCATGTGGAACTGGGACGCGCGCTGGTGTCAGAACCCGTCATTCCCAGCGCGGTCATGGGCGCGGCATTGCTGGACGCGTGCGGCGACGCGGCGCGTGGCCGCTGGTTGTCGGGCATAGCCTCGGGCGAGACGATCGTTACCGTGGCCTATCAAGAACCCGGCCGTCGCTACGACACGCAGCCGCGCGATTGCCGCGCGGCCAAGACTGCCCAGGGCTGGCGGCTGGATGGCGCCAAGCATCTGGTGTGGCACGGCGCGGCGGCCAATGCGTGGCTGGTCAGCGCATTAGGCGCCGAGGGCCAGACGGTGTTGCTGGCCGTGCCGTCGGCCGTTGCCGGCGTGCGCGTCACCGACACGCCCACGCTGGACGGCGCGCGCTGCGCCCGGCTGGATTTCGACGCGGTGGGCCTGCCCGCCGATGCCTTGCTGGCCGAAGGCGCGCAGGCCGACGACGCCCTGGCCCAGGCGTTGCAGTGGGGCACGGCGGCGCTGTGTGCGCACGCAGCGGGCGCGATCGACCGGCTGCTGGAAATCACCGTTGATTATCTGAAGACGCGCAAGCAATTCGGTCAGCCGCTTGCCTCGTTCCAGGCGCTGCAACACCGATTGGCCGAGATGCTGGTGGCCAAGGAACTGGCTTTGTCGATGGCCTATGTGGCCGTGGCCGCGCTGACCGAACCCGATGCCGTGCAGCGCCGCCGCATGATCGCGTCGGCCAAGCTGGAAGCCGCGCGCGCCGGGCGCCAGGTGGCGCAGATGGCGGTGCAGTTGCACGGCGGCATGGGCATGACCGACGAGCTGGAAGTCGGCGATTATTTCAAGCGGCTGACCATGGTGGATCCGTTGCTGGGCGACACGGCCGAACAACTGGCGGTGCTGGAGGAAGTGGCGATGCTGGAGGAGCAGGCATGAGCGCAACGCACGACAACGCAGCCGACGGCTACACGCAGATCCGCTTCACGCTGAAAGACGGCGTGGGCGTCATTACCCTGAACCGGCCGGACCGGCTCAACAGCTTTACCGAAGTCATGCACGGCGAACTGGCGCGCGCGCTGGATGTGATGGAGTCGCACGCCGGTCTGCGCGGCCTGGTCATCACCGGCGCGGGGCGGGGCTTTTGCGCGGGGCAGGATCTGAGCGAGCGCAAGCCCTCCGAGGACGGCTCGCGGCGCGACCTGAGCCTGATGCTGGAAAAGTGCTATCGCCCGTTGATCACCCGTTTGCGCGCGCTGCCGGTGCCGGTAGTGTGCGTGATGAACGGCGTAGCGGCGGGCGCGGGCGCCAGCCTGGTGCTGGCCTGCGACGTGGTGTTTGCCGCGCAGTCGGCCCGCTTTGTGCAGGCGTTCAGCAAGATCGGCTTGCTGCCGGATGCGGGCGGCACATGGTTTTTGCCCCGGCTGGTGGGCTCGGCGCGCGCGATGGGCGCGGCATTGTTTGGCGAGGCCGTCAGCGCCACCGAGGCCGCCGCGTGGGGGCTGATCTGGCGGGTCGTGCCTGACGATGCGGTGGCCGCCACCGTGTCGGACGTCACCGCCACATTGGCCGCCGGGCCAACGCGGGCCTACGCGGCCACCAAGGCGGCGCTGCACGCGTCCAGCTGCAATACGCTGGCCCAGCAGTTCGATCTGGAATGCCAGTTGCAGCGCGAGCTTGGCTACACCGACGACTACCTGGAAGGCATGCGCGCCTTTGCCGAAAAGCGGCCGCCCGCGTTCACCGGGACCTGAGCGACCGGTGCTTGCCTCGCGCCCTGAAGGTCAAGGCGCGCGGGGTACCTGGATCTGTTCGATCAGGTCACGCGCGCAGCCGGGCAGGGCGTCGATGTCGCGCACCAGCAGCTTACGTTCACGCACCACCCAGGGTTCATCCAGCTCTACCACGCGCAACTTGGTGTCGGCGCCATAGCGGCGCGCGGCGGAATCGGGAATCACGCCGATGCCCACGCCCGCCTGCACCATGCGGCAAATGGAATCGAAGCTGTACAGCTGGATGCGTTGCGGCAGGCGCTGGCCGCTGCGTTCCAGCTGGTCACGCAAGAAGGCCACCAGCGTGGAGCCTTCGTGCATGGTGATGAACGGGTAGCGCACGGCGTCCACCAGTTTGACCTTGTCCTGGTCTTGCAGCGGATGGCCGTTGGGCACCACCAGCACCAGCCGGTCGGTGCTGAAGTGGATGGCTTGCAGCTCCGGCGCATCGACCGGGCCGGCCACGATGCCCAGGTCGGTGGTGCCGTCCAGCACGCCGCGCACGATGTCGCGCGTCAGGCGTTCTTGCAGGTCCACCGTGACGCCCGGGTGCCCCGACAGGAACTGCGCCAGGATGTCGGGCATGAATTCGGTCACGGCCGTGGTGTTGGCAAAGATGCGGATGTGCCCGGCATCGCCGTCGGATTGCTCTTGGAAGTCGTGCTTCAGGTGGTCCACCTGCCGCATGATGACGCGGGCATGTTGTAGCAGTTTCTGCCCGGCGGGCGTGATTTCCACCCCACGGCTGTCGCGGTACAGCAGGCGGGAATTGAGCTGGTTCTCCAGCGCCTTGATCCGCACGCTGACGGCGGCCAGGGACAGATGCGCTCGTTTCGCGGCCTGGGTCAGGCTGGGGGATTCGGCGATGTGGATGAACAGGCGTAGGTCGGCTAGGTCGAAGTGCATGGGCCATATATTACGGCGCGCCGCGCCGGGCCCGGGCGTGGGCTGTCGATTCAGGCGCCGCAAACCCCGCCTTGAGGAAAAACGAATTCACAACGGGGACGGCTTGCGGGCATCCTTGACGCTTACCAACAATCCCACCGAACAACCCCACCAAAGGATATGGGCATGACTTCTACAGACCCGGCAGCCTGGATCGGCAGCGGCGAACGCAAGCCGGACGCCATGGACCCCGGCCACGCCGCGCGCATCGCGGCCACCCTGGGCGGTCAGGCGCCGGGCGTGGGCGAGGCCCTGCCGCCCTTGTGGCAATGGGCGTTTTTCATCAGCACGGTGGGCATGGACGGGTTGGGGACGGATGGGCACCCCGCGCGCGGCGGCTTCTTGCCGCCGGCACAGGACCGTAACCGCATGTGGGCGGGCGGCCGGGTGCAATGGCATCAGCCTTTGAAGGTGGGCGTGCCGGCCGAACGGGTGTCCAAGGTGCTCAAGGTGGAAGAGAAGGCGGGCCGCACCGGCGCGCTGCTGTTCGTCACCGTGCGCCATGAATACCATCAGGCCGGCGACATCGTCATCGAGGAAGAGCAGGACATCGTCTACCGCCAGCCGTCGCCACCCAAGCTGTCGGGCAGCGAGCCCGCGCCCCAGGCGCAATGGCGCGACACCGTCAACCCCACGTCGGTGCTGCTGTTCCGCTATTCGGCGGTGACCTTCAACGGCCATCGCATCCATTACGACCACCCCTATGTCACGGACGTGGAAGGGTATCCGGGCCTGGTCGTGCACGGCCCCCTGATTGCCACCGAGATGGTCGCCGCCTTTACGCGCGCCCATCCCCGAGCTCGCCCTACGCACCTGAGCTACCGCGGCCTGCGTCCGCTGATTTCGCCTACGCCCTTCCAGGTGGCCGGCCGCTTGACCGAGCCGGGCGTCGCCCAGCTGTGGGCCGAGCAGGACGGCACGCTGGCCCATCAAGCCGAACTGAGGTTTACCGAATGAGCACACAGGCATCCCGCCCGTTGGACGGCATTACCGTCGTCAGCCTGGAACACGCCATCGCCGCACCCTTTTGCACCCGTCAACTGGCGGACATGGGCGCGCGCGTCATCAAGATCGAACGGCCCGGCAGCGGCGATTTCGCGCGCGGCTACGACGAACGCGTGCGCGGCCTGTCCTCGCATTTCGTCTGGACCAACCGATCCAAGGAAAGCCTGACGCTGGACCTGAAGCGCGACGAGGCGGGCGGCATCATGGAACGCCTGCTGGAATCGGCCGACGTGCTCGTGCAAAACCTGGCGCCCGGCGCGGCGGCCCGGCTGGGGCTGTCGTTCGAGGCCCTGCACGCGCGCTATCCGCGCCTGATCGTCTGCGACATTTCCGGCTATGGCGAGGGCGGCCCGTATCAGGACAAGAAGGCGTATGACCTGCTGATCCAAAGCGAAAGCGGCTTTTTGTCGGTCACGGGCACTAAGGACGATCCGGTCAAGGCCGGGTGTTCCATCGCCGATATCGCGGCCGGCATGTACGCGTATTCGGCCATCCTGAACGCCTTGTTGCTGCGCCAGAAAACCGGCCTGGGCAGCCGCCTGGACGTGTCCATGCTGGAAAGCATGGTCGAGTGGATGGGCTTTCCGATGTACTACGCGTTCGAAGGCGCCAAGCCGCCCGTGCGCGCGGGGGCGGCCCATGCGTCGATCTATCCCTATGGCCCGTTTCCGGTGGGCGATGGCTCGACCATCATGCTGGGCCTGCAAAACGAACGCGAATGGCGGGTGTTCTGCGCGCAGGTGCTCCGCCAGCCCACGCTGGCGGAAGACGCGCGCTTTATCTCGAATTCGCAGCGCACCGCCAACCGCGACGCGTTGCGCGACCTGATCGTGGCGGCGTTTGCCGATCTGTCGATCGAACAGGTCACACAGCGGCTGGAAGATGCCCAGATCGCCAACGCCCGCGTCAATGACATGGCCGGCGTGTGGGCGCACCCGCAATTGCAGGCGCGCGCGCGCTGGAGCCAGGTCGACAGCCCGGCCGGCATGCTGCCCGCGCTGTTGCCGCCCGCCAGCAGCAGCGCATTCGCGCCGCGCATGGCCGCCGTGCCCGCCGTGGGCGAAAACACGGATGCGGTGCTAGCATCGCTGGGATACGCGCCCGATCAGGTGGCGCAATTGCATGCTTCGGAGGTCGTGTGACGCATTCCGTCGTTCGTAGCGCCCTGTTCGTGCCGGCGTCGCGCGCCGAGCGCATCCCCAAAGCGCTGGCCGCCGGGGCCGACACCGTTATCGTGGACCTGGAAGACGCTGTCGAGCATCTGGCCAAGGCGTCTGCCCGCGAGGCGCTGTGCGACTTCCTGGGGACGCATCGCGACGCCCGCCTGTGGGTGCGCATCAACGACGCGTCCACGTCCTGGCACGACGATGACCTGAAAGCCTGCCGTGGCCGGCCCAACATCGCGGGCATCCTGCTGCCCAAGGCAGAAACACTGGCGCAGGTGCGGCACGTGGCGCAAACCGGTCTGCCCGTCATCCCCCTGATTGAAACCGCGCGCGGGCTGCTGAACGCGTCCGAAGTCGCGGCCACGCCCGGCGTGGCGCGGCTGGCGTTCGGCAGCCTGGACTACGCGCTGGACATGGGCCTGACCCCCGACACCCCCGGCGCCGAAACCGTGCTGGATCAGGCGCGCGTGCAGGTATTGCTGCACAACCGCGCCGCCGGGCTCGCGCCCGCGCTGGACGGCGTGTTTCCCGGCGTGCAGGACACGGCCGGGCTGGCGGCCGCGGCGGCGCGCGCGCAGCAAATGGGCTATGGCGGCATGCTGTGCATCCACCCGGCGCAGGTGCCGGTGATTCACGCGGCCTTCGTGCCCGCGCGCGAAGAACTGGCCTGGGCGCGGCGCGTGGTGGCTGCACATCGCGAGACGGCGGCGGGCACCTTCATGCTGGACGGCAAGATGGTGGACGCGCCCGTGATCGCGCGCGCGCGGCTGGTGCTGGCGCAGGCCGGGGAACAGACCCCCCCATGAGCCATGCGCTGTTTATCGGGCATACCTACATCGACGTCACCGTATTGGCCGACGAATGGCCCACCGGCGACGAAAAAAGCGTGGCGCGTGACTACGCCGTGTCCTTCGGCGGCAACGCCGTCACGGCGGCGTTTGCTTGCGGCAAGCTGGGCACGCCGCCCGACCTGATCTGTTCGCTGGCGCCCGATTGGCTGGGCCACATGTACACCGACATGGCCGCCGCGCACGGCATCACGCTGCATGCGCGGCATGTGCGCCGGTCATCGTTGTCGTTCATCATGCCCAACCACGGCAAGCGCGCCATCGTGCGCGCGCGCGACGTGCAGTACCTAAATGATTTTCCCCGGCTGGATGTCGGCGCGTATCGCGCATTGCACCTGGACGGGCATCAGCCGGACGCCGCGCTGCACTATGCGCGCGCGTGCCGGCAGGCGGGCGTGCTGACGTCGCTGGACGGCGGCGGCGTGCGCGAGAATACCGACGAGCTGCTGCGCCATATCGACGTGGCCGTGTGCGCCGAGCGCATGTGCGAACAGCTGGAGCTGAGCCCGGCCGGGCTGCTGGACCTGCTGAAGGCGCGCGGCTGCCGCATAGGCGCCGTCACGATGGGCGAGCGCGGCATGCTTTGGTATGACGAAACGGGGCGCGTCGACACCTTGCCATCGCTGGATGTGCCGGGCGAACGCATCGTGGATACCTCGGGCGCGGGCGACGTGTTTCACGGCGCCTATGTGTGGTCGTATTTGAACCGGCCGGAGCTGCCCTGGTTGGAACACTTCACCTTTGCGCGCGCGGCGTCGGCGCACAAGATCCAGCACTTGGGCAACGAGGCCGGGTTGCCGCAAGTGGAAGACGTGGAACGCGCGATGATGGCGTTTGCGCCTAAAGCGTAGGCGCGGGGGCGGTTGGCGCGGGCAGGCGCCGGGGTAGGCATCGGGGCAGGCATCCGGGCAGCCATCGAGCTCAAGCTTGCAGGCTGCCTGCCCGATCAATCCGGCAAGCGTTCGATCGCCTGATCGCGGATCTGGGCGACCCACGTCGAAATCGGCCGGCCATTCACCAGCATGTCCGGCGCCAGGTCGTGCAGCGGCAAAAGCACGAACGCGCGTTGATGCATGCGCGGATGCGGCAGGATCAGCCGTTCGTGATCCAGCAACACGTCGCCGTATGTCAACAGATCAAGATCCAGCGTGCGCGGGGCGTTCTTGTATGGGCGCAGCCGCCCGTGCTGGTTTTCCAGCGCCTGTAGCGCATCCAGCAAGGCCAGCGGCGGCAGCCGCGTGTCCAGTGCCGCCACCGCATTGACGAAGTCGGGGCCGGCGGCGTCCACCGGCGCGCTGCGGTAGAACGGCGACGCCGTCACGGCGTCGATGCCGTCCGTGGCCTGCAATTGGGCCAGCACGCGGCGCAAGGTGGCCGCGCTGTCGCCCAGGTTGGCGCCCAGGCCGATATAGGCGCGGACCAAAGCGGGCGACACGGTTTACTCGGGGGTGGCCGGGCCGCGCGACGGCGAACGGCGCGGACGCCGGCGCTTGCGCGTGCCGGTCGACGCAGCGGGGCCGCCCATGCCGCCCATGCCGCCATCACCCGCCTCGCGCGGCAGGCGCGCCACTTCCTCGATCATGTCGGCGCGCGTCACGTCGTCGGCATTGGCCAGGTCCATCCACCACTGTGCCAACACGCTGTCGAATTCGCCGGCAGCGGCGCGCAATTGCAGGAAGTCGCAGGCGGCGCGGAAGCGCGGTTGTTCGATCATGCGGAAAATCGTCTTGCCCATGCGGCGCTCGAAACGCGGCTGCATGAACCAGATCTCGCGCATGTCGGACGAGAAGCGACGCTGGATGGCCAGCTTTTCCGTCTGTTCGTCCAGCACCGAATCGGCTGCCTGGGACAGCGCGGGTATGGTGTGTTCGCCCTGCGCGCGCAGCTGCTTCCAGCGCACATCCACCTGCTGCCACAGCAGCGCGGCAAACAGGAAGCTGGGGCTCACGGTCTTGCCGGCGCGCACGCGGGCGTCGGTGCGTTCCAGCGCCAGCTCCACGAAGTGTTCGCCACCGGGCTGCTCCAGCACCACGTCCAGCAAGGGCAGCAGGCCGTTGTGCAGGCCGTCGGCGCGCAGCTGGCGCAGGCAGTCCATGGCGTGGCCGCAGGTCAACAGCTTGAGCATTTCGTCGAACAGGCGCGAGGCCGGCACGTTTTCGATGAGCTCGGCCATGGTGCTGATGGGCTCGCGCGTGGCGGGGTCGATCGTGCCGTTGAGCTTGGCGGCGAAACGCACGGCGCGCAGCATGCGCACCGGGTCTTCGCGGTAACGCTTGACCGGGTCGCCGATGATGCGAACCTGGCGTTTTTTCAGGTCGGCCACACCGTTGTGGTAGTCGATGACTTCCTCGGTGTGCGGGTCGTAGTACAGCGCGTTCATGGTGAAGTCGCGGCGCTTGGCGTCTTCTTCTTGTGACCCGAACACGTTGTCGCGCAGGATGCGGCCGTGCTCATCGGTTTCCTGCTCTTCGGACGCCGGGGCGCGGAAGGTGGAGGTTTCGATGATTTCCTGGCCAAACACCACGTGCACCAGCTGAAAGCGGCGGCCGATGATGCGCGCGCGGCGGAACAGCGGGCGGATCTGTTCGGGCGTGGCGTTGGTGGCCACGTCGAAATCCTTGGGTTCCAGTCCGACGATCAGGTCACGCACCGCGCCGCCCACGATATAGCCTTCGTAGCCGTGCTGGCGCAAGACTTCGCAGACCTTGATGGCGTGGCGAGAAACGTTACGGCGATCAATGCCGTGCTTGTCGCGCCCAATGCGCAACGGCCCCCGGGGTGCCGGCGCGAACAAGCGGCCGACGAATTTTTTTATGGTTTCAGTGATCATTAGGACTTCGAGTCTTCCATGTGGTCGAACAAGTCGATCACTTGCCAGCCACGGTCCTTTGCGATGGTGCGCAGGGTCGGGCTGGGGTTGGCGGCGATCGGACGGGTCACCTTTTCCAGCAGAGGCACATCATTGACCGAATCGCTATAGAAAAACGATTCGGGGAAATCCGCAAGCGCCAATCCCAGATTGGACAGCCATTCGTTCACGCGCACAACCTTGCCTTCCTTGAAACTGGGCGTGCCCAGGATGCGGCCGGTATAGCGCCCGCGCAGGTATTCGGCGTCGGTGGCGACCAGGTAGGGCACGCCGAAGGCGCGCGCGATGGGGGCGGTGACAAAGCTGTTGGTGGCCGTGACGATGGCGCACAGGTCGCCGGCGTCCAGGTGGGATTGCACCAGCGCGCGCGCGTCGGCCGTGATGGACGGGCGGATGACTTCGCGCATGAATTCTTCGTGCCAGTCGGCCAGGTCGAACGGCGAATGCGCCGCCAGCAGGCCCAGCATGAATTCGGCGGCCTGTTCGGCGGTGAGTTCACCGCGGTTGTAGCGGTCCATCAGGTCGTCGTTCTGGCGACGGGCCTGGACGGGGTCTCCCGCGCGGCCGGTGCGGGCCAGGTAGTCGGCCCATTGATAGTCGCTGTCCAGCGGCAACAGGGTGTGGTCCAGGTCGAACAGGGCGAGACGTCGGGATGTCATGTGCGTTGCGAATCAGGATCTGCGAGCATGGCGCGCAGCAATGGCAGGGTGATGGGACGGCCGGTGGCCAGGGAATAGCGGTCAAGCGCGTCGATCAACGCGGCCAGTTTGCGGATGTCGCGTTCGTGATGAATCAGCATCCAGTTGATGATTTCGGGAGCCAGGTGCATGCCGCGTTCGGCGGCCTGCGCGGACAGCGCGGCCAGCTTGTCGGCGTCGGACAGCGGGTCCAGGCGAAACACCAGGTCCCAGCCCAGGCGGGTGCGCAGGTCTTCGCGCAGCGGCATGGACAGCGGGGCGCGGTCGCCGGCCAGCGCCAGCGCGAACGCGCGGCCCGTGGCGGCGGATTCACGCCAGCGGTTGTACAGCGCGAACAAGGCGGCCTGGCGGCTGTCGTCCATGCGGTGCACGTCGTCAACCGCCACGAATTTCGGCATGGGCGATTTGGAATCGGCTTCGGCCAGGCGGCGCAGCATGGTTTCGCCCTTGGCCGGATCAACGAAGACGGCGTCCGGCCGCGCGGTCAGGGCGCGCAGCAGGTGAGTGCGGCCGCAGCCCGCGGCGCCCCATATATACAGCGCGCGACCCGGATTGAGCGCGCGCACGGCCGCCAGCGCTTCCCCGTTGGGGCCGGCGATATAGTTGTTCAGCGATGGCGCTGGCGCGGGAAGAACGTCGAGCAGCAGCTGGCGGTTCATGAGAGGTTATCAATCAGGCTTGTTCGGTACTTCCAATGCCCTGCGCGGTACGTCTGCGCAAGGCTCGCTGCGGCGCGATGGGCATGCCGGTGTTGCCGGAAAAGCCAAAAAACGGTGATACACGGGGCCGATTCGGGTAATGCCCGCCAGAAACTGGCAAAATCCAACCCGGCCAACCCAACACTTTAAACCACCTGGGGGGATGGTGTCGCGCTCAAGGGCTTTGCCAGGCTTGGGTTTGCGCCCTTTTTGCCCCCCGGCCAGCCCGTCTCGCCCCCGCCGCTTTCGCGGCGCCCGGCCAGTCCGAACCCTGCACAGGCCCGCAACATCGTAAAATGCGGGGCGTTCCACCAAATTCCCAGCAATTGTTACATACCCCACGGCATTTCTCATGACGAATCAACCTAAAGCCCCCTTGACCTACCGCGATGCCGGTGTCGACATCGACGCAGGCGACGCCCTGGTCGACCGTATCAAACCCCTCGCCGCGCGCACCATGCGCCCCGGGGTGCTGGCCGGTATCGGCGGCTTTGGCGCGCTGTTCGAAGTGCCCAAGAAGTACAACGAGCCCGTGCTGGTGTCGGGTACCGACGGCGTGGGCACCAAGCTGCGCCTGGCGTTCGAATGGAACCGCCACGACACCGTGGGCATCGACCTGGTCGCCATGAGCGTCAACGACATCCTGGTGCAGGGCGCCGAGCCCCTGTTCTTCCTGGACTACTTTGCCTGCGGCAAGCTTTCGGTGGACACGGCGGCGTCGGTGGTGGGCGGCATTGCCAAGGGCTGCGAATTGTCGGGCTGCGCGCTGATCGGCGGTGAAACCGCTGAAATGCCGGGCATGTACCCGGACGGCGAATATGACTTGGCCGGCTTTGCGGTGGGCGCGGTGGAAAAGTCCGCGATCATCGACGGCAAGTCGATCAAGCCGGGCGACGTGGTGCTGGGCCTGGCCTCCAGCGGCGTGCACTCCAACGGTTTTTCGCTGGTGCGCAAGATCATCGAACGCGCCGGCGCCAAGCCGACCGACGACTTCCACGGCCAGCCGCTGGTTGACGTGGTGATGGCGCCCACGCGCATCTACGTCAAGCAAGTGCTGGCCGCGCTGGCCAAGCACGGCACCGACATCAAGGGCCTGGCCCACATCACCGGCGGCGGCCTTCTGGACAACGTGCCGCGCATCCTGCAAGCCGGCCTGTCGGCCAAGCTGCATCGCGACGGCTGGGAAATGCCCAAGCTGTTCCAGTGGCTGCAAGAGCAGGGCGGCGTGGAAGACACGGAAATGCACCGCGTCTTCAACTGCGGCATCGGCATGGTGCTGGTGGTGGATGCGGCCCAGGCCGACGCCATCGCCGCGACCTTGCGTGAGCAAGGTGAAACGGTCAACAAGATCGGCGAAATCGTCGCGCAGGCCGAAGGCATGGCGCAAACCTTCGTGGTGTAAGCCCGACTGGTTTCGCTTCGCGTGCATGAGCATGAAATAACCCGCCGTTGGCGGGTTTTTTCATGGGCGGGCCCGAAGCAGCTCGTGCTGTCGCCGGCGTTTCGCCGCGTTTCGCCACGTTTTGCCACGCGCGAGGCGCGACTTGGCCAAGCATCATTCTGCTACGAGCGCTTGCCCGCCAGCGCCAGCGCTACCGCGTCGATGGTTTGCGCCACCGCGTCGCTGGCCAGGCAGTCGACGATGACGCGGTCGGGCTGGGCGCGCAGCCAGGTGATCTGGCGCTTGGCTAGTTGGCGCGTGGCGGCAATGCCCTGTTCACGCGCGGTGGGCAGGTCGACCTCGCCGTCCAGATGCGCCCACATCTGCCGATAGCCCACGCAGCGCACGGACGGCAGCCCCGGATGCAGATCGGCCCGGGCGCGCAGCGCGCGCACTTCGTCCAGCAGGCCGTTGGCCAGCATGGCGTCAAAGCGCTGTTCGATGCGCGCGTGCAACGCGGCGCGCTCCGACGGTTCAAGGCTGATGGTCAGGTAGTGGTTGGCGTCGTCGTCGGGCTTTTGCTGGCCGCGCGACAGCAATGCGGACATCGGCTGACCCGTCAATTGGCAGATTTCCAGCGCGCGCTGGATGCGCTGGCTGTCATTGGGCGCCAGGCGCGCCGCCGTGATGGGATCTTGCCGCGCCAGTTCGGCATGCAGCGCGGGCCAGCCCTGGATGGCGGCGCGCGCTTCGATTTCGGCGCGCAAGGCGGGGTCCGCCTGAGGCAGGTCGTCCAGCCCATCGCGCAGGGCCTTGTAGTACATCATCGTGCCGCCGGCCAGCAGCGGAATGCGCCCGCGCGCACGGATCTCGTCGATCAATCGCAGCGCATCGGCGCGAAACTCGGCGGCCGAATACGACTGCGCGGGGTCCAGGATGTCCAGCAGGTGCTGCGGTACGCGGGCCTGTTCCTCGGGCGAGGGCTTGGCGGTGCCGATATCCATGCCTCGGTAGATGGTGGCCGAATCGACGTTGACGATTTCCATCGGCCAGCGCTCGGCCAGGGCCAGGGTGGACGCGCTTTTGCCGGCGGCCGTGGGGCCGGCCAGGCAAATCACCAGCGCAGTATCGGGGGGCAGGGAAGAGGGCAAACTTATTGTCCGCGCAGAAAGAGCTTGTCCAGGTCGGACACCGACCATTGCACCCAGGTCGGGCGGCCGTGGTTGCACTGGTCGGCGCGTTCGGTGGCTTCCATCTGGCGCAGCAGCCCGTTCATTTCTTCGACGGTCAATCTGCGGTTGGCGCGCACCGATCCGTGGCACGCCATGGTGGACAGCAGTTCGTTGCGTTGTTCGGTCAACAGGCGCGATACGCCCACGGCGCCAAGGTCACGCAACACCGCGCGTGCCAGCGTTTCGATATCGCCGCGCGCCAGGATGGCGGGCACCGAGCGCACGGCGATGGACGTGGGGCCGGAAGGGCGCATCTCGAAACCCAGCTCGCTGAGCTGCTCTTCAAATTCCTCGATCAGCGCCACGTCTTTTTCCTGGGCGTGGAACACCACCGGCACCAGCAGGTCCTGGCGCGGCAGGCTGCGCGCGTCCAACGCCTGCTTGAGCTGTTCGTAGACGACGCGCTCGTGCGCGGCGTGCATGTCCACCAGCACCATGCCCCGGCGGTTCTGCGCCAGGATGTAGATGCCGTGCAGTTGCGCCAGCGCCATGCCCAGCGGGTGTTCCTCGTCCATGGGCAAGGAGGGCGCGGGCCGGGGCTCGCTGACCGGCGTGACCTGGGCGGCCGTATCGTCGTTCAGGGGGCGATACAGGGATTGCCAGTCGGCGGCGGGGATGCCGGCGGGCTCGCTATGCAGGCGGAACGGCACCTGGGTGTGAGCGCGTTGCGGCGCGGGCGACGGACGCACGCCGTAGGCGGCGTTCTGGCCGGTGTAGCCGGGGCGAAGGGCGTTCGGCGCGGTACCGGAGGCACCGTGGCCGTCCTGAGTGCGTGCGTGGGCGGAGGCGGCGTCCGCGACGGCAGTGTGACCGGCATCGGCACCGGCGCCGAAGCCCGACCCAGAAGCCAAGCTCGATCCGGAACCCGATCCGGAAACTGAACCGGCCCCCAAGCCCGAGCCGGCCCCCAAGCCCGAGCCGGCCCCCAAGCCCGAGCCGGAACCCAAGCCCGAGCCGGAACCCAAGCCCGAACCGGCCGCCAAGCCAGAACCCGAACCCAAGCCAGAACCGGAGCCCCCTGCCGCCGTAGCCGACGCCACGGTCTCAAAGCCGCCGTCTTCCTCCTGCTCCTGCCGCGAAGGCGTGACGGCGGACGAGCCGCCCGTCTGCGCCAGCGTCTGGCCCACGGCGTGCGACACAAAACGGTGCACCGCGCCGCTATCGCGGAAGCGGACTTCGTGTTTGGCCGGGTGCACGTTCACGTCCACGGCGGCCGGGTCTATGTCCAGGAACAGCACGTACGCGGGTTGGCGGTCGCCGTGCAGCACGTCGGCGTAGGCGGCGCGCAGCGCGTGGCTGACCGTGCGGTCGCGCACGTAGCGGCCGTTTACGTACAGGTATTGGCGGTCGGCGCGGGCGCGGGCGGCGGTCGGGCGGGTGATCATCCCGGCCAAGCTCACCGTGCCGACCGAGTGCGACAGCAGCAGCCCGTGCTCGGCGAATTCCGCGCCCAGCACGTCGCGGATGCGCTGGGGCGGCTCGGCCGGCAACCATTGCCGCTGCGCGCGATCATGGTGAAACAGGCGGAACGCAATCTGCGGATGCGCCAGCGCGATGCGTTCCATCGCGTCAACGCAATGGCCGAATTCGGTGGCCTCGGACCGCAGGAATTTGCGCCGCGCCGGCACGGCGTCGAACAGCTGGCGCACGTCCACGGTGGTGCCGGGTGGGCCGGAAGCGGGGCTGACCTGCATGCTGCCCGCATCGATCTGCCAGGCATGCTCGCCGTCGCGGGTGCGCGAAATGATGGTCACCTGGGCCACCGAGGCAATCGACGCCAGGGCCTCGCCCCGAAATCCCATCGACGCCACCGATTCCAGTTCGTTCAGCGAGCGGATCTTGCTGGTGGCGTGACGCGCCAGCGCCAGCGGCAGCTCGTCGGGCGGAATGCCGCCGCCGTCGTCCGTGACGGCAATGCGGCGGATGCCGCCGCCTTCCAGGCGCACTTCAATGGCGCGGCCGCCCGCATCGATGGCGTTCTCAAGAATTTCCTTGAGCACGGAGGCGGGCCGCTCGATGACTTCGCCAGCGGCAATCTGGCTGATCAACAGGTCGGGAAGCGCAAGAATGGAACGGCGTTCTGTCATTAGGCTTAAGTCTGATGGTGCTGTGTGGACGATTTTAGCGTCATGGGCCGGTGGGCTATAGTCGCGAAGGTTTAACCTTCCTTCCGACTTCCAGGCCGCTGAATGCTCGAATTTTTCAATATGGTCCTCCACATCGACAAGACGCTGGGCGTCTGGGTCGCGCAATATGGCGTGTGGGTGTACCTGGTGCTGTTCCTGATCGTATTCGCCGAGACCGGCTTGGTCGTGTTGCCGTTCCTGCCCGGCGATTCCCTGCTGTTCATCGCGGGCGCATTCGGCGCCACGGGGCATATCGACCCGGTGTTGATGGCCGTGCTGCTGATCGTGGCCGCCATTTCCGGAAACACGCTGAACTACATGATAGGGCGCTACATCGGCCCGCGAGTGTTCTCCATGAACTTGCGCTTTCTGGACCGGGGCGCGCTGATGCGCACGCACGCGTTCTACGAAAAGCACGGCGGCAAGACGATCGTCATGTCGCGCTTCATTCCCGTTGTGCGCACGTTCGCGCCCTTCGTGGCGGGCGTGGCCGATATGTCGATGTCGCGCTTCCAGATGTTCAACATCCTGGGCGCCCTGTTCTGGGTGATCAGCCTGGTGGCGGCCGGTTATTTCTTCGGCAACATCCCGCTGGTGCGCGAACACCTGAACACCATCGTCCTGCTGGGCCTGGCCGCCGCCATCGTGCCCGTGGTGGGCGCGGGCGTGTTCAAGCTCATCAAGTCACGCCGGGCGTAACAGCCCAAGGGCCACCCCGCGCAACGCTGCGCGGGGTCGAAAAAAGGGCGATGCGCCATCAAGCGCATCGCCCTTTTTTTATCCCGACCGTTGTTGCGGTTGTTGGGGGTTACGCCGGCGGGTTCAGCTGACGTCGCCCAGACGCGCCAGCGGGGGGTTGGCCGTGAAGTAGCGTTGAATGCCGGTCATCATGGCTTGCGCCAGTTTGTCCTGGTGCGAATTGCTGCGCAACAGGGCTTCTTCCTGTGGGTTGCTGATGAAGGCGGTTTCGACCAGCACCGAAGGGATGTCCGGCGCCTTCAGCACGGCAAAGCCGGCCTGCTCGACGCTGTTCTTGTGCAGGCGGTTGATCTTCTTGATTTCGTCCAGGAAGGCGTTGCCCACCTTGAGCGAATCGTTGATCTGCGCGGTGGTGGACAAGTCCAGCAGCACCTTGGCCACCTGACGGTCGTGGCTGCCCAAGTTGACGCCGCCGATCAAGTCGGCCGCGTTTTCCTTGTCGGCCATCCAGCGCGCCTGCGCGCTGGACGCGCCACGTTGCGACAGCGCGAACACCGACGAGCCGTTGGCCGACGGCTTGACCCAGGCATCGGCATGGATCGAGATGAACAGGTCGGCATGCACGCGGCGGGCCTTTTGCACGCGGACATGCAGCGGCACGAAATAATCGTCGTCGCGGGTCAGGTAGGCGCGCATGTAGGGCTGGCTGTCGATCAGCGCTTTCAGGCGCCGGGCGATGCGCAGCACCACGTCTTTTTCGCGCAGGCCGCTGCTGCCGATGGCGCCGGGATCTTCGCCGCCGTGGCCGGGATCAAGCGCGATGGTCAGCATGCGCTGCTTGCCACGGCCGGCGGTGGCCGGGGGCGACTTGGGCGCGGTGGGCAGGGGCGGGGCCGGCTGCTGGCCGCGCACGCGCGGCGGCTCGGGCGGGTCGGCCCGCGTAACCGGGTTGCGCTGGATGTCTTCCAGGATGCGCGCCAGGGGGTCGTCGACGTCGGGGCCGCTTTTGTTCAGGATCGCCACCAGCGGGTCCTGGGCGATCTTCGGATACAGGTCCAGCACCAGGCGGTACTGGTAGTCGGCCACGGGCTTGAGCGTGAATACCTGCGGCGCCACGGGCTGCTTCAGGTCGAACACCAGCCGCACCACGTTCGGGCGGTTCTGCGCCACGCGCAGGCTTTGGATATAGGGGTCGTCGGGGCGGACCTTGGAGACCAGGTCGTTCAAGGCCGCGCTAAGGGTCAGTCCCTCGATATCCACGACCAGCCGATGGGGATTTTCAAGCGTGAATTGTTCCGCCTTCAGCTCGCTATCGAGCTCCAGCGTGACCCGGGTGTATTCGTCGGCCGGCCAGGTACGTACGGCCAGGATCGTTGCCGCCTGCGCCAGACGCGGCAGGACCGGCAAGACGAGCAGAGTGGCGGCGACGCTGATCAGGCGTCGTCGGGTGGCGCCTGCCGAGGGAAGGGCGCCGTCTTCGGCGGGGGGACAATCGCGTTCAACCATGTTTGTCCTCGTGCGGTGTACGCGGTCAGGGTGGCGTCGCGGCCCTCATCGGCATAAGCCAGGGAAATCAGCAAGTCGGGCGGGGGCAAAAGGCCCTCGGCCCGCTCCGGCCATTCGATCAAAACCACCGCGTCTTCACGCAGTAAATCCCGAAATCCTGCGTCCAACCATTCGCGCGAATCACTAAATCTATAAAAATCAAGATGATAGAAGTATAAGTTAGAAACTTTATAGGATTCAAGCAGCGCGTAGCTGGGACTTTTGATTCGGCCGGTGATGCCGCATTCGCGCAACAGGGCGCGGGTGAAGGCCGTTTTGCCCGCGCCAAGGTCGCCTTGCAGGTGTATGCAGGCGCCGGCGGGCCCGGTCTGTCCCCCGGAAACCAACGGGGCAAGCTGCCGCGCCAGCGATTCCGTGGCGGCTTCGTCGGGCAGGTGCAAGGTCAGGCTGCAAAGAGGGGCGGACATGGCGCGGGGCGAGTGGTAAAAAACGGTGGAGGGATTTCGGATTTCCGCAATTATAGGAATGCGGGTTTCTGCTAATCTATTTAGTGATTTTCATTCTCAATAAGTCGCTTGCGGCCGACGCCGCGTTTTGCGACTGTCAGCCGCCACGGAGTTGTACGCGCCATGAAGACCCGCATCGAAAAAGACACGTTTGGGCCGATCGAAGTCCCCGAGGATCACCTCTGGGGCGCCCAAACGCAACGTTCGCTGCATTTTTTCGCGATTTCCACGGAAAAGATGCCTGTCCCGCTGGTCAACGCCATGGCGCGCCTGAAGCGGGCGGCCGCCAAGGTCAATGCCGAGCTTGGTGAGCTGGACCCGAAGATCGCCGACGGCATCATTCGCGCGGCCGACGAAGTCATCGCCGGCAAGTGGCCCAACGAATTTCCGCTGTCGGTCTGGCAGACGGGGTCGGGCACGCAAAGCAACATGAACATGAATGAAGTGCTGGCCAATCGCGCGTCGGAACTGCTAGGCGGCGTGCGCGGCGAAGAGCGCAAGGTGCACCCGAACGACCACGTCAACCGCGGCCAGTCGTCCAACGATACGTTCCCGACCGCCATGCACGTGGCCGCCGCCGTCGAAGTCGAACATCATCTGCTGCCCTCGCTGAAGCAGTTGCGGGCCACGCTGGCCGAGAAAAGCGCTGCCTTCTATGACATCGTCAAGATCGGCCGCACGCACTTGCAGGACGCCACGCCCTTGACGCTGGGCCAGGAACTGTCCGGCTATGTGGCGCAGCTGGATCTGGCTGAACAGCAGATCCGCGCCACGCTGCCCGGCCTGCATCAGTTGGCCATTGGCGGCACGGCGGTGGGCACGGGCCTGAACGCGCATCCCGAATTCAGCGCCAAGGTGTCGGCCGATCTGGCGCATGCCACCGGCACGGCCTTTGTGTCGGCGCCCAACAAATTCCAGGCACTGGCCTCGCACGAGGCCTTGCTGTTCGCGCACGGCGCGTTGAAGTCGCTGGCGGCCGGGCTGATGAAGATTGCCAACGACGTGCGCTGGCTGTCCAGCGGCCCGCGTTCGGGCCTGGGCGAAATCAGCATTCCGGAAAATGAGCCGGGCAGCTCGATCATGCCGGGCAAGGTCAACCCCACGCAGTGCGAAGCCGTCACCATGCTGGCCGCGCAGGTCTTGGGCAACGACGTCGCCATCAATATCGGCGGCGCCAGCGGCAACTTCGAACTGAACGTGTTCAAGCCGCTGGTGATCCACAACTTCCTGCAATCGGTGCGCCTGCTGACGGACGGCATGGCCAGCTTCAACGCGCATTGCGCGGCCGGCATCGAACCCAACCACGAGCGCATCGCTGAACTGGTCGACCGGTCACTGATGCTGGTGACGGCGCTGAACCCGCACATCGGTTACGACAAGGCCGCGCAGATTGCCAAGAAGGCGCACAAGGAAGGCTTGTCGCTGAAGGAGTCGGCGCTGGCGCTGGGTTACGTGACCGAAGCGCAGTTCGCCGAGTGGGTGGTGCCCGGGTCCATGACCAACGCGCACAAGTCGTAAACGTCTGGGGACAGGGCTCAAGCACAGGGCCAAGCCCAAGCCCAAGCCCAAGCCCAAGCCCAAGCCCAGGCCCAAGCCCAGGCCCAAGCCCAAGCACAAGCCCAAGCCCAGCCCAAGCCCCACAAGGCTGCCCGACCCGGCAGCCTTTTTTTCGTCGGATCAGGGCTGCCCGGCCAGCAGCAGCCACATCGGTATCGTCACCGCCGAGAACAGCGTGCCCAGCGATATCAGCACCGCCACCATGCGCCCGTCACCCCCCATGCGCATGGCCAGTACATAAGCGGCCGAGGCCGTCGGCAGCGCCGCGAACAGCAGCAGCATGCGCGCTTCCAGCGGCGGCAGGCCCAGCAGCATCGCCACGCCCAGCGCCACGGCGGGCAGCGCGACCAGTTTCACGGCCAGCATCCAGGCGATCAACGTGCCGTAACCCTTGCCGCCTTCCCATGCCAGGCTGGCGCCTACGCAAATAATCCCCAGCGCCAGCGCCGCCGCGCCCAGCCGCCCCAGCACCGTGTCGACGGGGCCGGGCAGGTGCAGGCCCGCCAGGTTGCATGCCAGTCCAACCAGCGTGGACACGACCAGGGGGTTGCGCGCCAGTTCGCGCAGCAGATTGCCGCCGTTGTGGCGCGCCAGGCCATAGACCGCGGCCACATTGGCCATGGGCACGGCAAAGCCGACGATCAGCGCCATCACCGTCTGGCCCTGCGTGCCGGCAAGGCTTGCCGACAGCGCCAGGCCGATATACGTGTTGAAGCGGTACCCGCACTGGGCCGACGACGCCAGCCCCACCGACGACGGCCGCAACACCCAGCCGGCCAGCCACGCCATCGCCACGCCGGCCACCACCACCGCCGCCGTGGCCTGTAGCAACATGGCCGCGTTGCCCGCGGTGATGGGCGTGCGCAGAATGGATTGGAACAGCAGCGCGGGGAACAGGACGAAGTAGACGAGACGCTCGGTGCCCGCAAAAAACTCGCGCGAAAAACCCAGCTTGTGACGCAGCGCCCAACCGAGCGCGACCAGCATGAAATCAGGGAAAACCAGGAAGGCGACCGACATGAGGAAAGGGTGTTTTAACAGCGCGTTGACCGGGGATCGGCACGCTATGCGGGTGTAAGCATTTGCTGCTATTCTCCGTCATTCTGGCGGGCGCGTCTGCCACAAGCACCTTATAAAAGCAGCGCCACACACGCTGCACAGAAGCAATGCGCTCCCACCGTTATCTGCTGGCCCGTCCACAGGCGGAGACCATCTCAAAACGGTCCGTTTACATACGGGCTCGCACTCTTGGAGGAAACACACCTATGAATAAAGTTCGCTCCCTGGCCGTTGCTATCGCTTTGGCTACCGGCGCCGCCGGCACGCTTGGCGCCTCCGTCGCGCATGCCGCCGACAAGTACCCCAGCAAGCCTATCCGCGTGATCGTTCCGTTCGCGCCCGGCGGTTCCACCGACATCATCGCGCGCCTCGTGACGCAACGCATGAGCCAGGAACTTGGCCAGCCGATGGTCGTGGAAAACAAGGGTGGCGCGGGTGGCGCCATCGGTGCCTCTGAAGCCGCGCGCGCCGATGCCGACGGCTACACGCTGTCGATCGCCACGGTCTCGACCATGGCCGTCAACCCGGCCTGCCGTCCGAAGGACCTGCCGTACGACCCGATCAAGGACTTCCAGCCGGTCACCAACTTCGCCAACACGGCGAACGTGGTTGCCGTGAATCCGAAGTTCCCCGCCAAGGACTTCAAGGGCTTCATCGAAGAACTGAAGAAGAACCCCGGCAAGTACTCGTATGGCAGCTCGGGCACGTGCGGCGTGCTGCACTTGATGGGCGAATCGTTCAAGATGGCCACGGGCACCGACATCGTGCACGTGCCGTACAAGGGTTCGGGCCCGGCCGTGGCCGACGCCGTCGGCGGCCAGATCGAAATCCTGTTCGACAACCTGCCGTCCTCGATGCCGCAGATCCAGGCGGGCAAGCTGAACGCCATGGCCATCGCCTGGCCCGAGCAGATTCCCGCCGTCAAGGGCGTGCCCACGTTCAAGGAAGCCGGCTTCCCGGTGCTGAACCAGCCGGTCTGGTACGGCCTGCTGGCCCCCAAGGGCACGCCGATGGAGGTCGTGAACAAGCTGCGTGACGCTGCCGTCGTGGCCTTGAAGGACCCGAAGGTCATCAAGGCGCTGGACGACCAGGGCTCGGCGCCGTCGGGCAACACGCCTGAAGAGTTCGCCAAGGAAATCAAAGAGCAGTTCGACTGGGCTCAAGACGTGGTGAAGAAGCAGAACATCAAGCTGGATTGATCCGGCTTGGGGCTGGCTGCCTAGCCGGTTCCTGATGCTGAAATGAGACGGGCGCCCTGACGGGCGCCCGTTTTTTTTTATGCCGTGCAGTGATGCCGGCACGACGGCGACACGACGGCGACACGACGGCGACACGACGGCGGCCGGATGCGCGCGCGGCCAGCCTTGCAACGTCGGCCCAGCTGCTCCAGCTGCTCCAGCTGCTTCAGCTACTCCATTTACCCGAACTACCCCGCCACATCCAAGGACGCCACGCGGGCGGCGCAGGCCGCGCGCAGCCGCTCGATCAGGTCAGCATGCAGCGCCGACAAAGGGTCCTGGTTGCGCACCATGATGCTGATCGGCACGCGCAGCGCGGGCTCCAGGCGGCGCAGGCTCATGCCGGGACGCAACATGGCCTGCGCGGTGATGGCGTCGACAATGGCGTCGCCGCAACCCGCGTCCACCAGCGCGCAGGCCACGTAATGCGTTTGCACCTGGATGGAGACTTGCGGCGCCAGCCCCTGTGCGTCCAGCGCCATTTGCAGCAACGCGCCGGACGCATCGCCCGCATCCAGCACGATCAGCGTTTCACCGGTGGGATCGGCCAGTTCGGCCAGGCGCATGGGCCCCGTGGCCGGCCGACGGCTCAGGTGCACGAGCTCGGTGTGGCCCAGGCCGGTGCGCGTCAGGCCGGGATAGTCGTTGGTGTCGAAGGTAATGGCCAGGTCCAGCTCGCGCGTGAGCAGGCCTTGCACGAGTTCCGCACTGTGATGCGTGTGGATGTCGAACGTGATGCCGGGCTGCGCGTCGCGGCTGTCGCGCACCACGCCCGGCAGCAGGCCCAGACCCAGCGCGGGGGCGCAGCCCAGCCGCAAATGCCCATGCGGCCGGTCGCGCAGGTTGGCGACCAGCCGGCGCACGCTGTTCAGGTCCTGGTTCAACCGCGCGACCTCGGGCGTCAGGATCTCGGCTTCTCGCGTGGCCACCAGCCGGCCTTTGACGCGATCAAACAGCTTGAAGCCCAGCTGCGCCTCGGCGTGCGCCAGCAGCTTGCTGGCGGCCGGCTGCGAGATATGCAGCGCGGCGGCCGCCTCGGTCAGGGAACCGGTACGACGGATCGCTTCGAAGATTTCGATGTGGCGCAGGCGCATGGCAGGACAGGATAGGGGACCGGAACCGCGATTCTAAGCGGTTGACGGCGCGCGACCCGCTGGCCGATCATCATGGACGCCTGCCGGACACCCGGCGCCACCCTGGAGCTCACCATGCGCGCTTGCCGCCA
This sequence comes from Achromobacter sp. B7, assembly GCF_003600685.1. Taxonomy (NCBI): domain Bacteria; kingdom Pseudomonadati; phylum Pseudomonadota; class Betaproteobacteria; order Burkholderiales; family Alcaligenaceae; genus Achromobacter; species Achromobacter sp. B7. The sequence continues at coordinate 913,137 of NZ_CP032084.1, forward strand.
CGCCGCCGCCATCTTGCTTGCCGCCACCCTGACGGCCAGCATGGCCCCCGTCCCGGCCGCCTGGGCCCGCACGCCGGCCACCGAAGACATCAACCCCGAAGCCGCCAGCGGCGCCAAGGCGCGCGAACTGGTTCGCGCCAAGCATTACATGATGGTGTCGGCCAACCCGCTGGCTACCGAGGCGGGCGATGCCATGCTGCGCAAGGGCGGCTCGGTGATCGACGCCGCCATCGCGACGCAGCTGGTGCTGAACCTGGTCGAGCCCCAATCGTCGGGTATCGGCGGCGGCGCCTTCATCGTGTGGTATTCGGCCAAGTCCGGGCGCATCCAGACGGTCGACAGCCGCGAAACCGCGCCCGCCGCCGCGCGCCCCGACCGTTTCCTGGACGCCGACGGCAAGCCGCTGCCGTTTGCGCAGGCCGTCAACAACGGCATGTCGGTGGGGGTGCCGGGCTTGTTGCGCGGCCTGGAACTGGCCCACAAAGAAGCGGGCGTCCTGCCCTGGGCCGACCTGTTCCAGCCCGCCATCGACCTGGCCGAACAGGGCTTTGCCGTGTCGCCCCGCCTGCACACGCTGCTGGCCGGCAACAAGGCGCTGCCCACGCAGGCCGCCGCCGCGGCGTATTTCTACGCGCCCGACGGCGCGCCCTGGCCGGTAGGCCATGTGCTGAAAAATCCCGAATTCGCGCGCACGCTGCGCGCCGTGGCCAAGCAGGGCGCCGATGCGTTCTACCAGGGTGACATCGCGCGCGACATCGTGGCCGCCGTGCATGGCCACGCCAAGCCGGGCGACCTGACTCTGGCGGACCTGGCCAACTACCGCGCCAAGACGCGCGACCCGGTGTGCGGGCCGTATCGCGGCTACCAGTTGTGCGGCATGGCGCCGCCCAGCAGCGGCGGCATCGCGGTGTTGCAGATGTTGGGCGAGCTGGAACAGTATCCGGTCGCCACCTACACGCCCGGTTCCGTGCAGGCCGTGCATTATTTTTCCGAGGCGGGCCGGCTGGCCTTTGCCGACCGCGACTTCTACGTGGCCGATCCGGACTTCGTCAACGTGCCGGTGCGCGCGCTGCTGGATCCGGCCTATCTGCGCGCGCGCGGGGCGTTGATTCCGCCCGACCGCAGCATGAAGGTGGCCCTGCCCGGCGACCCCGAAGGCAAGCTGCTGACCCTGGGCCGCGACAACGCGCTGGAAGTGCCGTCCACCAGCCACCTGGTCGCGGTGGACGCCAAGGGCAACGCGCTGTCCATGACGACCACCATCGAAAGCGAGTTCGGCAGCAAGATCTTCGTGCGCGGCTTTTTGCTGAACAACGAAATGACGGATTTTTCTTCGTCATTCAAGGACCCCGAAGGCCGGCTCGTGGCCAACCGCGTCGAAGCGGGCAAACGGCCGCGCAGCTCGATGGCGCCCATGATCGTGCTGCGTGACGGCAAGCCCTTCATGCTGGTGGGATCGCCCGGCGGCAGCGCCATCATCAACTATGTGGCCAAGACCATCGTGGGCGTGCTGGATTGGGGGCTGGACATGCAGGCCGCCATCGCGCTGCCCAACATGGGCAGCCGCAACAAGGAAACCGAACTGGAAAAGGGGACTGCGCTGGAGGCGCTGGCGCCCGCGCTGGAAGCCATGGGCCACCCGGTGCGCATCACCGAATTTCCCAGCGGGATACACGGCATCGTGATCGATGCGCAGGGCTTGCAAGGGGGCGCGGACCCGCGCCGCGAAGGGCTGGCAAAGGGCGGTTGAAACCGCCCGGGGCGGCAGGAAGGCGGGGCGCGATGCGCACCCGCCCATTTCAGGCAAGGCCCATGCGTTGCCGCCCCGCCTGATCGACGCTGTGACGTCCGATCAAACGGTCCCGCGACCCCGCAATGCCGCCTCAATCCAGCGAGGCCGGGTCGATCTCCATGCGCGCTTCCTTGCGGTGCGCCACGTACGTCACGCCCCACATCACCACGCCCAGCAGCAGCAACCAACCCGCCACCTGATATTGGATGACGTCGCGCCCGGTCAGCGGGGTCACCATGAACAGGCACGCCGCCGCGCCCAGCCACGGCACGATGCGATTGATCGTGAAGTGCTGATGCTTGACCTTGTCGCGGCGCAGGACCAGCACCGCCACGTTGACGAAGGCGAACACGCCCAGCAACAGCAGCGCCGTGGTGCCGCCCAACGCGCGGATGGCTTCGGAGTCGGCCAGCGACACCAGGATGATCAGGCCGAAGGCCAGCACGGTCGTGAACAGAATGGCCGTCCACGGCGTCTGGTTCTTGCGATGCACGTGCGCCAGAAAGGCCGGCAGCACGCCCTGGCGCGACATGCCGTACAGCAGGCGGCTGGCCATCATCATATTGATCAGCGCCGAATTCGCCACGGCAAACATCGAGATGATCGGCATGATGTATTCCACCGGCAGGCCCGGGGCGGCGCGCTTGACCACCAGCACCAGCGGCGTCGAGCTCTTGGCCAGTTCGCCCACCGGCACCAGCGCCACCGCGCAGATCGACACCAGCACGTAGATCACGGCCGTAATGCCCAGCCCCGTCAACATCACCTTGGGAAAAATGCGGCTGGGCTCGTGCGTTTCCTCGGCCATGTTGACCGAGTCCTCGAACCCGACCATCGCGAAGAACGCCAACGCGGTAGCCGACGTGACGGCCAGGAACACGCTTTTATCTTCGGGCGTGTCGAACGCCACCACGCGCGAGAAATCCGCTTGCCCGCCGGCGATGGCATAAAAGCCCAGCAAGATCACCATCAGCAGGCCCGACAGCTCGATCAGCGTCAGCACCACGTTTGCCTTCACGCTTTCGGCCGCGCCGCGCAGGTTCACCAGCATCACCAGCAGCATGAAGCCCAGCGCGCCGAACGTGATCCAGGTCTTCTCGGCCTTGATGCCGAACGCGGCGAACAGGTTCGCGGCGAACGCCTGGGACGCCGTGGCCGCCGATGTCAGCCCCGAACACATGACGGTGAAGCAGACGATGAAGGTCAAAAAGTGCACGCCGAACGCCTTGTGCACATACAGCGCCGCGCCGGCCGCCTTGGGGTACTTGGTGACCAGTTCCAGGTAGGACAGCGCGGTCAGCAGCGCGATGGCAAAGGCCACCAGGAAGGGCAGCCAGGCCGCGCCGCCAACTTCGGCGGCGACCTGGCCGGTCAATGCATAAACGCCTGTGCCCAGGATGTCGCCAACAATGAACAGCAACAGCAGCTTGGGGCCCATCACGCGCTTGAGCGGCGCGTTTTCCGATTGCGATGGGGCTTTTACATCGGTTGTAGCCATCTTCTTTTTCTCCTCTTTCTTTGACTCGCGGGAGGCGACCCGAAAAGTCTAAGGGGAGGACGTAGCAGCCGTTGCTACAGCGGTGCAACGAAATGTCTTAGTTGTTGGTATTCGTTGATGGCGCCTCTTGCAGCGCGGGCGGCAGCTTGCGCAAGGTAGCGGGCGTGCGCGACAGCTTGATGGGCGAGCCCACCCCCTTGTAGTCGCCCTGTTCCACCACCATGCCGCGATGGCGCGTGTGCGGGTGCGCCAGCGCCTCGTCCACCGTCTGCACCGCCGCGGCGGGCACGCCCGCGCGCAGCAGGCGGTCGGCCAATGGCGCGGCGTGTTGCGGCGCCAGCAGGTCGGACAAGGCGTCGCGCAAGGCCTGGCGGTTTTGCAGGCGATCGGCGTTGGTGGCAAAGCGCGGGTCGGCGGCAAGTGTCGGCGCGTCCAGCACCTGCGCCATCAATGCAAACTGCCGGTTGTTGCCCACGGCCAGGAAGATCGGGCCGCTGGCGGTGGGCAGCGTTTCGTAAGGCGCGATGTTCGGATGCGCGTTGCCACTGCGCTTGGGCACCTTGCCGCTGTAGAAAAAATTGGCGGCGTGCGGATGCAACAGCGACAGCGCGCAGTCGTACAAAGTGATGTCCAGGAACTGGCCCAGGCCGCTGCGATGGCGTTCGTTCAGCGCCAGCAGGATGGCGACGGCGGCGTTCAAGCCAGTCACCATGTCCACCACCGGCAAGCCCACGCGCGTGGCGTCGCCGTCGGCTTCGCCGTTCACGCTCATCAGGCCGCACATGGCTTGCGCGCAGGCGTCGTAGCCGGGCAAGCCGCCCAACGGGCCATCGGCGCCGAACCCGCTGACGCGGCAATGCACCAGCTTGGGAAACGCCTGGCTTAACGTGTCAAACCCCAGGCCCCATTTTTCCAACGTGCCGGGCTTGAAGTTCTCGACCAGCACGTCCGCGTCGGCCAGCAGATGGCGCAGCAGTTCCTGGCCCGCCGGTTGCGACAGGTCCAGCGTCATGCCTTCCTTGTTGCGGTTCACGCCGATGAAGTACGAAGCCGTGTCGCCCAGGAAAGGCGGCCCCCAGCCGCGCGTTTCATCACCGCCCGGCGGTTCGATCTTCAACACGTCGGCGCCGTGGTCGGCCAGGATCTGCGTGCAATACGGGCCGCCCAGCACGCGCGACAGGTCGATGACTTTGCAGCCGGCAAGCGCGCCGGCGTTCGGTAGGGTAGGGGCCATGGGTGGTCTGCTTCAGTCGATGGAAACGTTGGCGCTCTTGATCAGCTCGCGCCACTTGGGGACTTCGGTGGTGATGAACGCGGCCAGGCCTTGCGGCGTCTGGTCCTGCGCGGCAACGATGCCTTGCGAACGCAGCGTCTGTTCGATGGCCGGGTCCGACAGCGCCGTCTTGAACGCGCGGTTCAAGGTATCGACCACATCGGCCGGCGTGCCCTTGGGCGCCACGATGCCGAAGAAGACGCTGACGTCGTAGCCCGTCAGTCCTTGCTCGGACAAGGTGGGCAGGTCGGGCAATGCGTCAGAGCGTTGCGCGCTGGCCAGCCCGATGGCGCGCAGCTTGCCGGCCTTGATGTAAGGCAGCGCGGTCAGGATGTCGGTGAATGACATCGATACCTGCCCGCCCAGCAGATCGTTCAGCGCCGGGCCGGTGCCCTTGTACGGGATGTGCATGATCTTGGTGCCGGCCATCTGGTTGAACAGAATGCCGGCCAGATGCGATGACGCGCCGTTGCCCGACGAGGCGTAGCTGAGCTTGTCCGGATTCTGCTTGGCGTACGCAATGAGCTCTTTGGCGTTGTTGACCGGCACCGACGGGTTCACGACCAGGATGTTGGGCAGGTGCCCCAGGCGGATGATCGGCGCGAAGCTGGTCTCGGGGTTGTAGCCCTGCTTCTTGTAAAGGCTGACGTTGATGGCCAGCGGGCCGGACGTGCCGAACAGGATCGTGTAGCCGTCGGGCTTGGCCGACGCCACGTATTCCGAGCCGATGTTGCCGCCCGCGCCGCTGCGGTTTTCCACGATGACGTTCTGCTTGAGCGGTTCACGCAGTTTTTCGGCCAGGCGGCGCGCCATGGCGTCGGTGGGTCCGCCCGGCGGGAACGGCACGATCAACGTGATGGGTTTGGCGCTGGGGTAAGCATCGGCCGCCAGCGCGGGCGCGGCGGGCGCCACGGTGGTGGCCACGGCCAGCAGCAAGGGGGCAAATAGGCGTTTCATGGTGGTGTCTCCTGTGAGGGGGGCGCGCCGGCTGTGCCGCCGGCGTCGCGGATTACAGCGCGTACTGCAAGATGGCCTGGCAGGCGGCGCTTTCGTTGGGGGGAATGGCGTAGGGGTCGCGCGGCGCCAGGCGGTGCAACAGCACCTGGTCGGCCAGTTGCGCACGGCTTTGCATGCCCGCGTCCGTGGCTTCCCAGCGCAAGGCGGCCATGGACACGGCGTGGTAAAGCAGGGACGCCGCCTGGCGGGCCAGTTCGGCGTGGTCGCCCATGGCGGCGTGCTCGGCCAGCGCAAAGGTCTTGGCCAGCGCGTCGGCCTGCAACGCGGCCAGCGCGGGCGGGCAGGGCGCGCCGTCTGCCAGCAGCTGGTCGATATGGGCGCGCAGCGCGGGCAGCGAATTTTCTTTCCTGATGGCGCGCAGCACGTCCAGCGCGACGATGTTGCTAGTGCCTTCCCAGATGGATCCCAGATGCGCGTCGCGCACCAGGCGCGGCTCGGTCCATTCTTCGATATAGCCGCAGCCGCCGCGCACTTCCATCGCGTCGCCCGTCACCTTGCGTGCGTCGCGGCAGGCGCGGAACTTGATCAGCGGGGTCAGGATGCGCGCCAGCGCCGGGTCGGCCATGCCCTGGTCAGCGTCGGCCAGCGCGCGCGCCGTCTGGAACATGACGCTGCGCGCCTGCTCGGCCCAGACCGTCATCTTGACCAGCTGGCGTTGCATCAGCGGCATGTCGATCAGGCGCTTGCCGAAGGCGCGGCGCTGCTGCGATACGAAGATCGCTTCGGTCACCGCGCGGCGCATCAGCCCGGCCGCGCGCATGCCGTTGGACAAGCGCGAGTTATTGATCATGTCGGCCATGTGCTTGAAGCCCCGGCCGCGCTCGCCCACCAGCCAGGCCACGGCGCCTTCCAGCCGGATTTCGCCGCTGGCCATGGACCGCGTACCCAGCTTGTCTTTCAGACGCAGGATGCGGTAGTGGTTGTGGCTGCCGTCGGCCAAGTCGCGCGGCAACAGGAACAGCGAGACGCCTTTCAGGCCGGGCGCGGTTTCGCTGCGCGCCAGCACCATCGCAAAACCCGCGTCGGGATTCGAGCAGAACCACTTGTCGCCGTGGATGCGCCAGCTGCCGTCCGCTTGCAGGTCGGCGGTGACTTCGGTGGCGCTGACGTCCGAGCCCGCGCCTTGTTCCGTCATGAACATGGCGCCTTGGCGCAACGCGTCGAAATCCTGCGTGGTCACTTGCGGCAGCACGCGTTCCACCAGCGCCGGGTCGCCGAACTTGCGCAGCGTGCGCGCCAGCGAATCGGTCATGCTGACCGGGCAGCACAGGCCGAATTCCGCTTGCACGAACAAATGGCTCAACGCGTACTTGGCGGCGGCCGGCATGGGTTCGGGCCAGCCCAGCACGCCGCCGCGATGCGACAGCGCGGCCAAGCCGAATTCGCTGTACGCCAGCCGTTCCAGTTCCACATAGGCGGGGTGCTTGTCCACCCGCGATTCGTCGGCCCCGGCCCGGCTGCGCACCGACAGCGTGGGCGGATGCTTGTCCGCCGTGGCGGCCAGTTCGTCCATCACGCCTCCGGCCAGGCCGCCCAGGCGTTCCAGGTGGGGCAGCAGGTGGGCGTGCAGCGGTGCGGGCAGGTAGCGCCGGCTGAGCGTGGCGGCGTAGGGGTCGGCAGTGAACAGGTTCAGCCCGCGTGAATCCGGCACCGGGGTGGAGGCGGCGGAAGTGGCAACGGCGGGATTGGGGCGGGCGGGGGCGTCCATGGCGGCATCCTGCGAAAAATCGGGAAGATGGCCGATGTTGCGCGGGTAGATTAATCTATGCAAATACCGTTTTGGTGTAGAACAATCCATAAAAAATATAGATAGGGGGAGACCATGGATCTGGACCCGCGCCTGTTGCGCTACTTCATCGCGGTGGCCGAAGAGCGCCATTTCAGCCGTGCCGCCACCCGCCTGCATATCTCGCAGCCGCCGCTCAGCTACGCCATCCGCCAGCTGGAAGACAACGTGGGCGCGCGCCTGCTTGCCCGCACCAGCCGCCATGTGGAACTGACCGACGCCGGCCACGTGTTGTATCGCGAGGCGCTGACGTTGCTGCGGCAGGCCGAGGAAGTGCGCACACTGGTGCAGCGGGTGGACGCGGGCCTGCGCGGCCGGCTGCGCATCGGCTTCGTCGGGTCGATGCTGTATCGCGGCCTGCCGGTGCTGCTGAACGCCATGCGCGCCGAACTGCCCGACGTGGAGCACGTGCTGACCGAGCTGAACTCGCACGAGCAGATCGAAGCCGTGCGGCGCGGGGAACAGGACCTGGGGTTCATCCATGCCAACCCGGTGCCCGAAGAGGTGCTGGCGCGTGACCTGATCGCCGAACCTTTTGTGGTGTGCCTGCCCGATTCTCACCCGCTGGCCGCGCGCGCGTCGTTGCGGCTGGCCGACCTGGCGGGCGATGACTTCGTCTTCTTCGCCCGCGCGGCCTCACCCAGCTATTACGAAACCGTGTTGTCGATGTGCGTGGCGGCCGGCTTCATGCCGGTGGTCCGCCACGAAGTGCGGCATTGGCTTAGCGTGGCGTCGCTGGTGTCGCAGGGGCTGGGCGTGTCGATCGTGCCGTTCTGCCTGTCGCGCAGCGGGCTGGCCGGCACGCGCTTCATTGCGTTCGAACACGCGGCGCGCTCGGTCAGCCAGGTGATCTGGCAAGCCGGCGCGCAGTCGCCTTTGCAGCATCGGGCCATGGCGCTGGTGACGCGCCAGTTTCCGCCGGCCACGCCGGCGGTGGCCCAGCAGGCGGATTGACGATCAGCGGAACACGACGGTTTTGTTGCGGTTCAGCAAGATGCGGTGTTCGACATGGCTGCGCACCGCGCGCGACAGCACCAGCGATTCAATATCGCTGCCCACTTGCGTCAGGTCGGCCGCCGTCATGGTGTGGTCCACGCGTTCGATGTCCTGATCGATGATTGGGCCTTCGTCCAGGTCCGACGTCACGTAATGAGCGGTGGCGCCGATGATCTTCACCCCGCGCGCGTGCGCCTGGTGATACGGGCGCGCGCCCTTGAAGCTGGGCAGGAAGCTGTGGTGGATGTTGATGGCGCGGCCGTTCAGCGCGCGGCACATATCCGCCGACAGGATCTGCATGTAGCGGGCCAGCACCACCAGGTCGGTGTTGGACTGGTCGGCAATCTGCAATACCTGCTTTTCCTGCTCGGCCTTCGTGTCGGCCGTGACGGGCAGGTAATGGAACGGGATGCCGTAGGACGCCGCCAGGCTGGCGTAGTCGTTGTGGTTGGACACGATGGCCGCCACTTCGGCGTGCAAATGCCCGCTATGCACGCGAAACAGCAGGTCGTTCAGGCAATGGCCCTGCTTGCTGACCATGATCAACAGGCGCTGCTTGCGGCGCGCGTCATGTAGCTTCAGGTCCATGCCGTAGTCCGCCGACAGCGTATCCAGGCGGCCGCGCAGGTCGTCGGGGTTCACGGCCACGGGCAGGTCAAAGTGCACGCGCAGGAAGAACTGGCCCGTTTCCTCGTCGCCGAATTGCTGCGAATCCAGGATGTTGCAACCCAATTCGAACAACAGGCCGCTGACGCGGTAGACGATGCCGGTGCGGTCAGGGCAGGACAGGGTCAGGATGTAGTCGTTGTGCTGCATGGTGCGGGAATAGGCCGAGGTAAGGAGAAAAGGGGATGGGCGGAATCAGGCGCTCAGGCGCGCCAGGGTTTCTTCCGCCAGGGCCAGGCTGGAGGTCAGCCCGGGAGATTCAATGCCGAACAGGTTCACCAGCCCGGGCACGCCATGCACGGCGGGGCCGGCAATGACGAAGTCGGCGGCGGGTTCGTGCGGGCCCGAGATCTTGGGCCGGATGCCGGTGTAGCCGGGCGCCAGCGCATGGTCCGGCAGCGCTGGCCAGTAGCTGCGCACCGCGTCGTAGAACACGTCGGCGCGCGCCGGGTCCAGTGTGTAGTCTTCGGTGCCGATCCATTCGGTATCGGGTCCGAACTTGGCCTGGCCGCCCATGTCCAGCGTCAGGTGCACGCCCAGGCCGGCGTGTTGCGGCACGGGGTAGATCAGGCGCGTGAAGGGCGCGCGGCCGGCCAGCGTGAAGTAGCTGCCCTTGCACAGGTAATCGGTCGGAATGGTGGCGGGCGGCACGCCGTCGATGCGGCGGGCCAGCGCGGGCGCTTGCAGCCCGGCTGAATTGATCAGCACGTTACAGGTCAGCGTCATGGCTTCGTCGCCGCCGAATTGCAGTTCGAAGCCGCCTTCGGGGCGCACGCGGCCGGACACCAGTGGCGTGTGAAAGACACACTGCGCGCCGGCATTTTCGGCGTCGCCCTGGAATGACAGCATCAGGGCATGGCTGTCGACGATGCCGGTGGATGGCGACACCAGCGCGGCGGTGCATTGCAGTGCGGGCTCCAGGCGCATGGCTTCTTCGCCGGAAATGAACTGCAAATCGTCCACGCCGTTGGCGCGCGCGCGCTGGGCGATGCCCTCAAGCTGGGCCGCCTGATCGCGGTCGGTGGCCACGATCAGCTTGCCCAGGCGCTTGTGCGGCACGCCGCGTTCGGCGCAGTACGCGTACAGAAGGTGCTTGCCGCGCACGCACAGGCGCGCCTTCAGGCTGCCCGCCGGGTAATAGATACCGGCGTGGATCACTTCGGAATTGCGCGAGCTGGTGCCGGTGCCGATGGCTTCGGTGGCTTCGGTCACCAGCACTTCGCGGCCGGCTTGCGCCAGCGCGCGGGCCACGGCCAGCCCCACGACGCCCGCGCCGATGACGACGCAATCTACGTCCACGCTCATGGCGTCTTCCTTTCGGACCGGCTGCCCGCGGGCGTCAGGTCAAAGCCGCCGGCGTGAAACACCAGCGGCGGTTCGTTGCTGTGGCCGCAGCGTTCCACTTCGCCCACCATGATGATGTGGTCGCCTTCTTCGTAGCGGCTGCGGTTGCGGCATTCGAACCAGGCGGCGCAATGGCCGTCCAGCATCGGGGTGCCGCCTGGCGCGTAATGCACCGTCAGGCCGGCGTAGCGGTCGGGCGTCTTGCCCGTGGCGAAGCGGCGCGCCAGCGCGATCTGCTCGGCGCTCAGGACGTTGACCACGTAGCGCTCGCACTGTTCGAACGCCGCCAGCGAGGACGACGAGCGCGACAGGCTCCACAGGATCAGCGGCGGGTTCAGCGACACCGAGTTGAACGAGCTGACCGTCAGGCCGATGGGGGCGCCATCAAGCCCGGCGGCCGTCACGACCGTTACGCCGGTGGCGTAGCGGCCCAGCGCGGTGCGGAAAAAAGCGGCGTCAAAATCAGGGGAGGAGGCGGGCATGCAATCGGTAATTGGGCGGGCGCGCAAACGCGCCCGACATCAGGGCGACAGGCGTTCGATCTTCCAGGCCGGGCCGTCCGCGACGTAGCGCAGGCGGTCGTGCAGGCGCGACGGCCTGCCTTGCCAGAATTCGATGGTGGTGGGCTTCAAGCGGTAACCGCCCCAGTGCGGCGGACGCGGCGGCTGCTCGCCGAAGCGTTCGCGGAATTCCTTTTCACGGGCTTCCAGCGCTTCACGGGTAATGGGCTGGCTCTGGGGCGAAGCCCAGGCGCCGATGCGCGAACCGGCGGGGCGGCTGTGATAGTAGGCGTCCGACTCTTCGGGCGCCACTTTTTCCACCACGCCCTCAATCCGGACCTGGCGTTCCAGGGGCTGCCAGAAAAACAGCAGGCTGGCGCGCGGCTCGGCCAACAGGTCTTGCCCCTTGCGGGACTCGTAGTTGGTGAAGAACGTGAAGCCGCGTTCGTCAAAGCCCTTGATGAGGACGATGCGGGCGCTGGGCTGGCCGCTTGCGTCGACCGTGGCCAACGTCATCGCGTTGGGCTCGGGCACCTTGGCGGCCAGGGCTTCGTCGAACCAGCGGGTAAATTGCTCGAACGGCGAGGCGGCGGCCTGGTTTTCCAACAGGACGTTCTTTTCGTAGCTTTGACGCAGATCGGAGACGGACATGAGGATGGGGATTCAGGGTGGATAACAGGGAGTTTATACCGCCCGCACCACCACCCGCCCTTTGACCCCGCGCAGACCTCGGGGATGTTTCCGGCCCGGGGTGTGGCCGGGCAGCACTACCCACCCCGTTCCCGCCCGATTCAGGCGCCTTCAGGCAGCCTGTGTCCGTCTTCTTCCAGCAGCCGCGCAATGGCGTCCAGCCGGGCATCGTGGATGCCGGCCGCCCGCAGCGCCTGGGCCGTCTGGACCACGTAATCGGTGCAGGGGCCGTAGCGGCCGGCCGCCCGGCGCACGATGGCCAGCAGTTCGTCCTGGGGCAGCGCGCGGATGTACGCGGGGTTGTCGCGGTTCATGATGAACACCAGCGCGCGCACGGTGCCGGCGTCGGTAGTGCAGTTGATCCAGCGGGGCAGGTAGGCGCCGGTGGACATCTCGCGTTCCCACAAGGCAGGGAAATAGTTGGGCACCTGGTCGCCCGCCAGGCGGTACACGACGCCGCGGCAGGAGCCGCCCCGGTCCAGCCCGAACACCAGCCCCGGGCATTCCGGCGTGCCCCGGTTGACCCGCGACCACAGGCACAGCGCCCGGTGGTGGCCGCGCAAGGTCGCCAGCCGGCGCTCCATGAAGTCAAAGTCCGGGCGCCAGATCAGCGACCCATACCCATATACCCAGACGTCGTCTCCCGCCTGCCAATGGCGCAGCGCGTCGTCCAGCGAGGCCTGTCTTTCTTCGGGCGTCCACAGGCGAAAAGGCAAGCTGGCGCCGGCGACGCCGGGGGCGGAGGGAGGGGACTGCGTGTTCACTTAAGGCTTCCGGTCAGACTCGAGCGGGGGATTTCGATTGGCCCACCCGCCCGCCATCAGGGCCAGCGAATAGGCCCAGAACAGGGGGGCAACGCCAATTACCGCACCCAGCGCGCCGAAGGTCAACGGCAGGGACACCTGAGAACCGTTGATCAGCGCCATGCGCAGGCCCACGGCTTCGGCCGCGCGGCCGGGCGGGGAATGCTGGTGCAAGAGCGACAGCATACTCGGTTGGCAACAGCCCAGCGCCAGCCCAAGAATGAAAGACAGCACGATCAGCACGGTAACGTCGGTGAACAGCGGGTAAAGCATGAAGTCGATGGCGGCGGTGGCCATCGCCACGCGCACCAGCGTCCAGGACCGCACCCGGCGCATGATCAGCGGCAATACCAGCCGGATCACGAACGTTGCCGCCGCAAATGACGCCAGGATGACGCCGATGGTGGTGGCGGACAGCCCGATCGCCACGCCAAAGATTGGCACCACGAACAGATGCGTGTCCCAGGCGCCCGACAGAATCGTGTTCACCATCAGGATGCGGCGCAGGGCCGGCACCGCCAGCAGTTCGGTCACGCGGCGGCGCTGGGCCTCTTTGGCGCCGGACAGCTGCGAGTCCACCGCCTTCAGTTGGTGGCGCAGGTAATAAAGGCCGATGCCGGACAGGATCGGGCCCAGGGCCAGCAGGCCGAAGGCGGTTCGCGTGCCCAGGTTGTCGATGGCCAGACCCGCGATCAGCGGCCCCGAAAAGCCGGATCCGGCCAAGGCCAGCGACATGAAAGAGAAGTTGCGCAGCCGCTGCGCCGGTTCGGCGTGGCCCAGCAGATCTTGCGTGGCGACCTGGTGCAGCATGAAACCGATGCCGATACAGCAGGACGCCACCAGCAGGGCCGTCTGTGTCTGAAAGATAAAGGGCAAAGCGGTGCCGATGGCGACCAAAGACGTGCCAATGACCAGCGGGCGCACGATGCCCACGCGGTCCACCCAGCGGCCCGCGCGCACCGAGAACAGCATCGGCAGCACGGCAAACACCGCGACCAGGGTGCCGACCTTGAAGGTGGACAGGCCCATTTGCAACGCGGTCAGCGACACGGTGATCCGGCCGCCCGTCAGCGCCACGTGATTCATCATCGCCAACAGACACAGCAGCACCGCCCCGGAAAATTCCGGGGAACCAGAGGGCGAGGAGGGGGATCTGTTGGAGGTAGACACGGCGTTAACTGCAATCATTCTGTGCGGATCGTCGGGCTATGTCGAGGCGCGGTTTTTTTGCGGCGCGGCAAAATGTTTCAGGCGGCGCGAACAAGATAGCGGCCATCTAGCGGCCAAGTCGCGGCCTTACGCAACAAGAGGCGGCACGTTGGCGGCACGATCCGGGCAGGCGCAGGACGGCGGTTTCGTGCATGCGCCATTGCCGTTGTATCGTTCACGCAACGGAACAATCGTTCTTGCCGGCGTCCCGGCCGAAACCCGCTTTACGGTTTTTCACCGTTTCGCCGCAATCGGTCATCGCCACGCACCCTCGCCCCGTTTAGGATGGCGGCCCGACGTTGCGCGACTGCGTGGCGTTGCGAGGGCGTGGCGCTGCGATGGCGTGGCGTTACGTTACGGCCGCCTTGCCGGTCACTCATTCTCAGGTGCAATGAAAAAGTCCCGCAGTAAGTTCAAGCGTTACGCGTTGATCGCCGTCGTCGTCCTGTTGGGGGGGCTGGCGGTGCGCGCCATGTTCTTCTCGGCCCCGCCGCCGCCCACCTTCGCCGTCGCCGAGGTCACCCGCGCCAACCTGGAAGACAGCGTGCTGGCCAGCGGCACGCTGGACGCCATTGAGCGCGTCAGCGTCGGTGCGCAGGCGACCGGCCAGCTCAAGTCCCTGAAAGTGCAGCTGGGTGACCGCGTCAAGAAAGGGCAGCTGGTCGCCGAGATCGACGACCTGACCCAGCAGAACGATCTGCGCAACGCCGAGGCCGCCCTTCAGACCCGGCGCGCCGAGCGGGCCGCCAAGGTCGCCATGCTGAAGCAGGCGGAACTGGCCTTCAAGCGCCAACGCCAGATGCTGGCCGCCGACGCCAGTTCGCGCGAAGCCTACGAATCCGCCGAGGCCACGCTGGGCGTGACCCGCGCCGAGATCGCCTCGCTGGATGCGCAGATCGCGCAGGCCGAGATCCAGGTGGACACGGCCAAGGTCAACCTGGGCTACACCCGCATCGTCTCGCCCATCGACGGCATGGTCGTGGCCGTGGTGACCAAGGAAGGGCAGACGGTCAACGCCATCCAAAGCGCGCCCACCATCATCAAGGTGGCCCAGGTGGACACCATGACGATCAAGGCGCAGATTTCCGAAGCGGACGTCACCCGCGTCAAACCCGGGCTGCCCGTGTACTTCACGATTCTTGGCGAGCCCGACCAGCGCTATCACGCGACCTTGCGCGCCGTGGAACCGGCGCCCGACTCCATCCAGAAAGACGACGCCACCACGTCGCTGACCGCATCCAGCGGCAGCTCGACCACCGCCGCCGTCTACTACAACGGCCTGTTCGATGTGCCCAACCCCGACGAAAAACTGCGCATTTCGATGACCACGCAGGTCTTCATCGTGCTGGGCGAGGCGCGCGACGCCGTCGTGGTGCCGGCCTCGGCGCTGGGCAAGCGGGGCGAGGACGGCCGCTATGCCGTGCGCGTCGTCCTGAAGGACAACAAGACCGAGGTGCGCCACGTCAAGATCGGCATGAACAACAACGTGCAGGCGCAGGTGCTGGAAGGGCTGGAGGTAGGCGAGCGGGTCGTGTCGGCGGATTCCGCCCCGGCCGCCGCCGCCGCGCCGGGGGCCTGACATGAGCGGTCCGCTGATTGCGTTGTCCGGCGTACGGCGTGAATTTCCCGCCGGCGACCAGACCATCGCCGTCTTAAAAGACGTCAACCTGACCATCGAAGCCGGCGAGATGGTCGCCATCGTGGGGGCGTCCGGCTCGGGCAAGTCCACGCTGATGAACATCCTGGGCTGCCTGGACCGCCCGACCCGGGGCGACTACCGCGTGGGCGGCCGCAGCACGGGCGAGCTGGGTCCGGACGAGCTTGCCGAACTGCGCCGCGAGCATTTCGGCTTTATCTTCCAGCGCTATCACCTGCTGTCGGACCTGACCGCGCAGGGCAACGTCGAAATGCCCGCCGTGTATGCCGGCAAGCGCCGCGAGGCCCGCATGGACCGCGCCGAACAACTGCTGGCGCGGCTGGGCCTGGCTGACCGGTCCGAGCACCGGCCCGGCCAATTGTCCGGCGGCCAGCAGCAGCGTGTGAGCATTGCGCGCGCGCTGATGAACGGTGGCGACATCATCCTGGCCGACGAGCCCACCGGCGCGCTGGACACGCATACCGGGCAGGAAGTGCTGCGCATTCTGGAAGAGCTGAATGCGGCCGGGCACACCATCATCATCGTCACGCACGACATGAATGTGGCGCGCCACGCGCAGCGCATCATCGAGATCAGCGACGGCGAGATCGTGGCGGACAAGCGCAACCCCGACGCCCCGCGCCGAGACGCCGCGCGCGATGCACCGCCCGAACTGCCCAGGCGGCCCGCGTGGCAGGCCTACCTGGACCGCTGCGGCGAAGCCCTGCGCATGGCGCTGTTGTCCATGAACGCGCACCGCCTGCGCACCTCGTTGACCATGCTGGGCATCATCATCGGCATTGCCGCCGTGGTGTCGGTGGTGGCGCTGGGGGAAGGGTCGCGGCGCAAGATCCTGGAAGACATCAGCGCCATCGGCACCAACACGGTGGAAGTCTTTCCGGGCAAGGACTTTGGCGACGAAAAGGCCGTCAACATCCGCACGCTGGTCGCGGCGGACGCCGACGCCCTGGCGCGCGAGCCCTATGTGGACAGCGTCACGCCCGAGGTCGCCACCAGCAATACGCTGCGCTATCGCAACGTGTCGGTGAACGGCTCGATCCAGGGCGTGGGCGAACAGTATTTCCGCGTGCGCGCCATCAAGCTGGCGCAAGGCAAGTTCTTCGACGAGACCAGCGTGGTGCGCCGCGCCCAGGAAGTGGTGATCGACGAAGGCACGCGGCGCGCGCTGTTCGGCTCGCACACCGAGCCCATCGGGCAGGTGGTGTTCCTGGGGTCCATGCCCGCGCGCGTGATCGGCGTGACCGCCAAGAAAGACTCGGTGTTCGGCAACAATGAATCGCTGAACGTCTGGATTCCCTACACCACGGCGTTATCCCGCGTGCTGGGGCAGCAGCATCTGAAAAGCATCACGGTGCGCGTCAGCGACGCCACGCCGCCGGCCGCCGCCGAGAAATCCATCGAACGGCTGCTGATGCGCCGCCACGTGGTGAAGGATTTCTTCGTGTTCAACACGGACGCCATCCGCAAGACCATCGAGCGCACCACGGCAACGATGACGCTGCTGGTGTCGCTGATTGCGTTGATTTCGCTGATGGTGGGTGGCATCGGGGTGATGAACATCATGCTGGTGTCCGTTACCGAACGCACGCGCGAGATCGGCGTGCGCATGGCGGTGGGGGCGCGGCGCAGCGACATCATGCAGCAGTTCCTGATTGAGGCCGTGCTGGTCTGCCTGATCGGCGGCGCGGTGGGCATCCTGCTGTCGCTGGCGTTGGGCGTGCTGGTGTCCAAGGCCACGGGCGGCTCGTTCCAGATGATTTATTCCACGGCATCGATGGTGGCGGCATTTACGTGCTCGACGCTGATCGGTGTGCTTTTTGGCTATTTGCCGGCGCGCAACGCGGCGCGCCTGGATCCCGTCGAGGCCTTGGCTCGGGAATGAGGACGATGAAAGCGGTTTCCCTGATTTGCAAACCCGTCGCGCTGGCGCTGCTTGTTGCGCTGGGCGGATGCGGCAGCCTGCTGCGCAGTGACTACGAACCCCCCATGACCCAGACGCCCGCCGCCTGGACCCATGGCGGTTCGGAAAACCTGCATGCGCCCCTGGCCCAGGGCGGCCAGTGGTGGCGCAACTTCAACGACCCGGTGCTCAATGGCTTGATCGACGCCGTGCTGGCGCGCAACAACGATCTGGCGGCCGCCGCGATCCGTGTGCGCCGCGCGCAATACCAGGCTGGCTTGACCGAAGACCAGCTGATGCCGCAACTGGGTGGCGACGCCAGCGTGACGCGCAACCGCAACCTGTACGGCGACCGCATCATCACCCGCAACAACCAGGCCCAGCTGACGGTCAGCTACGAAGTGGACCTGTGGGGCAAGCTGTCGCGCCAGCGCGATGCGGCCCAGTGGGAAGCACTGGCCACCGAGCAAGACCGCCAGTCCGCCGCTTTGTCACTGGTGGGCACTACCGCCACGCTGTATTGGCAGACGGCATTCATCAACCAGCGCATCGCCAGCAGCGAGGAAAGCATCGCCTACGCGCGCCGCACGCAGGACCTGGTGCGCGCGCAGTACGCAGCGGGCGGCGCGTCGGCGCTGGAACTGGCCGAAGCCGAACAGACCGTGGCCAGCCAGCAAGCGGCGCACACGCTGCTGGTGCAGCAGCGCGTGGAATACACCAACGCGCTGGCCATCCTGTTTGACGGCCCGCCCGACCGCAGCATGGCCAACCCGCTGCGCCTGCCGCCGTACCCGTTGCCCGAGGCGCGTGCCGGCGTGCCCGCCGATTTGCTGGGCCGTCGCCCCGACCTGCGCGCCGCCGAACTGCGCCTGCGCGAGGCGCTGGCCACCGTGGACGCCACCCGCGCCAGCTTCTATCCGCCCGTGACGCTGACGGGGGCGGTGGGCAGCGCCAGCCCCACGCTGTCGAACGTGCTGCAAAACCCCGTCGCCGCCCTGGGCGTGGGCTTGACGCTGCCGTTCCTGCAATGGAACCAGATGCAGCTGAACATCAAGATATCCAAGGCCGACTACGAAGAGCGCGTCGTCAATTTCCGGCAGACGCTGTATCAGGCCATGGCGGATGTTGAAAACGCCTTGTCGAACCGGACGCAACTGAGCTTGCAGGCCGAGCAGCTGGCGGTGTCGCTGCGCGCGGCGCGCGATGCCGAACGCCTGTACGAAGTGCGGTATCGGGCAGGGGCGGTGTCGCTCAAGGATTGGCTGGACGCACAGGAGAAGCGCCGCAGCGCCGAGATCGCGCGCGACGAAAACGGCTTGAACCGCCTGGTGAACCAGGTGACGGTGTACCGGGCGCTGGGCGGGGACGATCAGGCGCAGACTGAGGCGCAGACCCAGGCTGAGACCCAGGCTCAGACCCAGGCGCAGACCCAGACCCAGACTCGGACTCAGACCCAGCCCTTGCCCTAAAATAGCCGCCATGGACTTTCCCGACCCCACCCCAGCCCCCGCCGCCGACCTGGACCGCCGTTTCGGCGGCCTTTCCCGTTTGTACGGCCCGCAAGCGCCCGCGCACTTGCAGCGCGCGCACGTGGCCGTGGCCGGCTTGGGCGGCGTCGGGTCGTGGACGGTTGAGGCGCTGGCGCGTTGCGGCGTGGGCGCGTTGACGTTGATCGACCTGGATCACATCGCCGAATCCAACGTCAATCGGCAACTGCACGCGCTGACGTCCACGTTGGGCAAGTCCAAGGTGGATGCGATGGCCGAGCGGGTGCTGGAGATCAACCCCGAATGCCGCGTGACCCGGGTGGATGACTTCGTGTCGCCCGAGAACGTGGCCGAGGTGCTGCCCGGCCCCTACACCGTCATCATCGATTGCACCGACCAGGCAGCCGCCAAGATCGCAATGATCCTGCACGCGCGCGCATTGGGCGTGCCGATGCTGCTGTGCGGCGGCGCGGGCGGCAAGACCGATCCGCTGGCGTTGCGGGCAGGGGACTTGTCGGCGGCGGTGAACGACGCCTTGTTGTCCAAGCTGCGCAACAAGCTGCGCCGCGAACACGGGTTTCCGCGCGCGTCCGACCAGCACGGCAAGGCGCTCAAGCGCGTGCCCAAGATGGGCGTGCATGCGTTGTGGTTCGACCAGCCGGCCATTCTGCCCGACGCCTGGACGCGCCCCACTGAAGGCGAGGACGATGTCGGCGCCGCGGGCCAGGCGACCGCCCCGCAAGGCTTGTCCTGCGCGGGCTACGGCTCGGTGGTGACGGTGACGGCGGCCATGGGCATGGCAGCGGCCAACGAAGCGCTGCGCATGGCGATCTGAACGCGGCGTTACAGCGCCACGAACACCATTCCGTCTTCGATCCTGACGGGATAGGTGGCCACGTTGTCGCGCAAGGGCGAACACAGCGCTCGGCCGTCGCGCACATCGAAACGCCCCTGGTGCAGCGGGCATTCAATTTCATGGCCGGTCAAAAAGCCGTCGCACAGGCGGGCGTTGCCGTGCGTACAGAGGTTGTCCGTGGCGTAGACCTGGCCGTCCACGCCGTACAGCGCAATTTCGCGGTCGCCCGCCTGCACGGCAATCACGTCGTCTTCGGGCACATCGGCATGGGCGATGGCCTGTATCCATTGGGTGGTCATCGTCATGGCGGTGATCCTGGCTAGGCTAGATGGGGTAGATCAGCGAATTGGGCACCAGCTCGCTGTCGAAGATGCACAAGCGCGATTCGAACTTCATGCCGTCGGGCGTGTCGCGCACCACGTCCAGGTAGCGGCCCACGTTGAATACCGTGGTCAGCTGATTGGGCTTGGTGCGAAAGACGGCGTAGTTGGCTTCGGATTCGATGCGGTCGCCCTGGACCGATAGCACGCGCGGCGCTCCGACCACGTGGCGCTGGTAATACGGGTCGTGGAAGATCGTTTCGGTGGCGCCGTAAATGCGGTCTTTCAGCATGCCCCGGCTTTCGAACGCCATGGTGGCCAGCGGGTAGCCGCGTTCATGGTTTTCGCGGGGCAGCACCTTGTAGATGCAGTCTTCCAGGAAAAAGTCGGGCCACTTGTCCCATTGCTCTGCGTCCAGCGCGGCGGCGTAGTCGGTGTACAGGCAGGTCAGCCGGTAATAAAGCGGAAAGTCCAGCATCGTCATGCCTCCATCACGCGTCGCCAATACGCGTACATGCCGCGTATCAACGTTTCCGTGACCATGTGGTCGGTGTTCTCGGCCGTCTTGCCGCCCAATTCGGCCACGCTGCGGTGCCACGGCTTCTGTTGAAAACCCGATTGCGAAAATTCGATCACTTCGCCGTCATCCGCCGACACGAAGCCGGCCGGGCCAAACAGGTTTGCCTGGCGCAGCCGCCGCTGCGTCATCTCGGGCGTGTCGTCGGCAAAGCCGAAGTGCGTCCAGACGAAGTCGAAGGCGTCGTGGCCCACGGGCTGGATGTGGCGCGTGGATAGCGAATTGACCTGCTGCTGGATGATGACGCTGGGAAACAGCGTCATCAGCACGGCGGTGGGGCCGTTCCACCAGGGCTCCGGCACGATGTCCAGGAAGCGGTCATCGTTCAGCGACATCTGTTCCTTGAAGCTGGACACGCCGCTGGTTACGCTGCCCTTGCCGCCCTGGCCGCGCGTGGAAATCATGGCGGCGTGGCGAAAATGGCGGTCCATCTTCAGTTCTGAGCGGTTGTCGGCGCGCCACAGGCCAAAGGTGACGAACCAGGTGTGCAGCAGGCCCGGGTGGTAGGGGTCTTTGATGTTTTCCTGCATCAGCTTCCAGTTGCCGGGGATGCGCTGACGGCTGTAGCCGTGGATAAGCAGCTGGCGGCCGTCGAACACGCGGTCGAAGTAATGCAGGATGTCCGGGCCCAGATAGTCTTCGAGCGGTTCGGCGTCGTGGTCGAACGAGGCGAACACGACGCCGTTGCGACAGGCCACCGCCAGCTTGGTCAGGCTATGGTCCTCGGTCTTGAAGTCGGGCGGCATGCCGCCGTTGACCTTGCCGTCCTGCTTGACGCCGCGCCGGAACGGCACGCCGATCAGGTTGCCTTGCAGGTCGTAGTTCCACTGGTGATACGGGCAGACGAATTCGGTGCGGTTGCCGGAACGTTCGCGGCAGAACTGCACGCCACGGTGGGCGCATACGTTTTCCACCACGCGCACCTGGCCGTCGTTGTCGCGCAGCAGGATGACGGAACGTTCGCCGACGGCGGTGCGCTTGAAGTCGCCGGGGTTGGGGATTTCGGCTTCCAGACCGACATAGCACCAGTGCGCCTGGTAGAAAAAACGTTCCAGCTCGCGTTGGTGCAGGGCGGCGTCGGTGTAGACGCCGAACGGAATGCGGTGGGAACCGTCGTCCGGCCAGGGCGGGTCGATGGGCATGGCTTGTCTCCGAGTCGTTGTCGCGGCTTTTATCGCTGCTTTTATCGGTCCATGTTCCGCCACGCGCAGAAATAAATAAATAGAATCTGGTCAATAGAACGCATCACCAGAATCAATATTGGTGGAGACAAGCGCATGAACCTGAAAGACGTGGACCTGAACCTGCTGGTCATCTTCAACGAACTGCACAGGCATGGCCGGGTATCCGCCGCCGCGCACAGCCTGGGCATCTCGCAGCCCGGCGTCAGCAACGCGCTGACCCGTCTGCGCAAGCTGCTGGGCGATGAGCTGTTCCTGCGTACGTCGCGCGGCATGGTGCCCACGCCCTATGCCGAGGCGCTGGCCCAGCCCATCGCGGACGCGCTGGCGGCGCTGCATGGCACGCTGAACGCGCGCGCCGTGTTCGACCCCGCAAGCAGCGAACGGGCCTTCGTGATTGGCGTGAACGATGTGGGCGAAACCTATTTCCTGCCGCGCCTGATGCGGGCGCTGGACGCCGCCGCCCCGGGCGTCACCATCCGCACGGTGCGCACCACGTCGATCGACGTGCGTGACGAAATGGAGCGCGGCCGCATCGATGTGGCGATGGGTTTCCTGCCCGGCCTGCAAAGCGGTTTTTTCCAGCGCAAGCTGTTCAGCCAGCCTTACGTGTGCATTTTCCGGCGCGACCATCCGCTGGCGCATTCGGGCGTGTCAGCCAAACAATTCCGCGCGGCCGAGCACGTGGCCATCGTGTCCGAAGGCACCGGGCATGGCGTGGTGGACGAGGTGATCGCACGTGCCGGCATCCAGCGCCGCTTGCGGTTAACGGTGCCGCACTTCATTGCGGTGGGGCCAGTGTTGCAGGCCACCGACATGATCGCGGTGGTGCCGCAGCGTTTTGCCGATTGCGCCTGTGCGCCCTTCGGGCTGGCGACGGCGCCCTGTCCGGTGAAGATTCCGGAGTCGGTCATCAATGTGTTCTGGCACGCGCGCAACCATCGCGATCCCGCCAATCAGTGGCTGCGGCAGGTGGTGGTGGAGCAGTTTGCCGAGCCGGACGGGCCGCTCAGGCTTCCCGCAGCGTGACGTTGAACCAGCCGCGCAGCGCGTTCGATAGCCGGATTTCGTCGGCGGCATGCAGGTCGGCCAGCGTCAGCACGCGTTCGCGCACGTTGGCCGTATCCAGCAGTTCGCCGCGTTGCACACCGGGCAGGCAGCCGCTGTCCACCGGGGGCGTATACCAGCGGCCGTCCAGGCGCAGGTATACGTTGCTGCGGCTGCCTTCGCACAGTTCGCCGCGTTCGTTCAGATAGAGCAGGTCAAAGATGTGCGGATGCGCCGGCAGCCATTCGATGGTCTTGGTGTACCAGGGGCGGTGCGTGGTTTTGTAGCGCAGCAGCGGTTCGGTCGAGCGCAGCGTCTCGGGCGCCAGCATCACTTCCTGCACGGCGGGCAGGGGCGGCAGCATGGCGGTCTGGATCTGGCGGCTGCCGTCGCGGGCCACCAGCAACCGCAGCCGATGCGCGCCCGGGGTCACCAGGCTGGTGGCGGCGATCATGATGTCGCCTTCAACGGCGCGCCCGGCCCAGACATAACCCAGGTCCTTGCAGGACGCCTCCAGCCGCTTCAGGTGGCGGTCCAGCAAGGGCACGCGCTGTTCGGCATCAACCAGGATGGTCTCGATCAATTCGGGTTGCATGGGTCGCTCCTGGTCGTGGCGGGTGTGGCCGGGCTCTATGCTACTACCGCCGTCGCCGGAAGTTCCAGCGC
Source organism: Achromobacter sp. B7 (assembly GCF_003600685.1). Classification (NCBI taxonomy): domain Bacteria; kingdom Pseudomonadati; phylum Pseudomonadota; class Betaproteobacteria; order Burkholderiales; family Alcaligenaceae; genus Achromobacter; species Achromobacter sp. B7. The sequence goes on from NZ_CP032084.1 coordinate 936,402, forward strand.
GGCATCAGGCGCGCAGGATCCGGGCTTTCCAATGGCACTCCTGCCATTCCTCGGCGGGGTCCGAATCGTGCACGATGCCGCCGCCCACGCTGTAGACGCCCTGGCCGGCGTCATCCAGCACCAGGGTGCGGATCGCCACGTTCAACGAAAAATCGCCATCCGGCGCCAGCCAGCCCACGCTGCCGCAATACAGGCCGCGCGGGCCGGTTTCCATCTGGCGGATGCGGCGCATGGCCGCGACCTTGGGGGCACCGGTGATCGATCCGCAGGGGAACAGCGCGCGCAGCACGGCTTCCAGGGTGGCGTCGGGCGCCTGTGCCGACACGGTGGACGTCATGGTCCAGACGGTGGGATAGCGCTCCAGCGAGAACAACGCGTTGACCTTGACCGAGCCCGGCTGGGCCAGGCGACCCAGGTCGTTGCGCAGCAGGTCCACGATCATCAGGTTTTCGGCGCGGTTTTTCTCGCTGGCCAGCAGGGCCTGCCCCAGCCGCGTGTCTTCCCCGGCATCGGCATGGCGTGGCGCGGTGCCCTTCATGGGGCGGGTCGTTAGCCGCGAGCCGTCTCGCCGTACGAAAAGCTCGGGCGAAAACGACAGCACCGTGCGCGCGCCGTCCTGGATAAAGGCGGCGTGGGCGACCGGGTTGCGGGCGGCGATGCGCCGGTAAAGCGTGGCCGCATCGCCCTGGACTTGCACGTCCAGCGGCTGGGTGTAGTTGACTTGGTATAGCTCGCCGTCTTCGATCAGGCCTCGGATGGCGTTGATCTGGCGCACGTAGTCGGCCTCCGTCATGCGCGGCGTGGGCAGGGTGATGGCGGAGTCGGCGCTTGCCGCATCGGCGCTTGCCGCGTCGGGCGCGTCCCACGGCGCTTCGTCGACCTTGCGTTCGAACACCAGCGCGGTCAGGCGCGGGCGGCCGTCGTCTTGGGGAGGCGTCCAAGGGCCGGTCGGCGCCGCCCGCGAGGCTTCCGGCAGCAGCCATTCGCCCAATTCGTAGTCCAGCAACAGGGCCACCCAGCGGCCCTGCTGCCGGGCGGCCTCGATGGCCGCCAGCGCCGGGCCGACCTCGGCGGCGGTGCGTGCCTCGATCCGGGAGCAAAAGCCCTCGAACTTCAGTGCGCGACCGGCCAGCCGGTCTTCAAAACGACAATGCATGCTTGCTACGGATGTTGATGAGCCAGGAATTCCGTCAGGACGCGTCCCGTGTGGGAATGGTCGGCCAGGGTCATCACATGTTCCGGCGAGCCTTCGGCAACCAGCTGCCCGCCGCCCGTGCCGCCTTCGGGGCCCAGGTCCAGCAGCCAGTCGGCTTCGGCGATGACGTCCAGATTATGCTCGATCACGACCACCGTATTGCCGGCTTCCACCAGGCGATGCAGCACGTGGATGAGCTTTTCGACGTCGGCCATCGACAAGCCCACCGTGGGCTCGTCCAGCACGTACAGCGTGTGCGGGATGCGCGAGGCGCGGCCGGTCTTGATCAGCCCGTCGGTCAGGCGCGCCTTGGATAGCTCGGTCACCAGCTTGATGCGCTGGGCCTCGCCGCCCGACAGCGTGGGCGACGGCTGGCCCAGCGTCAAATAACCCAGGCCCACGTCCTGCATCAATTGCAGCGGGCGATGGATCTTCGGGTGCGCGGCAAAGTAGCCGATGGCGTCGTCCACTTCCATGGACAGCAGCTCGCCGGCGTTCTTGCCGCGCATCTGCACGCTGAGCGTGTCGCTGTTGAAGCGCGCGCCGTTGCAGGCGTCGCACGGCACTTTGACGTCGGGCAGGAAGTTCATTTCGATGGTGCGCATGCCCTGGCCTTCGCAGATGGGGCAGCGGCCATCGCCGGTGTTGAACGAGAAGCGCGCCGCCGTCCAGCCGCGCATGCGGGCTTCGCGGGTATCGGCGAACTGCTTGCGCACGTCGTCCCAGAAGCCCACATAGGTGGCCGGGCACGAGCGCGGCGTCTTGCCGATGGGGGTCTGGTCCACTTCCAGCACGCGGTCAATGGCTTCCCAGCCCTTGATGCTTTCGCAGCCCGCCCAGCCCGGGGCCTTGCCCTGCGACACGGCTTGCGTCAGGTTGTCCAGCAGCACTTCGCGCGCCAGCGTGGACTTGCCGGAACCGGACACCCCGGTCACCACGCTCAGCCGGCCCACCGGAATCTTGGCGTCCACGCTGCGCAGGTTATGCAGGCGCGCGCCTCGGATTTCGATCATGGGCGTGTCGGCCTCGACCGCACGACGGCCTTGCAGCGGATGCGCCAGCGGCGTCTTCAGGTAGCGGCCGGTGATGGATTCCGGCGCGTTCATGACGTCTTCCACGGTGCCTTGCGCCACGACCCGACCGCCACGGATGCCCGCGCCGGGTCCGATGTCGATCACGTGCGAGGCGCGGCGGATGGTGTCGTCGTCATGTTCCACCACCACCAGCGTGTTGCCGTTGCCTTCCAGGCGCGCCAGCGCGTCCAGCAGGATGCGGTTGTCGCGCGGGTGCAGGCCAATGGTGGGCTCGTCCAGCACGTAGCAAACACCCTGCAGGTTGGAACCCAGCTGCGCGGCCAAGCGGATGCGCTGCGCTTCGCCGCCGGACAGCGTGGGCGCGGCGCGGTCCAGCGCCAGGTAGTTCAGGCCCACTTCCTGCATGAAGTTCAGGCGGCCGCGAATTTCGGTCAGGATGTCGCGGGCGATCTCGCCTTCGCGGCCACGCGCCACCAGTCCGGTAAAGAAGGTGTGCGCGTCGGACACCGGCAGCGACGCCAGTTCGGCAATGGACTTGTCGCGCCAGCGCACGGCGCGCGCCACGCGGTTCAGGCGCTGCCCGTCGCACTGCGTGCACGCCTTGGCCTCGCCTTCGTACCAGGCGTTCCAGGCGGTTTCCTCGCCCGTCTGCTCTTCGTCAAAGCCCTGCAATTGCAGGCCCGTGCCGTAGCAGCCCGTGCACCAGCCATGCTTGGAGTTGTATGAGAACAGGCGCGGATCAGGTTCCGGGAAGCTGGTGCCGCAAGACGGGCACGCGCGCTTGACCGAAAAATGCTGCTGCTGCAATTCGCTGTTCAGCGCTTCGTGCAGCTTGTTCACCGGCCATACCACCGACATCACGCCCTGGCCGTTTTCCAGCGCGCTTTTGACGGCGGCGCGCAGGTCGGCCTCGTTGGCCGGATCCACCACCACGTCCGCCACGGGCAGTTCGATGGTGTGTTCCTTGTAGCGGTCCAGGCGCGGCCACGGGGCCACGGGGATGAACTCGCCATCCACGCGCAGGTGCGAATGGCCCTTCGAACCGGCCCACTTGGCCAGGTCCGTGTAATAACCCTTGCGCGCGGTGACCAGCGGGGCCAGCAGCCCGATGTGCACGCCCTTGTGGTCGCGCAGCAGGCGCGCCACGATCTGGTCCGTGTTCTGCGGTTCAACGGCCACGTTGCAATCCGGGCAGTACTGCGTGCCCAGCTTCACATAGAGCAAGCGCAGGAAATGGTGGATTTCCGTCATCGTGGCCACGGTGGACTTGCGCCCGCCACGGCTGGTGCGCTGTTCGATGGCCACGGTGGGCGGAATGCCGAAGATGGCGTCCACGTCGGGCTTGCCGGCCGGCTGCACGATGGCGCGCGCGTAGGCGTTCAGCGATTCCAGATAGCGGCGCTGGCCTTCGTTGAACAGGATGTCGAACGCCAGGGTTGACTTGCCCGAGCCCGACACGCCCGTGATCACGGTGAATTTATCGTGCGGGATTTCAACGCTGATGTTCTTCAGGTTGTGCTCGCGCGCGTTGCGGATCTCGATGGCCATGTTGCCTTGGCGACGCGCGCGCATCACGGACTGCAATGGCGTGCCTTCGCCGGCGCCGGGGTCGGCGGCATCGGTGGCCACGTCCGCGCCGTTGTAGACGGCGGTGGGCTCGGCGATGCGCGCGGTCAGGCCGGCTTGCTCGACTTCCTGCGCGTCGATGTCGCTGGTGACCACCACGTCGGCCGGCAGGATGCTGACTTCGTAGTCACGCAGCGCCGCGCCGGTATGCGACTTGGGGTTGTCCATCAGGTCTTGCGGGGTGCCCACGCCGATCAGCAGGCCGCCGGCGTCGCCGCCTTCGGGGCCCAGGTCGATCAGCCAGTCGGCCGCGCGGATCACGTCTAGATTGTGTTCGATGACCAGCAGCGTGTGGCCGGCGGCCAGCAGCTTGCGAAACGCGCGCATCAGCCGCGCCACGTCGTCAAAGTGCAGGCCGGTGGTGGGTTCGTCGAACAGGAACAGGCTGCCTTTCTTGGCCACCTTGGCCGTGGAAATGCCGCTGCGCGCGGCCTCGGCCAGGTGGCCGGCCAGCTTCAGGCGCTGCGCCTCGCCACCGGACAGCGTGGGCACGGGTTGCCCCAGGCGCACGTATTCCAGGCCCACGTCGGCCAGCGGCGCCAGGCCGGTCTGCACGTCGCGCAGGCCCTTGAAGAAGTCCAGCGCTTCGCTGACCGTCATGGCCAGCACTTCGTCGATGGACGCGCTTTTGCCCAGGTGTTCGACACGCACTTCCAGCACTTCGGGGCGGAAACGCTTGCCGTCGCAGTCGGGGCAACGCAGGTAGACATCGGACAGGAACTGCATTTCGACGTGCTCGAAGCCGGTGCCGCCGCAGGTGGGGCAGCGGCCGTCGCCACCGTTGAAGCTGAACGTGCCGGCCGTGTAGGCGCGTTCGCGCGCGAGCGGGGCCTGGGCAAACAGCTTCCGGATGGCGTCAAAGGCCCCCACGTAGCTGGCGGGGTTGGACCGCGCCGTCTTGCCGATGGGCGTCTGGTCCACCATGACCACGTCGGCGATCTGCTCGGCGCCCAACAGGCGGTCGAACGCGCCGGGCGTTTCCGACGGCTTGCCCTTTTGCTTCAGCAGCGCGGGGTACAGCACGTCTTGCACCAGCGTGGACTTGCCCGAGCCGGACACGCCGGTCACGCAGACGAGACGGCCCAGCGGCAGTTCGACGGACACGTTCTTCAGATTGTGCGCGTTGACGCCTTCGAGCAGCAGGCGCGGCGTGTTCGCTGCCACCGGCATGGGGCGCGGGGCTTCCACGCGCTGGCGTCCGCCCAGGTAGTTGCCCGTCAGCGTGTCGGCCGCGCGCAGTTGCTTGGGCGTGCCGTCAAAAACGATGTAGCCGCCGCGTTCGCCGGGGCCGGGGCCGATGTCAATGATGCGATCGGCCGCCACCATGACCTGCGGGTCGTGCTCCACCACCACCAGCGTGTTGCCGGCGTTGCGCAAGCGATGCATGACTTCGACCACGCGGTGCATGTCGCGCGGGTGCAGGCCGATGGACGGCTCGTCCAGCACGAACAGCGTGTTCACCAGCGAGGTGCCCAGCGCGGTGGTCAGGTTGATGCGCTGCACTTCGCCGCCCGACAGCGTGCGGCTCTGGCGGTCCAGCGTCAGGTAGCCCAGGCCCACGTCGCACAGGAACTTCAGGCGCGCGCGCACCTCGGTCATCAAGAGGTCGGTGGCCGCATCCAGCGCGCCCGAGAAAGACAGCCCGTCAAAGAAGCGCCGTACCCGTTCGATGGGCAACAGCATCACGTCATGGATCGACAGGCCGCCGATGTTGTTCAGCTGATCGCGCGACCAGTTGGCGGCGACCGGCATGAAGCGCTGATAGCGGCCGTCTTCGGGCGGCAGCACGGTGTCGGCTTCTTCCTTGGTGCCCAGGCGCCACAGCAGCGCATCCGGTTTCAGGCGCGCGCCGTTGCAGGTGGGGCAGGGCGTGTAGCTGCGGTACTTGGACAGCAGCACGCGCACGTGCATCTTGTACGCCTTGGTTTCCAGCCAGTCGAAAAAGCGCTGCACGCCGTACCACTGGTGCTTCCAGGCATCGTTGCCGCCCTTCCAGTCGGGCGTGCCGTACAGCACCCAGCGCTTGTGTTCTTCGCTAAGGCTTTTCCAGGGCACGCCCAGCGGCACGCCCGCGCGGGGGGCGTACTTTTGCAGCTCGTCCTGGCATTCCTTGTAGGACGGCGTGGTCCAGGGCTTGATGGCGCCTTCCATCAGGGTCTTGTTTTCGTCGGGGATGACCAGGCCGAAGTCGATGCCGATCACGCGGCCAAAGCCCCGGCACGCCTCGCAGGCGCCCAGCGGGGAATTGAACGAGAAGCTGCTGGGCAGCGGGTCGGTGTATTCGATGTTGCAGTCGGCGCAGTGCAGGCGGTCGCTGTATTTCCAGATGTCCGCGTTCTCGCCCTCGGCGTTCATGACGTAGACGGCCAGGTGCCCGGCGCCCATGCGCAGTGCCGTGTCCAGCGCTTCCATCACGCGTTCGCGTTCGGTGCCGGCGAAGCGGAAACGGTCTTGGATAACGTGCAGGATGCGGCGTTCTTCGCCGGCGTCCTTGGCGGCCTTGCCCTTCTTGGCGCCTTTGGCCGGCTTGGCCACGGTGGCGCGCGGCACCGCCGTTTCCTCGGCGTGCACGCGGGTGTAGCCCTGCTGCTCAAGAAAGCCGCGCACTTCGTCTTCGGTGAAGTTGGCGGGCACGGCAATGGGAAAGGTCACCACCAGGCGCGGGTCGCCGGCCACGGCGGCGCGTTCGGCCAGCGAGTGATAGACGGATTCGGGCGTGTCGCGCCGGACCAGCTTGCCGCAGCCCCGGCAGTACAGCCGCGCGCCGCGCGCAAACAGCAGTTTCAGGTGGTCGTTCAGTTCGGTCATCGTGCCGACCGTGCTGCGCGAGCTGCGCACCGGGTTGGTCTGGTCGATGGCGATGGCGGGCAAAATGCCCTCGATGCGGTCTACCTGGGGCTTGTCCATGCGGTCCAGGAACTGGCGCGCGTAGGGCGAGAAGGTTTCCACGTAGCGCCGTTGGCCTTCGGCGTACAGGGTGTCGAAAGCCAGCGAACTTTTGCCGGACCCCGACACGCCGGTCACAACGACCAATTCGCCGGTGGCGAGGGTCAGGTCCAGGTTTTTAAGGTTGTTCTGGCGTGCGCCAACGATGCGGATTTGGGAGCTCATGGACGGTATCGTAGCCTGAGGAAGCCGCCTGCCCGAGCGATAACCCATCGCTGGTTCCAAGCGCGGCGATATGGAATAATTGCCTATATTGTGATGCGATTGTCCACATTATGGACACCGCCAGGCGGTCTGGCTGTACAAATAAACAGTATCGCAGATTCGTCTGAAATCCGCGCTGCCTGCATTTCGAATCTGTGGCGTTCTTAGGACTTCTTCGAATTTCCGGGTTGAAGGTCTACGCCGTTCCATGTGCCGTCCCAGGACGGCGCATTGGTCTTATCTGGGGACGTTCTTGTCGGAAACCAAGGTCGCGGGCGCTGCCGCGTTCGGGAAATTCATGGCCGTGCTGCAAGCCGTTGCCGATGCGCCGGAGCCGCCCACGGCCGCCGCGCTGGCGCGCGTTTGCGGCTATCCCCGCCCCACCGTCTACCGTATCGTGGCGGCCCTGGCCGAGCAGGGCATGGTGGCCGAAACGGGCGGCGCCTATCGGCTGGGCACGCGGCTGATATCGCTGGCCAGCCGGGCGTGGTCGCGGTTCGACCTGCGCGCCGCCCTGGCGCCCGACCTGCAAGCCCTGCGCGATGCCACCGGCGAAACGGTCCATCTGGCCGTGCCGGCGGGCCACGAAATGATCTATATCGACAAACTGGAAAGCCCCGGGCCCGTCCGCATGGTGTCGCGCGTGGGCGCGTCCGTGGCGCTGCATTCCAGCGCGGTGGGCAAGGCCTATCTTGCCGCGCTGGACGAGGCGGCTCGCGAACAGCTGCTGCGCGGGCTGCCCCTGCCGGCGCGCATGCCGGGCACCGTCACCAGCTTGCCGGCGCTGCGCGCCGTGCTGGACGAAGCCCGAGGCCGGGGCTACGCCATGGACGACGAAGAAAATGAAGCCGGTATCGTCTGCTATGGCGTGGCGCTGTGCGACGCGGCCGGCCGGCCGGTGGCGGGCGTCAGCGTCAGCACGCTGCTGTTCCGGCGCCAGGACGATCCCCAAACCGCTTATATCGACCCCTTGCTGCGGCTGCGCGATGCCGCCGTGGCCAAACTTGCCGTGTTGCCGGTGTCCACCGGCGGCGCCTGACCGTCAGCCTCAGAGGAATTCCATGACCGCATCCGCTCCCCTCGCGTCCAAGCTATCCGCCTTGCTGGCGGCCCGGGTCGTGCCCGTGCTGCGCTATACCGACGCCGCCACCGCCGCCTATGCCGCCGAAGTGGCGGTGGCGGCCGGTTGCCGCACCCTGGAATTGACCTGGACGATTCCCGGCGTGACCGACCTGGTTCGCGCGCTGCGCGACAAGCACGGCCCCAGCCTGCTGCTGGGCGTGGGCACCGTGCTGGACGAAACCCAGGCGCGCGAAGCGCTGGTGGCCGGCGCCGATTTCCTGGTGTCGCCGGGCCTGGCCACCGATATCGTCGACATGGCCCATGCCGCCGACGCCCTGTGCCTGTTGGGCGCCTTTACCCCCACCGAAGTACTGGCCGCGCGGCGCGCGGGCGTGGATGTGGTGAAGGTTTTTCCGGCGGATACGGGCGGCCCCAAGCACCTGGCCGCCCTGAAATCCGTGTTTCCCGACACCATCTTCTGCCCCACGGGCGGCGTCACGCAGGAAAACATGGGCACGTATTTCGCGGCCGGGGCCGGCTTGGTCGGCATCGGCAGCAACCTTTATGACAAGGCCGCCTTCGCCGCGCGCGATACGGCGGCTCTGGTCGCGCAGATCACTCGCACCCTGGAGGCGTCCCATGGCTGACGTGGACTTCGACATCGTCGCGCTGGGCGAGCCGCTGATCGAATTGAACCAGACGCACAAGGGCCAGCTTCAATACCTGCAAGGCTTTGGGGGCGATACCTCCAACGCAGCCATCGCGGCGGCCCGGCAAGGCGCGCGCTGCGCCTATCTGACCCGGGTGGGCAACGACGCCTTCGGCGCGCAGTTCCTGGACCTCTGGCAGGCAGAAGGCGTGGACACGTCCGGCGTGCAGCGCGACGATGACGCCCACACGGGCCTGTATTTCGTGCAGCACGGGCCCGACGGCCATGCGTTCAGCTACCTGCGCCGGGGCTCGGCCGCCAGCCTGATGACGCCGGCCCTGCTGGACAGCGGGCTGATCGAACGCAGCCGCTTCCTGCATGTGTCGGGCATCAGCATGGCAATCAGCACCAGCGCCTGCGACACGGTGTTTGCCGCCATGCAGCGGGCCAGGGCGGCTGGCACCCAGATCAGCCTGGATTCCAACTTGCGCCTGCGCCTGTGGCCCGTGGACCGCGCCCGCGCCATCCTGCGCGAAACGATGCGGCAGGCCGATCTGTTCTTGCCCAGCATGGACGACATGCAGCACCTGACCGGCAATGACGACCCCGAACGCACGCTGGACTGGATCCGCGACGGCGGCGCGGCAGGCGTGGTCGTGCTGAAACTGGGCAAGGACGGTTCCATCATCGACGACGGCAAGACCCGCACGCCGATGGCCGCCCTGCGCGTGGACGCCGTGGACGCCACGGGGGCGGGCGACTGCTTTGCCGGCAGCCTGCTGGCCCGGCGCTGCCAGGGCGACAGCTGGGAAGAGGCCGTGCGCTATGCCAACGCGGCGGCGGCGCTGTCCACCCTGGGCTATGGCGCGGTGGACCCGCTGCCGCGTGCCGAACAGGTTCGGGAACGCCTGGCGTTGCTGGCGGGGCAGGGCGCCGCGGGGTCGAAGTAGCCCTGGGGCGAGGGATCGCGGGAGCGCGGGCGGAGGCGGTCGATGCCGCCTGGATCAATTCAGGGACGGGTCCCCTCCGCGCCGCCATGCGCCCCAAATACCCGCCATTGGCGTCGGCGGGAAATTTCAGGCTAAAATGCCAAGTTATCCGAATTTTTTCCGCCAGCCTGATATCCGGTTGTGCGGTGACTTTTTTCCGCAAATTCAACAGGAGAATCAACATGGCTGAACGCAAACGCGTGCGTCGTAACACCCTGGAACGCCGTTGCCTGGGCAAGGCCTTCAAGCGCTTGTTCGTCAAGTCGCCCAAGGGTGTTTTCAAGATGCTGGAAAAGATCAAGCGCGTCTAATCGACGTTCTGGATCTGAAAAATCCCCGCAGGGCTTCGTGCCTTGCGGGGATTTTTTTATGCAGGGGCCGGGCCAAGCTTGGGCTTGATGAAATCCATGAACGCGCGCGTCTTGGCCGGTTGGATGCTTGACGGGTACACCGCGTAGATCGAGATCGGGTCCACTGACCAGCCCGGCAGCACGCGGCGCAGCGAGTTGCGCTTGATGATCGGGTCCAGCGCCAGGCAGTTGGGCATGCGGGTGATGGCCAGGTCCAGGCCGGCAAGCGTGCCCGCGATGCTCATGTTGTTGGCCGCCAGATGGCCGCTGACCGGCACCACTTCGCTGACCGTGCCGTCGTGCAGCGTCCAGTGCGAATGCGCGTCGTCGATCGTGGTTCGCAGGCACTGGTGTTGCGTCAATTCGCCCGGTGTCCGGGGTTCGCCATGGCGTTGCAGGTAGCGCTCGGACGCATACAGGTAGTTGTCCAGGGACACCAGCTCCTGCACCACGGCGCCAACCGGGCGGCCGGCGTCGCCGCCATTGCCGTTACCGTTCCCGTTGCCATGGCCGACGTCCAGCGTCGTCGGCGAAATATCCCCATCGCGGCCAAATCGCAGCACCACGTCAAACGGCGTGCCTTGCGCGTCGGACGCCGTCATCATGCTCAGGTCAAACTCGCATTCGACGTCGGGGTACTGGTCGGTGAAGTCCTTGATGGTTTCGGGCAGCAGCCACATCGCCAGGCTGTACGGCATCGACACCCGCAGGTTGCCCGACGGGCCGCCGGACAGCGACAGCAACTGCTCGTGCGCCAGCCGGGCCTCGTCGATCAGGCCCTGGCAGCGGCGCATGTAGGCGGCGCCCGCTTCGGTCAGGTCCAGCCGCCGGGTGTTGCGGTTGATCAGCCGCAGGCCGATCGCGCGTTCCAGTTCGTTGATACGCCGCGACAGCGTGGACGTAGGCATGTCCAGCGCGCGCGCGGCCATGCTGAAGCTCTTGCGCTTGGCGACCTCTACAAACAAGGCAATGTCATTGAGCTGGACGGTCGAAGCTTCCATAGGCGTTCCGGATTTGGCCGCACGAGTTTACGCCACTCGCGCACGGCAGCGCTTGGTCAAAAGATCGCGATAAATTCGCCAACGCCGCGCCACAGCCGCGCGATATTGCCTAAAAATCGCATGGGTTGACAGATTTGATTGCAAATTTGAATGCCGTGGCATCGGTTCACGTTGGCATATCCCCTACACTTCAGGCGAAAACAGACAGACCAAGACCGCAGCGGTGGCACGGAGATCGCAAAGGGGCATAGCAGGCATGACCGATACACCAACGTTTTTCACCGTTCTAACGCCCACCTACAACCGGGCGGGTACGCTGCACCGGGTGTACGAATCGCTTTCCCGGCAGACATTCAGGGACTTCGAATGGGTCGTGGTGGACGACGGCTCCACCGACAACACCCACGAATCCATCCTGGACTGGCAGACGCGCGCGGATTTTCCCATCCGATACATCTGGCAGAACAACCAGCACAAGAAAACCGCCTTCAATCGGGGCGTGCGCGAAGCCAACGGCCAGATGATCGTCGGCCTGGACAGCGACGACGAAATGCCGTCCGACGCGCTGGCCATCTTCAAGGAAGCCTGGGAGGCCATCCCGCCCGCGCGCCGCGATTCCTATGTGGCCGTGACCGGGCTGTGCGCGCGGCCCGACGGCAGCATCGTCGGCGACCGCTATCCGCAAGACGTGTTCGACAGCACCGCCGTGGACGTGTACTTCCGCTATCGCATCAAGGGCGAGAAGTTCGGCTGTATGCGCACCGACATCCTGCGCAAATATCCTTTTCCGGAAGACGTGGCCGGCTTCGTGCCGGAAAGCCTGGTGTGGTGGGCGATTGCGCGCGCGGGCTATCTCAGCCGCTTCATCAACCGCGTGGTGCGCACGTACCACGACACCCCGGGCGGCTTGTCCCAAGGCGCGGTGTCGGTCAGCAACAACGCCCAAGGCCTGTACCTGCTGGCCTGGGACATGCTGCAACATCACCTGGAATTCTTCCGCTACCGCCCGCGCGAATTCATCATGGCGGCCGCGCGCTACACGCGCTTTCGGCTGCACCTGAAGCATTCGGGCGTGCCCACGGCAGTGGGCGCCTATCGGCTGACCAACCCCATGGCAACCTTCATGGTGGCGGCGATGTGGCCGGTGGGCTATGCGCTGTACCGGCGGGATCGGCGGCGCGGCGTGGCCTAGACCGCCGTGGGGGCGGCGGGCACGGCAGGCGCGGACGCGCCATGCCCCAGCCCCAGATACACCTCGACCACGCGCGGGTCCACCGCGACCTCGGCGGCAGGCCCTTCCAGCGTGACGGCGCCCGTTTCCAGCACGTAGGCGTAGTCGGCCACTTGTAGCGCCGCGCGGGCGTTCTGTTCGATCAGCAGGATCGACACGCCCATCTCGCGCAGCCGCGCCACAATCTTGAACACTTCACGCACGATGCGCGGCGCCAGCCCCAGGCTGGGTTCGTCCAGCATCAGCAGGCGCGGCTTGGCCATCAACGCGCGTCCCACGGCCAGCATCTGGCGTTCACCACCCGACAGCGTGCCGGCCAGTTGCGCATGGCGTTCCTTCAGGCGCGGGAACAGCTCGTAAACTTCCGCCAGCGTTTTGTCCTGGTCGCGCAAGCCCGTGCGAAAACGGTGGAAGCCGCCCAGCATCAGGTTGTCGTGCACCGTCATTTCAGAAAACAGCTCGCGCTTTTCGGGCACCAGGTTCATCCCGGCCGCCACCATTTCCTCGATCTCGGCATGCTCCTGCGGTTTCCCGCCGAACACAATCTGGCCCGTGGAGGGCAGCACGCCCATGATGGCCGACAGCAAGGTGGTCTTGCCCGCGCCGTTGGGGCCGATCACGGTCACGATCTGGCCTTCGCCCACCGTCAGGCTCATGCCCGAGACCGCTTCGACCTTGTCGTACGCCACGCGCAAGTCGCGCACTTCCAGCAGATTCGTGCTCATCATTCCACTCCGCCCAGATAGGCCTCAAGCACCGCGGGGTTGTGCTGGATCTCGCCCGGCAAGCCCTCGGCGATTTTTTCGCCGAAGTCCATGACCACCACGCGATCCACCAAGCCCATCACGAAATCCATGTCGTGCTCGACCAGCAAGATGGCCATGCCTTCCGAACGCAGCTTCTTCAGCAGCTCGGCCAGCTCGCATTTTTCCTGATAGCGCAGCCCCGCCGCCGGCTCGTCCAGCAGCAGGAGGCAAGGGTCCGACGCCAGCGCCCGCGCGATTTCCAGAATGCGCTGTTGCCCCAAGGCCAGCGAACCGGCTTCGTCGTGCAGGTGCTTGCCCAGCCCCACGCGTTCGACCTGCCGCGCGGCCTCGGCCAACAGGCGCGCTTCCTCGGCCCGGTCCAGGCGCCAGGCGGCCGGCAGCACGCCACGATGGCCGCGCAGGTGCGCGCCGATCGCTACGTTTTCCAGCACGCTCATGCGGCCCAACAGGCGCACATGCTGGAACGTGCGAGACAAACCCAGGCGCGCGATCTTGCGCGCACCGGCGCCCGCCACCGATTGCCCCAGCAGCGTGACCTGGCCCGAGGTGGGCGTGTCCACGCCCGAAATCTGGTTGAACATCGTGCTCTTGCCCGCGCCGTTGGGGCCGATCAACGCCAGGATCTCACCGGCGCGTATCTCCAGGTTCATGGCGTTGTTGGCGACCAGGCCGCCGAACTTGCGCGTCACGTCCACCGCTTTCAACACCACCTCGCCGCGCGCCGGCATGGGCTTGCGCGGCAGGGGCTCGGCGTTCATGTCCACGCGGCGCACTGCTTTCTTCACGCGGATCCAGCGCGTCAGCACCGGCCACAGGCCGCTGCGGGCGCGGTGCAGCAACAGCACCATGCCGAAGCCGAACACGATGACTTCAAAGTTGCCCGTCTGCCCCAGCACCTTGGGCAACCAGTCTTGCAACCATTGCTTGGCCACCGTAAACACGCCGGCGCCCACCAGCGCGCCCCAGACCTGGCCCGCGCCGCCGATCACCGTCATGAACAGGTATTCGATACCCATTTGCAGGCCGAACGGATTCGGGTTCACAAAGCGCTGCATGTGCGCGTACAGCCAGCCGGACGCGCAGGCCTGCAACGCCGCGATGATGAAGATCACCATGCGCGAGCGCGCCGTGTTCACGCCCATGGATTCGGCCATCACGCGGCCGCCCTTGAGCGCGCGGATGGCGCGGCCTTCGCGCGAATCCAGCAGGTTCTGCGTGGACCAGACGGCCACCATCAGAAACGCCCAGATCAGGTAATAGATGCTGCCGCCCTGGTTCAGCGTCCAGCCGAACAGGTTGATGGCCGGGATGTCAGGGATGCCGGTATGGCCGCCCAACCCTTCCACCGAGCCGAACGCAAAGTACAGCGACAGGCCCCAGGCGATGGTGCCCAGCGGCAGAAAGTGGCCCGACAGCTTCAGCGTGATCGCGCCTAGCAGGTAGGCGATGACCAGCGTCAGCAACAAGCCGGCCAGCAGCGTCAACCAGGGCGATGCGCCCAGCCAGGCCAGCCACGACGGCAGCGTGTCGGCGCGGGTAGTCAGCAGCGCCGTGGTGTAGGCGCCCACGCCCACGAAGGCCGCCTGGCCGAAGCTGGTCAGGCCGCCCACGCCGGTCAGCAGCACCAGGCCCAGCGCCACCAGCGCGTACAGGCCGATGTAGTTCAGCAGCGTGATATAGAACGGCGGCAGGGCCAGCGGCCCCAGCGCCAGCAGCGCCAGAAACGCGACGAGGATGATGCGGGGGTTCATTCGTCTTCTTCCTCGACGTGATGGCTTTTCAACGAGCGCCAGAGCAGCACGGGAATGATCAGCGTGAACACGATGATTTCCTTGTACGCGCTGGCCCAGAACGACGAGAACGCTTCGATCAGCCCGACCAGCACCGCGCCGGCCGCCGCCAAGGGGTAGCTGACCAGGCCGCCGATGATGGCGCCCACGAAGCCCTTCAGGCTGACCATGAAGCCCGAATCGAAATACATGGTGGTGATGGGGGCGATGAGTATGCCCGACACCGTGCCGATCAACGCGGCAAGAAAAAACGTGGCGCGCCCGGCGAAGATGGGCGAAATGCCCATCAGCCGCGCGCCCAGCCGGTTGAACGCCGCGGCGCGCAGCGCCTTGCCGTACATCGACCGTTCAAAGAACTGGTACAGCACCACGATCAGCACCGCCGACACCGCCACCACCCAAAGCGCCTGGCTATTGACGTTGATGGGACCCAGCGCCAGGCTGGCGTCGGAAAAAGGCGCGGTGCGCGCGCCCTCGGCGCCGAACGCCAACAAGCCCAGGCCCACCAGCGCCAGGTGCACGGCAATGGACACGATCAGCAGCACCAGCGTGGACGCCGAGGCAATCGGCTGATAGAACAGCCGATACAGCTGCGGCCCCATCGGCACCACCAGCAGCAGCGTCAACAACGCCTGCACGGCCATCGGCAGCTGCGCCAGCGGCAGTTGGTACAACAGCCCCGCCAGGATCAGCGGGTAGATCGCCTTGGCCGCGATGCGCCAAAGCCCGCGCGAGCGGCCCGGGCGCTTGGCCCGCGCCATCAGGTCGGCCACGGCTTCAGCCAGCGCGAAGGCCAGCAGCAGCCACACCAGCAGCACGGGCTTGCCGGCCTGGATGGCCGCCATGGTCAGCGCGCCGAAGGCGACGAACTCGCCCTGGGGGATGAACAGCACGCGGGTAACGGTAAAGACCAGCAGGATCGACAACGCCAACAACGCATAAATCGCGCCGTTGGTGATGCCGTCCTGCCCGAGTATCAAGGCGATCTGAGCATTCATGCGAAAAGGTCCAAGCCGTTACTTCACCAGCGTCCAGTTGCCGTCCTTGACGGTGATGAGCTCGCGGCCGCGATCATCGAAACCGCTGTGGTCGGCGGCGCTCATGTTGTAGACGCCTTGCGTGCCCACCAGCTCTTTGGTCTGTTCCAGCGCGTCGCGCAAGGCGCTGCGGAATTCCTTGGTGCCCGGCTTGCCGGCCTTCTCGGCAATCGGCACGGCCTTTTCCAGCAGCAGCCCGGCGTCGTAGACGTTGGCGCCGAAGGTGGCGGGCTTGGAACCGTTCAGCTTTTCGTACGCGGCGATGTAGTCGGTGGCGACTTTCTTGGACGGGTTGCTGTCCGGCATTTCCGGCAGCACCAGCATCAGGCTGGCGGCCAGCACCGTGCCTTCAACCTTCTTGCCGCCCAGTTTCAGGAAGTCGGGCAGCGCCGCGCCGTGGGTCTGGTAGAACTTGCCCTTGTAGCCCTGATCGAACAGCGTCGTCTGCGGCAGCACGCTGGCGGCGCCGGGGGCGGCCACCAGCACGGCGTCCGGCTTGGCGGCCAGGATCTTCAAGGCTTGGCCCGTGACCGAGCTGTCAAAGCGCAGATAGCGCTCGTTGGCAATGATCTTGATGCCTTTCTCGGTCGCCAGGCCCGAGAAAACCTTGTACCAATTCTCGCCATACGGATCGTTCAGGCCGATGAAGCCCACCGTCTTGATGCCGGTCTTGGCCATGTGGTCGACCAGCGCGCGCGCGATGATGTCGTCGTTCTGCGTGGTCTTGAACACCCACTTCTTCTGCTCGTTCATGGGCAGCACCACGGCCGCCGTGCCCACCGGCGCCAGCATCGGCACGCCGGCCTCGGCGGCGAACTGGATCACGCCCATGGCGTTGGGCGAACCCGACGGGCCGATCAACGCGTCCACGTTCTGTTCCGAAATCAGCTTCTTGAACGCCGTCACCGAGTTGGTGGAATCGCTGGCGTCGTCCAGCGAGACATATTCCACGGTCAGGTCGCCGATTTTCTTGGGCAGCAGCGGCACGGTGTTCTTCTGCGGAATGCCGACCAGTGCGGTCGGGCCGGTGGAAGACGTGACGACGCCCACTTTCATTTGCGCCAACGCGGGCAGGGCGAACAGGGCGGCAACGGCGGCGGCCGCGGCCAGGGGGAGTTTCTTCGACAGCATGGCAAAACCTCCGGATAGGGAGCAGGGTGGGGGTGCAGCTGAAAAGCGGAGAAAACGGGAACAGCGAAAATCTTGGGAACCGCGAGAATTACTTGTTGCTTAAAATTTCTAACCTGCAAGGATCAGCACTGTAGACGGGCTCTTGGTGCTTACCTATCCGTCAAAACCCGAAGCATGCATGGCGCAACGTCCACTAGATGGTGATGGAACTGACGCTGGCGCCGCCGCAGACGAACAGCGTCTGGCCGGTTACGAAGCTGTTGGCGGGGTCGGCAAAGAACATCACCGCGCGCGCCACGTCGTCGGAGCGGCCCAGGCGCTTGACCGGAATGCCGTTGGCCAGCTGCTTTTCCCGTTCGCTGCCGGGTTCGATCACTTCGTAGAACATGTCCGTCTGGATCGGGCCGGGGGCCACCACGTTGACCGTGATGCCATGGGGCGCCAGCTCCAGCGACCAGGTGCGCGCCATGCCCACCATGCCGGCCTTGGTGGCCGAATAGGCGGTGCGCGTGGGCAGGCCCAATGCGCCGCGCGACGACATCATCACGATGCGGCCGAAATGGCGTTCCTGCATGCCGGGCAGCGCCGCCTGCACCAGGCTGATCGCGGCGCCCAGGTGAATCTGCGTCAGGCCGTGCAGTTCTTCCTGCGTTACCTGGGGCAGCAGGTTGGGCCAGATCACGCCCGCGTTGTGGATAACGTGGCTGATCGGAAAGCGGGACGCGGCCTCCTGGCCGGCCTGCGCGGTGGCGTCCGCATCCAGCAGGTCCACCTGCATGTTGTGCAGGCGCGGGTGGGTAAAGTCCGCCGCGCGGCGCGCCATTGAAATCACTTCATAGCCGGCGTCCAGCATGCTGCGGCAGATCTCGGCGCCTATGCCGGCGCTGCCGCCGGTGACCAGCGCTACGTGTTGTTGTGTCATGCGTGTCCTTGGTTGGGTTGCCGTATAGGCCGGGTCCGGCGGGGCTCAGGCGCGGGGCGCCAGCGCCAGCACGCGCAGCGGGCTGCCCGAGCCGCTGCGGATCTTCAGCGGGGCCGAGAAAATCACGGCGCCGGTGGGCGGCAACTGGTCCAGGTTGGTCAGGCACTGCAAGCCGTAGCGGTTATTGCCGTGCATGTAGTAGTGGCAGGGGTAGGGCGGGTTCAAGTGATGAGCCTGGCCGGCGTCGGTGCCCACCGATTCCGTGCCGAAGCCGTGCACATCGCGTTCCTTGATCAGCCACGGCACCACGTCGGCGTCCGGGCCGGGCGAATGCGCGCCGTCTTCCTGCATGTTCAGGTATTCAACGGGCTTGGCGCGCTTGGACCAATCGGTGCGCATCAGCACCCACGACCGCGCGGGGATGCGGCCGTGCTTTTCCTCCCAGGCCTTGACGAAGTCGATGGTCAGCAGAAAGTCGGGGTTGTCGCGGGCCTCGGCGGAACAGTCGATCACGCACGCGCTGGCGATGAAGGCGTCGATGGGAATCGTGTCGACTGTGTTGTCGGGCTGATCCTTGCCCGATACCCAGTGGGCGGGCGCGTCGAAGTGCGTGCCGGTGTGCTCGGAACACGAAAAATTGTTCCAGTACCAAGCCGGGCCGCGCTCGTCATAGCGCGAGATTTCTTCCATGCGGAACGGCCACGCCTGGCCGAATTCCGGCGGCAGGACGATGGTGGGAAATTCCGGCGTCAGCGTCTCGGTCAAGTCCACCAGGCCGATGCGGCCGGTGACAAGTTCCGTCATGAATTGGGCAAGAATGTTCTGGCTCATGCTGCGGCTCCTGGGGGTGGGCGCGTCGCTTGCGCGATGCGCCGGAGGGAATCGGGGATGTTGTCTTGGGCAGTGGCGTGGCGGGCGCGGTCAGGCGCCCAGCTCGCGTTCCAGCCCCTTGGGGTTGTCGGCCAGGCGTGCGCGGAATTCCTGCGCCACGTCGCCCACATACACGTCTTCCACGCCGTCCTTCAGCGCGCGCACGATGGCGGCGGCGATGGCGGCGGGGGCCACGCGCGGCGGCGGCGTGCGCTGTTCCCATTCGTGGTCGACGGGGCCGGGAAACACGTTCACCACGCGCACGCCGACGCCGCGCATTTCCGCGCGCAGGCATTGCGTCAGCGACAAGGCGGCGGCCTTCGATGCCGACCACATGCCGCGCGACGGCAGGTTCATGTGCGCGTAGATGGACAGCACGTTGACCCAGGCGGTGGCGTTGTTGACGCCGTCGGCGGCGCGGCCGCACAGGGCAGGGCCGAAGCTCTGCGCCAGGCGCATCAGCCCCAGCACGTTCACGTCCATGGCGTCGCGCGCCGTGTTGACGTCCTTGCGATGGAGCAGGCCGCCTTCGCGTTCCAGATCGGCCGTGTTCACCAGGATTTCCACCTTGCCGCCGATGGACGCCGCCAGGCGGTCGACGGAATCGGAATCCGTCACGTCCAGGGCAACCGACTGCACGCGCGGGTCGGCAACCAGCGCGTCAAAGGCCGCGTCGCGCTTCCAGGCCTGCGCATCGCCCAGGAACACCGTGGGGCAGCCCGCGTCCAGCAAGGCCCGCGCCACGGCCTGGCCCACCGCCGACTTGCCGTCGGTGACCAGCGCGCGGCGGAACTTCGGGTCGCACGAGGTTTCGCGCAGCGTCTTGTCGTCTTCCATGTTGGGCGTATTCCTTTCAGGCAGGGCGATCATCACGGCTTGGCCGCTGCGGTCCAGCTTCAGCGCCAGCCGCACGCGGGCGCCGTCGGCGCAGTCCTGGTGCACGTGGGCCACGACCGACGGGCCGGCGTCCATCACCACCGTGCCCACGCGCCACGGCAGGCGTTCGCGGAAATACAGGTCGTTGCTGTGATGCAGCGTGGTGCTGACCAGCAACGTGCCGTTGGGGTCGGCAGGACGCCAGGGCAGGTGTTCGGACAGGCAGTGGCCGCACACTTCGCGCGGCGGATACTGCACCGCGCCGCAATCGGCGCAGGTCTGCAAATCGAAGCGGCCTTCGGCGGCGGCGGCCGTCAGGCCCAGCGCCGCGCGGCTGCGCGAGCCGGGCGGCAAGGTGGGCTGGCGGGTGCGCGCAACCGGATTCTTCCGGGGCGGCTTGGCTAGCGGCTCGGTCATGCGTCGCTCCTTGCCAGGATGGCCGCGGCGGTGCACAGGCCGCGGTCGTAATTGATCATGCCGAAACCGCTGACCATGCCAACGCGCGCGTCGGCCACTTGCGTGCCGCCCGCCGTGCCGGTCAATTGGCGCAGCGCTTCGACCATGCCCAGGTAGCCGCCCGCCGCGCCCGCCTGACCCACCGACAGCTGGCCGCCGTTGGTGTTGAAGGGGAAGCTGCCGTCCACGGTGAAGGTGTGGGCGCGGACGAATTCCGGCGCGTCGCCCTTGTTGCAAAAGCCCAGGTCTTCGATCTGCATCAGGTTGATGACGGGGTAGTCGTCATAGGCTTGCAGGAAGTCCATGTCGGCCGGCGTGGCGTTGGCCTGGCCGTACAGTTCGTCCACGTCCATGGTCCAGCCACCGCGCGTCTGGATGGGGTCTTCGATCCAGGCGTTGTGGCGTTCGATGGTGGACAGGATGCGGGCATAGGGCAGGTTCAAGGCGCGGGCCTGGTCTTCATGCATGACGAGGAAGGCGTCGGCGCCCGCGCAGGGCATCACGCAGTCGAACAGATGGATGGGGTCGGTAATGACGCGCGCGTCCAGATACTGTTGCAGGCTCAGCGGCTTTTTCATCAGCGCGTGCGGGTAGCGCAAGGCGTTGTCGCGCTGCGCCACGCACAGCTTGCCGAAATCCTCGCGCGTGGCGCCGGTGGTGCGCATGTAATGCGCCGTCAGCAGCGCGAAGCTGGCGTTGGGGCCGCCCGCGCCATAGGGGTAGACGGCGTCTTGCGCAAAGCGCGAGAACTGGCTGACGGTATTGCGAAACGAGTCCACGTGGTTGGTGTCGCCCGCGATGCAGGCGACGATGTTCGCGTCGCCCGCCTGCACCGCGCGGGCCGCGCGGCGCAAGGCGGCCACGCCGCTGGCGCCGCCCATGGGGATGTGGTCCAGCCAGCGCGGGCTCATGCCCAGGTGCTGGACCAGGCCGACGGCGGTGTCCGGCGCCAGCGTGAAGCTGGACACGCACAGGCCGTCCACGTCCTGCTTGGCCACGCCGGATTGCCGGATCAGCGCGCCCAGCGCGCGGCCCAGCCACCAGTGGGCGGCATGCGTGGAATAACGTTCGTACGGGATGGTGACGGGCAGGGCCGCCACGATGCCGTCATAGCCCAGGCGGCTCATTGGGCAGACTCCTGGCGGTCGGGCGCCTGCCGCTTTTTCATGGCGTTGGTGTCGATGCAGCGCGCCGTGCCGGGCAAGGTCGGCGCCAGCGTTTTCATTTCGCCGCGCTGGATCTTGTTGGTGGTGGTCAGCGGCAGGCTGTCCACAAAGGCCACATAGCCGGGCGCTTTGTAATAGGCCAGCTGTTGCAGGCACCACTGCACGATATCGCGCGCGGCATCGGCCATGGCGGCGTCGTCGGCGGGCAGGGTGTCGGCCACAACGCAGGCCAGCACTTCGTCGCCGCGCACCGGGTCGGGCACGGCGGCCACGGCCACCGCCTTGACCAGCGGATGCTGCATCAGCACGCTTTCCACTTCCACGGCCGAGATGTTTTCGCCGCTGCGGCGGATCACGTTTTTCTTGCGATCCACGAAGCGCAGCGCGCCGTCGGCTTCGCGGCGCACGATGTCGCCCGTATGGAACCAGCCGTCTTGCCAGGCCTCGTCGGTGGCGGCCTCGTCTTTCAGGTAGCCGGCGAAGAAGCCGTAGCGCGGGTCGTCGCCGGCGTGCCGCACCAGCAGTTCGCCGTGTTCGCCCACGGCGGCGGGCTGGCCCGCGTCCGTCACGATGCGCACCTGCACGTCGTCTTCTTCGCGGCCAAAGCTGCTGGTGCCGACGTGGCGCGGTTCGTGGTTGGCGATGATGACGGCGCCCGCGCCGGTTTCGGTCATGGCCCAGGCTTCCAGCAAGGGAAAGCCGAAGCGCGCTTCAAACGGCGCATGCAGCTTGCGGTCCACGCCCGCGCCAAAGCCGAAGCGGATGGCGGGTTGCAGGTCGCGGTCGGACGGCGGCGCCTTCATCAGTATTGCGGGCATCACGCCCAGGTAATGCAGCACGGTGGCGCCGGCGTCGCGCACGCTGTCCCACCACGTCTTGGGGTGGAAGCGGTCTAGCGGAATCAGGCATCCGCCGGTCAGCACCATGGCCATGGCGGAATACGCCATGGCGTTCATGTGCACCAGCGGCAGCGGCGTCAGCATGCGTTCCTGGCCGGGGCGCAGCGTTGCCAGCCCGCCGATGCGCGCATACCAGCCGCCCGCGTGCAGGAAATAGCGGTTGGGCAGGATGCAACCCTTGGGGCGGCCGGTCGTGCCGGACGTGTACAGCAGGGCGCATTCCGTCAGCTCGGTGGGCGCGGTGTCGGCCAGCGGGGCGGTGAAGGGCGCGGGCGGCGGTGCATCGTCGGGGCCCATCACGCGCAAGGGGCGGCCCGCGCGTTCGGCGGCGGCCAGCAAACCGGCGTGGCGGGTGGGCAGGGCAACGGCCAGGGCGATCTCGGAATGGCCGGTCAGGTATTCGAGTTCGGCCGCGCGCAGGTCCGGGTTGATCGGCACCACCGACACGCCCAGCGCGTTCAAGGCGAACCAATGCAGGAAGAAGGCGGGGCGATTTTCCAGCAGCAGCCCCACGCGGTGGCCGTGGCCGTAGCCGGCCGCCGCATAGGCGGCGCGCAGCGTTTCAATGGCGTCGGCCGCGCGGCCATACGACAGTTCGCCGGCGTCTATGCCATAGACCTGGGCCGTTTCCGGCAGGATGCACAGGAAGGGCTGCGCGCGGTAGCGCGAAGCGGTGTCGGCAAATGCCTGGTGGACGGTGGTGCTCACAAGCCGCTCCTACATGAACAGTTGGATGTTGCCGAAGGCGGCGTCGCAGTTGACCAGGTCAACGCGCTTCAAACGGATGCGCAGCGCGCCGTCCTGTTCCACCAGGTGGTGCGTGGCCCAGCCGGCGTACAGCGTCTGCAAGTCCTGGCGCGTTTCAACATAGTGAAAGGCGGTGCGCACCACATGGCGGCCTTCTTCAGGCGCGGCGTCGGGGTGGCCGTGTTCGACGGTGGGCGCTTGCAGCAGGTGATGGCAGCGGCTTTTAGGCTGCTGCGAAAATGTGCGCTGGCCCGCCAAGCGCTCCACGCGCACGCGCAGCAGCAGCTTGTCTTCGTACATCAGGGACGCGTGCAGCTTGGGGTCCGTCTGGCCGTGCGCCAGCGGCATCCAGTAGTAGCCGTCTTCGGTGTACAGGTTCAGCCAGTCTTCGAAGCGCAGCTCGTCCAGCAGGCGCGCTTCGGCGTAGACAAAGTCGATCAACTCGCGGTCGCTTGCGCTCATACCGACTCCGATCCGGTCATGTAGCGGCCCCATGCGCGGTATTGGTTGCGCATCTGCCATTCGTTGGTGCCGTTGGTGGTGACGTTCTTCTGGCCGGCTTCGTCGGGCGTATACAGCCGGCCCACATTGACCCAGTCGCGCGCGCGGGAATTCAGGCCGTCTTGGGCGCGTTCGTACATTTCCAGGTCGTCATGGCCGACAACGGAGGTGGGCGCGTTGATCAGCCGGTTGTACATCAGCGTGCGCTCCAGCAGCAGGTCGGGCGCGCCGACCAGGCGGAAGGTCCACGATTCCACCAGCGTGCGGTCGGCGGCAAGGGGCTTGAAGATGCGCAGCGTCTGGATCGGGCCCTTCACCATGATGTTGGGGAAGTACACGGTGTTGTGGCGCACGTCGCCCAGGATCTGTTTGGCGCGTTCCTCGCCGTAGGCGGCCACCATGGATTCCCAGTAGCCCGGCACGCCGGAGTACGACGCGTGGATCGAGTCCGACACGCCGGTGTGCCCGTGGCCGTTTTCCCAGACGCGGATGCCCATGTTTTCAAAGAACTCGTACGGCGAGATAAAGGGCGCGAACAGTTCCACCGCCATCGGCTTGGGCGTGCCTTCGGGCGCCTGCTCCCAGACTTTTACCGCCGTGCCCGCCGACGATTCGTGCGCCACCATCGGGTGGCAGGTATCGGTCTGGTTATCGACCAGCATCTTCCAGTTGCAGCGGTGCATGTAGCGCAGCACGCCACCGGCCACTTCCAGCCGGCCCTCGGGCGAGCGGTCCACCATGTTGTCCAGCGTGGACAAGGAATCGCCGAAGAAATCCTCGAACGACTGGCCTTCCGGATTCAGGCGGCAGAACACAAAGCCGCGATGGTTCTTGACGTCTTTGACGGCGGCCATGCCCTGGCTGGCTTCGCAGTTTTCCAGGCCGGTGTTCTCGTAGCCTTTCTTCAGGGGGATCGACAGCAGGCTGCCGTCCGTCTTGAACGTCCAGGCGTGGTACGGGCAGCGAAAGAACTTGCCGGTGTTGCCGCAGGCGTCGCCGGCCACCATCGTGCCTTTGTGCGGGCAGCGGTTGTGCAGCACGCGCACGGTCTTGTCGCTGTGGCGCACCATCACCACGGGCTGGTTGCCGACGGTGGTGGTGATGTAGTCGCCGTTGTTGGGCACCTGGCTGTCGTGGCCGACGTAGACCCAGGTGTTGGCGTACAGGCGTTCCATTTCCAGGTCGAATAGTTCCTGGTCGATGAACAGGTCCTTGTGCACTTCCGTGTCGCGCACCAGGGCGCGGATGGCGTCGGGGTTGTCGCGGTATTTGGCCATGGTCGCTTCCTTGTCGTCGGGCCGGCAGCGTTACAGGTCCAGCACCAGGCGGGCGGATTTCGCGCGCGAGATACAGATCTGGATGATCTTGCCGCTGGCCTTCTCGGTGTCCGAGAGGTAGTAGTCGCGATGATCGGGCTCGCCTTCCAGCACCGTTGCCTGGCACACGCCGCATTCGCCGCGCTTGCAGTCGTACATCGGGTCGCAGCCTTCTTCTTCCATGACGTCGACGATGGTCTTGTCGGCGGGAATGGTCAGCGTGCGGCCGGACTGGCGCAGCTCGACTTCAAAGGCCTGGTCGCCGGCTTGCGCGGCGGCGGTGACGAACAGTTCGAAGTGAACGTGGGCGTCGGGCCAGTGGCGGGCCCTGGCGCCGGCAATCACGGCATCGATCAAGCCCTTGGGGCCGCACACGTACAGGTGCTGGCGCGGGTTGGAGGCGGCCAGCAGCGCTTGCAGGTCGAAGCGGCAGGTTGGGTCGTCATCCGCGTGTACGGTCAGGTTGCCGCCCGCCAGCGCTTCGAGCTCGCCCAGGAAGGCCAGCTGATCCTTGCTGCGGCCACAGTAGTGCAGATGAAAGTCGCGCCCGGCGGCTTTGAGCGCGGCGGCCATGGACGCCACCGGCGTAATGCCGATGCCACCCGCGATCAGCACCACGGGTTCGTCGCCTGCCGGAGATTCATGCAGCGGAAAATCGTTCTTGGGGCCTTCCACGCTAAGCGTGTCGCCTTCGGCCAGCGCATGCATGTGGCGCGAGCCGCCCTGGCTGGTTTCTTCCAGCCGCACGCCCAGCCGGTATTCGGTGGGCTGCGCGAACTGGCCGGCGTCGGGCGTCAGCTGCACCAGCGAATAGCAGCGCGGTTCATGCACACCGGGCACGGTGACCTTCAGATGCGCGCCGGGGCCGAAGGCGGGCAGCGGCCCGGCATCTTCGCGCGCCAGCCGGAAGGAACGGATCAACGGCGATTCTTGCCGGACTTCCCGGACGATCAGTTTCAGTGTCTGCACGGCGTTTGTCTCTTTCGGTATTCCGGTATTCCGGTATTCGGGTAGCGGGATCAGGCCGCCAGTTTTTCGGCCAGCTTCTCGGCCATCTGGCGTTCCATCGGGGCGCAGCTTTCGTTGGCCAGCGCGGTCTCGCGCAGCGTGCGCAGCGTCTCGGCCGCATCGGGGCGGCCCACCAGCTGTGCCGCCGCCGCGATCAGCTGGCGATACTTGCCTCCGCCGCGCACGTGCGTATCGCTATAGCCCTTGACCAGGCGCCGGCAATTAACGGTTTCAACCGCCAGCGCGTAGTCCCGCGGCGCCAGCCGGGCAATCAGGTCCAGCCATTGCCGCAAGCCTTCCGATTCGATTTGATGGCGCAATGTACGGCGGCGAAAGCGGCGCATGCCGGCCAGCGAATACAGCATCAGGAAGCCGCCCAGCGTGCCGCTTTGCATCAGGCGGCCTTTGCCCAGGCGGCGTTCCACAAAGCCGCCGAAGGCCTTGGACCCTTCCAGCCAGCGGCCCATGCGCGTGGGCATCGTGCCGCAGATTTCTTCCAGGCGCGGGTGCATGTAGTCGGTCGTCATCACCAGTTGGTCCGGCCGTGCACCCACTTCGTTTCGCACCCGTTCAAAGCGGGTGCCGCGCGTTTTCAGGTCGGCCACGCGGATCACGTCGTCGTAGGCCATGGCCGTGGCCACGTAGCGCGCGGCGGCACAGGTCAGCGCCCAGCCTTGGGCGTCGCCGCCGTGTTGGGCGTCCAGGTCGCGTAGCGCCTTCATGTGGCGCAGGTAGTCGGCGGCGTAGGCGGCGTCCTGGAATTCCAGCTGGCGGCGCACGCCGGCCGTCAGCATGGGCTGCGCACAGGCGGGGAAGTCGCGCTTGATGGTGTCCAGCAGCGCCTGCGTTTTCGGGCTGGCGGCGCGTTCGGGCACGTCGGCCACGGGGCGCGTCAGGTCGATGGCGGCGGGTTGGGCGGGCGCCTGATGCGCCGCGTCGAAGCCCAGCGCGAAGGCGCGCAGGCTGGCGTCCACGCCCAGGCCCGCGCGCCGCACGGTGTCCTCGTAGTCGTCGCGCGTGAAGGGCAGGGCGCCGCTGCCGGCCACCGCGCCAAACAGGCTGGCGCTGATGACGCTGCCGGCGCGGTCGGCCAGGTCTTGCAGGTCGAAGCACAGGAAGCGCTTGGCGGCGGCGCGGCCGGCTTCCAGCACTTTGTTGGGGTCGGCAATGCCGTTGCCGGGCGCGGACTTTTCGCTGACGGCGTAGCTGCGGTGCGACGAGGACAGCAGCACCGTGCGTTCCGGCGTGACCAGGCCACGCTGGATGGCGCGGCCGCCTTCCATCAGTTCGGCGGCAACGACCAGATCCACGTCGCCGGGGGTGGGCATCAACGCCAGCGCGGGCGGGCGTCCGGCGCGCGCCACGTCCGCTTCGGGCAGCAGTTCCAGGTAGTAGATGGTGGCGCCGGTGCGCTGCGCCACGCCGGGCACCGATGTGGTTTGCGCCCACCAGCCGGCGTGTTCGGCCATGTCGACGATCCAGTCGGCCAGGACGCCGCCGCCCTGGCCGCCCATGGCCAGGATGGCGATCTTGATGGGGTTGCCTTGCTGCATTGCCGGCGGGTTCATGAAGGGCTAGTCCTTACAGGGCGTATTGGGCCAGCCGCGCGGCGCGGCGGCGTTGTAGGAAACCGATCACGGCGCCGCGCATGCGTGCCAGGAAGCGGTCGGTGCCGGTGGGGTTGTGCACGATATCGGCGCGATAGAAAGACGGGCACAGCACGGCGGCATGGGCCACTTCGCCGCAGTTGCCGCAGCCCACGCAGCTGCTTTCCACGTGCGCTACCGGGTCTTCCTTCAAGGGGTCGCCGCTGTCCTTGATGGACAGCGATGGGCAGCCGGACAGCCGGATACAGGCGTGGTCGCCGGTGCAGACGTCGGGGTCCACGCCAAAGCGTTCCTTGACCACGCGGCGGCCTTCCTTGACGGCCTTGTTGAACAGCGGCTTGATGCGGCGCTGCTTGTTCAGCATGCATTCGGACTGCGCGATGATGACCTTCGGACCCTTGATGTCGGTGGTCAGCGCTTCTTCGATGGTGGCGCGCACCTTGGCCACGTCGTAGGTGCGGTCCAGCGTGCGCACCCACTTCACGCCCACGCCGCGCACGGCATGATCGATGGGGTTGTTGGTGGAGCGGTCGGGGTTGTCGGCACGCGACGACAAAATGTCCTGCCCGCCGGTCGCCGACGCATAGAAGTTGTCGACGATGACGATGACGCCGTCGTACTTGTTGAATACCGCGTTGCCGATGCCGGACGACAAGCCGTTATGCCAGAAGCCGCCGTCGCCCATGATGGAAATGGGGCGCTTGGCGGCGGGCACATTGAACGCCGCCGCGCTGGAGGCGCCCAGGCCGTAGCCCATGGTGGTGGCGCCCAGGTTGAAGGGCGGCAGGATGGAGAAAAGGTGGCAGCCGATGTCGCAGGAAATGTGATGCTGCCCCAGCTTTTCCTGGGCCAGCGTCAGCGCGGAAAAGATCGGGCGTTCGGGGCAGCCCGTACAGAAGCCGGCAGGGCGCGGCGGCACCACCGAGGCCAGCCCGTCCACCTGCTTGTGGAAGGTGATCGGTTGCTCGACGTGCTTTGCCGCAGGCTTCGGACGCGCGACTTCGGTGATTTCAAGTTGGCTGGTGGGGGCTTGGGCTTGGGCCACCGCATCCACCGCCACCGCCGCATGCGTCTGTAGCGATTCAGGACGATGGCGCTTCAAGAATTCGCGCACGCCGTCGCGCATCACTTGCGTGGTGTATTCGCCCGCCATCGGCAACACGTCCTTGCCGGACAGGTGCGTGTCGATACCCGCCTTGCGCAGGACAGCGTGCAGGTTCTGTTCGATGTAATCCGGCTGGCCTTCTTCCAGCAGCAGCACCGCGCGCTTGCCCCGGCAGAATTCCGTGACCTCGTCTTCGATGACGGGGTAGGTCACGTTCATGACGTAAAGCGGAATGCGGCTGTTGCCGAAGTTATCGGCCAGGCCCAGCAGTTGCAGCGAGCGGATGACGCCGTTGTACAGGCCGCCTTGCAGGATCAGGCCGATATCGTCCTGGTCGCCGTCAAAGTGCTCGTTCAGTTTGTGTTCTTTGATATAGCGGATGGCGGCGGGCCAGCGGTCCTTGATCTTTTCCTGCTCGTGCAGGAAGGACGCGGGCGGCAGCACGATGCGGCTGGTGTCGCGCGCCGGGCTTTCCAACGCCTGCGCCAGCGAAAACGCGGGCCGCTTGTTTTCCTTGGCAATGAAGCGGCCATGCACGTGGCAGCCGCGAATTCGTAGTTGCAGCATCACCGGCGTCTTGCTGGCTTCCGACAATTCAAAGCCGTCTTCCACGGCCTTGACCATGCTTTCCAGGTTGGGGCGCGGGTCCAGCAGCCAGATCTGCGACTTCATGGCGAACGCGTGCGAGCGTTCCTGCATGATGGATGAGCCTTCGCCGTAGTCTTCGCCCACGATGACCAGCGCGCCGCCCGTCACGCCGCCCGATGCCAGGTTGGCCAGCGCATCCGACGCCACGTTGGTGCCCACGGTGGACTTCCACGTGACCGCGCCGCGTATCGGGTACATGACCGATGCAGCCAGGGTCGCGGCGGCGGTGGCTTCCGAGGCGCTGGCCTCGAAGTGCACGCCCAGTTCTTGCAGGATGTCGTTGGCGTCGGCCAGCACATCCATCAAATGCGAAATGGGCGAACCCTGATAGCCCGCCACATAGCCCACACCCGATTGCAGCAAGGCTTTGGTGACGGCAAGAATGCCCTCGCCGCGAAACTCTTCGCCGGCGCCGATGCGCAACTGCTGGACTTCTTTCTTGAAAGACCTTTCAGCCATCTCGAACTCCTGGTGGGGCCGGATGACCGGTCCTCAAGCCTTGCTGCCGTGCAGCATCGTCGTGCCACGAAATTGTCGTCTGAAAAATACTTTAGGAGTCAACGTTTTAGCTGTCAACAAAAAAGATGAAATTTCATGGAAATCAAAAAATATCACGCTAAAACAAGGATGTATATACTGGTTGTTCTCTAGCTTCATGGCGGGTTTTCGGCCCCGCCATGGTGCAAAAACGGGTTGCGATTCGGGGTATACCCTGTGCTGCGCAACAGCATTGCCGTGCATCATGGCGCGCGTTTGCGCCGTCGTGGTGCAATGCGTTTTTTCGGCCGTCGGCCATTCATGAATTCCGGTGCGTGGGAGCAAAGCAACATGCGGTTGGACAAGCAGCGGGACACACAACTGACGGGGCGCGGCACTTCAGGGCCGCGTTTCGTTGACGGCTATCTGGCATACCTGCTGGCGCAGGCCAGCCAGCGCATCTCGGCCGAATTCCATATGCAGGTCAAGGCGGCCGGGCTATCGGTGACCGAATGGCGGGTGCTGGCCAGCCTGGAAGGCAGCCCCGGCGAAACCATCGGCACGCTGGCCGTGCTGGCCATCACCAAGCAACCCACGCTAAGCAAGGTGGTGCAGCGGATGGAGGCCGAGGGGCTGGTGGCGCGCACCGGCGTGCGGGCCGACCGCCGCCAGACGCGCGTGTGCATCACCACCAAGGGCACCCACTTGATCGCGGGCCTGTGCGAACAGGCGTTGCAGCATCAAAAAGCCGTGCTGGCGCCGTTTGGTGAAGAAAAGGCGGCGCTGCTGATCGACATGCTGGAAGTGTTGATGACCGAGCACGTGCCGCTGGAACTGCCGATCGACGCCGAGGAATAAGCGCGCGGTGATTCGGGCGGTGATTCGGGCGGTGATGGCGGACGTTGCATCCGCGCACTCGAACATTGTTCGACCCGACAATTTTGTTACATGCTTATACGTCCCTTAATAGATCCCCCTCTGTGAAAAGGGGCCACGGTACGCATAAACCCTGAATTGACTGGGGTCTTACGCGTAGGCACACTCGGCGCCGGTATTCAGACTAATGTCAGGAGTTAACCCCTATGCGCCGCACTTTGATTGCTATCGCGATCGCCGCCGCCGTGGCTGTGCCCTCGATCGGGCAGGCCAAGACTTTCCGTTGGGCCGCCCAAGGCGACATCCTTACGTTCGACCCGCACTCGCAAAACGAGGGCATGACGATCGCCGCCAACAGCTACATCTACGAGCCGCTGGTGGACTACGACAAGACGTTCAAGGTGGTGCCGCGCCTGGCCACGGAATGGGAACAGGTGTCGCCGACGCTGTATCGCTTCAAGCTGCGCCCCGGGGTGAAGTTCCATGACGGCGCGGCCTTCACCGCCGACGACGCGGTGTTCTCGATTCACCGCGCCATGGCGCCCACGTCGAACTACAAGGCCTACACGACCGGCATCAAGGAAGCGCGCAAGATCGACGACCTGACCATCGAGATCGAAACGTCGGCGCCCAACCCGGTGCTGCTGCGCCAGCTGACCAACGTGTTCATCATGAACAAGGCCTGGTCCGAAAAGAACAACATCGCCAAGCCGCAGGACTACGTCAACAAAGAAGAGACCTTTGGCGCGCGCAACACCAACGGCACCGGCCCCTACAAGCTGAAGACGCGCGAAGTGGACGTGCGCACCGTCTTTGAAGAAAACAAGGACTGGTGGAACAAGGCCGGCAAGGTCGGCAACGTGACCGAGGTGGTGTTTACGCCCATCAAGCAGAACGCCACGCGCACCGCCGCGTTGCTGTCCGGCGAAATCGACTTCGTGCTGGACCCCGCCGCGCAGGATCTGGAGCGCTTGCGCCAGGCGCAGAAGGTGGTCGAAGGCAACGAATACCGCACCATTTACCTGGGCCTGGACCAGAAGCGTCCGGAATTGCAGTACTCGAACATCAAGGGCAAGAACCCGTTCCAGGACATCCGCGTGCGCGAAGCGCTGTACCGCGCCATCGACGTGGACGCCATCAAGCGCGCCGTGATGCGCGGCCTGTCCGCGCCCACCGGCACGATGATCGCGCCGCAGGTGCATGGCTGGGCGGAATCGGTGCACAAGCGCGTGCCCTACGATCCCGAAAAGTCGCGCGCGTTGCTCAAGGAAGCTGGCTACGACGGCACCTTGAACTTCACGCTGGACTGCCCCAACAACCGCTACATCAACGACGAAGCCATCTGCCAGGCCGTGGTCGGCATGTGGGCCAAGGTGGGTGTGAAGGCCACGATGAACGCCATGCCGCGTTCCACGTACTTCCCCAAGGTGCAGTCGTTCGACACCAGCGCCTACCTGTTCGGCTGGGGCGTGCCCACGTTCGACGCCATGTACTCGTTGCAGAACCTGATCCGCACCAAGGGCGAGGGCGCGGACGGCATGTACAACCTGGGCGGCTACAGCAACAAGGAACTTGACGTCATCATCGACCGCATCAAGACCGAGACCGATCCCGCCAAGCGCGACGCCGACATCATCACCGTGCTGCAAGGGCACGCCAAGGACTTCGGCCACATCCCGCTGCATGACCAGGTCATCCCCTGGGCGATGCGCAAGAACGTCACGGTTATCCACCGTGCCGACAATCGCCTTGTTGCCGACTGGGTCAAGGTTGACTGATCCCGGCTAACCAGACGGCGCGGCGCCCACCCGGCGCGCGCCGTCTGTTTTTGGTTGTTCCCCTATGTTTGCTTTCATACTGCGCCGCCTGTTGCAGGCCGTAGCGGTGATGCTCACCGTCGCGCTGCTGGCCTTTGTGCTTTTCCAATACGTCGGCGACCCTGTCACCATCATGCTCGGGCAGGACGCCACCGATACCGAGCGCATCGAACTGCGTGAACGCCTGGGCCTGAACGAGCCCGCCATCGTTCAATTCGGCCATTTCGTGGCCAACGCCGCCCAGGGCAATTTCGGCATTTCGCTGCGCCAGAGCGAACCCGTTTCCACTTTGCTCAAGTCCCGCCTGCCGGCCACGCTGGAGCTGTCCATGGTGGCCGCCTTGCTGGCCTTGGTGGTGGGCGTGCCGCTGGGCGTGTACACCGCGCTCAAGCGCAACAGCCTGGTTTCGCAGCTGCTGCTGGCCGGTTCCTTGCTGGGCGTGTCGCTGCCCACCTTCCTGATCGGCATCCTGCTGATCCTGGTGTTCTCGGTGCAGCTGGGCTGGCTGCCCAGCTACGGGCGGGGCGATACCGTCGCCGTAGGCTGGTGGACGTCGGGGCTGTTCACCGCCACCGGCTGGAAGCACCTGATCCTGCCGTCCATCACCTTGTCGTTGTTCCAGATGACGTTGGTGCTGCGCCTGGTGCGTTCTGAAATGCTGGAAGTGCTGCGGTCCGACTACATCAAGTTCGCCCGCGCACGGGGGCTGAAGCGCCGCGCCATTCACTTTGGCCACGCGCTGAAGAACACGATGGTGCCCGTCATCACGATCACCGGCTTGCAACTGGGCGGCATCATCGCGTTTGCCATCGTCACGGAAACCGTATTCCAGTGGCCGGGCATGGGCCTGCTGTTCATCCAGGCGGTGCAATTTGCCGACGTGCCGGTCATGGCCGCGTACCTGTGCCTGATCGCGCTGGTGTTCGTGGTGATCAACCTGGTGGTCGATCTGCTTTATTTCGTCGTCGACCCGCGCTTGCGTTCCGGGATGACTCGCGCCGGGGGGGCTCACTGATGCGCGCCGCACTCAAACGTTGGTGGGACAGCGACATTGCCTGGGCCTGGCGCCGCGCGCCCGTAGCCATCATTGCGACGCTGTTGCTGGTGACGCTGCTGATCGGCTCGTTCGGCGCCGGCTGGGTCGCGCCGCACAACCCGTTCGACCTGACTACGGTAGAACTGCTGGACGCCTTGCTGCCGCCCGCCTGGGAAGCCAACGGTCAGGCCACCTACCTGCTGGGCACGGATAGCCAGGGCCGCGACCTGTATTCCGCCATCCTCTACGGCACGCGCGTGTCGCTGTTGATCGGGCTGGCGTCGGTGCTGCTGTCGATGTTGATCGGTATCGTGCTGGGGCTGATTTCCGGCTACGCGGGTGGGCGCATCGATGCGTTCATCATGCGGGTGGCCGACGTGCAGCTGTCGTTCCCGGCGATTCTGATCGCGCTGTTGATCGATGGCGTGGCGCGTGCCGCCGTGCCGCGCGAGATGCACGAGCTGATCGCGTTCCCCGTGCTGATCGGCGCCATTGCGCTGGCCGGCTGGCCGCAGTACGCACGCACCGTGCGCGGGTCCACGCTGGTGGAGAAAAACCGCGAATACGTGCAGGCGGCGCGCGTGATCGGCGTGGCCTCGCCCGTCATCATGTTCCGCCACGTGCTGCCCAATGTGCTGGGGCCGGTGCTGGTGCTGGCCACGGTGCACCTGGCCACCGCCATCATCACCGAGGCGACCTTGTCGTTCCTGGGGGTGGGCGTGCCGCCGACCGCGCCGTCGCTGGGCACGCTGATCCGCATCGGCAACGATTTCCTGTTTTCCGGCGAATGGTGGATCACCATTTTCCCGGGCGCGGCGCTGGTGCTGCTGGTGCTGTCGGTCAACCTGCTGGGTGACTGGCTGCGCGATGCGCTCAACCCGCGGCTGAATTGAGGTAACCATGAGCGCACTTCTGGAAGTCCGCAATCTGCGCGTGGAATTTCCCACGCGCCGCGGCACGCTACGCGCCCTGGACGACGTGTCCTTTTCCATCCAGGCCGGCGAAGTGCTGGGCGTGGTGGGCGAATCGGGCGCCGGCAAATCACTGACCGGCGCCTCCATCATCGGCCTGCTGGAACCGCCTGGCCGTATCGCGGCGGGCGAAATCCTGCTGGCGGGCCGCCGCATCGACAACCTGCCCGACGAGCAGATGCGCCGCGTGCGCGGCCGCGAAATCGGCGCGGTGTTCCAGGACCCGTTGACGTCGCTGAACCCGCTGTACACGGTGGGCCGGCAGTTGGCGGAAACCATCGTCACGCATCTGGACATGACGTGGTCGCAGGCGCGCAACCGCGCGGTGGAATTGCTGGCGTCCACCGGCATCCCGGCCGCGCGTGAACGCATCGACCACTATCCGCACCAGTTCTCGGGCGGCATGCGGCAACGCGTGGTCATCGCGCTGGCGCTGGCGGCCGAGCCCAAGCTGGTGGTGGCCGATGAGCCCACCACGGCGCTGGATGTGTCCATCCAGGCGCAGATCATCGAACTGCTGAAACGCCTGTGCCGCGACCACGGCACGGCGATCATGCTGATCACGCACGACATGGGCGTCATCGCCGAAACCGCCGACCGCGTGGCGGTGATGTACGCGGGCCGCGTGGCCGAGATCGGGCCGGTGGCCGACGTGATCCACAAGCCGCGCCATCCCTATACGGCGGGGTTGATGGGATCCATCCCGTCAATGGACGGGCACACGGAACGGCTGGTGCAGATCGACGGCAGCATGCCGCGCCTGAACGCCATTCCGCCGGGCTGCGCGTTCAATCCGCGTTGCGGCCAGCGCCTGCCGCGCTGCGCGACCGAGCGCCCCGAATTACTGCCGGCGGGCACGTCCCGCGCGGCCTGTTGGCTGCATGACGACAAAGCGATGGTGGCCGCATGAACGCGCCCTTGGTTGAAGTAAAGGATGCCGCGCGCTGGTTCGACGTGTCGCCGCCGTGGCTGGAACGCAAGCTGGCGGGCAAGCCGCGTGTGATGCTGCGCGCCGTGGACGGTGTGTCGTTCGACATTGCACGCGGTGAAACGCTGGCGCTGGTGGGCGAATCGGGCTGTGGAAAATCCACGGTCGCGCGCATGCTGGTGGGCTTGTACGGACTGACGCGTGGCGACATCCGTTTCGACGGCCAGCCGCTGTCACGCATGTCGGACAAGGGCGGCCGCAATCTGCGCAAGCGCTTGCAGATGATTTTCCAGGACCCGTACGCCAGCCTGAACCCGCGTTGGCGCGTGGGCCGCATCATCGCCGAACCCATGCTGACGCACACAACCATGACGCCCGCCGAACGTGTGGCGCGCGTCAGTGAATTGCTGTTGCAGGTGGGGCTGGACCCGGCTGACCAGGGGCGTTATCCGCATCAGTTTTCGGGCGGGCAGCGTCAACGCATCTCGATTGCGCGGGCGCTGGCGGTGAACCCGGAATTCCTGGTGTGCGACGAACCGACGTCCGCGCTGGACGTATCGGTGCAGGCGCAGGTGTTGAACCTGATGAAGGACCTGCAACGCAAGCTGGGGCTGACCTATCTGTTCATTTCGCACAACCTGGCGGTGGTGCACCATGTGGCCGACCGGGTGGGCGTGATGTACCTGGGCCGGATGGTGGAAGTGGCGCCGCGCGATGAACTGTTTGCGCGGCCCAGGCATCCGTACACGCGCATGCTGCTTGAGGCGATTCCGGATATCAACGGGGCGGGCAAGCCGCGCACGGCGGTGGCCGGCGAAGTGCCCAATCCGCTGAACCCGCCATCAGGGTGCACGTTTCATCCGCGCTGCCCGCACGCCAATGACCGCTGCCGGGCCGAAGCGCCGGTTGCCATGTTGACTGGGGCTTCCGTGGTGGCCTGCCATGCGGTAGAGGAAGGGCGCGCCTGAGGAAGGATGCGCCCGAACGATAAGGGCGGGCTGCAATGGCGCCAAGCCGTCACGGGCCGGACGCGACCCCGCCGGGTATCAGTGGCGGGGTTCGTGGACCGAGTCGTATGGCGTGTCGTCGTCCTCATCGTCCTCGTCCTCGTCTTCGTCCTCTGCGTCGGCCGTGCTCGGGTCCGCTTGCGGTTCTTCGGTCAGCGCAAAGGGCAGGACGTCTTCCAGGTTGTCGGACCACGCGGATTCTTCGCCGTCGTGGTCCAGCTTGATGAAGCGTTCGCCTTCGTTCAGCGAAATCTGCACGGCCCACAGGTACAGGCAGTCGTAGGTGTCGTCATCGGCATGCGGCAGCCCGCCGCGATTGCCCAGCAGGCGCGAGCCCGCGCCGCCCATCTGGACGTGAGTCTGCTCATCGTCCGCTTCCGCGCCTTCGTCCATCGGCACGCCATAGGTGACCCACTCGGTGCCTTCGTCGCCCAGGATGACTTCGGCCAGCACCGGCTTGCCCAGATAGGCGCTGAGGGCGTCGGCGGTCTTGGCCAGCATGTCCAGCTCGGACGTGCTGAAGTGGGTGACGGAGGCTGGGGGAGTGGCAGAGGCGGACATGAAGAGGGTTCCTGGGCGCGATGAAGCCGCGACGGCACGGCAAAATACGTAAAGTCAGGCGCTATTGTCGCGCGATCGGCGCTGCGTTGCATCAGGCGCTTGGATGACGCGGCGTTACAAGGCTGTCAGGCCCGCGCGGGCCGGCGGCTCAATGCCTTGCCGGCGTCCTGTTTTCAGCCTTTGTTCCACCGGCAATGCCCGACCTGCGGCCGTATCCCGATGGCGTACCGCGGCAACGGCACACCGTCATTCGGACAGGCCCTACACTTGCGCCCTGTTCTTATATTCCTCTTTCGCATCACCCATCCATGTCGCGATCCGACCCTTCCGCCGTTCCCGCCCGCTACCTGCTGTTTCCGCTGTTGGCTGCCCTGATCTGGTCCGTCAACATGATCGTCACGAAGATGGCCGCCGGCGTGATCTCGCCCGCCGTCATCGGCTTTTACCGCTGGGCGCCGGCCGGCGCCGTGCTGACGCCGTTCGCGTTGCAAGGCGTGTGGACGCAACGCCGCCTGATCCTGCCGTACCTGCCCAAGTTCGCCGTGCTGGGCGGCTTGGGCATGGCGCTGTACCAAGGGCTGGCCTATGTAGCCGCGTCCAGCACCACCGCCACCAATATGGGCATCATCACCGCCATGATCCCGCTCTTGACCATCGCGGTGGGCACGGTGGTGCTGCGCCAGCGGCCCACGCTGATGGCGATGCTGGGCGGCGTGGTGTCGCTGGCCGGCCTGGCCCTGCTGATCGGCGAAGGCGACCCCGCGCGGCTGCTGTCCGTGGGCGCCAACCCGGGTGACCTGCTGATGGGCATGGCCGCGCTCGCCTATGCGCTGTATGGCGTGCTGCTGCGTCGCTGGGGCTTGCCGGTGGGCCCGTGGGTGTCGCTGTACGTGCAGATTGGTTTTGGGGTGCTGTTCCAGTTGCCGGCATTCCTGATGGCCGCGCCGTCGCCGCTGAATGCCGACAACGTGCCCCTGGTGCTGTATGCCGCGATATTTCCGTCCCTGTTTGCGCCTTTCTTGTGGATGCAGGGGGTCAAGCACCTGGGCCCGAACCGGGCCAGCATTTTCCTGAACCTGATGCCGGTGGGCACGGTGGCTATCGCTTCGGTGTTCCTGGACGAAAAGCCGCATCTGTTCCATATCGTGGGCGGCTTGCTGGCGCTGGCCGGGGTCATGCTGGCGCAGATGCGTACGCCGCGCCTGGGGGCACGGCGAGGGTAGAGGGGCGACGAAGGGGGGCGGTGACCGGGCCAGCGACCCGGGCAGCGACCCGGACAGTGACCCGGGCAGTGACCCGGGCAGTGACCCGGGCAATGACAGGGACGGAGAACCGGGGCGGAGAACGGGGGGTAACCCCGACGTTCCCCCGCTGACGCACGCCTGTCAGGGTTCCGGCCTACAATCGACGGTTCATCAGCTTTCTTTCCCTATACGAGCCCATGGCCCAATACGTCTACACCATGAACCGCGTCGGCAAGATCGTGCCGCCCAAGCGGCAGATCCTGCGTGACATCTCGCTTTCGTTTTTTCCTGGCGCCAAGATCGGCGTGCTGGGCCTGAACGGCTCGGGCAAGTCGACGCTGCTGAAGATCATGGCGGGCGTCGATAAAGAGATCGAAGGCGAAGCCATTCCCATGCCGGGCCTGAACATCGGCTATCTGCCGCAGGAACCGCAACTGAACCCCGAGCACACGGTGCGCCAATCGGTCGAAGAGGGCCTGGGCGCCGTCGTCACCGCCAAGAAGCGCCTGGACGAGGTCTACGCCGCCTACGCCGAGCCGGACGCCGACTTCGACGCGCTGGCCGCTGAACAGGCCGACCTCGAAGCCATCATCGCCGCCGCCGCCTCCAGCGGTTCGGACGACATCGAACACCAGATGGAAATCGCCGCCGACGCCTTGCGCCTGCCGCCCTGGGACGCCATCGTCGGCAACCTGTCCGGGGGTGAAAAGCGCCGCGTGGCCCTGTGCCGCCTGCTGCTGTCCAAGCCCGACATGCTGCTGCTGGACGAACCCACCAACCACTTGGACGCCGAAAGCGTGGAATGGCTGGAGCAATTCCTGCACAAGTTCCCCGGCACCGTCGTCGGCGTGACCCACGATCGCTACTTCCTGGACAACGCCGCCGAATGGATCCTGGAACTGGATCGCGGCTACGGCATCCCCTGGAAGGGCAACTACAGCTCGTGGCTTGAGCAAAAAGAAGACCGCCTGAAGCAGGAAGAGTCCTCGGAATCTGCCCGCCAGAAGACCATCAAGAAAGAACTGGAATGGGTGCGCCAGAACCCGAAGGGCCGTCAGGCCAAGGCCAAGGCTCGCCTGGCCCGCTTCGAAGAACTGTCGTCCTACGAATACCAGAAGCGCAACGAAACCCAGGAAATCTTCATTCCCGTGGGCGAGCGCCTGGGCAACGAGGTCATCGAATTCAACAACGTCAGCAAGGCGTATGGCGATCGCCTGTTGATCGATAACCTGAGCTTCAAGATCCCGCCGGGCGCCATCGTCGGCATCATCGGCGCCAACGGCGCCGGTAAGTCCACGCTGTTCCGCATGATCGCGGGCCGCGAGCAACCGGATTCGGGCGAAGTCACCATCGGCCAAACCGTCAAGCTGGCCTACGTGGACCAGTCGCGCGATGCGCTGGAAGACAAAAAGACGGTGTTCGATGCGGTGGCCGACGGCGCCGACATCCTGACCGTGGGCAAGTTCGAAATGTCGTCGCGCGCCTACCTGGGCCGCTTCAACTTCAAGGGCGGCGACCAGAACAAGGTCGTGGGCCAGCTGTCTGGCGGCGAACGCGGCCGCCTGCACATGGCCAAGACGCTGATCGCCGGCGGCAACGTGCTGCTGCTTGACGAACCGTCCAACGACCTTGACGTTGAAACGCTGCGCGCGCTGGAAGATGCCTTGCTGGAGTTCCCCGGTAGCGTCATGGTCATCAGCCACGATCGCTGGTTCCTGGACCGCATCGCCACGCACATCCTGGCCTTTGAAGGCGATTCGCAAGTGGTGTTCTTCGATGGCAACTACCAAGAGTACGAAGCCGACAAGAAGCGCCGCCTGGGCGAAGAAGGCGCCAAGCCCAAGCGCCTGCGCTACAAGGCATTGAAGTAAGTGCTGAAGTAAGTGCTGAAGTAAGTGCTGAATTAGCAATCAGCTTGTTCAGTCCAAGAATCCCGGCCCACGCGCCGGGATTTTTTTCGCGGCGATGAAATCAAAATTGCG
This sequence comes from Achromobacter sp. B7, assembly GCF_003600685.1. Lineage (NCBI taxonomy): Bacteria > Pseudomonadati > Pseudomonadota > Betaproteobacteria > Burkholderiales > Alcaligenaceae > Achromobacter > Achromobacter sp. B7. Next base: position 976,434 of record NZ_CP032084.1, read on the forward strand.
TCGTGCGTCCAGTGCCTTGCTGTGGACCGAAGACAAGCATCTGCGGTCTGTCGCCAAGACGCTGAACCTGTCCGGTCGGGTCGCCGCTATATCATTAGGCAACACGCGCGCGCTTCGGCTGCGCCGCGTTGCGGTTCCCCTCTATTCCGTTGCCGGCTTTCCGGAGATTCCCAATGCTGCTGCAAGCCTCCGATTCCACTTTCCTCATCGTCGACATGCAAGGTCGATTGATGCCCGTCATTCACGACAACGAGGCCGTGCTGCACACCACGCACAAGCTCGCGCAGGCGGCGCGCTTGCTTGATGTGCCGGTTATCGCCACCGAGCATCACAGCAAGATGCTGGGCGTCACCGTGGACCCGTTGCGCGGCATCGTGCAGTCCACTTTTCAGAAGATGCACTTTTCTTCCACGCGTGAACCAGGCTTTGAAGCGTGGCTGCCGGCCGCGCGCAAGACCATTCTGGTGGCCGGTTGCGAGGCGCATATCTGCGTGCTGCAAACCGTGATCGGCCTGGCCGACATGGGCTATCACGCGGTGCTCGTGTCGGACGCGGCGGGCTCGCGCAAGCCGTCGGACCACCACGCCGCGCTGCGCCGCGCGCGGGCACATGGCGCGGATATCGTCACATCGGAAATGGCGATATTCGAATGGATGCAAACTTGCGAACATCCCCGTTTTCGCGAGGTGTTACGTCTCGTCAAATAGCCGACGCGCCCTGCAACATCGTCCCTGGGGCGCGCAATTATTCTCTCGCTGTTTGACACAATTCCTGGGCAAACCTAACACCACACGTGCGGATATTTTGAGATCCTGAAGTTTCTAAACCCATATGGGGATCGCGCGCTCGCGTCAGGTCCATGGTGCGGCCCCGGGGATAAGAATAGGAGCCTCATCATGAAAATCGCATCTCTTTCCAAAATCTGTGTCGCACTCGCAATGACCGCCGCCATGGCAGGCTGCTCGTCCTGGGATGGCATGAGCCATCGTCAAAAGAGCACGGTGGGCGGGGCCGCTTTGGGCGGCGTCGCAGGCGCCGTCATCACCAACGGCGGGGTCCTGGGTACGGTGGGTGGAGCGGCGATCGGCGGCGTGATCGGCGATCAGGTCGGCAAGCACTAAACGCTGCCCAGCAGCAAAAAGCCCGGCAATGCCGGGCTTTTTTTTGGCCGTGACCAAGATGCGATTCGCGCCGGCAAGCCGGCGCGACCGCCGCATCACGTTTCGTTCTGCGGCATCTCGATCTTCACTTCCAACACTTCCAGCGTGTCCTGGCGTTCCAGGTGCACCTTGATGTCTTCGGGGTTGATCTTCACGTACTTTGAAATCACGGCGATAAGTTCCTGCTGCAGCTGCGGCAGGTAGTCGGGCGAGTCGCCGCGGCCCCGCTCGTGGGCCAGGATGATCTGCAACCGTTCCTTGGCGACGGACGCGGAAGTTTTCTTTTGACCAAGCAGAAACGACAGGAAGGACATTGCTTACTTGCCTCCGAACAGGCGTTTCAGGAAACCGGGCTTTTCGTAATCGGTAAAGCGCAGGGCCTTGTCTTCGCCAAGGTAACGGGCCACGACGTCCTTGTACGCTTCGGAGACGTCGGTCTCTTTCAGGTGGATCGCCGGCAGGCCTTGGTTGGAGGCTTGCAGCACGGCTTCCGATTCGGGAATGACACCGATCAGCTTGATGCGCAGAATGTCTTCGATATCGCCCAGCGACAGCATCTCGCCGTCGACCACGCGCTTGGGGTTGTAGCGCGTGAGCAGCAGGAATTCCTTGACGGGTTCACCGCCGTCCACCGCGCGCTTGGACTTGGCCGCCAGGATGCCCAGGATGCGATCGGAATCGCGTACCGACGAGACTTCCGGGTTCGTCACGACCAATGCGTCGTCGGCGAAATAAGCGGCCATCAGCGCGCCCGTTTCAATACCGGCCGGCGAGTCGCAGACGATGTATTCGAAACCCATTTCCTTCAGGTCGTTGATGACCTTTTCCACGCCTTCCTGCGTCAGCGCGTCTTTGTCGCGCGTTTGCGAGGCGGGCAGGATGAACAGGTTTTCAAGCTGCTTGTCCTTGATCAGCGCCTGGTTGAGGGTGGCTTCGCCCTGAATCACGTTGACGAAGTCGTACACCACGCGACGCTCGCAGCCCATGATGAGGTCGAGATTGCGCAGGCCGACATCGAAGTCGATGACAGCGGTCTTGTGGCCCCGCATCGCGAGGCCCGCGGAAAAACTGGCGCTCGTCGTGGTTTTACCCACGCCGCCTTTGCCGGAAGTCACCACAACAATGCGTGTCATGACGATCAAACCCTTATGTTCGAATAAATCGCGTTATCGTAAAGCAAAAAGCCCATGTAAGGCTTCTTACAGAATGTGTTGAGACCTGAGGTTCCGGACGATGTGCGTGGCGTGCGCGCACGCCGCCTTGCCATCGTCCGATCAGCTTTTCAGGGCCTCGATTCGCAGCGTGTCGCCATCCAGGCGAACCAGCGCCGGCTGGTTTTGCAACGTGCGGTCAAGCTTGTCTTCCACCACGCGGTACACGCCGGCCACGGCCAGCAGTTCCGCGTCCAGATGCGTCGTGAAAATGCGCGCCGAGGTATCGCCGCGCGCGCCCGCCATGGCCTTGCCGCGCAAGGGTCCGTAGACGTGCACATTGCCGTCGGCAATGACTTCGGCACCCTGGCTGACCATGCCGATCACGACCAGGTCCGTGTGGCGCGCGTACACGCGCTGGCCCGATCGCAGCGGCTTGGTGATGACCAGCGCCGATGCGGAATGCGGCGCGGCCTGCGTGGGGGTGGGGGCAGAGGTGGTGTTGCTGGCTTCGCGCGCGGGCATCGGCTCGGCGGACGTGGGCTTGGCGGGCGTGTCAGCCGCAGCGCTATCCGTGGCAGCGTTATCCGTGGCTGCGCTATCCGCCGCCGAGGTATCCGTGGGGGCGGGCGCGGTTTCAACGGCCGCGGCCGGCACCGACGGCACGGGCGTCGACACATCATTGGGCGGCGCGGTGTCCACCACGGGGGCAGGGCGCGCGGGCGGGGTGGAAAGCTCAACCGGTGCCAGGCCGGCGTCGCGCGCGGCCTTCAGGTTGGCGCCTTCGGCCACCACGCCGATGGCGGGCAGGTTGTGCGCGCGCAGCGCGGCAACCAGCGCCGGCCAGTCGATGGCGTCTTCGACGCGGCTGGCGTCGATGACCACGGGTTCGTTTTCAAAAAAGCTGCCGGCATCCGCCATGCGCTTGGCCAGCGCGGCGGCGAGGCGTTCGGGGTCCGCGCTGTGCAGAACCACGCGAATGGCATAAAGGGTGGCGCTTTTGAAGTCCAGGGCTAGCGATTCAGTATTCATCTTGATTGTGGCTGGCGGTCCGGGCGCCAGGAAAACGGCGCGCGTAACCGGCTGCGGGATGTCGGGCATGATAACCCGCGCCGGGGTGGGGTGCGCAGGGGGGAAGACGAAAGAACAAGGCGCCCGAAGGCGCCTTTTTCCGTGTTACGCACGCGTGGCGGCGTGGCGCGGCGGCTTAGCCTTGCGCCCAGGAATCGCGCAGGGTCACGATGCGGTTGAGCACCGGCGCGTCAGGCGTGGATTCCTTCAGGTCGGCCGTGAAATACCCCAGGCGTTCGAACTGCCAGGTGGCGCCCGGCGTGGCGACGGTGCCGGGTTCCAGCCAGGCCGTGACGGTCTGTTTGGAGTTCGGGTTCAGGCAGGTCAGGAAGTCCTTGTCGCCACCGTCGGGACGCGCATCGGCGAACAGGCGGTCGTACAGGTGGATCTGGGCGGGCACCGCGTGGGCCGCGCTGACCCAGGTGATGTTGCCCTTGACCTTGACGCTGTCCGCGCCCGGCGTGCCGCTTTTGGTCTCGGGCAGGTATTCGGCCTGCACTTCGACGATTTCGCCGGCTTCGTTCTTGGTGAAGCCGGTGCAGCGCACGACGTAGCCGTACTTCAGGCGCACGGTGTTGCCCGGGAACAGGCGGAAGTACTTCTTGGGCGCTTCCTCGCGGAAGTCGTCGCGTTCGATCCACAGTTCGCGCGACAGCGGGAATTCGCGCACGCCGGCTTCCGGGTCGTGCGGGTTGCGCGGCGCGGTGCAGGGTTCGGACTGGCCTTCGGGGTAGTTCGTGATGACCAGCTTGATCGGGTCCAGCACGGCCACCGAGCGGGCCGCGATGGGGTCGAGGTCGTCGCGCACGGCTTGCTCAAGCAGGCTGTAGTCAATGCGCGAATCGGACTTGGACACGGCGGTGCGGTCGCAGAACAGGCGGATCGAGGCCGGCGTGTAGCCACGGCGGCGCAGGCCGAAGATGGTCGGCATGCGCGGGTCGTCCCAGCCGTCGACGTGGCCTTCGCGCACCAGTTGCAACAGCTTGCGCTTGCTGGTGACGACGTAGCTCAGGTTCAGGCGGGCGAATTCATATTGGTGCGGCAGCGGCTGGGCCAGCTTGCCCAGTTCGGCCAGGCGCGTCAGGATCCAGTCGTAGAACGGACGCTGGTCTTCGAATTCCAGCGTGCAGACGCTGTGCGTGATGCCTTCCAGCGCGTCCTCCACCGGATGTGCCCAGCTGTACATCGGGTAGATGCACCACTGGTTGCCCGTGCGGTGGTGGGTGGCGTGGCGCACGCGGTACATGACCGGATCGCGCAAATTGATGTTGGGCGAAGCCATGTTGATCTTGGCGCGCAGCACCAGGCTGCCGTCGGGATGCTTGCCGTCGCGCATCTCGCGCAGCAGGGCGATCGATTCAGCGGCGGGGCGGTTGCGCCACGGCGAATCGGTGCCCGGCTCGGTCAGCGTGCCACGGTTGGCGCGGATTTCCTCGGGGCTTTGCTCGTCGACATAGGCATGGCCGGCTTGGACCAGGGCTTCGGCGAATTCGTACATATAGCCGAAGTAGTCGCTGGCGAAGTACAGGTTTTCCTTGCCATCGGCGGCCTTCCAGTCAAAGCCCAGCCAGCGCACGGCTTCGATGATGGCGTCGACGTATTCCTGGTCTTCCTTTTCGGGGTTGGTGTCGTCAAAGCGCAGATGACAGACACCGCCGAAGTCGCGCGCCAGGCCGAAGTTCACGCAGATGCTCTTGGCGTGACCGATGTGCAGGTAGCCGTTGGGCTCCGGCGGAAAGCGCGTGCGGATGCGGGCCGGGTCCGGGTCGCCCTGTTCCTGCACGGCGGCCGGGCCAGGCTTGCCCGCCCAGCGTTTGCCCTGGAAGCGGTTGGCTTCGAGGTCGTCCTGGACGATGTTGAGCAGGAAATTGGATGCAGCAGGGGTCGGCGTCGTGGCGGAGGTCATTCTTGAAAGAATAGGAAAAAGCGGCGACAAAGCGTCAATTTTGCCACGTTCCGCAACAGGGGCCTTTTTGAACCCTCTGCAACCGGTTTCAAACTGTCCCCACAGCCTTGTAACTGGCTCTACACTACGGGCCATCATGGATATATCCACCCTTTCCCTGGCCCGTGCGCAGTTCGTGGCCAGCCTGAGCTTTCTGGCGCTTTTCCTGGCGGTTTCCCTGGCGCTTGCCTGGGTGCTTCTGTTTTTTAAAGTGCGCGCCCGCTGGTCCGGCCGCCCCGGCTGGACCGCCGCCTATCGGTTCTGGGTGCGCATTTTTGCGCTGGCCTTCGTCCTGACATTGGCGGCCAGCGTGCCCGTGCTGATCCAGATAGGCAGCCTGTGGGCGGGCCTGATGGACAAGATCGGCAACGTGGCCGGCCCGCTGCTGGGCTACGGCATCCTGTCGGTATTCATCCTGAAGTCCTGCTTTCTGGGCGTCATGCTGTTCGGGCAGCGCCGGGTGTCCGACGGCGCCCATACCCTGGCCGTGCTGATGGTGGCCGTGGGCCAGTTGGTGGCGGTGTTCTGGGTGCTGGCCTTGCAGTCATGGATGCAGACACCCGATGGCGCGATCCTGGTCGATGGCCGCTACCAGGTCTACGACTGGGTGGCCGTGGTGCTGAACCCGTCGTTGGGCTGGCGCATGGCCGTGGTGGCGGTGGGCGCGGCGCTGGCTGCCTCATTCCTGATGATGGGCGTGACGGCATTGCAGGCGCTGCGCCGTCCGCTGGGCGATGGCGAACGCAACGCCTTCAAGACCGCGCTGGTCATCGCTGTGCTGGCCGCGATCCTTCAAATTCCCGTGGCCACCGGCGCGGGCCAGATGGTGGCCAAGCTGCAACCGGCCAAGGCCGCCGCCGCCGCCGGCTTCTGGGAAAGCGGCGCCGAACCTCAGCTGGTGCTGTTTGGCTGGCCCGATGCGCGCGCCCACACCAACGTGTCCGACATCACCATTCACAATGCCGGTGGCCGCTGGCTGCATCGCAACGCCGACGGCACCTACCGGGGCCTGGACAAGTATTCCGGCATGTTGCCGCCGGTGGCCTTGACGTTCTGGTCGCTGCGGGTGGCGGTGGCGGCGGGGCTGTTGATGCTGGCCGTGGCGTGCGTGACGTTCCTGTGGACGTTCCGGCGCGGGCTGGACCCATCGACGCTGCCCGTGTGGTGGCAGCGCGTGCTGTGCGGCATGATGTTTTCGGGCGGAATCGCCGTGGTGGCCACTTGGTGGGTGTCAATCATCGGCCTGCAACCTTTCGTGGTGAACGGCACGATCACGCAATCCGAAGTGCTGGGGCAGATGCCGTCCAGCACGGTGCTCTACGGGCTGATGGGCTATGGCCTGCTGTATGCCCTGCTGCTGGCCGCGTTCACGGGCATGCTGTTTCACGCCGCCCGCTATGGGGTGGTGCCGGTACGTAAATTGGGCGGAGGCTCGCCATGATCGCCATGCTGGCCGCGTCGCAGGGGCTCAGCCCCGAAGACCCTTCTTTCTGGATGCCGTTGGCCTTCATGGGCCTGTTGTTCGTGGTGATTGCCGCCGGCATGGTCCTGGACGGCTTCGATCTGGGCGTGGGCATCCTGCTGCAACTGGCGCCCGAACACGAGCGCGGCCGCATGATGTCGCTGTTGAGCCCGTGGCGCGACGCCAACGAATTCTGGTTGCTGCTGGGCATGGGGCTGTTCGCCTCGGCATTCCCGTTTGCGTGGGGGGCGGTGCTGGGCAAGCTGTACGGGCCGTTGACGTTCATGGTGCTGGGCGTGGTGCTGCGCAGCGTGTCGTTTGAATTCCGCATCCGCGCGCGCAACGAAATGAAGCCGCGCTGGATCTTCGGCTTTTGGGCGGGCTCCCTCATCACGGCGTTCGGGCAGGGCATGCTGCTGGGGCGCATCGCCACGGGCTATCAGTCCGATGCGGGCTACGGCTGGTTCGCCATGTTCGTCGGCCTGTGCGCGGTAGCCGCCTATGTGCTGCTGGGTGCATCGTGGTTGGTCATGCGCGTGGACGGCGATTTGCAACGCCGCGCCGCCTATTGGGCGCGCCACGCCATCCGCTGGACGGCGGTGGGCATGGTGGCCATTGCCGTGACGCTGGGCCTGGCCAATGCCGGCATCTTCTACAAATGGAGCAACATCGCGCACCTGAGCCTGGCCGCCACGGTGTGGGTGCTGATGCTGGCAGGCTATGTCGCGGCCGAAATGCTGCTGACGCGCCTTCCCGGCCGCGCCGACCGCTTCAGCTGGTTGCCCTTCGTGCTGTGCGTGGCGCTGTTCCTGCTGATGTTGAGCGGCTTGGCCTACAGCCTGTTCCCGTACCTGATCCTGGACGACATGACGCTGTGGGATGGCGCGGGCGCGCTGGGGTCGATGCGCCTGGTCATGGCCGGCGCGGTCGTGGGCATTCCGGTGGTGTTGGTGTTCAACATCCTGGCGTACCGGTCGGTGTTCGGCAAGGAACGCCCGCCGGTGCCGCTGTTGCCGCCGCCGTCGTATTGAAGCTTGAGGCGTGGGGCGCGGGGCGGGGCGCCGGAAAAAGGAACGCTCCCCAGGGGCGGGCCCTTACAGCACCGGCTTGGCCACGCGTTGCAGGATTTCTTCGCCGTAGGCTTCCAGCTTGCGTGCGCCCACGCCGCTGATGTGGCTAAGGGCGTCCATGGACTCTGGCTGCGCCAGGGCAATTTCACGCAGCGTGGCGTCATGGAAAATGACATAGGCCGGCACGCCGTGGCTCTTGGCCACTTCGCCGCGCCAGGCGCGCAGGGCTTCGAACACGGGTTGCAGTTCGGCCGGCAGGTCGATGGCCGCTGCCTTGGGCCGCCCGCTGCTGGTCTTGCCCGACCGCGTCTTCTTTTCGGATTCGCGGCGCAGCATCAGCTGGCGTTCGCCCTTGAGCACCGCGCGGCTGCCTTCGGTCAGGGCCAGGGTGCCGAAGCCTTCGTTGTCCACCGTCAACAAGCCTTGCGCCAGCAGCTGGCGCAGCACGCCGCGCCACGCGGTATCGCTAAGGTCTTCGCCCACGCCGAACACGCTTAGCGTTTCATGGCCGTGCTGCTTGGTGCGGTCGGTGACCTTGCCACGCAGAATGTCGATGATGTGGCCCGCGCCATAGCGCTGGCCGCGTTCTTTCCACAAGCGGTAGACGGCGGACAGCACTTTCTGCGCGGCCACCGTGCCGTCCCAGGCTTGCGGCGGTTCCAGGCAGACGTCGCAGTTGCCGCAGGCGGTAATGTGCTGGCCAAAGTACGCCAGCAGCCGCACGCGCCGGCATTCCACCGTTTCGCACAGGCCCAGCATCGCGTCCAGCTGTTGACCCAGCCGACGGCGATAGGATTCGTCGCCGGGGGATTCATCGATCATGCGGCGCTGTTGCACCACGTCTTGCAGGCCGTAAGCCAGCCACGCCGTGGCGGGCAGCCCATCACGGCCGGCCCGGCCGGTTTCCTGGTAGTAGCCTTCAACCGACTTGGGCAGGTCGATGTGCGCCACGAAGCGCACGTCAGGCTTGTCGATGCCCATGCCGAAGGCAATGGTGGCCACCATGACCACGCCGTCTTCGCGCAGGAACCGGGATTGGTTGGCGGCGCGCACCTGCGGGCTGAGCCCCGCGTGATACGGCATGGCGTCAATGCCCTGGTTGCACAGGAATTCGGCGGTTTCCTCGACCCGCGCCCGCGACAGGCCGTACACCACGCCGGACTCGCCCTGGTGTTCCGTGCGGATCATTTCCAGCAGCTGTTTGCGCACTTCGTTCTTTTCAACGATGCGGTAGCGGATGTTGGGGCGGTCGAAGCTGGACACGAAGTGCCGGGCGTCGTCCAGCGACAGGCGTTGGGCGATCTCGGTCCGGGTCTCGGCCGTGGCCGTGGCCGTCAGCGCGATGCGCGGCACATCTGGCCAGCGCTCGTGCAGCATGGACAGGCCCAGGTATTCCGGCCGGAAATCATGGCCCCACTGCGACACGCAATGCGCTTCGTCGATAGCGAACAGGGCGATGCGGCCGCGTTCCAGCAGTTGCAGGCAGCGGTCGGTCAGCAGCCGTTCGGGGGCGACGTAAAGCAGATCCAGCTCGCCGACCAGAAACGCCTGTTCGACGTCGCGGGCCACGCGCCAGTCCTGCGTGGAGTTCAGGAACGCGGCGCGCACGCCCAATTCGGTCAGGGCGTCGACCTGGTCCTGCATCAGCGCAATCAGGGGCGACACGACAATGCCGGTGCCTTCGCGCACCAGCGACGGAATCTGGTAACAGAGCGATTTCCCTCCGCCCGTGGGCATCAGGACCAGCGCGTCGCCGCCGTCGATCACTTGTTCGACAATGGCTTGCTGGTCGCCGCGGAAGGATTCGTAACCGAAAACGCGCTGTAGTACGCCCAGGGCGCGCGCGTCAGACATGGGGGTAGGCCGGAAGCATCATGGCAGGGATTTTAAGCCGCAATTTCCGGGCGCCTGTTTCAGGGGGATATTTCCGTCCGGCTTGCGGCCTGCTACCAGCTCAGCCACGTGCCGCGCATGAAGGTGTCCACCGGCATGCTCAGGTTGGCCCGCCATTCATAGTTGCCCGACACGATGTCGCGGTCGGCGCCCACGGCCAGCTTGACCTTGGGCGCGACGAACATGCTGTGGGTCAGCCCCACGCGCTGCTCGGCAAGCACCGAGCCTTCGTGCAGGCCCGAATAGGTGCCGCTGAAGGTGCCCCAGCCCTGGATCGGCACACCGGCCGACAGCGTATTGCGCGATTGCGGGGCCGCGGCCACGCCGCCGGAGTAATTGGACAGGTCGCCGAACCCCGCACCGATCTGCTCGTTCGTGTAGCCCAGGTTGACGGCGTCCGCAACCTCGACGTTGTAGCCGAAGCGGTAGCGCCAGGCGTTGGACGCGTCGAACGAACTTTGCGTGGCGCCGGCCTGGAAGGTGCCGTATTCGCCAGCGGCATAGGTGGTGCCCATGCCGCGCGTGGTCAGCGACGGGGCGCTTTGCATCTGGCCTTCGACGGTCAGCGCGGGCGTCAGGCCGTAGCGCACGCTGCCCATGCCGACCGACGCGCCATAGTCCACCGCGCCTGAACTGGCGGCGGGGTCCATGCGGTTGAGCTTGCCCACCGACGACGAATAGCCAAAGCTGCCCTCCGGCACGGTGGCGGCCGACCCGGCCCAATTGGCGATCTGCAAGCCGCCTACCGGGGCGGTGCTGCCCCAGGCGGGGGCGTTGGCGTTGATGTTGCCCACCGTCAGCGACGGGCCGGCGGTGTTGCGGTAGACCCAATTGCGGTCGCCGCCGTAACGCAGGCCGTCCTGGCCGCTGACCGATGAAAACCACGGGCGAGTCGGGCGCGACACGCCCGAAATCACCACGACGGGGATGCGGGGTATGTCACTTTCTTCCAGCGCGAAGGAATAGTCCGGCACGCTGCTGTCCGACGTGCCGCTGTCGTCCGGCGCCTTGCCGTCGGCCGCGCCCGCAACCTGATCGTCGCAAGCCAGCGCGCCCCCCTCCATGCCTTGCGACAAGCCGGTATTCAAACCGGGAATTGCTTCGTCGCCGCTGTCCTCGGTGCCTTGCACGCTGGTGTCCAAGGCCGGCTCGGCGGCCCGCAAGCCGCAGGGCGGCGGGCCCAGGGGCACGGCACGCGATTCGATCGACGGCGCCGGGCGCACGGGGATCGGCTGTACCGGGGACAGTACGCCGATGCCGCGTGCCACCAGCACCGGCGCGCCCTGGGCGGGCATCGAATTAGGAAGGGGGGACGCAGCCAGCGTGTCGGCAAGCGCGGTAGCCAGCGGGCAGCACATTCCCGCCGTCAGCGCCGCATGCAACAGCCGTCTGCGCCAGTTTGCAGGGGCGACCATAAAAACAGTGTAGAAAGGGGACGCCGCGGTAGCTGTAAACGATTTTTAGTAAACCGGACCAGCGGCAAGGCAAGCGGTATTTTACGGCTAGTCGGCCGGTGCGGAAAAGGGTCCGGAACAGGTTTTGCAGATGGCCAAGCACCTGCAAACCCGCCGCCGATCACGCGCCCACCGCCCGTGGTAGCTGCTGCCGGAGCGTTTCCAGACGCCCGCCGTACATCATGCAACAGGTGTATTTCAGTTGATTTCCTGCCCCTTGCGGCTTGGCGCGCCGCGCCGCACTATGGCATCCATGGACAATCCTCATACCAAGCTGCTGGTCGTGGACGACGACCCGGCCCTAAGACAACTGCTGGCCGACTACCTGAATCGGCACGGCTACGACACCTTGCTGGCGCCGGACGCCACCGATCTGTCGTCGCGCATTACCCGCTACGCGCCCGACTTGCTCGTGCTTGACCGCATGCTGCCCGGCGGCGATGGCGCCGACGCCTGCCGCCGCCTGCGCGAGCAAGGCGAAGACATCCCCGTCATTTTGCTGACCGCGCGCGACGAGGCGGTGGACCGCATCATCGGCCTGGAAGCCGGCGCCGACGATTATGTCGGCAAGCCCTTCGACCCGCGCGAACTGCTGGCCCGCATTGAAGCCGTGCTGCGTCGCAAGCGCGGCCCGTCCGCGCTGACCAAAGACGCGCCGGTCACGTTCGGCCCGTTCCTGTTCGACCCGTCCACCCGCCAGTTGTCCCGTGACGGCACCGTCGTCAAGCTGACCGGCGGCGAAATCAACCTGCTGGAAGCGCTGGTGCGCAACGCGGGCAAGCCGTTGTCGCGCGAACGCCTGCTGGCGCTGGCGCGCGACGATGACGCGGGCGAACGCAACGACCGCGCCATCGACATCGCCATCCTGCGCCTGCGCCGCGTCATTGAAGACGACCCCAAGCAACCGCGCTGGATCCAGACCGTCTGGGGCATCGGCTACCGGTTTTCCCCCTGATGCGTTTTCCCGCCCGCTTCCTGGTGCCGCGCTCGTTGCGGGCGCGCCTGATCCTGCTGATCCTGGGCGCCGTGCTGTTGACGCAAGCGGCCACGCTGGTGACGGTGTCTTACTTCCGGCACAAGTTCATGGAAGACGTGGCCATCGGCTATATCGTCACCACGATCCGCACGCTGCGCGCGGCGCTGTCCGAGGTGCCCGCCGAGGACCGCGCCGATTTCGTGCGCACCGCGTCGCAGAACCAGTGGCGCCTGTGGTCGCGCGTGTTGCCGGCCGAAGCCAAGCTTCAGCGTTTCAACGGCCGCCGTCCGCCGCCGCCGCCACGTGCCGCGCCACGTCCGCCACCGCCGCCGCCTTCCGACACCCGGCCCGACACCCGTTCCGACACCCGGCCCGATTCGCGACCCGACTCCCGGCCCGGCGAATCGCCGCCTCCGCCGCCGTCTGACGGGCGCGGCGTCGACCCCGGCGACTCGCGCAGCGCCCAGCAGCGCGAGGCCGACCACGCCGCCCATGAAGAGCGCATGAAGCGCTACCAGCCCGAACCCGACGACATCCGTCGCGACCTGCGCGTGCTGGTGCAGTTGCTGAACGAACGGCTCAATGACGGCACGCGCGTGGCGCTGTCGCGCGGCCCCACGCCCGAGATCTTCATTTCGCTGGCGCCCAATTCCGCCAGCGAAGACGTACCGCGCCTGCGCGAATGGCTGGTCATTCCCCTGGAACGGCTGGACCCGCCCGTTGCCACGCCGTTCATCGCGGCCTGGCTGGGCGGATTGGGCCTGTTGCTGCTGTTGGCCGTGGGCTTTTCGTGGCACATCACGCGCCCCATCACGCGCTTGGCCGATGCGGCCGACCAGCTTGCCGCCGGGCAGCCGCAGCGCGTGGAACCATCCGGCCCGCACGAGACCCGCGCGCTGGGCGAACGCTTCAACGCCATGCTGGACGCCCTGGCCGAGTCCGACTCCGTGCGCCGCACGCTGCTGTCCGGCCTGCCGCATGACCTGAAGGGGCCGTTGTCGCGCATGTGGCTGCGCATTGAAATGGCCGACGATTCCAAGCTGAAGGAAGGCTTGCGCACCGACCTGCAAGACATGCAGCACATGGTCGACCAGTTCATCGGTTTTGTGCGCGGCACGGACCCGGCCGCCTACCGCTATGCCCCCATCGTGCTGTCCGACTGGCTGGTCGAACGCGTGGGCGCGTGGCAGGGGGCGGGCACCGATATCCATCTGGCGTCCGTGGACGACGATGCGCCGCTGGTGGTGCAGGCCGACGCGGTGGCGCTGGGCCGCCTGTTGGATAACCTGATCGGCAATGCGCTTAATCATGGCGCGCCGCCGGTCAATGTCAGCCTGCGCCGCGAAGACCGCGAGGCCGTGCTGGACGTGTCGGACCATGGCCCCGGCATCGTGCCGGAACGCCGCCAGGAGGCGCTGCGCCCCTTCAGCCGCCTGGACGACGCGCGTACCCGCACGGGCAGCGTGGGCTTGGGGCTGGCGCTGGCCGAGGCGATTGCGCGCGCGCACGGCGGGTCCCTGGAACTGCGCCAGGCGGAATCCGGCGGGCTGTGCGTGCGGGTGAAGCTGCCGTTGTCGGAAAACGGCTGACGCGGGTGGGGGCCAGCTAGTGGCCCCCACCGCCGCCCGCACCCGCCGACTCGCCATACGGTACGATGCATCCTGCTTCGTCCCTTGTCGTTTTTCGCACCATGGCCATTCAGTCCGATTCCCTTTCCTCTCGTCCCGACGCCCCTCGTATCGTGGCGCCGCAGCCGGTGTCGCCCAACGAGGAATCGATCGAGCGCGCCTTGCGGCCCAAGGCCCTTCAGGAATACGTCGGCCAGCAGCGCGCCCGCGAACAGCTTGAAATCTTCATCGCGGCCGCGCGCAAGCGCGGCGAGGCGCTGGACCACGTGCTGCTGTTCGGCCCCCCGGGCCTGGGCAAGACCACGCTGGCCCACATCATTGCGCATGAAATGGGCGTGCAGTTGCGCCAGACGTCCGGCCCCGTGCTGGAACGCCCCGGCGACCTGGCGGCATTGCTGACCAACCTGGAAAAGAACGATGTGCTGTTCATCGACGAGATCCACCGCCTGTCGCCCGTGGTCGAGGAAATCCTCTACCCGGCGCTGGAAGACTTCCAGATCGACATCCTGATCGGTGAAGGCCCGGCCGCGCGCAGCGTCAAGCTGGACCTGCAACCGTTCACGCTGGTGGGCGCCACCACGCGAGCCGGCATGTTGACCAACCCGCTGCGTGATCGTTTTGGCATCGTGTCGCGGCTTGAGTTCTACAACGCCACGGACCTGGGCCACATCGTCACCCGCAGCGCGGGTTTGCTGAACGCCGTCATCACGCCGGACGGCGCGGCGGAAGTGGCACGCCGTGCGCGCGGCACGCCCCGCATCGCCAACCGCCTGCTGCGCCGCGTGCGCGACTACGCCGAGGTCAAGGCCAGCGGCACCATCGACGCCGACGTCGCGGGCCGCGCGCTGGCCATGCTGGAAGTGGACCCCCAAGGCCTGGACCTGATGGACCGCAAGCTGCTTGAAGCCATCATCCACAAGTTCGATGGCGGCCCGGTCGGCGTGGACAGCCTGGCCGCCGCGATCGGCGAAGAACGCGACACCATCGAAGACGTGATCGAGCCTTATCTGATCCAGCACGGCTACCTGCAACGCACGCCGCGAGGGCGCACCGCCACGCTGTCCACCTGGCGCCATTTGGGCCTGGCGCCACCGGCGGGCGCGGCCACCGGCAGCGGCGACCTGTTCAACAAATAGGCTAGTCGCCTCGGCGGGCGGCGCAATCGGCGTGACGGGTTTATGATCCTGGGGTTTTTCGACATTCCCGCGATCAAAGGACCAGATTTCCATGCTGCCCGAACTGCCTACCTATGATGACGTCGTACGCGCCAGCGAGCGCCTGGCCGGCAACGCCCACCGCACGCCCGTCCTGACCTCGGCCACGGCCGACGCGATCAGCGGCGCGTCGATCTTCTTCAAGTGCGAGAATTTCCAGCGCATGGGCGCGTTCAAGTTTCGCGGCGGCTTCAACGCCATCGCGCGCCTGACGCCGGAGCAGCGCGCGGCGGGCGTGGTCACGTTTTCGTCGGGCAATCACGCGCAGGCCATCGCGCTGGCTTCCAAGCTGCAAGGCGTGTCGGCCACGATCATCATGCCGCTGGACGCCCCCGCGGCCAAGCGCGCCGCCACGGAAGGCTACGGCGGCAAGATCGTCACCTACGATCGCTACACCGAAGACCGCGAGCAGATCGCGCTGCGCATCCAGGCCGAAACCGGGGCCACGCTGATCCCGCCTTACGACCACGAAGACGTGATCACGGGGCAGGGCACGGCGGCCAAGGAGTTGTTCGAGGAAGTGGGCGAACTGGACTATCTGTTCGTCTGCCTGGGCGGCGGCGGCTTGTTGTCGGGATCGGCCCTGTCGGCGTTTGCGCTAAGCCCGCGTTGCCTGGTGTATGGCGTTGAGCCGGAAGCGGGCAATGACGGCCAGCAGTCGCTGCGCAAGGGTGAAATCGTCCGGATTCCCGCGCCCAAGACGCTGGCTGACGGCGCCGCCACCACGCACCTTGGCAATCTGACGTTCCCGCTGATCCAGAAGTATGTGCGCGATATCGTCACCGTCACGGACGCGCAGTTGGTCACCACCATGAAGTTCTTTGCCGAACGCATGAAGATGGTGGTGGAACCCACGGGCTGCCTGGCTGCCGCGGCGGTCATGCAAAACGTGGTGCCGGTAAGCGGCGCGCGGGTCGGTGTCATCATCAGCGGTGGCAATGTCGACCTTCCGGTCTACTCCCGGCTGCTGGCTTCCTGACGCGGAAATGGCGGCCCGTCCCCGGGCCGTCGATGCGTGCTTGCGGTTGTTGCCCGTGCAGGGCAGAATCGGGTCTCGATCCTGACTCGAACAGGGGCTGCGGCATGCGTATCCTTGTCATCGGCGGCACCGGTTTCATCGGCCGTCACCTGATTGCCCGACTTTCCGCCGACCTGCACCAGATCATCGTGCCCACCCGCCTGTTGGCGCGCGGCAGCGAACTGCAAGTCCTTCCGACCACCACGCTGATCCAGACTGACATCCATGACGATGCCGTGCTGGACCGCCTGGTGCGGGGCTGCGACGCGGTGGTCAATCTTGTCGGCATCTTGCACGGCAACGTCGGCCGGCCTTATGGTTCGGCGTTCGCGCGGGCGCACGTGCATCTGCCGCAACGCATTGCGCGGACGTGCCAACGTCACGGGGTTCGGCGCCTGCTGCACATGAGCGCGCTGGGGGCGGATTCCCAGGGCGACAGCATGTACCAGCGTTCCAAGGGCGACGGCGAGGCCGCTGTCAAAAGCGAATTCCCATCCGCCAACGATACGGGATGGACGATCTTCCGGCCCTCGGTCATCTTCGGCCCGGACGACAACTTCACGAATATGTTTGCGTCGCTGGCGCGCTGGCTGCCGGTCTTGCCGCTGGCGGGCGCCAACGCGCGCATGCAGCCGGTGTATGTGGGCGACGTGGTAGTGGCCATGGCCAACGCGCTGGGCGATTCCCAGACCTGTGGCAAAACCTATGAACTGGGCGGCCCGCAGGTTTACACGCTGGGTGAAATTGCGCGGCTGTGCGCCGCCTGGAGCGGCCATCCGCGCCCGGTGGTACCGGTGCCGATGGGCGTGGGGCGCATCCAGGCGCGCCTGTTCGAGTGCATGCCCGGCGAACCCTTGATGTCGCGCGACAATCTGGATTCCCTGCGCCGCGATAACGTCTGCGTGGGTCCGATGGCGCCTGAATTGCGCGTGGTGCCGACCGGCCTGGAAGCCGTGGCGCCACGCTATCTACAGCGTGCGCCTTAGCGCGCCAACGCCTTCAATGCCTGCTTGATGCCGTCGGACACGCCCACGCCTTCGGGCAGGGTCTTGAGCGCCGACAGCGACTCCTTCTCTGAATAACCCAGCGCCAGCAGGGCGTTCAAAATGTCCGACTGGTTATCCGGCGTGGCGTGCGACGACGCCCCGATATCCGCCCCCAGCTTGCCGCGCATTTCCAACAACAGGCGTTCCGCCGTTTTCTTGCCGATGCCGGGCACGCGCGTCAGGCGGCCCGATTCCTGCAAGGTAATGGCCTGCGCCAGGTCGGCCACCGACATCCCGGACAACACCGACAGCGCCGTGCGCGCGCCAATGCCGCTGACCTTGATCAGCTGGCGAAACGCGCTGCGTTCGCCGGCGGTGCCGAAGCCATACAGGATGTGCGCGTCTTCACGCACGGTCAGGTGTGTATAAAGCGTGACGCGCGCGCCGGTCTCCGGCAGCGAATACAGCGTGCTCATGGACACGTCGATGTCATACCCCACGCCGCCCACGTCCACACAGATGGTGGGAGGCAGCTTTTCAATCAGGGTTCCGGTAATGCGTCCGATCATGGTGATGATGGCCTGGTAGCAATGGCGCGCGCGGAATGCGCGGCGAATGCGGGCATTCTATACGCCCGGGCAGGCGGTGCGCTGCGGGCTCAGCCGATCAGGCGGCCATTGCGCAGGCGCGTCTTGCCGCCCATGCGCAGCGCCGTGCCCAGCCGTTCCAGCTTGTCCTGCAAGGGGCCGACGTGGGCGTGACAGATGGCGCAGGCCAGCGCGTCGGCGGAGTCGGGCGCGGGCACGCCGTCCAGCGACAGCAGGTGCTGCACCATCATCTGCACCTGCTCCTTGGCGGCGCGGCCGGTGCCGACCACGGCTTTCTTGATCTGCAAGGCCGTGTATTCATGCACCGCCAGCGAACTGTCGGCCAGCGCGCACAACGCGGCGCCACGGGCCTGGCCCAGCAGCAGGGTAGACGCGGGGTTGGTGTTCAGGAAAACGATTTCAAGCGCCGCGACATCGGGTTGCGTGTCGCGCGCGACCTCGCGCAGATTGTCCAGGATGACTTTCAGGCGCTCGGCCAGCGTCAGCGCCGGCGGGACCACGATGGTCCCGCTGGCGACATAGCGCAGCCGCGAGCCCTCGGCATCGATCACACCGAAGCCGGTGCGGCGCAAGCCGGGATCGATGCCCAGGACGCGCATCAGTGGCGGAAGTGGCGGGTGCCGGTCAGCACCATGGCGATGCCGTGCTCGTCGGCCGCGGCGATGACTTCATCGTCACGCATGCTGCCGCCCGGCTGGATGACGCAGGTTGCGCCCGCCGCCACCACCACGTCCAGGCCGTCGCGGAACGGGAAGAACGCATCCGACGCTACGGCCGAGCCTTGCAGCGTCAGGCCGGCGTTTTCCGCCTTGATCGACGCAATGCGGGCCGAGTCGATGCGGCTCATCTGGCCGGCGCCCACGCCCAGCGTCATGCCGCCGCCCACGAACACGATGGCGTTGGACTTGACGTACTTGGCGACCTTCCAGGCGAAAGCCAGGTCGTTCATTTCCTGTTCGGTGGGCTGACGCTTGCTGACCACCTTGAGCGCATCGCGCGGCACGTTGTAGGCGTCCGGGGTCTGCACCAGCCAGCCGCCGCCCACGCGCTTGATGTCGAAGGCGTTCTGGCCCACGCCCATCGGCACTTCCAGCACGCGCACGTTCTTCTTGGCGGCCAGGATGGCCAGCGCGGCGCCGTCGTAGGCGGGCGCCAGCAGCACTTCCATGAACTGGCCGCTGACGGCTTCGGCCGTGGCCGCGTCCACCGGACGGTTAAAGGCGATGATGCCGCCGAAGGCCGACGTCGGGTCGGTCTTGAAGGCTTGCTGGTAGGCGCCCAGCGTGTCGGCCGCCACGGCCACACCGCACGGGTTGGCGTGCTTGACGATGACGCAGGCGGGCACATCGAAGCTGCGCGCGCATTCCCATGCCGCGTCGGCATCGGCGATGTTGTTGTAGGACAGTTCCTTGCCCTGCAATTGGCGGTAGTTGCCCAGCAGCCCGGCCGGACGCTGCGCGTCGACGTAGAACGCGGCGGTCTGGTGGGGGTTTTCGCCGTAGCGCAGCGCCTGTTCCTGCTTGACCTGCAAGGTAAGCGTGCCGGGCCATTCGTTACGGGCGGGCACCGCTTCCTGGGCCGGTTCGGCTTCGGTCAGGCTGGTCAGGTAGGCGGCGATGGCGCCGTCGTAGGCCGCCGTGTGGGCGTAGACCTTCGAGGCCAGCGCCAGGCGCAGGCCGTAGGACGTGCTGCCGCTCTTGTCCATTTCGGCCAGTACGCGGGAATAGTCGATCGGGTCGATCACGACCGTCACGCCGCCCGCTTCGGTGCCGTGGTTCTTGGCTGCCGCGCGCAGCATCGCCGGGCCGCCGATGTCGATGTTCTCGACGGCGTCCGCGAACGTGCAATCGGGCTTGGCCACGGTTTCACGGAACGGATACAGGTTCACCACCAGCATGTCGATGCGGTCGATGCCCGCCGCCTTGATGGTGTCCATGTGCTCGGCGCTGTCGCGACGGGCCAGCAGGCCGCCATGAATCTTGGGGTGCAGCGTCTTGACGCGGCCATCCAGGATTTCCGGCGACCCCGTGTGGGCGGCCACTTCGGTGACGGTCAGGCCGGAGTCGGCCAGCAGCTTGGCGGTGCCGCCAGTCGACAGCAGGCGTACGCCACGCGCGGCCAGGGCGCGGGCAAATTCAACGATGCCGGTCTTGTCGGACACCGAAAGCAGGGCGGTTTCGATTTTCATGGTGGGGGACGGGAGTCGGGCGGTGGGCCTTTCTCGTTCAGGTCGGGATGGGAATCTGCGAAGGAAAGGACGGTGCCCGCTGGGGGGGCCGTCCTTCTTGAAAAAGCTATACCTGGATATTGTGCGCCAGCAACTTCTTGCGCAGGGTGTTGCGGGTGATGCCCAGCATTTCGGATGCGCGCGACTGGTTGCCGCCCGACCGCTCCAGCGCCACTTCAAGCACCGGGCGTTCCACGCAGCGCATCACCATGTCCCACATATCGTGGGGCTCGGATTCACCCAAGTCTTCGAAATAGCGCTCCAGGCTGGCGCGCACGCATTCTTCCAGGACATCTTTCTTGCTCATTTGAGTACAGATATTTTTATGTTGGTGTTGAGGCGGTTATGCCGCCAGCAGGGCTTCTGCGACCGGCGCCGGATGGGGCTCTCCGTCGCGCGAGAGGGTATCGAACCAATCCGACACCGCCCGCCACTGGTCGCGGGTATTGTCGATCAGGTTCATGTGGGCGCAGAACGAATCCGCCCCCGGCAGGCCGTCCAGATACCAGCCAATATGCTTGCGCGCCGTGCGTACGCCGGTGTGCTCGCCATAAAACCGGTAATGGTCGTCGAGATGTTCAAGCAACAGCTCGCGCATTTCCCCATAGGAGGGAGGGGCCAGTGACTCGCCCGTGCGCAAATAGTGATCGATTTCGCGGAAGATCCAGGGACGGCCTTGTGCCGCCCGGCCAATCATGACCGCGTCGGCGCCAGTGTAATCCAGGACGTGCTTGGCTTTTTCAGGCGAGTCGATATCCCCGTTTGCGATCACGGGGATGGTCAGCTCGGCCTTGACGGCGCGGATAGTGTCATATTCCGCCTCGCCCGTATAGAGGTCGGCGCGGGTGCGGCCGTGTAGCGTCAGCGCCGCGATGCCGGCATTTTCGGCCAGCTTGGCCACCCGCAGCGCGTTGCGGCTGTCGCGGTCCCAGCCGGTGCGGGTCTTCAGCGTGACCGGCACGCCCAGCGGCGCGCAGGCCGAGACCACGGCGTCCAGGATGCGGACGATCAGGTCTTCGTGGCGCAGCAGCGCGGACCCGGACGCCACGTTGCACACCTTCTTGACCGGGCAGCCCATGTTGATGTCGATAATGCGCGCGCCCTTGCCGGCGTTGAAGACGGCGGCCTCGGCCATCATGGCCGGGTCGGCGCCCGCGATCTGGACCGAAATAGGGGCGATCTCGCCATCATGATTCAGCCGCCGGGACGTCTTGACGCTATCCCATAGCTTGGGGTTGCTGGCGGCCATCTCGGACACGGCGTAGCCCGCCCCCAACTTCTTGCAAAGTTGTCGGAACGGACGGTCCGTCACGCCCGCCATGGGCGCGACAAGAACGTTGTTGGGAAGGGTCCATTGGCCTATGCGCATGGTCACATTTTAACCGGCTCGAATCGGACCCCTGTTTTCAGAGGCCGACAGCTTGGTAACAAGCGGCGCGGTTCAGGCGCGAAAGCCCTGCAACAAGTGCTGGGCCAGGGGGGCGCGCAGGGGCGAAGCAAGGTCCATGCCCAGCAAGGCCAGTCCACAGGCGTGCTCGACGGGCGCCAGCCCCGTGGCGAACACGCGCGGCATCAAATCGGTCAGGCCGGCGGTGATGAAACGGTCGACCTGCCGCGCCTGTGCGAATTCCGTCAGGCGCGCGGTGGGACTGGATTGCGGCTGCGCCAGCCAGCCGGCCAGCGTCTGGGCCAGGCGGGCGGCGTCGCGCAGGCCCAGGTTCAGGCCCTGGCCGGCCACGGGGTGCAGCGTCTGCGCGGCGTTGCCGATGGCCACCACGCGCCCTTGCACCTGGGCGCGCCGGGCGGCCAGCGCCAGCGGGAAGACGTGGCGCGGGGACTGGCTCGACAGCCGGCCCAGGCGATCGCCAAAAGCTTGCGTCAGCGCTGCCGAGAACGCGGCGTTGTCCATCGCGGCCAGTTCGTTGGCGCGTTCGGGGGCGCTGCACCAGACCACCGAGTACGCATCGGGCGTTTGCGGATGGGGCAACAGGGCCAGCGGCCCTTCTGCGGTAAAGCGTTCCCAGGCCCAACCCCGGCGCGGCAGCGTGGCGTGGGCCGTGGTCAGCACGGCATGCTGGCCGTAATCGCGGCGCAGGTCCGTGGCGCCGGCACCGTCGGACTGCACGGCCACCTGGCACAGCAGGGTGTTGTCGCCCTGCGCGATGCGCACGCCGTGGGCGTCCTGGCGTTCGACCTGCGCGGCGGGGCCGGACAGCACGGTGACGCCGCAGGCGGCCACGCGTTCGTCCAGCTTGGCGTGCAAGCCGGCATAGGCCACCACGCTGCCCAGCTGCGGCACGTTGAAATCGGTGTTCTGAATGACCGTGCGACCCAGCCGGCCGCGCTGCGACACATGGATATTGCGTATGTCGGCCGAGCGATCCGGCCACGCCAGCAACGACTCCAGCAACACGCGGCTGCCGTGGTTCATGGCAAGCACGCGCGGATCGGCGGCGGGAATGGTGGCGGCGGGGATGGTAGCGGCGGGGATGGTATCTGCGGGCGACCCCGCGGCGGGCGCCCCCGCAGTGCTCGGCGCGGCGGGGGCCGCTGCCGGAACGCTGCCCGCCAGCAGGGCGATGCGCGACGGGTCCGGCGCGACGCGCGCCAGCATCAGGGCCAGTACGCGGCCCACGGGGCCGGCACCAAGAATCGCGATATCGAAGGCGGATGCAGTCATGCCGGGATTTTAACCGTCCACTACAATCCGGCACAGCCAGCGCGGCGGGCCGCGCGTAACCCTTCCCGGTTGATCGACATGACGCAGGTTCAGGCTTCTTCTTCGGTGTCCGCTGCATCGGTTAGTGCCACTGCATCCGCCACCGCCCGCCGCCCGCGCGGCAAGGTCGCCGTGGGGCTGCTGGCCTGCCTGTTCGGCTCGTTTGGCGCGCATTGGTGGTACCTGGGCCGCCGCTACGCCTGGGCGGTAACGCTGCTGGCCATCGTCAGCCTGTTCTGCGCGTTTCGCTTCTACCCCGTCTGGTACGACAACCCGGCCTTCTTCCTGTTGTTCATCCCGATGATCGACGGCTTCATTGAAAGCGCCGTGTTCTCGCTGATGTCCGACGAGAAATTTGACCGGCGCTACAACCCCGACCTGGGGCGGCCCACATCCACGGGCTGGGGCCCGGTGCTGGTGGCGCTGCTGGCCTGCCTGGTGGGTTCGGTGGTGTCGATGTTCGCCATCGCGATGGTGGTGGTCTACGTCTGGGTCGCCATGGGCTGGCTGGACGGGCTGGTGCTGTAGCGCGGGATGCTGTCCGCCGCGGCGCTCATTGCTGCCCACGGCCTGCTGCGCTTTCCGCCCCCGCCCGGCGGCCCTATTCGCGCATCAACGCTTCGATTTCGGATGCCTGCACCGGCACCCCGCGCGTGATCAATTCGCAGCCTTCATCGGTAACCAGCGCATCGTCCTCGGTGCGGATGCCGATGTTCCAGTAGCTTTCCGGCACATCGTCCGAGGGGCGCACGTAGATGCCGGGTTCGATCGTCAGCATCATGCCCCGTTCCAGCGTGCGCCACGGCCGGTCGCCGGAGGGCTGGGCGGGGCCGGGTTGCCGATAATCGCCCACGTCGTGCACGTCCAGCCCCAGCCAATGGCCGGTGCGGTGCATGTAAAAGCGGCTGTAGTCGCCCGATTCCAGCACGCCGTCCAGGGACCCCTTCAGTAGCTTCAAGTCGATCATGCCCTGTGCCAGCACGCGCAACGCGGCGTCGTGGCCGTCGTTGAAGGTGCGCCCGGGCGCGGTGGCCGCCGCCGCGGCTTCTTGCGCGGCCACGGTCAGGTCGTACAGCGCGCGCTGCGGGCCGCTGTAGCGCCCGTTGACGGGAAAGGTCCGAGTGATGTCGCTGGCGTAGCTGTCGACTTCGCAGCCCGCGTCGATCAGCACCAGGTCGCCGTCGCGCAGCACGGCTTCGCCTGCCGGGTAATGCAGCACGCAGGCGTTGGCGCCCGCCGCGACGATGCTGTTGTAGGCCACGGCCTGGGCGCCGTGGCGGCGAAATTCATAGAGCAGTTCCGCTTCCAGTTCGTATTCGTGCATGCCGGGGCGGGCCACGCGCATGGCGCGGGCGTGCGCGCCGGCCGATATTTTGGCGGCGCGCCGCATGCTGGCGATTTCAGAGGCGTCCTTGATCAGCCGCATTTCCGCCAGCAACGGTCGAATGTCTTGTTGCCGACTGGGCGGCGCATGCCCGGCGCGCCCCGCATTCCGCGCGGCGGACAGCCAGCGATGCAGGCGGCCGTCGCGATGCTTGTCGCCGGCCAGGGGCGCATACAGCGTGGGGTGGTCCAGCATCAGCTTTGGTATCAGTTCGTCCAGCGCATCGATCGGGTGGGCGTCGTCAAAGCCGAAGTAATCGGCGGCCGCTTCGGGGCCGAACCGCTTGCCTTCCCATATTTCATGTTCGACATGGCGCGGCCGGCAAAACAACAGCGCGCGATCCGTGGCGCCCGCGATCAGTACCAGCCAGGCTGCCGGCTCGGTGAAACCGGTCAGGTAGAAAAAGTCGCTGTCGTGGCGGTAAGGGAACTCGGCGTCGCGGTTGCGGATCGCCTCGGGGGCGGTCGGCAAGATGGCGATGCCGCCGCCGTCGGCGCGCATCCGTTCCATCAAGCGTTGGCGGCGGGCGGCAAAGGGAGCGATGTCGGCGGGAGGCAGGCTCATGGCGGGCAGGGGCGCTAGCCCCGCGAAAGGTGAGGGATGCGGCTTACTTTACCCCGCTATCGCGCGCGCGCAACAGCAGAAACCCAACCGGCGCGGTCCAGGCGAATTTGACTGGACGGCGCGATTTGCGCTGCTACAATCGCGGCTCTGTCATTGGGGAGTAGCCATCCTTTGCCCCCAAAGGAGTTAGCGTCAACAGACTTGGTGGTTCAGTGCCGCGTAGCGGTTGCTAGAACTCCATGGCGCTAACGGTTTCCATGCAAGCGGCCCGCCCGCCGCATGGATCAGCCAGGCGAGACCTTTGGCCGCGTAGCGTTCACCCTAGCCGGGCGAGCCGTTGCGTCGCGCCAATTGGTTTCTGCTCGTCCGGCTGCGTTCATATGTTGCTCACCCTGTTCCTGTTTTTCCTGTCCGCGGCAGTGATTTACTTCGCCTGCGAATTCTTCGTCAATGGCGTTGAATGGGTCGGACACCGCTTCCATCTGGGCGCTACCGCCACCGGCACCGTGCTGGCGGCCTTCGGCACGGCCTTGCCCGAAAGCGCGGTCACTTTCATGGCCGTCGTGTTCGGCGACACCCCTGAACAGAAAGACATCGGCGTCGGCGCAGCCATGGGCGGCCCGCTGGTGCTGGCGACCCTGGCATACGCCGTGGTGGGCATCGCGCTGTGGCGCGCCCGCCGTGGGGGGCAGCCGGAAAAAGCCAACTGTATCAACGCGGACCAGCGCCGGCTGGCCCGCGACCAGGCCTGGTTCATGGGCATTTTCATTTTCAAGGTGGGGCTGGGCCTGCTGGCCTTTGCCTGGAAGCCCTGGCTGGGCATTCTGTTCCTGGCCACTTACGGCATGTACGTCAAACGCGAACTTAGCCATGACGAAGAACGGGCCGATTCCGAAGACCTCGAACCGCTTAAGCTGCGGCCCCGCGACACCGACCCGTCGATGTTCTGGGCGGCGATGCAAACGGTGCTGGCGCTGGTGGTGATTGCCGGTGCATCGCACGTGTTCGTCAACCAGATCGAGCTGCTGGGCGTCGCCATGGGCGCGTCCCCGCACGTGGCCGCCTTGTTGCTGGCGCCCGTGGCCACTGAGCTGCCCGAAATCATGAATGCGCTGATCTGGGTCCGGCAGGGCAAGGAACGGTTGGCGCTGGCGAATATTTCGGGCGCCATGATGATCCAGGCCACCATACCCAGCGCGCTCGGTATTTTCATGACGCCGTGGCTGCTGGATGCGCCCTTGCTGGCGGCGGGCTTGTTCACGATGCTGTCGATCGGCCTGTTGTGGCTGCGCTTTCGCCGCTCGGTCATGAGCGTGCCCGCGTTGTCGGCGGTGGGCGGTTTTTATGCCCTGTTCGCGGCCTATCTGGGCTGGCATTTCTACGCCTGACAGCAGCTGGCCTGTACGGAAAACACGGCGCACGGCCTGCCAGGCCCGCGCCGCTTTTCTTTTTTGCATCAGTTGCGTCGTTGCACCGCAAAAACCTTGTCCATCAGTGGAAACCCGCGTAAAATCCGTCCGTTATCCATCCCAGGAGCAGTCTTCGTGAATACCGATTCCGGCGAAAGTAGTCGATCTTGCATCGACATCGCTGTCTGACAGGAAACACGCAGAGCTCCATCTGCCGCATCCTGTCATACAGGTTGCGGCGTATCCCAAGCCCAGGGTTCCACCCCGGGCAATAGCGCAAGCCTTCGGCTTGCCGGGAAATTCCCCAACGTAAACCGCCAGAACCGCCGCTAGTCGCAGCGTCAGCGTTCGTGCACGTCTTTTGTGCACGTTTGCCATGCGCTGCGTCCGGCTGCACGCGTACTCGCGATCACGCTCCCCATTTTCGCAATGGAGGTCGTTATGCGTTTCTTCGACTTGTTCCTACGCCGCGCCGGCGTAGACCGTGCCACCGCCCTGGGCCGCCGTCGCGGCACGTCGCGTTTGACGGTCATTTGCCCGCGCGACGAACTGGGCGCCTTGCGCAAACAGATCTGCCTGGACTTCAGCGCCGCCGGCCTGGATGTCTCGCAAGTGCAGGTCGACCAAGGCCGCGACCCCAACCTGGCATCGGCTTGCATCACCGTCAATTGCCCGCCCGAACTGCGTGCTGAATTGATGTCGCAAGCGCGCCGCCTCAGCGCCAACCCCGCCGTGCGCCACGTGCATTTCGGCGCGCAAGCCGCCGCAATGGCTGCGTAACGCCCACTTGTCCCAGGAGAGATCATGCCTAGTGCCTTAGACCCCGACCCTCGATTGCGCCAAGTGCACGGCGCCGGCATGCCTGTCTGACCTGTCTTCTCGCCTGCGAGCCGACCGGCCGGACAGACTTCCGGTTCCGACGGACTCCGCAGCATTGAATCCCCGGCCTTACCGCGTCCCACTGACGAACGCGTCGACGGCGCCGGTTTCGATTCCCAGCTAGCTCCCTTTCCGTTTTTTGCACTCCGGCGCGATTCACCGCGATCCGGACACCGGCAACATTGCCCCGGTGCCTGCGCACGCCCGCATGGGCGGACCCACGGCTTTCCATCATGGCCGTGGCCCGTTCCTGCCCGCGTGGCCGGCGCCTGGGCGGGAAAGCCGTGTCTCCGACAAGAAATCCAAGAAAAACCGGAGCACTCCGATGTTTACCTTCCTGAAATCCTTCTTTTCGTCGGCCGCCGGCCGCCGCCGCGCAGGCCGTCACTTCCGTCGCACCCCCATTCTTGAACAGGGCGCTCAAACCGCCGTTGCGTCGACGCCGTCGGAGGCATCGCGGCGCGCCAACCGCCGCATGCTGGAGCAATCCCGCATGGGGCTGGACGCCTTGTTCACGCAGTTGGCCAGTGGCCGTGGCGGCTTGACGCAAGCCCAGGCCGACGCTGCCCGCGAACGCCACGGCGCCAACGAAGTCGACCACGAAAAGCTGCTGTCCTGGTATTCGCACCTGTGGCTGTCGTACCGCAACCCGTTCAATCTGCTGCTGACGGCGCTGGCCGGCCTGTCCTGGCTGACCGACGTGCGCATGGCCGAGGCCGACGACAAGTCGTGGACAGCCGTGGCCATCATCGGCTCCATGGTGGTGATTTCCACTGTGCTGCGCTTCGCCCAGGAACTGCGCTCGAACCGCGCGGCCGAAGCGCTGAAAGCCATGGTACAGAACACCGCTACCGTGCTGCGCGCGGACGTGCTGACGCCGGATGCCGCCAACGGCCGGCGCGTGTTCGGCGCCCCGCTGCACGACTCGGGCTCGTACCAGCTGGAAGTGCCGCTGGCTGAACTGGTGCCCGGCGACGTGGTGCTGCTTTCGGCCGGCGACATGATCCCCGCCGACTGCCGCATCCTGAACGCCAAGGACCTGTTCATCGCCCAGGCCGCCTTGACGGGCGAATCCCTGCCCGTTGAAAAGCACGCCGTCCAGCGCGAGGAAACCGACAACTCGCTAGAGCTGGAAAACATGGCTTTCATGGGCACCAACGTGGTCAGCGGATCAGGCAGCGCGCTGGTCATCGCCACCGGCGCCAATACCTACTTTGGTCAGCTGGCCGGCCGGGTCACCCAGGAAAGCCGTGCCCCGACGCAGTTTCAGCAGGGCATCAACCGTGTCAGCTGGGTGTTGATCCGCTTCATGCTGGTCATGGCTCCCATCGTCTTCGTCATCAATGGCGTCACCAAGGGCGATTGGCTGGAAGCCTTGCTGTTCGCGCTGGCAATCGCCGTGGGCCTGACGCCGGAAATGCTGCCGATGATCGTTACCGCCACGCTGGCCAAGGGCGCGTTGCGCATGTCCCGCCGCAAGGTCGTCGTCAAGCGCCTGGACGCGATCCAGAACCTGGGCGCGATGAACGTGCTGTGCACCGACAAGACGGGCACGCTGACGCAAGACCGTATCGTGCTGGAACGCCACACCGACGTGTACGGATCCAGCAGCGACGATGTGTTGGCCTATGCCTACCTGAACAGCTACTACCAGACCGGCCTGAAGAACCTGCTGGATGTGGCGGTGTTGCAGCATGCCGAGGTCAAGCGCAGCCTGAACCTGGCCACCAAGTACCGCAAGGTCGATGAGATTCCTTTTGATTTCTCGCGGCGGCGGATGTCCGTTGTCGTCAACGAAACGGAAAACGGCCGTGACCATCACGAGTTGATCTGCAAAGGCGCGCTGGAAGAAATGCTGACGGCGTGCACGGGCTTGCGCGTGGGCGATTCGGTATTTCCGCTGACCGACGCGCGGCGCGCGGATATCCGGCGCGTCACGGCCGAGCTGAACCGCGACGGGCTGCGCGTCATCGCGGTGGGCGTCAAGGAAATGCCGCCCACGCAACTGGCCTATGGCGTGGCCGACGAGTCGGACCTGGTGCTGGTGGGGTACATCGCCTTCCTGGATCCTCCCAAGGAATCGACCGGCCCGGCGCTGGCCGCGCTGAAAGCGTCCGGCATCGAGGTCAAGGTGTTGACCGGAGATGTGGAACTGGTCACGCAGAAAGTCTGCCGCGAGGTCGATTTCGAGGTGCGCGGCGTGTATCTGGGCGCGCAGATTGAAGCCATGGACGATGCGGAACTGGCGGTGGCGGTGCGCCAGGCCAACGTGTTTGCCCGGCTGACGCCCGCGCACAAGGAACGCATCGTGCGCAGCCTGCGTGCACAAGGCGATACGGTGGGGTTCATGGGCGACGGCATCAACGACGCCCCGGCCCTGCGCGCGGCCGACGTCGGTATTTCCGTGGATTCCGCGGTGGATATCTCGAAGGAAGCCGCCGACATCATCTTGCTGGAAAAGAGCCTGATGGTGCTGGAGGACGGCGTGATCGAAGGCCGCAAGACCTTTTGCAACATGCTCAAGTACCTGAAGATGACGGCCAGCTCGAACTTCGGCAATGTGTTCTCGGTGCTGGTCGCCAGCGCCTTCCTGCCGTTCCTGCCGATGCTGCCCATTCACCTGCTGCTGCAGAATTTGATGTACGACGTATCGCAAACGGCAATTCCCTTCGACAATGTCGACGAAGAACTGCTGAAGAAGCCGCAGCAATGGGATGCGGACGGCCTGGGGCGCTTCATGGTGTTCTTCGGCCCGATCAGCTCGCTGTTCGATATCGCGCTGTTCGGCATCATGTGGTTTGTGTTCCATGCCAATGCGCCGGAGCATCAGACGCTGTTCCAGTCCGGCTGGTTTGTCGAGGGCTTGCTGTCGCAGACGCTGATCGTGCACATGATCCGGACGCGCCGCATTCCTTTCCTGCAAAGCCGGGCGTCCTGGCCGTTGATGGCGATGACGGCAATGGTGGTGGTGCTGGGCCTGATGCTGCCGTTCTCGCCGCTGGCCGAGTACTTCCAGCTGCAAGCGTTGCCATGGGGCTATTTCCCCTGGCTGGTGGGGGTGTTGCTGAGCTACTGCGTGCTGACGCAGTTGCTCAAGGGCATTTGGGTACGTCGTTACGGCTGGCAATAAGGCCGCAATAAGGTCACATCTGGCGGGGCGGGCAAAGGTGCTCGCCCTGATAGGAGAAAGCATGAAAAAGGCATTCTGCGCGGTCGTCATGGTCGGTGGGCTGATTTTGTCGCCCGTGCTGGCCACGGCCGCCGCCGTCGAAGACTTCGGCCTGCACCTGTACGGCGTCGTCGATGCCGGGGTAGCGGTGACCAGTGTGTCCGGACAAGGCAGCCACGCCGGCGTGTTGAACGGCGGGCTGACGGATTCACTTTGGGGCCTGTCGGGCACCGACGATCTGGGCGGCGGCTGGCGCAGCCGCTTCGGCCTTGAAAGCGGCTTCGACCCGTCCAGCGGCCAGCTGGAAGACGAGGGCCGCCTGTTCAACTACGCGGCCTGGGTCGGCTTGGGCAACGATACCTATGGCGAGGTGCGCCTGGGGCGCCAGCGCACCATCGGCCAGACGTTCGGCAACGCGCTGGAAATTGCGTCCTGGAAGGACATGGGCATGGGCGCCACGTTCAAGGCTTCGGACAACTTCCAGTTCAGCAATATGGTGAACGTGACGTCGGCGGACTGGAACGGCTTCCAGCTAGGCGCGGGCTACTCGTTCGATGCCGGCGACCAGAATCGGTTTCGGTCCAACCAGAACACCCGCGCGGTCAGCGCCGGGCTGAAGTACGAAAGCGGACCATTGCTGGCCGTGGCCACGTGGGATCAATTGCAGCTGGCCAGTTCCGATTCGGCTGCAGGGGCCAAGCGGCCCCGCGCCGTGCAATTGGGCGCGGCTTACGACTTTGAAGTGCTGAAACTGTCACTGGCGTGGTCGCGGCAACAAAACGGCTATGTCGGCCTGGACGGCGGCGACCCCGACAACCTGGGCCAGGGCCTGGGTCCGGCCCCGTTTGTCCAGGGCGGCACCATCAATGCCTGGCTGGTGGGCGCCAGCGTGCCGTTCGGCCCGGGCACCGTGCTGGTGCAGTGGTCCCTGGCGCGACCCGACTGGCAGTGGGACAACGGCATGACGGCGCGCAAGGCGCAGGTGGCGACCCTGGGTTATACCTATGCCTTGTCACCACGCACGACGCTATACGGCTTTGCCGGGTACGCGTCCAACTACACGCTGGACGACCAGTTCGACCCCGCCCATTCCCACACCACGCGCGTCGGAGCGGGCGTTTCGCATCACTTCTGATCCTGCCGGCCCACCGGACCACGGGCCGGCGCGGTCTACTACAATCAGCCCACAGGCCGGCGCGCGCCGCCGGCCCAGTCTTTCCCGATGTCTTTCGGATGGCCCGCATGGATAGTCTTGAATGGCTCATACCCTGGGAGTTCTCTCCCACGTTGGTCGCCTCCTTCGTGGTGGCGATCGTGCTGTTCGTGCGCGGGCAACGCGTTCACCATGTGACCGGCGCGCGTCGCTTTTTCTTTTGGCTGGGGCTGGTGCTGCTGTATCTGTCGATGCATACGCGCGTCGACTACTACGCCGAACGGATGTTCTTCATCCACCGCATCCAGCATCTGGTGCTACACCATTTGGGTCCGCTGCTGGTGATGGCGGCATTTCCGGGCCAGGTCATGCGCGCCGGGCTGCCGATGTCCTGGCGCATCCGGCTGCGTGACTTTCTGCGCACGCGCAGCGGGCGGGTCACCGTTGCCGTACTGACCAACAAGATTTTCGTGCCGACGCTGTTCGTCTTCCTGGTGCTGGTCTGGCTGATTCCGTCCGTGCAGTTCTATTCCATGCTGGACTGGCGCCTGTATCGCCTGATGAACTGGTCCGTGGTGATCAGCGGCTTCATGTACTGGAACCTGATCCTGGATCGCCGCCCCGCGCCGCCCGCGGCCATGACGCCGGGCGGACGCGTGATTTCTCCGGTGCTGACCATGCTGCCGCAGATGGTGGCGGGCGCCGTCATCGCCTTCACTGAAAGCGATATCTATCCGTTGTTTGAGCTCTGTGGCCGCGCCATCGCCATGTCGGCGCAAACAGACCAGACCATCGGCGGCCTCACGATGTGGATTCCGGCTGCCTTGGTCGAGGTGATCGGCTTGATGGTGGCCTTGGGCACCTTGATGCGCTTGTCCGCCAAGGGGCGGCTGCGCAAGGTGGACCGCGATGCGCGCGCCCGGGCCAAGGCCCGTGCGGCGCTATCCGCCTGAACGTGGTTCAGGCCGGCCGGGGCTTATTCCGGCACCAGTCCGTGATACTTCTTGCCCAGCGCCACGGTGGCCTGGAACATCCCCGCCTTGTTGCCGCAGTCGTAGCGCACGCCGTCAAAGCGGTGCGCGAACACGGCGCGCTCGCGCATCAGCGAGGCGATGCCGTCCGTCAGCTGGATTTCGTTGCCCGCGCCCATCTTGGTTGAACGCAGGTGGTCAAAAATGGCGGCTTCCAGCACGTAGCGGCCCACGACGGCCAGCGTCGACGGGGCGGCATCGGGCTCGGGCTTTTCCACAATATGCGTGACGCGTTCCGTGCGCGGATCCAGATTCGCTTCGCCGGCGCGGGTGGCCACGATGCCGTACTTGCGGGTATCGGCGCGGGGCACATCCTGCACGCCCAGCACGCTGGCGTTCTGGGCCACGGCCACATCCACCAATTGCTTCATGGCCGGCGTGTCGGCGTCGATCAGGTCATCGGCCAGCAATACGGCAAAGGGTTCGTCGCCCACGGCGGGGGCGGCCGACAGCACGGCGTGGCCCAGGCCCAGCGGCGCGGATTGGCGGATGTAGAGGCAATTGACATGCGCGGGTAGAATGCCCCGCACCATGGCAAGCAGCTCGTGTTTGGCTTTGCTTTCCAGGTCGGATTCAAGTTCCGGGGCCGAGTCGAAGTGGTCTTCGATGGCGCGCTTGTTGCGGCCCGTCACGAAGATCAGATCGGTGATGCCGGCGGCGACCGCTTCTTCAACGGCGTATTGAATCAATGGCTTATCGACCACGGGCAGCATTTCCTTGGGCATCGCCTTGGTGGCGGGCAGGAAGCGGGTGCCCATGCCGGCGACAGGGAAAACGGCTTTACGGACGGGACGCATTGAGACCTCGTTGGGAGTATCGATGAAACATTTTAAGCTCATCGCTATCATAGGCTTATGAACCGCAGGAACATGCCATCCATTTGCGCTATTGCGAAACGAAGCGCGATTCTCGCCCTGAGCGCCGCGTTGATCGCCCCCTCCCTTCCCGTTGCCGCCTGGGCGCAACCGGTGGGTCTGCCAACCATGGGGGCCGCATCCGCCGCCGAGCTCTCGCCCATGCTGGAACGCAGCCTGGGCGAGGCCATCATGTCGCAAGGCCGGCGTGACCCGACTTATGTCGACGACCCCGAGCTCAGCCAATACCTGACCACCATGGGCCGCAAGCTGGCGGCCTTTGCGCCGGGGGCCGTGCCCGACGTCGAAATGTTTGGCGTGCGCGACCCCGAAATCAACGCTTTTGCGATGCCGGGCGGATTTATCGGCGTCAATACCGGCCTGATCGTGTCCTCGGGCAGCGAATCGGAACTGGCCGCCGTCCTGGCGCACGAAATCGGCCACGTCGTGCAGCGCCACATCGCGCGCGGCATGACGCAGCAGAACCAGAACGGCATGGTGATGCTGGCCAGCCTGGCCGGCGCGTTGCTGGCCGCGCTGGCCGGTGGCGGCGGCAACCTGGCGATGGGCGTGGCGGCGTTTGGCCAGGCCGCCGCCATCAATCGACAGCTGGGCTTTTCACGCGATGCGGAACGCGAGGCCGACCGGGCCGGTTTCCAGATGCTGACCAAGGCGGGGTACGACGCCGAGGGCATGTCCCAGATGTTCTCGCGGCTGATGAATGCGTCGCGCCTGAACGAAGGGGCCGGCGGCGGTTCATGGGCCAGCACCCACCCTTTGTCCATCGAACGGATGTCCGATGTCCAGAACCGGGTGCGGTCATTGCCGGCTTCGCGCCATATCGACAGCGACGATTTTTGGTACGTGCGCGCCAAGATGCGCGTGGTGCAGGGGCGCGACGCCGTCAGCCTGCGCTCGGCCGGGCAGCAATTGCAGGACGAGGCGCAAGCGCTGTCGGGGGTGCGGCAGTCGGCCGCCTATTACGGGCTGGCCCTGCAAGCGTTCCAGCGCAACAACCTGGCTGAAGCCGACCGGTACTGGAACCTGGCCACCGCAAACGGGCGCAATTCCGCGCAATTGGCCAAGCTTAGTGTCGACATCGCGCTGGCGCGCAAGGACACCGCCCGCGCCGTGGAGTTGGCGCAGGCCGCCGCCAAGCGCTGGCCGGACCAGCGGGCGCTGGGTATCGCCTATGCGCAGGCGTTGCAAAGCAACGGCCGCCATGCCGAGGCGCAGGATTATCTGCGCGCCAAGATCAAGCAATGGGGCAGCGACGAACCCAGCCTGTATCAGATGCTGGCGCAAAGCGAAGAGCGCAATGGCAAGCCCGTGCAGGCGCGCCGAGACCTGGCGCGGTTTTATGTCATGACCGGGGCGTTCGCCGCCGCCGAGTCGCAGCTACAGCAGGCGCGCGGCCTGTCGACCGACTTCTACGAGCAATCGCAGATCGACGTGCAGATCAAGGAAGTCAAAGACAAGCTGGCCGAAGAACGACAGCTGCTGGAACGCTTCAAATCGGGTTGATGGCAGGCGGCGATGCCGTAATGGCCGGAGTCATCCGGCCACCGCTTGTGCCAGTGGCCAACTACTGCCGCGCTTACCGCTACAGCTACAGGCCCGTTTCGAAGAAGCGGCCCAGCCGCTGGGGCAGCCAGTTCAGGTGTGCGGGAAACGCGCCCGTCGGAAAGCCGGCATGGCCGCCGTCGCTGGGCTGGTGCAGCAGGATGGTGGGCGCGCAGTCTTCCGGCTTGGGCAGCGATGCCGCCGGAATGAAGGGGTCGTTGCGGGCGTTGAGCACCAGCGTGGGCACCGAAATCTTGGGCAGCCACGGCTTGCTGGACGCACGCGTCCAGTAGTCCAGCGCATTGCGAAACCCGTGCATCGGCGCGGTGTAGGTGTCGTCGAATTCGCGCAGGTCGTGCGCATGCGCGATACGCATCACGTCGATCGCGCCAGGAAAACGATGCGCCTTTTCCAATACCTTGTGCTTGAGCGTCTTCAGGAAATGCGCGGTGTAAACGCGCCGGTTGAAGATGCCGGTGGACAGGGTCTTGCCGCAGGCGACCAGGTCCAGCGGCACGGAAACGCCTGCCGCGGCGGTCAGCCAGGTGGTGTCTTCCTGGTGTTCACCCAGGTATTTCAATAGCGCATTGCCGCCCAGCGACACGCCCACCGCATGCCAGCGCGCATGCGGAATGCGGTCGCGCACGGTCTTGAGCAGGAAGCCGACTTCAGCGGAATCACCCGAGTAATACGCGCGCGCCAGGCGGTTGGGCACGCCCGAACAACCCCGAAAATGCGCGATGACGACGATCCAGCCGCGCGCGCGGAAATAATGAGCAACGGACTGGGCGTAGCGGCTGTTGCTGCCGCCTTCCAGGCCATGGAACAGGATCAGCGCGGGGGTGTCGGGCGTTTGCGGCAGCGACTGCCAATCGGGTGCCGTCATCCATCGCGCCGCGGCGGTCTTGCCATTGGCAACCGGGCCCTGTCCGCTGACAGGCGCACCGTCGGCAGCCTTGTGCGGAAACAGGCCGGGTCCGGTCCAGTCGAAGTCCACGAAATCGGTGTCGGGCGTGTCCACCCGGTCGCGCACGAAGGCGATCCGGTGGTATTGCGCGAACAAGGACGCGTAGACCGTCTGGCTGTCGCCTCCGGGTAACCAGGAGGGGACGGGGCATGGAGACGAGTCAAGACGAGCAGCGGCCAACTAAAAATCCACCCGATTCAATGCAGCATGTCGGGTACGTCGTGCAAGTCGAGCACCCCGGCTTCCGTGGGCGCCGACGACGAATGATGCATGACCATGCGCCATCCGGTTGGGCCCTTGTGGTAGATGTTCGTGGCGTAGCAGTTTGCAAACTGCGTGCCTTCGCGCGTGCGCACCGCCACCTGTTCAACCAGCACGTGCACCGCGCACATCATGCTGAGCATGACCAGCGGGCGCAGCGGACGGACATGCAGCGGCCCGTTGGACAGCACCTGCTGCCAGGAGTCGTGCACCGCCGAGTGGCCGACGATGCGCAGGCCCCCGGGGTGGATGCAGACGACTTCTTCGTCGTCGGCCCACACCTGCATCAGGCGGACGCAGTCCCCCTGTTCCAGGGCTTCGTAGAACGCGTGTTCGGCTTCTTCGGGGGTGGCAAACATAGGGCTGCGGTAACCGTGGCGTTGGGCGTCGAAGGCGGCTGGCTTAGTGGTGGCCGTGCAGCACCGTGCCGGCCTTCAGGCGATATTGCGCGCCGCAGTAGGCGCAGCTTGCAGAGCCGGTACGGGCCACGTCAAGGAAGACGCGCGGGTGCATGCTCCACAGCGGCGCCTTCGGGCCGGGACAGAAAACGGGCAGGTCTTCAGCGCCGACTTCAATGACTTCGTGAGCGTTCGGGACGGCGGCCGGGGCAGCGGTCATGGATCTTCCTGAATAAAAAAACCGATAAACGGCGGATTGGGCAATGTGCGGCCGGTATTGAACCCACCGCGCAAATCACAACTGACTTAGCCAGTGATGGTACTTCGGGACGCGGCCATTCACCATGGCCGATTTTGCGCCGCGCCAGGCCCGACCAGCCAAGAATTTTCAGGCGCGTATTGTATCAAGCGACGAGGTTACAATACCGGCCTATTCGCGCACCGGCGTGGTGCCATTCGGCCCACGCAATCCGTAAGAGTTCCCATGTCGTCCTGTCCGAACCGCCAGGGGCCAGCCGTTGTCCTCTGAATCCGCGCTTTCTGAATCCGAAGATCCCGGCGCGGTGCGCCAGCAACGCCTGAACGCCTTTCGCGCCGGCGTGCACGCTATCGTGCCTGCGTTGATCGCCACGGCAACCTGGGGCTTGGTGACGGGTGTGGCGATGGTCAAGTCGGGGCTGACCGAATCCATGGCGTTGGCCATGACGCTCTTGCTGTACGCGGGCTCGGCTCAGTTGACGTCATTGCCGCTGATCGCCACGGGCGCACCGCTCTGGCTGATCTTCGCCGCCGGCTTTGTCGTGAACCTGCGCTTTCTGATTTTCGGCGCGGCCTTGCAGCCGTATTTCCGGCATCTGTCCTGGCCCAAGCGTTTGGGGCTGGGCTACTTCACCACCGATATGGGCTTCGTGCTGTTCATGCCGCGCTACGGCGATTCGGCCGAACGCGGCACGCGCGATCAACTCTGGTTCTTCCTGGGCACCATCGTGCCGGGGTGGCTGGTGTGGCAATCGTCTTCCATCGTCGGCATTTACCTGGGCACCATGGTGCCCACCGGCTGGTCGCTGGATTTTGCGGCGGTGCTGGCCCTGCTGGCGATTACCGTGCCGCTGGCCAATTCCAAGCCGATGCTGGTGTCCATGCTGGCCGCCGGCGTGGTGGCCTGGACCGGGCAGGTCCTGCCATTGCGGTTGGGCTTGGCCGCGGCCGTCATCGCGGGCGTCGTGGCCGGCATGTGGGCCGAACGATTCTTCAAGGCGCGTCCATGACCCTCTGGCCCTCCGAGATCTACGTCTATTCGGCGATCCTGTTGCTGGCCCTGTGCAGCGTCCTGACGCGCGCCGGCTTCATGCTTTTCGGCGATTACATTCCTTTGCCCGATGGCGTGCGGCGCGCGTTGCGCTATGCGCCCGCCGCCGCGCTGACCGCCATCGTCGTGCCGGACCTCTTGCCTTGGAAGGCGGGCTTGGGGCCGGTGTTTGATTACAAGTTGGTGGCCGGTCTGGTCGCCATCCTGGTTTTTCTCCGCACCCGTAGCGCGGTGCTGGTGATCGTGGTCGGCATGCTGGTCTTGTGGGGGCTGCGCTGGCTGGCCGGCTGATGTTCGGCTTTCGATCATGATTAGTCCACCTGGTGGACAGTCTAAACCGGCTGGAAGCGGGCGTGCCCGTTGTCTGGCGGTGTTGCCGTACCCGTCTGAAACCACTCTTTGATGTTGTGGTAGGGCGCCTGCGCTAAAATCCACGTTATCCACAGCAATCCGGGCCTGGTACTGCCCTCATAAGTATCGAATCCCGAATGCGCCCGCTGGCCTGCAAGGCAGGGTGCCGATTGCCCGCGAAGCCGAATCCGCTTCGCGGCGATTTGCGTGCCGTCGCGATGCGACCACGCGTATTCAGATTGCCCCGATGCATATGTAGTGCAGTGCATGTAGCACTCTCGTTTTGTTCTTTTTCACTGGTCCCGGTATCTGCCAAACCCTGATGACTGAATCCACTCAATCCGTAGCACCCCCCGCCGACGCGCCCGCGCCGACGTTTGCCGATTTTGGACTGCACCCGCTGCTGCTCCAGTCCATCGCCGAAACCGGCTACACCATTCCGACGCCCATTCAGGCGCAAGCCATCCCCGTCGTGGTGGAAGGGCGCGACGTCATGGGCGCCGCCCAGACCGGCACCGGCAAGACGGCCGCGTTCACCGTGCCCATCCTGCACCGCCTGATGCCGCTGGCCAACACCAGCGCCTCGCCCGCGCGCCACCCGGTGCGCGCGCTGATCCTCACGCCCACGCGCGAGCTGGCCGACCAGGTGTTCGAAAGCGTCAAGCGCTACAGCAAGCAAACGCCCCTGCGTTCCGCCGTGGTGTTCGGTGGCGTGGATATCGGTCCGCAAAAAGAAGCGCTGCGTCGCGGCTGCGAAATCCTGGTGGCCACGCCCGGCCGCCTGCTGGACCACGTCGAACAAAAGAACGTGAACCTGAGCCAGGTCGGCATCCTGGTGCTGGACGAAGCGGACCGCATGCTGGACATGGGCTTTCTGCCCGACCTGGAACGCATCATCCGCCTGCTGCCCGCGCAGCGTCAGGGCCTGCTGTTTTCGGCCACGTTCAGCAACGAAATCCGCAAACTGGGCCGTTCGTACCTGAACCAGCCGGTCGAGATCGAAGTCGCGGCGCGCAATGCCACGGCCACCACCATCACGCAGATCGCCTACAAGATGTCCAGCGACGCCAAGCGCGCCGCTGTCGTGCATCTGGTGAAGTCGCGCGGTCTGAAGCAGGTGATCGTGTTTTCGAACACCAAGATCGGCACGGCCCGGCTGGCCCGCGAACTTGAACGCGATGGCGTCAAGGCCGAATCGATTCACGGCGACAAGACCCAGGCCGACCGCATGAAGGCGCTGGAAGCCTTCAAGGCTGGCGACCTGGAAGTGCTGGTGGCCACCGACGTGGCCGCGCGCGGCCTGGACGTGGCCGGCGTGCCTTGCGTCATCAACTATGACCTGCCGTACAACGCCGAAGACTACGTGCACCGCATTGGCCGGACCGGCCGCGCGGGCGCATCGGGCGAAGCCATTGCGCTGTTCACGCCGGATGAAGAACGCTTCCTGCTCGACATCGAAAAGCTGATCAAGCGCGAAGTGCCGCGCGGCACGCTGGACTTGCCGGCCGACGCGGTGGCGCGCAGCCATCGCCGCAGCGAAGACCGCCCGTCGTCCTCGTCCTCGTCCTCGCGCGAGGGTCGTGAATCAAGCCGTGAAGGAAGCCGTGGCGACCGCGGTGGCCGTTCATCCGATCGCCGCTCGGGCTACACGTCAGGCGGCTCGCGCCAACCGGTGGATGATTTCTTCCTGAAGCCCTACGAGCCCTCGGCGTCGTCTTCGTCCGAGCAAGAACCCGCGCCCAAGAACGACAGCGGTTCGTCGTCGCCCAAGCGCCAGGTGGCAGTGTTGCTGGGCGGCTCGCGCAAGAACTGATCGCCGCCCCGGGCCGCATAAAAAACCCGCAACGCCGTTTGGCCTTGCGGGTTTTTTTGTCGGTGCCGGGAATCAGGCGGCTAGCAGTTTTGGCAGATCGGGTAGTTCGGAACTGACTGCCGGGCTGTTCGCGTCCACGCTTTCAATCAGGCGTTCCAGATGGCCGATGTGCGGCAACATGGGGCCATAGAACACCGCGCGCGACCCGATTTGCACCAGCAGAGTCGGGAAGTTCTCGACATCGATATCGCCCAGCAGTTCGGCATGGTCTTCGATGTCTATCCAGGCGAACACGTGCTGCGGCAGGGCGTCTGCCAACGCTTCAAGCTTGGGCTTGTACTGTTCGCAGGTGTCGCACCAGGCCGCGCAGAAGCAGGCGATGAGCCAGGTGTCGGGGGTTGCGCTTAGCCGCGCGCGCAAGGCGGCCAGGTCAGAGCCGGGTACGAGTAGAGACATGTGAGCAGATCGGGGCGTGTTTGACTATCATACCCGGGATGTCCACCCCCTTTTTCAAGCTCTTATGACCGCTTTACGCCCCGATACCGCCGCGCCCGGCAATGGCCGATTCTCTGGCGCCGGCACGGGCGCCGTCAGCGTTGGCCAGGCGTTCAAGCGCGCGCTGGTGTCGCAATGCCATCCCACGATGCTGTTCGCGGTGCTGCTGCCGTTCCTGATTGCGCTGGTTGGCGCGTTCCTGTTGCTGTATCTGTTCTGGACGCCATTGACCGACTGGCTGCGCGCCGAGGTGTCCCACTGGGACATGGTGAATCGCGCCGACGAATGGATGATCGCAATGGGCCTGTTTTCGCTCAAGATCTATCTCATCCCCGTCATTGCCGCCGCCATTTTGCTGCCCGTGTCCGGCATCCTGGGCCTGGCCATTGCCGCTGTTTTCGTGATGCCGCTGGTGCTGCGCCACGTGGGGCAGCGCGAATATGCCAGCGTGACGCCGCAGGGCAAGTTCTCGACGGCGGTCAGCGTATGGAACGCCATCTGGGTATCGGCTGCCTTCGCCGCCGGCTGGGTGCTGACGCTGCCCTTGTGGCTGGTGCCGCCCATGGCGATCATCCTGTCGATCTTCTGGTGGGCCTTTGCTTTTTCGCGGATGATGCGCGTGGACGCCATCGTGGAACACGCCAGCCCCGAAGAACGCAAGCTGATCCTGGAACGCAACAACGGCGGCTTCTGGACCATCGGGCTTATTTGTTCACTGCTGAACTTGCTGCCGCCCGCCTGGATTATCCTGCCGGTGTTTTCGGCGCTGGTCTACGCGCACTACGGCCTGGAAGCGCTTCGGCGTTTGCGCCAGGATCGTGTCATCGAAGCCTGACCGGCATTTAACCCTTACCGTTTTGGAACTGGACATGGCCGCAGAATCCGCCGCCCGTCGCATCGGTCTTATCATCGTTGGCGACGAAATCCTCTCGGGCCGCCGTCAGGACAAGCATTTTTCAAAGGTCGTCGAGCTCCTCAGTGCTCGCGGCATGCAACTGGGGTGGGCCGAATTCCTGCCCGACGACCGCGACACACTGGTGGCGGCCTACAAGCGCAGCTTCGCCACGGGCGACGTCGTGTTCTCCTGCGGCGGCATCGGCGGCACGCCTGATGACCACACCCGCCAAGCCGCCGCTGCCGCGCTGGGCTTGCCATTGGCGCTGCACCCGGAGGCCGAGCAGGCGATTGCGCTGCGCACCGCCGAAATGGCGGCCAAGGGCCAGGGCACGGCCGACATGAGCGCGCCGGAAAACCAGCAGCGCCTGCAAATGGGCGTGTTTCCGCAAGGCTGCGAGATCGTTCCCAACCCGTACAACCGTATTCCGGGCTTCTTCATCCACGACCACACCTTCGTACCCGGCTTTCCCGTGATGGCCTGGCCGATGCTCGAATGGACCCTGGACACGCGCTATCGTGCGCTGCAACATGTGCGCGCCCATGTCGAGCATTCTTTCCTGGTGTTCAGCATGCCCGAATCGCGCATTACGCCGGCTATGGTCAGCGTGGAAAGCCGCTGGCCCGACGTGCGCGCCTTCAGCCTGCCCAGCGTGGGCGAAGCGGGCGGAACGCCCCATATTGAGCTGGGCGTCAAAGGGGAACCGGCGGCCGCCGCCGAGGCGCTGGAGTTCCTGCGCGCCGAGGTGCTGCGCCTGGGCGGAAAGCTGGCGCCGCCCGCCGCGGCTTGATCTCGTCGCAAAAAAGCCATTGCAAAATGGCGTCTTAAATTTCACAATACGGGAAAGAACTGTTTGCTGCGTTGCCGCAAGGCCGGTCTTTTACGGCGTTGCGGCGCGAGCCTATCTCCCCCTATGCC
Source organism: Achromobacter sp. B7 (assembly GCF_003600685.1). Classification (NCBI taxonomy): domain Bacteria; kingdom Pseudomonadati; phylum Pseudomonadota; class Betaproteobacteria; order Burkholderiales; family Alcaligenaceae; genus Achromobacter; species Achromobacter sp. B7. The sequence goes on from NZ_CP032084.1 coordinate 1,018,429, forward strand.
CCGTCTGACGACACCCCGCACTCCCCTGGACGCCGAGACCGAAGGCGCGTCCGGCCACCCCATCGCCATCCAGGTCATCGAGCGAGCCATGCGCCTGCTCGACGCCCTGGCCGCGCAGCAAGACCCGGTCACCCTCAAGGAATTGTCGGCCACCACCGGCCTGCATGCCTCGACCGCGCACCGCATCCTGAACGACCTGGTCGTCGGACGCTACGTTGAACGCGTGGACAACGGCCTGTATCAGCTGGGCATGCGCCTGCTGGAATTGGGGTCGCTGGTGAAAGGGCGGCTGAACGTTCGCGAAGCGGCCATTTCCGCCATGCGGTCCCTGCACAAGCTAACGGGGCAGACCATCAACCTGTCGGTCCAGCAGGGCGACGAAATCGTCTATATCGACCGCGCCTGGAGCGAGCGCTCGGGCATGCAGGTGGTGCGTGCCATTGGCGGCCGTGCCCCGCTGCACCTGACCTCGACCGGCAAGCTGTTCCTGTCCACCGGCGATGCGCGCCAAGTGCGCGCGTACGCGCTGCGCACCGGCCTGGCCGGCCACACGCGCAACAGCCTGACCGACCTGGATCGCCTGGAACGTGAACTGGCGTTGGTGCGGCGCCATGGGTACGCCCGCGACAACGAAGAACTGGAACTGGGCGTGCGTTGCATCGCAGCCGGCATTTTTGACGATACCGGCAAGCTGGTGGCGGGGCTGTCCATCTCGGCCCCGGCCGAACGCTTGCAGGATGACTGGATACGCGCGCTGGTCGATACCGCCGCCAGCATTTCCGAGGCGCTCGGCTACGAACCCTCGGTGTCCACCGGGTTCAACGGCTTGGGCATGGCGGCGGAAGCCTTGCGGCCCTGAGCAGTCCGCGCCCGCGCCGGTCCGGACCATGAAAAAAGCCCCTTTCGGGGCTTTTTTGCCATTCGGCCAGGGTCGGCCGTCAGCGTCAGCTTATTGCTGCTCGACGCCTGCCTTCTTGAACAGCTCGGCCCATTGCGGAACCTGCTGCTTGACCTTGGCCTCAAGTGCCTGCGGGTTGGCTTCGGCCGTCAGCACCGTGGCACCAAGCTGCTTCATGCGTTCCTGGAACTTCGGGTCGGCCAGGCCGGCCTGCAAGCTCTTGATCAGCTTGTCCACCACCGGCTTGGGCGTGCCCTTGGGCACCCACATCCCGTGCCAGATGCCCACTTCAAAACCCTTGTAGCCGGATTCGTCCATGGTCGGCAGCTTGTCCAGCGTGGGCACGCGCTTCAGGCTGGTCACGGCATAGGCCTTGACCTTGCCGCTTTCGATCTGCTGCGTCGTGTTGGTGGTCTGGTCGCACAGCAGGTCGACCTGCTTGCCCAGCAGGTCGTTCATGGCGGGGGCGGTGCCCTTGTACGGAATCGTCAGCAGCTGGACGCCCAGCGCTTCCACCAGCATGGTGCCGCACAGGTGGCTGGCCGCGCCGATGCCGGCGTTGGCCAGCGAAACCTTGTCCTTGTTCTGTTTGACGTATTCGGCCAGTTCCTTGATGTTGTTCGGCGGGAAGTCCGAACGCGCGATGATGGTCATGGGCACGTCGACCACCAGGCCGATGGGCTCAAAGCTCTTGTACGGGTCGTAGCCGGGGTTCTTGTACAGGGACGGCGCCGTGGAGAAGCCGGCGTGCATCAGCAGAATGGAATAGCCATCGGGCTGGGCGCGCGCAACCTGCGTGGTGCCGATGGTGCCGCCGGCACCGCCCTTGTTCTCAACTACGACCGTCTGTCCCAGGCTCGGCCGCATGGCTTCGGCCAGCGATCGGGCGACGTTGTCGGTCGGGCCGCCTGCGGCGAACGGCACCACCATATTGATGGGGCGTTCCGGAAATTCCGCGTGGGCGGCGCCGGCCGCGAACATGGCGCTGGCCGCGAGCAGGGCCGTAAGCGTGCGGGGAATAAAGGTCATGAAGTCTCCAATTGCAGGGTTTTGCTTGCTGCGATTTAGTTTTTGGCCGCTGACTTATGGATTGATTTTTCTGTCATCAGCGTGAAAGCAGTTTAGAAAAGAATTGATACGCCGTCATGTCGGGTTTTTCCCGAAGCAGGGCAAAACCTTGTTCTGGATCAATGGCGTGCACGCGGCTGCACCGTTAAAGTGCAAATACTTGTTGCGTTGCACAAAAACTGCTTGACAGCAATTTGTGGCAGTCTAGAATGTGAATTGTGCAGTGCATCAAACGGGCCGGCGGTAGCTTGTAGTACCAGTTTCCGCGCACGTTCCTATTTCTCGTCGCAGACACCAATCCTTCTTGCCGGAAAGCTTCCGGCTACCCCTAAAGGAGCATTCTATGAGCGCAATTCCGCAGCAAGTCCTGGATCGCCAAAAGGCAAGCATCAACACTTTTGTGGCTGCCCAGTCCGCCGTTTTCGCCGGCTTTGAAAAGCTGGTTGAGCTGAACATGAAGGTTGTGCGCGCCACGCTGGACGAAGTCGCCCAGAAGTCGCAACAAGCCTCTGAAGTCAAGGATCCGCAGGAAGCCGCCGCGTTTGCGTCGGGCCTGCTGCAGCCGGGCGCTGAAAAGGCCATGGCTTACACCAAGCACGTGTACGACATCGTTGCCGGCGTGCAAGGCAGCCTGGTCAAGCTGACCGAAGAGCAAATCGCTGAAAGCCAGCAGCAACTGAGCGAAGCCGTCGACCAACTGTCGAAGAACGCTCCGGCCGGTTCGGAAAGCGCCGTTGCCCTGATCAAGTCCTCGCTGGCCACCGCGACCAGCGCCTACGACTCCGTGACCAAGGCTGCCAAGCAGGCCGCTGAAGTCGCCGAATCGAACCTGAATGCCGCCGCCAACGCGACCTTCAAGGCTGCGACGGATGCTGCCGACGCCGCCACCAAGGTTGCCAGCCGTAGCCGTCGCACCGCCTGAGTCCTGGCGCGCGATGCTGCGCAAATCGCAGTAATGTAGTACTGTTGAGTGACAGAGCAGAGCTGGAATTAGGGCCACCCACCGGGTGGCCCCTTTTTTTTGTCCCGCATTTTGCGCTGCGCGCCGCGAGCGTGTGGAGGCAGCGTTCAGCGCTTTGCCGTAGCCCGCACGCATTCGCCCACCAGGGCGGGGCCCCGGTAGATCAAGCCGGTGTACAGCTGCACGGCATCCGCCCCGGCGTCCATCTTTTCGCGGGCCTGTGCGCCCGACAACACGCCGCCCACTCCGATAATCGCCAGGCTGTTGCCCAGCTGAGCCTTCAGGCGGCGAATCACTTTCAATGACAGCTCGTGCACCGGCGCGCCCGACAGGCCGCCGGCTTCTTCGGCATGCGCCTGGCCGGTGACCGCATCGCGCGACAGCGTGGTGTTGGTGGCGATGACGCCGTCAATGCCATGGCGGGGCAGCGTGTCAGCGATGGCGTCGATCTGTTCTTCGGTCAGGTCGGGGGCGATCTTTACCGCCATGGGCACGCGGCGCTGGTGCTGGTCTTCCAGCGCACGGCGCTTGTCGGCCAGTTGCGCCAACAAGGCAGAGAGCTCGTCCCCGCTTTGCAGCGCGCGCAAATTCTTGGTGTTGGGCGACGAAATATTCACCGTCACGTAATCGGCATGCGGGTACACGCCCTCCAGCCCGATCAGGTAGTCATCAGCGGCGCGCTCGATCGGCGTGTCCGCGTTCTTTCCAATATTCAGGCCCAGGATGCCGCCTTGCTTGCGCCACTGGCTGCGCTGCACGTTCGCCAGGAACGCCGGCAGGCCCTGGTTGTTGAAGCCCAGCCGGTTGATCAGCGCGTTGGCGCGCGGCAGGCGGAACATGCGCGGCTTGGGGTTGCCGGGTTGCGCGCGAGGCGTCACGGTGCCGACTTCAATGAAACCAAAGCCCAGGTTACCCAGCGCGTCGATATAGGCGCCGTTCTTGTCCAGCCCCGCCGCCAGCCCGATGGGGTTGGCCAGCCGCATGCCCATCAGCGTGCTAGGTGCCGAGGGCTGCGCATGCATCAGCTTGCGCGTCGCGCCGCATTCATAGGCGCGTTGCAGGCCCGACAGCGTGACTTCGTGGGCGGTTTCCGCGTCCATGGCAAAAAGCGCCGGGCGGGCCAGGGGGTAGGCGTGGAAGAGGATAGACATGGGGCGGAATTGTAGAGCCAATTTCGCCGCGCTTGCCGCAATCGGGCCGCGCACCGTACGGCACGATCAAAGGGACAGGTAGTCCTGATTCCGCCATTCCCCGTCGACAAGAAACTGCGCGGGTTGGAAGCTGGACTTGTAAGACATCTTGCGGCTTTCGGCGATCCAGTAGCCCAGGTACAGCCACGGCAGGTTCAACGTGCGGCACTGCTCGATCTGCCACAGGATGCTGTAGGTGCCCAGGCTGCCCTCGATATCGGGGTCGTAAAAGGTATAGACCGACGACAGCCCGTCATCCAGCACGTCGATGATGGACACCATCATCAGCACACCGTCCGCGTCGCGAAATTCAACCAGCCGCGTGTTGACCCGGCTGGTCAGCAGAAACTGCGCATATTGCGTGCGGCTGTCCTCGTCCATGCCGCCGCCCGGATGCCGGCCTTGCTGGTAGCGCGTATACAGCCGGTAGTGCTCGGGCGACCACGCCAATTCCGCAACGAACGACTGCAACGATTGGTGATCGCGCCACGCCCGCCGCTGGCTGCGGTTGGGGGCAAAGCCCGACGTGTCGACACGCACCGGCACGCAGGCATGGCAGTTGTCGCAATGGGGACGGTACGTGAACAGCCCGCTACGGCGAAAGCCCTGTTCGACCAGCTGGGAATAGGTGCCCGCGTTGATCAGATGCCCGGGCGCGGCAACCTGCGACCGCGCCTGGCGGCCCGGCAGGTAGCTGCACGGGTAAGGCGCGGTTGCATAGAACTGCAGCGTGGAGAAGGGAAGTTCTTTGAGCTGGCTCATGGGGAAGTGCGCATCGCGCGGTACGTCCGCGACGCGATGGCTACATATTAACGCTTAAGTGGCGTTGCATCGGACGCTGAATCCCGCGTCGGTTCCGCTGCCTGGTGGGATGTGGAACGGGTCGCGGGCAACAGGCGGCCCAGGCTGTCCAGCGTGCCCGGCGCCCAGAAAATCGGAGGCTGGGCGGTAGCCCGGCGTACATGTTGCAGGAACTGCGCGCGCGGTATCGGGCGTGCGCCCAGGCTGGCCAGATGCTGGGTCTGCTGCTGGCAATCGATGCGCTCGACGCCTTGCGCGGCCAGGTAGCGAATCAGGTACGCCAGCGCGATCTTCGACGCGTTAGGGGCGAGCGTAAACATGGATTCGCCAAAGAACATGCGCCCCAGGCTGATGCCGTACAGGCCACCGGCGAGCTCGCCATCGATCCAGGTTTCGATGCTGTGCACGTAGCCCGCCCGGTGCCATTCGGCATACGCCTGCTGCATGGCGGCGGTGATCCAGGTGCCCGGTTGGCCGTCACGCGGCGCGGCGCATTGCGCCATGACCCTCGAAAACACCGTGTCGACACGCACTTGCACGCGCGGCTGGGCGTCGATTTCCTGCGCAGCGATCTGCCGCAGCAGCTTACGCAGCGAATGGGACGGCGAAAAATCCTTGGTGGCCAGCACCATGCGCGGGTCGGGGCTCCACCACAGCACGGGCTCGCCTTCGGAATACCAGGGAAAGATGCCGTTCGAGTAAGCCTGGATCAGCCTGTCCATCGACAGGTCCGCGCCGGCCGCAAGCAGGCCGTCGGGTTCCGTCAGCGCATATTCCGCTGGCGGAAACGGGGTGTCGACGGCAAGCCAGGGCAGCTTCAACGGTGCGATTCAAGGGTGTAGTGATGGGGCACGAACGCGCCTTGGCGTCGGTCGTCGAAGTAGTGTTGCAAGGTCGTTACCACCGTGCGAAACGCCAGGTCGTCCCAGGGAATGTCGGCTTCGTCGTACCAGCGGGCTTCCAGGCTTTCGGGGCCGGGGTCCAGTTCGGGGCCTAGCGCCTGGGCCAGATAGAACACGTGCACCTGGTCGATCTGCGGCAGGTCGATCATGGTGTAGAGCTCGCCAAGCTGAATGCGCGCGCCGGACTCTTCCAGCGTTTCGCGGGCCGCGCCTTGTGCCGTGCTTTCGCCCAATTCCATGAAACCCGCCGGCAGCGTCCAAGTGTTGTAGCGCGGTTCGATCGCACGGCGGCAGAGCAGTACGCGTTTTTCCCACACGGGCACCGTGCCAACCACCAACCGCGGGTTCTGGTAGTGGATCGCGCCGCAGTGATCGCAGACGTCGCGCTCACGGTTGTCGCCTTCCGGCACCCGGCGGGTGATGGGCGTGGCGCACTGGCTGCAAAAAAGCGAACGGCGGGGGGCGGGGAAGTATTCGATGGACGGTTTCGCGGTCATGGGTAGGATTCTAACGGCTGCGGCGCGCCGTGGCGCGTCCCCCTGGGGTGGCCGGCGCACTGCCGCCAAACCGCTCTTCAAGATGCTCGACAAAAGAGCGGACCTTGGGCGACAGGAAGCGGCGATGCGGATAGATGGCGTACATGGAGATGGGTGTGTGCGCATAGTCGGCCAGCAAGGCCACCAGGCGCCCCGCGCGAATGTCGTCGCCGACCAGGAACTCGGGTTGCAGGATAACGCCGTGGCCCGCCAGCGCCGCCGTGCGCAGTACATCGCCGTTATTGGCGCGCAGCGCTGCGTTCACCCGAACCAGATGCGTCACGCCGTCCTTCTCGAAATGCCATTCATTGCCGGTGCTGGCGTAGGAATAGTGCAGGCAGCGATGCTGCTTCAAGTCTTCCGGGGTGGTCGGCGTGCCGTGCTGCTTCAGGTAGGCCGGCGCCGCGCAGACCAGCAACTGCTGAGGCGCCAGCGGGCGCGCAACCAACGATGAATCCTGAAGCGGACCGATGCGCACCGCCACGTCGTAGCCGTCCTCGACCAGATCCACCACGCGGTCGTTCAGGTCCAGGTCGATGATGACGTCGGGATAACGTTGCAGGTATTCGACAATGGCCGGCCCCAGGTGCAGGATGCCGAACGACACGGGCGCGCTGACGCGCAAACGGCCGCTGGGGCGCTGGCCTTCGGCCTGTAGCGACAGCTCCAGGTCGGCCACTTCCGCCAGGATCGGCCGGACGCGCTCGTAGAAGGCGCGCCCCGCGTCCGTCATGCTGAGTTTGCGGGTGGTGCGGTTCAACAGGCGCACGCCGTACTTCTGTTCCAGGTAGGCGATCTGCCGCGTCACGACCGAACGCGCCTGGCCCATCTTGTCGGCGGCTGCCGCGAACGAGCCAAGCTCGACGACCTTGGCGTAGGTCTGCATGGCGGTGTGAGTGTCCAAGATTGTTTCCTATCGGGGAACAATAATTTGCAATTCTGCCTATTTATCTTTGTTTTTGGAATCGTAAGAATGGCGGCCTGATGCATCGTCCGGTCTTGGACGATCCGCGCTACCCAGAAGGATTTGCCATGATCGATACCCGTACCGCTCCCTATGCCGCACTGTTGCTGCGCGTGGCGCTTGGCGTCATGTTCCTGGCCCACGGCCTGACCAAGCTGCTGGTCTTCACGCTGCCCGGCACCGCCCAGTTCTTCGCCAAGATCGGCTTTGCCGGCTGGCTGGCCTATCCGGTCACGTTCTTTGAAGTGGGCGCGGGCGTGCTGCTTATCCTGGGCATCGTGCCGCGCTGGGTGGCGGCCATCGCGGTGGTGCAGTTGTTCGTGGCGTCGACTGTGCACTTTGGCAACGGCTGGGGCTTTGGCAACGCGGGCGGCGGCTGGGAATATCCCATCTTCCTGACCGTGGCGGCCGCCGTGCTGATGCTGCTGGGCGATGGCAAATTTGCCCTGGTCAAAAGCGGCCGGGGCTGATTCCCGCAACGCCTTGTGTTGCCAGTAGCCGCCCCGTGTTGCCCCGCCGCAGATCTGGCGCTACGCGGCCGGATTTGGCTCGAAGCCCAGGCGGCGCGCCACCTCCTGCCGCGTGATCGCGCGCAGCGGCGCGGGGGCGTAGACGCCCGGCCATGACACGGTGATCTCAGCGTCAGGCGCCAAGCTTGCCAGGGCGTCCAGGACCGGCGCGCCGTCTCCGGTCGACAGTTTTTCCAGCAGGGCGGGCAGATCACGGTCCAGCACCAGCCCGGCGCCCGCCGCCGTGGACGCATATAGCTGGCCGCCATCGTCCAGCCACCAGGCGCTGACGGCGTCGACCGCTGCATCCGTGTGCGTGCGCAACCCGTGATTGTCGTCGTTCAGGCGCAGCACGAAGGGCGCGCCATCCAGCCGCACGAACACGCGTTGCGGGCCGTTCTGGAAAAACCAGCGGCCCGCGTCATCGTGTTCATAATTCCGATTCATGAAATCCAGGATCTGGGCATTGGTGATGGATTCGCCGGGCCCGCCTTGCGCAGCCTGCCCCTGCGGATGCAGCCGCCAGCGCCCGCGCCCGTCCAGCGACAGCCAGCCATACACGGCCGGCACGTTGGGCCAGCGGGCAATGGCGTCCTTCACCGATTGATCCATGTTCAGGGCCGGATGATGATTGAAGGCGGGGTGATGACGATGGCAGGCGCGGGCATCGGCATCACGACCTGCGGCGCGGCGTAATAGCCTTCGCGATAGTCATCGCGGCACTTGCGCTTTTCCTGATATTCGCCGTTGCGCTTCCATTTGCGCTCGACCTTGCACGCGCCATCCCAGTACTTTTCTTTGTACTCGCGCCCATGGCGATGATGATGGCGGTCGGAGTCGGCTTCGGCCGCTATCGGCGCCAACGTCAACATCGCGGCGGCGGACAGGGCAAGCACGGGGGAACGAGCGCGAAAATTCAGAATGCGGTGCATAGTGTCGACGTCAATGGAAAACGGCGTCACCTTAGCAATCATTCGATTGTCAGCGCGTAGGGATGCGTAACGAGATGCTGGGGGGAGGGGGGGAAAGATGCTGGAGGCGCAAGCCGGAATCGAACCGACGTACACGGATTTGCAATCCGCTGCATAACCACTCTGCCATTGCGCCAGCACTTGCAAGAAAAAAGGAAGCGCGGTGTTGGCCGATGCTTCCTTCTTGTATTTGGAGCGGGAGACGAGTCTCGAACTCGCGACCTCAACCTTGGCAAGGTTGCGCTCTACCAACTGAGCTACTCCCGCGGGGTACTGCTTACAGCCATTGCTTTTGCTGTATTTCCTGCTTTGCCGAAGGAAATTCCTGCTGGAACCGCCACCGGTTTTGGTGAAGTTTGAGAAGCTTTTCTCAAAGGCCGTGTCCACCAAAGACAGCGATTATACACAGAATTTCAGGCTTGTGTAGCGGGGCGCGTGGGGCGAAGAAAAAAAGCGTCGGGCCCGGTTTCCGCGCCTATCGCCGAGGCAAAACCCGGCCCATGGGCGTCATGGTCGAACGTGCGGGGATTGCGGCGTTCCGAGCTGGGCGCCGCGCCATAGACCGCGCGGTAGGTCTTGCTGAAATGGCAAGGCGATTGAAATCCGCATGCGGTGGTGATGTGCGTGATCGACATCGGCGTCTGCCGCAGCAGTGCCCGCGCATGCCGCAGGCGCAGGCTCAGATAATGTTGCTTGGGCGTCGTGCCCAGGTGCTCGCGGAACAGGCGTTGCAGTTGCCGCTGCGATGCGCCCGACAGTTGCGCCAGTTCCTCCAGCGACAGCGGCTCTTTCAGATTGACCTCCATCAGCGCGATCACCTCTGCCAGCGCGGGATGCGAGGCGGGCATGCGAATCGACGTCGGCATGCGTTGCCTGTCCTTGTGGTCGCGCACATGCCCGATGGTGAATTGGTTAGCGATCAGCGCGACGATGGCGGGTCCCACGGATTCGCCCACCAGGTTAAGCATCATGTCCAGCGGCGCGGTGCCGCCTGTACAGGTGATGCGGTCGCGATCGATAACGAACAGCTTGTGCGACAGCCTGCTATGCGGAAATTCGCTGCGCAGCGCGACCAGGTCTTCCCAGTGCATGGCGCAGGTATAGCCGTTGAGCAGACCGGCCTGCATCAGCATGTGCGCGCCGGTGCACAGGCTGCCCAACGTTACGTCGCACGCCGCCAGGCGCCGCAGCCAGTCTCGCGTGGCCGGGTCGTTGTCCACGCGGTTGCGCTTGCCGCCGCAAACGAACACGGCGTCGGGCAAAGTGGCCTCGTCCAGCACGTCGGCGTGCACCTGCAAGCCATTGCTGGCCGTGACGGGCCCGCATGACGGCGCTACCACCGACCAACGGTAATACTGCCGGCCCAACAGGTGGTTGGCCATGCGCAGCACTTCAATCGCTGTCGAGAACGACAGCATCGTGAACTGCGGCAAGGGCAGGAAACCGAAGTGGCGCAAGTGCCGGCGATCACGGTTCGGCGAACGTGCAGTCATGGCTAGGCTCCTTGGTAGGAATACACGGACTGAATGCCGGTACTGACCTTCCGGCAGTTGACCGTTGCAATCGTAGGCCAGCCGGACGCGTCTGCCCTTAGGAACAATACGAAAATTGCAGAGGATTACGACATATGCCTTTGCGCGCTGTGCGACCCCCTGTCGCAATCGGACAAGATGTGGTCCGGTTCAGATAACAGTGCACATGACCTTTAAGAAAGAATGCTTCACAGGCCCCGCTTACGCCGGATTCTTGAACGTCATTGCTCCTTCAGGCAGGTCGACATGTTCCAGTCTTCATCCCCGTTCTTCTCATCGCCGCTCGACAAGCGCGATCCCGTCGTGATGGCCATGCAGGACCGGGAACTGCGCCGCCAGCAAACCCAGATCGAGCTGATCGCGTCCGAAAACCTGGTGTCGCGCGCCGTGTTGCAAGCGCAGGGTTCGGTGCTGACCAACAAGTACGCCGAAGGCTACGTCGGCCGGCGCTATTACGGTGGCTGCGACCACGTGGACGAGGTCGAGTCGCTGGCGCTGCTGCGCGTACGCGAACTGTTTCACGCCGACTACGCCAACGTGCAGCCGCACTCCGGCGCGCAGGCCAACGGCGCGGTGATGCTGGCGCTGCTGGAACCCGGCGACACCGTGCTGGGCATGTCGCTGGATGCCGGCGGGCACCTGACTCACGGCGCACGGCCGGCAATGTCGGGCAAGTGGTTCAACGCGGTGCAGTACGGCGTGCGCCGGGAAGACAGCCTGATCGATTACGACGAGGTCCGGCGACTGGCGCTGGAGCATCGGCCCAAGCTCATCATCGCGGGGTTTTCAGCCTACCCCAGGCAGCCGGACTTTGCCCGCTTTCGCCAGATCGCCGACGAGGCCGGCGCCATGCTGATGGTCGACATGGCGCATATCGCGGGCCTGGTGGCGGCGGGCAGGCACCCCAGCCCGGTGCCGCACGCGCACGTCGTCACGTCCACCACGCACAAGACCCTGCGCGGCCCGCGCGGCGGCTTCATCCTGACCAATGACGGCGCCATCGCCAAGAAGATCAATTCCGCCGTGTTTCCCGGCTTGCAGGGCGGACCCCTGATGCACGTGGTGGCGGCCAAGGCGGTGGCCTTCGGCGAGGCGCTGCATACGGACTTCAAACGCTACATCGACCGCGTGCTGGCAAACGCCGACGTGCTGGGCGACGTGCTGCGTGAAGGCGGCATCGACCTGGTTTCCGGCGGCACCGACAACCACCTGCTGCTGCTCGACCTGCGTTCCAAGGGGCTGACCGGCGCACATGTGGAGCGCACGCTGGAACGCGCCGGCATCACGTGCAACAAGAACGGCATTCCGTTCGACACGCAAAAGCCGTCGGTCACTTCCGGCATCCGGCTGGGCACGCCGGCCGCCACCTCGCGCGGGTTTGGCGAGGACGAGTTTCGCGCCGTGGGCGAAATGATCGTGCATGTCGTGGACATGCTGGCCACCAGCCCCGACGAACACGAAGCAACCGAACGACGCATTCGAGCTGAAGTCCACGCGCTGTGCCAGCGCCATCCCATCTACTAAGCGGCACAACATCGGGGGGAAAATCCCATGGCTACGCTGCATCAGAAAAGCATGGTTATCGACGGCCTGATCATCTCGAAATGGGACCGGTCCGTTTTTGAAGACATGAAGCAAGGCGGCCTGACCGCGGCCAACTGCACGGTGTCGGTGTGGGAAGGGTTCGAGCAAACGGTCTCGAACATTGCCGCCATGAAAGCCCTGATCCGCGCCAACGAGGATCTGGTCACGTTAGTGCGCACCACGGACGATATCCGCCGCGCCAAGCGCGACGGCAAGACGGGCATCATTCTTGGCTTTCAGAACGGCCAGGCGTTCGAAGACAATCTGGGCGCCATCGAAGCTTTTGCCGACATGGGCGTGCGCGTGGTCCAGCTTTGCTACAACACGCAGAACCTGATCGGCACCGGCTGCTATGAGCGCGACGGCGGCTTGTCCGGTTACGGCCGCGAAGTCATCGCCGAGATGAACCGCGTCGGCATGATGGTTGACCTGTCGCACGTGGGCGCCCAAACCTCCGAAGAAGCGATCCTGGCATCGACCCGGCCCGTTTGCTATTCGCACTGCCTGCCGGCGGGCCTGAAAGAACACCCGCGCAATAAAAGCGACGCGCAGCTGCGGTTTATCGCGGAACGCGGCGGCTTCATCGGCGTGACGATGTTCCCGCCGTTCCTCAAGCGCGGCGTGCAAGCCACGGTGGACGACTACGTCGAAGCCATTGGCTACGTCGTGAATCTGGTGGGCGAAGACGCGGTGGGCATCGGCACCGATTTCACCCAAGGCTACGGACAGCCGTTTTTTGATTGGCTGACGCATGACAAGGGCCGGTACCGCCGGCTGACGGACTTCGGTGCCATCCGCAACCCCGAAGGCATCCAGACGATAGGCCAATTTCCCAACCTGACCGATGCGATGCAGCGCGCGGGCTGGAGCGAAATTCACATCCGAAAAATACTGGGCGAAAACTGGCTGCGCGTGTTTGGCGACGTCTGGCCTGCCGACGCGCCGGCGGCTTAAGGAGCAACCAACATGAATCCCCAGCTTCCGATCGACGTCAACGAACAGACGGGCGTGTGGAGCACGGACGGCATGCCGATGCTGTATGTGCCGCGCCATTTCTTCATCAACAACCACACGGCGGTAGAGGCGGCGTTGGGCCAGGAGGCCTATGCGCGCATTCTGTACGACGCCGGGCACCGCTCGGCCTACCACTGGTGCAATGAAGAGTCGCGCGAGCATCGCCTGAGCGGGCTGGCGGTTTATGAACACTACCTGATGCGGCTGTCGCAGCGCGGCTGGGGGCTGTTCCGGCTGACGGACGCGGACCCCACCGCGATGACGGCGCGCATCGTGCTGCGCCATTCCGCATTCGTGCTGGGCCAGCCCCAGGGCGAGGGCAAGCGCTGCCACATGTTTGCCGGATGGTTCGCGGGGGCGATGGACTGGGTGGCCGACCAGCACGGCGGCGCCACGCGTGCCCAGTGCGTGGAAAGCCAATGCGCCGCCGAAGGGCACGCGCACTGCGAGTTCACCGTTAGCCCCATCACCTGAGGCCGGCATGCGTTATCCCCACCTGTTTGCGCCACTGACGCTGAACCGCCTGGTGCTGCGCAATCGCATCGTCAGCACCGCGCACGCCGAAGTGCACGCGGACCCGGGCGGTTTGCCGGGCGACCGCTACATTGCCTACTACGAAGAAAAGGCCAAGGGCGGCCTTGGCCTGGCCATCTGCGGCGGCTCCAGCCCCGTGTCGCTGGATAGCCCGCAAGGGTGGTGGCGGTCGGTCAACCTGACCACCGACCGCGTCATCGAACCGTTGGCCAGACTTAGCGAAGCCATGCATCGCCACGGCGCCAAGGTGATGATCCAGGCAACGCACATGGGCCGGCGTTCGGCATGGCACGGGGAGCATTGGCCGCACCTGCTGTCGCCGTCCGGTGTGCGCGAGCCCGTGCATCGGGGCAACGCCAAGACGATTGAAGTCGAAGAGATCGGCCGCATCATCAGCGACTTTGCCGCCGCGGCAAAGCGGGTGCAGCAGGCCGGCATGGACGGCATCGAGATATCCGCCGCGCACCAGCATCTGATCGACCAGTTCTGGAGCCCGCGCACCAACTTTCGCACCGACGCCTATGGCGGCAGCCTGCGCAACCGTCTGCGCTTCGGGCTGGACGTGCTGCACGCCGTGCGCGAGGCGGTTGGCGCCGATTTCTGCGTGGGCCTGCGCATGTGCGGCGACGAATTCCACGACGATGGGCTCGACCACGAGGCGCTGCGCGAAATTGCCCAGGCCATGGCGGACACCGGCCTGATCGATTACCTGGGCGTCATCGGCTCCGGTGCCGACACGCACAATTCCCTGGCCAACTGCATGCCGCCGATGGCGTTGCCCCCCGAACCCTTCGCCCACCTGGCGGCCGGCATCAAATCGGTAGTGCGGATACCGGTGATGCACGCACAAAGCATCCGCGACGCGGTGCAGGCCGAGCGGTTGCTGGCAGCCGGCCATGCGGACCTGGTGGGCATGACGCGCGCGCATATTGCCGACCCGCATCTGGTCGTGAAGATCCGCGACGACCGCGAAGACGAGATCAAACAATGCGTGGGCGCCAACTACTGTATCGACAGGCAGTACGACGGGCTGGACGTGCTGTGCATCCAGAACGCGGCAACGGCTCGTGAAGAAACCATGCCGCACGTGATCGCGCGATCGCGCGGCGTGGAGCGAAAAGTGGTGGTGGTTGGCGCCGGGCCCGCGGGCATGGAAGCCGCGCGCGTGTGCGCCGAGCGCGGGCATGAAGTCGTGCTGTTTGAACGCGCCGCCGCCATTGGCGGCCAGATCCTGCTGGCCGCCAAGGCGCCGCAGCGCGAACAGATGGACGGCATCGTGCGGTGGTTCGCGCTGGAGCTCAAGCGCCTGGGTGTGGACTGCCGCCTGGGCGCGCTGGCAACCGAAGAAATGGTGTTGGCGCAGCGCCCGGATATTGTTGTGTTGGCCACCGGCGGACTCAGCCACGTTTACGAACACCAGGGCTGGGGCGTGGCGCGCGGTCTGGCCGTGAGCTCCTGGGACATACTTTCCGGCCAGGTCGAGCCCGCGAAAAACGTGTTGGTGTACGACGGCGTCAGCACCCACGCGGGGGCGGGGGTAGCCGACTTCCTGGCCAGCCGGGGTGCGCACGTCGAGATCGTTACGCCCGACACCAAGGTGGCCGAGGACGTGGGCGGCACCACGTTCCCGATCTTCTACCGCCGCCTGTATGCGCAGCAGGTCGTGATGACGCCCAACCACTGGCTTGAACGCGTCAGTGCGGAAGGCGACAAGAAGGTGGCGCTGCTGCGCAACGAATACACCGAAGATCGCGAAGAGCGCGTGGTGGATCAGGTGGTCATTGAAAACGGCATCGTGCCCAATGACGCTCTGTACGGCATGCTCAAGCGCAAGTCCGTCAACATGGGCCAGACCGACCTGCACGCCTTGTATGCGGCCGACCCGCAGCCCGCGCTGGGCCAGCCTCTGGGCGACGGCCGTTTCCTGCTGTTTCGGGTGGGCGACTGCGTGTCGATGCACAACATCCACGCCGCCATCTATGACGCATTGCGGCTGTGCAAGGACTTTTGACCATGGAACAGTTTGCCGTCGTGGTTACCGCACTGTTCTGGGTGTCGCTGCTTGGGGTCTGCGTCGGCGGATGGCGGCGGGCTGCCTTGTGGCGCGTGGGCCGGGCCGCGCCGGTGCGCTGGCTGGATTTGTTGGCGGTGCCCAAGCGCTATTTTGTCGACCTGCATCGCGTGGTGGCGCGCGACCCCTACATCGCCCGGACTCATGTGGCGACGGCGGGCGGCGCGGTCGCGGCCATGGTGCTGGTGGCCATCAACTACGGCTTGGCGCTGTACTCGCCCGCGTTGGATATGGCCATTGCCGTGGCCGCCCTGGTGATGCTGGGCGGGCTGATATTCGTCTGGCACCGCCGTCGCAAACCGCCCAAGCGCCTGTCGCGCGGCCTGTGGGACCGCCTGCCGTGGATGCTGGGCGCATTGGCACTGGGCCTGTTGCTGCTGGGCGGCGTGTCCGCGCCCTGGCTGGCGGGCGCGGCCGGCCTGGGCACCGTGGCGCTGCTGGCGCTGGGCGCCTGGGAGCTGACGGTCGGCATGGCGCGTGGTGGTCCCATGAAACATGCGCTGGCCGGCCTGCTGCACCTGGCTTTTCACCCCCGGCCCGAACGCTTCGGCCGCGCGTTGCCCGGCCAGAAAGCGGCCCTGCGCCCGTTGGCGCTGGGCGGCGACCCGACGGCCGAGCCCCTGGGTGTAGGCAAACCGGCCGCCTTCGCCTGGAACCAACTGCTAAGTTTCGATGCGTGCGTGCAGTGCGGCAAGTGCGAAGCCGCGTGTCCCGCCTTTGCCGCCGGGCAACCGCTGAACCCCAAGAAGTTGATACAGGACATGGTCGTCGGCATGGCGGGCGGGTCGGACGCCGCCTATACCGGCAGCCCCATGCCGGGTGTGCCCGTCGGCGCACGCGAAGGCGCGGCGGACAAACCGCTAGTGCCCGGCCTGGTGGCGGCCGAGACGCTGTGGGCCTGCACCACGTGCAGGGCCTGCGTACACGAATGCCCCATGCTGATCGAACACGTGGACGCCGTGATCGATATGCGTCGCCAGCAGACGTTGCAGCACGGCGCCGCGCCCGGGACGGCGCCCACCGTCCTGGCCAACCTGCGCGAGACCGGCACGGCAGGCGGCTATGACCTGGGCGCGCGCCACCACTGGGCGGTGGACCTTAACGTGCCGTGGATACAGCCGGACCAGGCCGTGGACGTGTTGCTGATCGTCGGCGAGGGCGCCTTCGGACTGCGATACCAACGCAGTCTGCGCGCGCTGGTCAAGGCGATGCACGCGGGCGGCGTGGATTTCGCGGTGCTGGGCGACCGCGAGACCGACACCGGCGATATTGCCCGTCGGCTGGGCGACGAAGCCACGTTCCAGGTGCTGGCCACGCGCCTGATCCAGACGCTGGCGGGCCTGAGCTTTACGCGCATCGTCACGGCCGACCCGCACATCCTGCACAGCCTGCGCAATGAATATCCCGCGCTGGGCGGCCTGTACCAGGTGCAGCATCACACCAGCCTGCTTGCCGAACTGGCGGACGCCGGGCGGCTGCGATTCAAGCCGGCTGACGACGCGCGCATCCTGACGTATCACGATCCCTGCTACCTGGGCCGCTACAACGGTGAAACCGAGGCGCCGCGCAAGTTGTTGCGCCGACTGGGCCTGCGTATCAACGAAATGGAACGCCATGGCTTGAACGCGCGCTGCTGCGGCGCGGGCGGGGGAGCGGCGTTGACGGATATTCCCGGCGAGCGCCGCATTCCCGACATCCGCATCCAGGACGCGCGCGATACCGGCGCAAGCCTGGTGGCGGTGGCCTGTCCCAATTGCACGGCCATGCTGGAGGGCGTGGTCGGCCCCCGCCCCGACGTGCGAGACATCGCCGAACTTGTCGCCGACGCCTTGGAGGCATGATGAACCCGATCCGCAGAATCGACCCGCGCAGGCAGTACACCGTGGCGCCTTCGGGTATTCGCCGCCTGGTGCTTGGCGCCGACCCCTCGGGCGATGCCATTGGCCGGCAAGCGCGCACCGTGCACAAGCCGGTACGCGCCACCGAAGCGTTGCGCTGCGTGCTGGCGGTGGCGCACAGCGATCGCGGGCAGCTGGATGCCCACGCTTGCCAAGCGGTGGCGGCAGCCGCTCTGCTGGCCGCGCACGACACCTGGGTGCACCTGCTGGTGTTTGGAGAATTCCAGGGTGATGCCGCCGACTTGGGCGCAGACAGGCTGACCGTCATCGCCACGCCGCCGGCCTATGCGCCCGACGCCGAACTGGCCGTGGTGCTGGCGCTGATGGAGCGCGACCGCCCGCTGCACGTCTTCCTGCCCGACAACGGGCTGCCCGACGGCGACCTGGGCCGACGCCTGGCCGCCGCCACGCGCGAGACGGTCGCCACGCACGTCGTGGAACTGAGCCGCGACGGAGTGGCCAGCCCGTATCGCCAGGTGGCCGTGGGACGTGGCGCCTTCGGCCGCGCGGCATCGACGCCGGCCGCCTCGGCTCACGCCGGCCTGTCGCGGTCGCCGAGCGTGCCGAACCCGCCGACCCTGCCCACGCCCCAACACACGGGTCCAAGACGCACGCGGCGCGCCTTGCCCCGCATCGTGTTGCTGGCCCCGGATGCCGTCGATGATCGCTTGCCCTTCGTGGGCCACGGAGAAGCCGCTCGCGTCATGCCGCTACCGATGACATCGGCCTACCGTGACCATGGCACGCGCACGCTGCCCGCCACGGAAGTGGACTTGGAAGAGGCCGACCTGATCGTGTCCGCGGGTAACGGCATGCGCGACCTGGAAGGCTTTCATGCGCTGGCCGATGAGCTTGGCGCGGCCATCGGCGCCAGCCGCGTGGCCGTGGATGACGGGCGATTCGCGCGGGGCCAGCAGATCGGCGCAACGGGAAAAACCGTCAGCGCCAGCGCCTATCTGGCGTTCGGCATATCGGGCGCGGTGCAGCATCTGCAAGGCATCAAAAACTGCCGCCATGTGATTGCGATCAACCTGGACGCCGCCGCGCCGCTGGTCCGGCGCGCCGACCTCAGCATCATCGACGATACCCAACGCGTGGCGCGGGCGCTGCTTGCCCGGGTCAAGCAGGCGCGAGGCGCGCATCGACATCGCGAGGCTCCCGATGGCTGACCTGCGCATTGCGGTACTGGTGTCGATTGGCGCGCACCCGGTCAGCGGGGCGGCCCGCTTCAGCCGCAATGACGCGTTGGCCCTGGCCTTGGCGCGGACGATGGCAAGCGGCGACGCCAACGTTGATGTTGTCCATGCCGGCAACCCGGCCGATCCGGCGCTGCGCGACTACCTGGCGCTGGGCGCGCCGACGGTCCATGCCATCGACGTGCCGCCGGGGCGCGACGTTGCGGAGGCATTGGCCGAGTACGTGCGCGGGTACGACCTCGTGCTGTGCGGCACGCGCGCGGAAAGCGGCGACGGCAGCGGCCTGCTGCCCTATCTGGTGGCGCAGAAACGGCACCTGCCTTTGTTGCCCGCCGTGCTGTCGGCCCGCATCGACGCGGGCAGCGTCGTCACGCAGCAATGCCTGCCCAAAGGGCGGCGGCGGGAAGTGGCCGCATCCCTGCCCGCGGTGGTGGCCGTGCATCCGCTGGCGGCGTTCGACGTGCGGCACGTCTATGCGCAAGAGCGCGCCGGGCAGGTGACGACGCACGTGCCCAAGGTTCCGGCCGCGGCGCTGGCCGCCACGCGCATCGAGGCCGCCACGGGCAGCCCGCGCAAGTTGGCGGCGCGTGAATCGCGGTCGGGGCGCGCGCGCCTGCTGGCGGCCATCACGATGGAAAGCCGTGGCGGCACAGTCATCACCGAAGGAACCCCCGACGAAAAGGCGCAGGCGGTCATCGACTACCTGCGCACCCACAGCCTGATCGACTACTGAGGTGGAACATGACCATCATCCAGCAGGTTTGCGCGGTGCGACCCCCTATCGATGCATCGCTACGCAAGCTGATCGCCGCGCGCCGGCCGGGCTATAGCCTGGACGCCGACTTCTATCTGAGTCCGGCCGTGTACGACATGGACATGGAAGCCATCTTCGGCCGGCACTGGCTGTTCGTGGCGGTTGAGCCCGATATCCCAGAGCCCGGCGATTACCTCACCGTCGACATCGGCCGGCAGTCCGTGGTGCTGGTGCGCGACGACGACGGGCAGGTGCGCGGCTATCACAACGTCTGCCGGCATCGCGGCGCGCGCCTGTGCGTGACGCCGCAGGGTTCGGTCGGCAATCTGGTCTGTTCCTACCACCAGTGGACCTACACCTTGAACGGCAAGCTGGCCTACGCGGAACACATGGGCGAAGACTTCGACAAAAGCCTCTACAGCCTGAAGCCTGTCCGCGTGGAAACCTTGAGCGGCCTGATCTTCGTCTGCCTGAGCCCGGACGCGCCCGACGACTTCGCGATGATGCGCGCGCAGGTGGAACCTTATCTGCGGCCCCATCAATTGCGCGAAACCAAGGTCGCCGCGCAGATCGATATCGTCGAAGACTGCAACTGGAAGCTCACGATGGAGAACAACCGCGAGTGCTACCACTGCGCCGTCAACCATCCCGAACTGACCGTCTCGCTGTTTGAGTTTGGCTACGGCTACCAGCCCTCGCTGTCCAACGCCGCGCAAATGGATCAGTTCGAGCAAATGTCGGCCGCGCGTTGCCGCGAATGGGAAGCCGCCGGCCTGCCCAGCGCCGAGCGCGAAGCGCTGGACAGCTGCGTGACGGGCTATCGGGTGCGGCGCCTGCCGCTGGATCTGGCCGGCGAGTCGCAGACGCTGGACGGCAACGCGGCCTCGAACAAGCTGTTGGGAACCCTGACGCGCCGCGACCTGGGCGGCTTGTCGCTGTGGACGCAGCCCAACGCGTGGTTCCACTTCATGAGCGACCACATCGTCGCGTTCTCGGCGCTGCCGCTGGGGCCGGAAAAGACCCTGGTGCGCACGCGCTGGCTGGTGCACAAGGACGCGGTGGAAAACGTGGATTACGACGTCCAGAACCTGACGGCCGTGTGGCGGGCCACCAATGCACAGGACCGTGCGCTGGTCGAGATCTCGCAGCAAGGTGTGCGCAGCCCCGCGTACCAGCCCGGACCGTATTCGCCGTTTACCGAAAGCCTGGTCGACAAGTTCTGCAACTGGTATGTCGGCCGCCTGGCGGCCCATTATCTGGATTAAGAGACCGCCATGCCGCACGCGCTTTTACGTATTCATCAGCCGGAATTCTGGCAGCGGCTGCCTTCCCCGTGGGACTGCGACATCGAAGAAACCCTGCTGTGCTGCCAAGTTCGGCAAGAGACCGCCGACGTCAAGAGCTTCTATTTCCGCTCGCGCGCGGGCCATGCGTTTCAGTTTTCGCCGGGGCAGTTTTTGACGTTTGAGCTGGATATCGACGGCGAACGCCTGAACCGTTGCTACACGATATCGTCGCCGCCGACGCGGCCGCATACCCTGTCCATCACCGTCAAGCGCGTGCCGGGCGGCAAGGCGTCGAACTGGCTGCATGACTGCCTGGAGGTGGGCGACCCGTTGCGCGTGCTGGGTCCGGCGGGCGTGTTTTCGTCCGCCTTGCATCCGGCCGAGCGATATCTGTTCCTGTCGGCCGGGTCGGGCATTACGCCGTTGATGTCCATGGCGCGCGCCCATCGCGACCTTTGCGACGACCGCGACACGGTATTCGTGCATAGCGCCCGCACGCCCGACGACATCATCTTCGGCCGCGAAATTGCGCTGTTTGCCGCCAGCCAGCGCCACTTTCGCGCGCACTTCATCTGCGAAAGCCTGGGCGAGCACACCGGATGGCACGGCTTGACCGGCCGCTTGAGCCTGCCCATGCTGGAATTGATTGCGCCTGATTTCCGCCAGCGCGAGATCTTCGTCTGCGGCCCCGCGCCGTATATGCAGGCGGTAAGCCAGATGCTGCGCACGGTGGGTTTCGACATGGCGCGTCATCACGAAGAGAGCTTCTCGTTTGAAACGCTGTCTGATGCGGCGACGGCGCGCAATGAGGCATCGCCGCCGAACCCGCCCAGGGCCGCCGATGCCGCCACAGATACCGCCACGGACACCACCACCTATAGCATCCGCTTCCAGCAAAGCGACCGCACCATTGCCTGCGCGGCCGACCAGCCGTTGCTGGAGGCCGCGCGCGCTGCCGGATTGCGGATGGCGGCTTCCTGCACCCAGGGCTTGTGCGGCACGTGCAAGGTGCGGCTGCTGGAAGGCAACGTCAACATGCAGCACCAGGGCGGTATCCGGCAACGCGAAATCGATCAGGGCATGGTGTTGCTATGCTGCAGCCGGCCGTTAAGCAATTTGCTCATCGACAAATGAAGAGGGGGCCAATACCCATGCCTATGCACGCAGCGTCCGCGCGCATTGCCGACCCGTCCTGGCCGGTGCTCGAGGCGCCCGCCGTCGAGCCCGGCCAGGTGCATTTCGGCTTTTTGCTGTTGCCCAATTTTTCGATGATCGCGTTTTCTGGCGCGGTGGAAGTCCTGCGCATGGCCAACTACGTCAGCCGCCGCGAACTCTACCGCTGGTCGGTCATGACGCTGGATGGCGCGGCGGTGCAAGCCAGCAACCGGCTGCCAATCCGGCCCTTGCCCTCACGGGGGCTGGTGGACGACTGGGATGCGCTGATCGTCTGCGGCGGCCTCCAGGTGCAGGACCAGGTGACTGAACCCGTCATCAAAGTGCTTCACAGCGCCGCCCGCCAAGGCGTGGCGCTGGGCGGCATCTGCACCGGCAGCTACGCGCTGGTCAAGGCCGGCCTCATGACCGGGTATCGCTGCGCCATGCACTGGGAAAACCTGTATGCCGTGCGCGAGGAGTTTCCTGCTGTCGAGCTGACCGAAGAACTCTTCGTCATCGACCGCGACCGCATGACCAGTTCCGGCGGCACCGCGCCGATCGACCTGATGCTGGGCATCACCGCCGAACGCTTCGGACCCGAGCTGGCGCAGGGCGTGTCCGAACAGTTCATGCTGGAACGGATCCGCCTGCCGTCGGAACGGCAGCACATTCCGATGGTGGCCCGCGTGGGATTCAACCGCCAGGAACTGCTGAACGTCGCGCAGCTGATGGAGGAGCATATCGAAGACCCGCTGTCGTTCAGGCAGATCGCCGTCCAGATCGGGCTGTCGCAACGCCAGCTGCAACGCATGTTCAAGTACTACCTGGGCATGTCGCCCATGCGCTATTACCTGTGGTTGCGCTTGCTGCGCGCGCGCGAACTGCTGCTTCAGACCCACATGACCATCATGGGCGTGACCGTGGCCTGCGGGTTTCAGTCGCCTTGCCATTTCAGCAAGGCGTACCGCGCCCGCTTTGGGCGTTCGCCCAGCAGCGAGCGCAGGCAGGCGCTGGATTAGCCCGGGCTCAGGCGGACAGCATCGCGTGCGGGTCGATCACGAATTTCTTCGGGGCGCCCGCGTCAAACGCCGCATAGCCGTCCGGCGCGGCGTCCAGCGTGATGACCTGCACGCCCACGACTTCCGCGATGTTGATGCGGTCCCACAAGATGGCCTGCATCAGCGCGCGGTTGTATTTCAGCACCGGTGTTTGGCCCGTGTGAAAGCTGTGCGCCTTGGCCCAGCCCAGGCCAAAGCGCACTGACAGGCTGCCGCGGCGCGCGGCGGGATCGTTCGCGCCGGGATCGTCGGTAACGTACAGCCCGGGAATGCCAATGCGGCCCGCCACCCGGGTCACGTCCATCAGCGCGTTCAACACGGCGGCCGGCGCTTCCGCCTGCGACCCGGTCGAGCCATGCCCGCGCGCTTCAAAGCCGACGGCGTCGATGGCGCAATCCACTTCCGGGGTGCCCAGCAGCGTGGCAATCTGCACGCCCAGCGGCGCGTCCAACGACAGGTCCGCCGTTTCGAAGCCGACCTTGCGTGCGTGTTGCAGCCGCTGGCGATTCATGTCGCCCACGATGACCACCGCCGCGCCCAGTAGCCGCGCGGACGCGGCGGCGGCCATGCCGACCGGGCCGGCGCCGGCCACGTATACCGTGCTGCCCGGGCCTACGCCCGCGCTGACGGCACCGTGGAAACCGGTGGGCAGGATGTCCGACAGGCAGGTCAGGTCGCGGATCTTGGCCATGGCCTGATCGCGGTCCGGAAAGCGCAGCAGGTTGAAATCGGCATACGGCACCATGACGAATTCGGCCTGTCCGCCGATCCAGTCGCCCATGTCCACATACCCATAGGCGCCGCCCGCGCGCGCCGGGTTGACGGTCAGGCAAACGCCGGTGTCCTGTTCTTTGCACGTGCGGCAGCGTCCGCACGCCACGTTGAAGGGAACCGACACCAGGTCGCCCACCGCCAGCGTTTCCACGTCGCGGCCCACTTCAATGACTTCTCCGGTGATCTCGTGGCCCAGCACCAGGCCCGTTTGCGCGGTCGTGCGGCCGCGCACCATGTGCTGGTCCGAGCCGCAGATGTTGGTGGAGACCACCTTCAGGATGACGCCGTGTTCGATTTTGCGTCCCCGCGGGTCCTCCAGTTTGGGAAAGCTGATCGACTGCACTTCGACCCGCCCGTCGCCCACGTACACCACGCCTCTGTTCGCTGCCATGACTGCGTCTCCCTGCCGGCCGGGCCGGATCAATGCGGGCCGGTGCCCGCTACCGCCAGATTTTGGCAAGCCGCAATGCCGTCAACCTTGACGCGTGCGACATGAAACAGCCGGTATGCGCCAGCGGGCGCCTGGGCGGCGGGCTTGTCGGGATCAGGCAAGTTCATGGCCGACGCGGCACGTCATGGCCGGCGCCTTCAGAGAAGAATGGATCACCGTCTAGGAGCCACGATGAGCCGCTATTCCCTGTTCAGCCTGATCCGCAATGGCTTTTCAAACCACGAACGCTGGCCGCGCGCCTGGCGCAGCCCGGACCCCCGGCCCGCCTACGACATCGTGGTGGTCGGCGGCGGGGGCCATGGGCTGGCCACGGCGTACTACCTGGCCAAGGAGCACGGGCTAAAGAACATCGCCGTGCTTGAAAAGGGCTGGGTGGGCGGCGGCAATACCGCGCGCAACACCACGATCGTGCGATCCAACTACCTGTGGGATGAATCGTCCCAGCTGTATGAAAAATCGATGCAGCTGTGGGAAGGGCTGTCGCAGGAGCTCAACTACAACGTCATGTTCAGCCAGCGCGGCGTGATGAACCTGGCGCACACGCTGCAAGACGTGCGCGATACGCAGCGGCGTATCACTGCCAACCGCTACAACGGCATCGACGGAGAATGGCTGACGCCCGCGCAGGTCAAGGAAATTGTTCCCGCCATCAACCTGGACTGCCGTTACCCCGTGCTGGGCGCGTCGTTCCAGCGGCGCGGCGGCGTGGCGCGGCACGACGCGGTGGCGTGGGGGTACGCGCGCGCGGCGGACCGGCTGGGCGTGGACATCATTGAAAACTGCGCGGTCACGGGGATACGTCGCGAAGACGGTCAGGTGCGCGGCGTGGAAACGGCACGCGGCTTCATCCAGGCGGGCAAGGTTGCCGTCGTGGCCGCGGGCCATTCCAGCGTGATCGCCGACATGGCGGGCCTGCGGCTGCCCTTGGAAAGCCATCCGCTGCAAGCGCTGGTGTCCGAGCCGCTCAAGCCCGTGCTGGACACCGTCGTGATGTCCAACGCGGTGCACGCGTATATCAGCCAGTCGGACAAGGGCGATCTCGTGATCGGCGCGGGCATCGACCAGTACGTGGGCTATGGGCAGCGCGGCAGCTTCCACCTGATCGAAAGCACCTTGCAGGCGATTGTCGAGATGTTCCCGGCATTCAGCCGCGTGCGCATGAACCGCCAGTGGGGCGGCATCGTGGACGTGTCGCCCGACGCCTGCCCCATCATTTCAACGACGCCCATCAAGGGGCTGTACTTCAACTGCGGCTGGGGCACGGGCGGCTTCAAGGCCACTCCGGGGTCGGGATGGGTCTTTGCCTACACGGTGGCCAACAACGCGCCGCACCGGCTGAACGCCCCGTTTTCGCTGGACCGCTTCCATACCGGCCACTTGATCGACGAACACGGCGCGGCCGCCGTCGCGCACTGATTGCGGAGCTTACCCATGCTGATGCTGACTTGTCCCTACTGCGGCCCGCGCGCCGAAACGGAATTCACCTGCGGCGGCGAGGCCGACATCGTTCGGCCGCTGGATTGCGATGCCCTGACCGACGCGCAATGGGCCGACTACGCATTCATGCGGCGCAACGAACGCGGCCGTGCGCGCGAGCAATGGCAGCACGCCCACGGTTGCCGCCGCTGGTTCCTGGCGGAACGCGATACGGTCAGCCATGAATTTCATGGCTTCCACACTTTCGAGCACGCGGCCGGAGAACGCAAATGAGGCAACCCCATCGGCTCGCGCACGGCGGACGCCTCGACACGGCGACGTCCATCGAATTCACCTTCAATGGCCGCACCCTTTACGGCTGCCAGGGCGACACGCTGGCGTCCGCGCTGCTGGCCAACGGCGAGCATTTCGTGGGGCGCAGCTTCAAGTACCACCGCCCGCGCGGCGTCATGACGGCGGGCGTCGAAGAGCCCAATGCCCTGGTGCAGCTGGAAGACGGCGGGCATACCGTGCCCAACCCGGCCGCGACGACAGTTGAACTGTATGAAGGCCTGCGCGCCACCAGCGTCAACGCCGCGCCCGACCTTGAGCGCGACCGCATGGCCATCCTGCAACGGGTGGGGCGCTTTATTCCGGCGGGCTTCTACTACAAGACGTTCATGTGGCCCAGGCGCTGGTGGCCTCGCTACGAACGCTTTATCCGTCAGGCGGGCGGGCTGGGGCGTGCACCGGCGCAGCCCGACCCGGACCACTACGACAAGCGCTACGCCCATTGCGATGTCCTGGTGGTGGGAGGCGGGCCTGCCGGCCTGGCCGCGGCGATGGCGGCGGGCATGGCGGGCGCGCGCGTGATCCTCGTCGACAACCAGTCCGAACTGGGCGGCGGCCTGCTGTCCAGCCCCGCGCTGATCAATGGCGCGGCCAACAACGACTGGATCCGTCAGACGCATGCCGCGCTGCAAGGCATGAGCGATGTGCGCATCTTGTCGCGCAGCACGGCGTTCGGCTATCACGACCAGAACCTGGTGACGGTGTGCGAGCAGCTTAGCGACCATCTCCCCGTCACGGGGCGTCGCGGGGTGCGTCAACGGCTATGGAAGGTTCGCGCCAAGCAGGTCGTGCTGGCCACCGGTGCGCACGAACGGCCGTTGCTGTTCGGCAATAACGACTTGCCCGGCATCATGCTGGCATCGGCGGTGTCGACCTATGTGCGGCGCTACGCCGTGCTGCCCGGGCGGCGCGTGGTGCTCTACACCAACAACGACGGCGCGTATCGCACGGCGCTGGACTTGCGCGAGCAGGGCGCCAACGTGACCGTGGTGGACCCCCGGCCGCCAGGGCGAGGGGCCTTGCCCGACGCCGTGCGCAGCGCCGGCATCGAGGTGCGCAATGAATCAGTGGTGTTGCAGGCGCGCGGCGGGCGGCACGTGAAGGGCGTGGTCCTGGCCTCTTACGTGGGCGGGCAAGCCGGGCCGGCCACTGCCCGGCTGGCTTGCGATCTGGTCGCCGTGTCCGGCGGCTGGAACCCGGCGTTGCACCTGCATGCGCAGTCGGGCGGGCAGACGCGCTGGGACGATGCCCATGCCTGCTTTGTGCCGATGGGTTCGCAACAGGCGCAGGCCAGCGCCGGCGCGGCCAACGGAGAGTTCTCGCTGGCACTGGCGCTGGAAGGCGGGGCAAAGGCGGGCAGCCGGGCAGCGATGCTGGCGGGCCTGAACCCGGCGGGCGCGCTGGCCTGGCGCACCGCCGACATCGCGCAAGATCCGTTGATGCCGCTGTGGCAGGTGGCCGGTCGTGTGCGTCCCAGCCGGGGCGCCAAGCAATTCGTGGACTACCAGAATGATGTCACAGTGGCCGACATCCACCTGGCCGTGCGCGAAGGCTATCACTCGGTCGAGCACGTGAAGCGCTATACCGCCATGGGCTTTGGCACCGACCAGGGCAAGCTGGGCAACATCAACGGCGCGGCCGTCCTGGCCGACGCGCTGGGCAAGACCATTGCGCAAACCGGCACCACCACCTATCGGCCAAACTACACGCCCGTGGCGTTCGGCGCGCTGGCCGGGCGCGAGCTGGGCGATTTCTTCGACCCCATCCGCAAGACCAGCGTGCACGAATGGCACGTGTCGCGGGGTGCGGTTTTTGAAGACGTCGGCAACTGGAAGCGCCCGTGGTACTTTCCGTTGCCCGGCGAGAGCATGCAGGCCGCGGTGGCGCGCGAATGCCTGGCCGTGCGCAACGGCGTTGGCATGCTGGATGCGTCCACGCTGGGCAAGATCGACATCCAGGGTCCGGATGCGGCAACGTTGCTGAACTGGGTCTACACCAACCTGTGGAGCAAGCTTGAAGTGGGCAAGGGCCGTTATGGCCTGATGCTGGACGAGAACGGCATGGTGTTCGACGACGGTGTCACGATGCGCCTGGGCGAGCAACACTATCTGATGAGCACCACCACCGGCGGCGCCGCCCGCGTGCTGGCATGGATGGAACGGTGGCTGCAAACCGAATGGCCGCATCTGGATGTGCACCTGACCACCGTCACGGACCATTTCGCCACCTTCGCCGTGGCGGGGCCGCTGGCGCGCAAGGTCTTGCAGAGCGTCTGCCCCGACATGGACTTTTCAAACGCGGCATTCCCGTTCATGAGTTTTCGTGACGGCTCGGTTGCCGGTGCCGGCTGGTCCAGCCCCGCGCGCATCATGCGCATCAGCTTTTCGGGCGAACTGTCGTACGAAGTCAACGTGCCCGCAAACCTGGGGCAGCGCGTCTGGAATGCGTTGATGGAGGCCGGCCACGAGCACGGCATCACGCCCTACGGCACCGAAACCATGCACGTGTTGCGCGCCGAAAAGGGCTACATCATCGTGGGCCAGGACACGGACGGCTCCATGACGCCGCAGGACCTGGGCATGGGCGGCATGGTTGCCAAGTCTAAGGACTGCCTGGGCAAGCGTTCGCTTTCACGCGCCCACACGGCAAGCGCGCAGCGCAAGCAATTCGTCGGCTTGCTGGCGCGCGATCCGGCGGTTGTGCTGCCCGAGGGCAGCCAGATCATGCACCGTGCAAGCCGTGCGCCCATCGTGCCCATGATCGGCCACGTCACGTCCAGCTACATGAGCCCCACGTTGAACCGGTCGATTGCGCTGGGGTGGGTGCAGGACGGGCAAGAACGAATGGGGCAGCTGGTGGAAGTGGCGCTGCCCACGGGCGGCTTCATGCCGGCCACCATACACAGCACGGTTTTCTACGATCCCGAAGGAGGGCGCCAGCATGTGGACTGAAACCTATCAGGAGTCGCCCTTGAAGGGCCTCAAACCCGTACAGGCACCCGCGCAAACGAGCGACACCAAGCGCTTGCGCATCGTCGAAAGGCCATTTCTGGATCTGGCCGTGCTGCGCGGCAATGCACGGTCGCCCGGCTTTACCGACGCGCTTGAACGCGCCCTGGGAGCCGCGCCGCCGCTGGCGCCCAACACGGTCGTCCAAGGTCGCCTGCATCTGGTGGCCTGGATGGGGCCGGATGAATGGTGGTTGCAGTCGCTGGCGCTGGCGCGGCCAGCGCTTGAAGGCGCGCTGCGTCCGGCATTGGCCGGGCTATCGGCAACGGTGGTGGATGTCAGCAGCGGCTATACGGTGCTGCAATTGCTGGGCGACTCCGCGCGCGACGTGCTGGAAAAAGGTTGCCCGCTGGATTTGCATCCACGCGTCTTCGGCCCGGGGCAATGCGCGCAAAGCCACTATTTCAAGGCGGGTGTGATGGTGCGCGCGCTGGAGGCGCGCGGCGTGGAAGTGGTAGTGCGCCGCAGCTTCGCGGACTATGCCGGCCGCATGCTGCTGGACGCGGCGCGCGAATTCATGTCGCCCAACCAGCGTATCGAGCGCGCATGAAAAAAGGGCCCAGGGGGCCCTTTTTTTCAACTACCAGGGCCCGAAGGCCCTTTTTTGATTTGCAGCAGGCAAAAACCCAATGCTGCCAATCTGAATGTGGAGCGGGAGACGAGTCTCGAACTCGCGACCTCAACCTTGGCAAGGTTGCGCTCTACCAACTGAGCTACTCCCGCAATGTACTGCTACCGCTTTATCGCTACCGCTTCACTGCTGCGATTTACCGCTATCGCCATGCATTGCCATCCGCGTCTTGATGTCGTTTTCTGGCAAGCGAGGCGGAAGTATACCTAATTTTTTGAAAAATGCACGCTGGCCGTGGATCCTGATGCCGCGGTGCGTACCCGCGCCGGTTTGAAGGACGCCGGCGCGGCCTGCTTGCGCGGCGCGCGACGCCAGGCCATGCGCGACAAGGTGTCGTCGCGGGCGATGAAGTGGTGGGCGAGCGCCGCCACAATGTGCAGCCCCAGCAGGCCGTACAGCCCCCACGTCAGCATGTCGTGCATCCACACCGTGGTAACCACCAGCGCCGGATCGGCGGCGACCAAGCGCGGAAACTCCAGGTTGGTAAAGGGCACCGGCACGGCCAGGCCCTTGGCGTTGACCACGACCCAGCCCACCATGCACGACGCAAAAATGAACGCATAGATGAACAGGTGCACCGCGTGGGCGCAGGCATCCTGCATGCTGAAGTCAGCGCCGGCGGCGCGGCGGCGCGAGATACGCACGACCGTGCGCACCATCGTGACGGCAAGCAGCGCCATGCCGCAGCCGATGTGCACGATCATTACCGAGCGCATCGACACGCCCGTCTGCGCGGTCAGCACGTGGCGTAATTCGCCGGCAAGAATCAGGATGCCCATCAGGCTGACACTCAGCCAATGCAAGGCGATTTGCGAGGTGGAGTAGGCCTGTGTGGCCAGGGCGGCGGGGGGGGAATGCATGGTCTTCCTTCTAGCGGTGCCAGCCGGCTCCGCGTGCGGCGGGGCTTGGCCAAGAGGCGAGATTGAAGCGCCGCCACCCCCTGCCGCGCCATCTTCCTCAACACTTCCTGAAGGCCAAAAGCCCCTCCGCTCGGCCCCTTTAGGCTCTCTTTAGAAACGTTGTTGGCCCATCGTCCGCATGGAAATATGCCGGCCTGCGTAGAGATTTTTCCGCCTTTGATGCGCCCGGCCACACCGGCGCTCGGATCGGCATCGTTGCTCACGATGCCCGCCTCTGCCCCCCCTCGCACTTCACTCCAGATTGCCGCCGCGCGGTAATCGCTCATTCAGAAAAAGTGGACTCATGAAGACTCTTACCTTCCGACGCCGTCTTGGCCTGCAACAAGGTTTCACCTTGCTGGAATTGCTGGTCGTGCTGCTGATCATTGCGTTGCTGGCCGGATACGTCGGCCCCAAGTTGTTCTCCCAGGTCGACCGCGCCAAGGTGCGCGCCACGCAGGCGCAGATGAAGACGCTGGGCGATGCCTTGACCCAATACCGCCTGGACGTGGGCAGCTATCCCACCACCGAGCAAGGCCTGGAATCGCTGGTCAAGGCCCCGCAGGGCGCACCCAACTGGCACGGCCCGTACCTGGCCAAGGATGTGCCGGCCGATGCGTGGGGCCGTCCCTACGTGCTGAACGTGCCCGGGCGCAGCTCGGACGCAGAAGTGGTTTCTTTCGGCGAGGAAGGCCGGGCGGGAGGCAGCGGTGAACTGGTCTACGGCCTCTAAGTGGGTGGCGGCCGGGCTCGTCGGGATGACGTTCTCGGCGGCCGCCGCCGCCAGCTGCTGGCAGGAATCGGGCGACCGCCACGGCGTGGACCCCTTGCTGCTGTTTGCGATTGCGAAGGTGGAGTCGTCACTGAACCCTCGCGCCATCAACAACAACACCAACGGTACCCAGGACGTCGGCCTGATGCAGATCAACAGCATCCATCTGCCGGCCCTGGCCAAGCGGGGCATCACGCGCCAGCGTTTGCTGGACGAGCCCTGTCTGTCAATTGATGCCGGCGCCGAAATCCTGGCCGGCTTCATCAAGCGCTATGGCTACACCTGGCGCGCGGTCGGTGCCTACAACGCCGGCGGCGCCGCCAACCGCGAAGCGGCGCGCAAGCGCTACGTGAATCGCGTGTGGCAACACTATCTGCAACTGACCCAGGCGCGCGACGCCCGTTATCGCCAGTCCCAACACGCGGAGCGTTGATATGAATGAGTTCAGGATCCGCTTGCTCAAGCAGGGCACGTTGCGCGTGCACACCGTGCGCGCCTCCAGCGAAGGCGAGGCCCGCGCGCAGTTGAGCGATGCCGACGGCATGGTTCTGGACATTCAACGTTCGGCCGTGCGTCGCGGCATCAAGGCGCGCGGCAAGAAGACATTTTCGCTGGGCCTGTTGCTGCAAGAGCTGTCCACGTTGCTGGACGCCGGGCTGGCGTTGATCGAAGCGCTGGAGGCGTTAAGCGACAAGGCAGGCAAGGGCAATAAGGCGCTGCAATCGTCGCTGAGCCAGTTGTTGCGCTTGTTGTACCAGGGCCAGCCGCTATCGAAGGCGATGCAGGCGCAACCCCTGGTGTATCCGGCGCTGCTGGTGGCCACGGTGGCATCCGCCGAAGGCAGTGGCCAATTGCCGGTGGTGCTGCGGCGCTACCAGTACTACGAAACGCGGATCGAGAACATCCGCAAGAAGGTGGTGGGCGCGCTGGTGTATCCGCTGGTCGTGATCGCAGTGGGCTTTGGCATCTTGCTGTTCATGCTGTTTTTCGTGGTGCCGCGCTTTGCCATCGTGTTTGAAAGCATGCGGACCTTGCCGGCAACGGCCGAGGCCATGTTGTGGTGGGCGCGCCTGGTCAAGTCCGACGGCCAATGGCTGGGCGCGGGCATAGGCGGCAGCCTGCTCTTTGCTGCCTTGGCGCTGCGCACGCAGCGGGTCAAGGCGGCGTTGATGAATCTGTTCTGGCGCCTGCCCAAGCTGCGCGATGTGGGCAACTTGTTTGTGCTGGCGCGCTTTTATCGCACCGTTGGCCTGTTGATCGAAGGCGGCACGCCCGCATTGCAGGCATTCGAGCTGGCTGAACGCATCCTGCCGCCCGCCTACGGCGAACGGCTGGACCTGGCGTTGCAGGAGCTGCGCGCCGGCCGCAGCGTGTCGGAAACGCTGGCGCGCCACGGCTTGACCACGGCAGTGGCCGAACGGCTGCTGCGCGTAGGCGAACAAAGCGGCGATCTGGGCGGCATGTGCGAACGCATCGCCCAATTTCATGACGGCACGCTGGACCACGCCATCGAAGTCTTTGGAAAGGTGTTCGAGCCGCTGCTGATGCTGGTGGTCGGAGGGCTGGTCGGCACCATCGTCATCTTGCTGTACATGCCCATCTTCGAGATGGCCGGGAGTTTGGGATGAACGCAATGAACCAAGTTGAAATCAGTCAGGAGAAGGTCGCAATGGAAACCAAACCCGTCGCCGACGAGGCATGGTGGTTGTGGCGCGAGCGCGCCGCGGAACTGAGCCTGTCCCTGGCCGATTACCTGGACGAGGAACTGGCGCGGCGCCCGCAGCTGCTGCCCGTGCTGGCGCAAGCGCTGGGCATGGAGCCGCTAAGCGCGCAGCAATGCCGCCAGGCCACTCCGCGCTTTGACGTGCTGCCGCTGGCCGACGCCATGGCCTGCCGCGTGGCGCCTTTGCAGGTTGATGGCGAATTGCTGCTGGCGATGGCCGCGCCTTTCTCACGCGATGCGCGCCTGAAGTTGCAGGCGATGCTGTCCGGCCGCGCATTGCGCTTTGCCGTGTGCCCGACCGGCGCGGTGGACGCGTGGCTCAAGCAGGCCGAAGCCACGGAACGCGTGCTGGACGGCGTTGCCGTCGACATGGCGGACGACTCGTTGGCCAAGGCGGTCGAATCGATTTCGCTGGCCTCGCTGGCCAAGGACGAAAGCCCGGTAATCCGCCTGGTCAACATGACGCTGTATGACGGCTTGCAAAGCCGTGCCAGCGACATCCATCTGGAGTCGGACGAGGAGGGGCTGTTGATCCGCTATCGAATCGACGGCGTGATGCTGCGCATCCGCCAGGTGCCGGGGCAGGTGACCGCCAACCAGGTGATGTCGCGCCTGAAGGTGCTGTCCAGCCTGGACATCGCGGAAAAGCGCGTGCCGCAGGATGGCCGCTTCAAAGTGGTGCTGCAAGGGCGCGAGGTGGATTTCCGCGTGTCGATCATGCCGGGCAATCACGGCGAGAACGCCGTGCTGCGTCTGTTGGACCGATCGCAGCGGGGCGACAAGCTGAGCCTGGACACCTTGGGCTTTCCGGCCGAAACGGCCCGCCGCATTCGTGTGCTGGCGCAGCTGCCCTATGGGCTGACGCTGATTACCGGCCCCACGGGTAGCGGCAAGTCCACCACCTTGTATGGCGCGCTGTCCGAGCTGAACAGCGGCGACGAAAAGCTGATCACCATCGAAGATCCGGTGGAATACGAAATGGCCGGCATCTTGCAGATTCCGGTGAACGAGAAAAAGGGCCTGACCTTCGCGCGCGGCCTGCGGTCCATCCTGCGCCACGATCCGGACACGATCCTGGTCGGTGAAATCCGCGACGCCGAGACCGCGGCCATCGCCGTGCAGTCCGCGCTGACCGGCCACCGCGTGTTGTCGTCCGTGCACGCCAACGACGCGTTCAGCGTGATTGACCGCTTTTTGTACATGGACGTCGAACCCGCCACGTTCCTGGAATCGCTGAACGGCGTGGTCTCGCAGCGTCTGGTGCGGCGCCTGTGTCCGCATTGCGCGCCCGCGGGCGAAGCGCGCGCGGGCCCCGGCTGTGAGGCCTGCCGTCACACGGGCTTTCTGGGCCGCATCGCGTTGGCTGAAGTCCTGCGCCTGGATAGCCGCATGAAGACCGCGCTGCTGGACCGCTCGCCCGAGCGCCGCCAGGAAGCCCTGGCGCAATGCCCCGACTATCAATCGATGCGCGACGCCGCCCATGAAGCGGTGGCCCATGGTCTGACCACGTATCAGGAGGTTTGCCGTGCCGTCGCTATGGAATGATCACGCCGTTCTGATCGATGCCGAACACGTCAGCCTGTTGTCCACGACAACGGCCGTGCACGAGCGGCTGAAGATCGTCCATGACGGCCAGCCCGCCGAAGCCGTGTCCGCCTTGCTGGCAAGCCGCCCCTCAGTGCGCCCGCGCTGGCGCAACCGCGTGCGCATCTGGCTGGGTTATCCCTGGGTGCACACGGTGTTGCTGCCGTGGCAACCGGGCTTGCCCGGTGGCGATACGCACTGGTGCGGCTATGCCCAGGCGCTACTGCGCGAGCGCGGCATCGCGATACCGACCCGCGTGCGCCTGGGGCCGGCCAGCCATGGGCAGGCTCGCCTGGCCGTCGCGGCCGACGCCGTGATGCTGGACGCCCTGGAAGCCCAGCTGCGCGAACAGAAGTGGACGGTGGCGGCCTGCCACGATCTGCTGTCGTCGGCCTTGCATCGCTTTCAACGCGCCGTGCGGACGGACGGCGCCTGCCTGGTCCTGGCGGAAGCCGGCGCGGTGACGTGCCTGTGGCCGTCGGCGCAGGGGTGGGAAGACATGATCACCTTGCAGTTGTCGCCGGGCCAATCCCACGCGTCCGCCGTTGCCTCGGCGCAGGCGCTGTGCGACCGGCCGGTCATGCCGCAATGCGCGTGGACGTCCACCTTGGTATCCCCGGACGTCGCGCTGCCCGAAGACGCGCGCTGGCTGGGCTTTCCCCATGCCATGTTGGGAGGACGGACATGCCCGGGTTGAAGATGAACAAGCTCAATTTCACCAAGCGCGGGGCGACGCAACCGTTTGCCGCCATCGTGGTGCTGCTGTTGCTGTGCGTCGGCCTCTTGAGCGCCTGGCGTCAATGGGACCTGTGGGCGCTGCGGGTCGAGGTCACGCGCTTTGAAAGCCAGCTGGTCGAACGCCGCATGCAACAGGAACGCGAGCAGCGACGGGCGCTTGCGCAGTCGCCGGAAGAAAAGAAGGTGGACGCGCTGGTGTCCGCGCAAAGTGCCGAGGACCGGTTGCGGCCCGTGCTGCTGCGCGCCATCGAACAGGCCTGGAGCCCCCGCGTGGCCGTGATGAATTTGAAGATCGAAGGCGCCGGCAAGACCGTGCAACTGGAACTGATGGCGGTGGACCTGACCGAGATATTCGCCTTTGCCGGGCGCGTGAACGCCGGGGAAGGCATCCGGGCAACCGTGATGCGCCATGGCATCAAGTCGGGTGACCCCAACCTGGCCACGATGGCCACCGTGCGGGTGGAGCTGCGATGAAGTCCTTTGCTGAAATTCGTCGCCGCCTGGCCGCGCTGCGCCAGGGCAACGGCGGTTCCCCGCTGCGTTGGCATGCTCAATGTTGGGCCGAACGCTTCGGGCGCGGCGGGCTGTTGGCCCTGGCCGCCTTGCTGGTCTTGATCGTGCATTGCGTCGTGGTGCTGTGGCCGGAAAAGGGCACGCTGCAAATGCGGGCGCTGGAACTGAACGCCGAGCTGCATGCCTGCCAACCCCACGTTGCGCCACCCGGCAATGACATGGACGAACTGCGCGTGCAACTGCGCCTGGACCCCGACCAGCGCAAGCTGGCCGTGATGGAACAGTTGGTGCGTTCGGGCCTGCTGCTGGTCGACATCCAGTATCAGGGCGAAGACACCATCCAGGGCCGCTTGCGCCGCACGTCGGTGGATGTGACGGCGGTGGGTTCGTACCAGGACCTGAGCGCGGGTCTGCGCAAGTTGACCGAAGAGCCGCTGTTGCGCCTGGAGTCCTTGTCCTTGGACAGGCAGAAACCGGAAAACATGCTGGTGAACGTAAAGATGCGCTTGAGCATGCTGGGGGTGGTGTGATGAAGCGATGGATGACCGCGGTAATCACCGCCCTGGCGCCGGCCGCCACGTGGGCCGAGACCACGCAAGAGGTGGATCTGTTCCCCTCGCAAAGCTGGGCGTCGCTGCTGGATCGCGGCAGCGAACCTAACCAGGACACCGCCGCCCAGGCTAACGCCGCGCCGACCGACACGCCGGCCCTGGACGACACCATGCCCACCGCGCCCGAAGGCGTCGGCGCGACCGCGGCACCGGCCTTTACGGCCATCGGTGAATGGTCCGACACCGGGCGCCGCATCGTGGTGCTGGCGCATCAAGGGGAAACCTATCTGATCTGCCAGCGCTGCGATATGGACGGCGCGGTGCGGCCGGGCGGCAACCTGACGCCGCACTACCGCCTGAAGGCGCTGGAAGCGAAACGCGCCGTGCTGTTGGACCCGCAGGGCAAGGAACTGCATGTGGACCTGGCGCCGCTGGCGCAATGAGCATGGCGCTCATCGAAACGAAAAATTCTTTTGGGAATGGCAAGACATCATGATTGCAAAACCTGTCGTAATGGCCGCATTCTTCACCCTGTTGCTGGGCGGATGCGCGGCCCCGGAATCACTGAAACGCGCACTGGGCGGCGACGCGCCGACCACTGCTGAACGCCTGGCCGCCGGCCGCGCGAAGCTGGACAAGAACCCCAACGATATCGAAGCGGGCAAGGACGTGGCGCGCGATGGCGTGACGTTGACCCGCGAGATCCTGCAACGTGTGCGCGTCAAGATGGACGCGGGCGATGACGAGGCCGCGCTGCAGGACGTGCTGGAGCTGCTGACGATCAACCCTGGCAATATGCGCGCCCAGCAACTCAAGACGCAGCTGGAACAACGTGTGCACCTGAACGCCGAGCTGGCCGAAGCGGTGAGGCTGCAATTCGACCACCCGCGCGAGGCCCTGTACAAGGTCAATCGCATCTTGCAGGAGCAGCCTGGCTTTCCGTCAGCCGAAGCGCTGCGCGCCCAGCTGCAACGCCGCGACGTCGGCCGCCAATCGGTCAAGCCCCGGCTGGCCGACGCGCTGCGCAAGCCCGTGACGCTGAACTTCAAGGCGCAACCCATCGTGCAGATCCTGGACACGATTTCGCTGGCGGCCGGCGTGGACTTCGTGCTGGACCCGGACGTGCAGACGACCATGCCGGCCAGCATCATGGCCCGACAGACCACCGCCGAAGACGCGATCAACCTGTTGCTGCGGACCAATCAGTTGGAAAAGAAGGTGCTGGATGCGCACACCCTGCTGATCTATCCGTCGCGCCCGGACAAGGACAAGGAGTATCGCGAGCTGATGGTGCGCGTGTTCTACCTGAACCATGCCGATGCCACGCACGTGCTGGCGGCGTTGCGGCAAATCAGCGCGCCCAAGAACGTGCACCTGGACGAACGCGCCAATGCCGTGCTGGTGCGCGACACGCCTGAAGTGATGGCGGTGGTGGAACGCGTGGTGGCGGCGCTGGACATCGCGCAGTCGGAAGTGACGATGGATGTGCAGGTGCTGGAGGTGAACGCCAGCGACGAACTTGAAGTGGGCGTGGACTACCCCAGCGACCTGCGGTTTTCCGTGCTGCCCCAAGGTGAAAACGGCCGCATCACGGTGGGCGACCTGCTGGGCCTGAACCAGGGCAAGATCGGGGTGACCAGCCGCAATGATCTGTCGGCGGCGCTGAACCTGCTGCAAAAGCGCGGCAAGACCAAGGTGCTGGCGAATCCCAAGATCCGTGTTCGCAACATGGAAAAGGCCAGCATCAAGATCGGTGAAAAGGTGCCGGTCGTGACCACCACCAACGCCAATGGCGTGGTGACGGAATCCGTCAACTATCAGGACGTGGGCCTGATCCTGCAAGTAGAGCCCCGTATCAGCCTGAGCAATGAAGTCAGCGTGCGCGTCAGCATGGAAGTCAGCAACCTGAAGGGCGAGGTCAAAACGGCTGGCGGCGGCGTCGTCTACCCGATGAGCACGCGCAATGCGGAAACCGTGATGACGGCGCGTGATGGCGAAACGCAGGTGCTGGCCGGCCTGGTCAACCAACAGCAGACGCGCAGCAGCAGCGGTGTGCCCGGACTGAGCGTGATGGGCTGGCTGGGCAGCTTGTTCGGCGGTCAGAAGAAGACGGACCAGAACACGGAAATCGTGTTGCTGTTGACGCCGCATATCGAACGTTCGATGGCCTTGCCGTCGGCTGCCGACAGCTACTTCCCGTCGGGCACCGAGTCGCGCGTCACCGTCATGCCGATGACCACCCAGGCGCCCGCCGCCCCGGAAGCCGCGGCGACGGGCGGCGACGCCCCGGCGCTGGACGCGGTGCTGGCCAAGCCGCCGTTCTAAGGACGCGACATGCGCAAGCAATCGGGTTTCACGCTGATCGAAATGATGGCGGCCATGACCTTGCTGGCCCTGCTGCTGAGCGTTGCGCTGCCGTTCTCGGCGCTGGTCAAGCAACGCGCACAGGAGCGCGAGCTACGGCAAAGCCTGCACACGCTGCGCAACGCCATCGACGCGTATTACCAGGCCAGCCGCGAGGGCAAGGTGGACAAGCCGCTGGACCGCAGCGGTTATCCGCCGGACCTGGAATCCCTGGTCAAGGGCGTGCAGAACAAGACGGACCCCAACGGCGGCATGTTGTATTTCCTGCGCCGCCTGCCCAAGGACCCGATGTGTGAAAACTGTGAGAACCGCTCGGCGGCCGACACCTGGGATACCCGAAGCTATGACAGTTCGGTCGATGCGTTTTCATCGGGACGCGACGTGTTCGACGTGCGTTCAAAAAGTCAAAGAAGGG
This sequence comes from Achromobacter sp. B7, assembly GCF_003600685.1. NCBI lineage: Bacteria > Pseudomonadati > Pseudomonadota > Betaproteobacteria > Burkholderiales > Alcaligenaceae > Achromobacter > Achromobacter sp. B7. The sequence continues at coordinate 1,057,501 of NZ_CP032084.1, forward strand.
GCCTCAATGGCGTTCCGTACAAAGAATGGTAGGCGCGGCTGTGCCGGCTTTACGCTGATTGAGCTGATGGCGGTCATGGCTATCATCGGTGCGTTGATGTCGCTGGTGGCGCCGTCGTTTTTCAAAAGCAACGACCGTGCGCGCGAAACGGTGTTGCGTCACAACCTGCAATCGATCCGTCACGCTATCGACGATTACCGCGCCGACCATGGCAACAATCCCGATTCGCTGGATGTGCTTGTGGCCGACAAATACCTGCGCGAGCTTCCCATGGACCCGGTGACGGGTAAACGCGACAGCTGGTTGCCGCAGAACGGGGATGCGCCGGGCGTGAACGATGTAATCAGCGGCGCGACCGGCAGGGGGCTGGATGGGTTGGACTATGCGCGGTGGTGATCGCGGTGCGTTGTCGCGCCGTCAGGCGGGCTTCGGCTATCTGACGGTGCTGATGCTGGTTATGGCGGTGGCCACGGGGCTGACGGCGGTGGTGCAGCCCTGGTCGATGCAAAAGCTGCGCGACCAGGAGGCCGAGCTGCTTTTCGTCGGCCAGCAATATCAACGAGCGCTGGCGTCGTATTACCTGTCCGGCACCGCGCCGGCCTATCCCAAAACCATGGAGGCCTTGCTCAAGGACGACCGCGTGTCGTTTACGCGCAGGCACCTGCGCCGGCTGTACGCTGACCCGATAACAGGCAGCACGGAATGGGGCATCGTCAAATCGCCCGACGGCGGCATCATGGGGGTATATAGCCTGTCGGAAAAAAAGCCCATCAAGCAGGATGGTTTTGATGCCGAGTTGGGCGATATGTCAGGAAAATCCAGTTATCAGGATTGGAAGTTTGTATTTATGGGCGTTAATCAACACATCACTCATTAAAAAGATAAATGCGTCCAGGAATTTTCTTGATCATCCGCGGTCTCTCCGTTGGAGAGCCCGAGAAAATATCCGCATATTCAGCCCTGGTTGTCATATCTTGACATTTGGCTTTCCCGCTTTGGCTTTGAGAAATTTCTTATTGTTGTGACTATCCCTGCATGAAATCATTCTGTCGGGGTATCAATTGTGATTGCCGTAATAATAAAAATCTTCGGGAATTGCGCTTACATAAGAGTTGACTCAATGATCGTCGCCATTCTTGAAGATTCGCCCACTCAGGTCGAGTGGGTCACCAAACTGCTGCAAAGCCACGGCCACCAGGCCTTCTCGCGTCGCGATGGCGACGGCTTCATCGCGCTGCTGCAACAACAGCGCGTGGACGTCGTTCTGCTTGACTGGGAAGTGCCCGGCGCATCGGGCCTTGCGGTACTGAAGTGGGCGCGATGCAACCTGGCGCCCAACATGCCCATCCTGATGCTGACGCAGCGCGATGACGAGGAAAGCATCGTGCAGGCGCTGAACATGGGCGCCGACGACTACCTGCAAAAGCCGGTGCGCGAACGTGAGTTGCTGGCCCGCATGGGCGCACAGCTGCGCAAATCCCAGCGCGGCGAAGCCACCGCGTCGCAGTTCCAGGTGGGCCATTTTGCGTTCAACCTGGAAGCCAAGACGTTGACCGTGGACGGGCGCCCCGTCAGTTTGCCCACGCGGGAATTCGATCTGGCCACGATGCTGTTCCGCAGCCCCGGCCGCATCATCACCAAAGACGCGTTGTGCCAGCACATCTGGGGCACCGTTGACCGCAAGTACGACGCCAGCCTGGCAACCTATGTCAGCAACCTGCGTTCGTCATTGGGCCTGCGCTCGCGCAATGGCTATGTGATCGCTACCGTGTACAACTACGGCTACCGCCTCGAACGCATGTATTAAGCCGGCAGGCATTCGCCCCGGCCAGTGCGCCGCGCTGCTTCGGCAGTACACGCAACTTCCCCTTCCAATCGCAGTCCGCGCCTGACGTGCGCTGCCGGTCCGACCGCGTGCCTGACGCATCGCGACCCACCTTTCGAGCGTGACGATGAAATTCCTGATTTGGCCTTATACGCGCCTGGGCGCCAGAAAAAACGATGCGCTGCTGTTCTGCAACCTGGGCATCATCCTGCTGTGTTTTGCCATGCCCAGCGATGGGCAGCCCCTGACGGCGGCCGCGCCCGGCGTGCTGGCGGACTTCGGCATTCTGGCGGGCCTGGCGTTGTTCAGCGTGATCGCGGGCCAATCGAAAATGCGCTTGCGGGCATTGGGTTGGCTGATCGGGTTTTGGCTGCTGGCCGCTTTTGTCGTGATCACGGCACGCCGCTGGACGCCGATGGTGGCGCCCGTGGTGGGCGTGGCGCTGGCGTACATCAGCGTAGTCCGCTGGCGCATGGCCACGCGGGGCGCGCGCCGTGAACGTGTCTTGGCACGCACGGCCGCGCCGGTGGATGCGCCTGCCGTAACCCACGCCAAGCCGAACTGCGCTCGCGACAACGAAGTGATGCTGCAAATGATGCATGACCTGCGCAGTCCGCTGTCGACGATCCTGGTGATGGTGGAAAAGCAAAGCGCCGAAAGCGATTGCCCCAAGCAGGAAGCCTTTGCGCAGTCCGTGCGTGACCTGGCGCAGTACAGCCTGACCGTGGCGCAGGACTTCATGCATCTTTCCCGCGCGGAGCGCCTGGATAAGGCGAATTTCCTGCCCGTTTCGATGCTCGACGTGGGCCAGGAAGCCGCCGACCAAACCCTGTTGCTGGCCGAGCGCAAGGGCATCGACGTGCATATCCGCGAATGCGGGGAAAAGCTGTGGGTGTCGGGCGACTACTGCATGCTGCAACGCGCCGTCATCAACCTGCTGGACAACGCGATCAAGTATTCCAACCCGTCCACACGCATCACGTTGTGCCTGAAGCGCCAGGGCGATATGGCCCGCATCAGTGTGATCGACGAGGGTATCGGCATTGCGGATTCGGTCATGCCGCAGCTGTGCGAGGCGTTTTTTCAGGTGCAGCCCGGCAGCCGTGACGGCGTGGGCATGGGCTTGGCGCTGGTGGCCACGGTGGTGGATGCGCACGGCGGAAAATTGTCGGTCAGTTCGCGTCCTGGGAAGGGAAGCGAGTTTTCGCTCACATTTCCATTGACGCCGATGCCGTGCGCGGAAGGCAATCGCCAGGAAGCGCGGTCCGGTTATCGAACGGGCCTTAATCCCGCCTCATGAACAAGCGCCCTCGTGGCGCTTTTTTTTGGCCGTCTGGACGTTATGTATTGCGTGATTTATCGCGTTGTACCGCGTCATCAATGCGATGCGGCAAGGATGCAACACCTGCTTTTAATAGTGTATTGAGAAAGGTTTTGCCGTTTTCCAGCGCCGGGAATAATGGCTTCGCTTTCACGAGATCCGTGTGATTTCCGGTTCATGAGAATGCGAAAAACAATCCACTAAACATAGGATATTTGATGACTAAAACCACATTGCGCGGTGCAGCCGCCAAGCTTGGCTTGCCGGTCGCGGCGCTGACGCAGGCTGTGCTCATGGCCATGGCGCCGACGACCGCTTCGGCTCACGGTTCCATGATCGATCCCCCGAGCCGGGAATATGCTTGCCACAAGTTTGATACTCCTTGGAATAATCCCAAGTTCTCCGGTTGCGGCAAAGCGAACGACCTTATTGGAAACTGGCAGTCCAACTTGATCGGCGGCGTGTTCAACAACCACAAGGATCTTATCCCTGATGGCCTGCTGTGCGCGGGCGGAAAGGACAGTTGGAAGGCGCTGGATGGCGATCACCAGTGGCCCACCACGGTAGTTACGCCTGACGCCAACGGCAATGCGCAGTTCAAGTACCTGCAAACGGCACCGCACATCACCACGTACTTCAAGACCTACATCAGCAAAGACAGCTACGACCCCAAGCGCGGCCTGCGCTGGGAAGATCTGGAACTGATCGGCGATACCGGCTTTCTGCCGCGCCCGGAAGTCGTGAACGCCGTTACGCCCCTGGATGTCAAGATTCCCGCCCACTTTACCGGCAAGCGCGTGATTTACAGCGTGTGGCAACGTGACCCGAGCGACGCCAAGGAAGGTTTCTACTCTTGCTCGAACGTGGAAGTGATGCCTGCCAACGTGCAATGGCAAGCCAGCGGCGCGCTGCAAGGCGGCCAAGTCAACGTCGGCTCGAAGATGACCCTGCGCGTGTTCGATCTGAGCCGTGCCGGCGATCTGGAAAGCCATTCGATCATCGTCAAGGCCGGTGAAGAAAAGGCCGCCCAGTGGATGTACGCCCTGGCCAAGGAAGTCAACAACAAGTCGTCCGTCATCAAGGTCGGCAAGATGCAGTCCAACGGCCAAGTCTTGCCGCAGCAAAGCGACACCGAAAACCAGGTCTATGGCCTGAACAAGAAGGTTGGCTTCGCGATTGACCAGAAGGCTGCCGAGCCGGTGGATCCGCCGCCCGTCGTCATCAATGCGCCTACGGCTCAACTGACTGGCCCGGCAACGGCCAATGCTGGCGAGCGCGTTTCGCTGTCGGCCAAGGGTTCGAACAACGGTGGCGGTACGCTGAAGTTCCAGTGGACGGCTCCGGCTGGCATCACCGCTTCGGCGCTGAACCAGGCTGACCTGAGCTTCACGGCTCCGACGCTGACGCAAGACAAGTCCTACTCGTTCACCGTCAAGGTCACGAACGAAAAGGGTTCGTCGAGCAAGACGCATTCGGTCCTGGTCAAGAAGCAAGCCCAAACCGGCGGCGGCACTGACGGTGGCAACACCGGCGGTAACGAAGGCGGCAACACCGGCGGCAACGACGGTCAGACCGGCCAATACCCGGCCTACAAGGAAGGCACCACGTACGCAGCTGGCGACAAGGTCACCAACGGCGGCAAGGTCTACGAGTGCAAGATCTGGCCCGTGACCGCATGGTGCAGCGCTTCGCCGTTGCACTACGCTCCCGGCAAGGGCCTGGCTTGGCAGCAAGCTTGGGACCTGGTGAAGTAATTCCCTTCACTGTTCTCAGTCTGAGCTGAAACTGCTTGAAAATCCGCAGTGAATAACGCGGAAAAATGAAGTTCCTGGTCCCTCGTGCGAAAGCGCGGGGGATTTTTTTTGCCGCCAGATTATTTTTTTTAATGAGTGTGGGGAAATTGCTTTAAGGAATCGTTTATCAACTTTGATTATCAAAGGGCTTCCGGCCGAGAATGAATTCACCTTGTCCTGCGTGCTGCATGGAAGGTGATTTATTCAACCTCACTCTGAAGTGTTTATAAAAAAATGGCGAAATTCAAATTAACTCTGGTGGGCGGCCTGGTACTGGCGGCCGTATCCGGTTCGGTTTTGGCTCACGGCACCATGTCGCATCCGAAGGCGCGCATCCTGCATTGCCACGCGGGCAGTCAGAGCGAAGGTTGCGCCGCATTCAAGGCGCAGGGCGGCAGCGTGTACGACTGGCGTGAAGTCTGGCAGAAGCCGGGCGGCGAAAAGACCGTTGCCACCACGCCGGGCGACCGCCTGTGCGACGGTGGCACCAAGCCGTCCCATCGCGGCCTGAACGCGCTGGCCCAATGGCCCATCACCACGCTCAAGCCGGACGCCAATGGCAACGTCACGCTGAAGTGGAACCACACCGTGGCCCACCGCACCAAGTCGCTGCAATTCTTCATCACGAAGATGCCGTATGACTCGACCAAGCCGCTGCAATTCTCCGACTTTGAAAAGTTCTGCGAACAGCGCGACTTCACGCCGGCCGCGGCGGGCGAAGGTCGTGAGCAGGAATACAGCTGCACGCTGCCCGCCGGCAAGACCGGCCGCCATCTGATCATGAGCGTCTGGAACACCAACCACGTGGGCGACGGCGTGACCTCGGGCGAGTCCTATCGCGCTTGCGGCGACGTGAACATCGAGGGCGTGTCCAACGTCATCAAGCCGTCGGATATCGGCGCGCTGTACTCCATCGGTGAAACCAAGGTGGGCGATTCGCTGGTGTGGCGTTTGGCTGACCCCAAGCGCAACGGCGAATACCTGGAACAGCTGCGCGTGCCGCTGGACGAGAACGCCGTGCAGGGCGAGCGTTGGACGCAAGTGCTGGGCAATGCCGTCAACGGCACGTCCAAGCGCGTGCGCATCGGCCAGTTGGGCGCTGACGGCAAGACCGTGACGCCGATCGTAGGTGTGGACAAGTCGCACGTCTATTCGATGGACGGCAGCAAGTACCACTTTGTGGTGACCAAGGAAGCGGCCGAGATCAAGCCGGACCCCGTGGTGATCCCGCCGCTGTCCAGCATCACCGGCCCGGTGAATGTGCAAGCGGGTCAGAAGGTGCAGCTGTCGGGCTCGGCCTCGACCGGTACCGACCTGAAGTTCTCGTGGACCGTGCCGGCCGGCATCACCGTCGCGGTGAAGGACCAGCCCACGCTGAGCTTCGTGGCGCCGACGCAAACGAAGGACCAGCAGTACTCGTTCATGCTGACCACGCGTAACGACAAGGGCGCATCGGATGCGACCCACGTTGTGACGGTCAAGGGCAAGCCGGAAGTCATCGTTGACGAAGGCGGTAATGGTGGTAATGGCGGTAATGGCGGCACCGGCGGTAACGGTGGCAATGGTGGCACCGGCGATACGCCGCCCGCCTACAAGGCCGGCACTGCCTACAAGGCGCTTGAGCGCGTGACGAACCTGGGCAAGGTCTACGAGTGCAAGCCGTGGCCCTACACGAACTGGTGCGGCCAGTCGCCGTTCCATTACGAGCCCGGTAAGGGCGGCTACTGGACCCAGGCCTGGGATCTGGTGAAGTAAGCCGTCGTTGTGTCGCGGGCCAGGGTCAACACGCCTTGGCCCGCGTTGGACGCCAGCCCCCTCTCAGCGATGGGAGGTGGGCTTTCTTTTTGCGTTGTTGGATTCGCCGTCAAGGCGAATCACTGAATAGCCATGAAAAACAAAATACCGTTTTCGATGCTCGTGCTGGCACTAGGCACGGCGTTTTCCGCTCCGGGGCATGCGGCGTCAGCCGACGAACCCCGGCCTATTTACGTTCGGCTGAAGGCCGAAGCTCCCAACCCGGCCCAGCGCACGGCGCCCACGCCCGAAGTGGCCGGCGCCATGGATGCGCTGACGCGCCTGACGCCCGGCATGGAGCCGCTGATCCCGATGTCGCCGATGATGCGCAACTACGAGGATATCGCGGCACTGGAACGCCATAACCTTACGCGCTACTACAAGATTTCGGCCGAGATGATGCGCGGCCGCGACGCGGAATTGCTGGTCAAGCAGCTGCTTGAAAACCCGTTGGTGGAAAGCGCGCAGATCGAGCCCGTGCCGATGTCGATTGGTGACGGCCTGCAAGCCGATCCCGCCATGGCGATCACGCGCGCGGCGCCCGGCACGCCGGACTACACCAAGTGCGACGGCGCAATGGCGCCGACGTGCCAGAACTATATGCAGTCGCCCAAGCCCGGCTATTGGCCGTTGGGCGGCGTCAACGCCTTCGAGGCGCAGCGCTTGACCGGGCACTATGGCGCGAATGTGCGTCTGATTTCGAACGAGATCAACCATTGGGATTTCGACCACGTTGATCTGCCCAAGCCTTTCCTGCATCACGGGCAGTATGTGGAAAAGCCCGATTCGCACGACACGATGTCGGCCGGCATCATGTTCGGGCAGGACAACGGCTATGGCGTGACGGGCATCGTGCCGCAAGCGCAGGCCGGCTATACCAAGTACAGCCCCAGCGGCATGGTCGATCTGCGCAACGTGCTGCAGGCCGGCGACGTGGTGCAGATCGGCGTGCACTACAAGTTCAGCAACGGCTGCGGCCCGACCACGGCATGCTGGTTGCCCGTGGAACACGTGGATGTGGTCTATGACGCCATTTCGTATCTGACCAAGGAAAAGGGCGTGCACGTGGTGCTGGCGGCGGCCAACGGCGCGGCCAACCTGGACGACCCGTGGTTCCGTGGACGCTATGACCGTACCAAGCGCGATTCGGGCGCCATCTACGTCGGCGCGGCCGACCCGGTGCAGGGCCAGGTCGCGTGGTTCTCGGAAACGGGCAGCCGCGTCGATATGTTCTCTTGGGGTGGGCGCGTCACCACCACCGACTGGAAGGAAGGTCAGCACAACCTGTACACCACGGCGTACAGCGGCACGTCGTCCGCCAACCCCATCATTGCGGGTAGCGTGGCGTGGCTGCAAAGCCTGGCGCGCGAGCGCGGCCTGGGCAATATCCCGCCCAAGGTCATGCGGCAGATCCTGGTGGACAGCGGCAACCCCGTGCCCATCGTCAATCCGGCTCGTCCGATCGGCGTGCAGCCCGATCTGGTGCGTGCGGCGGAGCTGCTGGGCGGCGACAGCGTCGGCGGGCAGGCGCCTCAAGCGCATGTCGTCGGCTCGGTGCAAGCGAATGCGGGCGACAAGGTGGTGTTGTCGGCCGCGGATTCGACTGGCAAGGGTTTGAACTATGCGTGGAGCAGCCAGCCCGCGCTGACGTTCGTTGAGCAGGGCGTCAACGGCAGCTTTGTTGCACCGGAAAACGCAAAGGACGTCGCCTACCGCATCACGCTGAAAGTGACCGACTCGCAAGGGCGCAGCGCGTCCACGCACCATGGTGTGCTGGTCAAGGCGAAGGCGGCGGGCGTGTGCGCCAACGCGCCCGCGTGGGATGCCCGCAAGGTGTACAACGTGCCGAACGAAGCGGTGTCGTACAACGGCAAGGTCTACCACCAGAACTACTGGAACGTGGACGCCGCGCCGGACAAGAACTCGGCGCAGTACGGCAAGCCGTGGAAGATGCCCGAGTCCTGCGACCTGGAGCCCACGCCGATTCCGCTGCCCGTTGCTCGCATCAGCGGTCCCGCTGAAGTCGCGGCGTTGCAGCCGGCCACCTTGTCGGCCAGCGGTTCCACGGGCCAAGGCCTGAAGTACGTGTGGACGAGCCTGGACGAGATCGGGCTACAGGCCAACGGCGCAACCGTTACGTTCTATGGTCCCCCGCTGGCGCAGGATCGCAACCTGACGTTCAAGCTGGCCGTGACGGACGAGCGCGGTCGTACCGCAACCGCCACTCACGTGGTGAAAGCCAAGGCCAAGGTCGTGGTGCCTGAAGTCATTGCGCCGCAAGCCAAGTTGAGCGGCCCCGCCACGGTCAAGGGCGGCGAGCGCGTCGTCTTGTCCGGCAAGGCATCCACCGGAACGGACCTGCGCTACCGCTGGACCGTGCCCGCGGGTATCTCCGCCGGTGCGTTGGACCAGGCGGACATCAGCTTTGTCGCGCCGACCAGCACGAAGGACACGCCTTACCGCTTTACGTTGACGGTGAGCAACTCGCGCGGCGAAGTCCAGGCCAGCCACACCGTGACGGTGCAGGCGCAGGCAGCCGTGGGTGGGCACCCGCAGTACAAGGCGGGCACCATCTATAAGGCGGGTGACAAGGTCGTGAACGTGGGTAAGACGTTTGAATGCAAGATCTTCCCGTACAGCGGCTGGTGCAGCCAGTCGCCGTCGCACTATGCGCCCGGCACGGGTTCGCATTGGCGCGATGCGTGGATGCAGCGTTAAGCACTAAGCGTTAAGCGTCGCGCGATGGTTGCGTGATGCGCTGCCCCCGCCGGTTTTCCGGTGGGGGCTTTTTTTTGGCGGAGCGGCTCTCATGGGCTTCAGGCGTGCATGTCCGCCACCACGCGATAGGTGCGTGCTTGCCCCTGCTTGTCGACCTGGCACAGCATGATGTCGTGCTGCGGACCCGCCAGCGTGGCGATGCTGGCCAGCTCGGCCGGCAGCCCGCTCAGGTCAAAGCCGATGGCCGCGTCGGGGCCAGCTGCGCGGCGGATGCCGGCCAGTAGATGGTGCAGGCGGGCGTGATGCTGCTGCATGTCTTGCATGTCTTGCACGTCTGGCAACGGATGGCCTTGAAGGTGCACCCCGGCGGCCGCGCATGGCGCTTCAAGCGCGGCCAGCTCGTCGGCGTGCCGATACAGGGCATGGAATGTGCGTGGCTGGAAGGAACCGCGGGCGGCGCAGAAAGAAGACAGCGCGCGGCCGCCCGATGCCAGCCCGATCAATTGTGAGGGTGGGGCGGGTGCGGCGCTTAGCCGATACCGAGGCCGCCGCTTCAGGTGGTGCACCGCCATCGCCGACGAGGCAATCGTCAAGGACAAACCCGCCAGCAACGGAACCAGCCAGATCAACAGGCTGGGGTGGTCCGTGAACGGATGCTGATACTTTTCAACGGTGGTGGGGTAGAAGTAGCGCAGCAAAGGCTTGAACATCAGCCCTTCATTGAGCGCATCGGTCACCCAGCTGATCAGCACGATGGAGCTGATGGTGTAGCAGGCGGTTTTCAAGCGGTGCAGCAACACCGCGCGGGTCAATGTCATGGCCAAGCCTCCGGAGCGCGGCGAACGCGGCGACGCGGCGTCCGCGATGCAACCCAAGAGCAGAGCATCCGGATCCGCAAGAAGCAATCAGAGGAGTCTGGTAATGGCAGGGGTCTGGTTTTGGCGGGGGCAGCTAATGGCGGGCACAGCTAATGGCGGCGGAAATGAAAAAAGGGCCGGACAACAAGTGTCGGGCCCTTCTTAGGTGACTGCAGAGATCAAGAACACGGGGTTGCTTGACCGCTGCACATCTGAATTTGGAGCGGGAGACGAGTCTCGAACTCGCGACCTCAACCTTGGCAAGGTTGCGCTCTACCAACTGAGCTACTCCCGCATGGGTTCCGTCATGAACTGCTCAGAACCGTTTTCTTATGCACTCTGATCAACTTGGTTATCGATCAGAAGGCGCGCATCTTACATGATTTTTTCGAGCTTGTCATTGGGCTGAGATTTTTCGCGTTTTCGCCGTGTTCTCTATAAAGAGCGACTGTTGAAAAGCGGGGTACTCAAACCAAAACACTCAATCAAGTAATATGAGCGAAGACCGAAACTATAGCATAGCCCGTAGCACCCATGTCAACTGCCCCTGCTATCAACACGGCGCCAGCCGCGCTGACTCCCGCCGCCCACGATCTAAGCCGGCTCAATACGCTGGGTCTGGCGTCGCAAGCTGAAGCCTTCGTCACACTGGACGATGCCGCGCAATTGCCGGCCTTGTCCGACTTGGCACGCCGCGCGGACAGCCTCCTGGTGCTGGGCGGCGGCAGCAATGTTGTCCTGCCCGAACGCGTTTCCGGCCTGGTGGCCAAGGTGGCTTTCAGGGGCGTGCAGCTGTTGCAAGACGCGCCCGACGTCCGCCTGGTGGAAGCGGCGGGTGGCGAAAGCTGGCATGGCTTTGTCGAACATTGCGTCGATCAGGGCTGGGATGGCCTGGAAAACCTGGCGTTGATTCCCGGTACGGTCGGGGCCGCGCCGGTGCAGAACATCGGCGCTTACGGCGTCGAGTTCGAACAGCGCTTCCATAGCCTGACTGCCTGGGATGTGACGGCGGCAAGGCTTGTTGAAATGGGCCCGTCCGATTGCCGCTTTTCGTACCGGGATAGCACCTTCAAGCACGACGCGCCCGGCCGCTGGATCATCGTCAGCGTGCGGTTCGCCTTGCCGCGCCCCTGGCGCCCCGTGCTGGGCTACCCGGACCTGCAACGCCACGAACGGCTGGCCCATGGCGTGCCAAGCGCGCGCGACATTTTCGACGCGGTTTGCGACATTCGCCGCGCAAAGCTGCCGGACCCCGCCGTGACCGGCAACGCCGGCAGTTTTTTCAAGAACCCCATCGTGACCGCCGACGTGCGGGACGATCTGGCCGAACGCTTTCCCGGGTTGGTGTCGTACGCGCAACCGGACGGCCGCTACAAGCTGGCAGCCGGCTGGCTGATCGACCAGTGCGGCTGGAAGGGGCAGGCCCTGGGCGCGGCGGGGGTGCATGACAGGCAGGCGCTGGTGCTGGTCAATCGCGGCGGCGCCAACGCTGCCGACATCATGGCGTTGGCCGGCGCGATTCAAGCGTCGGTGCAGGCGCGCTACGGTGTCATGCTGGAACCCGAGCCTGTGGTGGTGTAGGGCGCGGTGCGAACGGTGCGATAAAAAAGGATCCCGAGGGATCCTTTTTGGTTTTGTGGCGAGCGCTCCGGCGCCCGGCGCTCCGGCGCCCGGCGCTCCGGCGGCCGGCGATCCGGCGCCCGGCGATCCGGCGGCCGGCGCTCCGGCGGCGCGGCGTGCACCGCCGCCGTCTGGCTCAGAAGCCCAGCACGGATTGCATGTCGTACAGGCCGTTGTGCTTGTCTTGCAGGAAGCGTGCCGCGCGCAGGGCGCCTTCTGCGTAGGTGGCGCGGCTGCTGGAACGGTGCGTGATTTCGATGCGCTCGCCAATGCCGCAGAACGACACGGTGTGGTCGCCCACGATGTCGCCCCCGCGCAGCACGGAAAAGCCGATGGTACCGGGCTTGCGCACGCCGGTGTCGCCATGGCGGCTCCAGGTGGCCACGTCCGGCAGCGCCACGTCCCAGGCGGACGCAATGGTCTCGCCCATTTTCAACGCGGTGCCCGAAGGCGCATCGACCTTGTTGCGATGGTGCGCTTCAAACACTTCAACGTCGTAACCGGAATTGAGAATGCGGGCGGCCATGTCCAGCAGCTTGAGCGTGGCATTCACACCCACGCTCATGTTGGGCGCGAACACGATGCCGATTTTCTGCGCGGCAACTTCGATGGCGGCGCGGCCGTTGTCGTCGAACCCGGTGGTGCCGATGACGGCGTGCGTGCCGTGCTTCACGCAGGCCTGCAAGTGGGCAAGCGTGCCTTCGGGCCGCGTGAAATCGATCAGGCAATCGGCGTTGGCCAGCGCGTCAAGATCATCGGTGATCAGCACGCCGGTCTGTTGGCCCAGCGGGGCGCCCGCGTCCTGGCCCAGCGACGTCGACCCATTGCGGTCCAACGCCACTGCCAATTGCAGGTCGGTGGACTTGAGGATGGCGTCGATCAGCATCTGGCCCATACGGCCGCTGGCGCCGGCAATTGCAATACGCATGAAGAAAATCCTTGAGGGGTTACCGAAGCGGCTCGGGCGCGTTGCCCGGTTGGCCGGGGTACTGATTCAGCGGGCTGACCGGAGCGGCGGCATCGCGCTTTTTCAGGTCTTCCTCTTCTTGGATGCGGGTTTCGTCCTGGTCCAGGCGCTTGTCCGCCTTTTCGTCGGCGGTGCTGCTGGGCGTGTTCAGCTGATAGGGCTGCAAATCAGGCTGCTTGTCGCCTTCCCAGCGGGTCAGGCGGTCGTTTTCGAACCAGACGGTGAACTTGCGTTCACGGGCTTCGCCATAGCCGGGCTTGTAATAGTAGGGGTAGTCCCAACGGTTGGCGTGCAGCACGCTGGTCAGGGTAGGGCTGCCCAGCGCAAAGCGGACTTGCTCGCGGCTCATGCCCGGCTGGAGCAGCGCGACTTGCTCCTGGGTGATCCAGTTGCCTTGCTGGACACCGGCCTTGTAGGGGAAGCCCCACTTGTCCCCCGAGCAGCCGGCAAGGGCAATGGCCAGGGCGGCGACGGCCAATCCGGTCTTCAGCGAGCGGGAGGGAATTCGTGCAATCATGGACACTACGCGCCCCTATTATTTGGAAGCAGACAAAACCGTTATCATAAAGGTTTCATAAGGATAGTTCCGCGAGGCGGCATGAAATCAGGTGAGCCGACTCGCGGTGCACCCTTGATCCTGCCCATGCCTACGCGGACGGAGAGCGATTACACCATGAGCGACCAAAGCGAACTGAAGAACATGGGTTTGAAGGCGACGTTTCCGCGCCTGAAAATTCTTGATATTTTCCGCAAATCCGACCAACGCCACCTTAGCGCCGAAGACGTCTACCGCGCGCTGATCGGCGAAAACGTCGAAATCGGCCTGGCAACCGTCTACCGTGTGCTGACCCAGTTCGAGCAGGCCGGCATCCTGGCCCGCAGCCAGTTCGACAGCGGCAAGGCTGTGTTCGAACTGAACGACGGCGATCACCACGATCACCTGATCTGCACGAATTGCGGCACCGTGGTCGAGTTTTCAGACCCGGAGATCGAAAAGCGCCAGCAGAAGATCGCCAAGGACAACGGTTTCGCGCTGGAAAGCCACGCGATGGTGTTGTACGGCGTGTGCAGCAGCTGCGTGAAAGGGCGCTAAACCGCTAGCGTCCGCCCCACGGTCCGTGGCCGCGCTCGTTGCGGGCCAGTGAGATCAAAAGCCCCTTCTTGATGAAGGGGCTTTTTTTTGTCTGCGAGGGGGCGGGGCTTTTGCCTGGCTTTGCCTGGTTTTTGCATGGCTTTCTCGCGGCTTCGGGCCGCATTTTGTACGGCGTTCGCGCGAATTTGCCTTGGAGCCAGGGCTGGACTTGCCCCCGGCTGCGCTCAACCGGCTCAGGCCGCGGGCTGGCCGAAACCTTCCAGCATTTCGCGGGCGTGCTCGCGCGTGGTGGCGGTCAGCTTGATGCCGCCCAGCATCCGGGCGATTTCCTCAACACGCGCCGCCGCGTCCAGTTCTTCGATGCTGGAGCGCGTGGTGCCGCGAGATTCCGTCTTGCTGACCAGGAATTGGTTGTTCGCGCAGGCGGCTACCTGGGGCAAGTGGGTCACGCACAGCACTTGATGGCGTTCGCCCAGCTCGCGCAGCAGCTTGCCCACGGCTTCGGCCACCGCGCCGCCTACGCCGCTGTCGACTTCGTCGAAGATCAACGTCGGCACGCGCGCCGCGCGGCTGGCAATGACGGACAGCGCCAGCGAAATCCGCGACAACTCGCCGCCCGAAGCCACTTTGGCCAGGGGGCGCGGGGTGGTGCCGGCGTGGCCGGCCACCAGGAATTCAACCTGCTCGTTGCCGTGCGCGGACGGCGCGGCGGCGGTCAAGGTGGGTTCGAACTTGCCGCCCTGCATGGCCAGCGTCTGCATGGCCTGGGTGACTTGCTTGCCCAGGTCCTTGGCAATCTTGCGGCGGGCGCTCGTCAGCTTGGCCGCCGCCGTGTCGTATTGCGACTGCGCCGCAACTGACTGAGCCCGCAGCGCATCGATATCGCCCGCCGCTTGCAAGGCGGCCAGCTCGGCATGCAGGGAATCGCGCAATTCGCACAGGGCGTCGGGCTCGACGCGGAATTTGCGCGCGGTCTCGAACACCAGGCCCAGGCGTGCTTCGACGTCGGCCAAGCGCTTGGGGTCCAGATCGACGCGGCTGACGTAGTTGTTCAGGTCGGACACGGCTTCGCTGATGGCGATGCGGGCGGACTCGAGTTCGTCGTACACACCTTGCAGGCCGGGGTCATGCCGCAGCATTTGCTGAATGCGGTGATTGGCGGCTGTGACGCGGTGGTGCGCGGAATCGCCTTCGCCGTCCAGCGCTTCCAGGATTTGCGAGGCGCCGTCCAGCAGCGACTGCGAATGCGACAAGCGCGTGTGCTCGGACTGCAAGGATTCCCATTCGTCGGGGCCCAGTGCCAGCTGATCCAGTTCGTCCACCTGCCATTGCAGCCGGTCGCGTTCGTTGGCCAGGCTAGCGGCGTCTTTTTCGGCGGCTTCAAGTTGTCGCGCCAGCGCGCGCCATTGCTTCCACGCCTGACCCACGGCCTGGCGCAGATCGGCATGGCCGCCGTGCGCGTCCAGCAGATCGCGCTGTGCGTCGGGGCGCATCAGGCTTTGATGGGCGTGTTGGCCGTGGATGTCGACCAGGCTGTCGCCCAATTCGCGCAGCTGCCCCACGGTGGCGGGCGTGCCGTTGATGTAGGCGCGGCTGCGGCCCTGCGCGTCGATGACCCGGCGCAGCGACAGTTCGTCATCGACGTCGATCTCGCGTTCGTTCAGCCAGCTGTGCAATGACTTCGGCGTATCGAACACGGCAGTGATGTCGGCGCGCGGTGCGCCTTCGCGCAGCATGCTGGCGTCGCCGCGTTCGCCCAGCGCAAGCGCCAGCGCGTCCACCAGGATGGATTTGCCCGCCCCGGTCTCGCCGGAGAACACGGTGAAGCCGGGGCCGAAATGGATTTCGGTCTGTTCGACGATGACGAAGTCGCGGATATGCAGGGTGCGCAGCATGTCGGGGCGCTTACTACTCTACGTTGTCGGTGGCCTGGGGCATCAGGTTCCAATGCAGCTTGCGGCGCAAGGTGGAAAAGAAGCTGTAGCCCTCGGGGTGCACGAAGCGGATGGTGTACGGCGCGCGCTGCACGACGATGCGGTCGCCCGGTTGCAGGTCGGACCAGGTCTGCATGTCGAAATGCACGCTGGCGCCCACTTCCACGCGGCCCATCGCGGTCAGCGTCATGTTCAGCACACCGGTGTCCGGGATGACGATGGGGCGGTTCGACAGCGTTTGCGGCGCCACGGGCACCAGCACCATGGCGTTCATGCCGGGGTGCAGGATGGGGCCGTTGGCGGACAGCGCATACGCGGTCGAGCCGGTAGGGGTGGCGATGATCAGGCCATCGGCGCGCTGTGTGTACATGAAGGCGCCGTCCAGTTCGACACGCACTTCGATCATGCCGCCGCGCCCGGCGCGGTTCAGCACGACGTCGTTGAGCGCCGACGCGGAATACATTTTCTGGTCGCCACGCCACACGCTGCCTTCCAGCAGCATGCGTTCTTCAATCTGGAAGCTGCCTTCAAGCACGCGCGCCAATGCACCGTGCGCGTCTTGCAGCGGGATGTCGGTGATGAAGCCCAGGCGCCCGTGGTTGATGCCCACCAGGGGGACACCAAATGGCGCCAGATGCCGGCCGGCGCCCAGCACCGTGCCGTCGCCGCCCATCACGACGGCCAGCGATGCGTTCTGGCCAATCTCTTCAAGGGTAGCTATTGGGTATTCGGTCAGGCCGGTGTTGCGCGCGGTGTCGGCATCGATCAGCACATGCCGGCCCGCTTGCGTCAGCGCGTGCGCAAGGGCTCTTAGCGGGGTGTCCAGGCCGGTGTCCTGGTATCTGCCGATCAGGGCGACGGTAGGAAAGTGCATGGATGCGGGCGTATCAAAAGGGCGAAGCCGAAGCCAAAACCTGCCCGGAATGGGCCGATTAGCCGATTATATGGGGCCGCATATCTGCTTGCGGGACAAAAATCGCCTTTATCCTAAAAGATTCCTTAAAATGCCCGCTATGGATGACCGCGCACGCGCACTACTGAAAGCGTTGATAGAACGCTACATCGCCGATGGGCAGCCCGTCGGCTCGCGGACGCTATCGAAAGTCTTTGACTTGTCCCCGGCCACCATCCGCAATGTCATGGCGGACCTGGAAGAGCTGGGGCTGATCCATAGCCCGCACACCTCCGCCGGCCGCGTGCCTACGCCGCGAGGCTATCGCATGTTCGTCGATTCCCTGCTGGCCGTGCAGTCTTATCAGCTGCAACCGCACAACATGGGCGAAATGCTGTCGGCGGCCGAACCTACCCGCGCCGTCAACGCCGCCGCCGCGTTGCTGTCCAACCTGACGCAATTCGCGGGCGTGGTGCTGACCCCCAAGCGCGCCCAGGTGTTCCGGCAGATCGAATTCATCCGGCTGTCGGACAAGCGCGTGCTGCTTATCATCGTCACGCCGGATGGCGATGTCCAGAACCGCATTCTCTTTGTCCAGCGCGATTACGCCGAGGCGGAATTGCTGGAAGCCGGCAATTTCTTCAACATGCATTTCGCGGGCAAGTCGTTCAACGCCGTGCGCCAGACGCTATCGACCGAACTGGCCCAGCTGCGCGAAGACATTTCGCGGCTGATGCAGGCGGCGGTCGAGGCCAGCGCCGAGGCCGCGGAAGACGGCGACACCATGGTCATCTCGGGCGAGCGCAAGCTGCTGGACGTTACCGATATCGCGTCCGACATGGATCGGCTGCGCAAGATGTTCTCGCTGTTCGAGAAAAAGACCGACCTGCTGCAACTGCTGGACGTGTCCAGCCGCGCACAGGGCGTGCAGATCTACATCGGCGGCGATTCCCAATTGGTGCCCATGGAAGAGGTCTCGGTCATTACCGCGCCCTATGGCGTGGACGGCAAGGTCGTGGGCACGTTGGGCGTCATCGGCCCGACCCGCATGGCTTACGAACGCGTGATTCCCATCGTGGACATCACGGCGCGCCTGCTGTCCAACGCGCTCAGCCACAACCAGTAGTCCCATTCAAAGCTACATCCTCCTCGCGGAGGAAGGGGAGTTTTTGTGTTTCTTCGCCTGTTCAAGTACCTGTGGCCTGAACGCTACCTGCCGGAAGCCGAGCAGGAGGACCCCTTCAACGAAGACCCGCCGGCCCGCGCGCCCGGCAAAGTCGGGGTGCTGCTGGTCAACCTGGGTACGCCGGATACGCCGGACAAACAGGGCATCCGCAAATACCTGGGCGAATTCCTGTCCGACCCCCGCGTCATTGAAATTCCACGTTATTTATGGAAACCCATCCTGTACGGGCTGGTGCTGACGCTGCGACCCAAGAAGCTGGCGCCGCGCTATGCGGGCGTCTGGCTGAAAGAAGGGTCGCCCCTGATGGTCTATAGCCAGCGTCAGGCGGACGGCGTACGCGCCGCGCTGGAGGCGGCGGGCATCGACGCCGTGGTGGAACTGGGCATGCGCTACGGCAACCCGTCCATCCCCGACGCCATCACCCGTTTGCGCGCGGCCGGTTGCGAACGCATCCTGACCGTGCCGCTGTACCCGCAATACGCGGCCAGCACCACGGCCACGGTCGTGGACGCGGTTACCCGCCATGCCGGGCGCCTGCGGGATCAGCCTGAACTGCGCTTTACCAAGCGCTTTCACGAGGACCCCGCCTGGCTGGACCCGCTGGCCGCCCGCATCGAGTCGTTCTGGCGCGACCACGGCAAGCCGCAGAAGCTGGTCATGAGCTTTCACGGCTTGCCGCGATATTCCATCGAACTGGGCGACCCCTACTACCGCGACTGCATGGAGTCGGCCCGCCTGTTGTCCCAGCGGCTGTCGCTGCCGCGCGAACAGATCGAAGTCACCTTCCAAAGCCGCTTTGGTACTGCCCGCTGGCTTGAGCCCTATACCGAACCGACCCTGAAAGCGTTAGCCGCTTCGGGTGTTACCGAGGTGGATGTGGTGTGCCCGGGATTTGTGGCAGACTGTCTGGAAACCCTGGAAGAGATCAGCCTGGAATGCCGGGACGCCTTTATTGAGGCGGGCGGCAAGCAGTTTCGTTACATCCCTGCGCTGAACGACGATCCCGCATGGATCGCCGGCTTGGCCACTTTGGTGGAACGCAACTTGCAGGGCTGGCCGTTGAAGATCCAGGCCAACACGGACTTGAAGGAGAAGGCGCATGCACCATGATCCCAAGAGCGGCAAGAGCGTAAAAAAGGGGACCGTTGCCACCCCGGTGGACGAGGATCAGGTCGAACACGATCTGGATGAAGCGCTAGCCGAGACCTTTCCCGCCAGCGATCCCATCGCCATCCGTCCTGAACCGGACGACGATGACGACAAGGTGGATCGCGGGCTCGAAGAGAGCTTCCCCGCCAGCGACCCGGTCGCCCCGGCGCAGCCCCACAAGAAGTAAGCAGCCGGCCCCGCCGGGCCAAGCCCGGGCGGGCTTGCTGCCTCGGGCGGGCGCCGTCAGGGAATATTTCCCTTTCCCGGGCTTGAAATAGGGGTATTGGCCCCCATTCATGTCTGCGAAAGCCATTCTTTTTGGAGGATTCCCCATGACGGCACCCCACGAGCCTGTAGATAAGACGCCCGAAGCCGGCCAGAACGCCGACGCGGCACCCGCCGACCAGGGCGCGGCAGAGGCCGAGCTGAACGAGTTGCGCGCCCAGCTGGACGCCGCCCAAGCTACCGTCAATGAGCAGCACGATCAGCTTCTGCGTGTGCACGCCGAAGCTGAAAATGTGCGCCGCCGCGCGCAGGAAGAAGTGTCCAAGGCGCGCAAGTTCGGCATCGAATCGTTTGCCGAAAGCCTGGTGCCGGTCAAGGACAGCCTTGAAGCCGCCCTGGCCCAGCCCGACCAGACCGTCCAGACGCTGCGCGAAGGCGTCGAAGTCACCCTGAAGCAGTTGTCGGCCGCGTTCGAGCGCAACATGCTCAAGGACATCGCGCCGGCCCAGGGCGACAAATTCGACCCGCACCTGCATCAGGCGATTTCGTCGATCCCCCACGAGCAACCCGCCAACACGGTGGTGCAGCTGCTGCAAAAGGGCTACGCCATTGCCGACCGCACGCTGCGTCCGGCGCTGGTAGTCGTATCGGCCGGCCAAGGCTGAAACGCCGGCCGCGTGTCATGACCGATCCCCGTTTCGATCCGGCTCAAGTCTTCCAGGTGTTCGGCATGCGTCATGTCGACACCGAGGGCTTTGATGCCACCGTGGTCCAGGCGCCGGGAACGGATCTGCGCTGTGTGTTTTTATGGGGACAGGATTGCTATAACTGCAATCTTTTCAAGCAGGCGGCGCTGCTGCACCAGGAAACGTTGCTGAAGCTGGGCCTGACCTGGTTCGAGGCCGACGTTTACGCCGACGAACCCCTGGGCCGGCGCTTTTCCCTGCATGGTGTCCCCACTTTCGTGCTGTACCGGGCTGGCAAACGGCTGGGTCGTATCACCGGTTGGCCCGGATTGCCCCAGTTCACGGCGGCAATTTCGCGGTTGCAGGACCCGAATGCGGAAAATTCCGGCAAGGCGTCTTGAAAACCCTGCGACTAACCCCAGTTATGTGGGGACAAGAAGTTTCTCTCTATTTTCATAGATCAATTCAAGGTAACCCACCATGAGCAAGATTATTGGCATTGACCTGGGCACGACCAACAGCTGCGTGGCTGTGATGGACGGCGGGCAGGTCAAAATCATTGAAAACGCGGAAGGCGCCCGTACCACCCCCTCGATCGTCGCCTACATGGACGACGGCGAGACCCTGGTTGGCGCTCCCGCCAAGCGTCAGGCCGTGACCAATCCCCGCAATACCCTGTACGCAGTCAAGCGCCTGATTGGCCGCAAGTTCGAAGAAAAGGCCGTGCAAAAGGACATCGACCTGATGCCCTACACCATCGCGCGCGCCGATAACGGCGATGCCTGGGTCGAAGTGCGCGGCAAGAAGATGGCGCCTCCCCAAGTGTCGGCCGACGTGCTGCGCAAGATGAAGAAGACCGCCGAGGACTACCTGGGCGAAGAAGTGACCGAGGCCGTGATCACCGTGCCCGCCTACTTCAACGACAGCCAGCGCCAGGCCACCAAGGACGCCGGCCGCATCGCCGGTCTGGAAGTCAAGCGCATCATCAACGAGCCCACCGCGGCCGCGTTGGCGTTCGGCCTGGACAAGACCGAAAAGGGCGACCGCAAGATCGCCGTCTATGACTTGGGTGGCGGCACGTTCGACGTGTCCATCATCGAAATCGCTGACGTTGACGGCGAAAAGCAGTTTGAAGTGCTGTCGACCAACGGCGACACCTTCCTGGGCGGCGAAGACTTCGACCAGCGCATCATCGACTACATCATCTCCGAGTTCAAGAAAGAACAAGGCGTTGATCTGTCCAAGGACGTGCTGGCGCTGCAACGCCTGAAGGAAGCTGCTGAAAAGGCCAAGATCGAGCTGTCCTCGGCCCAGCAGACCGAAATCAACCTGCCGTACATCACGGCGGATGCCTCGGGTCCCAAGCACTTGAACCTGAAGATCACGCGTGCCAAGCTGGAAGCGCTGGTTGAAGAACTGATCGAACGCACGATCGAGCCCTGCCGCGTCGCCATCAAGGACGCCGGCGTGAAGGTTTCCGACATCGACGACGTGATCCTGGTCGGCGGCATGACCCGCATGCCCAAGGTCCAGGAAAAGGTGAAGGAATTCTTCGGCAAGGATCCGCGCAAGGACGTGAACCCTGACGAAGCCGTCGCCGCTGGCGCCGCCATCCAAGGTTCCGTGCTGTCGGGCGACCGCAAGGACGTGCTGCTGCTGGACGTGACGCCTCTGTCGCTGGGTATCGAAACCCTGGGCGGCGTGATGACGAAGATGATCCAGAAGAACACGACGATCCCGACCCGGTTCTCGCAAACCTTCTCGACCGCTGACGACAACCAGCCGGCCGTGACGATCAAGGTGTTCCAGGGCGAACGCGAAATCGCCGCGGGCAACAAGGCGCTGGGCGAGTTCAATCTTGAAGGGATCCCGCCGTCGCCGCGCGGCATGCCGCAAATCGAAGTCACGTTCGACATCGACGCCAACGGCATCCTGCATGTGTCCGCGAAAGACAAGGGTACCGGCAAGGAAAACAAGATCACCATCAAGGCCAACTCGGGTCTGTCGGAAGACGAGATCCAACGCATGGTCAAGGATGCCGAGGCCAACGCCGAGGAAGATCACCGCGTTGCCGAACTGGCTCAGTCGCGCAACCAGGCCGATGCGCTGGTGCACGCCACCCGCAAGTCGTTGACCGAGTACGGCGACAAGCTCGAAGCTTCCGAAAAGGAAAGCATCGAGGCCGCCATCAAGGACCTGGAAGACACGCTGAAGGAAGGCGACAAGGCCGCGATCGACGCCAAGGTGGAAGCCTTGTCGACCGCGTCGCAGAAGCTGGGCGAAAAGATGTACGCCGACATGCAGGCGCAACAAGCCGCCGGCCAGCAGCAAGCGGCCGATAACGCGAAGCCGGTGGACGACAACGTCGTCGACGCCGACTTCAAGGAAGTCAAGCGCGACCAATAATGGCCGGGCGCTGACCAGCCTCTGCCGCCCGGTAGCCGGAGAAATCCGCCTACCGGGCGTACTCATTCTGTAGCACTGAAAAGACGGCTCTATTCGAGCCCACGGATCATGGCAAAACGCGACTATTACGAAGTTCTGGGCGTAGCAAAAAACGCCTCGGACGACGAACTCAAGAAGGCCTATCGAAAGCTGGCCATGAAATACCATCCGGACCGCAATCCGGACAGCAAAGAAGCCGAAGAGAAGTTCAAGGAAGCCAAGGAAGCCTACGAGGTCCTGGGCGATGAACAAAAGCGTGCCGCCTATGACCGCTACGGCCATGCGGGCGTGGATCCCAATTCCGCCGGCATGGGCGGGGCAGGGATGGGCGGCGGCTTTGCCGACGCCTTCGGCGACATCTTTGGCGAGATCTTTGGCGGCGCGGGCGGCGGCGGCCGTCGCGGCGGCCCGCAGGTGTATCGTGGCGCCGACCTGAAATACGCGCTGGAAATCACGTTGGAACAGGCTGCCGCCGGTTTCGACACCGAGATCCGCGTGCCCAGCTGGGAAAACTGCGACACCTGCCACGGCTCCGGCGCCAAGGTCGGCACGTCGCCCAAGACCTGCCGCACCTGCGGTGGCTCGGGCGCCGTGCGTATGCAGCAGGGCTTTTTCAGCGTGCAGCAAACCTGCCCGACCTGCCACGGCAACGGCAAGGAAATCACCGACCCGTGCCCGTCGTGCGATGGCGTGGGCCGCATCCGCCGCAACAAGACCTTGCAGGTGAAGATTCCGGCCGGCATTGATGACGGCATGCGCATCCGCTCCAGCGGCAATGGCGAACCGGGCATCAACGGCGGTCCTCCGGGCGACCTGTATGTGGAAATCCACATCAAGCAGCACAAGATCTTCCAGCGCGATGGCGACGACCTGCACTGCGAGCTGACCATTCCGTTCACCACGGCGGCACTGGGCGGCGAATTGCAGGTGCCCACGCTGGGTGGCAAGGCCGAGATCTCGATTCCCGAGGGCACGCAGTCGGGCAAGACTTTCCGCTTGCGCGGCAAGGGTATCCGCGGCGTGCGCGGCAGCTATCCGGGTGATCTGTACTGCCACGTGGTGGTGGAAACGCCGGTGCGCCTGAGCGAAGACCAGAAGAGCATCCTGCGCCAGTTCGAGACGTCGCTGAACGACGGGGGCGATCGCCACTCGCCGCAAAGCAAGTCCTGGACGGATCGGGTGAAGGAATTCTTCAGCTGATCGGGTTGAAGGACGCTAAAAAGCCGCGATGGAAATCGCGGCTTTTTCTTTTTGGGGGGCGTTTGGCAATGCGCGATCATCCTGGCCCCGGAGGCGTGGAGGATCGCCCAACGTAAAAAGGCCGCGGCTGGCTCGCCGCGGCCTTACTGCTGGTACTGCAACTGCTTGGTACTTCAACTGCTGGGTACTTCAACTGCTGGTACTTCAACTGCTGGGTACTTCAACTGCTGGGTACTTCAACTGCTTGGTACTGCAACTGCTGGTACTTCAACTGCTGGTACTTCAACTGCTGGTACTTCAACTGCTAAGTACTGCTACTACTACTGCGGTTGCCGCTGTGCCGGAAAAAACCGGTCCCAGGCCATGATGCCGCCCGAGACCGGCCGGGCTACAGCAAGCAGCTCACCGGGTGATCGGCGGGTATTCGAGCTCGCCGAACGTGTACTGGCCGCTGGCCTTGGCTTGCGCCAGTTCCTGCTGCACCTGGGCGCGGGACTTCGCGCTGGCCGAGGTGGCAATGACGGGCGGGTATTGCAGTTCACCAAAGGTGTATTCGCCGCTGATCTTGGCTTGTTGCAGCTGGGCGCGCACTTCGTCCGAGCTCAGGCTGGCTGCCTGGGGTTGGGCGGGCGGGTAGTCCAGTTCGCCAAACGTGTATTGGCCGCTGGCCTTGGCTTGCTGCAATTCGGTCACGACCTGGTCGCGGGTCTTGGCTTGTTCCAGACCGGCGGCTTGGGCGCCAACGCCAACAAGCGCCAGGGATAGCAACAGGGTGGTGGTTAGGGTTTTCATGATTGAGACCTCCGTATCATCTTGGATGGGGACCGAATCCGGCGGCCCTCCGTCGTGGTTCGTTGTTTGTTCCCGATGACTGAATTCTGCGCTTGATCCAACCTGGGATAAACCCTTGCTTGTTGAAAACATCTTTCCAAATAACCGAGTAATAAGCGTGATAGTGAAAAATCTCCCCGTTTTTGGCATGGTCTTGGCATGGTCGCGGCCCTCCAGGGAAACTTTCCTTACCGCCGGGACGGCAGATGGCGCAAAAAAGCCCCTGCCGTCATCCGGCAGGGGCTAGGGCGTAACCGCGGGGTCCGGCGCGCTCAGGCGCCGGCAGTACCCGGATCGGTTCAGGTCAAGGCGCGGCTTTCTTCTTGAAGTCGCCGGCGACGGCGGTGCTGAAGCCGTCGGGACGCAGGTACTTGCGCAGCGCGGCGTTGACCGCATCTGGCGTCAGGGCCGAGATCTTCTTGTCCATCTCGGCTGACCACTCAAACGTGCGACCACGTTGCAGATAGTCCAGCCAGGTGCTGGCCAGGATGTCGTCCTGCGCGCGCGCCAGGTTGCGGTAGTTGAGCAGCGCGTTGATGCCATCGGTGATTTCCTTGTCGGAAAAGCCGTCTTTCAGCACGCGAGCCAGTTCCTCGTTGATGGCCTTTTCCAGCCGTTCACGATTCTGCGGCGCGTAGATGGCGTACATGGTCCAGCTGGCGCTGGGTTCGAACGAGGACACCGACAACGAACTGCGCACGTTGTACGACAGCCCTTCGGTCTCGCGCACGCGATTCCACAAGCGTGACGTTTCCGACGCACCGAACAGGTAATTGCCCAGATACAGTGCCGCGTAGTCGGCATCGGTGTCTTGCAGCTTGAGCGGCATGCGCGACAAGTAGAACGCATTGGCCTTGTCAGGCGTGTCGATATCGAACTGTTTGGCGGGGATGTCGCGATACGGGTTGGGCACGCGCGTGTAGGCGGGCGCCTTCTTCCAGCCGGCAAGGCCCGTCTTGATGGCCTTTTCGACGGCCGCCGGTTCAAAGTCGCCGACGGCGGAATACTCGATCTTGCCGGCGCCGTAGAACTTGGCGTGGAATTTGACGAGCGCGTCGCGGTTCAGGCCACGTACATTCGTCAGCGACTCTTCGAACGTGGGCACGTAGCGCAGGTCATCCACGGGCCACGGATTGTCCTGGCGGGCCAGGGTGCGTCCGGCCAGCGCTGACGGTTCGGTCATGGCGTTTTGAATCGACGTTTCCAGCTGGCGCTGGTATTCGTCCAACTGCTCTTTCGGGAAGTTGGCGTTGCGCACGATGTCCAGCGCCAGGGCAGTGAGCTCGGGCAGGTTTTCGCCCTTGGTCGACATGGCGATCTTCAACGTGGTGCCGCCGCCGCTGAAACCAAGTTCAGCCTGGAGCTTGTCCAGCCGATCCTGGATGTCCTGGCGCGACAGCTTGGCCGTACCGCGTATCAGCAGGTCGGCCACCGCGCTGGCGTTCACGCGTTGCCCGCGCAGGTCTTTCTCGTTGCCGAACTGGATCAGCATCTGCGCCTGCACGCGGTTGCCGCGCGTCGCCTTGGGCAGCAGCGCCAGTTGAACCGGCCCGTTGGGCAGGTCCAGCTTCTTCCTTTGCGTCAGCTTGTCGATGTTTTCCGGGGTGGGGTCAAAGGCCGAGGCGGCCTTGAAGTCCGGGTCGCCCTTGTAGTCCTTGAACACGGCGGTCAGGTCCACGCGTTGCGTCTGCGGTGCGCGCAGCGGCTTTTCGGTGGGGATATAACGGCCTTCGATGCGATTGCTTTGCAGCAGGTACGTGGTGGCCGCCTGCTGGACTTCAGCCAGCGTGGCCTTGCGGGCGCGGTCGCGCTGCAAGAAGAACAAGCGCCAGTCGCCGGCCGCAATGGCTTCGGACAGTGCCACGCCGACTTGCTCGGGATCGCTGTAGGTTTGTTCCCATGCGGTCAGCCACTTGCTGCGGGCGCGGTCCAGTTCTTGCTGAGTGAACGGCTTTTTACCCAACGATTCCAGCGTGCCGGTCAGCGTCTTCATGGCGGCGTCCAGGTCTTTGCCGGGCGGCAACTGCGCGCCGAACATCGCCAGGCCCGGATCGCGGTTTTCCATGGTGAAGCCAAATACGCCCGAGGCCATTTTCGTGGCGACCAGCGCGTGGTACAGGCGGCCCGACGGCGTGTCGGACAAGATCACGGTGGCCAGGTCCAGCGGCACGAAGTCGGGGCTGCCGGCGGCGGGGATGTGGTACATCGCGGCAACCAGCGGCGTGCCGCCCGTGCGGCGCAGCGTGACGGAGCGTTCGCCGTCCTGCACGGGTTCCACGGTGTATTCGGGCGGCAGCTTGCGCTCGGGCTTGGGCAGCTTGCCCAGCGTTTGCTCGATGTCTGCCAGGGTGGCTTGCGGGTCGAATTTGCCGGCCACGATCAGCACGGCGTTATCGGGCTGGTAGTACTCGTGATAGAAGGCGCGCAGCTGGCCGATGTCTACGTTTTCAACGTCGGAGCGCGCGCCGATGGTGTTCTTGCCGTAGCTGTGCCACTGGTAGGCGGCGGCCTGCATCTTTTGCATCAGGATGCGTGAAGGGCTGTTTTCGCCGCTTTCCATTTCGTTGCGGACGACGGTCATTTCCGAATCCAGGTCTTCCTTGGCGATCAAGGAATTGACCATGGCGTCGGCCTGCCAGCCCAGATACCACTTCAAGGTGTCGGGGTTGGCGGCAAAGCTGGCGAAGTAGTTGGTGCGGTCGCTGGAGGTGGACCCGTTGGCTTGCAAGCCTCGGCGCGAAAACTCGCCCATGGCGTTGCGGGTGGTGGACGTGCCCTTGAACAGCATGTGTTCAAGCAGGTGAGCCATGCCGGTCTGGCCGTAGTTCTCGTTGCGAGAGCCGACCAGGTACGTCATGTTGACCGTGGTGGATGGTTTGGATTCGTCGGGTACCAGCAGCACCCGAAGGCCATTGGCCAAGCGATATTCGGTGATGCCTTCAACCGAGGCGGCCTCCGAAACGCCGGCCGGAAGATTGGCGGCGCCGGCCTGGAAGGCCAGGAAGGAGGAGAACAGCAGCGCACCCAACGGGCGCGGCAGCTTCGACAGGGACAGGCGCATGGCAGACAATTCCTTTGGCATGGCAGAATTCGTTGGAGTGTATACGTTGGCAATGGTTCAGGGGCTGCGGACCTGGGCGCAAGACAAGGAAGTGCGACATGTCGTTATCTCTTGAAGTAGAAACACCGCGTCTGGTGCTGCGGCAATGGCGGGCGGACGACCGCAAGCCCTTCGCCGCCATGAATGCCGACCCTTGCGTAACGGAATTCCTGATCCCGCTTTCCACCGAGCAAAGCGATGCGATGGCCCAGCGGCTGGCAGCGGGCATCGACGAGCACGGCTGGGGCTTTTGGGCGGTGGAAGCGCCTGGCGCGGCGCCGTTCATCGGCTTTGTCGGCATCAAGCCGTTGCCGGCCCTGCTTCCGTTTGCGCCAGGCGTCGAAGTGGGCTGGCGGCTGGCTCGTCCCTTTTGGGGGCGGGGCTACGCCAGCGAAGCGGCCGAGGCGTCGCTGCGCGTGGGCTTCGACCAGGTGCACCTTCCCGAAATTGTGGCGTTCACCGCCGTGGGCAACCAGCGTTCGCAGGCAGTGATGAGGCGTCTGGGCATGCAGGCCGAGCCCGGCACGTTCGATCATCCCGCCTTGCCCGAGGGGCACAAGCTGCGCGAGCACGTGCTGTATCGACTGCGCCGCGAACAATGGCTGCGCCAGAATAACGGTGACGCAGAGATAGGCGGCGTGCCGGTTGCAGCCGCATAATCGGCCGAAAGTGGCGTCGTCACAGGGTGCTGCACCGCAACACCGTTCGTGCACAAGGCAAATTTGAGCTTGCCCGGCTTGCGGGTGTAAGCTTTTCAACACGTAGTAGCTGTTGCCGACGGGATGCGCGACAGCCGTCTACCCGGCTTCCCGTCCAACGCCAGACGCCGCTGCAAGCGCGGCGCCGGTGCTTGTCGTTCGCGCCTTCGCTGCCGGCATCCTGCCGGCGCATTTTTCGGAGGAACGACCCATGCTGACCGAAATCGTCACGCGTGCCTTGTCCCAATTGACCGGTAGCGCCCTGAACGGCGACGGCATCAAAGGACAGTTTCAGTACGCCTATGCCAGTGATGACGGCCAATTCGTGGCCATACTGACCCATGATATGACCACCTATGTGGTGGACCTGAACGCCCAACGTTATTTTGCCGAGTGCGGTGGTTCGCCCCGTGGGTTTGCCGGGCACGTGCTCGAGATGGAAGGCGCGGCGACGCGCAGCCACCCCTGGCCGGCCGCGAACGATCTCTTTGACCTGGATATGGACGGCGACGACCTGTCCTGGCGCCAATGTCCCGGCCTGCGGCATGCGTCCGCCAACAACCGATCAGTGGAGAGCCGCGCCGCCTGAGAGTGGCCAGAAGCGGCAACACCTCATTGAACCGGCGGATTCGCCGGTCTTTTTTTTGTGCGGACGCTTTCGGCCGATGCTATCGACGCGGCTCGTGACAGTACAATTTCGCGCCATGAACTCGCCCGACATCCACGTCCCACCAGGCGCCGCCCTGGTTGATTGCACGCATGCGCGCCATGCCGATCAGATACTGGCCATCTTCAACGACGCCATCGTCAATTCCACGGCGTTGTACGACTACAAGCCCCGTCCGCCAGAGGCCATGCAAGGCTGGTTCCAGGCCAAGCAGCAGGGCGGTTTTCCGGTAGTGGGATTCGAAAACGAGGCCGGTGAGTTGATGGCCTTCGCCAGCTACGGCACCTTCCGTGCCTGGCCCGCGTTCAAGTATTCGGTCGAGCATTCCGTTTACGTGGACGCGCGTTTTCGTGGCAAGGGGCTGGGCGAAGCGATGATGCGGGTGTTGATCGAACGTGCGCGCGCCAACCAGGTGCACGTGTTGGTCGGCGGCATCGACGCCTCGAACGAAGGCAGCATCCACCTGCACGAAAAGCTGGGCTTCACGCATTCCGGCACGATTCGCCAGGCCGGGTTCAAGTTCGGCCGCTGGCTGGATCTGGCGTTCTACCAACTGACGCTGGACACGCCCGAGCAGCCGGTCGACGGCTGACGCCCCGCAGGGCCTTACCGCGCGCCGTTACCGCAACCCCTTACTTGGACAGCACCCGCATGGCCTGTTCCAGGCCGGCGACGGTGACCGGGTACATGCGGTCCTGCATGATGTCGCGCATCAGCGCGATGGACTGCCGATACTGCCACGACGCGGTGGGCTCGGGGTTCAGCCATACCGACTTGGGCCACGCGTCCAGCAGCCGCCGCATCCATTGGGCGCCGGGTTCCTTGTTGTAGTGCTCGACGGACCCGCCCGGTTGCAGGATTTCGTACGGGCTCATGGTGGCATCGCCCACGATGATCAGGCGCCAGTCCGGGTTGTACTTGCGCAGCACATCCCAGGTGTCGAAGCGTTCGTTCTGGCGGCGGCGGTTGCTTTGCCACAGGCTTTCGTACGGGCAGTTGTGGAAGTAATAGACTTCCAGATTGCGAAATTCGCTGCGCGCCGCTGAAAACAATTCTTCGACGCGGCCGATGTGGTCGTCCATGCTGCCGCCCACGTCCAGCAACATCAGCACCTTCACGGTGTTGTGGCGTTCGGGCACCATGCGCAGGTCCAGGTGGCCGGCGTTGCGCGCGGTGCTGGCGATGGTGTCGTCCAGGTCCAGTTCCATTTCGGCGCCTTGGCGCGCGAAGCGGCGCAAGCGCCGTAGCGCCACCTTGAAGTTGCGCGTGCCCAGTTCGACCTGGTCGTCGTAGTCCTTGAACTGACGCATGTCCCAGACCTTGACGGCCGACCGGTTGCCCGCCGACGCGCCGCCCACGCGAATGCCCTCGGGGTGGTAGCCGCCGTTGCCGAACGGCGACGTTCCGCCGGTGCCGATCCATTTGCTGCCGCCCGCGTGGCGCTCTTTCTGCTCTTGCATGCGTTCCTTGAAAAGCTCCATCAGCTTGTCCCAGCCGTGCTTTTCGATGGCCGCTTTTTCTTCGGGCGTCAGGTTCTTTTCAAACTGCTTGATCAGCCAGTCCAGCGGAATTTCCTTGCCCGGCGGCAGCGCGGCCTCGATGCCCTTGTAATAGGCGCCGAAGGCCTTGTCGTAGCGGTCGTAAAGCGATTCATCCTTGACCAGCGTGGCGCGCGCCAGGAAGTAGAACTCGTCCAGCGTGGGCGCCATCAGGTCGTGGCGCAGGGCGTCCACCAGGGTCAGGTATTCCTTGACCGAGACGGGCAGCTTGTGCGCCCGCAGGTGATAGAAAAAGTCGATCAGCATAGGGTGCGCCGGTGGCTGCAAGATCAGCGGCGCTGGCCGCCGCGGGTCATGGCCGCCAGGCGTTCCAGCAGGTGCACATCTTGCTCGTTCTTCAGAAGCGCGCCGGCCATCAGCGGCACGGCGGTTGCTGTGTGGGCGTCGATCTCGGCCGCCGTGGCGTTTTCGGCCAGCAGCAGGCGCAGCCAGTCCAGCAGTTCCGAGGTAGACGGCTTTTTCTTCAGGCCGGGCGCATCGCGCAGCGCAAAAAAGGTGTCCAGCGCCGCGCGCAGCACGTCCTGTTTCAAGTGCGGATAGTGCACGGCCACGATGTCCCGCATGGTGTCGCGGTCGGGGAAGCGGATGTAGTGGAAAAAGCAGCGGCGCAGGAACGCGTCGGGCAGGTCTTTTTCGTTGTTGGACGTGATGATGACCAGCGGGCGATGGCGCGCCGAAATGGTCTCGCGCGTTTCGTACACATGGAATTCCATGCGGTCCAGTTCGCGCAGCAAGTCGTTGGGAAATTCGATGTCGGCCTTGTCGATCTCGTCGATCAGCAGCACCACCGGCTCATCGGCCTGGAAGGCTTGCCACAGGGTGCCTTGGACGATGTAGTTGCGGATATCGCGGACTTTTTCGTCACCCAGCTGCGAATCGCGCAGGCGCGAAACGGCGTCATATTCGTACAGACCCTGGTGCGCCTTGGTGGTGGATTTGATGTGCCATTGCAGCAGCGGCCGCCCCAGCGCGCGCGCCACCTCTTCGGCCAGCATGGTCTTGCCGGTACCGGGTTCGCCTTTGATCAGCAGCGGGCGCTGCAAGGTCAGGGCGGCGTTGACGGCCAGTTTCAGGTCGTCGGTGGCGACGTAGCTGTCGGTCCCGTTGAAGCGGGCAGGCGAGGCGGAGTGTGCGGACTGGGCTGCGGACATTGGCTTATGGCTTCCGAGGATTGACGGTGATCAATACCCATCGCAAGGTATTAATCCTGAGCAATTATCGTACAATCAGGCGGTTTTGCAGTTGGGTTCGACCCGCAACGTGTTTGCAGGGGGCCGACGTGTGAGCAGGCCCTAGTCCTTAAGCCATACCAAGAAGAGCCATTCCAATGAAGTTGCGAACCTCTCTGAAGTGCACGGTTTACGTGTTGGCCGCGATGGCATCCTGTGCGATCGCCGGTCAGGCTGTTGCTGCCGACGCAGCGCCTGTCGGTAATATCCAAAACGCCCGCGACAAGGTCTCCATGTGCATCGGCTGCCACGGCATCGAAGGCTACAAGGCGACGTTCCCCGAGCTCTATCACGTGCCGATGATTGCTGGCCAGAACGCCAAATACATCGAAACCGCCCTGAACGAGTACAAGAAAGGCGCGCGCAGCCATCCCACGATGGACGCCATTGCCGGCAGCCTGTCCGACCAGGACATCGCCGATCTGGCCGCGTACTACTCGAATCTGAAATAAGGGGCAAACAATGAATCGCACGATGCTTGCCCTTCTGGGCGCGACTTTCGCCATGGCGGGCGCCTCCGTCCAGGCGCAGGACCTGGCGGCCGGCAAGGCCGTTTTCGACAAATTCAATTGCGCGTCGTGCCACGGCGCCGACGCCAAGACCGCGGTGGACCCGGCCTACCCCACGCTGGCCGGCCAGCATGCCGACTACCTGTCGCATGCCTTGAAGGCCTACAAACGCGGCGCCTCGGGCAGCGCGGCCACCGCCAACGTGCGCAAGAACCCCATCATGGGCGCCTTTGCCACGCAGCTGTCCGACCAGGATATTTCCAACGTGTCGGCATGGCTCGCGTCTCAGCCCAGCGACCTAGGCGTACGCAAATAAGCCATAACGCTTGCGCGTTGCACGCTACATAAGCGTCAAAGCAAGTATCAAAGGCTGGCGCGGCGCCGGATCAGATCGATATAGGTGTCGCTGTCCAGCGGCGTGCCCAGGCGCTGCGCCTCCCATACGACTTGCCCCAGGCATTCCATGATTTCATGGGCTGCATGGTGCGCGTCCGAGCGGGCGGTCAACTGCTGGTAAGCCAGACGGATGCCGGGCGGATGGTCGATGGACAACTGCTCGGCGATGGCCAAATGCATGGACAGGTGCAGGAAGGGGTTGGTGCGCCCCTTTTCCACCGCGTATTCCATGGTCATGGCCTCGGGGCTTTCAAGGTCGCCGTGGTATTCGGGATGCTCGATGATCCAGTCCAGCGCGATGGCCTCGAGCGGGGTCAGCACCTCGTTGGCGCGGTGCTTGCGCCAGGTGTCGATAAAGAATTCGCGGACTTGGTCGCGTGAGGGATTGAACATCGGTGGGGGCGCAATGCGGTCTATGGACGCATTATTTTACCGCGCGCCCGATGGCCGCCGGTTGCCGGGAACCCTTTGCGATATAGAATTGGTTGCTATCCGCCATCCGGTGTGCGGTCAGACAGGGGTTTTTCCCTGCGGAATCGGACGCTTTTCGATGCGGCGCGTGCAGAAAAACCACCCGGAGCAAATGGAGCATTCATGTCCTACCAACATATCAAGGTTCCCGCTGGCGGCCAGAAAATCACGGTCAACGCTGATTTCTCGCTGAATGTGCCTGAACAGCCCATCGTTCCCTTCATTGAAGGCGACGGCACGGGCGCTGACATCACCCCGGTGATGATCAAGGTTGTCGATGCCGCGGTGCAAAAAGCCTACGGCGGCAAGCGCAAGATCCATTGGATGGAAGTCTATGCCGGCGAGAAGGCCACCAAGGTCTACGGCCCGGACGTCTGGCTGCCCGATGAAACCCTGGAAGTCGTCAAAGACTACGTGGTGTCCATCAAGGGCCCGCTGACCACCCCGGTGGGCGGCGGCATCCGGTCGCTGAACGTGGCGCTGCGCCAGCAACTGGACCTGTACGTCTGCCTGCGCCCGGTGGCGTACTTCAAGGGCGTGCCTTCGCCGGTGCGCGAACCCGAAAAGACCAACATGGTGATCTTCCGCGAGAACTCGGAAGACATCTATGCCGGCATCGAATACATGGCCGAAAGCGAACAGGCCAAGGAACTGATCCAGTTCCTGCAGACCAAGCTGGGCGTCAAGAAGATCCGCTTTCCGAACACCTCGTCCATCGGCATCAAGCCGGTGTCGCGCGAAGGCACCGAGCGCCTGGTGCGCAAGGCCGCGCAGTACGTTATCGACAACGACCGCACGTCGCTGACGCTGGTGCACAAGGGCAACATCATGAAGTTCACGGAAGGCGGCTTCCGGGACTGGGGCTACGAGCTGCTGCAAAAGGAATTTGGCGCGCAGCTGATCGACGGCGGCCCGTGGTGCAAGTTCAAGAACCCGAAGACGGGCCGCGAGATCATCGTCAAGGACGTGATCGCCGACGCCTTCCTGCAACAGATCCTGCTGCGTCCGGCCGAATACGACGTAATCGCCACGCTGAACCTGAACGGCGACTACATCTCGGATGCGCTGGCCGCGCAGGTGGGCGGCATCGGCATCGCCCCGGGCGCCAACCTGTCGGATTCGGTGGCCATGTTCGAAGCCACCCACGGCACCGCACCCAAGTACGCCGGCAAGGACTACGTGAACCCCGGTTCCGAAATCCTCTCGGCCGAAATGATGCTGCGCCACATGGGCTGGACCGAAGCGGCCGACCTGATCATCTCCAGCATGGAAAAGTCCATCCTGTCCAAGAAGGTCACGTATGACTTTGCCCGCCTGCTGGAAGGGGCGACGCAGGTGTCGTGCTCGGGCTTCGGCCAGGTCATGATCGAAAACATGTAAATCCGCGGTTCGTATCAAGGTGGTCCGCTGAACCCGCCCGCCGTCATGGCGGGCGGGTTTTGTCTAACGTATCCGCATGAAGCGCGCTGGCGCTTACGCTGCTCTTTCCAGGTTGATCGCTGTGCCCCGACTATATGTATCCCTAGCCACCTGGCTTGTATTGCTGGTTCCCGCGCTGGCGTTGACCAGCCCGGTGGGCGGCCCCGCCGTTCTTTATCTGAGCGCGCTGATTGCGCTGACCGCGCTGGCCGTGAACGCCGTCAAGCGCTACGAACCCATGGACTTCCGGGCCTTGTGGCCCATGTCGCTGGTGCTGCTGCTGCCCCTGGCCTGTATGTTCATCACGTCGGCGGTGCGCGGCGTGTGGAGCAATTCAGAACTTGAAAAGCTGTTGCGCTTCGCCTTGGCGCTGCCGGTGCTGTGGCTGCTGCTGCGTGCGCCGCGCCCGTGGTTGAAGGCGGTGCAATGGAGCGTGCTGGTGGGCGCCTTCGGCGGGGCCATGCTGCTGATCGTCACGATGGCGACGGTGGGCCGCAACGGCATGGTGGACGTGGGCGGGCGCTATAACGCGGTGGCGTTCGCCAACCTGACTCTGCTGCTGGGCGGCATGACCTTGCTGTCGATGGGCTTTGGCGCCTGTACGCGCTGGCCGCGCATCGAAATGGCGGTGAAGCTGGCGGTGGTGCTGCTGACCGTCTACGCCACGTGGCAGTCCGAGACGCGCAGCAGCTGGATGTTGCTGCCGATTCTCGCGCTGGTATTCCTGCTGGGCCTGCGCAACTGGAGCCGTCGTCACAAGGTGTATTGCGCGCTGGCGCTGTGTGTGGCGCTGGCCGCCAGCGCCGCCGCGATCTGGACGTTCAGCAGCCGCATGCACGAGATCACGTCCGACGTGCAGGGGTTTGCCACGTCGTCCAACCGCGATACCTCGTTTGGCATCCGCTTGCAGCTGTGGCATGCGTCGCTGCTGATGTTCCAGAAAAGCCCCATCGTGGGCGTGGGCCCCAGCATGTTCCGGGAAGAGCTGCGGCACTTGCAGACGCAGGGGATCGTGACGCAAGAGGTGGTTGAAGGCTTCGGTGAGCCTCACAACGATATGCTGGGTGCGTTGTCCGGATATGGCTTGCTGGGCTTGATGACCATCCTGACCTTGTATCTGGTGCCGGCCGCCGTTTTCTTCCGGCGCATGGCCAGCGACGACCGCGTGATACGGGTGGGAGCGCAGCTGGGCTTGTTGTTCTGCCTGGGTTATTGCGCGTTCAGCTTGACGGAGATGATGTTTCGCAACATGCGCAGCGTGCCCAATTACTCGCTGATCGTGGTCACGCTGATCGCGCTGACGACGCCGCGGCCGACCAAGCAACCAGTGACACCGCCGGCGGTGCCCCCGAGGCCATGACCTCCCATCCCTGACGACCCGGCATCCAGCCGCCGGGCCCGCACCAAACAAAACGCAAGGCGTCTCGCGCCTTGCGTTTTTTTTGCGCCCGGCGCTTGCGCCAGATCAACAAGCCCGCGCGCGCTTGGTGAAAACCCTGCGTCTTCTCCGTATCCTGACAAATCTCAATACATAAACAGTCACATTTTGCCGTCTATCGTTTCAGGCGCGCAGTGGGCATGACAAGCATTACAAGGAAATCCGGTGAAGAACTCCAGTCTGCGCAGAGAGTTGTTGTGGTTCGTTTTCGCGATAGGCGCGGCCGTGCTGGCGCTGGGCGCCTGGGATGCGTGGCAGCGCCGGGGTGAAATGGTCGAGGACCGCAAGACGGAACTGCGGCACGTGCTGGACCTGTCGGCCGGCATTTTGCGCAACGGCAAGCAAAGCGTCAGCGAAGGCATGCCGCTGGCCGAGGCCAAGCGCAACGTGGCCAGGCGCCTGTCGCAGCTGCGCTATGGCGCCGACGGCTATGTGGGCGCTTTTGGCGATGACTACGCCTTGCTGGTGCACCCTGACCCGAAATTGGTGGGCACCAACGTGCGTGACATCAAGGACGTGGACGGGCTGCCCATATTCCAGCGGCTGTATGCCGGCGGCAAGGCGGGCGGCGGCTATGTGCACTACCGCTTTCCACGCCCCGGCGCGGATGAGGCGCTGCCGAAGATCAGTTACGCAACCTACGACGCGGAATGGGGCTGGCTGATCTTCACGGGCCTGTATGTAGACGATGTGGACGCCGCGTTCTACCAGACGCTTTGGCGTCAGGGCGGGGCCACCATCGGTCTGTTGGTGTTGTTGCTGTTGGCGGCGCTGCGTTTTTTCCACACCCATGTGATCCGCCCCTTGGACGAGGCCGTGGCGCTGTGCGAACGCGTGGCCAACGGCGATCTGGCTGGCGAAGTGTCCAGCAACCATCGTGGCGAGATCGGGCAGCTGTTCGAAGCCATGGGGCGCATGCAGACACGGTTGGAAGTGGCCTTGCGCAGCATCGTGCAATCGACCGGGTCCATCGCGGCGGCCTCGCGCCAGATCGCGGCGGGCAGCCTGGACCTGTCGGATCGCACAGAAAAACAGGCGGCCGCGCTGGAACAGACGGCGGCCAGCGTTGAAGAGATTACGGCTACTGCCCGCCAAAGCGCGGAACACGTGCGCGAAGTCAGCGCGCTGGCCGCGCAGTCGGCAAAGTTGGCGCGTCAGGGCAGCGAAGAAACGCAGCACGCCATCGACGCCATGCGCGAGATCTCGCACAGCTCGCAGCGCATCGGCGAGATCATCAGCGTGATCGACGGCATTGCGTTCCAGACCAACATCCTGGCCCTGAACGCGGCGGTGGAAGCCGCGCGCGCGGGCGAGCAGGGGCGTGGGTTTGCGGTGGTTGCGGGCGAGGTGCGGGCCTTGGCGCAGCGCTCGGCCACGGCCGCCAAAGAAATCAAGGACCTGATCGAAGCCTCGTCCGATTCGGTGGCGCGCGGCAGCGAACGCGTGGGACAGGCCAGCGCCACGATGGGCAGCGTGCTGGAATCGGCGGCCACCAGCGCGCCGTTGATGGGGGAAATCGCCACGGCGTCGGCTGAACAAAGCACGGGCATCGAACAGATCAACCAGGCCGTCACGCATCTGGACAGCGTGACGCAACAGAACGCCGCACTGGTCGAAGAGTTTGCCGCGTCGGCCTCGACCCTGCACGATCAGGCCGACGGCCTGGCGCGCGCCGTGTCGGTATTCAAGCTGTCTGCAAGCGGCTCGGCAGCGCCTGCATTGCGCCCAGTGCTCGTTGCAGCCGTGGCGTGATCTCGCGGCTGGCGGGCATCATGGGCATGCGCAGTTCGTCGGCGATCAGCCCTTGCATGGCCAGCGCACGCTTGATCGGCGCGGGGTTCGGTTCGGCGAACAGCAGCCGGATCAACGCGCGCAGCGGTTCGAATAGCGCCCGGGCGGCGTCGGCCTGGCCCGCGCGCGCCAGCCGCATGATTTCAACGTGGCGTTCGGGAAACAGATGCGCGGCGGCCGGTATGGCGCCGTGTCCGCCGGCCAGCCAGTGGTCCAGCAAGGACAAGTCGTCGCCACACAGCGCATCCAGCTTGCCGCGCGCATTCAGGGCGGCAAGCACGGGCGCATCGCATTCCTTCACCGCCGAAAAATTGGGCAAGGACGCCAGTGTTTCCATGGTTTCCACCGTCATCGTCACGCCGGTGCGCTTGGGGATGTTGTACAGGATGATGGGGCGATCGGTGGCCCAGGCGATCTGCCGGTAATGCCAAAGAATGCCCGCCTGCGATGGGCCCAGATAATAAGGCGGCGGCACTAGATAGCCTGCCGGCCGTAGCTTGTCCAGGCGCCGGATGGCCGTGGCCACGCCGCGCGTGTCCACGCCGCCCGCGCCGAACACCAGCGGCAGCGCGTGTGGATCGCTGTTGATCGCCTGCGCCATGTCGATCTTTTCGGACAGGCTTAGCAAGTTGCCTTCGCCGGTGGACCCGAACAGCACCAGCCCGGCGATGCCCGCGTTGCGGTAATAGCGGGCCAGCGCCTGGGCCGCGTCCGCGTCTACATAGCCGCCACGCAGCGGCGTGATCATCGGCAGCCAGATGCCTTCAAAGCGGGGGGTGACGGGCATGTCCATGGTTATTGCCCCGTCAGGGTGGCGGCCGGGCGCACGGTGCCGAATTCGGCCTGCGGCAGCCCACGCATGACGGCTTGCATCATCTCATCCAGTTGGTCCCGGCTGCATTGCAATTGCAGCGTGCTTTGCGCGCGGGCGTGGTCCACCGACAGCAAATAGATGCCGATGCGCGTGCCCAGGGCCCGATGCAGCGCCAGGCGCACGTTCAAGGCATCCAGCGTATCGATCCTGACCGTCAGCGCCACCTGTTCGTTGCGCGCCTGAGCAGGCGCGGGAAAGGGGGCAAGCAAGGCGGGGCCAGAGGAATTGGGTTGGGCGATCATGGCGGGGGCGGGGCGGAAGGCGCTGCTTGCGGCGACCGCGTATCG
Source organism: Achromobacter sp. B7 (assembly GCF_003600685.1). Taxonomy (NCBI): domain Bacteria; kingdom Pseudomonadati; phylum Pseudomonadota; class Betaproteobacteria; order Burkholderiales; family Alcaligenaceae; genus Achromobacter; species Achromobacter sp. B7. The sequence goes on from NZ_CP032084.1 coordinate 1,096,475, forward strand.
GTTGGTTGATGACGATTCCACTATAGGAAGGGCGCCGTAAACCCCGCCGATAAAAGCGGGCGCGGCGCGTAAAAATCGCGTCAACGCCCGGGGGGATCAAAAGGTTTTGGTCAAGGACAGCACGCCTGTCGCGCGGCCCATGTCGCGACCGCGGGTGTTGGTATAGACGGCGCGATCCGCGTTGGTGTCCAGGTAGGCCAGCGATACCGACAGGCCTTGTCCAAAGTCCTTGGTCAGCCCCAGCTTCCAGTCGGTATACGACCCGTTGTCCACGTTTTTCACCATCTGGCGGCCGGCATGGGCGTTCAGGGTCAGGCCCCACACGCCGGTGTCGACGTTGGCGCTCAGGTCGAAGTATTGGCTGTATTTGCTGTCGGCAAAGCCGAACAGGTTGGTCATGGCAATGGAATACTTGAACATGACCGGGCCATAGCCGATGCCGGCGTAGAGTTCGGTGGTGTCGGGGCTGGTGTAGCCGGACGGGAAATCGCCCGGGTAGTAGTACTGCAAGACACCCAGGTCCACGGGCACGCCATCGGCCACATTGCCCTTGTAGCCGCCGTAGAAATCCATTTCCACGGGGGCGGAAACGTCGGGGTTGCTGTCGCCGAGCCAGCTGATGCTGGAATTCCAGTTGCCCAGATAAAAGCCGCTGCGGTGGGCAAGGTCGAAGCCGCCTTGCACGGCGGGTTTGTTGTCCGACTGCATCAGGCCGCGATAGCGGTATTGGCTCGTCAGGCCGAGGTTTGCGGACAAAGTGAAGTCGGGGGCGGCGGTGGCGACCGGGGCGTCATTGGCTTGGGCGGTGGCGGCCAGCGTCAGCAACGCCAGCGCGGCCAAGGAATTGCGGGACATGGAATGCTCCTGCTGTTGAACGGATGGCAACAATAGGAGGATCGGCATAAAGCGCGAGACAAGACACGGGCGGCACGCGTAAAGATCGCGTCAATGTGGATCACAGGCACGGCGATCGCAGACACGTTGATTACATCCACGTTCACTACATCCCGGTCACCGCGATCCGTTGCCCCGCTCAGCCCGCGAAGCGGTACCCCACGCCGATCTCGGTCAGCAGGAACACGGGCTGCGCGGGGTCGGCTTCGAGCTTTTGCCGCAGGTGCCCCATGTAGATGCGCAGGTAGTGGTTGCTTTCGATATGCGACGGCCCCCACACGTCGCGCAGCAGTTCTCGATGCGTCATGACCTTGCCCCGGTGCGCCAGCAGCGCGGCAAGCAGCCGGTATTCCATGGCGGTCAGGTGCACGTGCTGGCCGCCGCGTTCGACGACGCGCCGCGAGAAGTCGACGCGCACGTCGCCAAAGCTGATCTCGGCGGCGCTGGCCGCGCCCGCCCGCGCATGGCGGCGCAACAGCACGCGCAGCCGCGCGAGAAGTTCGCTGACGCCGAACGGCTTGGTCAGGTAATCGTCGGCGCCCGCGTCCAGCGCCGCCACCTTGTCCGGCTCGGCGCTGCGGGCCGATAGGACCAGCACCGGCACCTGCGTCCAGCCGCGCAACTCGCGGATCAGCGTCATGCCGTCTTCGTCGGGCAGCCCCAGGTCCAGCACGATGGCGTCGGGCTGGCGCGTGCCGGCCTCGATCAGGCCGCGCTTTACCGTGTCGGCCTCGTGCACGGCGCAGCCCTCGCTTTCCAGGGCCTGGCGTACGAAGCGCCGGATGTTGGCGTCGTCTTCAATGATCAGGACGGTAGGCTGGTAGTCGAACATGCAAAAGGCGCTTTCAATGGGAATTGGGGGAATCGGGGGATTCAGTGGATTCGGGCTGGACGTCGGGCGGGGTGCCCAGCGGCAGGCTGAAGACGAACTGCGCGCCATGGGCCTGGCCCGGCGTGTGCTCCACCCAGATACGGCCGTGGTGGGCCAGGATGATGGCTTCGCATACCGCCAGGCCCAGGCCCACGCCGGGGGTGGCGGATTCGCGGTCGCCACGCGTGAATTTTTCGAAGATGCGGCGCTCGGCGCCCGGTGTAACGCCCGGGCCGTTGTCGCAGACGGCCACGCGCAGCGAGTCATCGTGCACCGCCGCGTGGATGTGCACGGTGCTGCCGGGCGGCGTGTACTTGGCGGCGTTTTCAAGCAGGTTGCACAGCACGCGTTCGATCAGCACGCCGTCGCATTCCACCAGCGGCAGGTCGGACAGGCGCGCGACGGTGACGTGGTGCGCGGCAAGCGGCTCGCGCATGGCGGCCAGCGACGCGCCCACCAGTTCTTCAATGGACTGCCATTCCAGGCGCAGCGGCGTGTCATGGCTTTGCAGCCGCGCCATGTCCAGCAGATTGACCACCAGCGCATGCATGCGCTGCGCCTGGTCGCGCATGGCGCGAATGGTGTCCTGCACATCGTCCGGCAGCGTGCCCGGCCGGCGCGTCAGCGTGTCCGTCATGCCGACCAGGCTGGTCAGCGGGGTGCGCAGGTCATGCGACACCGCCGCCAGCAGCGAATTGCGCAGCCGTTCGGATTCCATGCTGACCAGTGCCTGCTGCGCGACTTCGACATAGTGCAGTCGCTCCAGCGCAATGGCGATCAGCGTGGCGTAGGCCTCGATCTGGCGGCGCGCGTCGGGATGCGTGAACAGGCTGCGGCGCGGCGCGGCCAGGGCCAGCACGCCGCGCGTGCGCATCGGCGCTTTCAGGGGCAGGTACAGCAGGTCGCTGTTGGACAGCGTGGCGGTGCCCGCGCCGGCCGGTTGGCCATGGTCATACACCCATTGGGCCAAGGCGGACTCCAGCGCCGGCATATCGTCGGCGGCGGGCGAGGCCAGCTTCAGGCGGTCGTCCAGGCCCAGGATATACAGCGCGCAGCGCGAGCCGAACGTGGCGTGCACGAATGCGCCAGCCAGCGCCACGATTTGTTCCGGCAACAATGCCGACGACAGCTCGCGCGCGAATTCGTACAGGCTGCGCGCGTCCGCTTCGCGCTTGACCGACACCTGCGCCTGTAGCCGCAGCCCGGCCGTCAGCTGCCCAATCAGCAGGCCCACGGCCAGCAGCACGGCGAACGTCAGCAGGTACTGCACGTCCGACACGGCAAAGGATGCCAGCGGCTGCACGAAGAAAAAGTCGAACAACGCCACGCTGACCACGGACGCCAGCGCGGCCGGGCCTCGCCCGTGACGCAGCGCCACGGCCACTACCGCCAGCAGGAACAGCATGACGATGTTGGTCTGGTGCAGCGCCGGAAACGCCAGCATCGACAAGCCCGTGGCGGCCGCGCAATAGCACAGCGCCCACGCATAGCCCGACCACGGCGCGGTGTTGCGGTCATCGGCTGGCGTGCGTGCGCGGTGCCCCAGCGTCAGCGGGTCGCGCCCTGGCGCCGCGCTGGCGGGCAGGGGCGGTGCGCCCAACCGGATGATGTCGATTTCGGGGCAGCCCGCGGCCAGCATGTCGGCAAAGCTGTGGCGGCGCCACAGCCAGCCCGGCGCCAGCGCCGCCGACAACAAGGCGGATAGCGACACGCGCAGCCGTTGCAGGCCGCTTGCGCGGGTGCGCCCCACGACGGCCTTGGTGATGTTGTGCCGACGCACGTAGCGCACAACGGCATCCACCATGTCGCCGCCGGGCAGCGTTTCCGTGCGCGCCCCCAGGCCGTCGGCAAGCGCCAGGCTGCGCTGCATGCGGTCTTGCTGGGCCTGGGGGGTGGGCGCCGCGCGCGGCGTGTCGATGGTGACCACGTGCAGGTCGCAGTCCAATTGCTGGCTCAGGCGGTGCGCGCTGCGGATCACGTATTCGGCGTCCGCGTCCGGGCCGATGCAGGCCACCACGGCTTCGCGCGTGCGCCACACCGAATCAATGGCGCGGTCGCGGCGATAGGCCTGCACGTCGTCGTCCACGTGGTCGGCGGTGCGGCGCAAGGCCAGTTCGCGCAGCGCGATCAGGTTGCCCTTGCGAAAGAAATTGCGCGTGGCGTGGCGCGCCTGCTCGGGCAGATAGACCTTGCCTTCTTTCAGGCGCCGCAGCAGTTCGTCGGCCGACAGGTCCACCAGGATGACCTCGTCGGCGGTGTCGAAGACCTCGTCCGGCACGGTTTCCCACACGCGCACGCCGGTGATGCTGCCCACCGCTTCGTTCAGGCTGTCCAGATGCTGCACGTTCAGCGTGGTCCAGACGTCGATGCCGGCGGCCAGCAATTCGTGGATGTCCTGCCAGCGCTTGGCGTGGCGCGAGCCCGGCGCGTTGGAATGCGCCAGCTCGTCCACCAGCACCAGCGCGGGCCGGGCGGCCAGCGCGCCGTCCAGGTCGAATTCGCGCAGCACGTGGCCCCGGTACGCCACGTCTTTCAAGGGCAGCGTTGCCAAGCCATCCAGCAGGCTTGCCGTTTCGCGGCGGCCGTGGGTTTCGACGATGCCGGCCAGCACGTGCACGCCTTGCTCGGCTTGCGCGCGGGCGGCCACCAGCATGGCGTAGGTCTTGCCCACGCCGGCCGATGCGCCGAAGTACACGCGAAGCTTGCCGCGCACCGCCTGGCGCGCGGCGTCGTCCAGCGTTTTCAAGAGCGCGTCGGGATCGGGACGCTCGCCAGCAATGTCAGCCATGAAGCGCAAAGTGTGGGGTGGAAAAGGCTGGCGCTACTATACGCCGCGCCGTCATGGCGCAGGGCGCAATGCATCCAGCGCCAGGTTCAACGTCAACACATTGACGGTCGGGTCACCCAGCACGCCGATCCAGGGCTTTTCGGTGTGCGCCTGGATCAACGCATCGACCTGCGCGCGCGGCAGATGGCGGAGGCGCGCCACCCGCGCGGCCTGATAGTTGGCGGCGGCCGGGCTGATGTGCGGGTCCAGGCCGCTGCCGGACGCGGTGATCAGGTCCACCGGCACCGGCGTGGGGTTGTCCGGATCGGCCGCCTTCAAGGCCGCGATGCGTTCCTGGATGGCTTGTGCCAGCGCGGGGTTGCGCGGGCCCAGGTTGGACCCGCCGGAGGCCGCGCCGTTGTACGGCATGGGCGCGGTGGCCGACGGCCGGCTCCAGAAGTACCGCGGTTCGCTGAACGCCTGGCCGATCAGCGCCGACCCGACGACCTTGTCGCCCTGCGTGATGAGCGAGCCGGCCGCCTCGTGCGGGAACACCACGGCGGCCACGCCGCGCGTCAGGAAGGGGTAGGCCAGGCCGGTCACGAGCGACAGCGCGGCAAAGACGACCAGCGCGGGGCGTAGGATGCCGCCTTGGCGGGCCGGGGTGGGGGCAGTGGCGGCTGCGTTTGGGGAAGTTGTGGCTTGCATGATGAATTCCTTGAATGAGGCAGGCTCTGGGCGGGCTCACCGGCGTGCGCGAGGCGCGCGCCGGGGGCGGGTAGTGAATGGGTGCGGGTTATGTCGGCGGCATGACAGACGTGGGCTACGTGCTTATGTTGCGGGCCGGGCCGGGCCGGGCCGGGCCACGCCAGGCCACGCCAGGCCACGCCAGGCCGGGCCGGGCCGCGCCAGGCCGGCGCGGGCGTCAGGCCCACCCCAGCGCGGCCAGCACCATGTCGACCAGCTTGATGCCGACGAACGGGACCAGCAGGCCGCCCAGGCCGTAGATCAGCAGGTTGCGGCGCAGCAGCACCGAGGCGCCCAGCGGCCGATAGCGCACGCCCTTGAGGGCCAGCGGAATCAGCACCACGATGATCAGCGCGTTGAAAATCACGGCCGACAAGATGGCCGAGGCTGGCGTGGCCAGCTGCATGATGTTCAGCACGTTCAACTGCGGATACACGGTGGCGAAGGCGGCCGGAATGATGGCGAAGTACTTGGCCACGTCGTTGGCCACGCTGAACGTGGTCAAGGCTCCGCGCGTCATCAGCATCTGTTTGCCGATTTCAACGATCTCGATCAGCTTGGTGGGGTTGGAATCCAGGTCCACCATGTTGCCCGCTTCCTTGGCGGCCTGGGTGCCCGAGTTCATCGCCACGGCCACGTCGGCTTGCGCCAGCGCGGGCGCGTCGTTGGTGCCGTCGCCCGTCATCGCCACCAGCCGGCCTTCGGCTTGATAGGCGCGGATCAGCTTCAGCTTGGCCTCGGGCGTGGCTTCGGCCAGGAAGTCGTCCACCCCGGCTTCGGCGGCGATGGACGCGGCGGTCAGCTTGTTGTCGCCGGTGATCATTACCGTCTTGATGCCCATGCGGCGCAGTTCGGCAAAGCGCGACTGGATGCCCGGCTTGACGATGTCTTTCAGCTCGACCACGCCCAGCGCGCGATTGCCGTCGCTGACCAGCAGCGGCGTGCTGCCGCGCCGGGCTACGTCTTCGGCTTGATGCAACACGGCGTCGGGCACGTTGGCGTCCAGCGCTTTGAGCCAGGACTGTACGGCGTCTATCGCGCCCTTGCGGATCATGCGTTCGCCCAGGTTCACGCCGCTCATGCGCGATTGCGCGGTGAACGGGACGAACTCCGCGTCTTCCACACGCGTGGCGGGGGCGTGCGTGGTCTTGTCGGCCAGCGCCACGATGCTGCGTCCTTCGGGCGTTTCATCGGCCAGCGAAGCCAGCCGTGCCGCGTCCGCCAATTCGCGGGCCGACACGCCCGGGGCGGGCAGGAAGGTGGACGCCTGGCGGTTGCCGAAGGTGATGGTGCCCGTCTTGTCCAGCAGCAGTACATCGACATCGCCCGCCGCTTCAACCGCGCGGCCCGAGGTCGCGATGACGTTGGCGCTCATCATGCGGCTCATGCCCGCCACGCCGATGGCCGACAGCAGGCCGCCGATGGTGGTCGGGATCAGGCACACCAGCAGCGCCACCAGCACGGTCACGGTCACCGCCGCACCGCCGCCCGCCGCGCTGACCGCGTAGATGGAGAAGGGCATCAGCGTCACGACCACCAGCAGGAACACCACCGTCAGGCCGACCAGCAGGATGGTCAGCGCCAGTTCGTTGGGCGTCTTCTGGCGCTTGGCGCCTTCCACCATGGAGATCATGCGGTCCAGGAAGCTCTCGCCGGGGTCGGCCGCGATGCGCACGAAGATCCAGTCGGACAGCACGCGCGTGCCGCCGGTGACGGAAGAGAAGTCGCCACCCGATTCACGGATGACGGGCGCCGACTCGCCGGTGATGGCGCTTTCGTCCACCGAGGCCACGCCCGCGATGACCTGCCCGTCGCCGGGAATGGTTTCACCCGCTTCGATCAGCACCACGTCGTCTCGGCGCAGCAGGCCCGAAGCCTGGCTGACGGCCTGGCCGCGCCATTGATCGGGATGTGCGTCGCGGGCGTCGGCATCGTGAAAGTTCTTGAGCAGGCGCGCGTTGATGGTGGTGCGCAAGCCGCGCAGCGTCGCCGCCTGCTGCTTGCCGCGGCCTTCAGCCAGGGCCTCGGCGAAGTTGGCGAACAACACCGTGAACCACAGCCAAACGGCGATGGCCAGGATGAAGCCGGCGGGCGCTTCGGCCTGGCCGCGCAGGGCCATGACCCACAGCACGGTGGTCAGGATGCTGCCCACGTACACCACGAACATGACGGGGTTTTTCAGTTGCGCGGCGGGCGACAACTTGCGCAGGCTGTCCAGCAGCGCGGGCGCGACCAGCGATCGGGACCACATGCCGAACGGGCGCTCTTGGGGGGTGACGTCGGGTGCGCGGGCGGCGCCGCCGCCTGCGCTTGAGGTTTGCATTTCAATCTTGGCCATGTTGTTTCCTAGCCTGTTGCATTCAAGGTTGCAGGTGTTCAGCGACCGGCCCCAGGGCCAGCGCGGGCACATACGTCAGCGCGCCCACCAGCAGCACCGCGCCGATCAGCAGCACGACGAAAAGCGGGCCGGTGGTGGGCATGCTGCCGGGGCCGGCGGGCAGGCGCCGCTTGGCCGCCAGCGAGCCGGCCATGGCCAGCACCGCCACGATCACGGCAAAGCGGCCAAACCACATCGCGATGCCCAGCAGCACGTTGTAGAAAGGCGTGTTGGCCGATAGCCCGGCAAACGCGCTGCCGTTGTTATTGGCGGCCGATGACAGTGCGTACAGGATTTCCGAAAAACCGTGGATGCCCGGATTGAGCACGCCCGCCTGGCCCGCCGATACCGACACGGCCAGCGCGGTGCCGCCCAGCACCAGCAAGGGGGTGACAAGGATGATGATGGACACCATCTTCATGTCGTAGGCTTCGATCTTCTTGCCCAGGTATTCGGGCGTGCGTCCGATCATCAAGCCGGCGATGAACACCGCCAGCACGGCGAAGGCCAACATGCCGTACAGCCCGGAGCCCACACCGCCGTAGACCACTTCGCCCAACTGCATCTGCAACATCGGCGGCAGGCCGCCCATGGCGCTGAACGAATCGTGCATGCCGTTCACCGCGCCGCACGATGCCGCCGTGGTGATGATGGCAAAGAGCGACGTGGCCGCGATGCCGAAGCGCGATTCCTTGCCTTCCATGTTGCCGCCCGGCGCCAGGGCCGTCATGGCGCTGTCCGCGCCGGCTTGCGCCGCCATGGGGTTGGGCTGCTGTTCGAAGTAGGCGGTGGTCAGCGCAAACGCGGCAAACAGCACCGTCATCGCGGCCAGGATGGCGATGCCCTGCCGACGGCTGCCCACCATTTCGCCAAAGGTGAAGCACAGCGCGGCGGGAATCATCAAGATGGCCAGCATCTGCATGAAGTTCGCCAGCGGCGTGGGGTTCTCGAACGGGTGCGCGGAATTGGCATTGAAGAAGCCGCCGCCGTTGGTGCCCAGCAGCTTGATGGCTTCCTGCGAGGCCACGGGGCCCATCGCCAACGTTTGTGTCGAGGTGACGGCCGGGTCGGTCACGGCCTGGCCGGACGCGTCCAGCACCGGCTGGCCGTCGGCGCCCACGCGCGGCTGTTCGTAGTGCAGGGCCTGCACCGTCTGCACGTCTTGATACGGGCTGAAGTTCTGGATGACGCCCTGGCTGACCAGCAACAGCGCCAGCACGAACGACAGCGGCAGCAGCACGTACATCGTGCAGCGAACCATGTCCGCCCAGAAGTTGCCCACCGTGGCCGAACAGTGGCGCGACAGGCCGCGTATCAACGCAAACAGCACGGCGATGCCGGTGGCGGCCGAGACAAAGTTCTGCACCGTCAGCGCCAGCATCTGCGTCAGGTAGCTCATGGTGGATTCGCCGCCATAGCCTTGCCAGTTGGTGTTGCTGACAAAACTGATCGCGGTGTTCAGCGCGGAATCCGGGCTGACGGCGCCCAGGGCGGCAGGGTTCAGCGGCAGCATGCCTTGCAAGCGCTGCAAGCCATAGACGACCGCGATGCCGACCATGTTGAACACCAGCACGGCCACGGCGTAGCGCTTCCAACCCATTTCGGCCTGTGGATCAATGCCCGCAAGCCGGTAGATGCCGCGCTCCAGCGGGCGGCCCCAGGCGGTCAGCCTGGATTGCCCGTTTTCCATGGCGACGCGGATGTAGCGCCCGAGCAGCGGCGCGATCGCAAGCAGGATTGCCAGGTACAAGGCCAGCAATCCGACGAATTCGGCGGTCATCAGAATTTCTCCGGTTTGAACAGCGCCACCAACAGGTAGACGAACAGCACGGCCGCGGTCAGGCCGCTAAGCCAGTAAAGCCAGTTCATGACGGCTCTCCCCCGGACAGGGCTGCGCAAAATTGCAGCAGGGCTAGCGTCGCGCCGGCCATGACGGCGAAGGCGGCGATATAGATGGCATCCACGTTTTTCCTCCCGGGAGCAGCGCTCCCTTCGAACGACGGGCCTGCGCGGCAAAGGCGGATGCGCGCCGGGGCAGGCCAGGTGACCAATCAGGACACCGGCAGGTTACGGAGCGGGGGGTAAAAACGGGATATAGGTTGGGCGGGCGGGTGTAAACAAGAAATAAAAATGGCGCGGCGTCCGGGGCGGACCGGGGGGCTGATGGGCCGGACCGGCGCGCCCGATTCCGGGCATGGCGCGGGCGCGGCCGTCATATTGCGGGACGCGCCAGATTCCTGAATTCGGCTCAATTCCGGCTTTTTTGCCAAAAAATCCCAATATTTAGAACTTTCCGGTCAAATGGCACCGTTGTGGTGCGGGGAATATGTAAATGAATGCTCCGTCTTAGGGCATTCCCCTAGTGTGGCATTCCCGCACTTGGTGCAGAATCTCTTCCCATGCAGGTGAGGAGACAAAGCCCTGCATGGGCAAATACCGGCGGCACCGGTACATAAAAAAAGTAAAGCAGTACTCAAAAAAAGCAAAACGCACAACGGCTGGCACCAAAGAGTGCCAGCCGTTGTCGCATAAAAAGCCTGGATTTCATCCGCAAGGGCTTTTCAGACGCAGCGTTTCGCGCTATCCAGATAGGGTCTGAAAACATCCTAGCTATGCCGAAATCCCGCGCATCTCTTTCCCCGCCTATCGCCACCCCCTATTGGCGCCGCAATCTGCGGCTGATTCTGTTGCTGCTTGTGGTCTGGGCGGCACTGACGTTCGTGCCCGCATTCTTCGCGCGCAGCCTGAGCTTTGATTTCATCGGATGGCCCTTCGCGTTCTGGATGGCGGCCTATGGCGCGCCGTTGGCATATCTGATCATCGTTGGCGTCTACGCGCGGGTCATGAACCGCGCCGACGAAGCCGCCGAGGCGGCGCTCGATGCGGGCAGTGGAGGGGGCGCTGAAGTGGGGACCCCTGCGGGCGGCAACGGCAACGGCAACGGCAACGGCAACGGCAACACCCCCGGCAACGGCGATCGCGCCGGCGGGGGCCGCTGATGCCGTTCAGCGGAGATACCCCACAGGAATTCAAGATCCGGCTACGCCGTATCTACGTGCTGTACACGGCCGGCTTTGCCCTGATGATCCTGCTGATGGCGCTGGCCGAGGTCCTGGGGATGCCGCGCAACTGGATCGGCTACGTTTTCCTGCTGGTCACGGTCAGCCTGTATGCCGGTATCGGCATCGTCTGCCGCACGTCGGACCAGGTCGAATACTACGTGGCGGGCCGACGTGTGCCCGCTATCTATAACGGCATGGCCACGGCGGCCGACTGGATGTCGGTGGCATCGTTCATCGGCGTGGCGGGCACCCTGTACCTGACCGGCTACGGCGGGCTGGCCTACATCATGGGCTGGACGGGCGGCTACGTGCTGGTCGCCATGTTGCTGGCGCCTTACCTACGGCGCTTTGGCCAATACACCATTCCCGACTTCATGGGCGCGCGCTACGGCGGCAACATGCCCCGGCTGGCGGGCGTGGCCTGCGCCATCCTCTGTTCGTTCACCTACCTGGTCGCGCAGATCTACGGCGTGGGCATCATCACCACGCGCATGACGGGTATTTCGTTCGAGCTGGGCATCTTCGTGGCGCTGGGCGGCATGCTGGTGTGTTCGTTCCTGGGCGGCATGCGCGCCGTAACGTGGACGCAGGTGGGGCAGTACATCATCCTGGTCATCGCCTATCTTGTGCCGGTGGTGTGGCTGTCGGTCAAGCATACGAACATGCCGGTGCCGCAATTGTCGGCCGGCGTGGTCTTGCAGCAGGTGACCGAGAAAGAAATCTATCTGCAAAACGATCCTTCCGAAATCGAGGTGCGGCGGCTGTGGCAGCAGCATGCCGATGAAATGGCGTCGCGCGTACAGGCCCTGCCTGAATCTTGGACCCTGGAAAAGGACAAGCTGCGCAGCCGGCTGGCGCAATTGAACGCGTCGGATGCGCCGATGGTCGAGATTCGTTCGGCCGAGCGCGAGCTGGCCGCCTACCCCGCCAGCGTGGAAGACGCGCGGGTGGCGTGGTCGCAGGCGCGCGCCACGTTCGAGGCGCGGGCCGCCCCGGCCACCCCTCACGCGGAACCCTTTCCCGCCAAAGACCCCGAAGAACAGCGCAACATGCGCGTCAACTTCCTGGCGCTGGTCTTGTGCCTGATGCTGGGCACGGCGGGCATGCCGCACATCCTGATGCGTTCATACACCACGCCCTCGGTGATCGAGGCGCGCAAATCGGTGTTCTGGTCACTGCTGTTCATCCTGCTGCTGTACTTCATGGCGCCCGCGCTGGCGCTGCTGGTCAAGTACGAGGTCTATACGCAGGTGGTGGGGTCGAACTTTCTCAGCCTGCCCAATTGGGTGCATGCCTGGAGCGCGGTCGACAGCAACCTGCTTGACGTGACCGACATCAATCGCGATGGCGTCGTGCAGCTAAGCGAGATCAGCATGGGGGCGGACGTGGTGGTGCTGGCGATGCCCGAGATCGGCGGCTTGCCTTATGTGATTTCGGGCCTGGTGGCGGCCGGCGGGCTTGCCGCCGCCTTGTCCACGGCCGACGGCCTGCTGCTGACGCTGTCCAATTCCTTGTCGCACGACATGTGGTACCGGATGGTGTCGCCGCGCATGTCGGCGGCGCGCCGGGTAATGGTGTCCAAGATACTGTTGCTGGTGGTGGCGTTTGGCGCGGCCTGGGTCGCCGCGCGCAAGCCTGCCGACATTCTGTTCATGGTGTCGGCGGCGTTCTCGTTCGCGGCCTCGTCGTTCTTTCCTGCCCTGGTTATGGGCGTGTTCTGGCGCCGCGCCAACAAATGGGGCGCTACCTTGGGCATGGCGGCCGGGCTGCTGGTTACCTTTGCCTACATGACGCATACGCATCCGTGGTTGCGCGAATGGGTGCTGGGCATTTCACGCACGCAGCCGGTGGACCTGTGGTGGGGCATCCAGCCGATTGCCGCCGGCGTGTTCGGCGCGCCGGTGGCCTTCCTGACGATCATCGTGGTGTCGCTGCTGACCCCGCCGCCGGACCGTGCCACCTTGGCGCTGGTGGATTATGTGCGGCATCCGGGCGCGCGCCATCCCGGCGATTCGCTGCCGCCCCCCAACAATTCCTAGGGGGCGCCGCAGGCATTCGCCTGCCGGTTGTCGGCGTTGGTGCACGCTTCCCACACGCCTGGGGGCAGCGTCTGCAATAGCGTGTAGACCTGGCCCGGCGCCCACAGCCAGTGCACGCCGCCAGGGTTTTTCCCTGCCGCTTCCCAGACTTGGCGGCGCTGCGCCACGCTAAGGGTGAATTGGCCGTCCGGGCCGCTATTGCCCTGCGCCAGGACGGACGACGGATCGCGCCTGGCGCCGTAGACGTCGCCGTCATCGCCCTTGGGCTGCACGATGGCCCAGTCGTAGTGATACGACTCCATGGCTGGCGCCGCCCAGTTCGCGCCGGGCAACACCAAGACGGCAAATTCGGATGGGCGTTCCTGATAGGGCAGCCCCAGCATCAACTTTTCGTTGTGCCAGTCCAGCCGTTGGCGACGATAGCGCTGGGCGGGTCGGCCTTGCTGATCGAACTGGGTGACTTCCTGGGCATCGCCCTGGTTTTCCACATACGAAATCGTGCGCAGCAGCCGGCCGGCGGCATCGTGTACATAGCGCATCAGCGGCCGAGACGGGTCGCTGCAAGCGTTGGCGCCATGTTCCGCCAGCCATCCGTTGCTGTCATAGCGCAGACAGAAATAGGCCGAGGGGTTGGGCTTGCCCTGCGCATTCCGAGAACGCATTTCGTAGGCCGCAAGCCGGCCGGCGCTGTCGTATTGAAAGCGGGTTTCGTAGTCGGGCTTGGGCAGGCCGGGCCGCCCGGCGGCTTGCGCTGCCTGGAGGGTGCCGGGGTCGAATTGGGCGATGCCGCACAGGTGGCGGACGCCGTCGGGGCCGCGCTCGAACCGCAGCACGGTGGGGCCGAGCGTGGCGTTGGCGATGGGGTTGGCCTTGGACCCCGCATCGATGGGGGCGGGCGGCGCGGCCCCAGACGCAGGGGAGGCGTTCGCCATCGGATCGGTCACATACACCGACCAGTCCACCTGCTCGGCCCAGATGACGGGCGTGGCGCGTGTGCCCGTTTGCACCGCAACGGGCGGTTCCCAGGTCTTGATGCGCGAGCCGTCCAACGCCAGCAAAGTGGCGGTTTCGTCCAGCCGTACCTGGGCCACCACCGTCTCGCGCTGGGCCGATGCCGCCATGGGCTGGCACAGCGCGTGCGCCCACGTGGACGCGCACGACAGCCCGGTCAGCAGCAGCAGGCGCAAGGTGCGATCAATAGGCGGCATTGTGCAGGTAGACGATCAGGCCCCAGAGTTCGCTGCTGATGCCGCCCAGGCGCAACGCCTTGTCGCGCGTGTCCATCAGCAGGAAAGGGTAGGCGTCGCGTTCCAGCTTGCCGGGCGGGGGTAGCCGGTAGGGCTTGAAATGCTCGGGTGACAGCAGGTAGGTATTGGCCATGTCGCCCACGTCCACGTGCAGGTACCAGACGGTCAAATCGCCGACATCGACGGCGGGCGTGGTCTCGGGGTAGACGCCGCCCTGGCCGGCCGGGATGGCGGTGGCCAGCACGCCTGTGAACACCGCGCGCGACCCGGCTTGCGGATAGTACAAGCCGTCGTCGCCGCGTCGCGTGAAGGTTTGGCGCAGGAAGCTGGCGGCGCGCGAACCGGGCACGACGGAGCGCGCAAAGCGTTCGTCCAGCTGCGCCTCGGTCAGCGGGCCGCGCGTGGCGGCAAGCGCATCAAGATCGTGGGTGAATGCCTGGAACCAGGCGCGGTAGCGGACGAGTTCGGCGGCGCGGTTGAAGTCCTGCGCCATGGCGTTGGCGCTCCAGAGGCCGCCCAGGCAGGCCAGGCTGACAAAGCACAGCCAGGCAAGCCATTGGCGCCAGAGCGGCATTCCGGCCACGCGCCAGCAGGCCGCGCCGGACAATTCCGCGTCACATCCAGCGGCTGCCCCCCCCGCGGCAGGCGCGGTCAATGGGATACCGACTTCGAAAATACGTTCATTACCACCACGCCGGCGATGATCAGGCCGATGCCAACCAGCGCGGGCGTGTCCAGGTGCTGCTTGAACAGCACCGCGCCCACGATGGAGATCAGCACGATGCCCACGCCGGACCAGATGGCATAGGCAATGCCCACCGGGATCTCGCGCAGCGTCAGAGACAGGAAGTAGAACGAAATCAGGTAGCCGCACACGGTGATCAGCGACGGCACCAGACGGGTGAATCCTTCGGAACCCTTTAGCGCGCTGGTGGCGAAGATCTCGGCGATGATCGCCACGCCCAGGTACAGCCATTTCATTTGCGCGACCCTTCGGATTGCCGCAGCAGCACCAGCAGCGCACCGGCGCCGCCTTCGCGTTCGGGGGCCTCGGAAAAAGCCAGCACTTCGTTCTTTTGCACCAGCCAGGTCCGCGCCTTGTCTTTCAGCACGGGCTCCAGCCCTTCGGATCCGTAGCCTTTGCCGTGCACGATGCGCACGCAGCGGATGCCATGGTCCTGGCATTCGTCCAGAAACGACAATAGCGCGTGGCGCGCCTGTTCGACGCGCAGGCCGTGCAGATCCAGTTCAGCGCCCGCGCGCCATTGGCCGCGCCGCAGGTTGCGCGCGGTGTCCGGCGCCGCGTCACCACGCACGAAGGCGGTGCCGCCTTCGGACAACAGGTGCGTGATTTCGCCACCATCGGATACGCCCACATCGGCGCGCGACGGCGTTTCGCCCAGCGCGTTGGCCCGGCGTAACGCCGGGGCAGGTTCCGCCACGGGTTTGTGTTCAACCCGGGCGTCCTGCTTGATCGGCGTGACGGACTTCATCGTGCGCTGAAACGCCGCCATGTCATCCATGGGGGCGGTTTCAGGCTTCTTGATGGCGGCAACCCGCTTGGCAAGCGCTTCGCGTTCGCGCTCGGTTTGCAGGTCTTTCTTCAGGCGTTTCAGGTCGGCCAGGCCGACCTTACTGCCCCGCATTCTCCAACCACCGTTGGGCGTCCAGCGCGGCCATGCAGCCCGTCCCGGCGCTGGTGATGGCTTGGCGATAGACGTGGTCTTGCACGTCGCCGGCGGCGAACACGCCGGGCACGGACGTCATCGTGGCCATGCCGGACAAGCCGCTCTTGGTGACGATGTAGCCGTCCTTCATTTCCAGCTGGCCCTGGAAGATTTCCGTGTTGGGCTGGTGGCCGATGGCGATGAAGGCGCCGGTGACCGGCATGTCTTCCGTGACGCCGGTGTCCACGTGGCGTACGCGCACGCCAGTTACACCGCTGTTGTCGCCCAGCACTTCTTCCAGCGTATGGAACAGCTTCAGTTCCATGTTGCCGTTCTCGACCTTGGACATCAGCTTGTCCACCAGGATGGGCTCGGCGCGGAACTTGTCGCGGCGATGGATCAGGGTGACCTTGCGGCAGATGTTGGACAGGTACAGGGCTTCTTCCACGGCGGTGTTGCCGCCGCCGACCACGACCACGTCCTGGTTGCGGTAGAAGAAACCGTCGCAGGTGGCGCAGCCCGACACGCCGCGGCCCATGAAGGCCTCTTCAGAGGGCAGGCCCAGGTATTTGGCCGATGCACCAGTGGCGATGATGAGGGCGTCGCAGGTGTAGATCTTGCCTGTGTCGCCGGTCAGCGTGAACGGGCGCTTGGACAGGTCGACCTTGGCGATGTGGTCAAACAGCATTTCGGTGTTGAAGCGTTCGGCGTGCTTCTGGAAGCGCTGCATCAGGTCCGGACCCTGGACGCCATCCGCGTCGGCGGGCCAGTTATCGACGTCCGTGGTGGTCATCAACTGGCCGCCTTGGGCCAGGCCGGTCACCAGGACGGGGCTCAGGTTGGCGCGTGCCGCATAGACGGCCGCCGTGTAACCGGCGGGGCCGGAACCGAGTATCAAAACTTTAGCGTGCGTGGGCGTGGACATGGGCGGGTATCTTTAGGTTAACGCCCAATTATAATGAGCCGCATGCCGCGTATCTCGACTGCTTCCCCGCGCGCCTCGCGCAACACCCGCAACGGGCCTTCGCCGCTACAAACGCGTATCTCCGCGTTGCTGCGTGAAGCCCGCTGGATCCTATTTGCCGCCCTGGCGGCCTGGCTGACTCTGGTGCTGGCCACCTGGAGCGCGTCCGACCCTGGCTGGTCGCACTCGGTGCCAGGCGACGTGGTGCGCAACCACGGCGGCCGCCTGGGCGCCTACCTGGCCGACATCTTGCTCTACCTGTTCGGTTTTTCCGCCTGGTGGTGGGTAATTCTGCTGCTGCACCGGGTTCGCGCGGGCTACCGGCGCCTGGCCAGCCAGCTTAAGGTAACTAACAGTAAGCAACCGGAAGTGCTGCCGCGCGTCCATTGGGAAGAGGGCATCGGCTTCTTCCTGCTGCTGGTGGGGTCGCTGGGCATGGAAGCCCTGCGCCTGTCCAGCCGGGGCACGCACCTGCCCGGCGCGTCCGAAACGGCCAGCGGCGCCGGCGGCGTCATCGGCCACACGCTGGCCGACTTGATCAGCCGCAGCATCGGTTTTACGGGCAGCACGCTGGCCTTTTTGGTCATGCTGGCCATCGGCCTGAGCCTGTTTTTCTCTTTTTCGTGGTTGGCGGTGGCCGAACGCGTGGGCTCCTGGCTGGAAGGCCTGGTGCGCCGCGTCCGTAATTCCTACGCCGCTCGCGAAGACCGCAAGGTCGGCCAGGTGGCCAAGGCCGTGCGTACCGAGCAAGTCGTGGCCAAGCAGGAAAAACTGGTGCACGAACAGCCGGTGCGGATCGAACCCGCCATTACGGTGGTGCCCAAGTCCGAGCGGGTCGAAAAGGAAAAGCAGCAGTCGCTGTTCTTCGCGCCCGCCGGCGGCGCCGAAGGCGACCTGCCCGCGATCAGCCTGCTGGACCCCCCGCTGACCAACCAGGAAACGGTGTCGGCCGAAACCATCGAATTCACCTCGCGCCTGATCGAAAAGAAGCTGGCCGACTTCGGCGTGTCGGTCACCGTGGTGGCGGCGCAGGCCGGCCCGGTCATTACGCGCTACGAAATCGAGCCGGCCACCGGCGTCAAGGGCAGCCAGATCGTCAACCTGGCCAAAGACCTGGCGCGCGCCTTGAGCCTGGTCAGTATCCGGGTGGTGGAAACCATACCCGGCAAAAACCTGATGGGCCTGGAATTGCCCAACCCGCGCCGCCAGATGGTCCGCCTATCGGAAATCCTGGGGTCGCAGACCTATCACGCCAGCCATTCCGTCGTGACGATGGCGCTGGGCAAGGACATTGCCGGCAACCCGGTCGTGGCCGACCTGGCCAAGATGCCCCACCTGCTGGTGGCGGGTACCACGGGGTCGGGCAAGTCGGTGGGGATCAACGCCATGATCCTGTCCCTGCTGTACAAGGCCGACGCTTCGCACACGCGCCTGATCCTGATTGACCCGAAGATGCTTGAAATGAGCGTCTACGAAGGTATTCCGCATCTGCTGGCGCCGGTTGTCACTGACATGCGCCAGGCCGCCAACGCGCTGAACTGGTGCGTGGGCGAAATGGAAAAGCGCTATCGCCTGATGAGCAAGATGGGCGTGCGCAACCTGGCGGGCTACAACACCAAGATCCGCGACGCCATCAAGCGCGAGGAACCCATCCCGAACCCGTTCTCGCTGACGCCCGACCAGCCCGAGCCGCTGGCGCCGCTGCCCACCATCGTGGTGGTCATCGACGAATTGGCTGACCTGATGATGGTGGTGGGCAAGAAGATCGAAGAACTGATCGCCCGCCTGGCGCAAAAGGCGCGCGCTGCCGGTATCCACCTGATCCTGGCCACGCAGCGCCCCAGCGTGGACGTCATCACCGGCCTGATCAAGGCCAACATCCCGACGCGCATCGCGTTCCAGGTGTCGTCCAAGATCGATTCCCGCACGATTCTTGACCAGATGGGCGCCGAAACCCTGCTGGGCCAGGGCGACATGCTTTACATGCCGCCGGGCACCGGCTTGCCCGTGCGCGTGCACGGCGCGTTCTGCAGCGACGATGAAGTGCACCGCGTGGTGGAAAGCCTGAAGGCACAAGGCGAGCCCAACTACATCGAAGGCCTGCTGGAAGGTGGCGTCGAGGGCGATAACGGCGAAGGCGCCAGCAGCGTCACCGGCATCGGTGGCGACGCGGAATCCGACCCGATGTACGACCAGGCCTGCGAAGTGGTGCTCAAGCATCGCCGCGCGTCGATTTCGCTGGTGCAGCGCCACCTGCGTATCGGTTACAACCGCGCGGCCCGGTTACTGGAGCAGATGGAGCAATCGGGTATGGTGTCGGCGATGCAGTCCAATGGCAATCGCGAGATCCTGGTCCCCGCCGCTGCCGCCGCCCGAGAGGAAGCCTGATGAAGACGTTTCACCGCCTGGCCGTTGTCGCCGCCCTGAGCCTGGCGCCCGCGCTGACGTTCGCCGCCAGCGCGCAAGAGCAGTTGAAGTCGTTCGTGGCCACGGTCACCTCGGCCACCGGTTCGTTCTCGCAATACACCGTGAACAACCAGGGCCGCACGCAGCCTGCCCAGACCGGCGTGTTTTCATTCCAGCGCCCGGGCAAGTTCAAGTGGGCGGTGCAAAAGCCCTATGAACAGCTGGTGGTGTCCGACGGGCGCGTGCTGTTCCAGTTTGACCCCGACCTGGCGCAGGTTACCGAACGCAAGGTGGACGCCGCCATCGGCACGTCGCCGGCCGCGATCCTGTTCGGATCGGGTTCGCTGGAACAGTCGTTTGATGTGTCGGCCTTGCCGTCCAAGGACGGCGTGGACTGGCTGCGCGCCAAGCCGCGCACGGCGGATGCGGGCTTTTCGCGCGTGGACATCGGCATGAAAGACAACCTGCCCGTGCGGGTCGAGCTGCTGGATTCGTTCGGCCAGACGACGCGCGTGGACCTGTCGTCCATTGCCGCCAACCCCAGCCTGCCCGCCAAGGAATTCCAGTTCACCGCGCCCAAGGGCGTGGACATCGTCAAGATGTAAGGCCGCGCCGCGCGCCGGCAGGCGCGTGGCCGGCGGTTCACCGCATCAAGGGCGCTTGTACGCCACGCAATCGATTTCCACCTTGGCGTCCACCATCAGGCTGGACTGCACGCAGGCGCGGGCGGGCGGATTTTCACCGAAGTATTCCTTGAACACCTTGTTGAACGACGGGAAATCGCGCGCGTCGTCCAGCCATACGCCGCAGCGCACGACGTGTTCGGGGCCGTAGCCCGCTTCCTTCAAGATGGCCAGCAATTGCTGGATGGCCTTGTGGCATTGCGCCACCGTGCCGCCCTCAATCACTTCCCCGTTTTCCATCGGCACCTGGCCGGATACGTGCAGCCAGCCGTCGGCGGCGACCGCGCGCGCGAACGGCATGTGCGAACCGCCCTGGCCGGTGCCGCCACCGACGCCGTAGCGGGTGATGCCGTTTTGATCGGGAGTGGGAGTGTTGCTCATGGAGGTGCTCCTTAATTCGTAGTGGGCAAGAATGATTCGGGCAAGGAAATTCAGGCCGAGGCCGAATAGGGCGAGGCCGCCGCGAAGCTGGCGCGCAAATCGCCATTGCGCGGCAGCCAGCGGCCCGCGCGTTCGCCGGTGGCCTGGCCGTGCCGGTAGGACAGCGCGCCGTTGACCCACACGGCCTCGATGCCAGCGGCCGTTTGCACCGGCTCGGCGAAGGTAGCGCGGTCGATGACGGTATCGGGATTGAACAGCACCAGGTCGGCGTGATAGCCCTCGCGCACCAGGCCGCGATCAGCCAGGCCGAAGCGGGCGGCGGAAAGACCGGTCATCTTGTGTACGGCCTGGATCAGCGGCAGCAAGCCCACGTCGCGGCTGTAGTGACCCAGCACGCGCGGAAACGCGCCCCACAGGCGCGGGTGCGGCATCGGGTCATTGGGCAAGCCGTCGGACCCCACCATCGTCAATGGATGCGACAGCACGCGGCGCACGTCGTCCTCGTGCATGTTGTGATACACGGCGCCGGCCGGTTGCAGGCGGCGCGCGGCGTCCAGCAAGGACACGCCCCAGTCCGCCGCCACGTCGGCCAGCTTGCGCCGCGCCTGCTCGGGATGCGGCACCGACCACGTGATGTCGATATCGAATTCGTCGGTCACCTGCTTCAAATCCAGCGTGGACGAGCTGGCCGAATACGGGTAGCAATCGCAGCCCACATGCTGCATGCGGCCTGCGTTTTCCAACGCGAACAGCACTTCCTTCGTGCGGCCCCAATTGCCCGCGCCCGCGCATTTCAGGTGCGACACCACCACCGGCACGCGCGCGTGCCCGGCAATGTCGAAAGCTTCCTGCATGGCATCCAGAATGGCGGCGAACTCGGAACGCAGGTGCGTGGTGTACAGCGCGCCGAATTCATCCAGGGCTTCTGCCAGCAGTTTGACTTCAGCGGTGTCGGCTTCAATGGCGGACGCGTAGGCCAGGCCGGTGCTCAGGCCGATGGCGCCGTGCGCCAGCGCATCGCGCAGCTGTTCGCGCATGGCCAGCACTTCGTCGCGCGTGGCGACGCGGTCCAGGCGGTCCATGTGGTTGCTGCGCAGGGCGGTATGGCCGACCAGCGCGGCCACGTTCACGGCGGGACGCGCCGCTTCGATGGCGCGCGTGTAGTCGCTGAACGAGGGGTAGTTGAAGTCTTCACGGCCACCCAGCAGGTTCATCGGATCCGGCGGGTCGGCGCGCAGCGACACGGGCGAGGCGCTGATGCCGCAGTTGCCCACCACCACGGTGGTCACGCCCTGCGACAGCTTGGGCAACATGCCCGGAGTGCGGATCACGTTGGTGTCGTCGTGCGTGTGCACGTCGATGAAGCCGGGCGCCAGCGCCAGGTCGGTGCCATTGATGATCTGGCGTGCCTGCGCGCCCGGCAAGGCGCCGATGGCTGCGATGCGGCCGTCGGCCAGCGCAACGCTGGCGCGGTACTCGGGGCCGCCGGTGCCGTCCAGGATACGGACGTTGCCGATAAGGGTGTCGTACATCTTGGGTTCCAGGTTCAATCGCCCAGCGGCAAGCGGTTGGGGCCACCACGGTGTTCGTCCAGCGCCAGTTTGATGCGGCGCAGGCGTTCGCGGTTTTCCTCTTGGTTCAGCATGGCCAGTTCGGTGGACAGCAAGTCGATGGCCAGCATCATCGCGTAGCGCGATGCCGAGGGTTTGTAGATGAAGTCGGTTTCGTCCGTGCGGATGGGCAGCACCACATCGGCCAGCTTGGCCAGTTCGGACGTGGCGTCGGTGATGGCGACGATGCGGGCGCGATACTGCTTCACAATGCGGGCCGCGCCAAGGATTTCCGGCGTCAGGCCCGACGCCGACAACACCAGCACGGCGTCGTGCTCGGTAAGCGTGGCGGCCACCATGCGCAGCAGCACGGCATCGCTGTACACCGCGATGGGGTAGCCCAGCCGCACCAGCCGCGACTGCACTTCCTGCGCCAGCACGGCCGAGGCGCCGCCCATGCCGAACACGTAGATCATCCGCGCGCCGTCCACGATGGATGCCGCCTGTTCGAATAGCGGTTCGGTGAACGTGGGCAGATGCGCGCGCAAGGTGCTTTCGATGTCGGCGTAGATGCGTGCGTAAAAGGTGCTTTCCTCGGCCGGCGCGCTGGGGTCCAGAAAGCGGCTGCCCACCGTGCTGGCCTGCGCCAATTTCATTTTCAGGTCGCGCGTGTCGTCGCAGCCCACGGTGCGCGCAAAGCGCGAAATCGTGGCGATGCTGACCCCGGCCTTGGTGGCCAGCTGGTCGACGGTGGCGCTGGCGCCCCAGATGATGTCGTCAAGAATGGCGTCGGCCACCTTGCGTTCGGTCACGCTCAATGCGTCCCGCCGACTGCGTATCTGGAAGACGATGTCGCGGATGATGTCCATGTGGGGTTTCCTGGGTCTGATCGGGTCGTGCAATGCGCTAGGCCGCCAGCTCGGGGGCGTCCAGGCGCGAACAGGCCACGAAGTGGCCCGCGCCCACCTGGACGGCTTGCGCCTCGATGGTGGCGCAGGCGTCGATCGCGTGGGGGCAGCGCGTGCGGAACACGCAGCCGGACGGCGGATTGACCGGGCTGGGGATATCGCCCTTGAGCAGAATACGCGATCGCGGGGCGCGCGGATCCGGCACGGGCGCGGCCGACAGCAGTGCGCGAGTATAGGGGTGGCGCGGCCGTGCATAGACTTCGCTGGTCGGCCCGCGTTCCATCACGCGGCCCAGATACATGACGACGACTTCATCGCACAGGTAATCCACCACGGCCAGGTCGTGCGCCACGAACAGCATGGTCAGGCCCAGGTCGCGTTGCAGGTCTTGCAGCAGGTTAAGCACCTGCGCCTGCACGGATACGTCCAGCGCCGACACCGGCTCGTCCGCCACGATGAAATCGGGTTCGACGGCCAGCGCGCGTGCGATGCCGATGCGCTGGCGCTGTCCGCCCGAGAATTCATGCGGGTAGCGGCGGCTGTGGTCCGCGTTCAGGCCCACGCGTTCCAGCAGTTCGCCGATGCGCGCGGCGCGGCGGTGCTGCGCCAGCTTGTGCGTGTCCAGCGCTTCACCCAGGATCTCGGCCACCGTCATGCGGGGGTTGAGGCTGGCGTACGGGTCCTGGAACACAATCTGCATGCGGCGGCGCCACGGCAGCATCTGCTTTTCGTTCAGATGCGTGATGTCGGTGCCGTCAAACAGCAGGCGGCCGGCGGTGGGCTCGAACAGGCGCAGCAACGCGCGGCCCGTCGTGGTCTTGCCCGAGCCTGATTCGCCTACCAGGCCGACGATGGTGTTGCGCGGCACATCGAAGCTGACGCCATCCACGGCACGCACGACCGGCGCATTACGGGCTTGCGACGTGGGAAAGTGGACCTTCAGGTCTTCAATGCGGACCAGCGGGTCTTGGGCCCGCACGGTGGCTTGGGGGCTAGTCATATCGGATTCACCTTGATGCAGCGCGCGCGGTGTTCCGCTTGCACCGCAACCAGTTCGGGCACGGCGGCGCGGCAATCGTCCGCCGCCAGTTCGCAGCGCGGGGCGAAGGTGCAGCCGGCGGGCAGCGACAGCACGCTGGGTACGTTGCCGGGAATGGCGCGCAGCCGTTCGCCCGAAGCCAATAGCGCGGCCGTGGGCAGGCAGGACAAGAGGCCGCGGGTGTACGGGTGCGTGGGTTTTTCGAACAGGTCGTAGACACCCGCGTCTTCCACCACGCGGCCGGCGTACATGACGGCGACGCGGTGCGCGATTTCCGCCACCACGCCCAGGTTGTGCGTGATGAACAGGATGCTCATGTTCATTTCTTTTTGCAGCCGGCGCAGCAGGTCCAGAATCTGCGCCTGCACGGTCACGTCCAACGCGGTGGTGGGCTCGTCGGCGATCAGTACCGCCGGGTTGCAGGCCAGCGCCAGGGCGATCATCACGCGTTGCCGCATGCCGCCCGACATCTGGTGCGGATATTCGTTGACGCGCCGGTCGGCGGCCGGGATCTCGACGCGTTCCAGCATTTCGCGGGCGCGGCGGATGGCCGACGCGTACGAGCCGCCTTCGTGCTGCAACACGGCTTCGGCGATCTGGTCGCCCACCGTGTACAGCGGGTTCAGGCTGGTCATGGGTTCCTGGAAGATCATGGCGATTTCGGCGCCGCGTATCTTCTGCAGGGTGGCGGACGAAGCGCGCGCCAGGTCATGCTGCACGCCCTGGCGGTCGCGAAACAGGATCTTGCCCGCTTCGATGCGGCCCGCCGGTTTGGGCAACAGCCCCATGATGGACAGGCTGGTCACGGATTTTCCGGAACCGGATTCGCCCACGATGGCCAGCGTTTCACCGCGCGCCAGATCAAAGGTGACGCCGTCCACGGACTTGGCGATGCCGTCGCGGCTGTGGAACCAGGTCTTGAGCCCTTCCACGGACAGCACGACGTCTCGGTTGCTTGACGTCATGATTACAGCTCCTTGCGCAGGCGCGGGTCGAGTACGTCGCGCAGCCCGTCGCCCACCAATTGCAGCGACAGCACGGACAGCACGATGGCGATGCCGGGGAAAATCATGATCCAGTCCGCCGACCCCATGTATTGCTGGCCGGCGTTGATCATGGTGCCCCAGGTGGGGATGTCGGGCGAAACGCCCACGCCCAGGAACGACAGGCCGGCTTCGGCCAGAATCGCGTAGGCGAAGATGAACGTGCCTTGCACCAGAATGGGCGACACCAGGTTGCGCAGCACGTGCACGGTGACGATGCGCCACGTGGGCACGCCCAGCGCGCGGGCGGCTTCCACGAACGGCAATTCACGGATCACCAGCGTGGAGGCGCGCACGATGCGGGCCAGGCGGGGCGTGTAGACGATGCCCAGCGCAATCACTACGTTGATCAGCGAGGGGCCCAGCGCGGCCACCAGCGAAATGGCCAGCAGGATGTCGGGAAACGCCATCATGGCGTCGATCAGCCGCGAGACGAATTTGTCGGCCGAGCGGAAGAAGCCGGCGATCAGCCCCAGCGCGATGCCCAGCACGCTGGACACGATCACGACCGAAAAGCCCACCATCAGCGACAGGCGGCCGCCGTAGATGACGCGGCTGAAGACGTCGCGGCCAAAGTCGTCGGTGCCGAACCAGTGCGCGGCGCCCGGCGCCTTCAGCCGGTTCATGATGGACAGCTTGAAGGGATCGTAGGGGCTGACCCACGGCGCCAGCAGCGCGGCGGCCACCAGCACGATGATGACGATCAGACTCAAGAGCACGGTCTTGCGCGACACCAGCAGGCGCAGCACCTGCCAGCGGTCGGCGCCGCCGGCGGATTGGGGGGAAGTTGCAATAGCCATATCAGTAGCGCACCCGGGGGTCGACCAGCAGGTAGAGCAGATCGATGATCAGGTTGATCAGGACGTAGATGGCCGCGATGATCAGCAGCGCGCCCTGGATGACGGGGTAGTCGCGGCGCAGCACCGCCGACACCACCAGACTGCCCACGCCGGGCAGGCCGAACACGGTCTCGGTCACGACGGCGCCGCTGATCAAGAGCGCGGTGGTCAGGCCCAGCACGGTCAGGATGGGAATCAGCGCGTTGCGCACGGCGTGCTTCAGGATGACCTTGCTTTCCGGCAGGCCCTTGGCACGCGCGGTGCGCACGTAATCGTCGCGCAGTACGTCCAGCATGCTGGCGCGGATAAAGCGGGTGATCAACGCCGAATTGACCAGGCCCAGCACCACGGCGGGCAGGATCAGGTGCGACAGGCGAGTGGCCAGCGAGGCGTCCGGGCCGCCATAGCCCGACACCGGCAGCCAGCCCAGCTTTACCGAGAAAATCTGCATCAGCAGCAGGCCCAGCCAGAAGCTGGGCACGCTGGAGGTAAACATCGAGAACGACAGCACCGACTGGTCCAGCGTGGTGCCGCGCTTGACCGCCGACAGGATGCCGACCGGCAGGGCGATGGCGCTGGCAATCAGCAGCGACATCAACGTCAGCAAAATAGTGGGCTCGGCACGGTCAGCCAGCGCCGACAGCACGGGCTTGTTCATGAAGATGGACTGGCCCAGGTCGCCTTGCACCAGCTTGCCCAGCCACGATACGTATTGCAGCGCCATGGGCTGGTCCAGCCCCAGTTGCGCGCGCAGCGCGGCGATGTCCTGCTGGCTGGCCTGTGGCCCAAGCATCACAGCCGCCGGATCGCCGGGTGTGACGCGAATGATGACGAACACGATGGTCGCGACGATAAACATCACGGCCACCAGCCCGACCAGCCGGTTCAAAAGATAACGCAACACGATAGAGTCCTAGAAAAGCGGCAATCAGTGCACGCGGAGCGAAAGACGGCTGGGACGCGGCAGGCGGCGGGATCATTCACCGCCTGGCCGCGCGTTTCCCTACTTACTTGGCGCTTTTCCAGGCGTTCCAGAAGTACGGCCACGGAGCGGGCTGCGTGCCTTGCAACGACGGCGAGCGCGCGGCCTGGGCGTTGAAGTCGCCCACCTTCACGAAGGGGATTTCGTCATACACGGCCTGCTGCACGTCGGCCCAGCGCTTGATGCGTTCTTCCTGTGTGCGCGCCTGGTTGAAGGCGTCCATCACCTGCGCGCGGCGCGGCGTGTCCCACCAGCCGGGGGCGTCCTTGGACGGGAAATCGATCAGCGCGGGTTCGGGCAGGAACACGCTGTGGGTAATGAAGATGTCCCACACGGCGGGGTCCTGGCGGCGCTGCGTCAGCGTGGCCCAGTCCACCACCTGCATGTCCACCGTGAAGCCGGCGGCCTTCAGGTATTCCGCGGCCACCAGCGCCATCTTGTAATGGAATTCGTACTGCTGGCTGGTCAGGATGCGGATCTTCTTGTCGGCCACGTTGGCGCCGTCAAGCAGCTTCTTGGCGGCGGCGGCATCACCCTTGTTGTAGACCTTGCCGCCCAGCGACGTGGCCCACGGGTAGCCTTCCGGATACAGGTCGCCGTTCAGCTTGTAGAAGTCCTTGTTGCCGAAGGCGGCGAACAGCATGTCTTCTTCATTCAGCGCCAGCTGCACGGCCTGGCGCACCGCCAGGTTGGACATGATGCCTTGCTTGGTGTTGAGCACCAGGCGCGGCCAGCCGAAAGGCTTGAGCATCACCGGGTCGGAACGGCCACCCTTGAGCTTGGCCAGCGCTTCCACCGGCAGCGAGTCGACGTAGTCGAACTGACCGGCGGCGGCGGCTTCGGAACGCGTGTTGGCGTTGCTGACCGGCACAAAGCGGATTTCGTCCAGGTACTGCTTGCGCGCGCCGCCGTAGCCGTCGGGCTCGCCGTCGCGTTGCTTGTAGCCGTCAAAGCGCACCAACTGGATGTACTGGTCGGGCACGCGGGCCTTCAACTGGTACGGACCCGTGCCGACGATTTCGGTCAGCACCGGCGCAATCTTGCCCTTGGGCATGATGACGGCGGCGGCGTTGTTCATGGCCAGCAGCGCGGTCAGCGGCGCGTAGGGCTGCTTGAGCGTGATGCGGATGGTGTTGGCGTCGGGCGCCTCGATGCTGCTGATGACCTTGGCCGCGCCCTTGCCGCGCGTGGCGGTTTCGGTCCAGCGCTTCAAGGACGCCAGCACGTCGGAGGAGTCCATCTTCGAGCCGTCATGGAACGTGATGCCCTGGCGCAGCGCAATCGTGTAGACCAGGCCGTCGGGCGTGACGTCGGGCATCTTGTCGGCCAACAGCGGGGTCAGGTTCCACTTGGCGTCGAAGGTGTAGAGCGTTTCGAAGAAATGCTGCGTCAGGATGCCGACCAGATCCGCCGTGCTGGTCATCGGGTCCAGCGTGGGCGGTTCACCGATGGTGGCGACGGAAATCGTGCCCCCCTTGACCGGCGTGGCACTCAGGGCGGGGGAGGTCATTGCGGTCAAGCCAATTGCGCCGGCCGCGAGCAGGCTGGTCAGCCCACTGCCTCGCCGGGAGGGTCGGAAGTTCATGATTCTCTCTCCAGAGGGTCAAAAACAAACAGGTTGTCGCGTGTGATCGGATTCGCGCCGGGATCCCGGTCGTCGTGCAGCAGCCCCCTTGGGCCAGGCGCGTTGCGGCGGGCTAGGGGGCGTTCAGAAGAAGGTTTCGGCTACGTCGGTGACGCGGTACTGCTCGTCCACCAACAACACCTGGCGCCACTTGTCGAACGTCAGGCAGGGGTGGGAAATGTCGAAAGCGATCATGTCGCCGACCTGGATGTCGTCGCCGTCGGCGATCTGCATGAAGGCATGCTGGTCCATCATGGCGGTCAGCTTCCACGCCTGGGGCGCGGCGCAGGGGGCGTTTTGGCCCGGCGTGGCGTCGCCCGGCGAGGCGTCGCCCGGCCTGGCGCGGCCGGGCCGATAATGCAGCGCGGGCGTCGGCAGGCCGGCGTCGAAAGCCGCATCGCGCTTGCCCAGCGCAATAATGGCGCGGCCCGGTTCAGGCAGCGACTGCACATAGGCCCAGACTTGCAAGGCGGGCAGCAGGCCCGGTTCCATTTTTTGCGCGACGGGGTTGTGGGCGTTGATGCGTTCAGCGGCGGACCGGTAGACGCCCACGTCGTGCGACACATAGCAGCCGGGGCGCAGGATCACTTCCAGCGGCGCGCCGATATCCAGCTGCGAGAATTCTTCGGCCACCACATCGAACCAGGCCGAGCCCGCGCCGGAAATAATGGCGGGGCCGTTCTTGCGCAGACGGCCGGCCGTGGCCAGCCCGCGCAGCGCATCGGTGGCGCGGCGCAGGAACGCGCGGATCGCGCCTTCTTCCTGCAACACGCCTTCATAGACTTCAATGCCCGCCAGCGCCAGGCTAGGCCAACGGCCAATTTCGTCGATCACCGCTTGCAACTGCGCATCATCGCGCACGCCGGTGCGTCCGCCCGTGGGGCCAAGCTCGATCAGCACAGGCAAAGTCAGGCTCTGTTCGGCAAAGAACTGGCCTAGCTGGGCGGCGTTGGCGGGGGAATCGACGATGCAGAAGTAGGTGAACGCCGGATCTTGCAACAGGCGCGCGATGATGGCCATGTTGGCGCGGCCCACCAATTGGTTGGCCATCAGCACGCGGCGGATGCCGTGCTGGTACGCGGCCAGCACCTGCGGCGCGGTCGCCAGCGTGATACCCCATGCGCCGTTGTCGATCTGGCGCTTGAACAGCGCCGGGCTCATGGTGGTCTTGCCGTGGGGCGCCAGCTTGACGTGGTACGCCTCCATGAACTGCTGCATCCATTGCAGGTTGTGGCGCACGCGCGCTTCGTACAACACGGCCACGGGCAGACTGACGTCTTCGTCCAGCAGGTTCCAGTTCAGGGCGGCCACACCGGCCGTCGTACAGGACTCGGGGAACGCGCCCAGGCCTTTGCCGTTCACATCCAACAGGGCTGCGGGGGAAGAGGAATGGATCATGGCGGCGCGCTCGTTATGGAAAATATTTACGTGGAAATGCTTTTTTTTCATTATCGTGAAAGAAATTTACAAAGGCAGCTAGGACTTACCCGTACGGTGCGGGCCGGCCGAGTTGGCGCGACAATAGGAAATTCGCGAAAAAAACGCGCTCCATGAAGGAATAGCCATGTTGAAAGTTGCCTTGGGCCAGTTCGCCGTCAGCCGTGTCTGGGAAGAGAACGCGCAGGTCTGCATCGACCTGATGGAGCGGGCCAGCGCGGGCGGCGCCGGTCTGCTGGTCTTGCCCGAAGGCATCCTGGCGCGCGACATCACCGACCCGCAAATCGTGCTGAAAGCCGCGCAGCCGCTGGATGGCCCGTTCATGACGCGCCTGCTGGAGGCCAGCCGGGACTCGTCGCTGGCGACCATGATGTGCGTGCACGTGCCGACCGGCGAAGGCCGGGTCTGGAACACGCTGGTCACGGTGCAAGACGGGCGCATCGTGTCGCAATACCGCAAGCTGCACCTGTACGACGCCTTCACGATGAAGGAATCCACCAACGTCACGCCGGGCACCGAGATCCCCCCGTTGCTGGACATCGCCGGCCTGCGCGTCGGCCTGATGACCTGCTATGACGTGCGCTTTCCCGAACTGGCGCGCCGCTTGGCGCTGGACGGCGCCGACCTCCTGGTGCTACCCGCCGCCTGGGTGCGCGGGCCGCTCAAGGAAATGCACTGGGAGGTGCTGGTCACGGCCCGTGCGCTGGAGAACACCTGCTACGTGGCGGCCACGGGCGAATGCGGCGAACGCAATATTGGGTGCAGCATGGTGGTGGACCCGCTGGGCGTGGTGACGGCGCGCGCGGGCGAAGCCCCGGCGCTGGTGTTTGCCGACATCGACCCCGAGCGCCTGGCGCATGCCCGCAAGGTGCTGCCGGTGCTGGCCAACCGCCGCTTCGGCCCGCCCGAACTGGCCTAGGCGCCCCGGGGCCAGACGGTCCAATGTGTGGTCCGGTGTGTGGTCCGGTGTGTGGTCCGGGGGCGCCCGGAAAGGGCGCGGCGGTCATGGTGTAATGCTGACTTGATCTTCTTGCCGTCTTCCCCCATCTGCTGCCAATGAGCAACGATCTCTTCGCGGCCGATCCTGCGCATCGGCCCTATGTGCCCCTGGCCGAGCGCCTGCGCCCGCGCACGTTGTCCGACGTGGTCGGGCAGTCGCACCTGCTGGGGCCCGACAAGCCCCTGCGCGTGGCCTTTGAATCCGGTCGCCCGCATTCCATGATTTTCTGGGGGCCGCCCGGCGTGGGTAAAACCACGCTGGCGCGCCTGATGGCCGACGGTTTCGACGCGCAATTCATCGCCATTTCGGCGGTGCTGGGCGGCGTCAAGGACATCCGCGAAGCGGTCACGGTGGCGCAAGTGGCGCAAGGCCAGGGCCGCCGCACCATCCTGTTTGTTGATGAGGTGCACCGCTTCAACAAGGCCCAGCAGGACGCGTTTCTGCCCTATGTGGAAAGCGGGCTGTTCACCTTCATCGGCGCCACAACAGAAAACCCTTCGTTCGAAGTCAATTCGGCGCTGTTGTCCCGCGCCCGGGTGTACGTGCTGCAATCGCTGTCGCCCGAGGAATTGCAGCAGCTGGTCGACCGCGCCGTGCACGCCCTGAACGAAGGGCTGGACGACGGCGACGCCGCCATCCGCATCGAACCCGACGCGCGCGAGCAACTGGCCGCCTGGGCCGACGGCGATGCGCGACGGCTGATCAGCGCGGTGGAAGTGGTGGCGGAATCGGCGCAGTCGGCCGGTCGCGACACGGTGGACGCCGCCTGGCTGGAAATATCCCTGTCGCAGAACCTGCGCCGTTTCGACAAGGGTGGCGACGCTTTCTACGACCAGATCAGCGCCTTGCACAAGTCGGTGCGCGGCTCAAATCCCGATGCCGCGTTGTATTGGTTCTGCCGCATGATCGACGGTGGCGCCGATCCCAAATACCTGTCGCGGCGCCTGGTTCGCATGGCGGTCGAGGACATCGGCCTGGCCGACCCGCGCGCCACCGACCTGGCCGTGAACGGCGCCGACATCTACGAACGCCTGGGCTCGCCCGAGGGCGAGCTGGCGCTGGCGCAAGCCGTGGTCTACATGGCCTGCGCGGCCAAATCCAACGCCGTCTACAACGCCTACAACCAGGCGCGCCAATTCGCGGCGGAACACGGCAGCGCGCCGGTGCCGATCCACCTGCGCAATGCGCCGACCAAGCTGATGAAGCAACTGGGCCATGGCAAGGCCTATCGCTATGCCCACGACGAGCCACACGGCTACGCCGCGGGCGAACAATATTTCCCTGACGGACTCAAGCCTTCCTTCTACCGGCCGACCGATCGCGGCCTGGAGGCTAAAATCCAGCAAAAGTTGGCATTTCTGCGCGAGCTGGACGCGCAGGAACGCGCCAAGAACCGGTAACGGGCCCCGGCCCGCCGCCTTCACCCAACCTCAACCGACATCAACATGCTAGACCCGATACTGCTGCGCAAAGACCTGCAAACCGTCGTCGACCGCCTCAAGAGCCGTGGCGTGTCCTTCGACACGGAACGGTTCAACGACCTGGAATCCCGCCGCAAGGCCGTCCAGACCGAAACCGAGTCCCTGCAAGCCCGCCGCAACGCGCTGGCCAAGCAGATCGGTCAGTTGAAGGCCAAGGGCGAAGACGCCAGCGCCGTCATGGCCGAATCGCAGGCCGTGCCCGTTCGCCTGAAGCAGCTGGAAGAAGAGCTGGCGGCCTTGCAGGCCCCGCTGAACGACCTGCTGATGTCGGTGCCCAACCTGCCGCACGCCAGCGTGCCGCTGGGCGAATCCGCCGACGACAACGTCGAAGTGCGCCGCTGGCTGCCCGGCGCCGCCGGTGCGGACGGCAACCCGCCCGCCCTGGCGTTCGAAGCGCGCGACCACGTCGCCATTGGCGAGCCGCTGGGCCTGGATTTCGACATGGCCGCCAAGCTGTCGGGCGCGCGCTTCTCGTTCATGCGCGGCCCCATTGCCCGCCTGCACCGCGCGCTGTCCCAGTTCATGCTGGACCTGCAAACGGGCACGCACGGCTACACCGAGTGCTATACGCCTTACATCGTCAACGCCTCCACCTTGTACGGCACGGGCCAGCTGCCCAAGTTCAAGGACGACATGTTCGCCGTGTCCAAGGGGGGTGGCGATGACGACCCCAAGGTCGATGCCGCCGGCAACCCCTATGTGCGTGAAGACCAATACCTGATCTCCACGTCGGAAATCACGCTGACCAGCGTGGCGCGCGACACCATCCAGGCCGCCGCCGACCTGCCTTTGAAGCTGACCGCGCACACGCCTTGCTTCCGTTCGGAAGCCGGCAGCGGCGGCCGCGACACGCGCGGCATGATCCGCCAGCATCAGTTCGACAAGGTTGAAATGGTGCAGATCACGCAGCCTGACCAATCGTACGAAGCGCTGGAAGACATGGTTGGCCACGCCGAACGCGTGCTGCAATTGCTGGGCCTGCCGTATCGCGTCATGCTGCTGTGCACGGGCGATATGGGTTTTGGCTCCGCCAAAACCTATGACCTGGAAGTGTGGTTGCCCGCGCAAAATACCTGGCGCGAGATTTCGTCGGTGTCCAATTGCGAAACGTTCCAGGCTCGCCGCATGCAGGCCCGTTTCCGCAATGCACAGGGCAAACCGGAATTCGTGCACACGCTTAATGGTTCGGGCCTGGCCGTAGGCCGCGCGCTGGTGGCCGTGCTGGAAAACCATCAACAAGCCGACGGCAGCGTATTGATTCCCGAACCGCTGCAAGCTTATATGGGCGGTTTGACGGTACTGAAACCCTGAAGCGCATTACGTCTATCGGCCATTTGGCGGATAAGAAAACGGAGCCTGGCGGCTCCGTTTTTTTTTATCATAGCGACACATTGCTGTCTTTTTTACTCATTATCATCACAGTGTGAGTGCATGAATTTGATGTGAGCAATTGTGTATTTCTAATATAAGGGCCGGATAGTTGCGGCACAATACACCCGCGTTCTTCACGCTTCATTCACTTATATAACAAGGAGTTGTCCATGACTTCAAGAATGATTGGAGATTTTCGTGTGAGATGCTCTGTCGCTCGCGAAGACGAGCAGGGCTACCGCGTGCAGATATGGACCCGCCGAGTCGGTGGAACCGCGCCGGAAAAATGCTGGACGGTACCCGGACAGGCGCCG
The DNA here is from genome assembly GCF_003600685.1 of Achromobacter sp. B7. Lineage (NCBI taxonomy): Bacteria > Pseudomonadati > Pseudomonadota > Betaproteobacteria > Burkholderiales > Alcaligenaceae > Achromobacter > Achromobacter sp. B7. The sequence continues at coordinate 1,130,168 of NZ_CP032084.1, forward strand.
TTTTCGGATTTGCACGAAGCAGAGCAGGAAAGCCGTCAGTTGTTCCAAGAAATCAATGGTGTGCGTTTTAACGGTGAGCCGGAGTTTGCCCATGCGTCCGCATAATGGTTGGTGGCGCGCGTCCAGTGCGCCGCGCAGATGGATTGATCTTGTACAGGAATCGCCGCGTTGGGTGGATGGAAAGCCCGCGCCGGTATCGCAAAAATCCGCCTTGGTGGCGGAAAAACCGCTACGAGCCCCCGCGGCTTAATAGGCATCCACCGGGACACCGGACATTGTCCCCACGGAAAAAAGGCCACTCATTTGAGTGGCCTTCGTATTTATCGGCGCCAATCTCCATGGCCCTTGCCATGGCCGTGCCCGTCACGATAATAGCCAGGGCCCGGACCGTAGTAGCGCGGGGGCGGACCGCCGCGCCAGTGGGGGCCGCCACGGTAATAAACCGGGGCGGGGTAAACCACGGGGGGCGCCACGTAGACGGGAGGCGGACGGTAGTAAACCGGAGGCGGCGGAGCCACGTAAATGGGAGCGGGGGCAACGTATACCGGCGCGGGATACACCACACCCGGCACGCCGATGGAAATACCCACGTCCACTCGGGCCAAGGCCACGCTGGAGATCAGCAGACCTGCGGCACCCACACCAGCAATAAGCCACTTTTTCATGTTGCACCTGCCTGCTGCACGACACAGCAAAGTTATTTGACGCCCCTATTTTCGGGCTTTTCGGCCGCGTATTCGTAAGCGCCCCAAGCGCAATAGCGACAATCCGCAACCGTCCCCCGTCACAAGGCTCGGATCGTGCTGCGATGCGGGACTAGTGCTTCTGCTCTGGTAGGCCGAGATCTGAAATCGATTGAAATGAAGTGGAATGCGATGAAGTCACCGGGGGTCGTTACACCCGGTCACCATCCGCCGGGGGCGGCGTGGCGACATCGCTACAGCGTTTGGGTGCGCCGGTATTCCACGACCCAGACCCAGGGGTTGGCGGCCCAGGCATGCGAGCCATAGCGCTCACACCACATCAATGCAAATGCTGTTTGAAGAGGAACGCCGGGCAATAACGCCGACGCTTGGTAAATCGCTTCGGTGCCTTCGGCCCGGGCGTCGGCTTCGGTCAGGGTTTGCAGGCGTTGAATGCGCACGCCTACTACCAATGCGTGAGCAAACGGGTTGCCCGCTTCGTCGCTCAAGACGATGCTTTCACCGGATTTTCCAAAGGGGCATCTGACCCAGCTGGAAGTGCGGCGTAATTCGGTGGGGTTATCGCGATCAGGGCCCATTGCAACCCAGCGCCCGGCGTCGGCCGCGTCCGCGTACCAAGCCGTTGTGAGCTTGGTGGGCTGCGGTTTCAGGATGCGTCGGCTCTGCACTTTCGTGCCCGCCAGAACGGCTTGCTTGTGCGGCTCGCTGAATTGAAGTGACTGCCTTTTCATGCGCTCGCTGTTCTCCTATCTACCAACGTCCGCGGATTCCAAGTGCCGCAGCGTGACACATGCACCAGCTTATTCAGATCAGGATCACGCAGTATGACGTGTCGTGTTCGCGCTGTCAGGCAAGCTTTGTATTAGTGTTGTCTTTTTGTCTTGTGGCGTTGTTTGTATACTCGAGCAATGACTACTGACCTGCATAATCTCAAGCCCGGGTACTACTGGTACACCATGGCCAATGACCCGCTGGCCGTTATCCACATCCATGAAGACGGTGGCGCATCGCTCATGGGTTCGGACTATCGCATCGGCGCCGAAGGCGTTGCCGACATGGTCCGCCAAGGCGAACGCTTTTTCTGGATCGAACCGCCGCAAGTCTGAGCATTCAGGCTGATACGGCCGGCCCCTCGGGCCGGCCGCTTTCGTTTGTCCGGGAACATCCATGACCGACCTCTTGTTGAAGAACGTCCGCGTGTCGGCGGCCGAAACCGTCGACGTGCAAGTGCGCAACGGGCGCATCCTTCAGATCGGTACCGCCGTGCACTCGCCGGCCGACGTGCTGGTCGAGGAGGGCGGCGGCGCGTTGTTGTTGCCGGGGCTGATAGAAGGGCATACCCATCTGGACAAGACGACCTGGGATTCCCCCTGGTACGTCAACGAAGTTGGCCCGCTGCTGACCGACCGTATCGATAACGAACGCGCCTGGCGCGCCAGTTCGGGTCATGATGCCGCCAGCCATGCGCGCGCGCTGGCGCTGGCGTTTTTGCGTGAAGGCACCACCCGCATCCGCAGCCATGTCGATGTCGACACCGACGCGGGCCTGCGCCATCTGGACGGCGTGCATGCCACCCGCGACGAACTCGCGGGCCGCATTGAAATTCAGACCGTGGCATTTCCGCAGTCGGGTCTGCTGGTACGCCCCGGCACCGCGCAACTGCTGGATCAGGCGCTGGCGCAAGGGGCCAATGTGCTGGGCGGGCTGGACCCGTCCGCCATTGACCGCGACCCCGCCCAATCCCTGGATGTGCTGTTCGGCCTGGCCAACAAGCATGGCAAGCCGGTAGACATCCATTTGCACGAGCCCGGCGAGTTGGGCGCGTTTACGTTGGACCTGATCCTGGACCGCGTGCAGGCGCTGGGCATGCAGGGCAAGGTGGTGATCAGCCATGCGTTTTGCCTGGGCGGCGTGGACGCCAAGCGACTGGACGGCTTGCTGAAACGACTGGCCACGCTGGACGTTGCGCTGCTGACCACCGCGCCGCCATCGCGGCCCGTGCCGCCCGTGCGCGCTTGCCGTGAGGCGGGCGTCACGATCTTCGGCGGCAACGATGGCATCCGCGACACCTGGACGCCGTACGGCAGCCCCGACATGTTGGCGCGCGCCATGATGATCGGCCTGCGCAACGACCTGCGGCGCGACGACGAAGTGGAATGGGCGTTTGATTGCGTCAGCGGCGCCGCCGCCCGGGCCTGTGGTTTCGAGGGCTATGGCCTGACGCCGGGCGCGCGCGCCGACCTGGTGCTGGTCGACGCCAGTTGCGTGGCCGAAGCGGTCGTCACGCGCAAGCCGCGCCGCCTCGTCATATCCGGCGGCGTCATCGTGGCGCGTAACGGCCAGGACGCCATCGCCTAGCCGCGCGTCAGGCCCAGCTGCGTTTCAGTCAACGCCGCGAAGGCCCGCATCAACTCCGACCGTACGCCGGCGCGCTGCCAGATCGCACCCACCGTGCGTACGGGGCAGGGCGCGGGCAAGGGCCAGCGCTTGACCCGCGCCACGGGCTCGCCCATCACCGCCCAATCAGGCAGCACCGCCACGCCCAAGCCCTCGGCCACCAGCTTGGCGATGGAGTCGATGCCATCCAGTTCGAACCGTACATGCGGCCGCAAATTGCGCGCGCGCAGGTAATCGTCGGCCATCTTGCCGCCCACCACGCTGCGGTCATAGCAGATGTACGGTTCGCGCGCGATCACCGCTAGCGGGTCGCGCACCTTCATGCCGGCGGGCGTCACCAGCACCAGCGGTTCGTGCCGCAGGTCGCGCCATTCGCAGGTCTTGGGCAGGGAGAACAGCGGGTGCACCAGCAGCGCGCCATCGAGTTCGCCGGACAGTACCTTGCTGTAAAGCAGGGTGGTGGGCGCAGGCTCTATGTAGATCTCGATATGCGGATGGCGCGCCACCCAGGTCCGCAGCACGGGCGGCATGATGCCGGTTAGCGCGGTGGGCGTGGCGCCCAGACGCAAGGGGCCGGCGGGCAGTTCGGTGTCGCTGGCCGCCGAACGCAGGTCGCGCACGTCGCGCAGGATATGGCGGGCACGCTCAAGAATGCGCAGCCCGGCGGGCGTGGGCTTGACGGTGCGGCCCGAGCGGGCAATCAGCGCGCTGCCGACATCCCCTTCCAGCGCGCGCAAGCGCTGCTGCACGGTGGCCGGCGTCAGGCCTTGATGGCGCGCGGCCTGCGCGATGGAGCCCAGTTCCACCACATGCACATAGGTTTGTAGAAAGCGCGAGTCCACGGCGATTGCGCCCCTCTTAAAAGATGGTTTTTCCGTATTCTAAAGATGGATGAAGATAATTGTTGTTTTCTTTGACGGCGGCAAGAATACGTTCAACCCCAGCCGCCCGCGCGCATCAGGCCACGGCGCGGCATGTTGGAAACCCGCCATCAAGGAGCTTGCCGTGCCCATTATTGAATCCATCGACGTTTGCGCCGCCGCCGTGCCGCTGGACAAAGTCACGTCGTTTTCAAACCGCAGCGTATCCACCCGCCACTACGGCCTGGTCAAGGTTCGTTCCACCGACGGCGTCGAGGGCATTGGCTTTTGCTATGTGGGCAGCGCCGGCGGCGCCATCTTCGAAGCGGCCGTGCAAAGCCTGTTGGCGCCCGTGCTGCTGGGCCGCGATTCGCATGCCGTTGAAGGCCTGTGGCAGGCCATGTACCAAGAGGCGCTGCTGCAAGGCCGCCAGGGCACGGTGATGCGCGCGTTAAGCGCACTGGACATCGCGCTGTGGGACTTGAACGCCAAGACTGCCGGATTGCCGCTGCACAAGTTCCTGGGTGCCGTTGAACTGGAGACGGTGCCGGCCTACGCCAGCGGCGGCTATTACCTGGACGGCAAGACGCCGCAGCATCTGGGCGAAGAAATGGCCAGCTATGTGGACAAGGGCTTTCGCGCCGTCAAGATGAAAACGGGCCGCCTGTCGCCGCGCGAGGAAGAGGCGCGCCTGAAGGCGGCGCGCGAGGCGGTTGGCCCGGACGTCGAACTGATGATGGATTGCAATAACGCCTGGCAGGACGTGACGCAGGCCATGCAGTACATCCGCCGCTTCGAGCAGTACGAACCGTATTTCATCGAAGAACCCTTTGGCCCCGACGATATCGACAGCCATGCCAAGCTGGCGCGGCTGACGCATCTGCCGATCGCCACGGCGGAAATCGGCTATGGCCGCTGGTACCACAAGGAACTGCTGGACAAGGGCGCGGCCGGCATCCTGCAAACCGATGCGGCCGTCTGCGGCGGCATCACCGAATGGAAGCGCATTGCCGCCACCGCCGCCAGCTACGGCGTCGTGGTGTGCCCGCATTGGTTCCACGACGTGCACGCGCCGCTGGTGGCGGCCACGCCTAACGCGCGCTACGTGGAGTTCTTCTGGGACGACCAGGTGCTGAATTTCCGCAAACTGGTCGATCGGCAGTTAACCCACAAGCAAGGCCGCGTGGTGCTGCATCAGGAACCGGGCCTGGGTTTCGGGTTTGACGAACGCATGGTGGAAAAATTTGGCAAGTGGGTCCGCGTCAGTCGCTAGGCGCCATCACAAGCAGGCGGCGCTTTTCCAATAAAAGCTGCCGGCCTTCGGGACCGGCGCAAGGAGACAAGAATGCAACGCAGGCAATTCATGACCGGCGCCGCGGCGCTGGGGGCGGCGCTCGTGCTGCCCGTGACGGCGCGAGCGCAGCAGGACATGCCGTCCGGCCCGGTGAAAATCGTGGTGGGTTTTCCGGCCGGCGGAGGCACCGATGTGCTGGCGCGCCTGTTGGGGCAAAAGCTGGGTGTGATGTGGAACATACCCGTCATCGTCGAGAACCGGGCGGGCGCGGCCGGCGTCATCGCCGCCGAACAGGTCGCGCGCCAGCCCAATGACGGCAACACCTTGTTGATGGCGCATGTGAACAGCCACGGTATCGCGCCCGGCCTGCATCCCAAGCTTGCCTATTCGGTGGACCGCGATTTCACGCCCATCGCGCTGGTCGGCAAAACGCCCACCATCCTGATCGGCGGCGCATCGCAACCCGCCAAGACCTTGCCTGACCTGGTCAAGCTGTGCCGCGCGCAGCCGGGCAAGATTGTGTTCGGGTCCGCCGGCGCCGGCTCGGCCCAACACCTGGCGCTGGAGATCTTCAAGGCGCGTGCTGGCATCGACGTGCTGCACGTGCCCTACAAGGGATCGGCGCCGCTGATGAACGATCTGCTGGGCGGCCATGTGCAGTACTGCTTCGAAGGCATGACCACCGCCACGCCGCTGCTGCAATCGGGCAAGGTGATCGCGCTGGCGCAGACGCTGCAACAGCGTTCCAGGAGCCAGCCGGACGTGCCCACGGTGGCCGAACAGGGCTACCCCGGTTTCGAGGCCAGCATCTGGTTCGGCATGGTGGGGCCGGGCAAGATGCCGGACGCCATGGTCCGACGCATGAATCGAGACATCGACCAGGTGCTGGCGATGGCGGATGTGCAGGAAAAGCTGGCGCAGGTCGGCGCGGAAGACGGTGGCGGCAGCGTGCAGCGCTTTGCCGATTTCATGACGCAGGAACAGCGCAAGTACGCCAAGACGATCAAAGACGCGAAGATCGTGGTGGAAAGCTGACCCTGCCGGCGCGCCCCGGCATGCACCTGAGCCGGCGTCGCGCGTCAACCGGCGCGCGTTGCCCCAACCGGCTCTGACCCTTCCCATCCCGCCATGGCCGATATCGACCGCGCTTTTTCGCGCAGCAGCCGCGCGGTGCCGGAATCCAGGTCGTCGTCGATGGCGCCCACCGGCCCCATCAGCGTGATGGCGGCCGTCATTTCGCCCAGCATGTCGAAGATGGGCGCGGACAGCGACGTAAAGTGCGGCAGCAGCGCGTGGCGGCAGCGGCTGATGTGGTGCTTTTGCACTTCGTCGCGTATGGCTTGCACGTCTTTCAGCGTGTAGGAATTGCCCGGCGCCCCGCCGTGGCTTTCCGGCACGGACGATGCCAGTTCCCGCTCCAGCAGGTCGCGCGTCAAGGCATCGGGCAGATGGGCCAGAAAATTGCGGCCCAGCGCGGATGACAGCAGCGGCATCACGGTGCCCACGCGTAATTCCAGCAAGGGCCGGCTGCGGCTGCCTTCCACGCGATAGACGATGGTCGGCCCCTTGTTGCCCCACACGCCCAAAAACACGGTGTGCCCGGTGACGGCGGCCACTTCGGCCATGATCGGCCGCGCCGAGGTGAAGACGTCGAACTGTTCCAGCGCGGCCAGCCCCAGGCGCAACGCGTAGGGCCCCAGGCCGTAGTGCCCCGTGTCCGCATGCTGCTGCACCACGCCCACCTTCTGAAAACTGACCAGGTAGTAGTGCACGTTCGGCACGGTCAGCTCACAGGCGTCCGCGATGTCCTTCAGAGGCAAGGGCCGGCCCGTCTTGCGGATCAGGTCCAGGATGCGAAAGCCCACTTCAATGGACTGGATGCCCCTGCGCGCCGCGGTCGGCGTCTTTTCCGTGTCCTTGTCTACCTTGCCGGCGGGCCTTGCCATCACTGCCTCCACTGTGTGTTTGGCGGCAGTGTAGCAGCGGCGTCCGGCCGCTTTCGAGCGGTCCCCGCGGCCCGTTCCGGGTTTCCCCCAGCTTTGTCCGCCTGGGGTTTAAGTTTGATAATAGTTAATGCGTACAGCAGTATCAATCTAAAAAACACAGGGGAAAGCAAGCATGGAAGCTAATGTGGCAATGGGGCGCGCGGCTGCGGCGCCGACGCTAAGTCGCAAAGAGGAACGCCAGGTGGTGGTGGCCTCGACCTTGGGCACGTTGTTCGAGTGGTATGACTTTTTCATCTACGGGACGCTGGCGGTTTTCATGAGCCAGGTGCTGTTCCCGCAGGACAATCCCACCGTTGCGCTGCTGGCCGCCTTGGGCGCGCTGGCGGTCGGCTTCATCATCCGGCCGCTGGGCGCGGTGATGTTCGGGTACCTGGGGGACAAGTGGGGCCGCAAGTACACCTTCCTGATCACGGTTGTGATGATGGGCGGGGCTACCGTGCTAATCGGCTGCCTGCCCACCTACGAATCGGCGGGCCACCTGTCCTGGATTCTGTTGCTGACGCTGCGCGTGGTGCAGGGCCTGGCGGTGGGCGGCGAGTACGGCGGCGCGGTGATCTACGTGGCCGAGCACTGCGAACCCAAGCGGCGCGGTCTGCTGACGGGCTGGATCCAGATCACCTCGTCGGCCGGCCTGATCCTGTCGCTGGTCGTCATCCTGTGCACCCAGGCATCCATGAGCGCCGATGATTTCCGGCAGTGGGGATGGCGCCTGCCGTTCATCCTGTCGATCGTGATGCTGGCCATTTCGATCTACGTGCGCGCCAAGCTGCACGAATCGCCCGTGTTCACGCGGATGAAGCAGCAGAACCGCCTGTCGAAAAACCCCATCAAGGAAACGTTTGGCCAGTGGTCCAGCTTGCGCCTGGTGATCCTGGCGCTGATCGGCGTTACCGCCGGCCAGGGCGCCACGTATTTCACGGGCCAGTTCTACGTGATGATCTTCCTGCAACAGGCGGTGCAGCTGGACCAGACCAGCGTCTACACCCTGATCCTGATCGGCTTCATCATCGGCGCGCCGACCTTTGTGCTGTTCGGCTGGCTGTCCGACCGCATCGGCCGCAAGTGGATCATGATGGCGGGGCTGTTCATCGCCGCCCTGGGTTATCACTCGATGTTCGACGTGCTGCTCAAGGCCGGCAACCCGGCGCTGGCGCAAGCCATGCAAAGCACGCCCGTCCGCGTGCACGCCGACACCAGCGGCGGCGCGTGCGACTTCGGCTTGCAGGCCGCCATGATCGGCAGCCACGCCGATCACAAGAAGGTGTGCGTGCAGGCCAAGAAATTCCTGGTCGGCAAGGGCATCAACTTCGAATACGCCGCGCCGCTGCCCGGGCAGGAAATCGCGATGAGCGTGGGCGGCACCACCGTCAACGGCTTTGACCGCGCCGCCTACGCCCGCGCCCTGAGCACGGCGGGCTACCCCGATCGCGCCGACCCCGCGCGCGTGGACCGCGCCACCATCATCCTGATCCTGGTGCTGATGACCGCCGTGGTCGCCATGGTGTACGGGCCGGTCGCGTCGTACCTGGTGGAATTGTTCCCGGCCCGCATCCGCTACACCGCGCTATCCTTTCCGTATCACATCGGCGCCGGCATCTTCGGCGGCATCGTGCCCTTTACCGCCACCTACCTGGCCCAGGCCAGCGGCAATATCTTTGGCGGGTTGATGTACCCGGTTGTCGTGATGGTGGTAGTGGGCGTTATCGGCAGCCTGTTCCTGCCGAACACCCGCGCCCAAGCCATCGACGAAGACCCCATCCACTAAAAAAGCGAGGAGAAACATGTCCGTGCAAGCGAGTTTCAAGGCCGCCGTGATCCAGGCCGCGTCCATCCCCACCGACAGCGTTGCCTGCGCCAACAAGGCGGCTTCGCTGATCCGGCAGGCGGCCGAGCAGGGCGCGCGGGTGCTGGTGTTTCCCGAAGCCTTTCTGGGCGGCTATCCCAAGGGCAATTCCTTTGGCGCGCCCATCGGCATGCGCAAGCCCGAAGGCCGCGACGCGTTCGCCAGCTACCACCGGCAGGCCATCGCGCTGGATGGCGAGGAAGTGGCCATCGTGGCGCAGGCCGCAGCCGACACCGACAGCTTCGTGGTGATGGGCTGCATCGAAGCGGACGGCGGCACGCTGTATTGCACCGTGCTGTATTTCAACGGCGCCAAGGGCCTGGTCGGCAAGCATCGCAAGCTGATGCCCACGGCCGGAGAACGGCTGATCTGGGGCTTTGGCGATGGCTCGACCATGCCTGTTTTCGACACGCCTTACGGCAAGATCGGCGCTGTGATCTGCTGGGAAAACTACATGCCCATGCTGCGCATGTACATGTACAGCCAGGGCGTGGCGCTGTATTGCGCGCCCACGGCCGATGACCGCGACAGCTGGATTCCCAGCATGCGCCACATCGCGCTGGAAGGCCGCTGCTATGTGCTGACGGCGTGCCAGCACTTGCGCCGCCAAGCCTACCCGGAAGACTTCGAATGCGCGCTGGGCGATGCGCCCGACACCGTGTTGATGCGCGGCGGCAGCGCTATCATCGACCCCCTTGGTGAAGTGCTGGCGGGGCCGGATTTCTCGGACGAGACCATCCTGTACGCCGACATCAACCCCAACCAGATCCTGCGCGGCAAGTACGACTTCGATGTGGCCGGCCATTACGCTCGCCCCGACGTGTTCCAGTTGCAGGTCGACACCCGAGAAAAGCGGGCCGTCTCAGCGCTTGGCGCGGGCGGCCAGGAGCCCTAAGCCATGCATTTTGATTTCAGCGCGCTGCCTTCGCAGACGGTCTATAAGCTGCTGACCTCGACCGTCACCCCCCGGCCGATCGCGTGGGTCACCACGATATCGGCCGACGGGTGCGTCAACGCCGCGCCGTTCAGCTTCTTCAACGTCATGGGGCACCAGCCGCCCACCGTCGCCATCGGCCTGATGCGCCGGGCCAACGGCGACTTGAAGGACACCAGCGCCAACATCATCGAAAACGGCGAGTTCGTGGTGAACCTGGTGCCTGAAGCGCTGATGCAGCAGATGAACCAGACCTGCGCCGACTACCCTCCGGGCGTGGACGAGCTGGCCAAGGCCGGGCTGACCGCGCTGCCCGCCGCGCATGTTCGTCCACCGCTTATTCAGGGCAGCCCGGTGTCGCTGGAATGCGTCAGCCAGGCCACGATCGTGACCGGCCCGCACCAGGTCGTCGTCATCGGCCGCGTGCTGGGCGCGCATGTGGACGACGCCTTTGTGCAGGACGCCGAGCGCGGCTATGTGAACACGACCGAGATGGGGCTGGTGGCGCGCATGCACGGCAGCGGTTGGTACGCCCGCAGCACGGACCTGTTCCAGCTGGCGCGGCCCACCGTGACGGATTGACGCAACAAGGCGGCCATCACGGCCGCATCATTTTTCAGCGGCCGCGCATCGTGCATCGGCCGCTTTTTTTTTCGCCCTCGGCGGCGGGCGGGCGGTTACGCAAACGCGCGAGCTTGTGGCAAAAAGTTCTCCATTTCGCCCGATGCCGCTCAAATCCGGGCTGCTAGCATTTCCCGGACCGTCAAGAGAATCCTCGAATCCGACTTCTCCGGCGGCATTTACCTGACACAACGAACACCAATATTTTTGGGGGCGGATCATCCAGGGGCTTGCGGGCGTCTGGCTTGCGAAGGCGGCGGCATAGTCCGACGCCATGCAGCTGCCAAAACCCGCATTCACGCGCCTGGGTGGATGCTGGAGGCAGTATGAAAAACATGAAGCTTGGAACCCGTCTTGCGGGTGGCTTTTCCGTCTTGCTGGCGATGATTATCGTCATGTGCATCGTGGGGTTGGTCAGTCTGGCCAACATCAACGAATCGGTCGAAACCGTGACGCAGCGTTCGCTCATCAAGGAACGCCTGATCAGCGACTGGGGCCGCAATATCCAGACCGGCGTGACGCGCACCACCGCCATCGCCAAAAGCGCCGACGCCAGCCTGGCCGGTTTCTTCACGGAAGAGGCGGCCGCGTCCACCCGTAATTCGTCGGCGCTGCAACAAAAGATCGAACCGCTGATCGAGACCGACGAGGAAAAGCGCCTGTGGGAAGGCATCCGCAAGTCTCGCGGCGACTACCTGCGCACGCGTGACGCCATCTTCAAAGCCAAGCAGGACGGCGACGTCGAGGCGGCCAACCGCGTCTTCACGCAGGAATTCCTGCCGGCCACGCGCCAGTTCATCGACCAGATCAACAAGCTGTCGGACCTGCAACGCGCCGAGATCGATGCCAGCGCGGCCGACATCCAAAGCGCCTACGGCGCCGCCAACCTGTGGATGATCGTAATCGGCTCGATTGCGCTGGTTACGGGCCTGGTACTGGCCGTGTTGCTGACACGCGGCATCACTCGCCCGCTGGCCGACGCCGTGCGCGTGGCGCGCACCGTCGCCGCCAATGACCTGACCAGCACGATCACCGTGCGTTCGCGCGACGAGATCGGCCAGCTGATGCAGGCGCTGGAATCCATGAACGCCAACCTGGCCGGCACGGTCGCCAGCATCCGCACCGGCGTGGACAGCATGGCGTCCGCGTCGGGCGAAATCGCGGCCGGCAACACCGACCTGTCGTCCCGCACCGAACAGCAGGCGGCATCGCTGGAGGAAACGGCGGCCTCGATGGAGCAACTGTCTTCCACCGTGAAGCAGAACGCCGACAGCGCCCGCCAGGCCAACCAACTGGCCGCGGCCGCCTCCGACACGGCCTCGCGCGGTGGCGCGACGGTGTCCGAGGTCGTCAGCACGATGAACGCCATTTCGTCCAGCTCGGTCAAGATCGCCGACATCGTGTCCGTCATCGACGGCATCGCGTTCCAGACGAACATCCTGGCGCTGAACGCGGCAGTGGAAGCCGCGCGCGCGGGCGAGCAGGGCAAGGGCTTCGCGGTGGTCGCAGCGGAAGTGCGCACGCTTGCGCAACGCAGCGCACAAGCAGCCAAGGAGATCAAGACGCTGATCGAAGACACCGTCCAAAAGATCAGCCAAGGCTCGATCAGCGCCGAACGCGCCGGCACTACCATGCAGGAAATCGTCAGCTCGGTGCAGCGCGTGACCGACATCATGGGTGAGATCGCGGCGGCCTCCGCCGAACAGGCCGACGGCATCGAACAGGTGAACCGCGCGGTATCGCAAATGGACGAAGTCACGCAGCAAAACGCCGCACTGGTAGAAGAAGCCGCCGCGGCCGCCGGGTCGATGCAGGACCAGGCAGCCGAACTGACGCGGGCAGTCAGCGCGTTCAAGTTGCCGGGGGTTGTCGCGGTAGCGCATGCCTCGCCGCGCGTCGCCATCGGCCACGCATTGGCCCGCGCAGGGTAGGGCGGGGTAGGGCGGTAGGGCACGGCACGGCGGGGTCACCTGACTCTTCAGCCGTCTGCCCGCCGCACAAAGAAAAAAGCCCCTGATTTCTCAGGGGCTTCGTTCTTGAATACTGGCGGAGAGGGTGGGATTCGAACCCACGGTACGGGGATACCGTACGCCTGATTTCGAGTCAGGTACATTCGACCACTCTGCCACCTCTCCGTGGCTGGGTTCCAAAACGGTGGTGCCTCTTGCTTTAAGGCTAAGACCTTTAAGGCTTAGACCTTTAAGGCTTAGACCTTTAAGACCCCAGACTTCAAGTTCTTAAAAGAGGCTTCACTGAAAGATCCCTGGTCGGAAGGATCTTCGTTGTTGGAGCAGCGAAGCCCGCAATTCTACAGGAATTTTTTCTTGTGTGTAAAGGGGGTGCGAAAAAATCTTTGAAGGGAGGCATTCGACGCTTCCGGTGGTCGCGATCTTTGCCCAGAATCCTTCCATTCGCGCTGCGCGCCTTCGGCCTTCCCCCATCATCCCCAGCCGGCATCCTGTTCCATGGACCTGATCCTTATCCTTCTGCTTGCCGCCGTGTTGTGCGTGCCGATCACCCAGCGGCTGGGGCTGGGCGCCATACCGGGCTACCTGATCGCGGGCGTGCTGATCGGGCCGTCCTGCCTGAAGCTGGTGACCAACGTCGACACCATGATCAACGTGTCGCAATGGGGCGTGGTGATGATGCTGTTCATCATCGGGCTGGAACTGTCGCCCAAGCGCTTGTGGGCCATGCGCAGCGAGGTCTTTTTGCTGGGCACCTTGCAGATGCTGGTTTGCGGCCTGCTGCTGGGCCTGGTGTTTGGCGCGGCGCTGCGGCATCTGGCCGGTATGGGATGGCAGGCTGCCGTGCTGTGCGGCTTGTCGCTGGCGTTGTCGTCGACGGCGGTGGCGCTGCGGCTGCTGGATGAGCGCACGTTGACCCGCACGCCGCTGGGGCGATCGGCCCTGGGGGTGCTGCTGTTTCAGGACATGGCAGCCATTCCGATGTTGGTGGCGGCGGGGCTGCTGGGCTCCGACGGCACGTCGGCCCCGTCTTTCAAGGAAGCGCTGGTGGCCGTGGCGGTGGTGACGTTGGCGTATCGGCTGCGCCTGCTGGGCTGGGCCGCCAAGGCGCAGCTGCAAGAACTGTTCACGGCGGCCGCGCTGTTGATGGTGGTGGGCGCCGCGCAGTTGTTCGACTACGCCGGCCTGTCAGCCGGTCTGGGCGGTTTCCTGGTGGGCGTGTTGATGGCGGAATCGCGCTATCGGAACGACCTTGAAAGCGCCATCGAACCCTTCAAGGGGCTGCTGCTGGGCCTGTTCTTCCTGGCCATCGGCATGTCCGTCAACCTGAAGGTGGTGGCCGACCACTGGTCGTTCATTCTTGGCGGCGTGGCGGCTTTGCTGGTCGTCAAGGCGCTGGTCCTGTATGGGTTCGCGCGATTTCTGGGCTTGCCGCGCTACCACCGGCTGCTGTTCGCGATGGTGCTGGCCCAAGGCGGCGAGTTCAGCTTCGCCATCTTCAACGAAGCCTGGGACAACCACCTGGTGAATCTTGAACAGCGCGATGTGCTGTCCGTGGTGGTTGCGATTTCGATGGGCGTGGTGCCGGTGCTGATCAAGCTGCTGGAGCGCGTGCCGGAGAACCGTGGCGGCATGGCGGATCTGCCGGGCCCGGTGCAGACGGCGCCTTCGCCGGAGTCGGAGCCGTTGTCCGGTTCTTCAGCTGACACGTCGACAACCCCCTCGGCAAACCCCGCCGACAGCCCCCCTCGCGCTTGACCCCGCACGGCGTGGGGTCATGGCATGATTGCCGTCTTGTTGGGCGGCTACACTTGTCTCCGCTCTGCTTTTCGACCCCACGGTCACCCCACCGTCACCCCCGCCAGACCCCAGGAGAATGCGCATGCTTAAAGGAAAAGTCGCCCTAGTCACCGGTTCCACCAGCGGCATCGGCCTGGGTATCGCCACGGCCTTCGCGCAGCAAGGCGCCGATATTGTCCTGAATGGGTTTGGCGAGGCCGCCGAGATTGAAAAAGTGCGCGCCGGCCTGGCCGACAAGCATGGCGTGAAGGTCGTCTACGACGGCGCAGACCTGTCCAAGGGCGACGCGGTGCGCGGCTTGGTCGAGAACACGGTGCGCCAGTTGGGCCGCATCGACATCCTGGTCAACAACGCCGGCATCCAGCACACCGCGCTGATCGAGGATTTTCCCGCTGAAAAGTGGGATGCCATCCTGGCGCTGAACCTGTCCGCCGTGTTCCACGGCACCGCCGCCGCGCTGCCCCACATGAAGAAGCAGGGCTTTGGCCGCATCATCAATATCGCGTCGGCGCACGGCCTGGTCGGGTCGGCCAACAAGTCGGCCTACGTGGCGGCCAAGCATGGCGTGGTGGGCTTCACCAAAGTCACGGCGCTGGAAACGGCCGGGCAGGGCATCACCGCCAATTCCATCTGCCCGGGCTGGGTGCGCACCGCCCTGGTGGAAAAGCAGATCACCGCGCTGGCGCAAAAGAATGGCGTCGACCAGGAAGCCGCCGCGCGCGAACTGTTGGGCGAAAAGCAGCCGTCGCTGCAATTCGTGACGCCGGAGCAATTGGGCGGCACCGCCGTGTTCCTGGCCTCGGACGCCGCGGCGCAAATTACGGGCACGTCCGTTTCGGTCGATGGTGGCTGGACGGCGCGCTGATAAAGGAACTACGAATGTTGTTTTTGCTTTCCCCCGCCAAGAAGCTGGACTACGACTCGCCTTTGCATATCGAGACGCATACCCAGCCGCTGTTCGTGGATCAGGCCGCCGGCCTGATCAAAGTGCTTAAGACCAAGTCCGCCGAAGACATCGCCGGCCTGATGAGCCTGAGCCCGGCGCTGTCGGAACTGAACGCGCAGCGCTATGCGCACTGGAAGCGCAGCTTCACCCAGACCAACTCGCGCCAGGCCGTGCTGGCCTTTAACGGCGATGTGTACGAAGGGCTGGACGCCTCCAGCCTGTCGGCCAAGCAGCTGGACTGGGCGCAAGACCACGTGGCCATCCTCAGCGGCCTGTACGGCGTGTTGCGACCGCTGGATCTGATGCAACCGTATCGCCTGGAAATGGGCACGCGGCTGGAAACGCCCAAGGGCAAGAACCTGTACGAGTACTGGGGTTCGACCATTGCGGACTATTTGAACGAGCGCCTGGAAGGCAAGAAGGCGCCGGTCATCGTGAACCTGGCGTCCGAGGAATATTTCAAGTCAGTTGACTTGAAGACGCTGAAGGCGCGCGTGGTGCAGTGCGTGTTCCAGGACTGGAAGAACGGCGCCTGGAAGATCATCAGCTTTCACGCCAAGCGGGCGCGTGGGTTGATGGCGCGCTACGCGATTCAGCACAAGGTGACCAAGCCCGAAGGCTTGCAAGGCTTTGACCTGGAAGGCTACGCCTACGACGCCTCGGCATCGACGGACGACAAGCTGGTGTTTCGCCGCAAGCTGGCGGATTGATGCGGTGATGCGGTGATGCGGTGATGCGTGGACGGCGTGGTGCGTTGACGCCGTCATCAGTCGACGCGGTAAGCGCGCGGTTGACGTGAGTACTGTTCCACGTCTTCGCGCGCTTTGCCCGTCTTGCGGGTTACCGATACCTTCGCCTTCAGGCCGCCGCCGCCAGCGGCGGTGCGTGCGTCGGGTCGGCCAGCGCCTGCAATTCCTGGCGAATCATGTGCGAGGCCTTCAGCATCTGTTTCAGCGGATAGGCCAACGCCGCCTGCTCTCCGGATGTGTCGAACTGCGTGGGCAGGGTGGTGGCGATCTGCGGGCGCTTTTCGTCCAGCAGGTCGACCATGCCGTTCATGGCAAGCTGCACCGCCTCGGGCGTTTTGGGCAGCGCGGCCAGGATGGGAATCGCCGCCGTGATCTGTGATGCCAGCACGTGGTTCTGGATCAGCAGGTTATTCAATTCCGGCACGCTTTGCTGGTGCGACTTTGGCTCGCTCATCATTCGATAGAACGCTTCGGCGAAGTTGCTGAACGCAATGTGCACGTTCTTGCGCGCCAGCCGCCAGGCCAGGTCGGCGTCGATGACGGCGGGCGTGTCGGCCGCGGATGTGGCAGTGGGGCTGGCGGCGGGGGATGCAGGGGGTGTGCCGGCAGTCGTGGCGGCATTCGTGGCGGTAGCTGTGGCCGCGTTTGACGGCGCGCCATGCGCCTGCATGGCTTCCACGTAGCGCAGGCCCGCAACCAGGTACTCGCGGTTGGCGCGCGTGGCGGCGGCCGCCAGCGGCTTCAGGTAGCGCGCTTCCCACCACGGCAGGATGTAGCTGCATATCAGCGCCAGCGCGCAACCCAGCAGCGTGTCGATGGCGCGTTCGCCAATCACCGACATCGACACGGTGCCCGGCGACACGAAGTGGAACACCAGCACCACGAAGAGCGTGTTGAATATGGCGCTGGCCATGTAGTTCAGCTGCACCAGGCTGTTGCCCATGATGCAGGCGCCCAGCAGCACGGCGAACAGGATCTCGGGGCTGTCGGTCAGGTTGAACAGCAGCAGGGCGCAGATGCAGCCGATCAGGGTGCCGCCCAGGCGCCAGCCGTTGCGCTGCCGCGTCAGCGCGAAGCCGGGCTTCATGATGATGACGATGGTCAGCATGATCCAGTAGTTGTGCGCGGAAAACTCCGGCGACAACCAGCGGCTGGCCAGCGTCATGGCAATGGCGGCGGCGGCCGTCACGCGCAGCGCATAGCGAAAATGCGGGGAATCCAGCCGCAGGTTGCTGGTCAGGAGCCCAAAGCGGAATTCCTGCCGCGAGATGAATCGCGTCAACGACTTGTTGATGCGCAAGACGTCGGTGGGCTTGGCGTCGGGCGATGCCGCCGTGTGGTCCGCCAGGCGGTCCACGATGCGGGCCGAATTGCGCAGGCGGCGCAGCACCTGGATGATCAGCGCCAGCATCTCGGGTTCGCGTTCGCCCAAGCCTTGCTGTTTCAGCTGTTCGATTTCGTATTCGATGGCGCGCAGCTCGGCCTTGGCGCTGCTGCGGTATTGCACCGGGCGGCCGCGCGACACGTCCAGCGCGATGCGATTCAATTCCAGCGACATCTTGACCAGCGCGTCACGCATGAACATCAGGCAGTCGTTGCCGGCCAGCGTGCGGCGCAGCGACGCGTAGTCGGTATGCGTGGCAACCAGCGTGTCCAGCAATTGCAGCATGTCCACGAACATGTTCCAGATCATCACGCGCTGGCGGTCACCCACGCCCTTGCCGCGTGGCAGCGCGCGCAGCACCATGTCGCGCGCGGCCTGGTGCTTTTCCGTCATGATCGACTGGCGCTGGATCAGTGCGCGGTAGGCCTCGTCCAGGTCGGCCGTTTCGTCGTAGAAAGCGGCGCGAGCCGCCACATAGTCGGCGGTGGCGAACAGCGCCACCGACATGGCCTGCTGTTCTTCGCGCAGCCAGAACAGGCGCGAAAAGCCCAGGCTGAAGACCACGTAGAACAACGCGCCGCCCAGCGTCGCGGCGGCATGCGCCAGCACTTGGTGCGGCTCCAGCGGCGAATGCATGGTCAACGTCATCAGCAACAGGCCGGCAAAGCCGATCAGCCCGCCGCGCTTGCCGAACACCGTGAACATCGAATAGACAAAGCACTGCGCAATCACCACCAACCAGATCAGGACGGGGTTGCTGGAGGCCAGGCCGGTAATGATGACGGTAAGCGTACCCAGCGCCGCGCCGCCCAGCATTTCGTTGGTGCGATGGCGCTGCGGCCCGCCCGGCTGGTCGATGATGGCCAGGCACTGCGCGCCAAACGTGGCGACCAGCCCGGTGGTGTAGTTGCCGAACAGCCCACCCAGCACCAGCACGGGCAACAGCATGCCAACCCCCTGGCGCACCCCCCCGAAGAAGTAGTGGCTGTAAAGGAAGCGTCGGATGCTGGCGATGCGCAAATCCATGGGGGCGGGGCCTAATTCTCGCGATGCGGCAAGTATATAGATGCGCCCGCGAGTTAGGGCCTTTCTCCGCCGGGCCGCCCCAAGGGGAAAGCTGCCCCCTTTGGGGGCAGAGAGCGCACGAAGGGCGCGAAGCGTGGGGGCCCCTTTTTCCGCTGGGCCGCCCCAAGGGGAAAGCTGCCCCGCTGGGCGGGCATATATTTTGGGGTTGGATGATTGCCGGACTGTCCCGCAATTCGCCTTGCATCGCGCGTGCAACGGTCGCTTCACGCCGATTTGCTACCTTTGACGCAACGCGGTAAATTCCATCTCTTGCGCCGGTCTGCCTATCCGATACCGGTGCGTTGAGGCGGATGGTAACGGGTCACCTCCCCAGTCATCCCGCCGCAGTGATACTTGCTGTTGGCCGCGCCACAAGCGTGTGTTGCCAAAGCTTCCATTTCGACCTCCAGCGTCCCCCAGGGGCGTTTGCACTGCGTTCTGTCGAGCGTGTGCCGGGTCGGCAGGGTGTCCGGGTGGCGTGGCTCCGTGAGCCGCTAAGCGCCGGATCATGTTGTCGTAGCCGGTATGGGTTCCGTTGCCGCCGTATCCGGGCGAGCAGCAGTCAGGGTTGCAGGGCCGGTACTGAAAGGAAATACAACATGGAAATGAATGGCGCCGATATCGTCGTGCGCTGCCTGGCCGATGAGGGCGTGGAACACGTTTTCGGCTATCCCGGCGGCGCAGTGCTTTACATCTACGACGCGATCTTCAAGCAAGACAAATTTCAGCATATCCTGGTTCGTCACGAGCAAGCCGCCGTGCACGCCGCCGATGCCTATTCGCGCTCGTCGCAAAAGGTTGGCGTCTGCCTCGTGACCAGCGGCCCGGGCGTGACCAATGCCGTCACCGGCATCGCCACTGCCTATATGGATTCCATCCCCATGGTCATCATCAGCGGGCAAGTGCCCACTGCGGCCATCGGCGAAGATGCGTTCCAGGAATGCGACACCGTCGGCATCACGCGTCCCTGCGTCAAGCACAACTTCCTGGTGCGTGACGTCAAGGACCTGGCCGAAACCATGCGCCGCGCGTTCTATATCGCGCGCACGGGCCGCCCCGGCCCGGTGCTGGTCGATATCCCCAAGGACATCACCGTCGCGCAGTGCAAATACACGCCGCCCAAGGGCGAGATCTCGATGCGTTCCTACGCGCCCGTCAACAAGGGCCACCAGGGGCAAATCAAGAAAGCCGTGCAGATGCTGCTGGCCGCCGAACGGCCGATGATCTACACGGGTGGCGGCGTCATCCTGTCGAACGCCGCGCCTGAGCTCAACAAGCTGGTGTCGCAACTGGGCGCGCCTTGCACCAGCACCCTGATGGGTCTGGGTGGGTACCCGGCCAGCAGCGGCCAGTTCGTGGGCATGCCCGGCATGCACGGCACGTACGAAGCCAATATGGCGATGCAGCACTGCGACGTGCTGCTGGCCATCGGCGCGCGTTTCGATGACCGCGTGATCGGCAACCCCAAGCACTTTGCGCAAAACGCCCGCAAGATCATCCATATCGATATCGATCCGTCGTCGATCTCCAAGCGCGTGCGCGTGGACGTCCCGATCGTCGGCAACGTCAAGGATGTGCTGGCCGACCTGTCCGCCCAATTCGAAGTGGCGGCCGCCGAGCACAAGCCCGCGTCCATCACCAAGTGGTGGGAGCAGGTGGAAACGTGGCGCGGCAAGGAATGCCTGAAGTTCGCCAACTCGGACGAAGTCATCAAGCCGCAGTACGTGGTGGAAAAGCTGTGGGAAGTGACGGGCGGCGACGCCTTCGTCACGTCCGACGTGGGCCAGCACCAGATGTGGGCGGCCCAGTACTACAAGTTCGACAAGCCGCGCCGCTGGATCAACTCCGGCGGCCTGGGCACCATGGGTGTGGGGCTGCCGTACGCGATGGGCGTGCAGATGGCCAACCCTGGGCACGACGTTGCCGTCATTACCGGCGAAGCGTCGATCCAGATGAACATCCAGGAACTGTCGACCTGCCATCAATACCGCCTGACGCCCAAGATCGTCTGCCTGAACAACCGTTTCTTGGGCATGGTCCGGCAATGGCAGCAGATCGATTACGGCTCGCGCTATTCCGAGTCCTACATGGATTCGCTGCCCGACTTCGTCAAGGTGGCCGAGGCCTATGGCCACGTGGGTCTGCGCATCGAGCGTCCGGCGGATGTCGAACCCGCGCTGCGCGAAGCCTTTGGCAAGCACAAGGAACGCCTGGTCTTTCTGGACTTCATCACCGACCGCACCGAAAACGTGTGGCCGATGGTCAAGGCCGGCCGTGGGCTGACCGAAATGCTGCTTGGCTCTGAAGACCTGTAAGGAGGCCACCATGAAGCACGTGATTTCCGTCCTCCTCGAAAACGAACCCGGCGCGCTGTCGCGCGTGGTGGGGCTGTTTTCCGCGCGGGGCTACAACATCGAAACCCTGACCGTGGCGCCCACCGAGGATTCCACGCTGTCGCGCATGACGATCGTGACGACCGGTTCCGATGAAGTCATCGAACAGATCACCAAGCACCTGAACCGCCTGGTGGATGTCGTTAAAGTGGTGGACCTGACCGAAGGCGCCCACATCGAGCGCGAGCTGATGCTGGTGAAGGTGCGCGCCGTTGGCAAGGAACGCGAAGAGATGAAGCGCATGGCGGACATTTTCCGTGGCCGCATCATCGACGTGACCGACAAGTCCTACACCATCGAATTGACCGGGGTGCAGGAAAAAGTACAGGCCTTCCTGGAAGCCCTGGACCGCAGTGCCATCCTTGAAACCGTACGCACCGGCGTGTCCGGCATCGGACGCGGTGAACGGATTTTGAAGATTTGACCGGCCTTCCAGGCCACGCCACACCCTACATCTGAATTAATCGAATATCCAAAATACTGGAATCTGGAGCACAACCATGAAAGTTTTCTACGACAAAGACTGCGATCTGTCCCTCATCAAAGGCAAGACCGTTGCCATCATCGGCTACGGTTCGCAAGGCCATGCGCACGCGCAGAACCTGCATGAATCGGGCGTGAAGGTCATCGTCGGCCTGCGCAAGGACGGCGCTTCGTGGAACAAGGCCGCCAACGCCGGCCTGGAAGTCAAGGAAGTGGCTGATGCCGTGAAGGCCGCCGACATCGTCATGATGTTGCTGCCGGACGAGAACATCGCTTCGGTCTACAACAAGGAAGTGCACGGCAACATCAAGGCCGGCGCCGCCCTGGCTTTCGCCCACGGCTTCAACGTCCACTACGGCCAGGTCGTGCCGCGCGAAGACATCGACGTCATCATGATCGCCCCGAAGGCCCCGGGCCACACGGTGCGCAACACGTACAAGCAAGGTGGCGGCGTGCCCCACCTGGTGGCCGTGTACCAGGACAAGTCGGGCGCCGCGCGTGACGTGGCTCTGTCGTACGCCAGCGCCAACGGCGGCGGCCGTGCCGGCATCATCGAAACCAACTTCCGCGAAGAAACCGAAACCGACCTGTTCGGCGAACAAGCCGTCCTGTGCGGCGGTACCGTCGAACTGATCAAGGCCGGTTTCGACACGCTGGTGGAAGCCGGCTACGCGCCCGAAATGGCGTACTTCGAATGCCTGCACGAACTGAAGCTGATCGTCGACCTGATCTATGAAGGCGGTATCGCCAACATGAACTACTCGATTTCGAACAACGCTGAATTCGGCGAATACGAAACGGGTCCGAAGATCGTCACCGACGAAACCCGCAAGGCCATGCGCCAGTGCCTGACGGACATCCAGACCGGCGAATACGCCAAGAAGTTCATCCTGGAAAACACCGCCGGCGCCCCGACGCTGACCTCGCGCCGCCGCATCAACGCGGAATCGCAGATCGAGCAAGTGGGCGGCAAGCTGCGCGCCATGATGCCCTGGATCGCCGCGAACAAGCTGGTGGACAAGTCCAAGAACTGATCGACGTCCGGTGCGGGGCTGGCCCCGCGCCCCGTCCTCAAAGACGGCATGCTCGCAAGGGCGTGCCGTTTTTTTTATGGCCTTTTCGTCAGGCACGGCTCTTGCTCTATCCCGCAAGCGGGGCCATATGAGTTAACCTTTCACAGTCCGTTGTAAGTTATTGAGACTATGCCCAATTTTTCCATGCGCGATTCCGAGAACCGCCACCGAAGCATCTACTTGCTGCCCAACGCATTCACCACCGCGGCGCTGTTCGCGGGGTTCTATGCCGTCGTGCAGGCCATGAATGATCGCTTCGAAGTCGCCGCCATCGCCATTTTCGTGGCGATGGTGCTTGATGGCATGGATGGCCGCGTCGCCCGGTTGACCAATACGCAGTCTGCCTTCGGCGAGCAATATGATTCGCTGTCGGATATGACGTCGTTTGGCGTTGCGCCCGCGCTGGTCATGTACGAATGGATCTTGAACGACCTGGGCCGCTGGGGTTGGCTTGCCGCCTTCGTCTATGTCGCCGGCGCCGCGCTGCGCCTGGCACGCTTCAATACCAATATCGCCGTCGTCGACAAACGCTATTTCCAAGGCTTGCCCAGCCCGGCGGCCGCCGCCTTGGTTGCCGGCTTCGTCTGGCTGGCTGTCGATAACAAGCTGCCGATCCATGACAGCCTGATGGCCTGGGTGGCCTTTACGCTGACCATGTACGCCGGCATCACCATGGTGTCGAACGCGCCGTTCTTCAGCGGCAAGAGCTTTGCGCTGGGCCGCAGCGTGCCGTTCTGGGGCATCTTGTTGGTGGTGGCCGTGTTCGTGTTCGTGTCCAGCGATCCCCCGGTGGTGCTGTTCGGCCTGTTCGTGCTGTATGGTCTTTCGGGCTGGGTCATGTGGGCGTGGCGCTGGAACAAGGCGCGCCGCCTGACGCAAGAGCGTCGCGGGCAGTCATCCTCCTGACCGCTGTCGGTATTACTTACCGCTCACACAAAACCCGCCAGTCGGCGGGTTTTGTATTTCATCTTTGACGTTGGACGTTGGACGTTGGACGCTTGACGTTTGGCGTCGGGCGATTATTGCCCGGACACCTTAGCGCCACATGAACCTTTCATCGTCATACATCGGGTCCGGGCCAGGATGGAAGTGCGTCAGCTTGCTGCCGTCGCGGCTCATGTAGACGTACATCAGCGAATTCCAGACGCCGTTTTCCTTGTAGCGATACGACCACACGACTTCGCGCTTTTCGCCCAGCCCTGCCTCTTCGATGCGGGCGGGCGGACCAAATTCACAGCGCACCCGGTCCGGCCCCCAATCGCCGACTTCCAGCACCTTGAAGTGCGCGTCCGTCAGCAAAGGCACGACAGGACCCACGCGCCCATCGGTGCCCACGTTGGTGCCCCAGGCAAATTGCCCCATCGGCTGCTGGGTCCAGATGACGCGTTGCCCGCCGCCCGCTTGCGGGCAGGTGTAGTTGGGCTTGCCAAACTGGGTCAACACATCGGCGTAAGGCGTGCCGGGCGGCACCTGGGCCAGGTTCGCGCAGGCGGCCAGGCCGGTCAGGGCCAGGGAGGCGAGGGTGATGCGGGCTGTTCTGTAATATTTAGACATCTATTGCTCCTCTAGGCGCCGTGGGCGCTTGCCGGCCTCTGCCGAACAGGCGAAACCGTCTCTGGGGTAATTCTAGCGTTTCAGCTATAATCACCGAGCTTTATCAAACGTATTGATTGATTTTGCAAGATGCTTTGCGCCGGCAGTCCGGCTGCACGGTAGCCGAAAGCGGCCACTTTGCAGCTATTGAAGCAGCAGTGAGAAAGCAAAAACGCTTATCGCCGGGTCTTACGCAAATTTTTCCCAACCACGTCAGGGCACCTCGGCCCTGTCGCATGTCCGAAGAGGTCATCAATGTCTGTAGCTGACATCAAGAAATCCGATATCGTTGCGCAGTTCCAACGCGCTCAAGGCGATACCGGCTCCCCCGAAGTTCAGGTGGCTCTGCTCACCGCCCGTATCAACGAACTGACCGGTCACTTCAAAGAACACATGAAGGACCATCACTCGCGCCGCGGTCTGCTGCGTATGGTCAGCCGTCGCCGCAAGCTGCTCGACTATCTCAAGGGCCGCAATCCCGATTCGTACCGCGCT
This sequence comes from Achromobacter sp. B7, assembly GCF_003600685.1. NCBI lineage: Bacteria > Pseudomonadati > Pseudomonadota > Betaproteobacteria > Burkholderiales > Alcaligenaceae > Achromobacter > Achromobacter sp. B7. Next base: position 1,154,775 of record NZ_CP032084.1, read on the forward strand.
CTGATCGAAAAACTCGGTCTGCGCAAGTGATCGACGGGGCTGGCTCCCCATGACGCAACCGTGGTCGGTGCGACGTATTGTCGCAGCGGCCACGGTTTTTCATTTGTAAGGAATAATCGTCATGTTCAACAAAGTGACAAAATCGTTCCAGTACGGCCAGCACACGGTCGTCCTGGAAACTGGCGAGATCGCTCGCCAGGCCTCCGGCGCCGTTGTGGTGTCGATTGAGGACACCGTTGTCCTGGCTACTGTCGTAGCTTCCAAGAAGGCCAAGCCGGGTCAAACGTTTTTCCCGCTGACCGTCGACTACATCGAAAAGACCTACGCCGCCGGCCGTATTCCGGGTGGGTTCTTCAAGCGCGAAGGCAAGCCGTCCGAAAAGGAAACGCTGACCTCGCGCCTGATCGATCGTCCGCTGCGTCCGCTGTTCCCCGAAGACTTCTACAACGAAGTCCAGGTGGTCATCCACACGCTGTCGGTCAATCCCGAGATTGATCCCGACATCGCCGCCATGATCGGCGCCTCGGCCGCTCTGGCCATTTCGGGCATCCCGTTCAACGGCCCGATCGGCGCCGCTCGCGTGGGCTACATCGACGGCCAATACGCGCTGAACCCGACCGCCACGCAGCTGAAGTCCTCGAAGCTGGACCTGGTGGTTGCCGGTACGGAAAACGCCGTGCTGATGGTGGAATCGGAAGCCCAACAGCTGTCCGAAGAAATCATGCTGGGCGGTGTGGTGTTCGGCCACGAGCAAATGCAGGCCGTCATCAACGCCATTCACGAATTGGTGAAGGACGCCGGCAAGCCCGAGTGGGACTGGCAAGCGCCCGCCAAGGACGAAGCCCTGATCGCCGCCGTGACCGCGGCTGCCCAGGAAGGCTTGAACGCCGCCTACCAGATCCGCGAAAAGCAGGCCCGTACGGCCAAGCTGCGCGAAGTGTCGGCCGACGTGTCGGCCAAGCTGGCTGCCGCCGCTGCTGAAAAGGGCGAGCCCGCGCCTGACGCCGTCACCGTCGACAACATCATGTTCTCGCTGGAATCGGCCATCGTTCGCGGTCAGATCCTGAACGGCGAACCGCGTATCGACGGTCGCGACACCCGCACCGTTCGCCCCATCAGCGTGCGTCTGGGCGTGCTGCCCCGCGCACACGGCAGCGCGCTGTTCACCCGTGGTGAAACGCAAGCGCTGGTCGTGGCCACGCTGGGCACCAAGCAAGACGAACAGATCATCGACGCGCTCATGGGTGAATACCGCGACCGCTTCATGATGCACTACAACATGCCTCCGTTCGCCACCGGCGAAACGGGCCGCATCGGTGTGCCCAAGCGCCGCGAAATCGGTCACGGCCGTCTCGCCAAGCGTTCGCTGATCCCGCTGCTGCCGGCTCCGGAAGACTTCCAATACACGATCCGCATCGTGTCGGAAATCACCGAGTCCAACGGCTCGTCGTCGATGGCTTCGGTCTGCGGCGGCTCGCTGGCCATGATGGACGCCGGCGTGCCGGTCAAGGATCACGTGGCCGGTGTGGCCATGGGCCTGATCCTGGACGGCGGCAAGTTCGCCGTGCTGACCGACATTCTGGGTGACGAAGATCACCTGGGCGACATGGACTTCAAGGTTGCGGGCACCGAAAACGGCGTCACCGCACTGCAGATGGACATCAAGATCCAGGGCATCACGAAGGAAATCATGCAAGTGGCGCTGGCGCAAGCCCGCGAAGGCCGCCTGCACATCCTGACCAAGATGAAGGAAGCGCTGGACGGTTCGCGCGGCGAGCTCTCGGCTTTTGCCCCGCGCATGCTGACCATCAAGATCAACCCCGAGAAGATCCGCGACGTGATCGGCAAGGGCGGCGCCACCATCCGTGCGCTGACCGAAGAAACCGGCACGCAGATCGACATCTCCGACGACGGCACGATCGTGATCGCCAGCGTCGACGAAGCGCAGGCCAAAGAAGCCCAGCGCCGCATCGTCGAACTGACGGCCGATGTCGAAGTGGGCCAGATGTACGAAGGTTCGGTCCTGCGTCTGCTGGACTTCGGCGCCATCGTGCAAGTGCTGCCGGGCCGTGACGGCCTGCTGCACATCTCGGAAATCGCCAACTACCGCATCGCCAACATCAACGATGTGCTGAAGGTCGGCCAGCAAGTCCGCGTCAAGGTCATCGAGGCCGACGACAAGGGCCGTCTGCGCCTGTCCATCAAGGCAATCGGCGGTATCGAAGCGCAGCAACCCGCTGCCGCTCCCGATGCAGCCCCCCAATCGGAACCGCAAGCTGAATAAGCTGGCAGGCTGATTGAACAAAAACGGCGCCGCAAGGCGCCGTTTTTTATTGCGGCGCCACAAACCGCGACTGACGCGCTGATTCATCTTCTTGCGACTTCACCCCGCTGTCGTCCCCCAACTTCGCCGACCTTGCTGTAAAGTCGTGCGCGAGAAAAGGGGGAATCGGATGATCCAAGCATGACCAGATGGCCTGCCGCCGCGGGCGCGGTGCTGTGTGGCGCGCTGTCCGCCGCAATGCTGACCGGCTGCATGAGCAGTCCGGGCCCGGGGCAGCGCGGCCCCAACAGCGAAGCCATGTCGGCCGACCAATTCGGCCAGACGGATTTCAATCGCACCGTCACGCTGGAAGTGCGCGACAACCTCACCAGCCTGTATTCGCTGCTGGACAAGCTCTACCGGCGCAATCCGCGCGAATGGCGCAAGACCGGCGTGGCCGATCAAAAAGCCGCCGTGAACCGGGTCAAACACGCCATCGAAGTACGCATCCCGCCCAGCGACCTGGCCGGCCTGCGAGACATCCAGATCCTGGCCGTGTCGCTGGACCCGAACTACTCCGGCGACCGCGTCGGCGCGTTCATCTACGGCATGGCCGACACCATCATCGCCGCGCACAACGGCAAGACCCGCCTGTATGCCACCGACGCGCTGGACGGCCAGCGGGTCTACAATGCCGCACGGAACGTCGAGGCTGCCGCCTGGCTGCTGGCCTCGCGCCGCAACAATCAGGGCGAGCTGCTTTTGCTGGCCAATGAAATGTCTCCCAATGCCACGAACCTGAGCTTCGAACGCGAGTTCGGCGCCATCATCGGCAGGCTGGACCTGATCGCCAACCTGCTTGGCGAGAATTCCCGCCGCATCGGGATCAACTATGCGCAAGGCCTCTTGCTGTTCAATTTTCTGCCTGTGCGTTAACAGGACCCACCCATCGTGATCGATATCGCTTCCATCCAGACCGCCCGCGAACACTTGCGCGGCCAGGTCTTGAAGACCCCGTTTACCTTGTCCCGCACGCTGTCCGACATCTTCGGCGCCGAGATCTGGCTGAAGTTCGAGAACCTGCAATTCACGGCGTCGTTCAAGGAACGCGGCGCGTTGAACCGCATGCTCAGCTTGTCGGACGAGGAGCGCGCCAAGGGGGTTATCGCGGTGTCCGCCGGCAACCATGCGCAAGGCGTGGCCTACCATGCGCAGCGCATGGGCGTACCGGCCGTGATCGTGATGCCGCGCTTCACGCCCACCGTCAAGGTGGCCAACACGCGCCGCTTTGGCGCCGAGGTGGTGTTGGCGGGCGATACGTTCGACGATGCGAAGGCGCACGGCTACGAGCTGGCGCAGGCGCGCGGGCTGATCATGATCCACCCCTACGACGACGAAGCCGTCATTTCGGGGCAGGGCACCGTAGCGCTGGAAATGCTGGAAGACCAGCCGCGGCTGGACATGATGGTCATCGCCATCGGCGGCGGCGGGCTGATTTCAGGCGTGGCCACGGCGGCCAAGGCCTTAAAGCCGGACATCGAGATCGTGGGCGTGCAGACCGAGCGCTTCCCGTCGATGTACGCGGCGGTCAAGGGCGTGGACATGCCGCAGGGGCAATACACCATTGCGGAAGGCATCGCCGTGAAGTCGCCCGGCGCGCTGACGCAGCCCATCGTCGCCAAGCTGGTCGATCACATTGAACTGGTCAGCGAAAGCGACATCGAACACGCCATTGTCGTGCTGCTGGAAATTGAAAAGACCGTGGTCGAAGGCGCCGGCGCGGCGGGCCTGGCAGCCCTGCTGCGCGCGCAGGAAGCGGGCAGCGACCGCTACAAGGGCAAGCGCATCGGCCTGGTTCTGACGGGGGGCAACATTGACCCGCTGATGCTGGGCGAGCTGATCGAACGCGGCATGGTGCGCGCCGGCCGCCTTGCCCGTATCCGCGTGGACTTGCGCGACCTGCCGGGTGCGCTGGCGCATGCCACCAAACTCATTGCCGACGCGCAGGCGAATATCACCGAGGTGCATCACCAACGCGCTTTCACGTCATTGCCGGTGCGCAATGTCGAAGTGGATTTTGTCTTGCAGACCCGTGGTCCGGACCACATCCTGGAAGTCATCGACGTGCTGAACGCCGCGGGCTTCGCGGCCAGCAACCACGACCACTGACCAGGGCGGCGGCACCGGCTTGAGGCCGCCTTCACCCGACACCGAATCCACCTCACGGACGCCCGCAACTTGCGGGCGTTTTTGTTTTCGCGCGCACGCTTGAAGTCGGACGTTGTTGCAAAAAAAGTTGCGCAGCGCAGTCACTGCGAAAATTTTTTCACGTCACCCCTGGAACTTTTTCGTCCTTGGCCAACATCCTTGCAGTGCCTGCGTTGAAAGCAAAGTGAAGGGTGTTTGTAAGCCGCCATCACGGCCAGACAGGTGAAAAATGTCCACTATTTGACTCAGGGATATCCCCAAAAAAGTCATGGTTCTTACGGATGTTCGATATGTCGGCATGCGATTTAGGATCTCCCACTTCGCTTTTCTGCCTGTCGTTCGCGACGGTGCCGCAAGGCGTTGAGATAAGCACGCGCCGTTGTTTTCAGTGATGGTTCGGCGCGTCAGACAAGGGAGACCGCAGCTTGATTAGAAACAGACAGGACTTTTGGTCCGGAGCCATGTTCATTGCTTTGGGAGGGGCCTTTTCCGCGCAGGCCACCGAATATTCCATGGGAAGCGCGGCACGTATGGGACCGGGATATTTCCCTTTCTGGCTGGGCATCGTCCTGGCGCTGATGGGCGCCGTCGTGCTGATCAGCGCGCTGGCCAAGAACGCCCAGACGACCACCATCAGCCGCTACGACTTCCGCATTCTTTTCCTGGTGGTCGGGTCGGTGGTGTTGTACGGTTTCGCGCTTTCGCACCTGGGGCTTTACCTTTCAGTTTTTCTGCTGGTGCTCATCAGCAGCCTTGCCAGCCACGAATTCAATTGGAAAGTCGCCGTTGCCAACGGCCTGTTCCTCGTGGCGTTCTCCTACCTTGCGTTCATCCGCGGCCTGGGCTTGATATTTCCCCTGTGGCCCAGCGCATTCGCCAACTAGGAGACGGCCATGGAACTACTGCAAAACCTGATGCTGGGTTTCTCCGTGGCGTTCACGCCGGAAAACCTCAGCTACGCATTCCTGGGCTGCCTGTTGGGCACGTTGGTGGGCGTATTGCCGGGCCTGGGTCCGGTGCCCACCATCGCGATGCTGCTTCCCATCACGTATGTGTTGCCGCCCACGGCCGGCCTCATCATGCTGGCGGGCATTTACTACGGCACCCAGTATGGCGGCTCGACGACGGCCATTCTGGTGAACCTGCCGGGCGAAACGTCCGCCGTGGTGACGGTGCTGGATGGTCACCAGATGGCGCGCAACGGACGGGCCGGCGCGGCCTTGTCGCTTGCTGCCATCGGGTCCTTCTTCGCGGGTAGCGTCGCCACGGTGTTGATCGCGGCCTTCGCGCCGCCCCTGGCGGAAGTGGCGTTTGCCTTCGGACCCGCCGAGTACTTTTCCTTGATGGCCCTGGGTCTTATCGGCGCGGTGGTGCTGGCGTCGGGGTCGCTGCCCAAGGCGATTTGCATGATCCTGCTGGGCTTGCTGCTGGGCATGGTCGGCACCGATGTCAATTCGGGCGTCGCCCGCTACGATTTCAGCATCCCGGAATTGCAGGACGGTATCGACTTCGCCATCGTCGCGATGGGCGTTTTCGGGCTGTCCGAGATCATGGCCAACCTGGAGCAGAAAGAGAATCGGGTCGAGATCACCGACAAGGTGGGTTCGCTGTATCCCAGCCGGCAAGAGTTCCGCGAAGCCGCGCCCGCCATCGTCCGGGGCACTGCCCTGGGTTCCGCACTGGGCATCTTGCCGGGCGGCGGTTCTGTCTTGTCGGCGTTTGCCTCGTACACGCTTGAGAAGAAGCTGTCGAAACAGCCCGAGCGTTTCGGCAAGGGGCATCCGGCCGGCTTGGCAGGTCCGGAATCCGCTAACAACGCGGGCGCGCAAACCTCGTTCATCCCGCTGCTGACGTTGGGTATTCCGGGCAACGCGGTCATGGCCTTGATGGTGGGCGCGATGACCATCCACAACATCCAGCCCGGCCCGCAAGTGATGACGAGCCACCCCGAGCTGTTCTGGGGCCTGATTGCGTCCATGTGGATCGGCAACCTGATGCTTGTCATCCTGAACCTGCCGTTGATCGGCATCTGGGTGAAGCTGTTGCGGGTTCCCTACCGCATGCTGTTCCCGGCAATCCTGGTGTTCTGCACGATCGGCGTGTATTCGCTGAACTACAACGTGTTCGACATCTTCATGTTCGCCATCTTCGGCGTCATCGGGTATGTCTGGAGCAAGCTGGGCTGCGAGGGTGCGCCGCTGTTGCTGGGCCTGGTGCTGGGTCCGATGATGGAAGAAAACTTCCGTCGGGCGCTGCTGCTGTCGCGAGGTGAATTCAGCACCTTCGTCACGCGTCCGCTGTCCGCCACATTGCTGGCGCTGGCCGCCATTTTGCTGGTGCTGGTGATGCTGCCGGCGCTGCGAAAGAAGCGCGAGGAAACGTTCGTCGAGGTCGACTGACCACGGGGAACACGCTTGGCTCCGGGCCTGGTGCGGCGCAAGCTGGCCAGGCCCTTTTTTTGCCCTCTTGTCGCCCTGCAAGGCGGCCCCTGCAGGCGTCTTAGCAGGCGTCTTAGCAGGCGCCTCAGCAGTCGTTTCAGAAGCCGCCCCGCCTTTTCACCCCGCGTCGCGCGCCACCAGGCTCTTCAAGCCATACAAGCGTTCGCGATGCAGCGTCGTGGCCAAGGGTTCGGGCTCGCGGCCCAGCGCGACGTAGTCGTCGGGAATCTGCGCAATGGCCGCGCGCATGGCGCTCGCGTCCGCCTGCCACCATTGCACCAGCATGCGATCGGGGTTGTAGACATCCAGCCCCTGGCGCCGCAATTCCGACCGGTTGAAATCCTTCAGGTTCCAGGTCAGCACCTGCACCACGGGCGGCTGCTGCCAGCCACAACGCGCGCGGCGCGCCAGGCCGGCGGCAATCACGTGGAAGTCCTTGGGGTCGCTGTAGCGCAACGAGGCCTCATACACCTGGGTGTCGGCTTCATTGGCGTCGGGAAAGCGCGCGTTCATCTCGGCCCAGAACTCGGCCAATACCTCGGGCGGAATATCCCAGATGCGCGACGCGTTGCGGCGCCATTCCTCGCCAATGCGTTCGGTCCACACCGGCGTGTACACGCCGGCATCCGCCAGACGCAACAGCAACCGCCGCAAGATGCCGGACATCAGGACGCAGGCGTCCAGGACGATGAAAGGGGGGCGGGCGGCGGGGGCGTTCAAGACGACAGGAAGAAAGGGAAAACCGGGGAAAGCGCAGGGCAGGCGCAAGACAGGCGACCCGAAAGGCCGATGCCTTTCGATCGCAAAAGTGGTGCCCGAGACCGGAATCGAACCGGTACGACCTTGCGGTCGAGGGATTTTCTTACCACTTCGGCTTTCGCCGCCAGCGCGGGTGCGCTGTTCGTGGTCTGGAGCACGCCTTCACCATAGCCTTGCGGCCTTAGGTGCCCGCCGTCTGCTCTCTACACCTTCCCCGATTTTTCAATCGGGGCTTGGCTCGGCGTTGGCTCGGAACAAGTCCAGGGCATTCGCCGAGTTTGACGGGCTACACCTTTGAAGTTTCCTCCAAAGGGCTCAAATTTTTTCAAGTCCCTTGTGTCTACCAATTTCACCACTCGGGCGATGCGCGGCCCTTTGCAAGGGTCGGCAGCGGGCGTGACTATAACATCCCGCCGCGCGCGTTCCGGCTACTTGCGGCCGAACAGCCGTCCCAGGAAGCCGGCGGGTTTGGCGGCGGCCGCTTCCGCTTCCAGCGCGTTCTTCATCGACAGCTCCTGAAAATACGGCTTGCCGTTTTGCTGGTAGGACGAGGAGGCCTGGCGGTAGGCCACGGCCGATTCCGCGTGGCGCTTCATCTGGCCGTAGATCCGGCCGCGCGCGAACAGCGCCCAACTGCGGTAGTCGGGGTCCAGCGCCAGCAGCCGGTCGCAAGCGGCCAGCCCTTCGTCATTGCGTTTGGCGGCGATCAGCGCGTTGATGCGCTCGGCGTGCAGCGGGCCGCTGTCAGGCCAACGTTCCAGGGCGGTGTCGGCGTAGGCCACGGCCTCGTCGGCGCGGTTCAAATGCGTCAGCGCTTCGATGCGGACGCGACGCCATTTCAGCCAGTCCGGGTCCAGCGAAATGGCCACCTCGGCCAGCGGCAGCGCTTCGTCGTAGCGTTCCAGGTAGTTCAGCATGTCGGCCGCGTTGCCGGGCAGGAAGTCGTCGCTGGGGGCGAGCTCATAGCCTTTCAGGTAGTACGCCAGCGCGGCTTCCCAATTGCGCTGGTCGCGCTGGGCGTTGCCCGCCACGAACAGCAGCTGCGCGTCGCCGCTGTCAAGCGGGTCCAGGCCGATCAGCGCTTCTTCGGCAAGTTTCGGTTCGCGGCTGCGCACGTATTCGCGCGCTTGTTCCTTGCGGCCCTCCCAGCCGGTGTCGGACAGCGTATCCAGATGGCGCCACAAGGGCACGGCTTCGTCCGCGCGACCCAGCCGGTGCAGCGACCGCGCCTTGCCTTCCAGCGGCCAGTCCCAGTCGGGCTCGCGTCGCAGCAGGCTGGTCCATTCCTCGATGGCGTCGGCGTGGCGTTCCATGGCTTGCAGGCAGGACGCGCGGTTGTGCTGGATAGCGTTTTGTTCGCCCAGGATGGCGCGGGCGCGGTCGAACATGGCGATGGCGTTTTGCAGGTCGCCCAGGCGCCGGTAGTTATTGCCGGCATCGTACAAAAAGCCGCCGTTGTTGGGCGCCAGCGCGACGGCACGCTGGTGGTAGGGCAGGGCCTCGGTATAGCGACCGGCGTTGTGCAGGTTTGATCCGATATAGCAGTGCGGCGCGGCGGCGGCCGAACGCACTTGAGAGGCGCGGGTCCAGCTGGCAATGGCGTCTTCCAGGCGGCGGTCGTTGATCAGCAGGTAGCCTTCGGCCATCAGCAGGCCAAAGTGCGAAGGCGCGCGTTGGCGGGCATCGCGCAATTCACGCCACGCCTGCTGCTTGTCGCCGTCGTCGTATTGCACCACCGCCTGCACGGCGATGGCGTCGCTGCATTGCGGGTCCAGCGCCAGCGCGCGCGCCAGATCGGCATCACGCTGGACATAGGCTTTGCGTTGCGCGTGGCAGCGGGCACGCAAGGCCCACGCGGTGGCCGATGCCGGCTGTTCGCGCACGGCCTGGTCGCACAGCGACAGCATTTTTGGCAAGTCGCTGCCGTCTTCGGCGCGGTGGATGGCTTCGATCAAGGCGGACATGCGTGGGTTCCGTCGTTACGTCGGTTGCTTGGCGGGTGCTGAGAATGGCCGGGTGGCCTAGCGCGAGAAGGCGCTGGCGTCGTGGCGGCAACTGTAGGTACGGTCGCTGGCGGGGATGTCGTCGCTGCCGCATTGCCACCGGCGCACGCCGCCGCCTTTGCGTTCGGCGCGCAGTTCCGGCACGTAGACCAGATGCTTGCCCGCCAGGCTGGGCGTGCCGTCGGTGCTGGGCGTGCCGGCAATGGTGAAGCGCAATACGCCGTTGACCGGGTTCATCTCCACCTTGGAAAAGCCGCTGTCTTGCATGGACTGCTGGCTGATGCCCAGGTCGTCCAGGCTGGCCGGAAACTTCTGCGTGCGCCGATAGTGGTTTTCCGCCAGGCGGCGCACCGGGTCGGACACCAGGTCGTAGCGGTTGATATCCGCATGCAGCGGGTTGTCGCTGTTGCGATCGCCGGTGGCGTTCACGCCAATGACGATGCCCACCACCACCAGGACCAGGGTGCCGAAAACAAAAAACAGGAACTTGCCCGCGCCGGTGACGGACGGGGCGCGCGCCACGGCCGCCTGCATCGCGTGCGGGTTCGCATCGCGTGTGATCACGTGCGTGCCGGCCAAGGCGTTGTGCATGGCGCGTTCGCCAAAGATCATTTGCTGCAAGTGGTGAAACAGGCCCGGCAGCAGCATGTTCACCGTGTACTTCAACGTGTGCCGCCACATCGACCGCACCAGGCCCGGCGCCTTGCCTTTGCGATTGACCACGCGCAGTTTCACCGCGCGCTTGCCCGGCGACCCGTTGCCCCACGCGTCCATGATGGCGGGCAGGAACCAGCCAATCAATCCGGCGATCAAGGCAATCCAGAAGGGCGCCTTGTCACCGGTCAAGCCCTCGTAGGTCAGCTGGGACGCCAGGATCAAGACGGTCATCCCCACTGCCATCACCACGGCGTCTATTGCGCTTGCACCCAGCCGTGGCCAGATGCTGGGGAACACTAGCGCGTTGCCTTGTCCGGCGGGGGCAGAACGGGCGGCGGCTTTAGGCGCGGAGGCCTTGGCGGGTTTTGTTTTCTTCTTGCCCGTGGCGAATGCGCCGGCGGGTTGGGCGGCCGACGAAGCCGGGACAGGCAGCGGCGCCTGGCAACTGAAGCATTGCGTATTCGAGGCGGGGTTCTGCCAATTGCAGCGAGGGCATTGCATGGAAACTGAGATCCTGGAGGCGCCTGGGGCCGTACAACAACGACCGGAGCGCGGATGATACTCAAGTCTTGCGCTAGGGAAAACCCGGATCACCGCGTGTGCGAACAGCCGCCACTGAAACAGACGTGGGGCGCGGGCCTCCGCGGTGTCGCAAGGTTCCGTCGCGATGCCGGGCGTGGATCCGGGCCCGGCGCCGGCCCATGGTTATGCGCCCGTGGCCTCGCGCAGGGCAAGAATGAAAGCGTTCAGTGCTGCATCGCGGTCTGGCTCGTTGGGGCTCGCGTAGCGCGGCTCGGGATAGGCGGCAAGCTGCACCACCGCCAGCTGTGCGCGCGTATCGATGAAGATGCGCTGACCGGAATGGCCCATGGCCATCATCGCGCCGTCCTCGCGCAGCCACCAGCTGTAGCCGTACGCCGCGAGGCCCAGCGCCTCTCGATGCGCGGCGTGCTGGTCGGCCGGGATCTGGAATGCCGGGGTGCCGGACCGTGCGACCCAGCCTTCGGGCAGGATGCGCTCGCCGCCCGCCACGCCATCGTCCAGCACGAACTGTGCGAAGCGGCCGATGTCGCGTAGCGTCATGCCCGCGCGGCTGCCTCCGATCTCCTGCCCATCGTCAGATTCCAGCGTGTAGAACCCGTCGAATTCCATGCCGCACGGCTGCCAGATTCGCCGTGACATATAGTCGGCCAGCGTCCCGCCGGTGGCGGCGCTGAGTACCGCGCCCAGCAGATACGTATCCCCGGTGTTGTAGTGCCATACCCGGCCGGCGTCGTGGGCGCGATGGCAGGCGCGCAGCAAGCCCAGCACGCCACCCGGCACCTTGTCGGCCAGCGATTTGCTATAGCGATTCACATCCGAGGACTTGTCGGTGTAGTTTTCTTCCCAGGCGATACCTGATGACATTGTCAGCAGGTGGCGCACCGTCACGGCATCGTAGGCGCAGCCGGCCAGCGCCGGTACATAGGCCGTCACCGGGTCGTCCAGGCTCGCAATCGAGCCGTCGTGCAAGGCCGCGCCCGTCAGCATGGCCGTCATGGACTTGACCGTGGACATGGTCGACCAGCGCTCATGCGCTTGGAAACCCAGGCCATAGCGTTCCAGAACAATGTGGCCGCGATGGATCGCGATCAGGCCGGCAACGTTGTTGCGGTCCATCAGATCGGCCACACCCAGCTGTTCATCGCCCTGCGTGAAGCGCACGTCGATTTCGGGAGCGCGCGGCAAGGGGCGTGGCTGCGAGCCACGGCGGATGGCGCGGGTGGCGAACAGGCGATCGACAATGCGATAGCCATACGACTGCAGGCAGGGCGGCCACAGCAGGAAGTCTTCACCGCGCGGCAGGTGTTCAACGGGCTCGGCCAACCGCGGGGAGGGGATAGCGTTCATGGATACCTCAATAAAAAGCCGGGCGCGCGGGGCCCGGCACAAATCAGTCGTTGCGCACGCCCAGGCGTTTCACGATCGGGCCCCACACATCGGCCTCGGTTTTCATCGACTCCGCCACCGAGGCGGGTCCAAGCTCCTTGGGCGGCGTCATGTAGATGTCGGCCATTTGCTTGCGCACCGCCGGATCAGCCCAGAACTTGCGCGTGGCCTCGGTAAGCCGAGTCACGATCTCGGGGGGCGTGCCCTTGGGCGCCATCAAGCCGTACCAGGCGTCGCCGGGAAAGCCCTGCACGCCGACCTCCGCAATCGTGGGCACATCGGGAAGTTGCGCGACGCGGTCTGCGCCGAAGATCACCAGCGGTACCGCCTTGCCGGTCTTGACCTGCGGCACCGCGCCGGTAAGCGCGTCCGCGGTCAGGTCGATTTGTCCGCCAATCAAATCCATCATTGCCGGCGCTGCGCCCTTGTACGGTACGTGCGACATCTCGATCTTGAAGTGCTCGGCCAGAAATGCCACGTTCAGGTGTGTGGAATTGCCGATACCGGCCGAGCCGTAGTTCAGATGACCGGGGCTGGCCTTGGCCTTCTTCACCAGGTCATCCACCGACCGGATGCCGGTGGCGGGATTGGCCACCAGCACCTGTGAGGTGCCGGCGATCTTCGTGACCGGGTCGAAGTCGCGCGTGGGGTTGTAGGCCAGCTGCGAGTAGGTGAATGGGTTTACCGACATGTTGGACGTGCTGCCGAACAGCAGCGCATAGCCGTCGGCCGGCTGCTTGGCCACATAGGCGGCCGCGATGCTGCCATTGGCGCCGGGCTTGTTTTCCACCACCACGGTGCCGCCGATCTCTTTGCCGGCGTAGGCGGCCCAGGCACGCGCCAGCGCGTCGGCCGCGCCGCCGGCAGCCACGGGAACAAATACCGAGACCGGGCGGGCCGGCCAGTCGGCGGCGCTAGCTGGCGCGGCGCAAGCCATGGCCAGCGTGCCGGCTGCGGCCAGGCCTATCAGGCGTTGAAAACGGGAAGAAGCCGACTGCGGAAAGCGCGAACCGAGGGCCATGGCCTGTTGCTCCAGTTGAATTCGGATGGTGAACCCGCATTCTGGAAGTCCCGATTCATTACGTCCAATGCATAATTAATCATCAAAGCATAATTAAGAAGTAATAAAACCACGGGGTCCGCATGAACTTGCAGCAGCTGGAACACTTTCTTGTGTTGGTGGAGACTCGATCTTTCAGCCGTGCAGCCGTCAAACTGCACCTGACACAGCCCGCCCTCAGCCGCAGTATCCAGGCGCTTGAAGAAACGCTGGGCGGCCGCTTGCTTGAACGCGACAAAGAGAAAACGCTGACAGCGCTGGGCGAGTTGGCCATCGTGCGCGCGCGGCGCATCCGGGTCGAACTGTCCGAGCTGCGTCGCAGCGCCAGTCTGTTGGCCGACTACGCGGGCGGCACGCTGCGGCTGGGCCTCGGCCCCACGCCCACCGCGATTCTTTCGGTGCCGCTGCTGCGCGAGATGAAGGAGCGCTATCCGGCAATCAAGCTGCTGCTAAGCGGCGGTGCACCCGAGATGCAGGTGCAAGAGCTGCGCGAGGGGGCGGTCGACGCGCTGGTGGTTCACCGCAATCACATCCCGGCCGACGCGGATCTGCATCTGATGTTCTTTCCCCGCACGCCGCTGGGCTTCGTGGTTCGGACCGGGCATCCACTGGCCGGCCGGACCGATCTCGATTTTCAGGCCTTGCGTCGTTTCGGCGTAGCCGCCAGCGGCCGAGCCATGAGCGACGAGGTGATGCACCGACTGAATGCCTATTTCGGCCCAACAGCGCATTTCATCGAAGCGATCCAGTACCAATCGAACGACATCCACCCGCTGGTCGATTTGGTCCGAACCAGCGATACGGTGTTCTTTGGCGTGCTGCGCGTGGCGCAGCCTGGAATCGCCCATGGCGAGTTGGTGCACTTGGATATCCGACCGGCATTGGAGTTGTCGTCCCAGTTTGTGTTTGTGACTCTGGAAGGCAAAACACTGCCACCCGCGCTATTGCGGCTCAGGGAACTGTGCACGCGCTACATGTCGGGAGAGGATGCCCCGTGACGCGACGGGAAGCCGGTGTCTTTGCGTGGCACCTGCCGATATAGCGCGCGGGCGCCGGGGCCAAGGCCGTATTTCGGGCCGGTCTGCAACACGGGTAGGGGAACGCAGCCGCGCCGCAAAGGCGCGTGGGCTGCTGTCGAGGGTCTGGCGGAAGCGGTGAGATTCGAACTCACGAACGGTTGCCCGTTGCCGGTTTTCAAGACCGGTGCAATCGACCACTCTGCCACGCTTCCGGGGTGATGCCGCGCCGCGCGTCGGGTCGCGGCGTTACGGTTTGGGGATTCGGCCGTCAGGCAAACATTCTGTCCGAACGATCCCGCGAGATGCCGTAAAGGGCGCAATAATAATCTATTTGCTGCAAAGGAGGCACGCGATGCACGCTGTAGAAATCTCCCGCCCCGGCGGCCCCGAGGTCCTGGTCCCCGTAGAACGCCCCACGCCCGAACCCGGCGCGGGTGAAGTCCTGATCAAAGTCAGCGCCGCGGGCATCAATCGCCCCGACGTTTTCCAGCGCAAGGGCAACTATGCCCCGCCGCGTGGCGTGTCCGACCTGCCGGGCCTGGAAGTGGCCGGTGAGATCGTGGGCGGTGACGTTGCCGACAGCGGTTTTGCCATCGGCGACAAGGTCTGCGCCCTGGTGGCCGGCGGTGGTTACGCCGAATATTGCGTGGCGCCCGTGGCGCAATGCCTGCCCATTCCCAAGGGCTTGTCAGACGTTGAAGCGGCCGGTTTGCCCGAGACCTATTTCACGGTCTGGAGCAACGTGTTCGATCGCGGCCGCCTGTCCGAAGGCGAGATCCTGCTGGTGCACGGCGGCGCCAGCGGCATCGGCACCACGGCGATCCAGTTGGCGCGCGCCATGGGCAACCGCGTGTTCGCCACGGTCGGCAGCGATGACCGCGCCCGTGCCGTCGAGGCACTGGGTGCTGAAAAAGGCATCAACTACAAAACCCAGGATTTCGTAAAGGAAGTCATGGACGCGACCGATGGGCGCGGCGTGGACGTCATCCTGGACATGGTGGCCGGCGACTACATCGCCCGCGACATGCAGTGCCTGGCCGATGATGGCCGCATCGTCATCATTGCGCAACTGGGCGGTTCGCGCGCCGACGTGGACACCTCGCAAGTCATGCGCCGCCGCCTGACCATCACGGGCTCCACCCTGCGTCCCCGTCCCGTCGCCTTCAAGGGCGCCATCGCCCGCGCCCTGCGCGAACAGGCTTGGCCCTTGCTGGAAAAAGGGGCCATCAAGCCCATCGTTCACGCCACCTTCCCGCTGGCCGAGGCCTCCAAGGCGCACGCCATGATGGAAGGCGGTGAAAACATCGGCAAAATCATCCTGACAATGTAAGAATCGCGCGGCGATCGGCGTATCGCCGCGCAACAGGATACAATCTTGGGTTTCGCCTGGAATTTTTTCCAGGCAGGCCCGTGGGCGGTTGCATCATTGCCCGGGGCTCACCCCCACTCTGACACCTGCCATGACTTCAGTCGACAATCGCGCCCGCCTTGTGCTGGGCAACTGGAAGATGCACGGCAACCTGGCCGAGAACGCCGCGTTGCTGACCGAGCTGCGCGCCGCGGATGCCGCGAGCCACTGCGAGATCGGCATCTGTGTTCCGTTTCCCTATCTGGCGCAAGCCGGCTCGGCCCTGACCGGAAGCAGCGTGTCGTGGGGCGCGCAAGACGTCAGCGCACACGAAAAAGGCGCCTACACCGGTGAAGTGTCCGGTGCAATGCTGAAAGAATTCGGTTGCCGCTGGGCATTGGCCGGCCACTCCGAGCGCCGCGTGCTGCACGGTGAAACCGACGAAATCGTTGCCGCCAAGGCGCAAGCCGCGCTGGCCGCAGGCCTGACCCCGGTGGTCTGCGTCGGTGAATCGCTGGCGGATCGCGAAGCGGGCAACACACTGGCCGTCATCGAGCGCCAGTTGAAGCCCGTGCTGGCCCTGGGCGCCGAATCGGTGGCGCGCATGGTCCTGGCTTATGAGCCCGTCTGGGCCATCGGCACCGGCCGCACCGCCAGCCCGGAGCAAGCGCAGGAAGTTCACGGCGCCATCCGCGCCGCCCTGCGCACGCTGGGCGCGGCGCAAGTACAAGTTTTATACGGCGGTAGCGTCAAAGCTGCCAACGCCGCCAGTTTGTTCGCCATGACTGATATCGACGGGGCCCTGGTCGGCGGCGCGTCGCTAGTGGCTGAAGAATTTTTGCGTATTGCCGCCATCTAAGTTTCCGTTCCGGAGTCTGTAATGCCCTTGATGCTTAAACTTTTGCTGGCCGTCCAAGTACTTTCGGCGCTGGCTATCATCGTCCTGGTCCTGCTGCAGCAGGGCAAGGGTGCCGACATGGGGTCCGCTTTCGGTAGCGGCTCGTCCGGCAGCCTGTTCGGTGCCACTGGCGCTGCCAACTTCCTGTCGCGCGCGACGAAGTGGGCCGCCGTGGTCTTCTTTGCGTCCACCGCCGGCCTGGCCTACGTCAGCCACAAGGGCACCAGCGGCC
Organism: Achromobacter sp. B7; assembly: GCF_003600685.1. Lineage (NCBI taxonomy): Bacteria > Pseudomonadati > Pseudomonadota > Betaproteobacteria > Burkholderiales > Alcaligenaceae > Achromobacter > Achromobacter sp. B7. Next base: position 1,171,589 of record NZ_CP032084.1, read on the forward strand.
CGGCCGTTGACTCCGGCGTGATGCAAAGCTTCCCGGCCGACCGCTCCGTGCCGCAAGTGCCGGGCGCAGCCCCCGCTGCTCCCGCAGCCGGTGGTTCTTCGGTTCCGGGTGCCGCTTCGGTTCCGGCGGCGCCTGCCGCGCCGGCCAAGCCCGATGCCTCGGTGCCCACTGCCCCGGCCGCTCCGGCCACCAAGCCGGCTGAAACGCCCGCCAAGTAAGATCGGGCAAGGTTGAAAAAGCCGGCGTGCGCGCCGGCTTTTTTATTTTGCGCCATTGGGATCGGAGCCCGAAATCTGCTTCATTCCGGGTTCTACTAAATCCATGCTAGAATGCTCGACTTTCTGGCCTTGCCTATCGGTAGGGTTACAGAAATCTGGTGAATGCCGACGTGGTGAAATTGGTAGACACGCTATCTTGAGGGGGTAGTGGCGAAAGCTGTGCGAGTTCGAGTCTCGCCGTCGGCACCAAGAATTCCTCGCAAAAAAGCCCGCTGAAACGCTACGTTTCAGCGGGCTTTTTGCTTTGCGTTTGCGTTTGCGTTTGCCTTTGGCCTTGGACACATGGCCATTGAATGCCTCAATGCAAGTTCCCGCCAAACGCCACCACCGCCACCACGAATGTCGTGAGCCCGACCGCCGCCAATCGATACGCCCGCTTCGCGGCATGCGCGTTGTTTCGGCTTAGCCCGATCAGCGTCGCCACCGTCGACCACAATCCCGTGAACGCCAGCAGCGACAGCGTGTACACCCAATCCGACAGGTCATAGCCGCCACCCCCAATCGATACAGGCGCCGACGTCCGTGGCCACAGCAACGCAATCAGTGTGCCGGCCACCACGGCAAAGACGGCAAGCCAGGCCAGAAATGCGCGGTCCTTCAGCATGGTTTCGATCCTAGGGTTTCAGTTAGGGGATGTAATGCGCACGCCCATGCACGCCAAAACAGTGATGCGGCACTGTTATAAAGGGCGTTGTAGATTCAACGGTAGGGCAAGCTTATGTCGATTCAACAGTTGATCCGTTGCGGTGCGGCAGCGTCGCTAATCGCGATGGGTGCAGGATGTTCCATGGTTGGCTTGGGAGACTCCCGCAGCAGCGAGTGCCAGTGGTATCGCAGCAGCTGCATGCACGAGGGCTCATACGACCCCGGCGAAGAAGACTACGCCGAAGAAGAGGCAAAGCGCTTGAACAAGCAGTCTTCCGATCGGCTGCGCCGCAGCTCGGGCAACTGAAGCAACTGAAGTAGCTGAAGTAGCTGAAGCGGCTGAAGTAGCTGAACCCGCCGAAGCCATTGAATCTCGCCCGCGCGGCAAGATTCAGGCTTCCAGGTAATGATTGCGCAAGACGTCGGCGTCTATCTTCAGCGCGTCTGTCAGATACCGGTCCATGCTGCCGTATTCCTGCTTGATGGCTTGCACCGACGCGTCCAGGTACGCGGGCGCCACTTCCAGCAGCGGCATCATCACGTCGTCCTTGATGCCGCTGGCGCCGGACTTTGCCAGGATGTCCTCAAAGAACCGGGCGTTGCAGTGATTCGATTCCAGATAATTCGACAGGATATCGTCCTGCGCCACGCCCAGCGCCGATAGCAGCAACAGCGATGCGAAGCCGGTGCGGTCCTTGCCCGCCGTGCAATGAAAGAGCAGGGTCTTGCCCGTCATCGCCGTGTTCATGAAACCGCCAAACGCGGCCTGGTAGCGCGACGGAAATTCTCGGTAGATCTCGACCATCATGGTCGTCGCGAATGCCGGGCTGGCGTCGCGCAGGCGCGGCAGCAGGGATGCCATGGCCATATTGCCGTCCAGCACGGGCGATGCAATCCAGTGAAAGCGTTGGCCGAAGTGCGCCTCGTCGTGGGCCTTTTCCGGTTCAGCGCGAAAGTCGATGACGGCTTCCAAACCCAGCGCGCCCAGCCGTTCCAGGTCGGCGGCGCTGGCGCGGCCCGGGTTGCCGCTGCGAAACAGTTTGCCCCGCCGCACGCGCCGGCCGTCGATCCCGGCCAGCCCGCCCAGGTCGCGCGCATTGTGCACGTTCTCAAGCTCCAGGCGGCGCTGCATGGCTTCGGGCGTTGGCATGAATGGGTCTTGCTGGCGCATGGGGGTCGGCATGGGTTCCTTCACGTGTAAACGGGTCGGTGGATCGTAGCACCACGGGCGCGCTCGCAGCGGCCATGCCGCCCTTGTGGGGGGGGCGCCGGCGCTCGTTTGGGCAATAGCCGCCCGGGCCTAAGCCCCCAGCTTGCCCAGCAATTCAATCAGCTGCCGCTTTTCCGCCGCACCCAGTTCCTGGCTGATCCGCGCGTCATGCGCCTGCACGGCCTCTGTAATGTCGGCCAGCACGGCGCGGCCGGCGTCGGTGGCTGCCAGGGAATAGGCGCGCTTATCGTGCTCGGCGTCCTGCCGTTCCACATAGCCCAGCGCCTGCAACTGGTTCACGATCTGCACGGCGCCCGACCGCGCAATGCCCTGGATGCGAGCCAGGTCCGTTAGTTTCAGGTGAGTATTCGCCGCAATCAATGTCAGCGCCGAAAACCGCTGGGGCGTGATGTCCCACGGCGCCAACGCGGCCAGGAAGTCCTCATAGATAACGATCTGCGCGCGTCGGATGGCGTAACCGACCAGACCGTCCAGTGCGCCGTACCGGACGCCGGGGACGTGGGGCTGAAACTGCTCGCCTCGCGCGCCGGGGCGGCGGGGGCGTTGGGATGCGGCTCGTGACATGGTGGTGGCGCGGGGCAGGGTCCTGGTGTCAGGGGGCTCAACACTAATGCAGTCATGCGCGCCGCGCTACCGGATTACGGGAAATCCCCGGTGCGGAATCGGCGGCAATTTTGTTATGTTGCATAACAAATAAGACCAGGAGTGGACATGCAAATCGTCATCGCCGGCGCCGGCATCGGCGGGCTGACGCTCGCGCTGATGCTGCATCGGCGCGGCATCGAATGCCGCGTATATGAAAGCGCCCAGGAACTGAGACCGCTGGGCGTGGGCATCAACCTGCTGCCGCACGCGGTCAGCGAGCTGGAACAGCTGGGCCTGATGCCCGCGCTGGCCGAGCGCGCCATCGAAACGTCGCAGCTGCACTACTACAACAAGTTCGGCCAGCCCATCTGGCGCGAGCCGCGTGGCGTTCAAGCGGGTTATCCGCTGCCGCAATTCTCGGTGCACCGGGGCGAATTCCAGATGCTGCTGGCGCAAGCGGTGCGAGACCGTTTGGGCAACGATGCCATTGTGACGGGCATGGCGCTGGAATCCGCCGAGCAGGACGCGGACGGCGCCACGGCAGTGTTCCGGCGGCGCGCGGACGGATCGTTGCACCGCGTGCGCGGCGATATCCTGGTGGGCGCCGACGGCATCCATTCCGCGTTGCGCCGCCAACTGCATCCGGTGGGCGACGAACCCCGCTTCTCTGGCCGCATGCTGTGGCGTGCGGTCACCGAGGCCCTGCCCTACCTGGACGGGCGCAGCATGTTCATGGCCGGTCATCAGGACCAGAAGTTCGTCTGCTACCCGATCTCTGAACCGCTGCGCCGCGAAGGGCGTTCGCTGATCAACTGGATTGCCGAACTTTCCGTGCCGGGCGCCGAACTGCCGGCCACCGACTGGAACCGCCAGGTGAACAAGTCGGTGTTTGCGGACAAGTTCGCCAACTGGCGCTGGGACTGGATCGACATTCCCGCGATCATCGACGGCGCAGAAGCCATCTACGAATTTCCCTTGGTGGACCGCGACCCGCTGCCGCGCTGGACGCGGGGGCGCGTGACGCTGTTGGGCGACGCCGCGCATCCCATGTACCCCATTGGTTCGAACGGATCGGCGCAAGCCATTCTGGACGCGCGCTGTCTGTCGGATTGGCTGGCGCAGGCGGCCGGCGGTCGCGTGCGCACGCCGGAAATCGCATTGTTGGAATATGAGGCCGAGCGCCTGCCGCGCACGGCCGGCATCGTGCTGCGCAACCGCTTGAATGGCCCCGAACAGGTCATGCAGATGGCCGAAGAACGCGCGCCGCAAGGTTTCACCGACATCCACGATGTGATGGCGCACGAGGAATTGGCGGCGGTATCGCTGCGCTACAAACAACTGGCGGGATTCGATCCCGCCGCCTTGAAGAAAAGCCGGGAAGCCACGCCATGAGCGCCATCGATGCATTGACCGACCCGGAAGCCCCCCGGCTCGAACACGTCACCACCGTTATCGTCCAGGTTGGCGCACCGCAGGAAGTGGGCGACACGCCGCAAGGCCGCCGCCGCGTCATCCCGATTTCGGGCGGCACCGCGCAAGGCCCACGCCTGACAGGCAAGGTGCTGCCGGGCGGCGCCGATTTTCAGGTGATCCGCTCGGCCACGTACACCGACATTCACGCGCGCTACGTCATCGAAACGCCCGAGGGCGATCGCGTCTACGTCGAGAACACCGGCATCCGCACCGGGCACGCGGACGACATCGCCCGGTTGGTGCGCGGCGAACCCGTGGACCCCGCCAGGATTTATTTCCGCAGCTATCCGCGCTTTGAAACGGCGGCGCCCGCACTGGGCTGGATGAACGAAAGCCTGTTCATCGGCACGGGCGCACGCTATCCCGACCGGGTCGAACTGCGCTTCTACCGCATTTGCTGAACCCGCGGCATCCGCCGTGGCATGACGATAAAAACGACTCGGAGACAACCATGACTTCAATGCTGTGCCGCCTGTTGGGCGGCTTCCTGCTGTGCGTGCCGCTTGCCGCGATGGCGCAATTTCCCAATGGGCCGGTGCGGCTGAACGTGGGGTTTCCGCCCGGCACCGGGCCCGACATCGTGGCGCGCACGCTGTCGCAACACATGGGGCCGTTGCTAGGCCAAAGCGTGGTCGTGGAAAACAAGGTGGGCGCGGGCGGGCAGATCGCCGCGCAGACCGTGGCGCGCAGCCCGGCCGATGGCCAGACGATTCTGCTGGGCGAAGTCGGCTCCATCAGCATCTCGCCCGCCACCTACCGCAACCTGAATTACGATCCGCCGCGCGATTTTGCGCCGATCTCTGAAGTGGTGCGCGCCGACTTCGTGCTAGTCGTGCCGGCCGATTCCCCGTATCAGGACCTGACGGCGTTTATCGACGGCGCGAAGAAGGCGTCCGATCGTATCAACTTCGCCACCTTCGGGGCGGGTACGCCGGGCCACTTTGGCGCCGAGTTGTTTGCGCGCGAAGCGGGCATGAAGATCGAGGCCATCCACTACCGCTCAACGGGCGACGCGGTGTCCGGCCTGGTGTCCGGCGCGGTGCAGGCCGCGTTCGTGACAACGGCGCTGGCCGTGCCGCAAGTGCAGGGCGGCAAGCTGCGCGCCTTGGCCATCACCGGCGCGCAGCGCTCGCCCGCGCTGTCGGCGGTGCCGACCTTTGCCGAACGCAGCCTGCCCGCCGTGAACTTCGGCGCGTGGTTCGCGCTGTTCGCGCCCGCCGGCACGCCGGATGCGGTACTGGACCGCCTGCAAAAAGACAGCGCCGCTGCGCTGCGCCAGCCCGCTGCCGTACGCAGCCTGGCCGAGGCCGGCTTCGTGGTGGTGGGATCCGACCGCCAGACGCTGCAAGCGTTGTTGACCAGCGAATCCAAGCGCTGGAGCGATGTGGTGAAGGCCACGGGGTTCCGCGCCGACTGATCGTTGCCGGCCCTCCCGTTTGCCGGCGTCCACGTTGCGGGCATCCCGTTGCGGGCATCCCGTTGCGTGGCCGCAAGCCATCACGGCGCCATCAGCGCTTCGGCCTGATAGGCGTCGTGCAGCAATGTCATGAACGCGGGCGCGTCCGGCATCGCGGTGTCGCCGATACGCCTCACCGCGACGCCCGGCGTCCAGGAGTTCATCACGGCGGCCCCCGCCATGGCCGGCAGGTCGGCCAACGTCACGGGCTGCACCCGCTGCGGTATCTGCCTGTCGCGCAGCTGCCGCTGCACGATGCCCATCGTCGTGCCGGTCAGCATTTGGGCATCGGGCCACACCACGGCCTGCCCATCCCAGAACGCAAGGTTCCAGATGGACGCCTCGCTCAAACGACCCTGCCGGTCGACGAAGGCTGCGTCGTCGGCGCCTTGCCGGGCCGCCTGCCGCAACAGATACGTCTTGGCGACTTCGCCCACATGCTTCACGGCCGGCAGCATCCGCTCGTGCTGCATCGCCGCCAACGACAGGGGCCCGGCCGGGCCATTTGACGGCGGCCCGGTCCGTACCAGGATGTCCAGCGGGGTATCGCCTTGGGCAACGGTGAATTCGCCGGCTGGGGAATAGACGGTGGCGACCAGGGATAAGTCCTCGGGGCTGGCGCGGATGGCTGAACGCAGCGCATCCACGATGGCGGTATCGGGCAGCGCCTGCCCGAACATCGTCAGCGAGGCCGCGCGCAAACGTGCCAGGTGCAGGTCCAGGCCCCGGACCCGTCCGCCGCGTACCTGCATCGCGGTGAAGTGGGCGTAGCCGGCAAACGCCAGCGGGGCCAGGTCGGCGGCGGTGGCGGGCAGGCCGTTGCGCTGCGTGACATAGGGAAAGCTTTCCAAGGCGGGCATGAAGGATATCCGGGCTGATCATCAAGTTTCGCCACTATCCTGCATTGCCTTTACCTGGGGAAACGAGTTATTTTCACGCCATTATCAAATTTGGCTTGAAGATCATGAATCGCCTGCTGCCCGGCACCCGTGCCTTGCGTACCTTGGAAGCGGCAGCGCGTCACCTGAACTTCACGCGCGCTGCCGACGAACTTGGGCTGACGCCGGCAGCCGTCAGCTATCAAATCAAAGAGATCGAAGAACAACTGGGCGTGGTGCTATTCACGCGCACCAGCCGCAGCATTCAATTGACGCCTGCCGGCACGGTGCTGTTCGACGCCGCTGCCGACGCGTTGCACACGTTGCAGCAGGCGGTGTCCAAGGCGCGACGGCTGACGCGGGGCGATGCCCAACTGCGGCTGTCAGTGGGCGCGCGCTTTGCCACGCACTGGCTGTTGCCGCGCCTGCCTCAGTTTCAGGCCGAACACCCCGGCTTGGCATTGACGTTCGACATCAGCGATGCCGTGCGCGACTTTGCCGCTGACGATGTGGACGCGGCCATCCGATTCGGCGCGGGTGATTACCCCGGCGCGGTGTCCCATCGGCTATTTCATACCGTCGTCGTTCCCGTGTGCAGCCCGGCGCTGTTGCAATCTGGCCGCCCGTTGGGTCGCCCGCAGGACTTGTTCAACCACACGTTGTGCTACGTAGACTGCCGGCCCGGCGGCATTGTCTGGCCGAACTGGCCGATGTGGATGGCGGCGGCGGGCGTTGATGGCTTCGACGATAGCCGTAGCGTCGCCTTCGCGGAATCCAGCCACGTGGTGCAAGCCGTGATGGACGGCGCGGCAGTGGGCTTGGTGGAATGGGAACTGGTCGAACGCGACGTGCAAGCCGGCCGCCTGGTCCGGCTGTTCGATGTTGGGGTTCGGGTGGCGCCGGAATACGCCTATCACTTGGTGTATCCGGCGGCCAGCGCGTCCGACCGCCGGATATGCGCATTGCGGGATTGGATGCTGCGAACCGTCAGCGCCGCGGATGCCGTCAAACAGCACTATCAACCCGGCTCGTTCCACGAATAGAACAGTTTGTTCCGTCCAAAATCGGCCGCTTTGGCCCTGCCGCTAGTGCGCGTGTCACGGTTCGACCGTTAGAATTCGTTCCCATACCACCCCCTATCTACCAGTCGAAAGGTCAAGTCCCATGAGCAACGCTTATCTCGAGGCACTCAAGAAGCGCCGTACGCAGTATTCGCTGGGCCGTAATGTGTCGGCCTCCAAAGAAGAACTGGCCAGCCTGATCCAGGAAGCCATCAAGCACAGCCCTTCGTCGTTCAACTCGCAAAGCTCGCGCGCTGTCATCCTGTTTGGCGATGAAAGCGTGAAGCTGTGGGATCTGGCCATCGAAGAAGTGCGCAAGGTTGCGCCGGCCGAAGGTTTCGACAAGACCGAAGCCAAGCTCAAGAGCTTCGCCGCCGGCGTGGGCACCGTGCTGTTCTTCGAAGACCAGGACGTGGTGCGCAGCTTGCAGGAAAAATTCGCGCTGTATGCCGACAACTTCCCGGTGTGGTCCGAGCAGTCGGGCGGCATGGCTCAATTGTCCACCTGGGCAGCCCTGGCCAACGCCAACGTCGGCGCCAGCTTGCAGCATTACAACCCGCTGATCGACGGCGTGGTCGCGCGTGAATGGAACGTGCCGGCCTCGTGGAAGCTGCGCGCGCAAATGCCGTTCGGCTCCAACGAAAACGGTTTTGGCGACAAGCCTTTCATGGACGATGCCGAGCGTTTCCGCGTGGTTGGCTGAATGCCCTGACGTGACGTGACGTGACGTGACGCAGGCGCCGGTCGCCTGATCAAAAACGCCATGCAAGCCCGCACTTCCGACACAGGAAGCGCGGGCTTTTTCATGGGGCGGCACAAATTGTCGACAAGTGCATAATGGTCGTTTGTCCGGCCCGACTCCTTTGGGCCGGCAGCGCTGCCGCGCGGCAGCAAGCGCGCTTGAAGGAGAGATGCCGTATGGATCCGATACTTGCCGGGCTGTCCAGATCCTTGCCCCAAGCCAAAACGGTCGAGCAACTGACCCGCCCCTTGCTGGACATGTTGGGCAGCGTGACGGGATTGGAATCCACGTACCTGACCGAGATCGATCTGAAGGCCGATTTGCAGCATGTGCGCTACGCCCGCAACGTGGGCGATTTGCAGATTCCCGAAGGCTTGTCCGTGCCATGGTCGGACACGCTGTGCAAGCGCGCCCTGGAAGACGGGCGCATGTGCACCAGCGACGTCGCCAATTGCTGGCCGGATTCCGAAGCCGCGCGCCAGCTGGGCATCCAGACCTACGTCAGCGCGCCCGTGCGTACCGACGAAGGCCAGCTGTTGGGCACGTTGTGCGCCGCCAGCGCGCGCCAATTGCAGTTGGCGCCGCAGGCCGAGTCCGTGTTGAAGCTGTTCTCGAACGTGATCGCCAACTTCCTGCAACGCGAAATGTTGATGGAACAACTGCACTCGGCCAACGTCCAGCTGATGTCCTACGCGATGACGGACCCGCTGACGGGCCTGCCGAATCGCCGTGCCCTGTACGAAGAGCTGGAACGCCTGGAACAACGTGCGTTGCGCGAAGGCGGCAGCGTGTTGGTGGGCGTGATCGACCTGGATGGTTTCAAGGGCATCAACGATACGTACGGCCATCAGCAGGGGGATGTGTTCTTGCAGGAGATCGCACGCCGCGTCGCCGCCGCCTTGCGCACGTCCGACATGCTGGGCCGCATCGGTGGCGACGAATTCGTGCTGGTGGGGCCAGGCCCCGAGCTGGATCGCATGGACGCCACGGCGGGCGCCGCCGCGCAACGGGGTGACGCCATGGAAGCCGCGCGGTCGCTGGAAGAACGCGCCACGGCGGCCACGGCAGGGCGCTACCAGCTAGGCGATGCCGTGGTGTCTTACGAAGGAGCCAGCGTGGGTGTGGTGGCCGTGGACCCGCGCGGCCTGGACGCCGAAGCGGCGGTTCGCCTGGCCGACGCGCGCATGTACGAGATCAAGCGCGCGCGCAAAGGGGCGCGCACGATCCATTAAGCATCACCGATACGCCCGCTCGGCCGCCGACCACTTCAACGTCTTGCGCCACTTGCCGCTTTGTTGGCGCAGTTGCAGGTCAAAGTAGCCGTCGGTTTTCTCGGGCAGCACAATCAGGAGGTTGCTGGCGTCGGACATGTCGTGATCGCGCGTGCCGTCGGGATGCCAGTCGCCCGCGATGGACTTGAAGAAGGACATGGGCTGCGCGAACACCACGCGCAGCGTGGGGCCGTCGATGTGAAACAGGTACAGGGCCTCGAAGTTGGCGCCGCCGCCTGAATAGCCTTCGCTCCATCCGGCGCGCACGCCGAAGGCCACGGCGCCGGGGGCGATTTTGTAGGCGGCCAGATCGAAGCGTTTCCATTCGGTGGGCACCGATAGCAACGGCGCGTTGGCGTCTTCCGTTGCTACGTCCTGGGGCAGGTCGATATCGGTATCGCGCCAGTCGGTGGGCGTCTTGACGGGGCCGTTGGTGCGCGCCAGCAGCGTGGGGGCGGCGCCCGGCGTCGTGCCGAACACGCCAAACCAGACGCCGTTCTTGTCGTCGTCGCTGGACAGGTCGGCGCATTCGCCGCCACCGTATTTGATCAGCTGCGCCGCGCGTTCGGGCGTGGACGCCAGGCAGACCATTGCGACAAACGTGCCCGGGCGCTGCCCCCACGGCTTTGCGCCGGCCACCAGCAGCCGCTTGGGATCCTGGCCCGGGGCCAGTTGCTGCACCAGGAATTCACGCGTGAAGCCGTCGGGCAGCGCAACGCCCAACCCGTCCGGTTGGGGCGCGCCGCTCATCTGGCTGTCGTACATCCGGCGGGCATCTTCCGTCTGGATGGCGCCGCGCGCCTTGTCCAGCGACGGCACCGTCGTGTCTGCCCATGCTTGCGGCACATATGACGCGCAGGCCAACAGGGGGGTCAACAGTAGCGAGGCGAATCGGATGCGCATGGGTAAGGGAAGCGTGTTAGGGGTTGAGGAAGCCGGCGCAGGATAGCGCGGGTGCACGTTTCAGAACGTTGAACTCTGTTTCTATTTTGTAAGTTGATTTCATGCAGAATGGCACGCCGGGTGCCCGGCGCCACGCTGGCCCCGCTGGCTTACGCAAAGAGAGAAGACGCAATGACATTGGTACGTTTCCCACTGAACGCGGTGAAGGGCGTTTTTCTGGTCGGCGTGTTCGCGCTGTCCGCGCCGGCGATGGCCATCAATTGCGCCAAGGCGGGTACCGCCGTCGAAAAGCTGATCTGCGCCGACAAGGCCACCGTCGCGGCCGATGCGAACTTGAATCGCGCTTACCAGGCGATCTTGAAGCAGGCGCCCGACGACAGCATCCGCGCGATGCTGGTCGCCAGCCAGAAGCGGTGGCTGGCCGCGCGCGATCGTGCGCTGGACCGCTTGCTGGGCGACCCGGACACCGTGCCCGATGACAAGACCGCCGGCGAGATTGCGCGCGAGCTGATCGAGAACCGCAGCGCGCAGTTCAAGGAAACCGGCAAAGGCGCCACCACGCCCACGATCATTAGCAGGGCGGTTCAGCAGCAGAAGTTTCAATCGCAATTCACGGGCGGCGCGTTCGCCGGCTATTGGACGACTTGCGACGTGCTGCCGCACGATTATGTCGACTACGAGTGCTTTGCGATTCGTCATTATCAGAACAACGACCGCGTGTGCACGGTGGACGAATCCTGGGCGTCGGGCGCCGTCTACACCAAGCGCTACGTCGCCAACGTGGTTGACGGCAAACCGCGCGTCATCGCGTCGTGCTCGTTCAATAGCGCCGACGAAGCCTGCGCGACCGTCGCGGACACCAAGGCGAACTGGAACCGGCATCCCGAGGCGCCCCAGTACGTGTATGCCGACACGCCGCTGCCCAAGCTGGATGGCGAGATCGATGCGTCGGACGATGCAGAATGGGTGCAGGCCTGCCTGACCGACCCGGCGTATCCGCCGGCGCAATAGCCAGGCGGCGGGGGCGCGCATGGGGCTGGCATGGCGCGCGCATGGGGTGCGCGGGCCTCATGCCATCGATGTTCAAACCGATACGCAAAACTTGCTGTTTCCCGAGGGCAGAGGCGCCGTCGCGTCTTAAAATCCGGCATTGCAGATTTTCGCTGCCGGCATCGGCCCGCGCGGAACGAACCGAGAGATATCGATGGATAAGCGACAAGACCTGGAACCCCCGGCGATCCAGGAGGGCGCGACCCAGACCGGCGCGTTGCAAACCGGCGCGTTGCTGATCGACGTGGTGCATGCTGACCTGGTGCATGCCACGGCGTCTGGCGCGCGGGATGCCATCGACGCCATCGCCATCGACATCGAAGCTGACCCTACGCTGGGCTACGCCTCGATTCAGAACGCGGTGCCCATCGTGCGTACGTTGCGCCTGACGAACCGTTCCGAGCACACATTCGAGAACATCGAGGTGCGGCTGCGCTGCAACCCCGCCTTTGCCCAACCCGTAACGCTGCGCTTTGACGTGCTGGTGCCGGGAGAAATTCGCCGTATTTCCCCGCTGGACCTGACGCCCGACCACAGCTACGTGGCCGATCTGCAAGAGGCCGTGCGCGCCAGTATTGACGTGGTGGTGCAGTCAGGCTCGCAGGAACTGGGTCGGGCCTCGCAACCGATATCCGTGTTGGCGTATGACCAATGGGCCGGCACGCGCGCCTTGCCGGAATTGCTGGCGGCGTTTTCCATGCCGAACAATCCGGCCGTGGATGGGCTGATCGGCAAGGCGTCCAAGCTTCTGCGCGCGCAGTACGCCGACCTGCAAATGAACGGCTACCAGTCCAAAAGCCGCGACGTCGTCTGGAAGCAGGTGTCCGCCATCTACAGCACACTGGCTGCGGAATCGCTGCACTATGCCGAACCGCCCGCCTCGTTCGGCGTGGACGGGCAGAAAATTCGCACACCGGATCGCATCATGGACGCGCGGGTGGCAACGTGCCTGGACCTGGCGATGCTGTTCTCGTCCTGCCTGGAGCAGGCGGGATTGCGTCCGGTGATTCTGATGAAAGACGGGCACGCCTGGGTGGGCGTGTGGCTGCATCAAGCGTGCTTTGCAGACCCGCTGACCGACGACGTGCAGGCGGTAAGAAAGCGCGTGGACAGCGGTGAATTCCTGGTCTTCGAAACGACGGGCATCGCGCAGCATCCCAACTTCCGGCCGTCGTTGCGGCGCGCGTTGGAGCAGGGCGCGGCGCATCTGCGCGAAGAAAATACCTTTCGCTACGCCATCGACGTGCATCGCGCGCGCGAATTGCAAATCAAACCGCTGCCTTCGCGCGGGGTGTCGGTGGCGCCCACGGACGCCGACGACACCGAACTCCCTGCCGCCATCGAGCCCACGCCCGAACTGCCGCCGCTGGACCCGGAATTCGTGATCAGCCTGGAGCCCGCCGATGACACGCCGGAAGGCCGGCTGGCCAAGTGGAAGTCGCGCCTGCTGGACCTGACGCTGCGCAATCGGCTGCTGAACTTCAAGCTGACCAAATCCACCTTGCCGCTTGTTGTGCCGGACCTGGCAAAACTGGAAGACGCCATTGCCGACGGCAGCGAATTCCGTATTCGTTCGCTGCCCGCCGCGTTGATGGACGGCAGCGACCCGCGCGTGGCCGAGGTGCATGTGGGCCGGGGCGGCCGCGCGCCGCTGGACGACATGGCGCTGGACGCGCTGGGCAGCAAGGAACTGATCGCACGCGTTACGCAGGAAGCGCTGGACGCCAACCTGCTGACCATCTTCGGCGCGGCGCGCATCGGCCTGGAAGAGGGCGGCGCCAACACGCTGTACCTGGCGATGGGCATGCTGCGCTGGACGGAAAGCCCCGGCGCGGAAAGCGCGCATCTGGCGCCGCTGATCCTGGTGCCGGTTTCGCTGCAACGGCAATCGGTGCGCAGCGGCTTTCGCCTGGTTCGCCACGACGACGAGACCATCATCAACCCCACGTTGCTGCAAATGCTGCGCAACAACTACGAGCTGCGCATTCCGGGGCTGGACGTTTTGCCCGCGGACGACAAGGGCGTGGACGTGGCCCCGGTGTTGCAGGCGTTCCGCTTGGCCGTGCGGGAAATCTCGGGCTGGGAGGTACTGGAACAGGTGCATCTGGGCATTTTTTCGTTCACCAAGTACCTGATGTGGAAGGACTTGCAGGACCGCACCGAGCAGTTGAAAGCCAACCGGGTCGTCAAGCATCTGATTGACCACCCCGGTCAGGCGTTTGCCAAAGAGCCTTTGGATCAGCGCTTTGACCGCCTGGACGACAGCTATCGGCCCCAAGACCTGCTGACCCCGCTGCTATCCGATTCGTCGCAACTGAAAGCGATTTGCGCGGTGGACGCGGGCCGCGACCTGGTGTTGGAAGGGCCGCCCGGCACGGGCAAGAGCCAGACCATCACGAACCTGATCGCGCATTTGCTGGCGCGCGGCAAGACGGTGCTGTTCGTCTCGGAAAAGATGGCCGCGCTGGAAGTGGTGCATCGCCGTTTGGCCAATATCGGGCTGGGCCCGTTCTGCCTGGAACTGCATTCATCCAAGGCGCGTAAATCCGAGGTGTTGCAACAGCTGGGGCGTGCGTTGGATCACAGCTGGCAGCGCACCAGCGACGATTGGGCGCGCGAGGCCGAACGCGTAAGCGTGCTTCGCCACGACTTGAACGGGCTGGTCGACGCGCTGCATCACGCGCATGCCAACCGCCTGACGGTTTATGACGCCATCGGCACCTGCATTCAGAATGCGGGCAAGGAGCCGTCGCCGATGTTCTGGGCCGACGCGCAGGCGCATCAATACCAAGACCTTGCGCAGCTGCGCGAGACCGCGCGCCGCATGTCGACCTTGTCCAAGGAGCTTGGCGTGCTGCATGGCCATCCGCTGGCGCATATCGGCATGGCCGAATGGAGCCCCAGCTGGCAAGACGCGTTGCTGGCTGCGGCGCATGCGCTGGAGCAGGCGGTGGCAAGCTTGCAGACGCAGGCGGCCACCGTGGGCGATGGGTTGGGTGTGCCGGCGCAGGGTTTGAGCCTGAATGCCTACGCGCGTCTGGATACGCTGGCTGACGTGCTGCTCGCCGCACCGCAGGTGCCCGCCGGCTTGGCCACGCAGGCGCACGACCCCGGCGCGCGCTTCCAGGTGCAGGCGCTGGTGCGTCACGGGCAGGCGCGCAACGCGCATTGGGAACAGGTGGGGGCGCAATGGACCGCGCAGTTGGCCGAGCTGGACGCCAATACGCTAAAGGCCGAGTGGCTGTCTGCCTGCTCGGCATGGTGGCCGAAGTCTGTCTTCGCCAAGGGCGGTATCCGCAAGCGGCTGGCGGGCTATCGCACGGACAGCCAGCGGCCGGACGAGGGGTCGATTACCGCCATGCTGGCGCCCTTGGCGCTGGTGAACATCGAAGACCGCGAGCTGGCTGCGTTGAAGGCGGACGCGCAGCGCTTGCTGCAAGACCGCTACACGGGACTGGCCACGGATTGGGAGCAGGTGCAGCGGCATGATCAATGGGCCGAACGCTTTGCCGATGCGGTCACGCAGGCGGCGGGCGACCCGGTTTCCGCAGCCGACCTGCGCACCCGATTTCAAGCACTGGTGGGCGAAAACCGCGCCTTGCTGCAACCTGGGGCACCGTTGGGCAAGGCTTTGCTGGGCTATCGGGATGCGTGGCGCGGTCTGCAAGACTGCTTGGCGCAAGTGGACGCGCTGGCCAAACCGCCCGAAGCACTGGTGGGCGAGCCGGAGGCTAATGGCGCGCTTGAACGCATCCTGGGTGTGCTGGCGGGCTGGCGTCACAACAAACAATTGCTGATGCCGTGGTGCGTATGGCGTCAGGCGCGCGAGCAGGCCATTGCGATGCAGCTGCAAGGCTTGGTCGCATCCCTTGAGCAGGGCCGCGTGCCGCTGGAGCAGGTCGAAGCGCATTTTGAATTCAGTTATCGCAACTGGTGGGTGAAGAAGGTCATTGACCATAAGCCCGTGCTGCGCGCGTTTTCCAGTGCCGACCACGAGCGCAAGATCCGAGAATTCCGCGACGCCGACGACCGCTTCCAGAAGCTGACGTCTGCCTACATCGCCGCCGTGCTGGCTGCCAAAGTGCCCGATGGCAACGGCGTGCTGGTCAGCCCGGATAGCGAGCTTGGCCTGCTGCGCCGCGAACTGCAAAAAAAGACGCGCCACGTGCCCGTGCGCCAGTTGATGCAGCGCTTGCCGTCGCTGCTGCCCAAGCTCAAGCCCTGCCTGCTGATGTCGCCGTTATCGGTGGCGCAGTATCTGGACGCCGGGCATTCGCAGTTTGATGTCGTGGTGTTTGACGAGGCCTCGCAGATTCCGGTGTGGGATTCGGTGGGCGCCATCGCGCGCGGTCAGCAAGTGGTGGTGGTGGGCGACACCAAGCAGTTGCCGCCCACCAGCTTCTTCAGCAAGTCCACGCCCGAAGATGACGGCGCGGGGGATGACGGACAGGTCGAAGACCTGGAAAGCATTCTGGACGAATGCCTGGGCGCCGACATGAACCGCCTGCGTTTGCAGTGGCATTACCGCAGCAAGCATGAAAGCCTGATCACGTTCAGCAACGTGACCTATTATGACTCGCAGCTGATCACCTTCCCGTCGCCCGTGACGGATGACGTGGCCGTGCGTCTGGAAAAGGTTGCGGGCATTTACGACCGGGGCGGTAGCCGCACCAATCGCCTCGAAGCCGAAGCCATCGTGCAGGGCATCGAGCAGCACTATCTGGACGAGTCGCGCCGCCGCCAGACATTGGGTGTTGTGACCTTCAACCAGCCGCAGCAAGCCCTGATCGAAACGCTGCTGGACGCCCGCCGCCGCGCCAATGCCGAACTGGACAAGGCGATTTCGGCGCAATCCCGCGAGCCGCTTTTCATCAAGAATCTGGAGAACGTGCAGGGCGACGAGCGTGACGTCATTTATTTCTCGATCACCTTCGGCCCGGATGCCGCCGGCAAGATGACGATGAACTTCGGACCACTGAACGGCGAAGGCGGACACCGCCGCCTGAACGTGGCCATTTCGCGCGCGCGCGAAGGCGTGGTGATCTACAGCACGCTGATGCCGGAACAGATCGACCTGTCGCGGGTGCGCGCCACGGGCGTGCGCGACTTGAAGCATTACCTGGAATTTGCGCTGAAAGGGCCGCGCGCCTTGGTCGAGCAGTCGCTGCCGACCGGCCGCGAACCGGACAGCCCGTTTGAAACGCAAGTCATCAAGGTGCTGCGCGATCATGGCTGGGTGGTGCATCCGCAGGTGGGCTGCTCGGGCTACCGCATTGACATGGGCGTGGTGGACCCGCGCGCGCCGGGCCGCTATCTGATGGGTATCGAGTGCGACGGCCGCGCGTACCACTCGGGCGCCACCGCGCGCGATCGCGATCGCTTGCGGCAGGTGGTGCTTGAAGGGCTGGGCTGGACGCTGCATCGGGTGTGGTCCACCGATTGGTGGATCAACCCGGAACGCGAAGTCGAGAAGATCCTGGCCCGCTTGAACGCGGAACTGGAACGCACGGTGCAGGACGAATCGCCCGTCGAATTCGTGATCACCACGGAAGAAGGCGATACCGCCTGGCCGTCGGCAGACGGCGTGACCGCGCATGGGGTTGCACCCTATCGCGTAGCGGATTTGAGCACGGCCCCGGAGGGCGCTGACGCGTTCTACAACCGCGCCAACAACGCGCTGCTGGCGGAACAATTACGCCTGGTGATCGACACGGAAGGCCCCATCGCCGAGACGGTGCTGCACCGTAAAGTGGCTCGTGCGTGGGGCCTGGAGCGCACGGGTGTTCGGATCATTGAACGGTTGCGCACATTGACGCCAACGGACGTGGGTCAGACAGACGAAGGCGAGGCCACCTTCTATTGGCCCGCCGGCGTCACCCCCGAAACCTGGAGCGGCTTTCGCGCCGCAAGCGACGACGACGCCACGCGCCGCCGCGTGGACGATGTCTGCATTCAAGAACTGGCGAACGGCGTCCTGCACGTACTGGCGATGACCGGCAACGCGCCGAAAGTGGATGTGATCGAGTCCGTGTGCCGGCTGCTGGGCATGTCGCGTACCTTGGCCGATGCGGAAGCACGCATCGGACACGCGATAGCGGGGTTGGCGCAACGGGGCGCGGTGCGGGAGGAAATGGGGATGTTGCAGGTGGGGTAGGGGGGCATGAAACCCTATCGCCCGGACGTAAGGTGTCAGTCTGTAATCACCGGGGCGAGATGGCAGGGTTAATGACCTGGATGTGTTGGTCCTCCGACCTCCGTATGAAAGCACTGCCCGTCAGGTGGGCAAATAGCGGGTCCGCCAATCCCATCCCTCAGCAAGATTTTGAAACCCTCTGCCCGGCGCTTCGCCTGACCCGTCCACATCACGGACGTAGAATGCCGCTTTGCTTTAAGTGCCATTCGGCTTCCAGGAACGAACCATGAAAAAAATAATTCTTCTTGCGTCCGCATGCGCCGCGCTGCTTTCCGCTTGCGCTCCGGTTTCCTCTCCCAGCGTAGGATCCTCTTCCATGCCCGACACCACTGCCGCCTCGCCCGCCAGCCAGCTGACCTTGCCCGCGTATTACTGGCGCCTGGTTTCTGCCACCGATGCATCCGGCAAGTCGATTCCGACGTTGCAGCCGGGCGTTGAGCATCAGCTGCGCCTGGCCTTCACGAACGATGCGTTGAATATCCGGGGCGGTTGCAATACGCAATTTGGCGGTTACCGCTACCAGAACGGCGTGTTGACGGTGGATAACCTGGCGTCCACGATGAAGGCGTGCGAGCAGAGCTTGATGCAGCTGGATGCCGAGATCAATGCGCGCCTGAAAGGCGATCTGCGGGCCACGCTGTCGGGCGACACGCACGAGCCCGCGCTGGAACTGGTGGGTAAGGACGGCACCGTGCTGAAGTTTGTTGGCGAACCCACGCCCGAAACGCTGTACGGCAGCGCCGGCCAGATCATGTTCCTGGAAGTGGCCGCGAAAAAGGCCGAATGCAGCCACCCCATGATTCCCGATTACCAGTGCCTGATGGTGCGCGAGCGCCGCTACAACGAAGCGGGCGTGCAGCAGCCGACGCAGGATAAATGGCATCCGCTTTATCAATCCATCGAAGGGTTCAAGCACCAGGAAGGCGTGCGTACCGTGTTGCGCGTCAAGCGCTACGACTGGAAGAACCCGCCGGCGGACGCGCCGTCCAAGGTGTATGTGCTGGATATGGTGGTGGAGCAGGACGCGTCGAAAAAGTAGTCGCGAATACCTCAGCAGAAACCCCAACAAAAATGCCGGGCCGCCCAAGCGACCCGGCATTTTTTTGTGGCCCGCCCGTCAGTTCCCCGACGGCTTGAGCGTCAGCGTATCGGCGCGTTCGCTATCCACCTTGGCGCGGCTGAACGCCATGGGGAAGTACTCGCCGGTTGCCCAGCCCTTGAGCAAGTCCTGGTAATGCGGGCTGCGTGGGTCAGCGGACTGGCCCGGCACGTTCTGCACGCGTGAGTTATCCCAGTTGGCCACGTCGATCACCTGCCGATACGACGAGCCGCTGATCTGCCGGAAATCGCTCTTGCGGAACGTCGCCCGATGCACCGTGTCGTTGTCGCCGCCCACCGGATAGCGCGGGGTGCCCCAGGCCTTGGCGGTGTCCGGCGGCAGCAGGCTGGCCAGGCTGTGTTCGAACTGGATGTGATGCAGTTTGCCCCACTGCCACTGGGTGGAATCCGGCCCGAGCTTGGCGCGCAGTTTCTGTACGCCATCGTTCAGCGCTTGCAGCAACAGCGCGTCGCGGCCCCGATCCGGCGGCGTGCCAAAGGCGGCATCCGGCGTGGCCAGCTTTTCCAGCGTCTTGCGGGTGGACAAGTCGCCGAACGCCGCGCGGCCATTCGCGGGCACGTAAAGGTCGGACACCCGTTTGACGACCTCGGGCAGCCAGAACGCGTAGACCGTGGCGGCGCGCGAATCGGTGTCCATCCGGTAATCCCAATCCTTCAACAGGCCCAGCGCGTCGTTCAGCGCCGGGTCGGCGGAATTCAGCGCCTTGGCATAGCCGCCCAGCGTGCGCGCGGGTATCGAGAGGTTGTCGTACTGCAAGTCCTGCGATTGCTGCACCGTCAGCCGGTTGCCATCGGCCAGCACTTCGCGAATACGCTGGACGCGATAAGGTTCAGCCCAGGTGCGCGCCGACATGTCCTTGTAGACGTAGTCCGCCGGCAGGTTGTATTCGTTGGCGGTCGCAACATAGCCTTCCGGCGGGTTGTACGCGCGGGGCAGGGCGCTGCCGGGCAAGACGCCGCGCCATTCGAAATCGCCATTGCCGGGCACGGGCAACATGCCCGACCAGTCGTTGCGCGGGCGTATCGGCGCGATGCTGCCGCCGAACCAGCCGATGTTGCCGTCCACGTCCGCGTACACCATGTTTTCGCTGGGCGTGTAGTGCTTTTCCATGCCGGCCACGAATTCATTCCAGTTCTGCGCCTGGTTCAGGCGCAGGCTGGCCAGATAGGCCGCCGTGCCCGGAAATTCAAGATAGGCGGCGCGCAGTGCGTACGCCTTGTGGCGTACGGGGTCTTCGTGAATCACCGGACCGTGGCGCGTGAATTTCAGCTGGCGCACCGCCGCCGCCTGGCCGCGCACGGGAATGGATTCGTCCACCTGCCGCATTTTTTCCCAGCCGCCCCGATAGCGGTATTCGTTGGGATTGGCGGGGTTGGTGTCATAGACGTACAGGTCTTCTTCGTCGCCGAAGGCGAAGATCGTCAAGCCGAACGCGATGCGGTCGTTATGGCCCATCGACACGCCCGGCAACGACGGTTCGCCGGCGCCGATCACGTTCCAGCCCGGCGCGTTCAAGTGCACCATGTAGCGCAACGACGGCATCGTGATCGACCGGTGGGGGTCGCCGGCCAATATGGGTTTGCCGGTGTCGGTATGCTGCCCGCCGATGGTCCAGTTGTTGCTTTCGTATCGCGTGGCCATCGGATCAAAGTTCGGATCCAGCGACGCTAGCTTGCCTTCGGACAGCGCGCTGGCAAGCGCTTCGCGCTTGTCCAGCGCCAGCGGGCTTTGGGGGAAGTCCGCCGCGACAAACTTCTGGCCATTGCGCGCCAGCGTGTAGTTCGCCAGGACGGACTTGTCGATCTGGCGCACGTCCAGGCCAGCCGGCACTTGCAACGCCAAAGGCGGCTCGAAGGTGCTCAGGCCTTGCACGGCGTTCAGGCCCAGCCCGGCGACTTGCTGCGCCATCTTCACTTCTTCGTTCAGGTTGCGCGTCAGCCCGTAAATGCGGATCAGCGAGGTCTCGGGGCGCCAATAGCCAGGCAGCGTGCCGGTCAGCTTGAACTCGGGCGGCAACTGGTCGGGGTTGGCTTTCACCCAGTCCACGTAGGCGTTGATGCCGGCGGCAAACGCAGTAAGGATCGCCTGGCCCTCGGGGTGATAGCTGGCGAATTCGGCCTGCATGTCGCCTCGGAACAGGAACAGGCGCGCGGCGCGGTCCTGTTCGACGAAGCGCGGCCCGAATTGCTCGGCCATCTTGCCTTCGCCTTGCCGGCGCCACAGGTCCAGCTGCCAGAGCCGGTCGCGTGCGGCGGAAAAACCTTGCGCGAAGAACAGGTCATTCTGGTTCTGTGCATAGATGTGGGACACGCCATGGCGGTCCCGCACGATTTCCACGGGCTGGCTCAGCCCGGCCATGTTGATGGTGTCCTTCTTGCCGGTTGACGCGCACCCCGCCGTCAAGGCAATCAGCCCGCTCGCCAGCAGTGCGGCGATCCTGCGATTAAACAAACGCATGGCTCCTCCTCCAGGTTTATTGCTTTTTTATGCCTGTGGGCCCCGGGGCCTCCTGCCGCCGGGTCAACCGCGCAAGCAACTGCTAGAACTAAAGCAGTTAGCGCGGCAAAGCTGTTTTATTTGTTGAGATTTGGGATGGCTTGTAACGCCGTGGTCGGTTGGCACGCCGATCGAATCTGATGGATACATGTGTGGGCTGCAAAACACAGGGTGAGCGGACCGGTGAATGGGTCCGACAACCGGGGCATATCTCTGTTCGACGCCAAAACCGCTACGCACAATGGCCGCATCAACACAGCCAAGCCGGTATGAGCCGGTGGCAAGGAGACCTGATGCAGCCCAACTTTCTGCTATTCATCACCGACCAGCAGCGTGCGGACCACGTGGGCAGTTACGGCAACGCCGTGCTGCGCACCCCGGCGCTGGACGCCCTGGCCAGCCAGGGGTGGTCCGCCGACCGCTTCTATGTCGCCTCGCCGATCTGCATGCCCAACCGCGCGACCCTGATGACGGGCCGCATGCCGTCGGTGCACGGCGTGCGCCACAACGGCATCGCGCTATCGCAGCGCGCAACGACTTTTGTGGAGCGGCTGCGCGACGCGGGCTATTCCACGGCGCTGATCGGTAAATCGCATTTGCAGAACATGACGGGCATCGGCCCCGCATGGCCGCCGGCAGGCGCCGCCGCGTCGCAAGGCGAGGCCTGGCGGCTTGACCGCGGTGACTACGATCAAGAGTGGGCGCCCAAATGGCGAGCCGATCCCGGCCACGAGGTACAGACGCCGTTCTACGGCTTTGATTACGTGCGACTGGCGCTGGACCACGGCGATCAGATCGGCGGCCATTACGCACGCTGGCTTGCCCAGCAGCATCCCGAGGCGCGGCGGCAGTGGGGACCCGAGCATGCGCTGCCCACACCGGACTTCGTGCTGACGCAACACCGGCAGGCGTGGCGCACGCGCGTCCCCGAAGAATGCTCGGCCACCGCCTACATCGGTGATCAAACCATTGCGCAGCTGCGGCGGCTGGCGGGCGGCCGTGCACCTTTCTTCATCCAATGCTCGTTTCCCGATCCGCATCACCCGTACACGCCGCCGGGCAAGTATTGGGACCAATATCGGCCGGAAGACGTAACGCTGCCGGTATCGTTTCACGCCAGCCGGGCCGTCCACCACCACCCGCCGCCGCATGTGGCGTGGCTGTATCGGCAGCGCGATCTGAACATGGCGGTCAAGCACACGCCGGCCGTGTTCGCCTGCACCGAGCGCGAGGCGCGTGAAGCCATCGCGCTGAACTACGGGTCCATCAGCCATATCGATGCCACGATCGGCCGGGTCATGCAGGCGCTGCGCGAGACGGGGCTGGACGAGAACACCGTGGTCATCTTCACCAGCGACCACGGAGACTTCTTCGGCGATCACCAACTCCTGTTCAAGGGCCCTATCCATTACCAAGGGCTGATTCGCACCCCCTTCATCTGGCGCGACCCGCAGGCCGCGCCCGCCGCCCCGCGCAGCCAGGCGCTATGCGCCACCCCCGATATCGCCGCCACCGTGCTGGCCCGCGCGGGCCTGCCGCCCTACAACGGCCTGCAAGGCCAGTCCCTGCTGCCGCTGATGTCCGCTGCGGTCGACACGCTGCGCGACGCCGTGCTGATCGAAGAAGAAGGTCAGCGCACGATGTTCGGTTTTCCGGGGCGCACGCGGATGCGCACGCTGCAAACGGCCCGCTATCGCCTCAGCGTGTATGCCGACGCGGACTGGGGCGAACTGTACGACCTGCACGAAGACCCGCACGAGCTTCGCAATCTGTGGCACGACCCCGCCGCCGAGGCGCGGCGCGGCGAACTGCTGATTGCGCTGTCGCAAACAATGATCCGCCATGCGGAAACCAGCCCCCACCCCACGGCCATTGCCTGAAGCATGGCCAAAGGCGGTGGCCAGCCGGCCGCCGCCACACCGGAGAGCAACATGAGTCACCCGTTCAAGCGCTTGTGGTTTGTCGCAGTCTCGTCTCTTGCAGCCCGTGTTGTCGCCTTGCTTGTCGCGGCAATGCTTGTTGCAGCCCCTGGGTCAACGGCCTGGGCCGCCCCGGCCGACTACCCGTCCCGGCCCATCCGGCTCATCGTCAATTCCTCGCCCGCCGGGCCGTTGGACATCGGCGCCCGCGCCATCGCGATGCACGCCAGCAAACTGATGGGCCAGACGATCATTGTCGAAAACCGCCCCGGCGCGTCCGGTAACGTCGGCGCAAAGGCGGTGGCCAATGCCGCGCCCGATGGCTACACGCTGCTGATGACGCTGGACACCTTGATGACCGTCAATCCGCACGTTTTCAAGGACGCCGGCGCCACCTACTTGCGGCTGCTTGAGCCGCTGAGCATCGCCGGCAGCTTCGGCCTGGCGCTGACGGTGCGGCCCGACTTGGGCGTTGCCACCGTGGATGAGTTCCTGCGTTATGCCAAGGCCAACGCGGTGACCTATTCGTCAGCCGGCTACGGCAGCCCCGGCAACCTGGCGTTTGAAAAACTGAAGCTGGCCACCGGCATCAATACCACCCACATCCCATTCCGGGGCAGCGCCGGCGCGGTCAACGCGTTGCTGGGCAACCAGATCCAGGCCGGCTTCCTGGCCGCCTCGGCGGTGCAGGCCCATGTGCAGGCAGGCAAGATGCGCGCGCTGGCCATCTCGGCTCGCGAACCGGACCCCGACCTGCCGGGCGTGCCGGCCCTGCGCAGCGTGGGCGTGGAATCGCTGAAAGACTTTGACGCCGCCTTCGCCTTCCTCATCATGGCGCCGCAAGGCATGCCGGCCGACATCGCTCGCAAATGGGATGAAAGCCTGGCGGCCGTCTACGCCATGCCGGAGTTTTCACGCAGCATTGCAAGCCTGGGTCTGGGCGCGCCGTTCGCGGGAAGCGCAGGAGCCAGGCAATGGGTATCGGCGCAGATCGAGAACTGGGCCCAGGTGGTGGAGGGGGCGGGGATCAGGGGGGAGTAGGGATAGGGACACGCACGGAGGAAAGGTCGGGAAATAGGTGTCGGAGAGCTGCCTGCGGATGCGCGTCGTGTGCGACATCAAGCGCGGTGTTGCCAATGGAGGAATCCTCGTCTATGTTTCCGCGACCCCTTCCGAATATTCCAAAGGCTGCGCATGCCGACCCCTTTCGCCGATCTCGCCAGCGTCCTTTCCGTGCCCGTCCAATCCGCCGACGACCTGGACACCCTGGAGCAGTTCTTCGACCACGCCGAAGTCCGCGCCTTCTATGCGCAGAGCCAGGACCCGGCTTACACGTCGGCGAACCTGTTGGCGTGCGCCACGCTTCTTCCCGAACTGCACCCGAACCGGGCGTCGGCCCTGGCCCTGCTATGCGGGTCCATGGTCGAGGATGGCGCCGATCCGGCCATTCTGTTCGACAGCCTGCATGCGCTGCTTCGCCAGTGGTTGCGCACGCTGCGGCCCTATTGCGCGCAGGAAGTGGACGAGGACGACGAAGAGGTGGACCAGGCCGACCGTAAGGCGTGGGTTGACGCGCAGGCAGAGCTGGCCGCCGTGCCGTTGGACACGCGTTGGGAAGTGGAATCCTTGCAGCAGGCCGTTGACGTGCTTGTCCTGCCGATGATGGCGATGCTGATGCGCAGTCAGCGCAACCATGAATCGTTTATCGCGGACACCAGCCTGATGGCGCTGCTGCATCCCATGGCCACAACCAACGACAGTTTTCCGTTTGAAGAGCTGCATTTTTTGTGGCTGGCGTCGCAAATCAGTTATGTCGACGAGCTTGTGGTGGTCTTGCCCACGTCAAAAACCGGATTCGTGGCGCGAGCGCATGGCGTCAACAATAGCTTTCACGCTTTCACCTTGCTGCAAATCCTGATTGGCGAGCATGCACAAGCCCTGCAAGTCAAACGCGACATCGCCGCCCGCCAGCCAGACATGGACCGGGACTCGGCGGATTTTCAATGGCTGCAAGCCGGCGCCTACACCAACGGCGAACTGACTCAGCCCATGCTGTGGGCCTGGGGCGAAGCGGCCTTGCGTCACAACATGGCCCGGCACGGCAGGCCCGTGCTGATCGCACTGGAAACGGACGAAGGCACAAAGCGAAACTGGTCCGGCTTCAACGGCGCCATTCACGACGCGCAAGCGCCATCGATGACGTTCAAGCGGTATTTGACGACGGAAGAAGTCGCGTCTTACCTGGCTTGAACGTCATCGTGGGAATGGCTTTTTGCTGCCCTACCACTTGCCCGTACTCTGCGACTGCATGGGCGGCACGGCATTGCTCGGGTGCACCATGTCCACGTACTTCCTGTAGCTGGCGATGTATTCCGGGCTGTTGATGTCCGGCGTGTTGTCGCTATTCCAGTTTCTTTCGACGCCGGATTCGCGCCACGCGGCCAGGTCGCGCATGACGTCGTCGCGGGTCAGGGCGATATTCGGTCCCGGCGTGGCGGTGGTGGGCGCAACTGCCTGCTGGGCGTGGGCGGGGCCGGATAGCAGCGTGGCCACGATCAAGGCGGTGGGGGCAAGGGCGCTGAACAAATGAATCGTCTTCATGATGAATCCTTAATAACGAGAGCGACCCCTCCCTCTCATGGCTTCGGACTCATCGTAGGGCCGCATGGGTGCCCACCGCATACCCAAGATTGATTACGCCTGCTCGGGCCGACCGGACGGCTACCGGGCGGGCGTGGCGCGTTACAGCAGTGAAGCCAGCCTGACGAGTTCCGCCTGCCGGCTGCATTCCATCTTGTTGAGCAGGGACGCGACCTGCTTGCGCACCGTCAGCACCGACGACTGGCGCAGCGTGGCGATTTCTTCGACGCTGTGGCCGGCCGCCAGGCCCGCCAGCACGGCGGCTTCGGCGTGGGTGATGCCGAACACGGACTCCAGCTTGTCGACGTCGGGCATGGCGAACGCGCTTTTGCGGCGCAGCCGGGCCAGCAGCAGGCGGCCGCCGATCAGGCTCAATGAATCGGGCGCGACGCTGATGTCCATCCAATGAAATTCGCCCCAGCCCGTGGTGGTGGCTAGCGAGCGGGAATGGCCATCGCGAAACGCCGCGGCGCAGTGGGCGTCGAACAGACGCTGGCATTTGGAATCGGCGTGGCGCAGCTTGCCGCCCTGGACCCGCCAGCCGCGCGCCTCGTCCAGCAGCTGCCGGGCAAGCGCCGACATCTTGTTCACCATGCCGTCCTGGTTGATGAGCAGCACCGCCTCGTTGACTTCCGAGAACGCGCTTTCCACTGACTTCCAACCAATGGACAACGCTTTTTCCCGTTGACCCAACTGGCTTTGCAGGGTGCGGAAATATTGGCCGAAATTGCCGGACTGCAAGCGTTCGCTGGCCTTGGGATCGACCGTGGAACGCTGGAACCCGATCGATGCGTGCAGCACGGCGTTGGATTCGACGATCAGCGACAGGATTTGCGCCATGCGGTGCTTAAGCATGAAGTCGGCGTAAAACTCGGTGCGTTGCAGCTGCGAACGGCTATACATGCGCGCGGTGTCCAGCCAGGTGCCGGCCGGGGCGTGACGCGAATCGCGCTCCAGCACGTCGTGACGGTAGTAGTGCCCCTGGTAGTCGGCAAAGCAGGCGTCCGAGAAACCGATCGCGGACAGGTTTGAAAGATGGTTGCGCGCGTCAAAGACGATCAACGTGCCGCTGTCCGCGCCTACCAGATCGCGCGCGGTGCGCAGAATGTCTTGCCAGGGGGGGTTGGGATCGGCCAGGTGTTGTACGGCGTCCATCGCGCGCGTGAAGGCTAGCTGATGCTCGACCATGGTGTCTCCAACGGGGCTGAATCGCAAAGGCGTTGCTGCGTACCACCAGGGGGCGGCTGCGCGGCGCGGCTACGGGTGCGGCTACAGGTGCGAAAACGGGCGCGGCTACGGGAGCCGGTACGGTGCTGCCTTGCCATCGCGCAGCGGCGATGCGCTGGCGGAAACCGGATCAGTGCGGGGACGGCGTTGGAGAAAGCAGCCGGATGCCGTTGGCCCCAACGGAAATTATGCTCGCGAATTTGCGATAGTGGGAAAATTCCATGTGCCTGCGTGGCCGTGGCGACGGCCTGCCCGCGCCAACGGTGCAAGCGCACCGGGTCAGTTCCATCACCAGGCGTTCAGCGCGCGTCGGTGGGCGCGAGGATGGCCGCGCGCCAGAGATCCAGGAAGTGGCGTTTTTTCAGCGCATCCAGGTACACCAGCAGCCCGACGCCCAGCGCCATGGGGCGCACGCCCGCTTCGGCGATGACCGACGCGTTGACGGGCCGCATGCCGGATTGCTTGGCCAGCATCTCCTGCCCCCGCGGCGAAAGCAGGTAGTCCAGCAGCAACGCACCCAGGTCACCGCGCGGCGCCTGTTTCGGAATGATGGCGGACCGCGACAGCATCAGCGTGTAGTCCTGCGGGTAGATGATGGCAAGCCTGGCGCCCTGGTCGATGCGGTGGCGCGTATAGGATTCCAGCAGGTTGTACGCCAGCGTAACCTCGCCGCGCTCCAGCTTGTCCAGCGCGTCTTCGGTGGACTGATGCGTAGTGACGCCGTTGCGGCCGAACGCGGCCAGCAGTGCGCCCGCCATGCTGTCCAGCCGCGTGTCCTGCGTGGCGGCCAGATAGCCGATGCCGCTGCCTTGCACGTCGTACGTCGATATGCTTTTCGCCAACGGCCGGTCGGGCGCTTGCAACAGGGACAGCAGCTCGCGGCGCGTGTGCGGGGCGCGCGCGGCATCCAGCTTGTCGGTGTTGTAGACCATGACGATGGGATCGGTGCCAATGCTGAACACCTCGTCGCGCCAGTTCGCCCAGGCGGGCAGGGCGCGGGTGTGCGGCGAGACATGGGCTTGGGCGTAGCCGTCGTTCACAAGCTTGGTCTGCAAATCCATCGCGCTGCTGATGATCAGATCGGGGCCGCGCTTGGTCAAGGCGTCTTCTTTGGCGCGATCCACCGTGTCCTGGTAAAGCTGCTGCGTGGATAGTTCGGTGTATTCCAGCCGGATGCCAGGGTTCATCTGGCTGAAGTCTTCCAGCACGCCCTTGAAGACCTGCACGCTGTTGGACGCGTGCAGCACCAGCACCTGCCTGCTGTCGGCCGGCCCCAGCGTAAGGCCGTCGCGGCTGACTTCGGCGGCCTGCGTGGCGGCATGAGCCCCGCTGAGCAGCAGCAGGGCGGCCGCGCCAAGCAGCCTTTTGGCCCAGTGCCAGGTACGTGCGTCACGCATCGCGACGCTCCGCCGGCAAGACGATCACCGCCTCCAGGCCGCCGCCCACGCGGTTGCTGAGGCTGAGCGTGCCGTGATGGATGTCGACGACGCGTTTGACGATGGACAGGCCCAGCCCCGCGCCGGGCGTGCGGGGGGTGGGGCCGCGGGCGAAACGTTCGAAAGCGGTGTTGGCCAGGGCGGGTGGGATGCCCGGCCCGTGGTCGGCAACGGTGACGCGCCAGCCGCTGCCATGTTGGTCCAGCGTGATGTCGATGTGGTCGTGGGCGGAGTCTTCGATGCGGCCTTCGATGCGGCTTTCTATGCGCCCTTCGATGTGGCCGTCTTTGGATACGTCGATGCTGCCGTCCCCCTCCTCGCCCCGCGCTACGTCTGCATCCCCCTTGCCAACCGATCCGTGGCGCAGCGCGTTGTCGATCAGGTTCTTGAAGGCTTCGCGCAGCATCAGGCTGTCGCCCGGGACGCGCGGTGCCGGGCTTGCGCCGGCGGCAGGCAGGTGCAGGCGCACATCGGGAATGGGATCGGCTTGCGGCACGGTGTCGTAAGTCGCTTGGCGCAGCAGCTCGGCCAGGTCCACGGGCTGGAACTGCTTGACGTTGCTGCGGTGGATGACGCTGGCGTCGCTAAGCAGCTGGTTGACCAGCCGCGACAGCTTTTCGGCGTTGCGCAGCACCGCCAACAGGCTGCGGCGCTGCTCGCCTGGGTCTTCTTCGTCCAGTGCCACTTCCATTTGGGCGTGTAGCGCGGCAAGCGGCGTGCGCAACTGGTGCGCGGCTTCGGCGATGAACAGGCGCAGCGTGTCCAGGTTGTCGGACAGGCGCGCCATGAAGCCGTCCAGCGATTGCACCAGCGTGTCCAGCTCTTCGGGCACGGGCGCCGCGATGGGATGCAGGTCGGACGCGCTGCGCGCGGCCAGTTCCCGTTCGATGCGCTGGATGGGCGACAAGGAACGCCGTAGCCCCCAATAGGCCAGCGCCAGCGCCGCACCGGTGAACCCGATCAGCGCCAGGGTGCCTTGCCACAAGATGCTGTCGGCCAATGCGTTGCGCGCTTCGCGCGTTTGCGCCACCTGAATCACGGCGGCCTCGGCGTTGCGCGGGCCGGCGATCTTGCGTTCCATCCACGCGACGCGCACGGGCTCGCCCTGGTAGCGGGACGTGTACAGCTGCGGCGTATCGGCCGCCTCGGTACGCTCGGGCGCGGCGGGCAGGTCGGCATAACCGGAAACCAGGGACCCGGCGCCGGTCGCAACGCGATAGAACACCCGGTCGCGCGGGGCCTGCTCCAGCAAGGCCAGGGCGGCATAGGGCATGTCCATCTGCCATTCGCCCTGCACCAGCTGCAGGCTGTCGGCCATGGACAGGACCGAGGCGCGCAGCAGTTGATCGTAAGTGGTGTCGGCGGTTTGCTGGGCGTAGCCGCGCACCAGCAGATACAGTGCGGCCAGGCCGACGGCAAACAAGCCCAACAGCATGGCGAGCAGGCGGCGGCGGACTGAAATGCGGCCAGGCTGCACGGTCAATCCTGCTGCGAGTGGGGCGAGGGGCTGTCCGGCGGCGTTGTCGAGGTCAGCAGGTAACCCGTGCCGCGCTGCGTTTCGATGCGTAGCGGCGACCCTTCCAGCTTGCGGCGCAGGCGGGCGATGTAGACCTCGATGGCGTTGGGCGCGGCATCGTCATCGAAGGCGAACAGCTTGTTGGCGATTTCTGTTTTGCTGACGGCGCGGTTCATCCCGGCCAACAGGATCTCCAGCAGGCTGTATTCGCGCTTGGGCAGGTCGAGGCGCTGTCCGGCCAGCGACACGTGGCGCGCGGCGCTGTCGATGACAAGCTCGCCAAAGCGCTGCACGCCCGTGGCCTGCGCAATGGGGCGGCGCAGCAGGGCGCGGCAGCGGGCTTCCAGTTCGCGGAAATCAAACGGCTTGGCCAGGTAGTCGTCGGCGCCGGTATCCAGGGCGTGAACCCGGTCTTCGATGTCGATGCGGGCGGTCAACGCCAATACCGGCGTCTTGCTGCCACGGTCGCGCAGCCGGTGCAGGATGTCAAAGCCCGACATGCGCGGCAGGCCGATGTCCAGGATGACGAGATCGAAGGTTTCGTATTGCAGCACGCCATCGGCGCTAAGCCCGTCGCGTTGCAGGTCCACGGCGTGGCCAAGACGGCGCAACCGGCGGACAAGGGCGTCGGCCAGATCCTCGTCGTCTTCGATTACCAGGATGCGCATCGGCCGATTGTAGCTGCCCGGAGCCGGCCGATTTTCGGGCTTCGCCGGCGTGGGGCGGCGGGTTGAAACACGGCGTCGGATTTCAAAAAACGACAGGTTCCAGACAGCTTTTATTCCTAGTCTTCGGCTCCTGCCTCCCTTGCTGGAGGCAGCGTCAAACATAACAACGATTAGTCGGAGATACCCCCTCATGCTTCTGACCCTGCTTGGCTTCGGCATGGTGATCACGTTCATGACGCTGATCATGACCAAGCGCCTGTCGCCGTTGGTCGCCCTTATCCTTGTCCCTATTATTTTTGCGTTGCTGGGCGGCTTTGGCGCCGGCATCGACAAGATGATGCTGGACGGTATTCGCAAGATCGCGCCCACCGGCGTGATGCTGATGTTTGCCATCCTGTACTTCGGGGTGATGATCGATGCGGGGCTGTTCGACCCCATCGTCGGCCGCATCCTGCGCGCCGTGAAGGGCGACCCGTTGAAAATCGTGGTGGGCACCACGGTGCTGGCGCTGGTGATTTCGCTGGACGGCGACGGCTCGACCACCTACATGATCGTGGTGGCGTCGATGTTGCCCCTGTACCGCCGCCTGAAGATGAACGGGTTGTCCATGACCTGCCTGGCGATGCTGGCCAGCGGCATCATGAACCTGACGCCGTGGGGCGGGCCGACGGCGCGCGCCGCCAGCGCCTTGCACGTGGACGCGGGCGATATCTTCATTCCGCTGGTGCCGGTGATGGGCGTGGCCATCGTGTCGCTGCTGATGCTGGCGTTCTTCCTGGGTCTGAAAGAACGGCGCCGCCTGGGCGTGCTGTCGCTGCCGGACGGCGCCTCGCTGCATGCCGGCTATGACGAGGATGGCCCCAAGAACCTGCCCGAGATTGAAGTCGATCACGACCTGCGCCGCCCCAAGCTGCTGTGGGTGAATGCCGGGTTGACGCTGGCGCTGATGGTCAGCCTGGTGATGAACATCCTGCCGCTGCCGGTGCTGTTCATGATTGCGTTTGCGATTGCGCTGATCATCAACTATCCGAACCTGGCCGAGCAGCGCCGCCGCGTTGCGCAGCATGCGGGCAATGTGCTGTCGGTGGTGTCGCTGATTTTCGCGGCGGGGATCTTCACGGGGATCCTGTCCGGCACGGGCATGGTGGAAGCCATGTCCCGCAGCCTGCTGGCCGTGATCCCGGACGCGATGGGTCCCTATCTGGCGGGCATTACCGCGCTGGTCAGCCTGCCGTTCACGTTTTTCATGTCGAACGATGCCTTCTACTTCGGCGTGCTGCCCATCCTGAGCGAAGCCGCGCAGGGCTATGGCATTTCGGCAGTGGAAATGGCGCGGGCGTCCCTCATTGGCCAGCCGGTGCATTTGCTTAGCCCGCTGGTGCCGTCCACCTACCTGCTGGTGGGCCTGGCGGGCGTGGAATTCGGCGATCACCAGCGCTATGCGCTCAAGTGGGCCACCCTGGTCTGCATGGTGATGCTGGCTGCCGCCCTGGCGTTCGGCCTGTTCCCGTTGATGGGATCGGTCGGCTGATTCGCGGCGCACGCCGCACGTTGATAAAGGAAGGTCATGGCTTTGCGTATCGCTTATGTCACCAGCGGAATGGGCCACACGGGCACCGCGATCTGCCAGGCGCTGCATCGCGCCGGACACCGCGTGGTGGCCGGCTGCGGACCGCGTTCATCGCGCCGCGATAGCTGGTTGAAAGAGCAGAAGTCCCTGGGGTATGACTTCGTGGCGTCCGAGGGCGACGCCACGGACTGGGCATCCACCGAAGCGGCGTTTGCCAAGGTGCGGCGCGAAGTCGGCGAGATCGACGTGCTGGTCAACAACGCCGGCTCGATGCTGGACATGCGCTTTCGCCAGATGAGCTATGCCGACTGGGCAGCCGTTTTGCGCAGCAACCTGGACACGCTGTTCAACAGCACCAAGCAGGTGGTCGACAGCATGGCGGACCGGGGCTGGGGGCGCGTCATCAACATCGGCTCGGTCGCCGCGGAAAAAGGCCAGATCGGGCAAATCAACACTGCCACCGCCAAAGGCGCGGTGATCGGCTTCACGCGATCGCTGGCCCAGGAAGTGGCGGCGCGCGGCGTGACGGTAAACCTGGTGTCGCCCGGCTTCATCGCCGACGACACCGTCAAGGCATTTCCGCCGGCGCTGCTGGACCGCATCATCGAAAGCGTGCCCGTCGGCCGGCTTGGCACCGCGCAGGACCTGGCGGGCCTGTGCGCCTGGCTGGCCTCGGACGAGGCCGCCTTCGTAACGGGCGCCAACTACGCCATCAACGGCGGCGTTTATATGAGTTGAGTTGACGTTGGCCCGCGCGCCGGACAGCCCCGGTCGGGCCAGCTTGCAAGTCTGGCCCGGGCGTGACCGGGCTTAGTGCGTCAAGGCCAGCTGCGCGATGTAGCCCGATCGGCTTTCGCCGGCGGCGCGCGCCTTCGCATCGATTCTGGCCAGGATGCGGCGCGGCAGCGTGATATTGACGCGTTCGATCGTGTCGTCCATCACGGCGGGGTCGATGTCGACTATGGCCCAGACCCACCCGGCGAATTCCGGATTGGCTTGATGAGCCGCGATGCTTCCTGGCGGTGGCACGGCGGCGCCAGTGTCCAGTGCTGTTTCTATCCAGAGCGCTATCGCTTCTTTGGCATTTTCGATGGCATCGTCAATGCCCGTGTCGGATGCGGAATAGCAGCCAGGCAGATCCGGTACGACCACGCCCCACGCTTGCGTGTCGCTGCCGGGCTCTATGGCGATGGGGTATTTCATGAGTTTCCTTGGTAAACCTTGAAGAAACCAAAGGCGCCAGCCGTAGCGCCGCGAGCGGTCTACTTCAGTCCTGCCTGCGTCAGCAGCTTGGCGACCAAGCCGATTCCCAAATCCTTTTTCGGATGGGGCACGCTGATATGTCCGGGCTTTGGCGGGTGGACATAAATGTGTTGCAAGCCTCTCGCGTTGCGGTAGACCCAACCCGCCAGGCGGAGCTGTCTGATGATTTCGCGGCTGTCCATGATGCGTACCATACACATCGGAAAGTTGAAAAGGTCGCCAACAGGGACAAACAGGTCCTGGTGTAATGACAGCCCTATGCCAAAATGCACGCCGTTCAATAGTTCAACAGGGGCGGTTCATGCGGCGTATGGGGTGGGCAGTGGCGGGGGTTGTGGTATTGGCGGGGCTTGCCGGTTGTGGCAAGAAGAACGAGTACCCCGAAGGCATACGCCTTGTGACCTATAGCTCGTGCGTGGAAGGCTTTAAGAAAAGCGCCGGGGCGCTGCCGGATGTGGACGCGCGTTCGGCAACGTATTGCAGCTGCGTGCTGGACGGTTTGCAGAAGTCGGTGCCGATCAAGGACTACACCGCGTATGATCGCATGCTGGTCACGGACGAAAAAGGTCCCGAGCGTGACCGCATCGAAAAGCTGGTCAACGGCGTCATCAATATGTGCGTGGAAGCGCAGCTGAAGAAATAAGCGGGCGCGCCGGGCAGGGCGCGTGCCGGCCTGGCGGCCTAGCGGCCCAGCTTCATCGACACGTCGGTGTGGGTGCCTCGGTCCAGGTCGGCGCCCAGTGGCTGGTCCCAGTCGGACAGGTCCAAGAGTTCCGTGCTGACTTCGCCGGCTTCGATGCGGCGCGCGATGTCGTCCAGCAGCAGCGTGCGCGTGGCGAAACCCTTGCCTTGCAGGTCGCGCGCGAACAGGCGGTAAGTCAGGTTGGGCTCTTCGCCCTTCATGACGCCCAGATCAAGAATGCGGCCTTGTTCGTTGCGCATCAGCAGATGCCCGGGGCGTGCATAGATTCGGTAAATGCGCCACGGCGAGGACACCGCGGCATGGTCGCGAGCCACATTGCGCTGGCCGTCGCGCTGCGCAGGGTTGCCCCGGGGCGGCGGCGCGGACGGAAGCAGCTTGACGAAGGCGTTGGCGAATCGGGCGATCGACTTTTTGATGGCGCTCACGCGGGATTCACGATTCGCACAATTGTGCGAGCTGAGCCGGTGGCGATTTTGCACGCGGAAAATTCCGCAGGCGAGCAAATGTGCGCGGTGCGCGGGCAATGATGACGCAAGGCCATACTCCTGTATGGCGATACGGCGAGGCAACGCACGTTCAAAGCACCATGGCGCGAGCATACGCGCTTTATCGTTCGCGCGTATTTGCCGATGTGCCCATGGGGGAAAAAGCCGCTTAATACGCGGCTAACCGTTGGCATCATTTTGTCGTTAATCGAGCATTATTCAACGCGCGCGGGATGAATCCAGTAATTGGAAACGCTAATTGACTTTGCCGACCGCTGCACCCATAGTGGGATTGAAGCTTTTCGAGCATCGTGATTTTCGTCCGGTCTTGCTGCCCACGTGGCGCTACATTGTTCGCTGTCCTTTCCTTGATAGGCTCATCTTCGCGGGCAGTGCCCGCATTTAAAGGAATGAGATTATGGAAACCGGAATCGTGAAGTGGTTTAACGACGCAAAAGGATTTGGCTTCATCATGCCCGAGAACGGCGGCAAGGATTTATTTGCACACTTCTCGGAAATCGTGAGCGACGGACATAAAGTGCTGGTCGAAAACCAGCGCGTCAGCTACGTGACCGCACAGGGCGCCAAGGGCCCTCACGCCACTCAAATCCGCGCTCTGTGAATAAAGGCCCATTGGGCCTTTTTTCCAATTAGGGGGTTATATGTTTCACAATAATATGGTTTACAAGGGCTATCGGCTTACCGCGAACGTGTCGCGGATCGTCGTTGGCGGCACCGGCAGCCCGGCATTTACGGCTACCGTGGCAGTGGAATTGGCCGCTGACCGCGACCAGCTCAACGAACATCACGCCGTACCGCTGTTTGAATCGGGCGGGTTTGTATCCAGCCCCGGCATGGCGGTGGATGCGGCGATCAACCACGGACGGCTTGTCGTTGACGCCCATGCCCGGCCATCTTGATTCCCCGCAGTGCGACGCTGCCCGCTTGCCGACCGGCCGCCCCAATGGGCGGCCTTTTCATTTGTACGGCCGCCTGTAAACTCTGAACACCTAAAAAGCACAGGGGATGCTTGATGGCCGGTAGCAGTTTCTTCGCATTGTTCGATGACATCGCCACCATTCTGGATGACGTGTCGGTGATGACCAAGGTGGCGGCCAAGAAAACCGCCGGCGTGCTGGGCGACGACCTGGCGCTGAACGCCCAGCAAGTAACCGGCGTGCCGGTCAACCGGGAACTGCCTGTGGTGTGGGCAGTGGCCAAGGGATCGTTCATCAACAAGCTGATCCTGGTGCCGTCGGCGCTGCTGATCAGCGCGTTCGTGCCGTGGTTGGTGACGCCGCTGCTGATGCTGGGTGGCGCTTTTCTCTGCTTTGAGGGCGTTGAAAAACTGGCGCACAAGTTTCTGCCGCATGACGAGTCCGACGAAGGCAGCCACGCCGCGCGTGCCCAGGCCTTGCAGGACGAGTCGGTGGATATGGTGGCGTTCGAACGCAGCAAGATCAAGGGCGCGGTGCGAACCGACTTCATCCTGTCGGCGGAAATCATCGTGATCAGCCTGGGCGCGGTGGCCGGCGCCGACTTCACGCGCCAGGTGGCCGTGTTGTCGATCATTGCCATCGCCATGACGATAGGCGTCTATGGCCTGGTGGCCGGCATCGTCAAGCTGGACGACCTGGGCCTGCACCTGAGCCAAAAGCGCGCGCAAGCCGTGGCATGGCTGGGGCGCGGCATCGTCGGCGCGGCGCCGTATCTGATGAAGACCTTGTCGGTGGTAGGCACCGCGGCCATGTTCATGGTGGGCGGCGCCATTCTCACGCACGGCATTCCCCCCGTGCACGCGGCCGTCGAACACGCCGCGGCCGCTATCGGCGGGGGCGCCATGGTGCAGGCGCTGACGTCCACCATGCTGAACGCACTGTTTGGCGTGGTGGCCGGCGCCGTGGTGCTGGGCGTGGTCACCGCCGTCAAGCGGATCTTCAAAAAGCACTGACCTGACGCGGCGAAGGCAGCGTGCCGGGCGCGTGGCGCCCGCGCTGCCGCCACGTGCCACGTGCCACGCGCCACGCGCCACGCGCCACGCGCCAGCGCCAGCGCCAGCCGCCAGCCGCCAGTCGCCACCCGCGCGATCGCCGGGATTGCAAACCGGCGCGCCGCCTCCAAGCCTAGGGAATCCCCTGCCTTGTTGCCTTGAACCGCATCCTCCTAAAATTGGCGCCAATTTATGTGATCATTATTTCGATCTGGCAGCCACCATGCGCCCGCGTGTAACGGCCATGGAGATGAGGAAATCATGCAGTCCAACGCAGCTATCGCTCTGACTCCCGACGCCGCCATGGCTCGGGCCATCTACGACCTGGGCCACAGCACGGTGTTCGCCGCGCGCACCGACCCGCGTTTTTCCTATTGCATGTACGTGCCGCCGCATATCGACACGGCCAGGCACCCCATGGAACTCGTCGTCATCATGCACGGCACGGGCCGCGCCTTTGTGGAATACCGCGACGCCTTCTCGGAGTTCGCCCGCTGGAACGACTGCATCGTGCTGTGCCCGCTGTTTCCGGTGGGACCGCTGGGCGACGGTAACCGCGACGGCTTCAAGCAACTGCGTGAAGGCGACATCCGCTACGACCAGATCCTGTTGGACATGGTGGCCGAAGTGGGCGAGAAGTTCGGCATGCGCTTCGACAAGTTCGGCCTGTTCGGCTATTCCGGCGGCGGCCAATTCGTGAACCGCTTTGCCTACCTGCATCCCGAACGCCTGTGGGCCGTGTCGATTGGCGCACCGGGCTCGGTGACGCTGCTGGACCCCAGCCAGGACTGGTGGGTGGGCGTGCGCGATGCCGAAACGCGCTTTGGCAAGGGTGTGGACATCGAAGCGCTCAAGCAGGTGGCGGTGCACATGATTGTCGGCAAGGCGGACCTGGAAACGTGGGAAATCACGCACCGCGAAGGGGGCAAGTTCTTCATGGCCGGCGCCAATGACGCCGGCAAGACGCGCCCCGAACGGTTGGAATCGCTGCGCCGCTCATTCGAATCGGCCGGAGTGAAAGCCGTGTTGGACCTGGTGGACAACGTGCCGCACGACGGCCTGAAGTGTGTCGGCCACGTGCAGGACTTTCTGGCGCGCGCGCTGCGCAAGCGGCGCAATGCAGAAAACTGAAATCGCGCAAGCCGGGCGCCTTGGCCGCCCGCGCCGTCGCGTCCAGGAATAGGAGAGGGCCATGCTGCGTTTCGCGCTATCCCGAATTGTCATGGCTGTGCCGACCCTGCTGATCGTGGCGGTGGCGGTGTTCGTGATGATCCGGCTGATCCCGGGCGACCCCGCCCAACTACTGCTGGGCGACTTGGCAACGCCGGCCGCGCTGGCGGACCTGCGGGCGCGGCTGGGCCTGGACCAGACCTGGCTGACCCAGTTCGGCATCTGGTTCGGCAACATGCTGCACGGTGACCTGGGGGCGTCCATCAACACCGGGCAGCCCGTGCTGGCGCTGGTGTGGGACCGCTTCCTGATCAGCGGCCGCGTGGTGCTGGTGGCCGTGGTGTTCGCCGCACTGGTCGCGGTGCCGGCCGGCATGATCGCCGCCTGGAAGCAGAACAAATGGCCCGACCTGTTCCTGGTGGGCTCGGCCACGCTGCTGGTGTCGATCCCGACGTTCTGGCTCGGCCTGCTGCTGTTGATCTTCTTCGGCCTGAAATTGCAGTGGCTGCCCGTGGTGGGCTATGTGTCGATCGGGGAAGACTGGAAGGCCGGCCTGCTGTACCTGGCCATGCCGATCCTGACCTTGTTTTTGCACGAGATCGGTGTGCTGATGCGCATGGCGCGCGCCAGCACGCTGGAAGTGCTGAGGCTGGATTACATCACCCACGCGCGCGCCAAGGGGCTGTCCGAATCCGCCGTGCTGATGCGCCACGCGTTTCGCAACGCGTTCGGCCCGACCTGGACGCTGATCGGCCTGGTGCTGGGCAATCTGCTGGGCGGCATCGCCGTGGTGGAAACGGTATTCACCATCCCCGGGCTGGGGCGTCTGCTGGTCGATTCCATCTTTGCGCGCGACTACCCCGTCATCCAGGGCTGTTTGTTGTTCGTGGGCGTGGTCTACGTGGTGGTGAACCTGCTGATCGACCTGTGCTATCCCCTCTTCGACCCGAGAGTAACCGCCGAATGAAAACGCGAATTCCGAAAAGGCGAATTCCCGCCAACGCGCTCCTGGGTGGCCTGATCGTCGGGGCGATGATCGTCGCGGCGCTGATGGGCACTTTCTGGACGCCGCATGACCCGCTGAAGATCAACTTCATCTCGCGCCTGAAGCCGCCCGGCGGCGACTTCCTGCTGGGCACCGACGAGTTCGGCCGCGACGAGCTTTCGCGCTTGTTGGCCGGCGCATCAAGCAGTGTGTGGATCAGCCTGTTGACGGTGACCTTCGCCATCGTCGTGGGCACCGCCATCGGCACGTTGACCGGCTTTGTGCGCGGCTGGACCGACCGCATCATCATGGCCTTCAACAATGCGCTGCTGGCCTTTCCCGGCCTGTTGCTGGCGTTGGGGCTGCTGGCCGTGGTGGGCGCGAACAAGTACGGCATCATCCTGGCGCTGGGCCTGGCGTACACGCCGTCGGTAACGCGCATCGTGCGCGGCACGGTGTTGTCGCTGCGTGAAAAAGAGTTCATCGAATCGTCCCGCGTGCTGGGCAATTCCGAGCTCTACACGATGTTCCGACACGTGCTGCCCAACTGCGTTGCGCCCCTGACGGTGCTGGCCACGTCGATGTTCGGCTGGGTGATCCTGGCCGAAAGCGCGCTCTCCTTCCTGGGCCTGGGGGTGCCGCCGCCCGCGCCCACCTGGGGCAATATGCTGGCCGCCGCGCGCCCGTTCATGGCGCAGGCGTCCTATCTGTCCATTCTTCCCGGCCTGGCCATCGCGCTGGCGCTGCTGGGCATCAACCTGTTGGGCGACGCGGTGCGAGACCGTCTCGACCCCCGCATGAGGGGCGTGCAATGAGCGCACTGGTATCCGTATCGAACCTGACGCTGACCGTCGGGCAGGGCGGCCGCGAGATCGTCAGCGGGGTGTCGTTTGACGTTGCCCCGGGCGAAATGGTCGGCATCGTGGGCGAGTCGGGCAGCGGCAAGACGCAAGCCGCGCGCGCCATCATGGGCCTGACGCCCGCGCCGCTGGTGGTAGCGGGCGGCGCCATCCTGTTCGAAGGCGTGGACGTCACCCAGGTCGACGCGGCAGTGCTGCGCAAGCTGCGCGGCGCGCGCATCGGCATGGTGTTCCAGGAACCCATGACGTCGCTGAACCCGTCCATGCCCATCGGCCGGCAACTGGACGAAGGCTTGAAACTGCATCGCCGCGCGATGTCGCCCGCGCAACGCCGCGAGCGTATTCTTGAAATGCTGCGCCGCGTGGGCATCAGCGACCCCAAAGGGGCGATGGACGCTTGGCCGCACGAGTTTTCCGGCGGCATGCGCCAGCGCATGATGCTGGCCTCGGTAATGTTGCTGGAGCCAGCGCTGCTGATCGCCGACGAGCCCACCACCGCGCTGGACGCCGTGGTGCAACGCGACGTGCTGGAACTGATGGTGGACCTGACCCGCGAACACAACACGGCGGTGCTGATGATCAGCCACGACCTGCCGATGGTGGCGCGCTACACCGAACGCATGGTTGTCATGCAGCACGGCAAAGTGCTGGAAGCCGGCACGACCGCGAGCATCCTGGAACGCCCGCGGCACCCCTACACGCGCAAGCTGCTGGACGCCATGCCGCGCCGCCTGCCGGCCCGCAAGCTGACGCAGGAAGCGCCCATTGTTGAAGTCAGGAACCTGGTGGTGGACTACGCGGGCCATCAGCGCCTGTTCTCGCGCACCGGCGCCAAGCGCGCGCTGGACGGCATCGACCTGCACGTCAAGCCGCGCGAAGTGGTGGCCGTGGTGGGCGGATCGGGCTCGGGCAAGACCACCTTGGGCCGCGCCATTGCCGGGCTGCTTGCGCCTACGTCCGGCCAGATCCTGTTTCGCAACCAGCCGGTGGATCGCCGCTCGGCGGCATGGCGCGACTATCGCCTGAACTGCCAGATGGTGTTCCAGGACCCGTATTCGTCGCTGGACCCGCGCATGACCATCGGCCAGCTGGTGGGCGAGGGCCTGCGCATGGTGGGCGACCTGTCGGCGGCGGACAAGCGCCGCCGCGTGGACGAGGTGCTGGCCGAAGTGGGCCTGGGGTCGGAATACGCCAAGCGCTTTCCGCACGAAATGTCGGGCGGCCAGCGCCAGCGCGTGGCCATTGCCCGCGCTATCGTGCGCCGGCCGGCGTTCGTGATTGCCGATGAACCCGTGTCGGCGCTGGACGTGACGGTGCGTGCGCAGGTGCTGGACCTGTTTGCCGATTTGCAGGAACGCCACGGGTTTTCGTGTCTGTTCATCAGCCACGACCTGGGCGTGGTAGAACAGGTGGCGGACCGCGTGGTGGTCATGCGCAACGGGGCGATTGTGGAGCAAGGCTCGCGCGACGCGGTCTTCGACCGCCCGCAAGAGGACTACACGCGCAGCCTGTTGCAAGCCATTCCCGCCCTGGAATCAACCGAAAGCGGCGGCGTGCGGCTGCGGTGGCGTCTGGACGGGCAGGAACCCATGCGCGCCATCGCCTGATGGCGGGCGGGGAACTCCCCGCTTTCCCTGCAAGGACTTACGCCTAAAATACGCGCTTTGGAATTGATAGACGGGAGTGGTCCATGCCGAAAACGGCAGCGACGCAACCCGGCCTGGTCGACCGTATTGCCCATGATATTCAGTCGGGCGTGTATGGTCCTGGCGCCTGGTTGAAACAGATCGACCTGCAAGAGCGCTATGACGCCAAGCGTTTGGACGTGCGGCGGGCGCTGGACCAATTGGCCGCCAAGCGGCTGATTGCGCACATCCCGAACCGGGGCTATCACGTCTACGCGATGGACCCGGACGTGCATCACCAGATCCGCGATATCCGCATCCTGCTGGAAAGCGGCGCGGCCGCGGACTTGATGCCGAACGTCACCGCCGCCAAGGTGCGCGCGCTGCGCACGCTGGCCGAACGTTTCGCCAAGCTGCTGCAAGACGGCACCTTGTTGGAACAGTACGAGGTCAACCTGGCGTTTCACGCGGCCATGTACGACATGTGCCGCAACCGCGAACTGGCCGCGTTGATCCAGGACACGCGGGCGCGCGGCCCCGCTGCGCCGGCCAAGGAATGGGTGACGCGATCGCGCATCGAAATCTCGGCGCGTGAACACTTCGACATGGTGGATGCGCTGGAAGCGCGCGATGTGAAGCGGTTGCAGAAAATCATCTCGCAGCACGTCGGGCAGGATATTTCTTGATCGCTGTCTGCTGAACTGTTTGCTTGCGGCGGCGTGAATCGCGGCGGCCCTTCCTGCGAAGGGGCCGCCATTTTTTTTTGCCCTTGGCTTTGCTTCAGGGATACCCCGTATGGCGGCACAAGCCAGAGCCGCCATAATTAGCAGATTATTTTGGCGCCAAAAATACGCGTGACATCTGCGCCGCACGCCGGGGAGTCTTCTGCATGCATCACCATTTCGTACCCAGAGCGCTTGCGCTCTCCCTGGCGCTTGCCGCCACCGCCGTTCCGGTCCACGCCGCCGTGCTGACCATCGCGCAACCGGCCGACATCCGCTCGACTAATCCGGGTGTCAACCGCGACAACACGACCGACGGCGTGGTGCTCAATATTGTTGAAGGGCTGGTCGGCTACCGCGAAGACGGCACCGTTGGCCCATTGCTGGCCAAATCGGTCGATTTGTCGCCGGACGGGTTGACCTATACGTTCACATTGCGCGACGGCGTCAAATTCCATAACGGCGCCCCGCTGACCTCGGCGGATGTGCTGTGGAGCTGGCAGCGCTACATGGATGCCAAGACGGACTGGCGCTGCCGCAGCGACTTCGACGGCCGCAATGGCCTGAAGGTCACCGAGGTAACCGCGCCGGATGCGAAGACCGTGGTGATGAAGGTGGACCGCAAGTCGGCGGTGTTCCTGGATTTCCTGGCGCGCACGGACTGCGGCATGACCGCCATTATTTCCAGGGACTCGGTGGCGGCGGACGGCTCGTGGGTCAAGCCGATCGGCACCGGCCCGTACATGTTCAAGGAATGGAAGCGCGGCGAATACACGCTGCTGACCGCGTTCAAGGACTACGTGTCGCCCTCGGGCGAGAAGCCGGATGGGTACGTGGGATCGAAGCGCCCGCTGGTGGACGAGGTGAAGTTCCTGGTGGTGCCGGACCCGTCCACGTCCAAGGCCGGGCTGATGTCCGGCGCCATTGACGCCAGCCAGATCACCAACACCGACGTCGGCGAACTGAAAAGCGTGAAGACGCTGACCGTGTTCAGCCCGCATGACGCCGTCAAGCATGTGTTGTTGTTCCAGACGCAGGACCCGGTGCTCAAGAACGTGAAGATGCGGCAGGCGATTGCTGCTTCGCTGGACATTCCGCAGGTGGTGGCGGCCGCGTCGGAAGGGCTGGGCCAATTGAACAATTCCGCGGTCTACGCGGGCTCGGCCTACTACAAGGACGCCGAGAAGAAGGGCTACAAGTACGACCCGGCGCGGGCGCAGCAGCTGCTGAAAGAAGCGGGCTACAAGGGCGAGCCGGTGGTGATCTATGCCAACAAGCGCGCCCACGTGCCCAGCTACCAGGTGGCGGTGATCGCGCAGGCGATGATGCAGTCGGTGGGTATCAACGCCAAGATCGAAGTGCTGGAATGGGCGACGCAGCTGGACCGCTACAACACCGGCAAATACCAGATCAGCTCGTTCTCGTTTTCGTCGCGGTTGGACCCCTCGTTAAGCTTCGAGCAGTTCTCGGGCGACAAGACCAAGCAGCCGCGCAAGGTCTGGGATGACCCGGCGGCGCAGAAGTTGATCGACGAAAGTTTCCTGGAGTCCGACCCGGCCAAGCGGCAGGCGATGTTCGATCAGCTGCATGCGCTGATGCTGGAACAGACGCCGATGCTGATGCTGTATAACGGCGCCGACGCGTGGGCAACGAATAAGCGCGTCGCGGGGTTCTCGGTATGGGAAGGCAAGCCGCGCGCCTGGGAGACCAAGGTGGTCGGCGCCAAGTAAGCGGGGCAGGGGCCGGCGCCCATTAAGGGCGTAGGCCCCTGATAACGGGCAGGCGGCGCGGCGCTACGGCCTTGCTGCGCCGCCCCATCCGTGCGTAGCGTTATGGCCCGACGCGTTCGACTTCCCACGCGCGCGGCTTTTTCACCGCCCAAGGCTGGTAGCCCTTGATGTTGCTGCGAAACGCGCCGATGTCCAGCCCGTTGTAGAGCGGGATGCTGGGCACATCGGCCAGGAACAGCTTGTGCAGCTGATCAAATGAAGCCTGTCGCTTGGCCCGGTCGGAATCCACCGAGGCA
The DNA here is from genome assembly GCF_003600685.1 of Achromobacter sp. B7. Taxonomy (NCBI): domain Bacteria; kingdom Pseudomonadati; phylum Pseudomonadota; class Betaproteobacteria; order Burkholderiales; family Alcaligenaceae; genus Achromobacter; species Achromobacter sp. B7. The sequence goes on from NZ_CP032084.1 coordinate 1,215,776, forward strand.
GCTTCCACCAGCTTCAGGGCGTCAGCGTTGTCCCACACTTTGCGCGGCTGCTTGGCCTTGTCGCCCGTCACCATCTCGTAGTTCAACGCCGCATCCAGGCGCGCCGAATACGGGAACGTCATCATCTGGTAGGTGCCCGCGTTATAGCGGTCCAGCTGCGTGGCCCATTCAACAACGGACAACTGCGCATTGATGCCCACGGCTTGCAGCATCGCCTGCACGATCACGGCCGAGTTATACGACTGCGGATAGCGCTTGGTGGTCAGAATCGTCAGCGGCTGCCCCTTGTAGCCGGCCTCTTGCAACAGCTTGGCCGCCCGCGCCGGATCGTAGTCCCACCCCTGCTTTTGCGCGGCATCGTAGTAAGGCGACACCAGCGGCACGATGGAATTGTTGGGCTGCGCCAGGCCTTCGGTAACGGCGGCCGCCAGCTGCTTGTAGTCGATGGCATGGGCCAGCGCGAGGCGTAACTTGGGGTTGGCCAGCACGGGGTCTTTGGTCTGCAACAACAGCGCCGTCATGCTCATCACCGGCGCATAGGCCACCTTCACGTTCGGCGTGTTTTGCAGCACCGGCACGTCGTTGTTGGAGACGTCTTCAATGATGTCGATATTGCCGCGTTGCAAGGCGGCTTTGGCGGTGGAGTCGTCGGGCACGATCATGAAGCGCACTTCGTCCACCAGGGGGCGCTTGGACCCGGTGTAGCCGTCGCGCTTGCCGTCCAGGTTGGCGTAGCCGGCGAACCTGGTCAGGCGGATGTATTCGCCGCGCTTCCATTCGGCCAGCTCGAAAGGGCCGGTGCCGATGGGTTTGATCCAGGCGCCGTCCGCGCCCACTGAATCTCGCGAAAGTATGCCGGTGCCGCCGCAGTCGATGCGCGCCAGCGATGCCAGGAACAGGCTGGTGGGCTTGTCCAGGTGATAGACGACGGTACGCGCATCGGGCGCCTCGACGCGGGTGACCTTGACGCTGCCGCGCCCATCGAATTCGCTGGCGCAGCGCCAGCCGGAATTCGCGGCGGTGTAGTGCTGCCAGCTCCAGAGCACGTCGGCCGATGTCATCGGCTTGCCGTTGTGAAACGTCACGCCATCGCGCAAGGTAAATGTGTAGGTCTTGCCGTCGGGGCTGATGTCCACCGATTTGGCCAGCAGCGGGCGCACCTCGGCGTCTTCGCCATAGGCCACCAGCCCTTCAACAATGTGCATGACGACCGCGTCGCTGTTGCTGTCGCGGTTGACGCCGGGTTCGGTGGAACGGATGTCGGCGGTCATCGAAATGCGCAGCGGCGGGGCGGGCTGCGCGCTGACGGGGCCGGCGGCGCCGGACAGCCCGGCAAGCGCCAGCGCAACCGCGGCGCCAAGATTGGGGTTTTTCATTGGAACTTCCTTCGGTTGCGCCAGCGCGCCAGAGATCAGGCCGCGGCCAGCAGTTCGGGTTCGGCGGTCAGGCTATAGCGGGTAAACGTACGATTCAGCGCGGGCAGGGGCGCCACTTCCATCAGGCCGACGGCCGGCTCCATGACCACCATGGCGACCGTGGCGGAAAGATTGTCGTGGCTGCCGGGGCGCGGCGGACGGCACACGGAATAGGGCGCGCCAAAATCATCGAACAGCGCGCGCTTGAGGTCCTCGCGCGTCAAGTCCGTTTTCTCGTTCAGCAGGCGGCGTACGCGCCAGTCGCGGTACGCGCTTTCGGGCGTGCTGGCGCGGCCGGTGTCGCGCAGCTTGGACAAGGCCACTTCGCTGACCCAGTGGTTGGCGTGCACGATCAGGTCGTCGCTGCCCGGATAGATGGGGAAGGCTTCATCGGTGGTGCATTCGTAGTCCACGCCAAACCCAGCCGCCATGCCCAGCATGATGTTGTTCGAGCAGGACTTGGCGGTTGTGGCCACGGCCTTGATCGCCAGCGCGAAATGCTGCTGCTCCAGCACCTTGCGACGAATCAGCGACAGCGGCACGCCCAGTTGGCGGAAGTCGCGGTCGGACTCCAGATAGTTGGCGGTAATGGATACGCCCGCGCTGTTCAATCCGCTGCGGGCCAGGCCACCGGCTTCGACGAACGTCAGGATGTCCGGGCCGTTGTCGCTGCGCACGCGCAGCACGATGGCCGTCTCGGCGCATTCCGCGCGCCAGTCCCAATTCTGCCCATGGATCAGGTTGCCGTTGGCCGAACGCGTGGGCAGGATCAACGCGCCGGTGCAGCCGTCGCCGGGTTCCAGTTCGGCCGCCTTCTTCTTTTCGGCGCGCGCCTTGGCCACCACTTCCGTGCGTGCGTTGACCATCACGATGTCTTCGAAGGGCACGTCGGCGCCCGCGGCGATGCCGCGCATCTCTTCCAGATAGTGCGGCGCAAAGGCTTCGATCTCGCGCGCGAAATGGGCGATCAGCTCGGTGCGCGCCATGGCGTCGTAGCCCAGGTCGACCAGCGTCTGGCCATACATGGCGGCGCTTTTGCGCACGCGCGCGGCAGCTTGCTGGCCGTAGGAACGGCCGCGGGCCTCGGGAGTGCCGGAAACCGATACGAAAGGAAATTGGGAAATCTGGGTCATGGACGGGGAGGCGGCGCCGCGCGCCGTGGGGTCGGGGAGGTGGAAGGGGAAAAAGGCAGGGAAGCAAGCTGCAAAAATGTTAGCTTATTTTGGCGCCAATATTGCTCAGGGTTTACCCAATGCGGGCGAAGATCCCCACGGCGCGACGGTTGCCAAAGCGCTTGCCACAGGGGGTGATAAAGCGGGTGCCACAGCGCTTGCCACAGCGGGTGCCACAGCGAGTGCCACAGCAGGGACGCTTGCGCGAACCGGCATGAAAAAGCCCCCGCGAATCCATCGCGGGGGCCAGCGTCGTCCGTTCAACAGCAAGCAGTTCAGAGTTGGCCGGCAGCCACCTCCGGCGCGCGGGTGGGCGACCCCATGGCCTGGAACAGCGCCGCCGTTTCCGTCAGCCGGGCGTTGGCGTATTCCAGTTCGCGCAGGCGCGCGGCCACGTAATGCTGTTCGGCCGCGTATTCGGTATAGGGCGCCAGCGCACCCAGGCGCACGCGGCTGGCCGTGTTGCGGTAAGACTGTTCGGCCGCGCGCCGCGAGGCCTCGGCCGAGGCCAGTGCCTGCCCGTCCGCGTCCAGGCGCGCCAGGGTGTCGGCCACGTCCTGGAACGCCGTCAGTACCGTTTGCTTGTATTGCAGCACCGCCGCTTCGTAGCGTTCTTTAGCGGCGCGGCGCTCGGCCAGCAAGGCGCCGCCGTGGAAAATGGGCTGCGTCAAGGACGCGCCAATCGCCCAGATCGACCCCGCGCCGGACAGCGCGGCCGGCCAGCTGAAGCCGCCCTTGCCCATCGACGCGGACAACGACAGGCTGGGGAACAGCTGTGCGGTGGCCACGCCCACGTCGGCCGACGCGGCCTGCACCACGGCGTCCGCCACCAGGATGTCGGGGCGCGACGCCAATAGCTCGGACGGCACTACCACCGGCACCTGCGGCGGCACGGCCAGCGTGCTGAATGCCAGGTCGTCCGGCGCCTGGTCCGGGCGGCGGCCCAACAGCACGGCCAGCGCGTGGCGCGTGGCCTGCCATTGCGCGCGCAGGCCAGGCAGCGAGGCTTCCAGCGTGGCGGCGTCCTGGTCGGCGTCCAGCGCATCGTTTTGCGAAGCGGAGCCCAATTCGTAGCGGCGTTGCGTATCGCGCGCCACCTGCCGCAGCAGCACCACCTGCTTTTCGGTCAGCGCCACGCGTTCGGCCAGCGAGGCCGATGTGATGGCGCCGGTGACGATATTGCCGGCCAGCGACCGCCGGGCCGATTCCAGCCGGAACGCCTGCTGCTCAACCTGCGCCGCCAGGGACGCGTTGGCGAAACGCGCCGCGCCGAACAGGTCCAGGTCGTAAGTGGCCTGGATCTGGCCGGTGAACACGTTGTAGAGCGCCGTGGACTCGGGCAGATCGGGCATGGTCAGTGCGCGGTTGCGCGTGCCGCTTGCGCCCGCGTCCACCGACGGCAGCAGTGATGAATTGACCTGCGCGCGCAGTTGTTCGCGCGCGCCAGCCAGGTTGCGTTCGGCGGCGGCAAGGTTCGGGCTGTTGGCCAGCCCTTCCTGCACCAGGGCGTTCAGCGCGTCGGAACCATAGCGCTTCCACCACTCGGGCACGGGCCGCGCGCCCTGTTCGAATTGCTGTGCGACGCCCTGGGCCGTGGCGCCCTGCGGGGGCGGGGCTTCTACGCCGTATTGCGGGGGCGAGGCGGTTGCCGGGGGCTTGCTGTCCGGGGCGAACGCGCAGGCGCTCAAGGCCAGCGACAGAGCCGGCAACATGGGCCGCAACAGGGGCCGCAACAAGGGCCGCAACAAGGGCCGCAACAAGGTCCGCGCCAGCGGCAGCCTGGAATAACGCGTGGGATGGGGCTTCATCATCAGGCTCCTCGTTGCAGCGTATCGGCCGCGTTGGCGCCGGGCGGCACGCCTTCGGGCTCGTCGCGCTCGTCATGGCGCACGCGGAACCATGCCGCGTACAAGGCCGGCAGGAAGAACAGCGTCAGCACCGTGGCGCTGGTAATGCCGCCCATCAAGGCCGTGGCCATCGGGCCGAAGAAGTTGCTGCGCAGCAGGGGAATCAACGCCAGCACGGCGGCGGCGGCGGTCAGCACGATGGGGCGGAAACGCCGCGCGGTGGCGCCGACGATGGCGTCCACGCGCTTGTGGCCGTTCAGGATGTCCTGCTCGATCTGGTCCACCAAAATCACCGAGTTGCGCATGATGATGCCGAACATCGCAATGACGCCCAGCATGGCCACGAAGCCGAATGGTTTGCCGAACAGCAGCAACGCCGCCACCACGCCGATCAGGCCCAGCGGCGCGGTCAGCACCACCATCAGCACGCGCGAGAAGCTTTGCAGCTGCACCATCAACAGCGTCAGCACCGCCACCGCCATCAGCGGCATTTGCGCGTTGATGGACGATTGCCCCTTGCCGCTTTCCTCGACCGGGCCGCCCACTTCAATGCGGTAGCCCACCGGCAGGTCCGCGCGGATGGCGTCCAGCTTCTTGTCGATGGCGTGGGTGACGTCGATGCCTTGCGCGCCGCTGGTCACATCCGCCTGCACCGTAATGGTGGGCTGGCGGTCGCGTTCCCAGATGACGCCGTATTCCAGGTCGTAGTGCACCTGGCCCAGGCTGCCCAAGGGCACGGGGCCATTGGGCGTGGGCATGGCCAACGTGGCGATGCGGGCGGGGTCCACGCGTTCTTCTTTCGGCGCGCGCAGGCTGACATTGATCAGCTTGTCGCGTTCGCGGTATTGGGTCACGGTGTAGCCCGACAGCGTCATCGCCAAAAAGTCGGACACATCGCTGGCACTGGTACCCAGCTCGCGCGCTTTTTGCTGGTCGATGTCGAATCGCACCGAGCGTTCCGAGGGTTCGTCCCAATCAAATTGCACGTTCACCGAGCGCGTGTCGGCGCGCACTTCGGCGGCGACCTTTTCCGCCACCGCGCGCACTTCCGAGATCTTGTCGCCACTGACGCGGAACTGCACCTGATAGCCGACGGGCGGGCCGTTTTCCAGGCGCGACAGGCGCGTTCGTATGGCCGGGAATTTTTCACGCAGCATGGGCTCAAGCCACTGGGCCAGCTGTTCGCGCTCTTCTACGGAGTGCGCGGTGATGACCAGCTGCCCGAAGTTCGGCGTGGGCAGTTGCTGATCCAGCGGCAGGTAGAAGCGCGGCGCGCCGGTGCCCACGAAGCTGACCGAATGGTCGATCTCGGGCCGGCCTTCCAGCGCTTTTTCCAACCGTTCGACCTGGCGCAGCGTGGCCGCGAACGACGCACCCTCTTGCAGCCGCACGTCCACCATCAGCTCGGTACGGTCCGAGCTGGGAAAGAACTGCTGGGGCACAAGCTTGAAGCCCGCCATCGCCACGACGAAGATCACCACCGTGCCCGCCAGCACCCAGAAGCGGCGGTCCACGCACCACGCCACCCAACCGCGCAGACGCTGATAGAAGCGGGTGTTGTAGATATCGTGTTCGTGGTCGTGCGGCTGATGGGCTTCGCGCTTGCGCTCGGGCAGCAGCCGATAGCCCAGAAGCGGAATCAGCACCACGGCGGCAAACCACGAAGTGATCAGCGCAATGGCCGACACCTGGAAAATGGACCGCGTGTATTCGCCGGTGCTGGACTTGGCCAGCGCGATCGGCAGAAAGCCGGCCACGGTGACCAGCGTGCCGGTCAGCATGGGAAACGCGGTGCTGGTGTAGGCGAAGGCGGCGGCGCGCGCGCGGCTCCAGCCCTGTTCCAGCTTCACCGCCATCATTTCCACGGCGATGATGGCATCGTCCACCAGCAGGCCCAGCGCCAGCACCAAGGTGCCCAGCGACACCTTGTGCAGGCCGATGCCGAACATGTCCATGAACAGCGCGGTGATGGCCAGCACCACCGGGATCGAAATCACGACGACCATGCCGGTGCGCAGGCCCAGCGACACCAGGCTGACGATCAGCACGATGGCAACCGCTTCTGCCACCGAACGCAGAAATTCGTCAACGGAATCCGATACCGCGTCCGGCATGCTGGACACTTCCGTCAGCGTCAGGCCGGCGGGCAATTGCGCCTTGAGCTTGTCAAAGGTCTTGTCCAGGGCTTCGCCCAGGCGCACCACATCCTGGCCCGGTTGCATGGTGATGCCGATGCCCAGCACGGGCTTGCCGTTAAAGCGCATCTGCTCGGTGGGCGGGTCGTCATAGCCGCGATGGATGGTGGCGATGTCGCCCAGGCGGATCGACTTGTCGTTGACGCGGATCAGCGTGTCGGCCAGCGCGCGGCTGTTTTCGAACTGTCCCGTCGGCCGCACGAAGATGCGGTCGTCGGCCGTGGTCAGGGTGCCGGCGCTGGACACCGCGTTTTGCGTGTTGATGGCCTGCGCGATCTGCTGAGGCGTCACGCCCAGACGGCTTAGCTGTGTATTGGAGATTTCGACATACACGTGTTCAGCCTGGTCGGCAAAGTAATCGACCTTGGCCACGCCCGGCACGCGCAGCAGCACGGTGCGCAGATTGTCGGCGTAATCGTGCAGTTGCGCGGGCGAAAAGCCGTCGCCATGCAGCGTGTAGATGTTGGTATAGACGTCGCCGAATTCGTCGTTGAAGAACGGGCCTTGCACGCCTTGCGGCAACGTGGCCTGGATATCGCCGACCTTCTTGCGCACCTGATACCACTGGTCGGCCACCGTGTTGGCGGGCGCCGAGTCTTTCATGGTGTAGAAGATCAGCGATTCACCGGGGCGGGAATAGCTGCGGAGAAAGTCCGTGTTGGCGGTCTCCTGTAGCTTCTTGCCGATGCGGTCGGTGACTTGTTCCTGCACCTGCTTGGCGGTCGCGCCCGGCCATAAGGTCTTGATGACCATCACGCGGAACGTGAAGGGGGGGTCTTCGGACTGGGCCAGCTTGGAATACGACAGCACGCCAAACAGCGTGACCAGCGTGATCAGGAAAATGACCAGCGGCTGGTGGCGCAGCGCCCAGGCCGACAGGTTGAACTTGCCTTCTTTGTGGTCGTGGCCGGGATCTTCGGCGGGTGCGCTCATGATGCGAAGTCCTCGGCGTGCAGGGGCGCCACGGGGCGCACCTTTTCACCGGCGGTCACGGTGTGCACGCCTTGCCAGACCACGCGTTCACCCGCCGACACGCCGCCGGTCAGCGTTACGGTGCGCGCGTCAAAGCGCAACACCTGTACGCGGCGCAGCTCCAGCGTGTCTTCCTTCGGTTTGACGATCCATACGGCGGGGTCCTTGCCGTCATGGAATAGCGCGGTGGCGGGCACGGTGTAGGTGGCCTGGTCGGCCGCGCCGTGATTGTCGAAGCTGATGTTGGCCGTCATGCCCAGCCGCACTTGCGGCGACGGCGATTCCAGCGTGAGCTTCACGCGGTAAGTGCGGCTTTGCGGGTCGGCGGCCGGCGCGATCTCGCGCAGCGTGGCCGTGAAGTTCTGGCCGGGCAGCGGGCCCAGCGTCACGTTGGCGCGTTGGCCGATCGTCAAACCGGCCAGTACGCTTTCCGGCACGTCGCAAATGGCATCGATGTCGCCCGCCCAGGCCAGCTGGTAGACGGGAGTGCCGGCCGCCACGTTCTGCCCGGTGTCGGCCTGTTCGGCGGTGATGACGCCCGCATGGTCGGCCTGCAACGTCGTGTACTTAAGCTGGTCGGCCGACAGCGCGGCCTGCTGGGCGGCCTGATCGCGTTGGGCCAGGGCCGAGGCGTAGGCGTTGCGGGTCTGTTCCAGCTGGGTGGCGGCGATGAGGTTTTCGCGCGCTTGGGCGCGGTCGCGGTCCAACTGTTGGCGGGCGTAGTCCAGTTGATGCTGAGCGGCCGACAACTGGGCCTTGGCGGCCGCGGCGTTCTTGGTGGCGTCGGCCGGGTCGAGCTTGGCGACGACCTGGCCGGGCACGACGCTGTCGCCCAGCCGAACCTGCCGCTCAATGATCTTGCCGCCTACGCGGAAGGAAAGCGGCGTGCTGTAGCGCGCCTGCACTTCGCCCGGCAGCGTCCACGCCGGCAGCCGCTCATCCGCCTGCGTCGGCATGGCGACCACGGGACGCGGCGCCGGGGCCGGTTCTTCTTTGCGGCCGCAGGCCGAGAGGGCCAGCGCCAGCGCCAGTAGCGTGGGCAGCGTGATGCGGCGAGTCCATGGGGACGGAGCGGGCGTTGTCACGGTTGCGGCAAGGGGGCGCGCCGACGGTTGTGGGCTTGAGCCAGGAAAATTCACGAAATACCTCGCGGCGCGATAGGGGCGAAAAAGGGGAAGGCATCGGCGAGTCAAACTCGATACGGGCTGAATTCTAATGCGCATATGTATTCGGATACAAGACTGTATTTGAAATCGTGGCCGGTGCTAAACTCCCGCCATGTCAAAAGTGCGCTTAACCCGAGAGCAGAGCAGAGACCAGACGCGTCAGCGTCTGCTGGACGCTGCGCAATCGGTATTCCTTACCAAGGGCTTCGTGGCCGCCAGCGTCGAGGACATCGCCGAACTGGCGGGGTACACGCGCGGCGCCTTCTATTCCAATTTCGGCAGCAAGACCGAACTTTTCCTGCAATTGCTCAGGCGCGATCACGAAAAAGTGATGGCCGACATGCGGGCCATCTTCGAAGAAGGCGAAACGCGCCAGCAGATGGAAGCCAGCGTCGTGCAGTACTACAGCACGCACCACCGCGAAAACGATTGCTTCCTGCTCTGGATGGAAGGCAAGCTCCAGGCCGCGCGCGACCCCGATTTCCGTGTGGGTTTTACCGATTGCCTGCGCGAATTGCGCGCGGCCACCACGGAATACGTCCGTCAGTTTTCCGCGCATGTGGGCACTCCGCTGCCCATGCCGGCCGAACAATTGGCGATCGGGCTCCTGGCCCTGTCGGACGGCATGCAATTTAGCTACGCCTTTGATCCGCAAGGCGTGAGCCTGGAAATGACCGAGGCGGTGCTGGCCGGTTTTTTCCGGCGGGTGGTGTTTGGTGACTCGCAACCCGACGCGGCGCCCGCCGCCTTGCCGCCCGGCGCGCCGACTTCGGTCGGATAGCCTTGCCTGGGCCGCTGCATTGCGGCCACGAATCACCGATACAGATCGCCGATACAGATTGTCAGCCGCATGCCGGCCGTGATAGTAATAACCGCGGCGCAACGGTCGGGCTGAGGGGGCCGGCGCCGAAATTCGCAACCCTGGGCGAAAGGAGCTGCTGCATGTCTTCAGAAACCCGACCATCCACCATCAACCTCCCGGTGTTCTTCCCGGCGGCGATCTTCACGCTGTTGTTGGTCGGATTCGCGATTCTTGCGCCCGAGCGTGCGCAAAGCCTTTTTGAATCCGTGCAAGGCTGGATCCTGGGCAACGTCAGCTGGTTCTACATCCTGGTCGTGGCCATCATCTTGCTGGCCGTGGTGTTCCTGGCCTTGAGCCGCTACGGCGACATCAAGCTCGGGCCGGACCATAGCGAGCCCGACTACCGCAATTTCACCTGGTTTGCGATGCTGTTTTCCGCGGGCATGGGCATTGGCCTGATGTTCTTCGGGGTTGCCGAACCGGTGATGCACTTCATGTCGCCGCCGGTCGGCGAGGGCGGCACGGCCATCGCCGCGCGCGAGGCCATGAAGATCACGTTCTTCCATTGGGGCCTGCATGCGTGGGCGATCTATGCGGTGGTGGCGCTGATCCTGGCGTTCTTCAGCTACCGCCATGGGCTGCCGCTGACGCTGCGTTCGGCCCTGTATCCGCTGATCGGCAACCGCATCCACGGCCCCATCGGCCATGCCGTCGACATCTTCGCCATCATCGGCACGGTGCTGGGCGTGGCGACGTCGCTGGGCCTGGGCGTGGCGCAGATCAACAGCGGGCTGAACCACCTGTTCGGCGTCCCGGTCGGGGTGACGACGCAGATCATCCTCATCGTCGTCACTTGCGGCCTGGCCACGCTGTCGGTGGCCAGCGGTCTGGACAAGGGCATCCGCATCCTGTCCGAGACCAATCTGGTGCTGGCGGCCGTGTTGCTGCTGTTCGTGCTGGTGGTCGGCCCCACCGTGTTCCTGTTCCAGACCTTCGTGCAGAACACGGGCGCGTACCTGTCCGACATCGTCAACAAGACCTTCAACCTGTATGCCTACGAGCCCACCGACTGGATTGGTGGCTGGACCTTGTTCTACTGGGGCTGGTGGATTGCGTGGTCGCCATTCGTGGGCCTGTTCATCGCGCGCATCTCGCGCGGGCGCACCATCCGCGAATTCGTCACCGGCGTGCTGCTTGTGCCGGCGGGGTTCACCCTGTTCTGGATGACGGTGTTTGGCGACACGGCCATCCACATGATCCTGGTGGACAAGGTGCAGGGCCTGGCCGAGGTGGTCGAAGCCGATTCGTCGCTGGCCCTGTTCGCCTTCCTGGAACATCTGCCCTGGAGCAGCGTGCTGTCGGTGGTGGCCATTGCGATGGTCGCGGTGTTTTTCGTGACCTCCGCCGACTCGGGCGCGCTGGTGGTTGACCTGCTGGCCTCGGGCGGGTCGGACCGCACGCCCGTGTGGCAGCGTATTTTCTGGTCGGTGCTGATGGGCGCGGTTGCCATCGCGCTGTTGCTCGCCGACGGGCTGACCGCCTTGCAGACGGCCACCATCGCCAGCGCGCTGCCGTTTTCGATCATCTTGCTGCTGTCCCTGTGGGGGCTGTTCAAGGCGCTGAAACTGGACGCCACCAAGCGCGGCATTCGCTATCAGTCCTTGACCTTGTCGCGCCCCGCGCGTGGCGGCCAATCGTGGGAACGGCGGCTGCGCAACATGGTGATGATGCCGCGCCGCTCGCACGTGCAGCGCTTTATCAGCGACGTGGTGCGGCCTGCGCTGGACGACGTGGCCGAGGAACTGCGCAAGCAGGGCTATGCGGTAGAAGTGCGCGAAGTCGAGGCCGACGGCAGCGCCATTCTTGAGGTCTCGCACGGCGAGCACCTGGACTTCTCGTATGCCGTGCAGCCCGAGGCGTTCGTGCGCCCCAGCCTGACGCCGGACGAAGCGGCCGACGAAGAAGAACGCAAGTACTTCCGCGCCGAAGTCCACCTGCGCGAAGGCGGGCAGGACTACGACATCATGGGCTGGAGCCGCGACGCCGTCATCGGCGACATCCTGGACCAGTACGAACGCCATCGCCATTACCTGCACATGGTCCGCACCTGACCGTCGGCCGGCCGCCTACCGCCCGGCCGACACGCCAACCCTGAAAACCGCCAGCCTTGTCTGGCGGTTTTTTTTTCGCCCCTGTGCCGCCGCTGAAGGCCGATAGCGGCGCGCTATGCGGCGCATTGCAATGTCCACTTTGACGAAATGGGGCGAATCAAGGATTATCCAAGCGTATTCTTGGATTAATAAAGAGAAGATCATGAAGGCGAAATCTGGAGCCTGGGCCGTAGGGGCCCTTGTGCTGGCGGGGGCGTTGGCAGGTGGGTGGGCGTGGAAGGCGGGCCGCGCGCCGCAGCAGGGCGGGTGGGCGATGGCGCCGGCCAAGGTTGCGGTGGCGCCCGCCGTGCAGGCGGACTTTCCGATGGCGCTGACCGGCATCGGCTCGTTAGAGGCCACGCGCCAGGTGCAGGTGCCCGCCGAAGTGGATGGCCGGGTCACGCAGATTTTTTTCACGGCAGGCCAAACGGTGAAGGCCGGCCAACTGCTGGTGCAGATGAACGACGCGCCGGAACGCGGCGAGCTGGCGCGGCTGCAGGCGCAGGCCCGCAATGCGCGCGCGTTGTTGGAACGCACGCGCCGGCTACTGCCGCAACAGGCGGCCACGCGTGAACAGCTGGATCAGGCGCAGGCGGATTACGACCAGGCCGCCGCCGATATCCGCCGCGTACAGGCGCTGATCGAGCAAAAGCGCGTCAAGGCGCCGTTCGACGGCATGTTGGGCGTGCGCCGTGTGCATCTGGGCCAATTCGCCCGCGCCGGCGATCCGCTGGTGTCGCTGACCGACGCTTCCACGCTGTACGCAAATATCACCCTGCCAGAACAGGCGCTGGGCGCCGTGCGCGCCGGCCAGACGGTGGCGGTGACGGTGGATGCGTATGCCGACCGGCAATTTCCCGGCCAGGTCACCACCGTGGAACCGCAGGTGGACGCGGGATCGCGCACCGTGCGCGTGCAGGCGACCTTGGCCAACGCCGATGGCGCGCTGGCCGCCGGCATGTTCGCGCACGGCCGCATCCGCCTGCCCGACCGGCCCGATGTGATCACGGTGCCGGAAACGGCCATCAGCTATAGCGCTTACGGCGATTCCGTCTACGTGCTGACGCCGCCCAAGCCGGGCGCGTCCGCCGCGCCCGCCACGCCCGCCACGGTGCGGCAAGCCTACGTCAAGACGGCCGAGCGCCTGCATGGCCGGGTCGTTGTCACTGAAGGCCTGAACGCGGGCGATCAGGTGGTGACGTCGGGCCAGCTTCGCCTACACAACGGCGCGGCCGTTGACGTGACCGGCACAGACACCGTCGCGTTGGGCGCACCGGCGGAGGCATCATGACATTCACCGATCTTTTCGTGCGCCGGCCGGTGCTGGCGCTGGTGGTCAGCACGCTGATCCTGTTGCTGGGCATCAAGGCGTTAAGCGGCCTGCCGGTGCGGCAGTACCCGCTGACCGAAAGCACCACCATCACCATCACCACCCAATACCCGGGCGCCTCGCCCGACCTGATGCAAGGCTTCGTCACGCAGCCCATCGCGCAATCAGTCGCGACGGTGGAAGGCATCGACTACCTGTCGTCCTCGTCCACCCAGGGCCGCAGCGTGATCACGGTGCGGATGAAGTTGAACGCCGATTCCAACAAAGCCATGACCGAGGTGATGGCCAAGGTCAACGAGGTGAAGTACCGGCTGCCGCAGGACGTGTACGACCCCGTGCTGGTCAAGTCGGCGGGCGAGGCGACCGCCGTCGCCTATGTGGGGTTTGCCAGTTCGACGCTGTCGCTGGCGGCATTGACCGATTATTTGTCGCGCGTGGTGCAGCCGCAGCTGTCCTCGATTGACGGCGTGGCCAGTGTGGAACTGTATGGCGGCCAAAAGCTGGCCATGCGCGTCTGGCTGGACCCGGACCGCATGGCCGCGCGCGGTATCTCGGCGGGCGAACTGGCGCAGGCGCTGCGCGATAACAACGTGCAGGCAGCGCCGGGCCAGGCCAAGGGCCTGTACGTGGTGTCCAACATCCAGGTCAATACCGACCTGGTCAATGTGGCGCAATTTCGCGACCTGGTCGTCAAGCGCGACGGCGACGCCATCGTGCGGCTGGGCGACGTGGCCACCGTGGAATTGGGCGCGGCATCCACGGATTCCAGCGGCTTGATGGACGGCGAACCCGCCGTCTACTTCGGTCTGAACGCCACGCCTGTGGGTAACCCGCTGGTCATCGTCAAGCGCTTGCAGGAACTGTTGCCCAACATCAAGCAGAACCTGCCGCCGGGCACCAGCGTGCAAGTGCCGTTCGAGCTGGCCCGCTTTATCAGCGCGTCGATCGATGGCGTGATGCAGACGCTGCTGGAAGCCATCGCCATTGTCGTGGTGGTGATCTTTCTTTGCCTGGGTTCGTTGCGCGCGGTGCTGATCCCCGTGGTCACCATCCCGCTTTCCATGCTGGGCGGGGCGGCCATCATGGCGCTGTTCGGCTTCAGCGTGAACCTGCTGACCTTGCTGGCGATGGTGCTGGCCATTGGGCTGGTGGTGGACGACGCCATCGTGGTTGTGGAAAACGTGCATCGCCACATCGAAGAAGGAAAATCGCCCGTGCGCGCGGCGTTGATCGGCGCGCGGGAAGTTGCCGGGCCGGTGATCGCCATGACCATCACGCTGGCTGCCGTGTATGCGCCCATCGGGCTGATGGGCGGGCTGACGGGGTCGCTGTTCAAGGAGTTTGCCTTTACGCTGGCCGGCGCGGTGGTGGTGTCCGGCGTCATTGCGCTGACCTTGTCGCCCGTCATGAGTTCGTTCCTGCTGCACCGCGACGTGTCGGAAGGCAAGATGGCGCGCAACGCCGAGCGGATGTTCGGCCGGCTGGGCAAGGCCTATGGGCGCGTGCTGGACGTGTCGTTGCGGCATCGTTGGGTGACGGGGCTGATCGCCGTGGCGGTGCTCGTCAGCCTGCCATTCCTGTACAACGCCGCGCAGCGCGAGCTGGCGCCGGTCGAAGACCAATCCACCGTGCTGACCGCCATCAAGTCGCCGCAGCACGCCAATATCGACTACGTAGAAAAGTTCGGCAAGAAGTGGGACGACGTGATGAAGACCGTGCCCGAGCAAAAAGGGCGCTGGCTGATCAACGGGTCGGACGGCGTGTCCAACAGCATCGGCGGTGTGGACTTCGTGGACTGGCAAGACCGCAAGCGCAACGCCGATGCCATCCAGGCCGACATGCAATCGCTGGCCAATCAGGTAGAAGGCAGCAACATCTTTGCATTCCAGTTGCCGTCGTTGCCCGGGTCCACGGGCGGCCTGCCCGTGCAGATGGTGCTGATGAGCGCGGCCGATTACCGCGTCGTCTACGAGGCCATGGAAAGCTTGAAGCAGGCGGCGCGGGCCAGCGGGCTGTTCATGGTGGTGGACAGCGACCTGGGCTACAACAACCCGGTGGTGCAACTGACGGTGGACCGCGCCAAGGCCAACAGCCTGGGCGTCACCATGAAAGACATCGGCGATACGCTGGCGGTGCTGGTGGGCGAAAACTATGTCAACCGCTTCGGCATGGACGGGCGCTCGTATGACGTCATTCCGCAAAGCCGTCGCGATCTGCGTATGTCGCCACAGGCCTTGGCGCAGTTCCACGTCAAAAGCGCCAGCGGCGCGCAGGTGCCCCTGTCGAATCTGGTGTCGGTTTCCATGGGCGTGGAGCCCAATTCGCTGACGCAGTTCAACCAGTTGAACGCCGCCACGTTCCAGGCCATCCCGATGCCCGGCGTCACCATGGGCGACGCGGTGACATTCCTGTCGGAGCAGGCAAAAAACCTGCCCGCCGGCTTCAGCTATGACTGGCAATCGGATGCGCGCCAGTTCAGCCAGGAAGGGTCGGCACTGATGATTACGTTTCTGTTCGCCATCATCGTCATCTATCTGGTGCTGGCCGCGCAGTACGAAAGCCTGCGCGACCCATTCATCATCCTGGTCAGCGTGCCGATGTCGATCTGCGGCGCGCTGATTCCGCTGGCGCTGGGCATGGCCACCGTGAACATCTATACGCAGATCGGGCTGGTGACGCTGATCGGCCTGATCAGCAAGCACGGCATCCTGATGGTGGAATTCGCCAACGAAATGCAGGTCAGCCACGGGCTCGACCGGCGCGCGGCAATGGAGCAGGCCGCCCGCATCCGCTTGCGTCCCATCCTGATGACGACGGCGGCGATGGTGATGGGGCTGATCCCGTTGCTGTTCGCCACGGGGGCGGGCGCGCACAGCCGTTACAGCCTGGGCCTGGTCATCGTGGTGGGATTGCTGGTGGGCACGTTGTTCACGTTGTTCGTGCTGCCTACTGTCTACACCGTGCTCGCGCGTGACCACCGCGCCGCCAGCGACACGCCGCGCGCGCGGGAACTGGCCGTGGCGCAAGCCGAAGATGGCCGCGCTGCCATCTCGCATTAAGGAGCCAACCATGATTGAAGTTTCCGCATCCGCACCGCTGCGCCGCCCGGCCCTCGGTGCCGGCCCCGAACGCGCGATTCGCCCAGCCTTCGTCTTTGGACTCGATCGTCCGCGCCGCCCGAGCGCCGTGCTGCGATCAACGCTGCTGACGCTGACACTGGCACTGGCGCTGGCGTTGGCCGGCTGCGCCGTGGGCCCCGACTACCAACGCCCGCAAGACGCGCCGGTGGTGCTGGCCAGCCCCGAGCAGGCGCTGTTTTCGTCCGACGCGCTGCAACGCGACTGGTGGAAGCAACTGCAAGACCCCCAGCTGGACCAGTTGGTGGACTTGGCCTTGAACCGTAATCACGACATCCGGATCGCCCAGTCTCGCCTGGCGGAGTCGCGCGCCGTGCTGGACGAAAAAGAACTGGATCGCTTGCCCGCCGTGACGCTGGACGGGCGCTATGAACGCAGCCTGTCGCAGGCCAACGCGGGCACGGCCGGCCAGCGCAACCTGGCCCAAAGTTATCGGGCCGGTTTTGACGCCACCTGGGAACTGGACCTGTGGGGGCGGCTACGCCAAGCGGCCGAAGGCGCGGCGGCGCGCAGCCAGGCGCAGGCGGCGGATCTGGCCCAGACGCGCATCGTGGTGGCGGCCGAGGTTGCCCGCAATTACTTCGAACTGCGCGGCGCCGAGCAGCGCCTGGCCGTGGCGCGCGCCAACCTGGAAAGCCAGCGCGACAGCCTGCGTGTGACCCAGGCGCTGGTGCAGGCCGGGCGGGGCGACGAGGGCGATCTGGCCAGCGCGCGGGCCGAACTGGAAACCGTGCAGGCCAGCGTACCCGTGCAAGTCACGGCCAAGCGGCTGGCGCAGTATCGGCTGGCGGTATTGGCCGGGCTGCGCCCGGTTGAACTGGCTGAACTGGGTGCCGGCAAGCCGCTGACCCCGTTGGCAACGCGCTTGCCCATCGGGGACGTGGCGGCGCTGCTGTCGCGTCGGCCGGACGTTGCCGCTGCCGAGCGCAATATGGCCGCCGCCAATGCAGACATAGGAGTAGCCACGGCGGAGCTTTATCCCCGCATCGACCTGGGCGGGTTCCTGGGTTTTGTGGCGTTACGTGGTGCCGATTTCGGCGCGGCGTCCAGCCGGGCGTTCAGCGTGGCATCGGGCGTGAACTGGCCGGCCCTGCACCTGCCGACGGCGCTGGCCAGACAGCGCGCGGCCGTCGCCCGTGCCGACGGGGTGGTGGCGCGCTACCAGCAAACGGTGCTTCAAGCGGTGCAAGAACTGGAGTCGGCGCTGACCGAGTTTGGCCAGACCCAACAGCGCTTGGGCAATCTGGCGCAGGCGGCGGCGCACAGCCGGCGCGCGGCGGAACTGGCGCAGCTGCGCTATCGCGAGGGGAGTGCGCCGTATTTGACGGTGCTGGACGCGCAGCGTACGCTTTTGCGCGCCCAGGACGCCGTGGCGGTTGCCGAAACGGATTCCTATACCCGGCTGGTGGCGCTGTACAAGGCGCTGGGAGGCGGCTGGGAGGCGGAGGCGGCGATGTGAGGCGCTGACGTGAGGCGATGACCTGAGGCGATGACCTGAGGCGCTGACCTGAGGCGCTGACCTGAGGCGCTGACCTGAGGCGCTGAATTTGGCGCCGGAGGTGGGAGCCGGAGGTTGGCTCCCGAGGTTGCCTCCCGACGTTGGCGCTGAAGGCCGGCGCTGACGCAACCCGCTGATGGGCCGCCAAGTTCATGGCACCATAGGAACCTTACGCCCGGAGTATCGTTATCGTCATGTCCGACAGCCTGTCCCACCCCGTCACGTGGATGCCGCATCAGCCGGCGGACCGCGTGTTGATGACCTTGAAGACGCGCGGCCCGCAGTCGGTTGCCGTCATCGCCAAGGCCATGGACGTGACCGCCGAAGCAGTGCGTCAGCAAATGACGAGGCTGCATGCAGACGGGCTGGTCGACTCCGAAAGCCACAGCGCCGGGCGCGGTCGGCCTACCCAGATCTGGTTCCTGACCGATGCCGGCCATGGCCGCTTTCCCGACACGCACGCCGAAATGACGGTGCAGATGATCGGGGCCGTGCGCCAGGTGTTCGGCGAGGACGGCGTGGACAAGCTGATCCAGGCGCGCGAGGCCTCCATGTTGGAAGGCTACCAATGCGCGATGGCGGGCGCGCACGACCTGCCATCCCGCCTGGACCGCCTGGTGCAGGTGCGCTCGTCCGAAGGCTATATGGCCGAATTGCGCAAGGACGGCGCCGACTTCCTGTTTATCGAAAACCACTGTCCGATCTGTTCAGCCGCCAAGGCCTGTATGGGCTTTTGCCGCAGCGAACTGGATCTGTTTCGGAAAGTGCTGGGCACGGACGTGCAGGTGGATCGCGAAGAACATATCCTGAGCGGCGCGCGCCGCTGCGCCTACCGCGTGCGCCAGCAAGGGCCCGCCCTACAATCCGCGCATGACTCTCAAGCAACTTGAAGCGTTCTACTGGGCCGCTACCTGCGCCAGCTTTGCCGTGGCCGCTGAACGGCTGCACCTGTCGGTGTCGTCGCTATCCAAACGCATCACCGAACTTGAGGACGCGCTGGGCCGGCCGTTGTTTGACCGCAGCGGCCATAAGGCCGCGCTGACCGACGCCGGCCAGCGCCTTGTGCCGCAGGCGCGGGAATTGCTGGCCGCCGCCGACCAGGTGCGGGCGTCCATGGCGGAAACACCCGGGCTGCGCGGCCGCTGCCGCTTCGGCGTGGGCGAATTGACCGCCCTGACCTGGCTGCCACGCCTGATCGGCGTGGTGCGGGCCGCCTATCCCGACCTGGTGCTGGAGCCGTATGTGGACATCGGGCAGGTGCTGGAGCAGCGCGTGGCCGATGGCGAGCTGGATTTTGCCGTCATCGCCGGCCGGTCTTCGCGAGCGAATATCGCCTCGACTCCGATCGGCCAGGCCCGCTTTGCCTGGGCGGCGGCGCCCGCCGCCTTGGGCTCGGACACCCGCATGACGCCCGCGCTGCTGGCCCGCCTGCCGCTGGTGACGTTGCCGGCCGGCGCGGGCACGACCCGCATCATCGATGACTGGCTGGCCGGGCGCGATGCCGCGGGCGAACGGCTCTGCTGCAACAACTGGGGGGCCATTGTCGGCCTGCTGATCGAAGGCACCGGGGTAGGGCTGATACCCGAACACTGGGCCCAGGCCCTGCAAGCGGAAGGCAGCTTGCGCGTGCTGCAAGGCGACCCCGAGCCGGCCGCCTTGCCGTATTCGTTCCAGTACCGGCGCGACGACGCGCGCCCGCTGGTTGCCCGGCTGCGCGAGTCCGTGACGGCGGCGGTGGACTTTTCCGCACCCTGCCGCCTGCCTTGATTTCCCCGCCACCCGGCGTCCGCGAGGCGGCCGGTCATGGGCCGTGTTTACCAGCCAGACAGCCGCCGCTCTATACAATCGCCGCGCGCCTGGCGCAGAATTCCACAGATGCAACGACGGAGAACACTCATGCGTAAACTTTGCCTCGCCATGGCCATGGCGGGAATGCTGGCCAGCGGTCTGGCGCAAGCCCAGTCCACCCTGCGTATCGGTCTGCAAGACGACCCGGACGTGCTGGACCCGGTGCGTGCGCGCACCTTCGTGGGCCGCATCGTCTTTGCCTCGCTGTGCGACAAGCTGGTCGACATCACCCCCGACCTGAAGATCGTGCCCCAGTTGGCGCAGTCCTGGACGATCGGCCCGGACAACAAAACGCTGACGTTCAAGCTGCGCACCGATGCCGTGTTCCATGACGGCACGCCGGTCAATGCCGCGGCCGTCAAGGCCAACCTGGACCGTGCCCGCACGCTGCCGGACAGCAACCGCAAGAGCGAACTGGCCACCGTCGCCAGCGTGGACGCGCCCGATGCCAACACCGTGGTGCTGACCCTGTCCGAGCCCGACGCCTCGCTGCTGTCCCAGCTGTCGGACCGCGCGGGCATGATGATGTCGCCGGCCAGTTTCGACAAGGATCCTGGCGGCAAGCCAGTGTGTTCCGGCCCGTATCAATTCAAGGAGCGCGTGCAGAACGACCGCATCGTGCTGGAGAAATTTCCCAAGTACTGGGACGCCGCCAACTTCCATTTCGACCGTCTGGTCTACACGCCGATCCCCGACAACACCGTGCGCCTGAACAATCTGCGCGCCGGTGACCTGGACATCATCGAACGCGTGGCGCCCAGCGACGCCAAGGCGGTCAAGGACGACGGCAACCTGCGCCTTGCTCCGGTGACGGGCCTGGGCTTCCAGTCGATCTCGGTCAACCTGGGCAACGGCGCGCGCGCCAACAACCCGCTGGCCAAGGACAAGCGCGTGCGTCAGGCGCTGGACCTGGCCATTGACCGCGACGTGCTGAACCAGGTGATCGGTGAAGGCATGTTCCAACCGGCCTACCAGCCGTTCCCGCCCGCCAGCTTTGCCTACAACACCGCTTTCGAACACAAGGGCCGCGACCCGAAGAAGGCGCAGGCGTTGTTGAAGGAAGCCGGCTATGACCGCGTGAAGTTCGAAATCACCTTCGGCAACAATACGACCATGCAGCAAGTGTTCGAACTGGTGCAGGCCATGGGTGCCGAAGCCGGCTTCGACATCACGTTGCGTCCGGTGGAATTTGCGTCGTTGCAATCGTCGCTGGCGCGCGGCGACTTTGAAGTGGGTCAAAGCGGTTGGTCGGGCCGGGTCGATCCCAGCGGCAATATCCATCAATACGTCAGCTGCAAGGGCAACCTGAACGACGGCAAGTTCTGCGACGCAGGCGTGGACAAGCTGCTGAACGATGCGCGCGGCGAGGCCGACACGGCCAAGCGCCGCGCGCTGTACGACCAGGTGCTGACCAGCATGCAGGACCAGCGCCCCATCGTTTACCTGTTCTATCTGCCGTGGACCTTCGGCGTGCAAAAGAAGGTTGAAGGCTTTGTGCCTTACCCCGATGGCCTGATCCGCCTGAAGGGCGTGACCGTCGCCAAGAAGTAAGCCGGGCGGCCAACGACGGGATCCGGAATCGGATCCCGTTTTTCTTACTTGCGGGCGGCGTGCGCCGCCGCTACAGGAAGCATCATGTTTACGACTCGCCCGGAAATCCTTGGCACCTTTGGTGTCGTGACCTCTACCCATTGGCTGGCCAGCGCGGCCGGCATGTCGCTGCTGGAACGCGGCGGCAACGCGTTCGACGCCTGCGCGGCGTCGGCCTTCGTGCTGCAAGTGGTTGAGCCGCATCTGGTCGGCCCCGCCGGCGAAGTGCCGGCCATCTTCTATTCGGCGCGCACGGGCAAGCTGGAAGTGCTGTGCGGGCAGGGCACGACGCCGGCGGCGGCCACGCTTGAGCGATACCGCGCCGAAGGGCTGAAGCTGATTCCGGGCAACGGCCTGTTGGCCACCGTGATCCCCGGCGCATTCGACGCCTGGATGCTGCTGCTGCGCGACCACGGCACGATGCGCGTGCGCGATGTGCTGGAACCGGCCATCTATTACGCCGAGCACGGCCATGCGCTGATGCCGCGCATCTCCAACACCATCGCGGGCCTGAAGGATTTCTTTGAAACCCATTGGCCCACTACCGCGGCGGTCTACGTGCCCGGCGGCAAGGTGCCCGAAGCGCGCAAGCTGTTTCGCAATCCGGCCTTGGCGCGCACGTGGACGCGCGTGCTGAAAGAGGCGGAGAGCGTGGGCGCTGACCGCGAACGCCAGATCGAGGCGGCGCGGGACGCCTTCTACCGGGGTTTCATCGCCGAGGAAATCGACCGATTCGCGCGCAATACCGACGTCATGGACGAAAGCGGCACGACGCACCGAGGCGTCATCACGGCCGACGATCTGGCCGGCTGGTCGGCCAGCTACGACACGCCGCTGACCTACGACTACCACGGCTACACGGTCGCCAAGGCCGGCGCCTGGAGCCAGGGCCCGGTATTCCTGCAAACGCTGGCGTTGTTGAAGAACATGGACCTGGCGGGCGTGGGGCCGAACAGCGTTGAATTCATCCACCGCGTTACCGAGGCGATGAAGCTGGCTTTCGCCGACCGCGAAGCCTATTACGGCGACCCGGCTTTCATCGACGTGCCGCTGGCGCACCTGCTGTCGGACGCCTACAACGACGAGCGCCGCGCATTGATCGGCGAGACGGCCTCGCACGATCTCTTGCCCGGCCAGGTGCCTGGCTTCGAGGTGCAGGTGGCGCGCGTGATGGACACGCTGGAACGCCTGTCCCCGGTGTCCGCGCCTGGCAGCGCCACCAACGAGCCCACGCTGGCCGATATGCGCGCATCGGCCAAGCGCGGCGACACGACGCATGTGGACGTGATCGATCGCTGGGGCAACATGATTTCGGCCACGCCGTCGGGTGGCTGGTTCCAGTCGTCGCCGGTGATACCCGAACTGGGCTTTGGCCTGAACACGCGCGCGCAGATGTTCTGGCTGGAAGAGGGCTTGCCGGGCACGCTGGCGCCGGGCAAGCGTCCGCGCACGACGCTGACGCCGTCTTTGGCGCTGCGCGATGGCAAGCCGTACCTGGCCTTCGGCACGCCGGGCGGGGATCAGCAGGAACAATGGCAGTTGCTGTTCTTCCTGCGTCACGTGCATCACGGGCTGAATTTGCAGGAAGCCATCGACCTGCCGATGTCGCACACCATGCACTTCCCGACATCGTTTTATCCGCGTGATCGCAAGCCGGGCCATCTGGCGCTGGAGGCAAGCTTTGGCGCCGACGTGATCGACGGCCTGCGTCAACGCGGTCATCAAATCGAGGAATTGCCGGAGTGGTCGGTTGGCCGCTTGACGGCGGCCTCGCGCGATGAAGACGGGCTGCTACATGCAGCCGCAACGCCGCGCCTGATGCAGGCGTACGCCATCGGCCGTTGATCCTGGGGGAACGGGCCCGGCCGCGCGAGACCCGTTGATTCGGACCGGGCGTGCATGCCGCCTTGCGGCGTTTTACCGGCATGGGCTATCTTTCTCCCATGACTTCATCCGACCAGCGCCCAGGCACCGAAGCGCAATCCCTGACGGGACAAGAGCCGCTATTCATCGTCCTCAATACAGGATCGGGGCGCGGCGACGCGCAGGTCCTGCAAGACACTATCCGCGGCATTCTTGATGAAGCGGGCAGGCGTTACACGCTGATGCCGGTGGACGACCCCACCCGCCTTACCGAAACGGCGCAGTCGGCCGTCAAGCGCGCGCAAGACGAGCAAGGCGTCGTCATCGCGGCGGGCGGCGACGGTACGCTGAACGCGGTGGCCGCCACCGTGCTGGGCAAGGGCGTGCCGTTCGGCATCCTGCCGCAAGGCACGTTCAATTACTTCGGACGTGCCTACGGTATCTCGCAAGACACCGACGTTGCGCTGCGCGGCTTTCTGCAAGGCCATATCGAGCCGGTACGCGTCGGCCAGCTGAACGGCCGGCCGTTCCTTGTCAACGCCAGCCTGGGGCTGTATCCCACGCTGCTGGAAGACCGCGAGGCCTACAAGCAGCGGTTTGGCCGCAGCCGGCTGGTGGCGTTGTGGTCGGGCGTGGTGACCCTGCTGCGAGCGCCGCGTCAATTGCGGCTGCAACTGGAAGAAAAGGGCCAGGTAAGCGATCTGCGCACACCGACGCTGGTGGTGGGCAACAACAAGTTGCAGCTGGAACACGTCGGCATCGAATCCCAGGATCTGGATCGTGACCGGCTGGTGGCCATGACGGTTAAACCGGTCGGCACGCTGGCGCTTTACGGCCTGCTGGTGCGTGGCCTTTTCAGCCGCCTGGGCGAGGCCGAGCACGTCATCAGCTTCGGCTTTCATCGCATGACGGTGCGCATCCGGGGGCGCCATCGGGTCAAGGTCGCGATGGACGGCGAGATTTCCTGGATGAACACGCCGCTGGAATTCAAGGTGGCCGACGACAGGCTGCCGCTGGTGGTGCCCGCGGACTCGCAATACCTGGATCGCTCATGACGCGGATATTGCAACTGTCCGACACGCATTTCGGCACCGAGCGCAAACCTGTGGTCGAGGCCGCGCTGGACCTGGCGCGATCTCTGAACCCGGATCTGGTCGTGCTAAGCGGCGATATCACGCAGCGCGCGCGGCGCGGGCAATTCGCAGCGGCGCGCAAGTTCATCGAACGCCTGTCGCTGCCCGTGCTGGCCGTGCCGGGCAACCACGACATACCGCTCATCAACGTGTTTGCACGCGCGCTGAATCCTTACGGCAACTACAAGCGGGCGCTGGGCGCGGTGCTGGAGCCAGTGTTCGAAAACGCCGGCCTGTTGGCCATCGGCGTGAACACCACGCGGCCGCGCCGCCACAAGGACGGCGAAATTTCCGACGCGCAGATCGCGCGCGTGGCGCAGCGGCTGCGGCAGGCGCGCCCCGGGCAATTGCGGGTGGTCGTCGCGCATCATCCGGTGCGCGCCAAGGTGGAATCCGACCTGTCCAACCTGCTTAACGGGCGCGAACGCGCGCTGGCGGCCTGGGCGCAGTCGGGTATCGATCTGGTATTGGGCGGGCATATTCACTTGCCGTATGTGCTGCCGCTGTCGGCGGCGGGCAAGCCGGCGGGCTGGATCGTGCAGGCGGGCACGGCATGCTCAAGCCGGGTGCGTGGCAGCGTGCCCAATTCCGTCAACGTGATCACGCGAGAAGGCGAGGGCGACCAGCAGATGTGCCATGTCGAACGCTGGGACTATGCCGAGGCCACCCACGTGTTCGCACCGGTCGACAAGACGCTGGTCAGCACGGTCGAGCGGTGACCGCGCCATGACAGATTCGTACGCGCAATGGGCTGCGGCCCATGCCCTGGAATTGTTTATTGCGTTGCCGTTATTGACGGGCGCCTTGGCGCTGTTCACGGTCCGTATCGTGGCGGGCCGGCCGACCAACACCCGGCGCGGCGCCATCGCGGCAGGCGTGATGTTGGCGTTGGCCATCTTTGGAGTGCTGGCGTGGGCAGTGCATAGCCAGGGCGATGTGGTGGCCTTCGATGGCGCATTGGCAGACGCGTTGAGCATGTCGATGAACGCGTCGCTGCTGTGGCTGCTGTCGTGGTTCACGTACCTGGGCGACCGCAATTTCCTGACCGTGCTCAGCGTGTTGATGACGCTTTACCTGCTGTGGACAGGGTGGTGGCGCCTGGCCGTGTTCT
This sequence comes from Achromobacter sp. B7, assembly GCF_003600685.1. Classification (NCBI taxonomy): domain Bacteria; kingdom Pseudomonadati; phylum Pseudomonadota; class Betaproteobacteria; order Burkholderiales; family Alcaligenaceae; genus Achromobacter; species Achromobacter sp. B7. The sequence continues at coordinate 1,241,005 of NZ_CP032084.1, forward strand.
GCGCGCTTGCCACGGGCTTGGGCGGCGCGCTGAATTGGGTGCTCAAGCACAGCTTTGAACGCGTGCGGCCGGTGCACGATCACGGCTTCGCGGCAGCGGCGGGCTGGAGCTTTCCCAGCGGCCATGCGTCGGCGGCGATGGCGGTCTACGGCACCGCCTGCTACCTGGTGTGGCGCTTGGCGCCGGCCCAGTGGCGCTGGCCGTGCGTGGCGGCGGCGGGTGCGCTGATCATGGCCATCGGCCTTAGCCGCATCTTGCTGCAAGTGCATTTCGCCAGCGACGTGGTGGCAGGCTTTGCCGTCACGCTGGCGTGGCTGGCGCTGTGCGTAGCCCTGGCCGAACGCTATTGCCGATCAGGCGGGGCACAACAAGAGGCGTAGCAGCCGGCGCTGCGCGTTGCCTGCCGGATTGCCGGCAATGCCGCCCGCAATACCACCCGCAATACCACCAGCAATACCGCCCGCCATGCTGCCGGCATCGTCGATGACCAACCCCGGGATGCTGGTATAGCGGCCGCCGGCCAGGGCGACCGCGCGATCCAACCGGTGCGCGCGTTCCGGCGGGGGCGGCGCCAGGTCCACGATCAGCTTGCCCCGGATCGGCGCGGTCACCGCGCCATCACTGAAGCGTTCCAGCGTGCGGTCAATCTCCCGTTCGCGCGGTAGCGCCAGCACGACCGTGTCCGATTCCGCCAAGGCTTCGCGCGCGGAAGTGGCCAACGTCGCCGAGCCGCGAAAAGGTTCGCAGCGTTCCGGGTCCAGGTCGTACACGGTCAGCGCGATGTCGGGCTCGGCCTCCAGCAAGCGCCGGGCGGCCAGGGTGCCGGTGTCGCCCATGCCCACGATGCTGATACGCAGGTTCATGGCTTGGGCACGGACCACGTGCTCACGATATGGGCCACGGGTTCGGCCGAGCCTTCGCCGGTCAGGACGACTTCGCCGGCGGACAATCTGCCCACCTTCAGCAGCCGTGCATCGGCATGAATGGCGCCGGCGGGGCTTTTGCGCAGGAAATTGATGGTCAGGCTTGCCGTGACCGCGTGCGTCTGGCCCGTGGCGCCGACCACGGCGGCGTACATGGCCAGATCGGCCAGCCCCATCAGCATAGGCCCGGCCACGATGCCGCCCAGCCGCTGGTGCGCCTCGCGGGCCGGCAGCACGGCGCGGGCGGTGCCCCGCCCGATGCGCACGACGTCTATGCCCAACAGCAGCGAAAAGGGATGCTGGTCGGCCAGCAGGATGTGAAAGTCGGCCAGGCTGATCAGCGGCGCGTCGGCGTCCGTGGCGGGTAGGGCGGCGGTCATCGTTGCTCCAGGGCAAGGCAATAGTGGTCCAGCAGGGCGTCGGCCTGCTGGCCCAGGGATTTCAGGCGATGCGTGTGCTGCAACAGCAGCAGTCCCATCAGGTAGGTGAACACGTTCATCTGTTCGACCGCCACGGTGGCGGGGTCCCAGGACTTGGTACGCGCCAGCGCGGCGCCGATATGGTCCACGCATTGGCGCAGCCGGGCGTTGAGCTTTTCGTCCATGTCCCTGCCCAGGCCGCGCGGCCCCAGCCCCTGGAACAGGTACAGGCCCAGCGAAAAATCCGTCGGCCGCTGGGCGTAGTACTCGAAAAAGGCGTGAATGGTCTTGCGCGCCGCCCCGGAAGCGGGCCAGGCCGCCGCGTCAGCCAGATGTTCGTGCAGGCCCAGCAGCGACTCGTCCAGCAGTTCGCCATAAAGCGCTTCCTTGCCGGCAAACCAGGGGTAAATCGCGCCGGTGGTGCAGCCGGCTTCCTTCGCGATTGCCCGGATCGTGGTCTTTTCCAGGCCGTCGCGCGCGAAGACGCGCTGCGCGGCATCCAGGACCATCTGTCGCCGCAGCGCGTTCAGGCGCTCGTTGCGCTCATTGCGTTCGGGATGGTCGGAAGGGGAAACGGGCATGGGCAGAAGAAAAAAGCGGGAAAGGGTGGGGGAGAGGGTGGGGGAATGATATCGACGATTTTTAGTAATAACAATGTTATTGGAATTGAACGTGCCGGCGGTCGATACGACGCCCGTTCATTGGGGGAAAACCGATATCCGTGTACAAAGCGGATGCAGCGTGAGCCGAAAGGCGCCTGAAAGACAGCCGGGAAAACGCCCCGAATAATTAGGGGCAGGGCTGAAAGTCGCATGGATACGTGCTTACCCGTTTGGGCTCGGGTTAGCCCTAACACCACTGGAGCGACATCCTCGCGATGTTGCAAGATCCCAACAGGGGTGTCGCAAACCTGCACTTTTCTGATGCCGACCATAGCCAGTCCCCTCGATTTTTGATGCAATAGCGTCAACTTCCCTTCGCGGAGTTAGGGGGGCGGCAGGCTGGTTTGCTGGATTGCTGCTCTTGTCACTCAAATCAACGGAGATTTCTTAAATGAAAAAGACTCTGCTCGCTGCCGCCCTGCTCGCCGGTTTTGCCGGTGTCGCCCAGGCAGAAACGTCTGTCACCCTGTACGGCATCATCGACACGGGCCTCGGCTACAACAAGATCAGCGGCGCCCCGAACGATGCGGCGAACGGCAGCCGTTTCGGCATGATCAACGGCGTCCAGAACGGTTCGCGCTGGGGTCTGCGTGGTTCGGAAGACCTGGGTGACGGCCTGCGCGCTGTTTTCCAACTGGAATCGGGTTTCAACTCCGGTAACGGCAACTCCGCTCAAGGCGGCCGCCTGTTCGGTCGTCAAGCCACCGTCGGTCTGGCCAGCGACAGCTGGGGTCAACTGGACTTCGGTCGCCAAACCAACATCGCGTCGAAGTACTTCGGCTCGATCGACCCGTTCGGCGCTGGCTTCGGTCAAGCTAACATCGGCGTGGCTCTGAGCGCCGCCAACACGAACCGCTACGACAACATGGTCATGTATCAGACCCCGTCGTTCAGCGGCTTCCAGTTCGGCGTCGGCTACTCGTTCAACGTGAACGACACCAACGCTTCGCAAACCGGCTTCAAGACCGCCGACAACACCCGCGCCATCACGACCGGTCTGCGCTACGTCAACGGCCCCCTGAACGTCGCCCTGACGTACGACCAACTGAACGCCTCGAACAAGCTGTCGTCGGCTTCGGTTGACGCCACCCCGCGTCAGTACGCCATCGGCGGTTCGTACGACTTCGAAGTTGTGAAGCTGGCTTTGGCCTACGCTCGCACGACCGACGGCTGGTTCGCTGGTCAAGGCGTCGACACCAACATCGGCAGCGTGAACTTCGGTGCTAACGCTTTCGCTGACGGCTTCAAGGCCAACTCGTACATGGTCGGCCTGTCCGCCCCGATCGGCGGCGCAAGCAGCCTGTTCGGTTCGTGGCAAATGGTTGATCCCAGCAACACCAAGTTGACCGGCGGCGATGAGTCGACCCAAGTCTACTCGCTGGGCTACACCTACGACCTGTCCAAGCGCACCAACCTGTACGCCTACGGTTCGTACGCCAAGAACTACGCCTTCATCGACGATCTGAAGTCGACCGCCGTCGGCGTGGGCGTCCGTCACCGCTTCTAATCCAATGCAGGGCGCAAGCCCTGTCTGGATATAAAGCGCAAGCGAACGAACGGGCTGCGGCTCGTTCGTATAAAGCCACCCTTCGGGGTGGCTTTTTTTTCGTGCTTTGTTCTGATTTTTTATGACGCTCGGGAGCTTGTCAGCTGAGTCCTGTATGCTTGCGCTTCTGGTCCGAAAACTGCGATTGTTCCATTTGAGGAATGCAGTCTTTCACCCCTTGTTCAAGCTACAGAGTTCAGCCGGAAGTAACCACGCGAATGCTACAATCCTAAGGTTTGCGCATTTGACGGACGCCTGAATGAACCTGCAACAGTATTTTCCCGTCCTGCTGTTTATCGTAGTGGCCACCCTTATCGGGTTCGCGCTTCTAACGGCCGGCTCCCTCCTTGGCCCGCGGCGTCCCTACGCTGAGAAGCTGTCGCCCTATGAGTGCGGCTTCGAAGCGTTCGAAGACGCCCGCATGAAGTTTGACGTGCGCTACTACCTGGTGGCGATTTTGTTCATTCTTTTCGACCTGGAAATCGCGTTCCTGTTCCCGTGGGCCATCGCCCAAGGCACAGTCGGACTCGTCGGTTTCTGGACGGTCATGGTTTTCCTAGCCGTGTTGACCGTCGGCTTCATCTACGAATGGAAAAAGGGCGCGCTGGACTGGGAATAAACCCCCACGGGTTTTTCTTCACCGCACGCTATCAGAGACGAATATGGCTATAGACGGCATTCTCAAGCAAGGGTTCATCACAACCAGCGCCGACAAGTTCCTTAATTGGGCGAAGACCGGCTCCATGTGGCCCATGACCTTCGGTCTGGCCTGTTGCGCGGTTGAGATGATGCACGCGGGCGCAGCCCGCTATGACCTGGACCAGTTCGGCATCATCTTCCGTCCCAGTCCGCGTCAGTCCGATCTGATGATCGTTGCTGGCACGCTGTGCAACAAGATGGCGCCGGCGCTGCGCAAGGTTTACGACCAGATGCCCGAGCCGCGTTGGGTCGTGTCCATGGGCTCCTGTGCCAATGGCGGCGGCTACTACCACTACTCGTATTCGGTGGTTCGTGGCTGCGACCGCATCGTACCGGTAGACGTCTACGTGCCGGGCTGCCCGCCCACGGCCGAGGCGCTGGTCTACGGCTTGCTGCAAATGCAGAACAAGATCCGCCTGACCAACACGATTGCGCGCTGATCTCTCGCCCCGTCCGCGGCAGCCCTTGCCGCCGGCCCTGCGATACCAGCGTATCGGTTCACCTAAGCGTACAAGATGATGACCAGGCTCGAAACCCTGAAAAACAATTTGCAGACCACCCTCGGCGCCGATATTGCGCTGACCGAGGCGTTGGGCGAGCTCACGCTCGAAGTGCCCGCGCAGCAATGGTTCTCGGTCTGCAACAAGCTGCGCACCGAAGCCGGCCTGCGCTTTGAAACCTGTATCGACCTCTGTGGCGTCGACTACCTGACCTGGGGCAACGGCACGCGCCAGCTGCCCGAGGAACCCAGCGCCAAGGTGCACCGCGCGCGTTTCGCCGTGGTGATCCACCTGCTGTCGATCGAACACAATTGGCGCCTGCGTGTACGTACCTGGGCCGCCGATGACGAATTCCCGATCGTGGAGTCGCTGATGGAATGCTGGCCGGCCGTGGGCTGGTTCGAGCGCGAAGCGTTCGACCTGTACGGCATCGTCTTCGAAGGTCACCCCGACCTGCGCCGCATCCTGACCGACTACGGCTTCATCGGCCATCCGTTCCGCAAGGACTTCCCGCTGTCCGGTACCGTCGAAATGCGTTACGACCCCGAACAACGGCGCGTCATTTACCAGCCGGTCACGATCGATCCGCGCGAGATCACTCCGCGCGTGGTCCGCGAAGACTCCTACGGCTTGGGGCGTTAAATCATGGCAGAAATCAAGAACTACACGCTTAACTTCGGTCCTCAGCATCCGGCCGCGCACGGTGTGTTGCGCCTGGTGCTTGAGCTGGACGGCGAAGTCATCCAGCGCGCCGACCCGCACATCGGCCTGCTGCATCGCGCCACTGAAAAGCTGGCCGAGCACAAGACCTACATCCAGGCGCTGCCCTACATGGACCGCCTGGACTACGTGTCCATGATGTGCAACGAGCACGCCTACGTCATGGCCATCGAAAAGCTGCTGGGCGTCGAAGCCCCGCTGCGCGCGCAGTACATCCGTGTGATGTTCGACGAAATCACCCGTCTGCTGAACCACCTGATGTCGCTGGGTTCGCACGCGCTGGACGTGGGCGCGATGGCGGTGTTCCTGTACGCCTTCCGTGAGCGCGAAGACCTGATGGACTGCTACGAAGCGGTCTCGGGCGCGCGCATGCACGCGGCCTACTATCGTCCGGGCGGCGTCTACCGCGATTTGCCGGACACGATGCCGCAGTACGGCGACACCAGCAAATACCGTGGCGACAAAGAAATGCGCATCATGAATGACGCGCGTTCGGGCTCGCTGCTGGACTTCATCGAAGACTTCACCAACCGCTTCCCGGGCTGCGTCGACGAGTACGAAACGCTGCTGACGGACAACCGTATCTGGAAGCAGCGCCTGGTGGGCATCGGCGTGGTCGACCCTGACCGTGCCAAGGCGCTGGGCTTTACCGGCCCGATGCTGCGCGGCTCCGGCGTCGCCTGGGACTTGCGCAAGACGCAGCCCTACGAAGTCTACGATCTGCTCGATTTCGACATCCCCGTGGGTGTCAACGGCGACTGCTACGACCGCTATCTGGTCCGCATCGCTGAAATGCGTGAAAGTAACCGCATCATCCGCCAGTGCGTGGAGTGGCTG